>CAWHYN010000042.1:0-10689 GCA_963833515.1 uncultured beta proteobacterium | reverse complement strand
CGCCATCTGCTGCAGGTCGAGGTGTAAAACATCCTGCATGAAAGCGGACACGACCGGTAACAGTCGGTCAAGAACGGTCACAAGCGACCGCTCTCATGCAACGTAATAGCAAAAGGCCAAGCAATCAAGCAATATGACTGCGTTGCACACAAAAGTTATTGAATAAATCTGCTTGTTAGAATTATCACATCGCAGCCTTGCAAGTTGGCGTGAAACCCTTTGCCAAATCTACATCATTCAGTCTAAAGGCGACCTGAGTTTGGGTGTAATTGCTCTTTGTAATGTTGTGGTGCTTGCTGTTTAAGCGAGGACCCCACATCGGATCGAAAATATCTCCTTTCTGTGTAGACAGCATTTGTTTAACTCTACCATCAATTGAAACCGTCTCTAATACACCATGTTGATTTGCTTCAGTTGAAAACAGGATTAACTTGCCATTTGGGGAAAAACTAGGTTTTTTCTCCCATCCTCCATCAGTTAATATCTGCTTTTGTTTAGTTTGAAAATCTTCGGTTGCTATATAGAATCGTCCGTTGTTCCAACTGGAAAATGTAAAACTTTTACCGTCCGGACTATAGTGTGGCGAAAAATTATTACCCCCCTCAAAAGTCAGGCGTTTGGCTGTCCCTCCGTCTACCGGCATCTCGTAAATCTGCACACTGCCGCCCCGATCTGAGGCAAATATCAGGTTATGCCCATCCGGTGAGAAGTTCGGTTCGGTATCAATTCCATCGCCTGATGTAATTTGACGTAGGTCTTTGCCGTCTGGTTTAACTAAATAGAGATGAGAATTTCCATCGCGAGTCAGCACGATGGCAAGCTGATGTCCGTCTGGAGACCATGCAGGGGCACTGATGCTGCCACGTAATTTAGTCACTTCCATGCGCCGATTTGTAAACAGCGATTGCACATACACCGCAGCATGATCGTGTTCGAAAGTCACAAAAGCGAGATGTCTACCGTCAGGAGACCACGCAGGAGACATGATGTGTGATTTGCTTGACAGGACAATTTGTTCGCCGCAGCCGTCGCTGTCTGCCACCACTAGCCGGTTGATCTTCCCTTGTCTGTTGACATAGACAATGCGGGTGCTGAATACGCCTGGATCACCAGTGAGTTTTTCGAAAATCATGTCCGCTATTCGATGGGCGATTGCGCGTATCTGATCAATCTTGCCGGAGACTGATTGGCCGATCAATTCTTTATTTTTGGCTGTATCCAGCAAACGGAAATTTACCGTAATATGGCCGTCAGGCAATTTGTCTACTTGACCAATTGACAACGCTTCCATCCCTGTCCAGTCTGTGTAGACCACATCACTAGGTTTGTGAGGTAACTTATCTTTAGGGGCAACTAGTCGGAATAGTCCGCTACGCGCCAGATCTGCCGATACGATGCCACTAATCTTTTGCTCCAGCATTTCCTCGCCAGCAAATGGTACGATGGCAATGGGAACTTGGTGCTCACCTGAACCAGTGATTTCAATATTCAGTGCGGCTCCCGCAGGAAGTGCCGAGCTAAGCATAGTAAGTAAGCAAAAATAACGTAGCAAGTTCATTCCTTTCATTAACTATTCCTTAGGAGTAAAAGTTAGATGCAGTTCACGAAACTTGTTAAATTGCGATACATCCGAAGGCAATGGTAAAGGTTGAGCCTTAGAAATGGCCCGATCAACTGCCTCGTCATAAGCAGAGTTTCCGCTCGGCTTGGTCAAACTGGTGCTCAATACTGATCCTCCGGGTATCAATATCACGTCAAATTCTGATTGCATATTATCTTGCACATCAGGTGGCATAACGATGTTGCGACGAATTTTGGAAATAATCTTGAGCTTGTATTCATCTACCATTTTGCCAATGGCTGCAGCCTGAACCTCACGTGCATGCGATTGCTCTACTTTTGCCACCTGTGCAGCCATTGCCTGTTGATCCACGAGCGTCTGTTCAGTTCTGATAGGCTGGGCTTGATTGATTGTTGAGGCTTTAGTATTTGCTGTCAGATTAACATTCCTTTGTACATTAACTGCCGATTTAATTTGTATCGGCTTAGTGATTTTTAGCGGAATCCGCCTAACTTCAACAGGCTTCACGGGTTTCGGCAATTTTGCTTTCTGTTTTCTTCTTTACGGCCATTTCAATGTCGGCCTTGGGCGGCTCCACAGGTTCGGCCAATTTCGGCATCTGAATCGGCTTGACTGGCTCCACCAGCGGCATCGGCGGCGGTGGCGGGGGCACCACTATAACCGGCTCCACCTGCGGTGAGGGCAAGTCACTCCAAATATCCACCTCCATGCCTTGCGGCTGGTCGTTGTGCCAGTTGACGCCAAAATACAGCAACGCAAAAAATGCTGCATGCACCGCCAGCGCCAATACGCCGGCAGGCAGTTTATACGGCTCGGGATAGGAATAGGCAAGCGTGCTCATTGGTTCCTGGTTTGTACCAGCAGCCCGACCTTTTTGATTTGCTGCTGCTTCAGTACGTCCATCACATTGATCACTTCTTCGTAACGCACATTTTTGTCGGCAGAAATGACCACTGATTGATCCGCGTTCAGTGTCCTGTTTCTGTTTCAGCAATTCGACCAGTTCAGTGCGCGATACGTCTTGCTCATAGTCGCTTTTACTCAGGTCGCGTAACGCCAGCGTATTATCTTTCTTGATCACCACTACCAGCGGCGCAATGGGAGGGGCGAGCGACTTGCCCACGCTGGGCAAATCGATCTGCCCCGGATTCATCAGCGGTGCCGTAATCATGAATATCACCAGCAACACCAACATCACGTCGATGTAAGGCACCACGTTGATCTGGCTGATCGGCTTGAGGGCGGAACGGCTGCTCATGGCTGCACCTCCGGCACGTTACTGGCGAAGCCAGCCGTTTGCGGGAGGAGGTGCAAGGCAGCCATTCCCGCACCCACCGCTATCGCGCACCGCGTCATGGCTGCCTCTGCAGGACGTTGGAAAACTCTTCCATGAAGCTTTCGAAGCGCGAGGACAGCCGCGTAATATCATGCGCGTAATGGTTATACGCCACCACGGCAGGAATCGCGGCAAACAGCCCCATCGCGGTGGCGACCAGCGCCTCGGCGATACCGGGCGCAACGTGTGCCAGCGTGGCTTGGCCGACATTGGCCAAACCACGGAACGCATTCATGATCCCCCACACCGTACCGAGCAAACCGACGTAGGGACTCACCGAGCCGACCGTAGCCAGGAAAGACAAATGCGATTCGAGGTTATCCATCTCGCGCTGATAGGTGGCCCGCATGGCGCGGCGCACGCCATCCATCACCGAGCTGTTATCGACGCCCGTTTTTTTCTTCAGCTTGACGAATTCTGCGAGTCCCGCAGAAAAAATACGCGCCATGCTGCCCGCCCCACCACCCGACACATTGGAATTCTGGTATAGCCGGTTGAGGTCGGACTGGCTCCAGAACAAATCCTCGAATTCTTCGCTCTGCTTCATAGCCAATCTGATAGCAAACATCTTGAGAAAAATGTACCACCACGACATCAGCGAAACCAGCAACAGCAGCCCCATCACCAGTTGCACCAATACACTGGCGTTCTGAACCAAATGCAAAAACGACAAATCTTTTACCAAGTACATATGCAAACTTCCTATTGATCGAGAGTACGTTAGACACACTCCCCGTTTTGAAAATATCCAGCCCTCTACACAAGATTAATTTATGCCTTCATCATATTTCCTCGATACGCACAAGGTTTCAATATTCAACCTTGTTGTTCGGAGCGAGCCAGTGAGTTTTCAATCCACTTTTTTGCGCACCTGGCATCACTAATGCGAGTACCTTTGCCCATCGAATCAAGAAGTACTATCACTACCGGATGGTGTTTAATATTGACCTGCATAACAAGGCAATGACCCGCCTCGTTGATGTAACCGGTTTTGCTGATGGAGATGTTCCAAGATTTGTTTTTAACTAAGGGATTCGTGTTTTTGTACAGGAGTGAGCGATGCCCATTCTGCCGCACGAGGTGATATGAGGATGTTGTCGCTTGATGGATTAATTTATACTCTTTTGCCGCTAATACCATTTTTACTAGATCCTGAGCAGTGGAAACGTTGCCGCTATTCAGGCCGGTAGGATCAAGAAAGTGTGTGTTATTCATGCCCAGTTCGTTCGCCTTGGCATTCATCTTTGCTACGGCGGCTTCGGTCCCTCCAGGATAGGTGCGTGCTAACGCGGCTGCGGCACGGTTTTCCGACGCCATCAGCGCCACCTTGAGCAACTCACCGCGAGTAAGGGTCATTCCAGAACGCATACGAGAATGGGTGCTTTTGAGGGTATCAATATCCTGTTCACTGATGCGGATTTCTTCACCTATCGGCAACTGTGCGTCAAGCACCACCATGGCAGTCATCAACTTACTGATGGAGGCGATAGGCGCAACAGTATCAGCGTTTTTAGTGAACAGGGTGCGCTGACCTCGCACGTCGTAAATCAGCGCAATCGAGGAACGCAACCTCGGAGACGAGGTGTGCCTCAGAATTACGCGATCCCGATTAATATTCACCTCATTATCAGATGCAGCCTGCGCCATCAAGACAGAGGTCAACATGATTAGCAATATAAGAGTTCTTAACATATCTTTACCTCGAATTTTATCGGCGACTGATTTGCAATCAAATCGTTCAAGATTGAATCGATGTTTGGACAGTCCATACTGGAAATACTTCGGATTTTGGTTGGTCAAGTGGCAAGAAAAAATAGGCGACAAGAATGCTGCCGAAAATGAAAACAGTACAAACTGTAACTGATGTAAGTATCTTGGTAAGTCCTTCTGATGGCATGATTAACACTCAATGAATTTTTCGGTGAGCGACTTTTGAGTCCGCTTCGAATAACTGACCGCGTATAAAATTCTGTGCAAGGGTGTAATACAGTGGCGCTGGGCAGACCAGCCTGGAGCATGCGTGGGCAATTAACGATGTCGCCATCAGAGGCAGTATCATTTCGTGATTATCAACCATTTCCATAACGATGACGAAAGCCGTGATTGGCGCTTGGGTAACGCCGGCAAAGTATGCGACCATCCCAAGAATGATCACTGCGCTAGCCGGCATGGATGTAAAGATGTGTGCAATATTGGCCCCCAATCCTGCGCCAGCCGAAAGAGTCGGTGCCATGATGCCGCCAGGAATTCCACTTATATAGGAAACAACCGTAGCCGCCATCTTCAGTATTCCGTAGTTCTCTGGCAATATCGCACTTCCGTTGAGAAGAGATTTCGCTTCGCTGTAACCACTCCCATATGTAGTGTTGCCAGAAGCTAGGCCTATAAGCGCAAGAAGTAATCCGCAGATGGCTGCAAACCCAGCAGGATTAGCTTTCATCCATGCGCCAATATGCACAGATAAACCTTTATTGACTTCGATCAGAAATCGGCTGAAAGCTCCACCAAGGAGTCCCCCAGTAATTCCACAAATGATAACCACGGCCCATTCACTGCCGAATGCCAATGTGGCTGCGGTATGTCCAAAATAGGAATAATTCCCTACTAAGGCCAGCGAAGTAATACCGGCGAAAATCACAGTCATAAGTATGGTTGTACTGTTGTGTTTTTCAAATGAGCGCCCCAACTCTTCGATAGCGAACACAATGCCAGCAAGCGGAGTGTTGAAAGCAGCGGCTACTCCGGCTGCTGAGCCAGCGAGGATTAGCCCTCTTTCCATGTCGTGCTTTGAGAACTTGGCCAAGTTCCCCAGACGGTGCATGATGGATGCCCCGATTTGAACGGTAGGGCCCTCGCGTCCAACGGATGCCCCAAATGCAAGGCCCAAAATGGTGAGTAGGATTTTCCCGATTATGATGCGCAGCGATAAGACTTGCTCACGTATCTCACTGTTATCATTTGTTTCAAGCGATGCGATGGCTTGTGGAATTCCGCTTCCTTGAGAGCCAGGGAAATACCTTCGGGTAATGATGACTATCAGCACAAGCCCGATTGGGGTAACCAGCAGGGGAAGGTAAGGAGAGATGAAAATTAATTTGTGGAACAGATCGTTTGCACGCTCACAAGCAACCGCAAATAGTATTGCTACTAAACCTACGCAAATCGCCCCGCTCCAGAATACTATCCTACGTTTCAAATCAAAAATCACAAAATCCTCCGCAGCATTAAGAACTTAATCTGATATGAATGCATTCATGCATTGAAAATTGCCACATGCCAATTCAAATTCTTTGCCAGTAAGGTTTGCATCATTTATATTACCACAAATGTATTTTGTGCCAATCATTGATGAAGAAAATTATTTTGCTCAGATTACGCATGCATCGAGATGCCTTAGGAAAATATTGCTAATCGAGAAAGAAACGAAAGGGTTGACGCAGAATTGCTACGCAATATTTGCGCGGGGTACAGAAGGATAGCCAGATGTCGGCGAGCTATTTGTTGATGAATAAATCTACCACCTATCGCCACAGCTTGAGTTGAAGCAGCCATTGCCGTCCCCAGCATTGTCGACATCAAATCTGCGCAGCACTGTCATGCAAATTACCGACAACCAAGCAAACGGAAATTCTATAAATCCGATAAAGGTTTGTCGGCAAACTTATCATCGCGAATGCGCAATTGCCCAATTACCTCAATAAGAGATTTATCCAAGGTAAGCAATGCTGATTCTGATAATGCTTGTAAAGCTTCAGGGAGTATTCCTTCTGCGGGACCAGGTGAGTTCTTTAACAATTCTAATGCTTCGGCGGTCAACCATAAACCGACTCTTCGTTGATCTTCTTTGCTGCGCTCTTTAATGATCAGGTGACGGCCTACGAGTTTCTCAACCAACTGGCTACCAGTTGACTGATGAATAGACAATCGTTCAGCTAAAACGGAAACCCCTAAGCCTGGATCATTGGCAACCTCTTGCAGTATCCACAACTGTGAACCCGTGACACCACAAGTTTGCTCTATTTCTCGGAAATGCTGGCGAACGGAGCCATAAATGATGCGGAATTTCTTAAGCACTTGAAGAGAAATCTGATTTTTTGTCCGTTTGCTCAATTTGTATGACCTCTGCATTGATGAATTATTACATCACCCTGTCATTATATTGCCGATTTATATCTTGTGTCTCTTGCAATTCGAATTTACATGAACTACATTAGCGTCAACTGTATTTGTCGCAATGTATGTGGCAAATATGATTTCAGTTGACTTTAATGACTACCAAGGAGGTTGTGTATGAAAAAATTAATAATTGCTTTGATTCCATTTATGCTTATCGCTTGCTCCACAACCAAGGGAGATGTGGCTGGTGCTGGAAAAACTGCAAGTAACCCCGCGATGAACCCAGCAATGAACTCCTCAGCAAACTCAAATACAAATGCAACTACAGGAAGTGCTGCTACCAATGCAGAAACCCAAGCAAGACAATTAGCAGCCGCCAAAATGACCGCTGATAAATTAAGCGCTTCAGTAAACGCTTCCGTACAATCTTTGCAAAAACAAAGTATTTATTTCGATTTTGACAAATCTGAAATTAAACCAGAGTTCCGGGATGTACTACAGCAGCAAGCCGAGTTTATCATGGCACACAAAAACGATATCGTAACGGTACAAGGGAATTGCGATGAGCGCGGTAGCGATGAATATAACCTTGCCCTAGGCAACAGACGTGCCGATGCCGCTCAGAAAAATTTGGAATTGCTTGGTGTTTCTTCGTCTCAAATCAAGACTGTTAGCTTTGGAGAAGAGAAGCCACGTCTAACTTGCCATGAAGAAAAGTGCTGGAAAGAAAACCGTAGGGATGACTTTATTCATCAGTTAAATTAGTAGTGAATTAATTGCCAGTAACGGCGTACTAATCTTCTGGTCGGACGGGAGGGGGCGATTGGTGAAAAAGCAGCGGTCACTGAACCTTCAGTATTGGAAAATACTGATCATCAAATGATGTCATGGATGCTTAACCACTTCTCCCCTCCATCTATATATTACGCTAAGAACTTTCAAAAATTATAAATGGCAATCAGAAAGGAAGACTACAAAGATTTATTTGAAATGCTAAAAAGAATGGGCGAACTCAAAAAATCTATGGCGAGTTCCGATGAAGAAAATATTTTTTTAGCCGATCTGGATGAACCAGAAACAAAGGCCGCCAATCATCCGATACGTCCAATGCCGGAGCAGCGCGAGGCTGCGCGTGAAAATTGCAAGCCATCAGTAAAGTTCCCCACAGAGAAACGCGAACAGCAAAACGAATGATGTATGAATAGTAGGCCAGTGTGACAACGGCAAGATGCATAGCCTCGCCATGCCTGAATTTTTACTCAGAAAATATACTTAATCTGCTTAGCGAATTTATCATGCCGCTCACATTTAATATCGTTTCTCAGGATAAATTTCTATATGAGTTAGCAAGATCTGAAAAATATTTTTCACAAGCAGGCAAGTTTGTTGGCCTTTCACATTTTATTAAAGTTCATTTAGGGAAAATGGGATTTGATTACAGGTGGTCTATCAGGGTTGCAGTGAGTTTACAAAATATAGGGAAGATAACGCTTTACAAGGTCATGCCCCAAGAATATGAAATTGAAGTAACAGCTATTCGCTTGCAAGAATCCAGCACTGCACAATCGGCATTACGGATAATTCCAGTTGCCAGATTATTACGCGTTAATTTTATGGCTGCAGAATCAATTTCCCCCACCCCCATGATCAACTGGCGTAACCCGTGGCTACAAAATCAAGCTGATAATCCAATATGAATTTAAGGAGTGATGTGAATATATTAGCAATTCCTTGAATTCGTGAAATGATATATCTTAGGTTAAAGACATGATTGAAACGCTAACCATCATTACCCTGTCTGTTCTGTTTCTCATATTCTTCCGCCCAGGAAAGACGCCACCGCTCAACAACCCACTGATTATCGAACGGCCTGGTCAGTATCACATGACACTGATGCCGCAGCTCAATCTGGCTCAGCCATTTATTGAGGCCATTGCCAAGCAGATCGGTACGATAAGTGATACGGAGTACAGCAATACTCAATATTTTGAGGTATGGGACAAACAGGTCACCGCTCATGGGCACGACTGTTACATGCTTGCCATCACGCAGTGTAACGGCATGCTGTATTTTCAAGCAGCCAGCCCGCAGTCTGCTGATCCAAGCAGCCACAATCGCACAATGCAGGAATTCGCCGATGCCGTGCTTGAACGTTTCCATGTCCAAGGCAAGCTCAATACAGCGCTGGGTGAGCACATTATCGCTGCAACTCAAAAAGCTGCGCAGCTATGCCACGTTCATCTCAAGCAGTTAGGTAAATAGGACATAATACGTTGAACAGATCAGACCTCATTGCACTTTTAGCCGAACGATATCCCCAACTGCGTTCAAGAGATGTATGCCACGCAGTTTCAGTGATTTTGGATGCGATATCCACCACGCTGGCGCATGGAGGACGTATAGAGATTCGACGCTTCGGCAGTTTTTGCCTGAATTCCCGTCCTCCACTTTTAGGGAGAAATCCAAAGACAGGTGACAAAGTAGAGATCCCCGCAAGGAATGTCCCTCATTTCAAGTCCGGCAAAGAATTACGCTGGAGGATCAATCGTTCAGCATCAAAAGAGTGATTGTTATTCAACTTATGTGAGATTGAAGATTTGAAGATACCTGTTTTTCCCCAGTCTTAGGGCCAATGAGTTGTGATTTTATTAGTAGACCTGCATCTGGGAAAACAGTTGGGTGTGATGAGTTAAGAGCATTAATTTAGGAGTAAATAATGGATTCAATTAACATGGGGTCGATGGGGTCAAACAACATAGCCATTTATATTTTCATTTTTCTTATTGCGGGTTGGATTGCGCATTTGATTCAGAAATCTAGCAATGACAATGCTGAAAAAATAACTTTAGAACTTGAATAATTCGGAAATTGCTTGAGAAACCACATGAACCTTAAAGACCTTTTTTCATCATTAAGGCCAGGTTTTGATTCGGTTAATATTACCGAAAAATTTAGAAGTGCTTTTTCTGCCATGTTGGGAATGCTTCTTTTGGGAGAAACCTTGCGCTTACTGCCTGATGGAGGACATCCGTTGATTTTGTTTGCCTCAATGGCGGCGGCAAATGTATTGCGGTACGCCACACCGCATAGTCCTATGGCGCAGCCTTGGCCCTTTATGGTTGGCAATATGCTTTCCGGCGTGATAGGGGGGCTGTGCGGTATGTTCATCACAGATCCAGTTATAGCCGCTTCTTGTGCGGTTGGCCTGTCGATCTTTGTCATGCATTTGACGCATTCGTTGCACCCCCCTGGCGCGGCTACTGCGATGATCATGGTGATTAACGCGGCGCAGATACAGCATTACGGTTGGCTGTGGATGGTGGTGGCTATGCTGGCTAATATTATATTTCGTTGTTAGCTCTTGCAATCAACAACCTTTTCCATAGTGGACGTTACCCGGTAATTCACCACACACTACCGACGCAATCGCTTCCGGTGTCCCTGCTGACGAACTGACAGGAGAAGATATTGAATGGGGTCTGGTCAAAACGTGGAGGTTTATCGACGCAGATGAGAGACTTACTGGAAATTTACCGGCTAGCTATCGAACATGGTAGAAGAAATTAAGGGTTAGTATCCGACACAAAGTGTGTCGTTAAACTTAAGAAGGCAGTGGCATAGTCGTTAGTTGTGTATAACAAGAATCCGAATCTGT
>CAWHYN010000041.1:0-196464 GCA_963833515.1 uncultured beta proteobacterium | reverse complement strand
CTTTCACCATCATGCTGTTTACAGGGGTGGCAGGTTTGTTGGTATATTATTTAATGTGAGCCTGGGCGGCGACTGGTCCGGCGCACTTGCCGCAATCTCCGCGATTCTGGGGATTATTCCTGGGGCGGGACTACGCTTCAGTTTATTCGCAAGCTGCGCTTTAATCCTGGATTGCTTGGTGCGCCTTCATGCACTACCGCACGAGTCGCTTCTACTTACTTTGGAGCTGGATGACGCCAACGCGCATTCATCTGTTGCAGTTTGCCTGCGCCGCTTCCGTTTTGCTGTTGCTGATCACCGCGTCGTGGCAATTGGTCACGCAGAACCAGATTGCCGACATTTATCCCATTTGGGCGGCAGCGTTGTTTTTTATGTGCGGCACGATTACGTGTGCGGCTTGGCTGCCTGATGCGTATCCTCCGCGCCGGTCGCCGAAACGCCCCCTGCTGATGCGCCGCCCAACATTTTGATGATCGGGTCAGACACCTTTCGCGCAGACCGATTGGGCACGCTAGGTTATCGTCGCGCCGTTACGCCCCACATTGATAGGCTTAGCGAGAAGGGCATGTTATTCACCAATTTTGTCACGTACCTTGCGCCCGCACCGCACCCAGCCTGATTTCGCTGATGACCGGAACTTGGCCGCACACTCATGGCATCCGAGCAGAATCTCCGTCGCCGACCCTGAAACCCGTCTCAGGGCTCGACGCTTTACCACAGCTTAACTCAAGCTGCTGGGTTATCGCACTGCTGCATTGTCTGACTGGTGCGGTGGCGACATGGCAAATTCTCCTTCGGCTTCGATTACACCGATTTGCCCGAAGACCAGTGGAACATCAGGTACTTGATTCGGCAGGGACCAAAGGACTTACACCGGCCTGTTTGTGTCACTGTTCACGCACAATCGTTTAGGGCGACTGCTGCTACCAGAAATTTATTACCTCGGGCCCGTGCCTCTCACTCAGCAGATGGGACGGCGTGCAAGGCGACTCGTGTCGCGTCTGGCGGAAAGTACCCAACCCTTTTTTCTCAATGTGTTTTATTGGACAATGCACCCGCCTTTTGCCTCGGAATGGCCGTGGAACACGAGATTTTCCGATCCGGCTTACATGGGGGTATCGTAAAAGTTCGCCATGGCACGATTGACTGACCCATTCGAGATTATCCGCCCTGACAGGGCGCACCCAAAGAGGAATTCTCCGACCTGGATCAAATCATTGATCTATACGATGGCTGCGTGGCGGAGTTCTATCTACGAGGTGGGCAAGATGCCGCAACACCTTGATGGTTGTGGCTTGGCGGACAATACTATTATCATTGTCGTAGATTCGTGTATCACTGGCATGGAATTTTTCCAGCATGACACTTGGGGGCAAGGTAATTGGCCGTCGGTGATTTCAGTTCGCGTATTCCACTCTTGATTCGCGACCGGCGCAAAGCTGCATCCAGAATAGTCGATCAGGTGGTTCGCAGCATCGACCTTGCACCTACGCTGCTGGAACTGCAAGGGCGCAAGCCCCTCGGCCTCGGCATGGTAATTAAGTATCACTGGCCGCCTGCTTTGAGCAGGATCAGCAATGCCCGCAACTTGACGCTTTCAATGAGACCGGGATTTGGGTCGCAGATATTCCTGGTCTGCCCGAGGAGCATCTGCGCTATCCCGACTTGGTCGAACTGACGGGGGGTGCCGGTATCGAGCCAGTGGCACCATGGCGATCAAACCACAATATTGCGATTCCATTTTGCAGGCAAAGGACAGGAATGATTCGGCGCGGGAACTGGAAGCTAGTGTACCAACCGCTGGAATCGAGCCATCGGTTGCTCCTGTTTGATTTGGAAGACAGACCCCGCCTGCCAGAATAAATGCGCCGGATCAGCACCCAGAAGTTGCCGATAGCCTGCATAAAGCTTTGATGAAATGGATTGAACAGGAGGACGGGCTTGCTTCGCCATGTTCCACGAACACTTCAATTGGTAAAGCTGAATCATGCCCCTCGTATCAGTTAGCATCCTTCCGACACACAATCGCCCCGGATTGCTGTCAGAAGCGCTTGATAGCCAGATCCGACAGACTGTTACAGACATGGAAGTGGTTATCGTGGACGATGCATCGACCCCCCCCGCCAGTCTCGACGACCCGACGTTCAAGAATAATCCGTCATGACATCTCCCTCGGCGGGGCCGCAGCCAAAAACACCGGCATTCATAACGCTTCAGGGAAGTCTAACCCTTTCTGATGACGATGATCTGTACGCGCCACGATACTTGGAACGCGCGCTCGAGGTCCTTGATCATCATCCAGGGGTTGATGTTGTCTTTATGGGGGTTTCCTGCTCCGGCACCGCCGCCACATGGGGACAGAAGAACTACGATGCAGCCATGGCGAAATGTTTGGCCGAAGCGGGTGGAGAGACCATCACTAATGATCTTATCGTATTTGACGACAAACTGGTCAACGCGCTGCTCAATTCCGTCCCGATGGCTTTTCAGCGCCCGGTCGTTAGGGCTGATGCGATTGCACGCATTGGTGAATACCGCCCGGAATGCCTGCTGTGGGATTGCGATTGGGCGATCCGCGCTGCGCTCAATGGACATACTGCACTAATCACAGAGGGCTTGTACCTTCAACGTGCAGACGGACAAGGTTTTTCATGAAACCTAACCGTATCCTGGAGCACATGGATTCCGGCATCGAAATCAAAGACCGACTGCTACGCCAAGCGAAGGAAGGTCGTTCCGCAAAATTCGCACCTCTATTCCGTTTAGCCGCAGCGGAAGCTTGGTTCAACCTCGCGTGGCATCACTATAAGCATGGGAATCGCTTGCGGGCGATGTCTGCCCTGATCAGGAGTATTTTGAGGCAAATCATGCCATGCCAACTCAAATTGCTTGCAAGGCTGGCATTACCGAATAATGCCAATCAAGCAGGTACTCATAATGACTGAATTGAGTTTATCAGGCTATCAAGACCTAAACACTCGAAAAAGGTCGAAACAACTATTTCAACCCGTACGTTCAAGAGATTAGGACTTCCTTACCTTGGGGAATTAGGCTGGAAAGCGACGGGTCAACCACAATCCCTGAGCGGACTCAATTCAAAATGGTTAGAAACTCTGGGTTAACCTCACCATCATGTTGAGAGGACTCAGTATCGCGACACCATCATGCTTGCCAAGGACGGAAATTCGGCACGAGCGCTGGAAGCTAAGTTCACGAGCCGCTAAAGGCGAGCCACCTGCTGCTCTTATTCGATTTGGACACCTACTCCCGGAAGTCACGAATTTATTGGCCGAGGTTCAAGATTGCGATCTCCTTGATGCCAGCAGTGAGCTCATCAGGCCGATCCACGCGGGCAGGCTGGAGGGGCGTAGCCCAATTGCTTCACAGTACGCGCCGATGGCCTCTTTACGGCTGCCCTCCAGTCGATTGTGCCAAGCCGTGCCCAAGGTGCTTTCGTATCTCTTGTCATGCAAGAGCGGGAGTAACTTTTGGTGGTCATGACCTGCCCCGTTTCTTCGTGCCAGTCATACTTGGAGAATGGCCTCGGTTTTAGCGGTCTTGCCGCCCATTGATCTGAATGCCATCGGCGTCAGATTTCCTAAACTCGAATGCGGGCGGATTTCATTGTAGTGATGCCGCCAGCTTTCGATGACTATTTTGGCTTCGGCTCTTGATCTGAACCATTCCATCGACAAGCATTCATCGCGAAATTTGCCGTTGAAACTCTCCGATACACCATTCTGCCATGGCTTGCCCGGTTCGATCAGTGCCATGTCTAGCCCATTGTTTGTGGCCCAGCGTAGCAAGGCATTTGAAATAAACTCCGGCCCATTATCTGAGCGTAATATCTTGGGCACACCGCGCACGCTGATCAATTGCGACAGCACCTCGATTACTCTGGTCGAGCGTATCGACCCAGCTACATCAATTGCCAGCGACTCACGTGTGTACTCATCAACGACGGTCAGACATTTCAATTGCTGCCCGGTCGCCGTGGTGTCGAATACAAAGTCATACGCCCATACTTGGTTGGCTACTATCGGTGCCTGTGGCCTGGGTCGACCGCTGGCAATATGCCGTCTCGGGCGTTTCCTTGGTACCTGTAGCCCAGCCTTGCTCCACAAGCGGTATGCGCGTCCCGCGCTCATCTTGTGCCCCTGACGCTCCAAGAATATCCGGATGCGCCGATAGCCATAACGGGGGTACTGCGCTGACAGGGTCGCCATCCCAGACATCACCTGTATATCCTTTACCGCTTGTACCGACTCATAGTGCAGGGATGATCGTGCCACATTCAGTAGCGTACACGCCCGCCGTTCTGACAAGCCGCGCTGCTTGGCGTAAGCGACCTGCTTGCGACGAGCGGGTACGCTCACCACTTTTTTACGGCAATCTCCTTCATCACTTCGATTTCAAGATCCCGTTCAGCCACTAACTTCTTCAGCCGCCCATTCTCCAGCTCTAGTTGTCGCAACCGCTTAACATCATTGGTTTCCATGACGCCGAAGCGCTTACGCCAGGTGTAAAGAGTCTGTTCGCTGACTCCATGCTCCTTGGCTACTGCTGCGACCGTTGTTCGATCAGCTTCGCGCAGCATGCTGACTATTTGCACTTCCGTAAATCTGCTCTTCTTCATGACTTCCCCTCTCCAAGGAAGCCATAATCTCAAGTTTTAACTGGCACGAAAAGCCTAGAGCAGGTCAGTCACTCGTTAGGTGCATTTCGAGGTTGCGAAATGCATGGGCATTTCCGGCCTGCATTTCCAATGCGCTACCGGAGGTATTGCTGCTGTGGCGGCGATAACCCAACAATGTTTCGATTTGGTAGAGGAACGCGCCCCGCGCGGCAATGCGCATCCATAAATCGTAATCATCCGACCAGTAGGGCTGGGTTGCATCGAAGCCCCCTACCGCATCAAAAGCACTGCGCCTGAGCATGACCAGCGAGGCGCTCAAAATAAAATTGCCGCGAATCAGGTGTTCAAGTATCTGGCCCGAGGTTCGTGGATAGAAGATTGCGCCGGACGGGTTGATAACTATGCCATGTTTGTCAATGCTGCGATGATCGCAGTAGGTGGCGAGCGCACTGCTGTGAAGGTTCAACAGAGCGGCCTGCCGTTCCAGCTTGATGTCGTCCCAGATGTCGTCCTGATCGAGAAAGGCCACGAGCTTACCATGACAGGCCTTGACGCCGTTGTTCCTGG
This sequence comes from uncultured beta proteobacterium, assembly GCA_963833515.1. Classification (GTDB taxonomy): domain Bacteria; phylum Pseudomonadota; class Gammaproteobacteria; order Burkholderiales; family Gallionellaceae; genus Gallionella. Next base: position 191,261 of record CAWHYN010000041.1, on the reverse strand, counting down.
CAACGGCCTGTCTGCTGTGGGCCTGGTCTATTACGTGGATGCGATCCCCGTAGCTTTTGAGGATTTCCATGCTGTTGTCTTTGGAACCATCGTTGACTGCAACGATTTCGATCTGTGGGTAAGTCTGGTTGAGCGCGCTATCAATGCAGGCCCGCAGATAGCGACTTCCGTTATAGATTGGAATGACAACAGAAATCAGGCGATCGGTCATCGTGAGAGATGTGTTTTAGGCTGCCGCGCCGTATATCGGTCGGGCGACGACGGCATATTGTAGATATAGTGTATCTGCCAGCGTACCCATGGATAGCAGGCTGGCAATCTTCTGTGCGCGTGAATAGTGTGGGTTGATACCCTGAAGGTCGACTAATGAATAGCCGCATTGTGCGAAGGTGGCGATGATGCTCTTTTTGGTAAAGAAACGCAGATGGGTGCGATCCAACACCCCGACGTTCACATAGTTCCAGTCGCCCCGCAGCGTATAATTAACGAACTCAGGCCAGTGCCTGATGTTGGGGATAGAGGCGACAACCACGCCGGTCTTGCTTAGCAGCTCCTGCACCTTCACCAGCATGGAACAGGGATTCACGAGATGCTCCAGAACATCGTTGAAAATGATGCAGTCGAAATATCGTTGCGGCAGGTCGGGCAGGGCGCTCTCCACATCGCCAGACAGAACGCGGTGTAATTTTTGTGCAGCCAGATTTGCAGCATCCTGCTGATGCTCAACACCCCAGGTTTCGGCGCCCAGTTTCTCCTTGATTTGCGCGCTAAAGTTTCCAGCGCCACATCCGATTTCCAGCGTGCGTTCGACGCTGGGCGGGATAAACGCCAACATTTCCGTTCGATCGTGCTGATAGTATTGTTTGATTGGCTGCATTGTTCCGCCTGAAGCTCGTGAAAATGGCCGCATGATGTTGCTCAATATAGAGTAACGCCCCTATTCCATACAGAATTGCAACTGGGCATCCTAAATTCAGTGTCCAACTCTGTTGGCGCTTGTAAGGCCAGTAGACTGGGCATGCAATTCAATCTGTGCAGAACCTGCAATAGGGATTTCTTGGTGAGCCAATTTTTGGTTGCTCAACCGGTGGTGTCGTTGCGGCTGGCGCCGCTATCTTAGTATCATCAACGACCTGACTCGGTGTTTCCGCAGAGGGTGGAACAGCTCCCGGAGTAACTTCTGATTTAACCTCTGATTTAACCTCAACCCCAGCAGTCTCTCCGGGTATGATTTTGGTAGCTGGTTCTGGATATGGAAGCTTGCCTCCCAACTCCGTATAGCGGGACTTAAGGCCTTTTGAAACCGGAATGTGCCTCAAGCCCTCGGTCACATATTCCAATGCCTTGGGCTTATCGCCCATACCCTGATAGAAATCGGCCAACTCCAGGTAAATTATCGAAGAATCGGGGTTGTAGCGAAGTGCCTTGATGTACTCAGCCGCTGCCTCTCCCTTTTTGCCGGCCAGCTTCAGGGCAGTCGCTTTACCCATATATATTTCGCCACGCATGGCATATCCTTCCTCCGTATGGGACAACGCATAATCAAAACCGTCGATCGACAGATCCAGATAATGTCTCATATCCTCCTTGTTGCCCAGGGAAGCATATGCACGATCCAAAAACCTCAGGCCATCACAATAATGGTGCATATGAATTGTATTCTGGTTTCGTTCTCCCAAACGCGAATAAATACGTGCCTGACACATTGCCTTTTCGGCCGCAGTGGCCTCAAAGGGCAGAGTGGCCCAAGCCGGCATTGAAATCAGCAGTAAGATCCCAAAGAAATAATTTTTCAATTTGTGCCACTCCTTGTCATTTGTCGGGATAAGGTTTCCGTTTTTTTTGCTACACATTCCCAGGAAAATTCGGCATGGACTCGCGCCAATCCTGCGTTACCCATTCGCCGCGCCATCAACGGATCGCCCAGCAGGCGGCGCAGTCCGTTCGCCACCAGTTCGGTAGATGTGCCATCGACCCTCAAGCCGGTCACTTCGTTCAACACGGCAGATCCGGTACCACCGGCATCCCCAGCTAAAGTAGGAATGCCGCAGGCAGCGGCTTCGATAAAGACCATGCCGAAGCCCTCATTATCTCCATTAATGTTTCGATTGGGCATGGCAAATACATCACAGGCGTTCATCCATCTGGGCAGGTCTTCGGATGCGATGGCCCCCACACGATGGGCAACGCCATGCAACTTATGTTCAAGAATCAGTCCGTCCAGATAATCCTGATCTTCACCGATACCCGCCAGCACGTAGCGCAGAGGCATCCCTTCTTGGCGCAATTGCGCAATGGCGCGTATCAGCTGATCAAAGCCTTTGCGCCTTGACAGTCGTCCAACCGAAAGCACCAACTTTTCTTTTGGGCCGATTCCCAAGCTTTCACGCAGCCCAATTGTATCAAGCCCGGGCCTGAACACAGCCACATCTACACCGGGATAGATGAGGGTTGTTTTGTCTTTTGCGACGCCCATTCCTAGCAAGGTGTTGCTGGTGTGTTCGCTGTTCGCGATGACCCTGTCAGCATGCCGCAATGCAAACCGCATGGCTTGGTACTTACGGCCGCGCCCCCAACCGGTCAGTTCCTCTCCATGGGCGTATATCACTACGGGTTTGAAAGTCAAACGCGCTACGGCCCAGGCCACCAGACCTTCTGGCAAGGAACGAAAGGCGTGGATGCTGTCAAACCGATGCGTTAGGGCGAGCCCAAGGGATTTAAAAAAGAAGCGCGCATACATGATCAAAGATTCGGGTTTGAGCCAAGGCACGCGCTTCAGTTCAAGCCTGTGAATGGTGTTGGGATGAACGGCATCGACTTCGGCAGCACCCGGTACATCGGCGGTGACAATATGAATTTCCCTGCCGCCCAAACGTTTGTATACTTCGGCCGCCCATACGGCGGTGCCTCCCTTAGTGGGGAGGAAGAGTTCGGTGAGGACAAGCAGCCGGTTCATCTAGATACTTGTATGGACGTCGCAAAGGATACAGTGGGCGACACGTTCATCCAAAACGGAGCGGCTTGAATGGGTCGCTCCAGACCTTCGAATCCTGTGATGCTGGACTGTGTCATAATCGTTTGAACCCTCATCACCCTTTCAACATTGACAACACATCCCTCAGACTGCGCCAACCGGGATTGGTAAATAGCGAAGGCAGGACAGCGCGCACGGCTGCGGCGCGCTGTGCGTTTCTTGTCAGGGCACACGCGAGATTATAACGTGCGCTTTGTATTCGTTGCTTGATGCCCAGCCGCACCGGTGAGGGTAAATCTTGCGCCAATCGTTGAAGGTCGGTCAGCGTGCGGACATTTTCCTGCTGCGCGACAAGAGGGTTGCGCCGCGTCGCGCTGCGGCTGTGGATAACATACACCCCGAGCGGCACGCATACTACGCCGATGCGACGGCTTCGGGATACCAAGCGGACGAGAAAATGGACATCCTCACACACCTTGTATCCAAGCGGGTATCCGTCGAGATCAAGAAATATACTGCGTGGCACGGAAAGTGTGTGGGTATCGCCAAAATGATCCGCGACGTAGGCCTGAATTTCAGGTGCTTGATCCATGACTACGCGTGCATTGCCTGCGGCCTTGGCAAGCATCATGAGTCCTGCGACATGTTGCGACATGGAAGTCCCCAACAATCTTCCAGCATCGTCTCGGTACTCGTAATCGCCCGTCAAAAAATCGAGTGCAGCATCTTCCTGTATCCATTCCGCATGCAGGCGCAGCCGATCCGGGTAGTACCAATCGTCCGCATCCAGGAATGCAAGCCAATCCCCTGATGCGGCCCGTGCGCCGTGGTTCCGTGCACTCGAAACACCCGCATTGTCCTGACGGATATAGCGCACCGCACTGGCATAACGGGCAGCGACTTCGGAAGTCCCATCGTTCGACCCGTCATCGACCACGATGATTTCTTGCGCCGGATAGCCTTGCGCGAGCACTGAATCGATGGCGCGAGCCAGGGTATCAGCGCTGTTGTATGCCGGAATAATGACCGAAAATCTTGGCGCCATGTTATGCCGCCACCGCCTTGCCGATCATCCACAAAGGCAACGCAAGGCCGCTTATCTTGGTCAACTTGGCAAAGCCGCGAATTTCTTTAATCCGCCGCAACCAGATTCGAACTCGCGAAGTCAGCTTTGTCTCCACAAACGCCGGCATTCTTGCCTGTATTGCTTCTGCCAGTTCTAGGCTGGTCATGAACCGTAGTTCGGGAAATGCATAGTGCAACTGCTCCAAGGCAGTATGTAAAACACGCAAGCTATTTTCGCACTTCTCCGCTGAGCCAATAAAATTGAAACGGTGCATTTCCACTAAGCACGGACGTCCAAGATATGCATGTTCCGTGGCATCGTTCACCAATCGTTCCGGCGTGTGTCCCAACAGGGGTTCGAAATAGACGTCACGCACCAGATAAATTTGCCCGCTCTTACTCAATTCGCCGTTAACCATTTGCTTGTCCGCGCCCGCGGGTTTTCCTGTTGCATCCCGGCAGGTATAGCGCACACCAGGCGTGATGATTACATCCACACCCGCTCTAGCCCACGCCGCTTCCACTTCTTCAGTCCAGACGAAGGTTGTTGCCACGGCCACGCGTGGCCGCACATTGAAGCACGCCTTGAAGAAACGGACTTCCTCGTTGATGGCCGCGCTTAGTGTCTTGCTTGCCAGTGCGCGCGAGGGCAGCACGCTCGCATCCGTCCAGCGACCCTGAAGATGAGAGGGCAGGGATTCCGTGGCGGGGATATCGCCGCTTTGCAGCCAGTCGCGAATGCTCGTGTCTTTGACTGCAACTTGCATCAGCGTCTGCGGCCAATAATGCTCCATGCCATGAAGATGAAGTGCAAAGACGCCTTGTCGCAATCCCTCATCCATTATCTCGCGCAACGGCGCATAAACGGGCTCCGACAGGCTGGCCGAAAAATACTCAATGCCCCCTGCATCCCTGATGCGGCGGGTATCGGCAGTGGCCAGGATGACGCCGAGGGTTGCGACTGGTGTGCGTCCTGTCTTATCTTTGCAACTCGCCAAAATTTCGCTCAATTTCCCCAATGCCCTTGCCTGGTCGAGCGGGCCGGCGCCCCAGTCATCGCTTTCGAATATCACTACCGGATAACGCAATACCGGCTCGCGCCAGCCGCGACGCAAGTCTCTCGCATAAAAGCCGAGCAGGCCGCACCAAACCAGGATGAGAAAAAATGAAAGGTAGCCGAGCATATCAATGTGTCAGCTCGAGTAGCCCATTTGCAAAGCTGTTGTTCGGACTTGCGGCAACACACGTTCAACTCGCTCGTGGTTGCGTCCATCCCGCCACTTGTCGAGCCGTATTTCACCAAACGCATCGTAGGGGGTTTCCAGCAATTTGCGGCATAACTCTTCGATTCGGCTATCGAATTGCAGATCACAACACTGGAAGACGTTGCGAAATCCTGTGACAGGGTCGCGTACAAGGTCCTCATAAAAAATTTCCACCCATTTGTCAGGTGCAATGCTTGCCCTTGCAGCCATGATTGCCTCATTCATGGCGCGATACTGAAATGCAGCCACTTCCTCCACTGGAGATTTGAGATAATGGCGCCAACCGTCTGAGAGGAAGAAACACCACTTTGTATATCGCCCGCCGTCGATTTCTACGCGGGCAGGAAGATCGTCGGACCAGGTAGAAAATTTGCCATCCTTGCCCCAGCCTTCGATAAGTGAATTGATGTTATCTCCCGGGCTGCGCTTGATATAGACGAAAATCGCATCAGGAAAAAGCGACTGCAAATAGGGTACACACAGTCCATTTTGATTGTTCTTGTCGATCCAACGTTGGCTGCCACTCCAAGTGTAAAAATATCGCGCGACCGCGTCCCGATCCTTGAGTGTCGCGTCTTGTGCTGAAAGTCCATGCGTGTCCCAATTCTTCTCTGTCAAAGGGTGCAGAGTGGCCCAAAAATCGTGAGTTTCTCGGTTCAGTGAACCCAATTCGGACGAAGCAGACAATGTCTTGTAAAGCATGGTGGTACCGGCACGACTACAGCCTATCACGAAGATCGGCCGGACCGCTTCGAGACGCACAACATCCCACCATAAACCACGCAAGGCACGCTGCGCTTGTTGGCCATGATGACGTATCGTTTTCTCGACTTTAAGCCAGAAATCTCTCAAATCAGGTATCCTTATCCACATTCAATTTGGTCGACATTTTCCGAAGTGATGAACGGACCTATATCAGAGAATAGGTATAAGATTATGGCAGATATAAACAAAGGAATCACGCCCTGATGACTGGATTGCTTGGATGGATTAATTGCTCGGGAAATGGGGATGTTGGTGGGGTCATGAATTTCATGGCCAAATCCGCGCGCGTTGGAACTCCACTGGAGATTGGTTCATTGAGTACTTCGGGAGCAGTTGCCGCATGGAAGACATATGACCGAGTGAGCGTGCATGGGGCAGGGGCGATCAGCGCCGCGCTGGTAGGCCAAGCGCGCTGGGAAATCCCTGAGCTGCAGCGGCAGGCCGAGCAAACCTCCTTGGCAGCGAGCATCATCGATGCTTATCGCGCCTACGGCCCGAGCTTTCTCGGGCGCCTACATGGTCCATTCGCCCTGTCCCTGGTGGATACGCGAGATCAGGTCGGGCTGTTGGCGATTGATCGTTTGGGTATTCAAACGATCGCATTTGCCCAGACCGCGAAAGGGATTGTTTTTGCTTCTGACGCGCGTGCCGTGGTCGCTCACCCTGATGTCGATGATACGCTCAGCCCGCAAGGGATTTTTAATTACCTGTTCTTTCATATGGTACCGAGTCCAGGCAGCATTTTTTCCGGCGTGGAAAAACTGCTTCCCGGCCAATGCGTCGTCTCACGCCTGGGTCATTTGGAACGGCATTTTTACTGGCGATTGGCTTATCAGGACGATGGCAGGGACAACATCGCGGGGAAGGCTGCCCGTTTTAGATCACTGCTCTCAGATGCTGTGCGCACTGCGGCGGATGCGTCACAGGTTGGGACTTTCCTGTCCGGAGGCACGGATAGCTCAACCGTCACCGGCATGCTTACACAAAGCCTTGGACGTTCGGTTGACACGTTCTCCATTGGATTTGACGCCGACGGATACGACGAGATGGAATATGCACGCGTCGCGTCGCGCCATTTTGGCACGCGGCCCCACGAATACTATTTAACTCCGTCGGATGTGGTTGCGGCGATTCCAAAGATCGCCGCCGCATATGACGAGCCATTCGGCAACGCTTCGGCAATACCCGCATACTATTGTGCAAAGCGCGCCCACGATGCAGGGATCAACGTCATGCTTGCAGGTGATGGTGGCGATGAAATATTCGGTGGCAATGCCCGATATGCCAAACAAAAAGTGTTTGAGCTTTACTGGCATCTGCCTGCTTGGGCACGCCAGGGTTTGATTGAGCCGCTAAGCAGTGCACTGCCAAGCGTGGGGCCACTGCGCAAGGCAAAAAGTTACGTCGCTCAGGCGCGCATCCCGCTGCCTGATAGGCTCGAAACTTACAACTTTCTGCGGCGCGAACCATTAGACCAGATCCTGATGCCGGATTTTCTTGCCCGAATCCAGGCTGATCAGCCTGGAGCGATGTTGCGCGAGGTTTACGATCGTACCGAATCACATTCATTCATTAACCGCATGCTGCATCTTGATCTAAAATTCACCCTTGCCGATAATGATCTGCGCAAAGTGTCCCGCACCTGCGAGCTCGCTGGCATAGCGGTGCGTTATCCGTTGCTCGATGAAGCGTTGGTAGCTTTTTCCGCCGAGCTCACGCCCGATGAAAAAGTACATGGGCAATATCTGAGGTATTTTTTCAAGCAGGCGCTAAGCGATTTTCTGCCCCGCGAAATTATCGACAAAAGCAAGCATGGTTTCGGTTTGCCGTTCGGGCTGTGGATGCAGACGCATCCAGAGCTGCGTGCATTGGCCGGGGACAGTCTTGCGAGCCTGCGCAACCGTAACATTGTGCGTCCTGAATATATCAACCGGCTCCTTGACCAACATCAGAGTGGCCATGCTGCTTATTTTGGAGTCATGATTTGGGTATTGATGATGCTGGAGCAATGGTTACAGCAGCGTCAAGGCGCATCTTACTAAATCCAGTTCGAATTTCATCTGTGCCTTCTATGTCCAACCCTCTCACAAATGCCAAGATCAAGCGTCTCCTCGGGTTCGCTGAGTTCGTAAACATGTGATATGGCACGGTAAGTGCAGGAAGCGGTTGTACTATGCATGTTGGTTCGCCGATCCAAACAGTATTGGACCGCTCCGCCAGGCAACACCGTCGACGTTTCAGGCTTCTCGAGGTCTGCGGGCGAGATGCTTCTCCCGGCTAGCCTGAGCGACATTGGGACCGGCGGGCTTGCCCTGTTTCAGCGTACCCCAGGCGTTCTTGACCGCAATCTGATGTGTCAGCACCAGAATGATTACCAAATGGTAGTAGTAATCGAAATATGCCAAACTGAGGAATGCGCCGCCTGTAGCAAAACCAATCAAACTCACCTGAATCATGGCCGCCAAATCGACTGCCCACTTTCGCTCCGGATCTTCCTTGCATGTCCGGATGATTTTTCTTCCTGTACGCCATGCCAGCAGTCCAATGAGCACGAACAAGGTCAATCCAATGAAGCCATGATCGCCCATTACCTGAAAGTAGATGCTATGAGCGGCGTGCACGTCTTCTGGATCCGGGGCGTAATGCCGGAAAGTGGGCGCCTGGAAGGTGTCGAAACCGCCACCGGTGATACGGTCCTTTGCCAAGTTGAAGGCGGTATGCCAGGCATTGATGCGGCCCATTGCCGAGGCGTCCTGCTCGTAGGTCTTGATGGTGTTCATACGATCCCAATATTCTTGCGGCATGATCGCGGCGATCAGCCCGACTGCCGCGATTATGTAGATCGCAGTGGTCGCTTTGTTGCGGCTTTTTAGCCAGAGTAGGCTGCTCATGGCCACCGCGGCCAGCAAGCCGCCGCGTGATTGGGTCCCGATTCCCGCTATTCCGGTCAATACCATACTCGCCACCAGCGCCAACCGAATCAGCTTGTTCGGCGTTTGCAGGTGCAGGTAGCGAAGCAATGGAACCGTCATGATCATCGCCAACCCTAATTCATTGTTGCCTTCAATGAAAGTGGTTGCAGGCCCCTGAACGTGGTAGACACCGCCCTGCAGAATGGTGAAAATTCCTCCTTTGACACCATAGAATGCAAGAGAAAGCGCGATTACCCAGACCAGATATTCAAGGCGCTTTCGGTCCGTTATGAGCATCGCCGTTAGCAGCGTCATGACCTGTATCTTCATGACCTTATCCCACTGCTCCCAAGCCAGTTGAGGGTAAAGCGCGAAGACAGAAGTGAAGGTCACCCAGCCAAGAAAGATGACTATCAGGATAGTCTCCGGGGTCAGAGGCAGGCGTTTGGGTTCTTTGGAGAACAGGTATGCCGCCAAAGTGACTACTGCAGTAATCAGCGCGAATGGAATATTGGTCGCGAACCCCCACGCCAGCTTGTGAGGGTTCATGTAGCCAAGCCAGGACCAGAGATAGATTCCGTAGTGAGGTTGCTTGAACACCATCAGCAGGACGCCAAACACCACGGTTGTGACAATAATATCTCTCATGGTGTCCTTTTACCCAGCCTTGAACCAAGTTACGCGTTTTGGTAAATGCATGTTCCTCAGGAGTCCTTTTCGTAAGTATTCATCCAAGTGCCGCTCATGACGCCAACCACGATCCTTTACCTGATAAAGAGTGCCCTTGCCCGGTTGAGTTGCACCCAGCGACTCACCTTGTTTCAAACGAGCCAATGCTTCTGCGTAGATATCCGCACTGTCGCGAACACTGCGCCAGAACAATTTCAACTCGTCGTCGTCAGGATGCACCTCAGGGCAAACATGGGCAATGAGCCGGCCGGTGTCAATGCCAGGGTCGATGAAGTGCAGTGTGCAGCCAACTTTCTCCGGCTCGCCGTTATATAGAGCCCAGAACGTGCAGTCTGCACCACGATATTCAGGAGACAGGCCGCCATGCAAATTCATGATCCCGATTCGTCCCATGTCAAGAAGTGGGCCGCGGATCAGGGAGGTGCCAAACACCGCAATAACATCTGGATGCAATCGACGTGCCAGTTCGACGACGTCAGGATGGTTGATGTGTGGCACTTCGGTGAGCAATTCCACCTGTTCCAAACGGGGCACCGTATCACCGAAGAAAAATTGCGCTTCCCCGTTGCCGACATAGCGCCTGCGATCGCGTACCCAGCGCCATACTTTCCGCCACAGATTATCCGGCCGCAGCAATTTCAAGACTTTTTTCGCCGTCCAGTGACTGCCTGCCTCCTGCACGATGGCAACCACGTGCGCCGCCCTACACAACCGATTTGCCACATAAAGATGCCGCGGAGAACGGCCGCACAGGACCATGACGGAAAAGTCATCCATGACCACGCTCTCCCTGTTTTGCCAGCCGTGTGGCAACGGGCGGAATCGGCTCGTCATTCAAATTCATCATTAGCGCGTCAGCAAAAAACTTTGCTGCCCAGTTAGGATACTCGAACCGGGAATAATCTCCCCAAATGGGAAAGGAGCCCGCAATGCCGCCATTTACAGCATCGTCCGTATCATTGAGTCGCTGGGTGCGCTTTAGGTATTGGATTGCGCGCCGGGAATGCTCACGCAGTTCAGGCGCGCAGCCGATCTGCGCCAGACGTGTCCAGTTAAGGCTCATCTGTGCGACCCCCGTGAGGCAGCAATAGCTTGCGCAAGGCTTCCAATTGTCAGCGTAAGTGCCTGCGAGCCAGCCGTCACTGTGCTGGGCACGAGCCATCCTGCGCGCGGCGGTAAGGGCAGCGGACAGATAACGCTCTTCACCCAGCATCACACCGCTTTCCAGAAAGCCACGAATCGCATAGGCGATGGTGTGGGTGAACGGTGCTTTGTCAGGGGTAAACGCATTGGTGGCAAACCAGCCCGATTCGGTCTGCTGCGTGAGTGCCCAGTCGAGGTTACGCCGTGCTGCCTGGGTCAGTTCATGCTCATCTGCAATGAGGCCGATCGCGGCCAGTGCCCACGTGCCTCGGGTGTTATAGACATGGGGAATGCCGTTGTGCTCGAATTTTCGCCAGCTGCCATCTTCATCCTGGTGCCTAAGCAACCACCATCCTGCTTTGACTGCGGCCTCCAGACATTCCTTGCGGCCCAATTGCAGGTAACCGGCGAGCATGCCGTGGATGATCTGCCCGGTATTAAAGATGACTGGATGGCTGCCGACCTCACCGAAATGACCAGGGAAAGCACCATCAGCATGCTGCAGGGATAATTCCCAATCGATGGCGCGTTGCGCGCGTTCAACAAGTTCGTCGCGGTTCAGCATTTTCGCAGCGGCGATGAACGTTTCGATGATGTAGCCTGTGGTTTCTGGGTAGCTCGGCAACCAACCGTCCTCGAAGCTCCATCCGGCCGCGATTCCGCCGGCGTCCCGTTGACCTGCGCGAACATCTTGTGCCCGGCACAGCCATTCGATGGTGGCGGCCAGATGGGTTGAATGATCCCTTTCCGGCTGCTTTCTACCGATAACCAAGTCGCTGATGATCAGGCGAAAATGGCGAGGTCGATATGGTTTATAGCGGAAAGGCAAGCTTAACAGCGTCGTCAAATTCACACTGGTTCCTATCAAATCGCGGTGCCGGCCGATGAGGCGATGCCCAAACCCCTGGCAAGTTGTACGTGGCTAACGACGTAGCGATGTTTGCCGGACGCCTCAGGTGCGATGTTATCCACAAGTCTAATCTGGATATTCATATCTTCTCCCATTCGTTCTTTCAGTCCCATCTCGATCTTGCGCAGCGCTTCTTCGCGCCATTTTATGTTACGGACTACCAAGACTTCCAATTCTCGCAGCTCGTGCTGAATCAGCTTGAATTCAGCGACACCTTCCACGGCCCGGAGCACGTAAATGCCGGCCAGCGCGTGCATGATCGTGCCATCACTTTTTACCAGAAAATCTGTGCTGCGTCCCATTACCTCTGAGATAACATGCAGGCCACGTCCATCGCGACAAGACTCCTCGCCAAGTCTCACCAGATCACCGGTGCGATAGCGGATGAAAGGTTGAGCTTCGGAACACAGCCCGCTCATAACCGCCTCGCCTACCTCACCTGGCTTAACGGGTTGGTTGTTGGAGTCGAGAACCTCTAACAGAATGCTTTCGCTGGTTAGCAGCATTTGACCGTGTGGTGTCTCATGGGCGGTAAAGCCGATGTCGCGGCTGCCAAACTCATTGGCCACAGGGACGCCAAACACTTCCTGGATAAGTGAGCGTTGATGGGGAAAGAGCGGCTCGCCCGTAGTGCACACGACCCGCAGCTTTGGCAGCATAATGCGTATTCCGCGTTCCTTTGCATGCGCAGCCAGCAAGGCCACCGAACTGGCGTAGCCATAGACACATCTTGGCTGCCAAGACTGAATAGCCTGAATGTAGGCATCCATGTGTGCGGCTGACATATCGAATGCGTTTAGAACCAACTGATTGACCAACCGATCGCGCAATGTCTTGATGCGATCCGTTTTGCTGAGCTCGACTGGTGCACCCCATAAATATACTTCGCGTTCACCCGGCTCCACGCCCCACCAGCGGCGGGCACGCATTCTGGCCGCAGCATCGGAAGCCTGGCGTTGACGTCCGTAATAGAAAATCAATGGTTTGCCGCTCGACCCGCCGGTGTTATAGCGAAATGCTCCGCCTGGCACTTCACGCCAAACCAACCGATCCAGATTAATGGCTGCGTCTGCCTTGTCCATCGTAGGAAGTTTTTGAAAGTCTGTTAGCACTAGTGGGCTTGAGAGGTCGAGCCCGGAGGCTTTAATGCGCTCCGCATGCCAAGGGCAATGCTGTAGCGCCGATATGAGCAACCGTTGAAGTTTCTGCATCTGGAGCTGTTCCAGTTGTTCACGAGGCAGCCATTGCGATTGCTCCAGTTCATGCAGGTAAGAAAACGACGGGCGCCGCAGAAGCTGTTCCTGCAATCGGTAGACAGCGCCGCCAATCAACGAGCTTATGGCCGTTTTTTTCACTTATTCTCCGCGGCGAAATGTGCTGTTTCAATATTGCACAGTCGATCATACACTCGGAACAATCGCTCACGCACACACTGCCAGGTATATTGTTGTACTGTTTCCAAACCGGCTTCTGACAAACTCCTGGCAAGATCCGGCAGGGTCAATACTTGCATCAAAGCTTGTGCCATCGCCTGTGGATCCCCCGGCGGAACAAGCAGCGCGGTTTTCCCGCTTTCCACCAGAAAGGGAACGCCACCTACATTTGTGCTGACGACTGGCACGCCGCTCGCCAGCGCCTCCAGGATGGAAATAGGCATATTATCGGCGATGCTTGGATTAATCATCACATCCGCCCAACGATAGAGCTCCGGCATATGTTCGTTATCCACGCGCCCGGGGAAATGCACGGCCGCCTCGATATTGAAGAGACGAGCCATATGTTCAAGGGCGGCACGCTCGGATCCGGAGCCCGCAATGGTCAGCCGCGCACTGGGCAACTGATCCCTAACGATGCGAAATGCGCGCAATGCAGTCATGTTATCGTAAATGGGCTCAAGGTTGCGGGCGACCAGGATATGCGGTTCACTCGTATCATGCGGCGATGGCTGTCCCGGAGAAAACCGTGACAGATCGATCACGTTTGGTACGATAGTTGCGGAAAAGCCATGGCGACCAAACACTCCCTTGAGAAAGCCGGATGGCACAACCAATTCATCCGTTCGCGCCAAGCTGGGCGCCACCCAACGCCAGGCGCGAGCCAGAAAGCTATCAGCTTCCCCCCCATGATAGTTAACGACAACCGGGATTTTCTTGATCTTTGCGATCCAGATAGCTGGCGTCGCGTATAAATGCCAAGACCAGCCGGAATTGGCCATGACGTGAAACAAGTTGGCTTTGCCAGCGGCGCGCCACAAATTGATCAGGTACGGACAAATGCGAAATGCGGCGCGCACCACTTTAATCTTGCCGACCCAGCGTGGCCTGCAAGCTGCATTCACTTGGACGAGCTCCACGCTGATCCCTTCTTGCTCCAGTAGCCTCGCCAGTTGTTGTGTCTGGTTGGACATGCCGCCCCAGGGCGGCGGCAGCGGCCCGATCAGGGCAATCTTAATGTCCTGAATTCGCATTCAAGTTACTCCGCCGTCTTACCGGTCAAGCGACTGTATACGCTGCGATAGCAGGCTACGGATGCTTTCCAATTGCGCTCGGTCTCCACAAAATGCCGCCCGGCGGCTTTCATTGCCGGCCAGCGCTCGGCACTATTAAGCAAATCTAGCGTCTTGTTTGCCAGGTCCTGGGGAGACTCTGCTCTGAAAAGCACCCCTGTTTCACCGTCACGAATCAATTCTCTATGACCGCCCACATCGGATGCTACAAACAGGCGTCCCTGCGCCATCGCCTCCAAGGGTTTCAGCGGTGTCACTAATTCGGTGAGGCGCATAGAGTGACGCGGATACACCAGCACATCTACTAAATCGTAATAGCGGCCCACCTCGCTGTGTGGAACGCGACCGGTGAAAACAACCTTGCCCAGAATCCCAAGTTGCAGCGCCTGTTGTTTCAACTTCTCTTCTTGTGGCCCTCCACCCACCAACAGGACGCGTACATCCGGTGCCAGATCGAGAATGCGCAGAAATGCGATCAGCAGCAAATCCAAACCTTCATAAGCATAGAAGGAGCCGATAAAGCCCAAGACGCGGGCATTTGCCAGGCCTAGCTGGGCTTTCAATGCTTCGTCCGGCGCTTCACCGGCAGAGAACTTTTCAATATCGACGGCATTTGGGACCACGGTCACTTTGTCCGAAGGAATGCCGCGCGCGACAATGTCCTTGCGCAAACCCTCGCAGATGGTGACCACGGCATCGACACGCTTGAAGGCATAGGTTTCCATAGCGCGGGTCAAGCGATAGCGGATTCCGCCCTCCTTGGATGTGCCGTGATCGGCCGCTGCATCTTCCCAGAAGGCGCGCACTTCATAGACCACGGGAAGCCCCAGATCATGCCCTACGCGAAGCGTTGGCAGAGCCGTCAGCACCGGCGAATGGGCATGCAGAATGTCTGGCTTCACGATGGCGATCACTTCGCGCAGTCGCTGCGCGAGACTTTGCATCACGGCCACCTGGTCAAGACCCGGTATCCAACTTAATGTGGCGGCGCGTTTAGGCGTGCGATAAAAACGGAGGCCGTCCACATCCTCTTCCAGTGTGTTGCAATTGATCTGCTTCTCGCTGGTGAGATGAAATGTTTCCCAGCCACGCGCACGCTGCTCGCGCAGGATCGCCGCGGTGCGGAACGTGTAACCACTGTGCAGCGGAATGGAGTGATCGAGGATATGAAGTATGCGCATGATGAGGCTAACCGAGCCAGTCGAATCGGTCTCCGCTGCCATCCCGCACACGGCGAGCATGCGTGAGTGCGGGACAAACTTGAGCAGCCCTTGCAGCTTCCACCTCCTGTCGAACATGGGGGGAGCGGCTTAGCAACAGCACGAAGTGGATTGATGAGATATCAGCCATTTACGTGATTCTCAGTCAGGAGAAAGACCAGCATTGTGGCGCAAAAAGGATTCAAACATCAGCAGCGTCCACAGCGCTGTGCTGAAATCGCGCGAACCGGATTGGTGCTGGTCCACCAATTCTTGCAGATAGTCGGCGTTGAAATAGCCGGTTTGCAACAACCTCGGACCCAGGACGGCACTTCGGACTCTTTCTTTCAGCGGGCCGCGAAACCAACTGGCAAGTGGCACGGCGAAGCCCATTTTCTTGCGGTAGAGAATGTCATTGGGTAGGTAAGGCTCCATCGCCTTCTTAAAAATAACTTTCCCTTCGCCTGCATTCTGCTTGTAGGCTGACGGAAGTCCGGAAGCCCATTCTACCAGCTTGTGGTCGAGCAGGGGTTCGCGCACTTCAAGTCCGTGAGCCATGCTGGCTCGATCGACCTTGGTGAGAATATCACCCACCAAATAGGTCTTTATGTCGAGATACTGCACTCGCGAGAGCGGATCCCTTTCCTTAGACTTGGCATCATGGCGGTGCAAGACCTGAACGGCATGGTAACCTTGCAGTGCAAGCTTAAACCGGTCGCTGAACAGTCGCGCTCGCATCTCATCGTTCATGACAGCGATGATATGAAAGTAACCGTCTACCGTATCACGCGCCATGCCTTCAAGCGTGGCTTTGGCCCGGAAGATTTTCGGCGCCCAGTCCGCTTTGGGATAAACGCGTCCCAGCAAACTGAATAAGGGGCGGCGCATGGACGTTGGCAACAGCCCGCGCATGCGTTCTTCATGCATGTGCCAGTGATAGCGCCGGTAGCCGGCGAAATTCTCGTCACCGCCGTCGCCGGACAACGCGACGGTAACGGCCTTGCGCGCCAGTTCGCACACGCGGTAAGTCGGAAGCGCAGAGCTGTCCGCATAGGGTTCATCATAAATCGCCGCCAGTTTGTCGATGAGATCAAAATCATCAGAATCGACCTGCTCGACGCGGTGATTGGTTTTATATCGGGTGGCGACTTGTGCGGCGTAGGCGGATTCATTGAATGCCGGGTCGCCGAAGGAAATGGAGCAGGTGTTCACCGGGTCGTTGGACAGGCTGGCCATCATGGCCACCACTGCGCTTGAATCCACGCCGCCGGAAAGAAACGCGCCTAGCGGCACTTCGGATACGAGACGGATCTTGATTGATTCACGGAGCAAGCGCAGCAGTTCTTCCTGAGCTTCATCTCGAGAAAGCGCGGCAATAGGCTGGAGGGGCACATCCCAGTATTCGCGTGGCTGCGGCATGGCATGGCCGCGCCTTATGGTGAGCGTGTGACCTGGCGGTAGCTTGTATGAATTCTGGTATATGGTGCGTGGCTCCGCAACATAGCCGTAGGCAAAATATTCTTCGATGGCGCACGGATCGATTTCGCGCCCGCATCCAGGATAGGCAGTCAATGCCTTGAGCTCAGAGCCGAAAATCAACATGCCGTCTTGCGCGAATCCGTAATACAGGGGTTTCACGCCCATGCGATCACGCGCCAGAAACAGCGTTTCTTTGTTGCGGTCCCACAGGGCAAATGCAAACATGCCGCGAAAATGGTCGACACAAGCCTCGCCCCATTGTTCCCAGGCGTGAACGATGGCTTCAGTGTCGCAGCGTGTCCGAAAGACGTGGCCAAGCGCCTGCAACTTTGGAATCAGGTCGACGAAGTTGTAGATTTCACCATTGAATATCACCACAACGCTGCCATCTTCGTTGAACAGGGGTTGATGGCCAGAGGAGAGGTCGATGATGGACAAGCGCCTGTGCCCTAGTCCGATGCCGGGCTCGGTATGTAGACCACCTTCATCCGGCCCGCGATGAAACTGGGCGGTATTCATGCGCGCCAGTATTTCCTGATCGATTTCGGATTTTTCCGTGATGTTGAAGATACCGACAATTCCGCACATATTCTTATTTCCTCAGGCACCAAAATCCGGACGGTGCTTAGCAGGAATCTCCTTGGTACGTAATACTGCGTCGTAAGTCTGCATATATGCGGCCACCATTGCAGGCAGACTGAAACGCTGCTCGATGATGGCGCGGCCCGCACTCCCATGGCTGCGTCTCAATCGGGCATCACAAACATATTCAAGCAAGGCTTGCGCCATCGCTTGTGGCGCATCGGCGGGCACTAAACGCCCTGTAACAGCTGGTTGAACCAATTCTGGATTGCCGCCCACCTGGGTCGCCACGACTGGCAAACTGGTCGCCATTGCTTCAAGAATGGTATTGGAAATTCCTTCCCCGAGAGAGGGGAGAACGAAGATATCCATGCCGCGCATGCATTCAGCCACATCATTTCGCTCGCCGGCCAGATAGGCGTAATCAGAAAAGCCCGCCTCCGCCAATAATCGTGCGCAGTCTTCGCGGCAGGGACCATCGCCTACGATAACCAAACGGGCAATTTCCCGTAAATGTGGTTCTTCTCGCATTAATTCGACGAAGGCACGGACAAGGGTCTGGTGGTCCTTAACCGCCGCCATGCGTCCAACCGATCCAATAACCACATGTTGGGCATCAGCAAATTGCGCCGACCAGGGCGGGGCAGAATCTTCCGTACCTCGGGGGCGAAATTTTTGACTGTCTACGCCATTGTATATCTGGCTGATGCGAGATGGTTCGACACGAATCTGATCGACAAGCCATTTCTCCAGATCGCGGCTCACGGCAATGTAGCGATGAACAAAGGGGCGGATCAAACGGCGTAACAGGTTATATTTCACGCTGAGTCCTGCAACGTCAAAGATATCTCTGCCATGCTCGCCATGCACGCGCCGGGCGTGAGGCACTGCTATCGCGGCGATCACCTGACCTTCGAGTGCCGCCAAATTGCGCGTATGTATGATGTCTGGTTTAAGTCGGCCTAACAATCGGCCTAGCCTCACATAGAGTCCGGGGTCTTTTCCCGGCTTTTTATCCAGAGAATAGATGGGTATGTCACCACCCTGTATGCGCTTCGCAAAATCAGTGACACTGTGCAGACAGACAATGGCATGCCGATACCGGTCTCGTGGCATATTATTGATGAGGTTCACGAGCCCGTTTTCCAAGCCGCCCACGCCAAGGCTGTAAATCACGTGAACAACGAGTGGCGATCTTGTTGGGCTACTGCGCATACGTATCGATGATATTCACAAAATTGACGCTTACCGCAATCATTGACGGTCCGCTCACGATCCGTCTGCAGCCCGTTTCAGGCTCACTTCGATGGCAGGCAGCATGTCGTCAATGAATTCATGCAGCGTTTCCGCAGCAGACTCAGGCCTATCCTCGTAGGGGGTCGCGATAATGATAGCCGTGCCATCGTCGCGCGCACCTAGCAGTTTGGCCTTGGCTTCCATCAACTTGGCCCAGTGGGCGTTGACCGTGTCAATGTCGTCAATGCGGTTCCAATTCCAGACCAGCAGACGCAAGTTGGGCGCGCGCAGTTTCGTCTGGATGATTTGCATGGGCTTGCCGCCGATCATTGCGGTGAGCGTGCTGTCGCCGACGTTGCCCCAAACAGGGTGTTTGAGGGGCACCATCACATTGGTGGAGGTGATGAGTTCCGAGCCTTCGCGCTGATGCCGGTAATAGCCCAAATACAGGCTCACCGCCTTGTCCCCCTTGCGATAGGTCTGCATCAGGCTGGCATCGCTGCCTTGATAGTGTGGCTGCCAATCCGAGATGGGGGCCTGGTCCAGCTGCCAACCGCCGGAGGCAGCGGGGACTCCGAGCTTGATTGACAGGGCAGGCGCAATGCGGCTTTCGAGATATGCGGCATATCCGGGCCATACGGAGGTAGCGGCCAAAGCGGCGAGCATCGCCAAGACCAATTTCCGGATCGTCGTTGGGACAACGGGTGGATCAGGCGATACGGCGGGACTGGCCTTGCCAGCAGTGGACAAGTCCTCGCGCCAGAAAGCCCCGATCCAGAAAAGCAGCGCCATCACTAGACCGAAAAATACCCAGCCGTAGATCAAATGATCTACGCCCAGTGCCAGTTTCATGTTGGAAAGGTGGGCGATCATCACGATCATGTAGGCGCGCAGGCCATTGGCAATGACCGGGACAATCAGCGACAGTACAGTGAAAATGATGCGGCGTCTTGTGCTGCGGTAGGTAAGGTAGGCGTACAGACAGCCCAGAGTCATGGAGGCGATCAAGTAGCGCAGGCCACTGCAGCCTTCCACCACGGACCACTGGCCGCTGGGGATGGTGAAAAACGTGCCTTCCCTATAGACGGGGATGCCGGTGAGTTGCAGCGCAGCGACGGTGAAATCGGCAGTGATATTCATCAAGGGCGGGATCAAGAACTCGCCCACCGGCACCGCGAACAACAGAAAGCCCAATGGAAACGTGAGCATGCGGGCGACGCGCAAGCCGAGAATGATCCACACCAATATCGGAATCATTGCCACCAAGGCATATTGCTGCACTACCAGCACCCGTGCCAGATATGCCAACAGCCAGCCGAACCCGAGCAGGAGCAGTACTGGCAAGCCGCGCAAATCGGGCTGAGGGGCGAGTTGGGCGATCTCCTTGCGCCGACTCCAGATCAAAAATGCGCTGATGGGAAAAATCACGAAGCCGTGTGCAAATGTTTCCGAACGTTCCCAAATTGCTACCGTCGACAACGTAGTCTGATGGAACAACAGCAACAGCGCTGTCACCGTAATGGTGGTCAGTAACGTGGCGATATTCCAAGGGTAATATGGGCGTGCCTGGGAAGGGGCAGCGGAAACCATCGTGGTGGGATCGCTCATGGGGTTTCACCGACCGTGTGGAAGGCATGCGGGATGTCTTGTTTCCATGAAGCTGACGCATTGTGTGTTGGCGCATCGGGCGCAAGCAGGGCATCTACTTCAGCCAAGGTGCGATCCCAAGTATAGTCCGCCAGGACACGCACCCGTGCTGCCTTGCCTATGGCGTCCAGAGGGCGCTGCAGCAGGGCTGATATCGTGGCAATAAATTCACTGGTATTCCGCGCTAGCAGGACTTCTTTCATGGCATTCGCGTTGATGCCTTCCAGTGCTTGGGCCGAGGCGATCACCGGTTTAGCCATTGACATCGCCTCCAATACTTTGTTTTGAATGCCGCGCGCAATTCGTAGCGGAGCCACGGCAAGACGGGCATGGGCGAGGTAGGGCCTGACGTCGGGCACCATACCTGTCACGACCACACCGGGCAGTTCAGCCAGCGCGCGCACAGCGGCAGTGGGTCGGGAACCGACGATGAAGAAGCGTGCGCCGGGATTTTGCGCAAGCACAGGCGGCAATATTTCCCGCGCGAACCATTGCACCGCGTCCACGTTGGGCCAATAGTCCATCGCACCCGTGAACACCAAGGGCAATATGTCCGTCGGGTAGGGGTTAAGGTAGCTGCGGGTAGGCGAAAAATAGTCAGTATCCACCCCATTGTTGAAAAATCCGGTCCTCGCCGCGCTTTCGGGGGCGAGTTGCTTGAACAGATCGGCTTCCGTTTGCGACACGAATAAAGAAGCGTCGAAATCTCGCGCCACCTGACGTTCGTAATGGAACAGCAGGCGTCCCTCGCGCCGATAGATCCAGTTCATTGGCCAAGATTTCTTGGGTGCGTACTGGAGCCACTTATCCGAGTCGATGTCGACGAAGTCGATGATGCGGCGGACGTGACCTGCTTGCGACACATACTGGGCCATCGCGGAGGAGAACATCAGGACGCGCTTGATAGGCAGTTCGTGCAGCACGCGATCGACCCACGCTTGCAGGCCTCCATCGCGGTAATAATCCAGAGTTAGCGGTTGGTTGGTAATCAGGCCGCCCAGGCTACGCAATCGTGCTGTGTTTGGATTTAGCCGAGCAAAATGGGTTCTACCGCACAGTTCCTTGACGCGATCGACATATTGCCAATCGTCTGGATCGTCGATGAACGTGCCCAGATGCACCCGATAGCGCTGCGCCAAGTGCTTTAGCAAGTGGTAAGAACGGATCTTATCGCCTTTGTTGGGCGGGTAGGGGATGCGGTGGACCAGATATAGCAGATCTTCCATCGCGCTACCCCAGATTTTTCACGATGTGTGGGCCCAACGCGTTGGCGATCGGCACCGGCAGCTTACGCCACAACTGGATGAACAAGTGGTATTTAGGATTCAGTGGGTTGTGTTCCGGAACGCTTGTTGCGTTGACAAGATAATATTCATAATGCAGCGGCGTCGGTTCAAAGCCCCAGTTCTTCTTGAAATCGTATTGACCCGTGCCCAACTTGCTACGCCCGTAGTCGAACAGTCGGTAGCCGCGTTCGCAGCCCATGCGCATCAACTCCCAATATTTGAAGTCATTTGCTGCCAGGTGTCGGGCGCCTTCCCGGTCGCCGGCGTAGTAGGGGAGCACTTCATCCCTGAAATAGAATGTCAGCACGCTGCTGATGAGTTGGCCATCATGCAACACGGACAGTATTTCACAATCCTTGCCAAACACTTCCCGTAGCATCGAAAAATAGCGCTTGGGGAGCGCGGGGGTGCCGTGCCGTTTCACGTTATCCGCAAATAGTGAGAAGAAGCGATCAACGCCGCTATCCAGTTCGCTGGTCAAGCCGTTTTTGATTCCCTTGCGCACCATGGCGCGCTGTTTGCGCGGGATTGCAAGCATGTTTTGCTCAACGTCCGGATCGATCGGTTTGCGGAAAGTGAAGTACAAGTTCCGGCTTGCCCAATCGGCATGAAATGGGCTGCGTTGGCGGTATTCCATGTGGCCCACATTAAGCTCGCGCGCAAGCGCCTGTGCATGCTGGTCCAGTGCGTTACGGGCCTCTTCATCTGTGGCCGCGATGCCGCCATAAACGCAAAACGCATTGGAGACCAGGGAATGTCCGAAAAGGCGACTGTTGATTTCCGTGAGTGGCAAGACGCCAAGGATTGTTCCGTTGCGCTCCGCCAGCAGGTAATGTGTGCGGTGGCCGAAGGTCTTCTCAATGACAGTTTTCCATCCGGCACGATGGAAAAACGTGGCTTCCGGGCAGGCCTCGACAAACGCGTCCCATTTTCCGAAGTCAGCGTGACCGAGCAACCTGATCTCGATCTGTGCTGATAGAACAGATGACATGGCTTCAAACTCGTGAGGAGACGTCACCGCTTTTCCTCCATGAAGATGTGGTCCATGCGACCCCAATGAAAATCCCGGAGCAGTGAGCGTATGCGTGATTCGGTGCGAGCCAGATTCACATAGTGACGGAAGTGAGTTTTCAGCCCGATGTTTTTTTGGCGCGGTTGTTCATGATCGATCTCCCAGGGGTGAAAATAGAAAATACAGGGCTGTTGATCGGTATCGTTTACTCGCTTCATGAGCCAGCGTGACAGGTTGTACGGCAGCAGACGAAAATAGCCGCCGCCACTTGCAGGAAAATTACGCCCGAACAAATTCACGGTAGTGGCAGGCAGCTCCACAAAGCCACTCTGTCCCCGATGTTGAAATTTGAAACGCGGAGCATCCGGCATGCCATAGTGGTCATGCTGTATCGGGTAGATGCTCGAACTGTAGCGGTATCCGGCTTCCTGCAGCGTATCCAGTGCCCAGAGATTGCGTTTGTCGATCGAAAAGCTTGGCGCGCGATAACCGATAACCGATTGGCCCGCAAGGTCTTCGAGAAGTTTCTTGCTGCGGGTGACGTCATCCCGGAATTCCGTGGGACTTTGATCCGATGCGCGCAAGTGACTGTAGCCGTGGCTCGCCAATTCGTGCCCGTTGTCAATGATGTTGCGGACGACTTGAGGATAACGCTTAGCGATCCAGCCCAATGTGAAGAAGGTGGCTTGAACATTATGTTCATCCAACATGGCAAGAATGCGCTCGATGTTGCGCTCTACACGGCACGGCAGATGATCCCAGCTATCGCGCGTGATGTGTGGGGCGAAGGCCGAGACTTGGAAGTAATCTTCCACGTCGATGGTCATCGCATTGCATATCGGCGCTGGAGAGATCTTCATCTTGTCGACAGGAGTTTGCATGGGAGTCAGCTCCGCAAACCATTTGCCACCCACTCGCGAATTGCGGTCGCGATGCGTATCGAGGCGTGTCCATCCCAGTACTCGGGTATCCTGCCTGCCTTTCCGCCACTGCGCATGATCTCATTGAATATCTCAAGGATCTTTGCCGGGTCGTGTCCGGCGATGGTGTTGGTTCCCTGGTCGACGGTAATCGGCCTTTCGGTATTTTTCCTGAGTGTGATGCACGGCACGCCAAGAGCCGTGGTTTCTTCCTGGATTCCACCTGAATCGGTCAATACGACCCGCGCATCCTTCATCAGGCCCAGCATTTCCAGATATCCCATGGGAGGGAGCTGCAATAGTCCAGGGACATTTAGCATTTCTTCCAGTCCGAATTTTTCGAGCATGGCGCGGGTGCGCGGATGCAACGGGAAAATGACCGGCAATTTGGAAGCTATTTTAAGAACCGTTTCAAGCAGTGCGCGGAGGGTGTTGAAATCATCCACGTTGGAAGGACGGTGCATGGTAAGCACGGCGTAGCCATCATGACCATTCAGGAACGCCTCCCGGCCGGAATCTTTCAAGATCTGGGCTACGGGAACGGCTCTTTCCAAGTTGCGGCGCAACGTGTCGATCATGACATTGCCGACAAACCGAATACGGGATGCCGCTATGCCTTCGCGCAACAGGTTTTCTTCGCCGCTACGCTCGGTGGTGAAAAGAAGATCAGAAATCTGGTCGGTCAATATCCGGTTGATCTCCTCAGGCATGGTGCGGTCGAAGCTGCGCAGGCCAGCTTCAACATGAATCACCGGAATCCCTTTTTTTGTCGCCACCAATGCGCAAGCCAAGGTTGAGTTCACATCGCCGACTACCAGAACGGCGGAAGGCCTCCTCTGATCCAGGATGGGCTCGAAGCGACGCATCACCTCGGCAGTCTGTTCCGCATGACTTCCGGAACCCACCTCAAGATTGACATCAGGATTCGGGATGCCGAGCGCTTCGAAATATTGGTGGTTCATGGCCACATCGTAGTGCTGGCCAGTGTGAACAAGGCTTACAGTCAGTTCCGGCTTAAAATCTCCCAAGGCCGCCATGATTGGAGCCATTTTCATAAAGTTGGGGCGCGCCCCCACGACACAGAGGATGTTGTGTCTAGGTTTGGAAAGCGGCATAGGGCGAGCCATCAGTGTTTTTCTCTTGGGAGGTTCTTGATACTGGGAAGAGAGAGAATCTGCTTGAGCAGCGCGAGAATGGAGGTGACCGACCGTTCCATCTTGGAGAGTCTATGGTCAACATCCTGCAGGTTGGCGTGGGAATCGACTGCCCAATCATCTTCAGCAGCACTGGAATGTGTCCTGGTATCGGTTTTCACCGCTAAGGCACTTCGATCAAACTCCTGCTGAATGTCATCGATAACCACATCGACCTCAGGTTTTCCAAAGGCGTGAATTTCTTCAAGGTATCCATTCAGCAGCAGACGGTCGCATAGCGTATTGATCTTTCGTGGTATGCCGCCAGTGAAATCGTAGATGGCTGCAAAGGCTTCATCGCTGAAACTCGGGTCGCCCTGCCATCCGACGGTTTTCAGCCGATGTTCGATATAAGATCGCGTTTCCTGGGCGTCCATTGGTCCGAGGTGGTAGGTGGCGATCACTCTTTGTTGCAATTGCTTCATATCCTCACCGAGCAGCGTATTTCTAAACTCCGGTTGACCGAGCAGGAAGGTTTGCAGCAAGGATTTGTCGGCGGTTTGGAAATTGGAAAGCATTCTTAATTCTTCCACCGAGTGTGGCGAAAGGTTCTGCGCTTCGTCCACGACGAGCAGCGCCCGCTTGCCTTGCCGGTCGCATTCGCGAAGAAACTGTTCGATCCTGGTCAAGAGAGTGGCTTTGGTGGCGTTTTCGTAGGGAAGTCCGAAAGCGCCTGCCACCATTCGCAATGTGTCGTCAGAGTCAAGCCGAGTGTTGACTATTTGCCCGGCCACGATGTTTTTCGTTTGCACTTTGCGAAAAAGATTGCGCAACAGAGTTGTCTTGCCGGCCCCGATATCACCAGTGATGACGATAAAACCTTCCTCTTGCGACAAGCCATATTCCAGATAGGACGCAGCGCGCTTGTGCCCTTTGCTGCCAAAGAAAAAATTGGGGTCCGGCCTCAGTTGAAAAGGTTTGCCGCTAAAGCCGTAAAATTGTTCATACATTTTTTTGCTTTCACTAGAATTGCATTAAGAGAGAAGCAATGATAGCGTTTTCTTGGTAACCGGCACCAATTTCATTGGCGGGTTGCAGAGTTCGCCGCAAATCAACAGAACCATTGAGCTTTGGCCGGAATTGCCTGGTCATGCCAAGTCTAAGCATCTTGGTGGTAGTCTCAATATCTGTGGCGACGGAGATGGATTTTGTGTAGGCAGCACTGGCATTGACGTTTGTAACCGGGGAGAATCGCCAGTTCCACAAGGCACTGCCGCCGTGTTGTTTGGTATTGTTGTATATGTTCAAGTTGTTTGTTCCAAGAAGAAGACTATCGCTTGCTTCCGCTGTTTGTGCCTCGCGCATGGTATTGAACGCGCTCAATATGAAAGTGGATTTTGTGCTGCTACTGTTGATTGCGACTGATGCCAACAATTGTTTCTGCAGAAAAAATTGATTGGTGAAATAGTTGATGCTGTTTGAAAGAGAAGCCGGCAACCCGTAATTCTGGATGAAGCTGTTAACAGTCTGTTGGAGCAAAACAGGGTCCGGAATGCTGGAGGCCCAAAGTGTTTCCAGAAAGCTGGCCGTGCTTATCGTGGCAGGAACCATAAACTGGGCTTGAGTGGTGGTGATGTCCTCACTGTAATTCAGGCTCCAGACAGTGTTGCGGCTCTGATGGCTGGCGACAAGCGAGTGGGTATTGCCAAAGAACCTTTTCCCGGTGCTTGCTTCAACGGAAGTTCTCTGAGAAGGCGTCCATGAAAATCCGCCTGTCCAGAAATGCCCTTCAGGTGGCGCTCCCGTTATCGACAGATAGTTGAATTTTTCATACCCCTTGGTCGCGGTCAGACTGAACCGTGGCGTGATCACGAAGCGAAGGTTTCCCGAAGTCGTCCTCGTGAAAACACTTCCATTGGCATTGCTGTAGTCGACGATTTGATTGTTGTAGAGAAGCCCCCAGCCCACTCTGCTGAATTCAGGGCCGCTGTTCAAGTTGAACACGGTGCCGTCCGCTTTTGTATTTGACAGCCCACTTGCGCCTGTCCTGAATTCACTACGAGTGAAGCGCAATTCGGATGAGGCAACGGCATCGAAAGTGTGACGCAGGTAAGGACTGATGCTATAGGTCGCTATGTTGGTACGGTTGTTGGTGATATTGATGTTGTCGGTCGTTTGTGGCGCAAACAGGGAAATGTTTTGCTGGCTAATTGAAGCACTTCCATCGAGAAACAGGAATTCATCAACCAGTTTCGCATTGGCACCGGCGTTTAACAGGTGGGCTGTATAACTTTGGTTGGTTTCTTTCGCGTACAAGATATTTTGCATCAAATAACTGACGTGTGCCGTTAAGCGAGACCCGGTGCCGATGGCGGATATGCCGGGATTGACTTGGGTCACCCAATCGCCCTTCGTGCTGCCTGGCGGTGCCAGTCCCACATTGTCAGAATAGGTTTCGATCAAATTCAAGCTGGGCGTAGTCAACCACTCCGCAGCGACGGCATGCTGCGAATGCAACAGCATTGCCGTCGTGAAAATGCAGATGACTGAAAATGAAAGCCTGATCAAGAATTGGTGCTTGATTGCGGTCAGGTAGGTCATTAAATATTCGGAGCGTCCTGGCCGCGATGATCGGCGGCCTGTCACACAGCCAGGCGAATGCTCCAGAACGGGACACCAATCAGCAAAAAGTCTAAAAGCCGCTGCGTGCTTCCTCGCATGCTGGGGCATCAAGGGGCACGCCCGAGGTATTGCGTCGTTGCATCTTGCTAAAACACCCATGATGTTCATGGCGAATCATTTACCGACTCTTAGGAGTAGTAGTTGCCATAATATCCGGACCCGGGGAAAGATCGGGCTTTGTTATAGACCAAATTAATGACGTCGCACATTTCAATTTGGCGGAGAGCTTCCATGACTGCCTTTTGAGGCGTGGTTTCAGCCTCCACCACCATAACGATTTGGCCCATTTGTGCTGCCAACACATGTGATTCAGTAGTCAGCAACAAAGGCGGGGAATCGAATATGACGATGCGGTCGCGGTAACGTTGTGCGATCTCTGCCAACAACTTGCTCATGCTCTGGCTTGCCAAGAGTTCGGTTGCGTGCCAGCTCTTCTTTCCGGAGGTCAGGACGGAGAGTTTTTCAACGTTAGTTCTTATCATTACGTCAGCCAGTTCAAGTTTATCGTCGAGAAGGAGATCCAGCAGACCGTTCTGTGGGGCCAATCCAAGATATTTAGGTATTGAAGGGCGCGCGACGTCGGCATCAACCAACAATACGGTATGATCCATTTCCATTGCAATGCTCATGGCCAGATTGACGGCACAGAAGGATTTTCCTTCACCGGCAAGCGCACTCGTGACCATGATCAAATTGCCATTCTTGATATGTCCGGCGCCTTGATTCAAGGCGTTCGTAATCAAGGGGCGCTTGATCATGCGAAATTCTTCGGCAATTTGAGTCTTTTCTTCGTTAGGCGTGACCCCGCCTAACTGGCGCAATCTCGTAAGGTCAAGGATGGTTGGAATTGATTGCGGTTTGATGTCACGCCGCATATGGGCTTGGCCACTCGCGTTGGCTATGCCTTCGTCTTCGACTTTGCCTGCAGCTTTTTCAATGATGCCCTGTAACGCAGAGGCCTTGACATCTTTATTACTCTGGTCAAGCCTGCCTGCCGCTTTTTCAATGATACTCACACTGCCTCCCGTGAAACCAGTTTCCTTGGTCAATCTTCATTTGAATCGGGGCATCTCCGAAAATTTCCTTGCCCACATGGCAAGTCTTCCAGCAAAATCAGTCTTGAATCTAGGTTGGCAAGACTCTTTGCATAGCCTTTGCCATTAATATGCCATACAACGCTAACAAAAATATGAATGAGATGCTCAAGGCATAAATCTCTCTTTTCTGTTTTATGATTTCTTGATTTGTCCAGATCATGGCTACCGTCCCCAGAACCGGGCGGCCGGTTATCTCCCTGAGGCTGCTTTGGCTATGGAAAGTCGGGCGAATCTGGCTTATCACGAACGCGATGCTGATTCCGCTCGCAATAGCGCCCAAGAGCACGAGCGAGAATAGCCTTCCCAAGTTAGGTCCGGTGGGTATCTGTGGGGTTGTGGGCGGGTCAATGATTCTGAATGTCACCAGCTCGTTGGTGGTGTCCATGTCGCCAGACATCCTGGCGGTTTCACGGCGTTCGAGGAGCTTTTCATAATTGCTCTTGTTCACTTCGTAATCACGATTAAGTTGAGACAAGGCTGCTTCCACTTCAGGCACAGCATTGCTCATCGCTTTCAGGCGGTAATAGCGGGTGGCATATTCTTCTACGCGAGCTTTCATGGCGGCCGCTCTGGCATCCGCCTCGGCCAGCGCAACACTGAGCTGTTGAAGCATTGGGCTATAGTTTTTTCCCGGATCGGCACTGTGCTTATTCAGCTTGGCTTCCTCCTTCTTGCGCTCTTCAAGTTTTGCAATCAGGCGCTTCGTCGAAATCACGTCAGGATGCTGTTCGGTATAATTCAGGCGCAGTGTATCCAGGTTCTTGTTCAGGTCCTGTATGCGTGCGTCGATTTCCGGATTGGATGCATCGTTGACGGCGTCCTGTGTCGTGGAAGCGGGTTCGTCACCCGAGATTTGCTGCTTGATGGCAGCGCGCGACTGTTCGGCTTCTCTTAGTTCCAGCTTTGCCTGATTGAGGTCCTTATCGGCAGCAGCTAATTGCGTAAGGTAGTCACCACCTTGGCCGGGCATCAGGCCCATGTTCTTCTGCTTGAAGTCTTTGAGGGCGGCTTCAGCATTAACCAGCTTCTCCTGATATTCCTTAATCTGATCGTCAATGAAGCGAAGTGCCGAAGTCGTGTCCTGCGTCTTATTCGCGAGACTTCCTTCGACAAAAATGGTCAACAGGGATTGAACGACGTCTTTAGCAATTTTTGGATCTTCGTTCCTAAAGGAGATGGTAAACAGGTTGTCTCGGCCAGCTGACGCTATCTTGATTTCGTTCGTCAGGTCGGTGACAACCCTTTCACGATCTTTCTGTGTCTTGGCCTTGATGTCCAGGTCGACCATTCGCATGACCCTCTCCAAATTGGGGCGGCTAATCAGCGTTCGGCTCATGACCGAAACCTGCTGTTCCAGGTTTGGGGACGTCGCAAGTCCGGCCATCAGTGGCTGCAAGACGTTTTGCGTGTCTACATAGATTCTTGCTGAAGACTCATAAGTGTCTGGCAAGGTGTATACCGCGAGCCATCCGACTATGGCAACCAGCCAGATTGCACCTATTCCGTACCAGCGGTACTTCCACACCCCTTTTAACTGGGATAATAATTCGGCTATCGTTTGCTCCATCTCGTTAAACCCTCATCACAAATCGCGTTCCTTTTAAGATTCATCCCTGCACTGTCTAAATAAATTTCGGTTACCAGGCCACCGTGAGCCGGAAGTCAGTACCTGAACTCAGAAAAAACTTTCCGGTATGATCAATACATCCCCCGGTCGCATAGGCACGTTGGCCGACATATCGCCGTCATTGATCAGATCTTTCAGCAGAACCTTGAACTGTTCCCGTTTTCCGTCCACTCTGCGAATGATGCTTGCCGCATTGCCGTCAGCAAATTGCGTGAGACCTCCCACGGCGATCAATACGTCTATCACGGTCATGTTGTCACGGTAGGGTAGCGCCTGCGGCTTGGAGGCCTGGCCTATGACCCGGATCTGCTCGGTATAGGGCCCAACGAATCCGGTAACAATAACCGTCACAATCGGATCTTGAATATATTTGGCGAGTGCTTTCTCGATGTCTCTGGCCAACTGCGATGACGTTTTTCCGCTGGCCGGCAGATCCTCAACCAAGGGCGTCGTGATTTTTCCATCGGGTCGGACCGGAACCGACATGGAAACTTCAGGGTTGCGCCAGACTATAATGTTCAGGTTGTCGCCCGGGCCAATCAGGTAGTCATGCGTGGCAACTTCCTGTTTGGCGGAAAGCTCAGGATATTTAGCGCAACCGCCCAAAATAAGGGCGAAAAATAAGAGAACAAAGCAAGCTAGCCATTTCGTGGTATTGGTGTTTTGCAGTGTATTCACTTTGCTTATCTCTTGCGTAGGTTGAAAGGGACCCGATAGCACTGGAACAAATCAATAATTGTTTCTGGGCGGAAAATTGTAGTTACTCAGAGCAACGCATTTTACACTTCATTCATGACCAATGTATGCAGATTATCAGCTTAAGCACCAATAACAACTGGACTTTAGTACAACTGGACTGGCGTTACCCCGATGTCATCGATGCTTCCGCGTTGAAACGGGCGGGTTTAAAATTCAGGGTCATGATCGGCATAGCGCTGGTGAAGTTTCATGGTCTCCCACAATCGGCACAAGGTCCTGACCAAGCACCTGCTGGATGATTCTGCAAAAGTTTCCCCGGCCTTCGGCAAATGCTTCAGGAGTTATCCGCTGAAGATGCTCCCACCAGATAGACTCCCATAGGTGAATGCAAAATGACTGGCTCAATCTATCCAGTTGCCATCGCCTGCCGCCCAGGAGATGGGAAAGAGGCGGATAGGGAAGCTCCAACGGCTTTGACGAGACCAGCTTGCGCAAGCGCACGCGTACATGCTCGATCACCTTTTTCAGGATCAATCTTTGCCTAAGCAGGGGCTTGTCGCTCCACAGGGCTGTATGCGTTGGGTCATTGTGCACCGGGTAGAAGAAAGCGTATTCATCAAGCACGCGTATCAAGGATGGATGTTCCTTCGCCAGTTTGAGCGGCAATTTCACCGAGTGGTAATTCCAGGCGGCGCCATCAAAATCGCGGTAGCTGTCATACCAAATCCGCAGAAATTCGGAGTCTGGGCTTGAGAGAATCACGGCGTTACACAACCCCAAGCCGTGCTCCATGCCCATGACAAAAGTCTCTTGCATCAGCGGCTGAAAACGGTTGATGCATACCACGTCCATATCCAGGTAGATGCCCCCATGCTTCATCAGCATCTCAAGCCGCACGACATCTGCCTTATGGGCAAAATGCTCCAAAGGCCTGCCGAATATTTCCGTCGGGGGGGAGATTCGGTTCAGCGTCAAATAGGGCTTTGCCTTTTCCCACCATTCTCCGGTCGGCTCATAGGCATAGTGAAGGTAGATGGTCTCCGGCCGATTGACCTTCCAGGCTGTGAGGACGGCGAGGAAATGAACAAATGAAAATCCCTTGCCACCGAAATCGCTCTTCAATCCGTAAACGAAGTGGACTATATTTGGAATCATGCGAGTGCAGGGCTTCGAAGTACTGGTACACAAAAATCGATAGTGCTGATGGGCAACCTCGTTCGTCGTCGCCACACGCCAGCTATAATGAATCCTCGCGCCTTGGGTGAAGCCAATCTGGATTCGATAAGAAATTTGCGGTCGGCAGGAATGGCATATTTTAGTACGTTTGTATTACAGGGTCACTATGCTCGAAGGTACTCTGCATAGACGAAGCCTGGTAACCTGGAACCGCGACTTCGTTGGAAATGATGGCAGCAGAGGTGTGGTGATATCGCGTCAATTCGTCCTCAGAAAAAGGGGGTGTATTGCACCCCCTTTACTTCAGATAAGCCGCCTCGGCAATCTTATGATAATAGGCGACGGCGTCCGTAAGCCAGACCCAACAACCCGGCGGCAAGCAGCAGAGTAGTGCCAGGCTCTGGAACACTCGCCTTAATGACAAAATCCTGAAAATCCGCATCACCCGGGTTAGGGCCGTTCGGCGTACCACCGTCGCTCAAGCCGATCCAGAAATTTGTGCCTTGGGTAAGATCCCCACTCTGGTTATCATTGAACAAAGCAAACCCGGGAGTACCTGGACCTGCTGTAGGCGAGGTGCCTTGTGGCATGGGATTATGTATCCCGTCGTTGATGGTGGGGTTTGACCCTCCAAGAGGAGGAGTCACGCCAGGACTGTTAAACAGGAAGTTTATCAAGCTGCCAACCGCCACGCTCGCACTCGCCTGCGTCACGCCAGGGGTGACACTTGAAATTGTCCAGTCGATCAAACCTCCATTGACTATGAACTCGTTGTTTTGAGACGCGTCACCATGACCCATGGCCGTAAAAGTAACATTTTCCATGGTTCCAAGCGCGACAGAAGAATCGACTAATTCCAAGTAATTTCCCGCATAACCGTTAAGGCCGCTAGGGATATTGTTAGGATAAGCGGGAGGTACCTCATCGGTACCTACTTGAATTGCTCCCTGCGGGCCTGGTCCTCCGGGAATCGGACCTGATGGTGGGAGTTGAGCATACGACGAGGTAGGATAATTGAGGACCTGGGTTCCAGTGCTGTCCACCACGACCAGCATAGGGTTGGCATTTGCCAAGCTGGCAACACCCAATGTTGCGATGGTCCCCAGTACGGCCATCACGATTTTTGTTTTTGTGAACGTGCTCATGATTGTTACTCCTTAGAACGTTTAATTACCGAAATCTTCGCTGAAGCCAACATATCCTTATATCAAACAGCCTTATTGCTCTATCACACTACTATTCAGCAAGTTTCAAGCCATATCAACAGATTCTTAAATATCAATGAGTTAATATAAACCTTTGGGGCGGTTATAAGAATGTTGTCAAATCTGTCGACAAATCTTTTCCTATTGTGATGTTGCTTCAGGAGATATAGGGATTTTCCTAGCATTAGCTAAGTATAATTTCCGATAATCTCGGGAGGTATTCAGGTAGTTTCCGGCCCATTTTTTATATATCGGCTGTTCTACGGTGTTAAGGGATAGGATAAAGCTGATTTTGATACATAGCCTTTAGTGTAAAAAAATCGACAGTCTGGCCTTCAGGGGATGCGTTAGTTGGCTAATCGGTGTTTCCAACACTTCGAGATTTTTTCAGCATTATTTATAGAGGCTGTAGAATTGCTAGAACTTCTGGCGCGAAGAGAAGTTTGACCCATTCGAATAGGCCTCCCGTATACGTACGATAAGGGCGCGCCAGTGACGAAGGGCCGCGCAATTCGCCTTGTCCAGTATTCATAGGCTCCTCGCCAATACCCCCTCGCCATGTTGGTGTCCTCAAGCTCTTGAAACATTCCCGGCAATACCCTGCAAAAGTCCTCAATTTCTCCGATCTTGTCCCCGACGACGCCATCTTCAAGACAAATCGAAGCAGCGGATCAGGAACTTTCTTGGTCTTGGATTCCTCGGTTCAATCAGAATCCATACTTCATCTCCGCAAATGACAACGAATTATTCCTGAGCTGCCCGAAGAACGTATTGCTATCCCCCCGATATATATCCACGCCAAACGATCCCTTAACGTTGTCGCTAAAGGCGTAGACCAATCTGGGCCGGATAAAATAATTGCTGCGTCCGAACGAGGCAACGCATGCGATTTCCCCTTCCAGCGTTTCATTGAACCATTTATCGCTCACCCTCATGCTTATCCCTTGCTGGGAACGGTCAAGCTGGTTGGATAACACTGCTCCCTGAATTGCGACCGAGCGCAGCAAAGGGCTCGCTATCGTTTGCGGATCGGAATAATTTGCGACGTGACGGAGATAATATTGGACGTTCACGTTAACGTAATCAAAAAAAGTTCTGTCACCGCCTATGACCATATAGAGAAATGGCTTCTTGATGATGAAGTCGTTCGCCCCGGCGTTTGCCGTCCATGTGTATGCGGCTTCAGCACGCAATCCGTAACGACCCATGACCGTCGCGGCGTCCATTCCCAATACGCGGATTCGGTTGTGTTCGAATATCAAATCCAGCCCAGATGGAGTTGTCGGTCCAATCGCAATGTCAGGATTGAGATCCAGTCCACTATAATAGGAGGCGGACCAATCCACGCCACTGCCACTGCGATCGAATTTGAATGCGAACTGGTTGGCATGTGGGATCTGTTCAGTAAAATAGGAACCGGGTATTGCGGCGACAGGAATAACATTAGGATCCATATCGGGTAGCCATATGCCGGTCAGCGAATTTTCCTGTGAGTGATAGGTGATATTCGCTGCCGACGATCCCGTTCGCTGGTCATCATCCTCAGCCGTCAGCAGCGTGTAATTTCGCGGTGTCAGGTTGTCGGTAGGATTCAAGCGGTCTGCACGTCCCCATGCGATTATTTGCCTGCCAATTTGGTAATCCACTTTTTCGGTACTGAATTTCAGGTATCCCTCCGATAATTTTTCAGAATTTCCGCCCGCCTTGAATGATTCGTCATTGCGAATCCATCCGTCAGCAACTAGGGAGGCGTCCTCCCACAAATTGGGCGCAGCCTTAAGCCATAGCGAGCCCGTACCCAAATCTTTTTTTCCATCCAGCTTGCGCGATGAAGTGAAATAGCCAGCGCGAACCGAACCACTCAGGTCCAGCTTTCTCAGGAGGCCTTTTTCCTCGGGATTTTGCACGGCACTTTCCGCAACGTTTTCTGCATGCGCCCGGGTGCCCTCTGCGGCCTGAGAGGAGGGTTTGCCTGCTGGTTCGAGAACGAGGTTGAATTCGCGGATGACGAGTCCATGCAAGGCGCAGTTGGCCTTCAACTGGAACTTCAAAGACAGGGCATTGACCGGGGCCCTTGTCGTAATCTTGATCCTTTGCCCGATCTTTCTGTTCCCCTCCGGTTCAAGTGTGGCAGCGGACAAGTTTGCTCTTTCTTGTGCAGGACTGATCGTCGCCTTGATCAAGGAAAGGCAGGCGGGGGTGATCTTTTCATTGGGGTTGTCAGGGGATATCGGAACATAGGCGACCAGTGGTTCTCCCGCTCGGGTGTTAACCACGATTTCGCCCATGATCAATGCATGGGCCGGCTGTGTGCCGAGCATTGCAAAGGCGATTACCGTCGGGAGAGCCCGCCCCACAAAGCATGCAAGACCAGCGCGGAGGTTCAGCATTAGTCTTTTTCCATGTACCGTGTCGTAAAGAATTCGTCCTTCACCTGCTGGTTCGCCTTGAAGTTGTTGAATTGAATCACAGTGCGATGGCCGGTCTGGACGTTGCTGGTCTCGAGGCGCATCGCTTGCCACTTGCCACGCTTCTGGTCTACCAGCTGAATGTCGCTGAAGTTGGAGGTCTTCAGCAACTGCCCCGCTTCATCCCAATAGTCGACCTTTAGGGCCATCAGATTATCCTTGCGCAGCCAGCTGACGCGCTTCGAGTAGCCATTGCTTGCTTTGACGGCGTCAGACTTGGGTAATGCTTCGATGACGTAGCAGGGCTGCCCCTGTATCGGTTCCTCTTTCAGCAGCCTGTAATTCCATTCACCTACCTTAAAGCCAATCACATCAGCATAAGTAAAATCCGTACCCATGAAACTATCTTTCTTGTTGTCGGAAACCAGGCGCCGCACCTTTTTCAGGGCCGGCAGATAGACCCAGATGTCGTCATCCTTGTCGGCATGTTCGATCAGCAGAGATACCGTCCCTTTTACGTCCGGTGGAGACAGGAACCGCGTCATGCGCATGTTGTCGATGCCATTTGCCTCGAGCTTGGTCGTGCCGAAAGTCTTGCGCACCCGCTCCTGCCCGGACTTGTTGACCAGGGTAAATGTGGCATCCGCGACTGAGTCGGGAACCTTCGTGACGAGCGAATTGCCTTCCATGATCTTTATTAGGTCCGGTTCCGCTGCCCAAACATTTTGTGGCTGGATTGACAGACCGAAAACAAGCGCCAATGCACTGATAGAAACAGGTAATGCACTATGCTTCATGGAAATTCTCCTGAAAATAAAATCGGGTCGGAACGTAAGAATAAGCGCGGGGATGAGCAACAGCGCAGACAGCGAACTCACGATCATGGCCTCGGCAATTAGGATGGCCAGCCACTTGTGGATGTTATACCCAACTGACAACAACAGCACCCCGTAACCAGCCGAGACCGCAATCGCAACAAACAGGACAGCCTGGCCAGCTGTCGAAATGACGGTTCGGACTGCCATGATTTCGTCGGTTCCGGCAATGAGTTCTTCGCGTAGTCGGTAGATCAGGTAGATTGCATAATCTGCGCCTATTCCGACAGCCATCGCCGAGATAAGCGACGTTGAAATGTTCAGCGGAATCCCGCTCCATCCCATCAGTCCAAAGTTGGTCAGAACAGTGATCAGCAGGGGGAGAAGAACCAGCATCCCAGCGACGACTGAACGGAAAATCAGGCTGGAAATGATGAATACGACTGTGGCGATTTGCAGGATATTGAGAATCTTCCCATAAACCATGGCCTGATTCAGTGCTGCAGCCTGCGGCACGCTTCCACCGATACCGATGTGCACATCCTGGTTGAAATGCAGGGCTGTGAACGCATGAATTTTTTCAAGCAATTTTTCTATGTCGGCGCTGCTATCTGTCTTCAGGAATACCGTCAGATTGGCAGAGCGGTATCCATAGTCGACGTAGGAATCGAAATCGGCTGGCTCGCCGGACATCGAATAGAGCAGCAAGTATTGCGAAACCAATTCCTGGCTGTCCGGTATTTTATAAGAGGCGGGGTCGTCTCCATGCATGGCCTGGTTCATGCGCTTGATAAAATCCGCTATGGAAACCGTCTTCCCGACATAGGGTTGGTTCTCGAGGAACCGCTGCAGTTCATCCATGGCCTGCAGTGTTTTAGGATCCTTGATGGCATCGTCGCTCGCGCCTTCAACCAGCAGGTACAGCGTATTGGTACCGCCAAGATGCTCATTCAAGGCTCTGTCTTCCCTTTCGAAAATCAAGTCGGGCGAGAAATAACTCTTGGTAGAGTTATCCATGACGACCCTGCCTATGCCAATCGTCGCAATCACCACAAAAAACAGGACACCTGCATAGATGGTCCGTCGATGGGTGCCTGTCTCCCAGTTGGCCATCGAGTCCGTCACCGTGTCCCAGACTCGCCTTTTCTTTTCGCTCTTTCTATCAGCGTCACTGGGCGGGGCAAGCATTGAACGCAAAGCCGGGATAAAAGTCATTTCCAGAATCAATGCAGCAAGTATCCCGATGCCGGTAAATAGTCCGAACGTGCGCACAGTGCTGATTTTAAACACCATCAGGGAAAAGAATCCCAAGGAAGCAACCACGCCAGCGGCTATCATGACTGGCCCGACACGGACAAGGGAAGCGATGACCGCCTGGTCATTCGCGGCTTTCAGGGAAAGCCCCGTGGTTTCACGCAAACGGTAATATTCTTCGTAATAGCGCTTAAGCATCTGAACCGCATGACCTGTTGCTACTGCCAGGATCAAGATTGGTGTTGCGGAGTTGAAGACGTCCATCGGAATGCCCGAGGCCCCCATCACACCGAGACCCCAAGCCACAGCGAGACCGGCTGTGACCAGCGGCAAGACAAGTCCTTGTCGAGTCCGGAAAGCTTCAAAAAGAACCAACCCCAAGATTAGAATGGCAATTGGAAAGAGAATGGCCATGCGCTCCGAGTAAATTTCTATACTGGCGAGAAAACTGGGTAACCCCCCTACGTTGATTTCAAGCCGTGGGTCCCGCTCATGCTCAACGACGGCCTCCACTTTTTTCATGATAGCGCGAAACCCCCCGGGATCGTCTCTAAACTCCACGAGAATGGCTGCCGTTCTCCGGTCTGCAGACACGATGGAATTCAAATAGACAGGGTTCCTTTCGACCGCTTCCCGTAATTCGTTAATTTGCGCCGCCGTAGTAGGCACGCCCGACATGAGTGGTTTGACTTCCAGCCCTTCTGCCGTTCCCATGATATTCTTGGCGCGTCTTGAGGAAAGACTCAGCAGATTTTCTTTAACCACGCCGGGTGTCTGAAGAAATGCTGCCGTCATATGCTGAATTTTCTCCAACACTGCCGGCTGATAGATGTCGCCTTCTTTCGGAGTGATCCCAATCACTACGACATACTTCGACCCAAAGATCCTTTCAACCTGGTTGCTCGTCATCACATAAGGATGGGACTGCGGAAGCATGGTATTAGGATCGATGATAATCTTCAGATTTTTCGTTTGAATGACGGCCGCAATTGTGACTACTAACGTCAAGGCAATGACTACAAATCGGTAGCGAATAATCCATTCTATGTAGCGCTGCATGTTTACCTCTTCGCTAATCAGACGTCCGGAAGATACTCAAAAGTTGATAGTGTCGAAAGCTGTATGCCTTATCCGATGCCAGTTTGAGAGGCATTATTCTCGCTTTGGCTTGTTGACTCATGAGCAAGCAACTTATTTTGCGTACCGAACATGTGGATGGATTCTTTACTCAGGGAGCTAAGGTTATTTTAGTTTAATTTAGCGCTGCGCGATCCACTTCTTTCGCGAATGGGCACACTTGGGAATCCAGGAAGGGGCAGTAGAGCTATATCATCAAAAACGGTAAGCAGGGGCAGGCCGGACAGGTGGTCGCGTGATCTAGACGGTGTTTGCCGCGATTCGACGCAGCCATAAAGTGAAGAAATGGGCGCGATCAGCAACGTTGCCAATGAATGAAGAATTAGAAGCGGCAGCGTGTGCTGCCGCTGGAATACTTACTCGCTTGACAGTGACCGCCTAAAGGGTGTCCTCCGCCATTCCAAAAAAAAAGGGAGCCCAACGGGCTCCCTCCACATCTATATCTACTGAGTGCAACCTGTTCAGGCTCGATGAGTCCGTGCCCTGACAGTTAGCAAACCCAATAAACCTATGCCCAACAGAACAAGTGCGCCTGGCTCCGGAACACGCTGTACATCGGCGTTGACGTTATCTCGGGCGGACAACTGGTACAAGTCGGTGCTATTGAGACTTGGGGTGCTCACGCTATAGTTAATCGTGCCACTTTCTATCGTCTGAACATCCACTCCAAATGGCGCGTTCAGGCTGATAGTATGTAGCCCGTTGCTGAAGGCGTCGGATGCAAAAGTCCAGACAACAGCCCCGGTCGTCAAATCTGTAAGCGTAAAATCCTGGGTATAACTAGCGGTAGCAAACGATGGGAAATTTTCGGTTCCAGATACAAATGCTTGCAGATATGCAACAGCGCTATAGTTGAAAGTTAGACCCTCTGCATGGGCAAGCTGAAATATAAAGTTGGAATTAAGATTGTTAGTCGCGGACGAATGAGAAAGTCCACTGTCACTTGTTAATCCGGCATACGATGCACTTGATATAGTCGCCGGAGGAGCCAAGCCAGTAAGACCTGCAATCGGGGCTCCATTTTCATATTGGTCGGCAGCAGAATAATTACCTACTTGCGCTTTGGTCATTTGTGTAAATGAATTATTTGGTCCGTAAGCAGCAGACCAACCGGAACAACCACTTCCCACACAAACTGTCGGCAAATCGACAGGCGAAGCAGAACTTGAGGCATTGTAACCGGAAGTGCCAGGGTAGGTTCCGGCATAGCCCCCTGTGCTGGTATAAGTCAGGCGTTGAAAATCTGTAGCCGCATTAAGAATCGTGTTTGTAGCGGTATCCAAAATCTGAAAGTTCTGTTCTGTTGACACAGCGCTTGCCATTACGTCGGCTTTAGCTACTCCGGATTGCGCCAATGCAAACAGTCCAAGGCAGGCAAGAGCGATAGCCGTCTGTTTGGGTTGCTTTTGTTTGAGTAGATTCATTTTGTTCTCCATTCTGAGTTGGTTTAACCTTCAATCAATATCCGTCTTTGTATTTAACCAAAAAGGCTGCCTTGGCGTTACGCCCTGATAAAAGCAACTAATGTGCCAAGATAATTTAAGTCTATGTAATACATATAGATAGCGTTATGTCGCAAAAAAGCATCCTCGCTCTTTGATACAA
This sequence comes from uncultured beta proteobacterium, assembly GCA_963833515.1. Taxonomy (GTDB): domain Bacteria; phylum Pseudomonadota; class Gammaproteobacteria; order Burkholderiales; family Gallionellaceae; genus Gallionella. Next base: position 150,832 of record CAWHYN010000041.1, on the reverse strand, counting down.
GATGTAAAAAAAACCGACAGAATTACCACAGGGGTTCGTTTGATGGTAGACGGGATACCAAATCGCTCTTGAATTTGACCATTCAGGATGATGTATTTTCAGATTGGGCGTTGTTGTGCGCCTTAGTCCGACAATGCGTTTATCCGAGGGTCGTCAGTCGTTGAAGTGGTAGACGCAGAGAACGCGCCCAAGCTGAGGCACCATATCCGGTTCGTCCCAAGAATACTGTCCGAGACGTATCATCCGCCAAAACCTTCTTGAGTTGTCGCGCCAGTGTTTGTGCCTGTAACCGTGCTGCATCTGATTTTGAAAACCGTCTTTCCTCGTGCGCGTAACGGCTAAAGATCAAAGGAGTCATTTCAGGTTGTAATTGCAGCCCAAGACTTGTAACGGTGAGCCAAAAGCGCTGAACGGCCCGGCCTGCGTCCACATAATCGTCCATCGTTTCAGGTGCTTTGTGCGCCACGATGGCAAAGTGGGCAGCGCAGGCGAGACCGGGGATAAGATCAAGCTGAATCCGTGGTGCCCAGGTTCCTGCCAAAAAAGTGTTGAAAAAATCGACACGCTGCCAGCTTTGCATGACCCAGCGCATTAGCCGGGTGGTAACCGGGTCAAGGCCAATGGCTTGATCCGGCACGCGGTCTTCGCTGAAGCGGGCATTCCACTCGATGATGCTACGATGAACCTCATAGGCTTCGGGGATGGTCAGGCGCAGCTTGGCGTTGTTGAACATCAGGTGGGCGGCACGAATCCGGTCGCGTAAGCCTTCCAGCCACAAGATGCGGTAGCCTTGCCCAACTGACGCTTCCAGTGCTGCCTTTTCCCTTTCGGTGAGCGGGCGGGTATGCATGGGGCGGCGCTGGACGCTGCGATAGGGGATATATTGAATGAGCGGTTCGGGCTGGATGCTTGGATCGGCTTCGAAATGAACATCGAAGGTAGGTTTGGTCTCGGGGTAGTCGGTACGGCGTTGAATTCCCGTTTGCAGGCCGTGGCCTGTAGCAGCAATGGAGATGGTTTCCAGCAGTGCCCCCAGTGCAATTTGGCTTGGGTGGCCGTCGAGGTCGTAGACGCAATGGTCGCGGGTGTCGAAGCCGTGGACGACCACATGATGTTCGTTGACAATTTCGAAGCGCCACGGCTGGGTGTTGTCGCCGCTGGGCGCCCAGCGGGCGAGGTTGAGGATTTGTTCGATTACCTTTTGCGGGGGAGGCTCTTCCGTAGATGGCGGAGTCGTATGCATAGAAGAAGTTTCTTCCCTCGAGGGAGCGATGGAAGCTGTATCCGAGGTCACGCTCATGTGGGTTGCTGCTGTGCGATTTGCTTGCCCAGACGCCTTCTGGCTATGTTGAGCATTAGGCGTTGAAGAAGGTTGCTATTCCCGCCCGGGCGCCAGGTGCGCGCAAATTTGCCGCGGTACGCATCGAAGTGCAGACCATGCGGAGCCGCCCGGATTTTGCCGCGTTGGAGCAGAATTTTCAGGGCTTCGGTGGCGGCCGCTCCGGCGCACAGTTGGCAGGCCATGACGGTGGAAGGGCCGCGACGATTGGCCAGGTCCACCTGCGAGGGATCGACCAGGTAGCCGAAATGCAGTCCCGCTGGCGCCAGCCCCAGCAAGAAGCGCAATGCTTTTTCCTCATCGGGCAGGTCGCCGAATTGAAAGTATTCTTCGAAAGTCATCTTGCCTGGCAGAAAGTTGATTACGGCCGTGCCCATTCCCAGCGGGGCTGCAATCACGGCAGGTACCCGGAGCCGCTCACATGCCCTGTACATGGCTTCGCGGGCTTCAAACACGAAAAAATCCAAGCCATCAACATAGAGATCCACTCCGCTCAGGAAGTCATCGAGATTCCGTTCATTAACCCCTTCGGGGAAAATACGGATATCCAGCTCGGGATTGATGTCACGCGCCTGTTCGGCCATGACACGAACCTTTTCAAGCCCCAGCGTTCGCATGCTGGCGCCTGCCTGACGATTGAAATTGACCTGGTCAAAGGTATCAAAATCGGCAATGCTGAATTTGCCGACACCCAATCGTGTCAGGGTCAGCAGATGGAATCCACCCACCCCGCCCATGCCGGCGATAGCAACCCGGGCATTGCGGAGACGACCCTGTTCGGCCTGTGTCACCCAGCCGATATTGCGGGAAAAAGCGCTGCTGTAATCGAAGGATGGCATCAGTGAAGGGGTCATTCACCATATAGCAAACGCTGGGCAATACCATCTTGATCTTCCGGGGCGAAGAAGTAGGGGTATAACGAGCGCTCGCCCTCAGCCTGATCCGGTTTACCACCCCAGAGTTCGATTTGGCGATCGACATAATCAACTGTTAGCCGCAGCAGGACTCCGACGGTGTTGACCCGGCTGTTCAGGCGTTCCGGGCCCAACTGCTCAAATCCGAGCATACGTTTGTAAAACTTGGCATGCCTGGGCGTGACTTCAATGACCAGATCCGTTTGCTTTTGCAATCTGCGTCCATAAATGTAGCCAATGTTGAACAAGGCGCCGAGCAAACGCTTTGAGCCCTGTGTCTGATCCACGGCAAATTTTGTTATTTCGAATACACGCCGGCCTTCCGCCCTGAGTTGATCAACCTCCTGCTTGTAATTTTCGTCGGCCAGCAAGCCGTTGCCCGCATCAATGCCTGCGGTGAGGGTTCCAGCCGCTTCACCATTGATGGACGCGGTCAGGGTGATACGGGCGGGCATTTTTTGCAGGCCGGGAACATCGTAGCCCTTTCGGAGGTACATGCGCTGCACCAGCATGCTGGCGCTAGCAAAGCTTGTTCTGGAGTGTGCGAGCCGAATTTTGTAATTTTGCTGCTGGACGGTCATTTGCGGATCGGCCAATCGCTCTTCTACGCGTTGTTCTGCCACCACATCCTTGAACGCATAGGGCGAGAGGGTGGCAATAGTGATATCCCCTATGTCTGGTTTTCTACGGGAATTTTTTTCCCTTCCCGCCGCACTTCTTCTGTCGCCTGCATTTCTGCGGCGGTCGTTGGGGCCAAAGAAAGGATTGCGATCACTGGACATAATTTAAGCTGAGAAGGTTGTGCGTAAGGTGAACTTCCACGTCATCCAATTGTTGGCGTTAACTCCAATTTTAGCAACGAAGCAGGATAACCTGACGCTTTGGCAGCACTTTACGCTTTATTAGTTTGGCAATCAACAGTGCTATACTCGGCGTCGCGTGTCGCCGCCGACTACAACTGCTTCAGCAAAGCTTTCGCGTCCTCAATCCGGGGAAAGCTTTTCCCGGTGGCAAGAAGTTGTTCCAGCTCCTTGCGTGCCTTGGCCTTGTCACCGGATTTAACCAATCCGAGCACAAGGTGGTAATGGATGTCTGCTGCCCCTGGTGCGCTGTTGGCCGCCTTTTGCAGGAGGGGCAGGCCGCGTGTCGTGTCGCCTTGCTCCACCAGGATGTAACCCAAGGTATCCATTATCTGCGGGTTGTCTGGTGCCAGTTGACTGGCCTTCTCGGCATATTCCAAGGCCCGCGGATCCTTTTCCTGCTGGTATGTCCAGGCCAAGTCGTTCAGTACAATAACGTTCTTGGGGTCCTGCTGCAGAATACCCTGAAATTCCTCGATGGCGGCCTTGGTCTGGTTCTCCGCCAGATGTGTTTCGGCGAGGTATAGGCGCGTCCGCAGGTCTGTAGGATGTTCCTTAAGCCATTGAGCCAAGCGCGAGCTCGCCTCCTTGCTTTTTCCTGCTTGATTTAGCGATGCGTACCACTTAATTATCAGCGGCCCACTTTTTCCGATCGCGAATGCCTGTTCATAGGCTTTTGCGGCTAGATCTGGTTTCTTTTGCGCCATCCGTATATCCCCTTCCATTGCGTAGCCTAGGGGTGATTTTTTGCTCTTGGTCTGAATTTGCCGGGCAATGGAGAGGGCTGCGTCATAATTTTCATTGCGAAGCTCCAGTGATGCCAGAGCCAATTGGGCTTCCAGATAATCAGGCTGCAGTGTCAGGGACTTTTTCAGCGCATCCGATGCTGCCGGAAAGTTTTGCATTGCAATCTGAAGGGACGCAATGCGGAACTGTGCGACGGCAGAGTCCGGTTCAATGGCAGCTAGTTTGTTATAGGATGCCAAAGCGGCTGGCTTGTCGCCGTTGGCAAGTTGGGCTTGCCCCAAGATATCCAGAACTTCCGGGTTCTCCGGGTTGGAGCCCTGGAGTTTCTGGGCGAGGGTGAGAGCCTTCTGCTTTTCCCCTATGCGTAAATAACGAGCCGCCAGCATCATGGCCGGTTGCAGTGCATCAGGATTCTCGTTGCTCGCACGCTCGAGCCAATCTGTAGCCTCCTTGGTTTGTCCTTGCGATTGAGCAAGGGCGGCCAACGCGCTCATGGTCTGGATATTCTTCTTGTCCTTTTCGAGCAAGGCCTCGAGGCGCTTTTTCGCGACATCAGGTTTATTTTCCTGTAGGTCAAGTTGTGCAAGGTTCACCACAGCAGGGAAGTTGGCGGGTTGGATGGAGAGCGCCTTTTCAAAGCTCGCGCGTGCGGCAGCGGTATCTTTCTTGCCCAGATAAGCAGCCCCTTTAAGGTTGTAACCAAGGGGGTCGCCAGGCATTTCTTTCTCAACGGCTGTTGCGGCTGCAAGCGCCTTGTCGTATTCCTTGAGGCGCAGCTCGGTCAGCACCAGCATGACACCGGCCCTGGGTGATTTGGCATCCAAATTCACCGCAGTTTCCATTTCAGCCACGGCACGGTCGCTCTCGCCCAGCCCCAACTTGCTTAAGCCCAGAGCGGCATGGAGGTCTGCAGCTTTGGGAGCAAGTGCGCTGGCTTTTGCAAAATATTCCGTCGCCTTGGTGAAGTCACCCGCCTGCATATACGATTCACCTGCAAGGGCGAGCAGCTGCGTATCCTGTTGCGCGTCATTAAGCACCGGGGCTAGGACATCGATTGCGTACTGTGTCTGGCGGCTCTTCAGCAGTGCGGATGCCAACAACTTGCGAGCGTAGAGATTGCCGGGATTCTTCCCTAGGTATTTTTTCAAATGCTGTTCTGCCTGTGGCATTGACCCAAGTGAGTACTGGACGGCACCTGCAAGGAGTATGCTCGGCATGTGTTCCGGTGCTGCGCGCAGGACCTTTTGCAGTGATTCCAGCGCGGCCGCAGATTTGCCTTGGCGGAAATCGAGCATCGCTTGAGTATATATAACGGTCAGATTATTAGGTGCTGCTTTACGTGCGGCATCAACATCCAGCTTGGCTGCATCGAATTGTCCGGATGAAATTTCCAAAGAGGCCCTGCTGAGATGTGCCGAAAGGTTGTCCGGCTGCAATTTCATCACCTGGTCATAGGCGGCAAGAGCCGCTTCAATTTTTCCCTGGGCACGCAGCATGTCGCCCTTGAATAGCCAAACTTCCGCGTTCTGCGGATTTTGGCTTACTGCCTGTTCGGTATAACGGGTGGCTGCATCAATATCCTTCTCCAATATTGAATGTTTAGCTAACCCAACTAAAGCATCCGGGAAGTCTGCTTTAAGCTTGAGTGCCTGTTCAAAAGACTCTTTGGCTTCCTGGCCCTTGCCCAACCCCAGGTAAGCATCGCCACGCAAGCTTGAAATTTCAGCAGATTGCGCTTCTCCTGTGACCTGTTTTGTTTCATCCAGAACTTTCTGGAACTGTCCCATTAGATACAGGGTTCTACCCAAGTGAGGCAATACCCGCTCAGGGCTCATGCCCAAGCTCAAGGCTTTGCGATATTCATTTTCGGCAGATTTTTGATCCCCCGTTTCGTAGTACAGGGTGCCAAGGAGATAGCGTGCCTCGGGATCGTCGGGATTTTTCTGCAAGGCGTTCTTGACCTGAATGATGGCGGCTTTGTTGTCGCCTTTCTCCTGGTATTGCCGAGCTTCGGAAAGCAGCGCCTGGGAAGTCTGCGATTTACTGCAGGCGGAAATGCCTCCAATGAACGGCATCGCTCCGGCCATGATGGCAAACGCTAATGCGCGCTTGTGTCTGAAGTTAAGCATATGTCTTTCCTTTCAAGGTCGTGACAAATAATTATGGCAACGCAGCAGCTTTTGAATTCGCGCATTGTGTAACCTCATTCTTCAAGTGATCCGATCAGTATAGAAGGCATCTAGAAAATCACCTTTAAATACTGGTAGCTTGGTTTTCTATAATGGCTGATTTAATTTCGAAGCGCAACATAGATTGGGGACGAAGAGAAGGGTTGCCATGATTTTGCTCTAGAAAAAGCCGAAAAAGTCAGAAACCCCGGTACGTTGGATGTCGCTGCGGATTTCCTTCGGCGTGACGTTCAATTCTTCTTCAAGCTGAGCAAGTGTTCTTGCGCATGGCCGATACAAGCGGAGCTTGGCTACCTTCTGGTAACGACACTGATGAAACAGTCAGCGTTGCAGAAACCTGACATTCAACCCGGCACTTGAGGGCCTCAAGCAATCGGCAAGCTCTCTTCCGGCGCGTCTTTGCCGACGTGCGGCTTAGGAGGAATTGGAGGCGAGAAAAAAGTAGGTAATACCGCCGCAGGTCGAAGTGACAGAGGATCATCAGACCTACGGTGAAATAGCCTATATAAGCTGCGTTTACCTTGCCAGCAACGAGTGCTACTATGCTTTCACGAAGATAAGTTCTGGCTGCGCTTTGGCGAACAGTGGGCTCAACCCCAACGACAACGGGGTTTGCACGGCATAGTTGTTGTTAACAAGACCATCAATCCCGCGATACCGGCCGCGTCGATACTATTGCCCGAGGTCCAAACAATGAAAATCCATGTTGTGAATGAACGCGACGCAGATACCTGGGACGACTTCATCAAGCTGTTCCCATCTGCCGGCCCGTTCCACACTCGGGCGTGGACAGAATGCTTTGAGAGTGAACGATTGACGCCGCTTTACTTACGCCTTTTGTACAACGATCAGCTCATAGGAGCGATCGCTGGGGTAGTCGTCGATCCCAAGATAACGATCCTAAGAGGGATCGACCGCCAGGTCTTCTTTTTTTCGGGGCCAGCGCTGATCCAAATGAATAGCGTCTTGATCCAGGACTGCATGTTGAGCCTGAATCGCTACGCCCAGGATCAAGGTTTTACTAGCTTGATAAGTCTAGGTCGAGACTATCCCTATGCATACGATTGGGGCGGTTCGAAGGTCCATTTGCAAGTCATTCATGAGTACATCATCGATCTAAGAGAATCATGGGAGAACATCAGCGTTAGGATGCGCAAGTCTATACCTGAGCAGGCCCGAAAGGCTGAGAGGTCGGGATTGACGTTTCATGAGTACGCCGACGCGTCGATGCTGCCACAACTGTTGCTTTTGCTTGAGAACACCAGATTGAGAAGACAGAGAAAGAGCGGGATCTATTTCTCCCCGTATTACATCCCGCATCTTGCGGAGAAGCCTTTGAGGCGTCTCAGCCAGAGCAGCATCGCCAGGTTTTTCGTTGCCCGTAGGGGCGCGGAAGTGCTTTGCGTCCTACTCGTGTTCGCATTTTGCAAGAGGGCGTATGCTCTGTTGATTGGATGCAGCGAAGACGGCTACCGCCTTCGGGCGCCTGCATTCGTGTGGTTCAATGCGATAAGAGATCTCAAAGCAGAGGGCACGGAATTCCTGAATCTCGCTGGAGGAGGGCCACAATCTGGGCATGCTTTTACAAAGATGTCGCTCGGTGCGGAACGCCAAATATGTACGGGCAGTGTCTCTCCGTACCTACAAGGCCCTGTTCGAAATCTGCTATTCCAAAGTTATCGGTGGGTGGACAAGCTGATAGAAGCCGCGCCCCTCGTTCGAAGCAGGAACTCAAACGGGGCATGAGTAATTAACCGATGCAATCACCGGAGAGAAACCTACCGCGTTCAGTCTCGCTGTTAGAGGCGCCAAAGCCAGGAAGAAACGCTGTCCGATTGAGGTCCTGGTCCGTATCGGTATGGCGACATCTGCGTACGCGAATTCACTACACCCGTTCCTTTCTGTGCCCCGATGTCATTCTCCTGGAAGGTCGGACGGAGAGCGGCACGTCGCTTTCCATCCTTCGAGCTGGCATTGCAGACAGGCAGACCGCATATTTCTTTGCAGGCCAAGTTCTTGCTGAACTTTGCGCCGAACGTGTGCTAGGACGAACGTGGCTCTGGGCACTTCCGGCATTGGCGCGCAAGCATGGCTGCGGGTTCGTCGTCTTTCGCCTATCTACACCGCAGACGGCCTTAGCCCGCTGGTTTCTGCGCCGCGCCAGCGACGATGCGCTCCATCTTCCCGTATTTGTGAGGGCGACAGTCGATGTCTCAGACATGACAAGGCTACTACGCAGGGACTCGCTGCGATCCGATGTGCGACGAACAAGGAATCGTGGTTTTCAATTCAGTATTTCCAGGAAAAAGCAGGATCTGGAGACCTTCATGCGGGAGTATCACCATCCCTACGTGAGAAAGGCGCATGGATTCGACGCGATCGAAATGGATTTTCAGCGGCTGCTGGCGTCATGTTCGAATGACGAAATTCCCGATCCCTGGGTATTGCTCAAGGTGAATTTAGAAGGACAATGGGTTGCTGGAATGCTCCTGGTCAGTCGGCCCGACTGGGCCGCTCTGATGGAGCTCGGGGTCAGGGATGCCGATCTCGCGCTTGTCAACTTGGGAGCATTACAGGCGGTATATTGGCTGTCCATTGAATATCTACGCAGCCAAGGACACAAGCGGGTCAGTTTTATGCATGCGCGCCCTTTCCTGAGGAACGGCGTGCTGCAGTACAAACTGAAATACAGTCCTTCTCTCGAAGTGGCGCGGCCAGCCGACGGGTTTCTCCTGCTTTTCGACCAGGAGAACGATGCAGCGCGGGAAGTTTTGCTCCGAGAGTCCTTTCTCGTATTCAAGGGCGATAGCTTGAGGGTGGTTTGGTTCGCCCTCGATTCCGCAGTAACGCCCGACCGCTTCAGCATTCCTATCGACAGGTTAACCATCGCGGGAATCAAGGACGTTGAACGAGTGGTGCTGCGCCAGCGTGCCATCCCGTCAATCTGAAGATCCCTTGCCGAATGTCCGAGAATTCTGGGGCTACGTAACGTGAGCAGATGATTGGAAGCATCAGTTCCAGCCACCTACGTTGATGCAAGGTAATACGGTTCCCATCAATGCGAAAGCCGATACTTAACGACCCCTTCTTGACAGGGACGGTAAGCCGGCGACCCATGGTTATCGACCTTTGGAATTGCTGTTCGGTAATGATAAGAACACTGGGCAACGGTTAAGATAATACGCACAACATGAAAAGAATTGTTCAGTAGGAATTGACCGGGCAATGGTTAAGGAAATCATTGGTCAACGGCAACCAGAATCGCGGTGAGTTGCCAGCAGAATCTGCAGTTGCCATACTCGTATCCGCTATAAGTCTGGCCCGTTAGCGCCGGCGACAACTCGGCGAGGTCGTTTTCCGCACCCTGCAAAAGAGAAAAATTGCGGCCGTATTGAAGCAGATATTGAGTAACGGTTTCACTACCCGATACACACTACACATTGTTGCCAAAGTGGCAGGCTCGACAAGACGTCCATCATGGCAAGTTCGAATCGTGCCACCTGCCAGATTGCCAGAACAGCTGCGCTCGCCTTGTCCAGTGGACTTGGCATCCTGCTGGAAGCCCCTATCCCCGGCGGTTAGGCCATTCTTCCTGTTTGGGTGGTGCGTCTTTGAGGCGAATTCCCGACTGCCATTAGCCCTGAGATTAGCAGTAAGTAAAACAAGAACCCGAGGCGGGTTTCATCAACCAGGGTATCCACCAAGCCTACCACGAGAAAAGCAATAAGTGACGTAAATAATGCCAGACTGATTGGGTCATCTCCCATGGCGCGGCGCAGCAACCATACTATCGTATAAAGGATAAGTGTCATGAAACAAACAAGCCCGAACCATCCCTGCTCAAACAGAACCTGGATGTACAGATTCTTCACATGCCACGCCAAATGGCTGTCGGTAGAGAAAAACCAATGATGCATTCCCTCGGAAAAATCGCCGTTGCGTACCAGATTGCTGCCGGACGAATCAAGCAGTGCCACATTATCCACATCCACCAGAGTGCCGGCATGACCATTAAAGATCGACAGCTTCACTGGGCGTCGGAATAGACTGCCTGGCGGGCCAAAATTCTTGGTCTGGATGCGGGTCTCATAATGCCCCCATTGGCCTGCAGGCGCATTGAGCTGCAACGTGGTCCAGGCACAAGTGAATGAATACAGCAGTGCTTTTTCGCAGATGGGTACGGTCAATGTGGCATTATTGGCGCTGCCGCGCAAGTCCATCGAGAGCGTGTACTGTTGATCCGGCACGACCGCCACTGGTTGCTCAAAATAGAGCGTTTCTCCGCTGCCAAGCTGCAAGAAGGCCTTGCCATCTTGCGTGAGGAACGCGTATGTTGATGGGCGCGACAATTCGCCCGAGCCCCAAAAATAAGCGGACGGAAATGTGCCTATCCCAACCCCGAACAGCGGCGCGCTTCGCATCTGAAAGATATGTAGCGCGTCCGCCCAGTGATCAGTACGTGTAACGATATCCTGCTCACTTGTAGACAATCGTGACTGGCTGAATTTTCCACTAAAAACCGGCCAGGCAACGGCTGCTGCCACGACAGCAATCAATATTACAGCGCCTGCCCCGACAAAGCGGCGCGAATGTTGTTGAAACGCAAAGCGCACGAAGCCGAATAATATTATCAGCGTCGCCAATGCAAAGGCTGCCTGCCCACCCCGTGAGAAGGTCACCATGACGCTATATGCACCAAGGCCATATAGCCCAGTTGCCAGCACCGCAACCCCCATGCGACGTTGCTGCCACGCCCAGAGAGCGACAAATGGCAATGCTGTCACCAAATAGCCCTCAATATATGCGCCACCGATATGCATGCCCGGGAAGGAGCCAGTGATGCGGTAGGCAGTTTCGAAATTCAATAGCCCCGAAAATGTTGCGCGCTCCCAGAGGACATATAACACTTCTGCCGCTAGCCCCAGCGTCATGCCGAATGCCAATCGGCGTGCGGCGCGCTTCGGCTCGCCCCATTCGCGTGCCATCAACGGGATAAAGGCCAAGGCAAACATCAACCCCTTTGCCACGCGAAGCGCGTTGTAAGAACTCGTATAGCTCGCAAACGCATTGTCATCGAGTGGGGCCAAGGGCAATAGACCGATGCCAAGGCTGATTGCCGCAGATAGCGCGAAAAGGGCCAACAACAGCCTGGCTGGCTTGGTCATTGCCGGTTGCTCGCGCGGACCCAGGCGCATATAGCCAATGCCTAACGTCGTCAGGAGCAGGGTGTCATACTCGGTCCAATACAAACGGCCGGTCCACGGAGTCAAATCGAGGAGCGGCAGCAAGCCGAGGATCCACATCAGCCATAAATCCGGTCGCCACCACAACAAGGTCGCGTAGACCAAGAGCGGCGGCAACACCCATGCTGCTCCAAGTGGACTGGTCACTGCTGCCGCTATTGCCATGCACAAAAGCGCGGCGCCGATGGACATCCTTGCCCAGTGGGGACGCCGCACTACGGCGGTTGGTCCAGGTGCCATTTGTCCAGGTGCCATTTGTCCAGGTGCCGCTTGCGGAGACACTGTAATTTGGTCAGCCGTCCCCGGAAGTAACAAGTTCAGCAATTTGCACGCAGCCATCGCCGCCGTCGCAGCTATCAAGATATTGGTCGGATCTGGGTGCTGAGCAGGTATGAAAAGTTTGCCTGTTTCGGTTACACACGCGAGAATTCCCGCGATAAGCGCCGGCGATAGAAGCGAAGAGCCCGGTTTCTTCGGCTGTCCACCCCATCGCCAGATCCACACCCCTGCACCGATAGGGAAATAAATCGCGGCCTGATTCAGCAAACTTACCAGCGCCATAGACTCTGAGGTGTAATAGTGGTAATAGAACGGCAGGAAGTGCAGGTCTCCAAGCCGGGCCGATCCTTCTGACAGGCCCAGCCAAGGCCCTGAGAACCAATGATTCAGCCAGGCAAGCATGGCGAGGTAGGGGAGCGCGCCGAGCACGAGCATACCTCGAGCAAACTGGCGGCCCCTGAGCCAGTCGACCTTATGTGCTGACCTTGCAAGCCATAACCCTAGCATCATTCCTACCGCTCTTGAGCCAATCGAAGCGCCTTGACTGACACCGGACGCAATCGTCAGTTGCAGCCCTTCGATTGATACTCCCAATAATGCGCCGGCCACCGCCGCCAACAGGAGTGGCTTGCGCCGGATCGGACCTAATGCAAGCGCCCCCAATATGCCTAGGGGTGTTGTCGCTATGGTTTCTGGAATTAACTTCCAAGTGCACCCAGCGCCGCAACTCGGTGCAAATAGCCACCCCACCTTGTCCGACGCCAAATGCGCCTGCAACTCGCCATTAGACAACAAGAAATCGAAAGGGAATAAGCTCAGTGCTGCATAGGCGAGGGCATACGCAATCAGGACAGCATAGCGTGCCATCGTGCCGCCCTGGAATATCGTTCGCACCAAATGAACGAGGCGTCCGCCAAAAAGAAGCCAAAGCGCTATGCCCAGTACAGTGCCGATGATCTCGGCAATAATATCGTTCAGCGAAACAGTGCGGGGAGGGAAGAATATCTGTGTAAACTCGATTGCGACGGCCAGAAAAGTACACCCAATCAGCACGAGTAGTGTTGCTGCGATACGCCAGACGAGGCTTCTCGAGTGCCACAATCTGCCTAGCCACATGAAGCCCAGCGGCACAAACAGAACAATATTTGCCACCCAGTCTGCGCGCGACCCAACGCTCAAGTTAAGGTAGCGAATATCTTTGAATGCCAGGAAAGCTTCCTGCCAGGGATGATAACGAAAATCCAACGGGACGAGGCTACCGTAGATCACAAACAGTGTATATGCAACGGCAAGAGACTGCATCGGAAGAAGAGAGGGCGACATGTTGAGCGCGCCAACATCCGGTTTCTGCTTTAGCTGCGCTCCGCGCTTACTCAAGTCAGGCATATACGAAGATATCCATAGGATGAACCTGTAGTTTCAATGTGCCTGACTGGTCTTATATATTATATGACCATCAGGAACGGCATCTACACGTGCGTGGACTAGCAATGTTATCCCGGTGTCATCCACAGCACAAATCGCGATCCGAGTACACATAAATGCAGCACCAAGCGGACTTGATTTATGCAGTTCGCGCAGGAAAAAAATCCATTTTCGAAAACTTAAAAGGCGCGCCAAAATGGCTGCACTCAATTTCGTAACGCGCAACCATCACACACTGTTGACATTAACACGTCATGCCCTCAATAGCCGTACCGAGCCCGATACCAAAGGAGTCCTATCCATTCGTAGATTGCATAGTACGATCGACGCAGGCCTTCTGCGCTAGGCAATAGATCCAGAGGGGCTATCCGCCCGGATCCAAAAAACAGGGTAGGGGCAGCCACCACATCTAACCCGGTCTGGGCGAATGCCATTTTCGCGCGCGGCATGTGCATTGCATCAGTTACCAGCAATATCCGGCGCACGCCATACTGGCGCATCAAGCGCGCGGAATACTGCGCATTTTCTGCGGTATTCGCCGATGCGCCTTCGACCCACCTGACCGGGGTAGCGAAATCTTCGCGCAAGGCGCTCGCCATCGCGTCGGCTTTCGATTCACCGTTGCCATCAGCGGGCACATTACCCCCTGATACCAGGATCGGTAAACCGGTTTCATGTTGTAGTCTCGCTGCGTAGCGCAGGCGCGCAAGCGCGATATAATCGGGTATGTCCTTGCCGCCATATTCGGCAGCATGTTCGAATCGTCCCGCAGCCAACACCACGATTGCTTGGGCATGTGCATAACCGCCGGATGCGAGAGGTGCCGTCATATTTTCGAGTGGCCGTACCAGCAGGCTCGCGCCTATCTCCGTGCACAACAGAAACGACGCGACCAACGTCAGGGTTAGCACTGCTCTCCCAAGACGCGGCCACCGCTTGTGCAATATCCATCCAACGGCAACCAACAAAAACAAGCTGAACGGAGGGAGTACCAGCGTGCGGATGATGCTGGAAATGATAAGACTTGCACTCATACAAGCACTTCAACGAACGGAAAAAATGAAAGCACTTGTAACACGGTTCGATTGAAGTCTGGACTGTGACCGCGTATTGAACCGATGGTAACTGCGTTAAGAGTGTCAATCGGAAGATTTGCGGGCACTATCAGGGGGCAGGTGAGAGATGTTCCACGTACCAGTCCATCGCTTGTTTGAGCCCCTCATCCATTCGATGAGTCGGTTGATAACCCAGCAACTTGCAAGCTTTGGATATATCAGCCTGGGAATGGCGCACATCGCCTTCGCGAAAATCCACGTACTGGGGGTGATGCTGGTGCAGATGCGGAAACCTGACCTGAAGCAGTGACTTCATCATTTCATAGAGTTGATTCAGGGTCGTGCAATCGTTGAGCGCCACGTTGTAAACCTGATTGACCGCCTCCGGATCCTGGGTCAGTGCTGCCAGCAGGTTTGCTTGGACGACGTTGTCAACAAAAGTGAAATCACGGCTGGTTTCCCCGTCACCGTTGATACGCAAGGGTTGATTCTTAATCAGTGCGGCGATCCACTGCGGGATCACTGCCGCATAGGCGCCATTGGGATCCTGCCTTGGTCCGAAGATGTTGAAGTAGCGCAACCCTATGGACTCGGTACCATAGCAGCGTGTAAACACGTCAGCGTAAAGTTCGTTGACATACTTGGTGACCGCATACGGTGAAAGCGGCTTTCCAATTATCGATTCCACCTTGGGCAGGCCGGGATGGTCGCCATAGGTCGAGCTGGATGCGGCATATACAAAGCGCTTGACAGCGGCATCGCGAGACGCCACCAGCATGTTGAGGAATCCCGAAATATTGTTCTCGTTTGCCAGAATGGGATCTTCGATAGAACGAGGGACGGATCCCAGGGCAGCATGGTGCAGGACGTAATCCACACCAGTGCAACCCGTCACGCAATCTTCGAGTTTGCGTATGTCTCCTTCGATAAAGTTGAAGTTGCGCCAGGCTTCCGGTCCGACCAATTCCCTTACCTGTTCGAGGTTATGTCGGTAACCGGTGAAAAAATTGTCCAACCCGGTCACTTTCTGGTTCAGCTTGAGCAAAGCTTCCAGTAGGTTGGAGCCAATGAAACCGGCAACACCTGTGATCAGCCAGTGGCATTGATGGCTTCTTAGATGCTGCAGCATAGCTGGATATTTTGTCATGGGAAAGGGTTCACTGGTTTTTAGAGACGCCAGACGCTGAGTCCTGCTTCGCGAAGTGCTGTCTGGTCATAGCGGGATTTTACATCGATGAAGCAGCCATTTTCTGTCAACTTTGATAGATAGTCACTCAGGGGTCTGGCTAGCAGCTCCCGGTGCGAAACGGCGGCGACAATCGCGTCCGCCCGAGGGAGATTCTCCCAGGTCTTGAGTTCCAGGCCGTATTCGTGGCGTGCCTCTTTAGCGTCAGCGACCGGATCATGCACATGAACATCAATTCCAAAGGCCTGAAGTTCCTGTACCACGTCCGCAACCTTGGAGTTTCTAAGGTCAGGACAGTTTTCCTTGAAGGTCAGTCCGAGCACGTTGACTTTGGCTCCTTTCACGTGGAAGCCTGCTTTGATGATGTGCTTTACCGTCTGTTCTGCGACGAACTTTGCCATGCTGTCGTTGATGCGCCGGCCCGCCAGGATCACCTGGGGTATGTAACCGATCATTTCCGCTTTGTGAGTGAGATAGTATGGATCGACGCCGATGCAGTGTCCCCCGACGAGTCCGGGGCGGAAGGGGAGGAAATTCCATTTGGTGCCGGCAGCCTGTAGCACCTCCAGCGTATCGATGCCGATCTTGTCAAAAATGATGGCCAGCTCGTTCATCAACGCGATGTTGAGGTCACGCTGGGTATTCTCGATCACCTTTGCTGCTTCTGCGACCTTGATGCTGGAGGCGCGGTGCACCCCAGCGGTGATGATGTTTTCATACAGCTCAGCGATTTTTTCCAGTGTGTCTGCATCGTCACCGGATACGACTTTTAATATCGAGGTTAGCGTATGTTCCTTGTCACCAGGATTGATGCGCTCGGGAGAAAATCCGACGTGGAAATCTTTCTTCCATTTCATCCCGGAATGCTTTTCCAGGACAGGGATGCAAACCTCCTCGGTAGCTCCAGGATAGACCGTGGATTCGTAGGTAATGATGGCGCCGCGCTTCATATGTTTTCCGACCGTTTCACTGGCACCCAGGAGGGGCCTGAAATCAGGCTGATGTGCAATGTCCACCGGTGTTGGGACGGCAACTACGATATGGTCGGCCGCGGATAGTTCTGTTGGATCAGTGGTGACCGTGAGGTGTTTTGCCGCCCGAAGTTGGTTAGTTGAAATTTCTCCGGTCGGGTCGAAAAATTTCTTATAGTTTCCAACTTTTTCAATCGACAGGTCATACCCAATGGTACGCTGCTTTTTGCCGAACTCAACGGCGAGGGGCAAACCCACATACCCAAGCCCAACCACTCCAACTACGTTCATGATGAGGATCCTTTGTTATTGTCATGGATAAAAATCAAATCTAACAGATATCCCTACAAGCTTCAAACTTATATGTGCCGCCAATACTGAGCCGGGCCTGTTTTCATTTGGGCGATCAAATTGATGTTATTTCAGCAACTATCAATCGGTTTTTATAAAGCACATTTCATGCCTGTCTTCAGAGCAGGGACTGCCGTTTGCAGAGGCTCGCTCATCGTATGTCACCCATCTATTCGGTCTTCGGCGATATGAAGGCTTTGTGGAACAGATGGCGGGCAAGCAATAAAGGTGGCATGCGCAACCAGTTCGCGCGCACAAAAAGCATCCGGCGCGCGGTGCCCGTGAACCGATCCGAGCAGCTTGGATGAACCGGCATCAGGGCACGGGTAAACAGGGCGTCCATGAGGGTAAGCATATGGCGACTTGGGCGACCCGATTCGGCGGCCCGCATCGCCTCCGCAGGAATCTCGGTCTGCAGGATAAGTGCGCAGTAACGGAGCGCATAAAACAACGGACGTGACAATTCAAGCTCCTCTGCCCGTTCGACGAGTTCAGGCCAGAACGCAGGCAGGGTGCTGAAGTGGTTTATCAGACTGTCGATATCGACCAGATCCCGAAGTCCGTTATGCAGCTCAGCCTCGTGAAACAAATGGGCGGCGCTATGCAGGACCATGTCAACTGGCGCCAATACCTTCACGTCGTCATGCTCGTCTAATGTCTGCGCCGCTGCGCGCAGCTTTTCAGGGGAGGGATGGAAGTAGGCCGTCTCTGGCAGTATCGCGTGATGCACGTCGATCACCGTCGATCGTTTGATATGCCGCATCGGCGGCAATTCATGCATCCAGGTGCGATAGTAGCGCTGGTCGTAGGCGTCGTGGTGCGTTGCTGCCCAGCCATGAAGCATCAGGGCGGCTTCCACCTCATTCAGGCGGTCCTTGGGCACCAGGATGTCGATATCGGAGAAAAGTCGCCCCCGGGCTGCCGGGAGCCCTGCCATGGCATAGGCTGCACCCTTGAGGAGGATGATCGGAACGCCGATACTCGAAAGGGCCTTTCGGATCCGTGTTACCTCCCATTGAACGGCTTGAGCGTGTCGTTCGGCAAAAACCTGCGATGATTCAAGGATTTCGCGCGGTTGCGACGGGACCTGTGCGAGCAGGCCGTGCTCTCCGAGCAGCGCATATAGCCGTGGCAGCAGGTTGGCGTTCCGCGCTTGGCGCATTAGCAGATCCCAGTCTGCAAGACTAAGGGATGCCAATGCTTCTGGCTGTCGTAGCGCATGTAATAGCAGCGGGGGTGAAATCACGTCGAGGGGATTGGTGACCTTAGCGTGGCAAATGTTTCAATGGCTTCATCCAGATTGCTATAAGTGAAATCATAACACGGGGAGGCGTCGATCACGCCTGCCATGGTTTCAAACCCTTTGACGCCGAGCAGGCTGTAATTGAACGCATTGTCGGCGATCCGCATGAAAGCGCGGGAGCGGGAAAGTGGTTCCAGACGGGCGGGTGCATTGGCCTCGTATTTCGGAAAGATCACCCAGGCGGGTTGCGCGACTTCTGCGGATCGGGCGACGCTTTCAGCGGGCGCTTTCATGTGGGCGACCGTACCCTTGATCGTGTCACTGACTCTGCGACCAAAGATCGCACCGGGCTCATAACGCTGGATGATGTCTATGGACTGGTTCTTCAAACTGATGGGGCGGGGGAGCGGGATAAGCTTTCCATCACTGACCCGTATGAGGGCCAACTCATCCGAAAACAATCTCCAGCCGCGATTCACCAAAGCTGCACAGAGGGTGCTTTTCCCAGAGCCTGGTGGAGCAGGCAGAATGGCAGCGTATCCGCCTTTTTCAATTACAGCCGCATGGATGATCAGGTAGCGGTTGGCTTGGCTGGAGACGCACCAATTCAGGCCCCATTCGAGCATCGGAAACGCTTGGTCCAACGGGAGGGGCTTGAATGGAGGTATTCCATCAAACAAAAATAGAACCTGAGGTTTGAACCAGCGTCTCAGATTACGGGGATGTGCAAGGCTTACGTGGAAGTGCGCAAAACCGGTGTGTTCAACTAAAGGATAATCCCCATAAAGCAGACTGATGCCCTCAACCACGCTGGGAATCGAAGATTGCAGATGGGTGACGAAGGACCCGGTCTGAAGACGTATCCCCGGCTTCTTGAGGCAATATCCAAGTTCGGAAAGTGTTAACGCGGAAACATTCAAGATCAATTGGCTTCTATCAGTGCGAGGGAATCGAGATCCGCGAGAATATTTTCTATTTGAAACACCAATTCATCGTCCGATTCGGCGTGCACGAGGGACGCGAGTGACGCACTCAGGGCAGTGGCGCTTGAAGGCTCCTGTTGCAATCTTAACAGGATCTGAGCTGCAATTGAACCCAAAAGATGAGTATCCCCGGAAAGACTATCGTAGACAACGTATTCATCCTCCCAGATGCGGAAGTGAAGATCTGAACCGGAAATCACGCGCCATTGCATGTCAAATAGTCCACTGCCAGCGGAAAGCGAGGCGGATTAACCCTTGATGAACCTTTTTTGGGTATCAGTAGTAGTACGTGCAGTTTTGGGTGGATTTTAAATAATCGACACACTGCGCCGTGGTCCATTGTACCCCTGCAGTCGGATTGAAATATCCTTTGGTCCTGCAAGAATTGAACATATCATTGACCGTGCTTTCTTGCAAGAAAGGCGTATATCCGGCCCTGCAATTAAGCTTTGCAGCCACGCAGTATTGAGCCAGCTGGTCCATATATGAGTTCTCAGTGATAGGCCTGTATGTGGTTATGTTGCTGCATTGTCCAGTTGTGTAAAAGGTATTAATTATATTGCCATGGCTATCTTTCTGGATATCACAAGGACTATTTGTCCCTGTCGGTTTATGGCCGGCATGATACCGGCAAAGAATGTCCAGCAAGGTGTACTGGACATAGGTGCCCTGACTAAGTTTGCTGTATGTTGTGCCTTGAGAACCAGAAGAGCCGTAAGAGCCGTATTGAGGACCAGATTTTGGAAAGTTGTAAACGACGTTGCAGCCATAACTGGAACCGCCGTTAGGGCTAAAATTGAATTCCGTGCAAAAGCTTCTCGACTTGTCACAGTTTACCCAAGAATTACAGTTCGTTATCCAGTGTTGACATGTTTGCCCGCCTCCGCCTTGGTGCGTTCCATGATGGCTGAGATTTCCCGATATGAAGCCTGACGGTGATTGGCACGTGTTACCCCCAATCAAGCCCCCACCACCTCCGAGCGAGGGGCGGCTTGCTAAGGTAAGCAATACGCCAGATACGGCCACCCCGGACTTGGTAAAGCGTCTGCGCGACTCGTCGACCGGATTCGTTTGGTTGGCAACATCTTGAGGCAAATCATGTTCTACGATCTCACCTTTTGGCTGCTCTTTAGTTTTCATGTAATTCTCCTTGGGGCGTCAATCAGTACACTGCTCGACGCATGTTTCACCATACAAGCATGCAAGTCGAATCATCAGACTGAAGCCTATAAAGTTCAAGCAATACTTATAAAGCAAGAACCGTTCCCTTAACGGTAAAAATACGGATTTAATGTTTAAAATCATTGTTCTATATCGACTTAACACTAAAGAAATAATAATTGGATTTTCTAATATTGAGAATATGTAAAAATTTCCGACAGTTTAACGTAAACAAATAGTGCAGCGGAGCGCCGTCAATAACAATCGCCCCCGTCAGGCGAAAAAATAAAATTGTCGAATTGATTGCGCTACCCCTTAAAATGGATTTCACTTAATCGGCAGATCGTCTAAAAATATCGATTCCCAGTTAGACGGCGCCTTTACCTGCATGTCTCGAGGAATTACTTGCGTGGGGTGTCCATGAGTACAAGCATATTATCGAATGCTCGCCACGATTACTTGGCAAGTTTCCACTCCTGTTTCAATATTATCATTTTTTGTACTGGGTGTTTCTTCATCAGTCCGCTTTGGTGCAGTGAGCTAACCAATACTATCAAAAATGTCAAACCAGCCATCGTAGGAATTGCAACTTTCAAAAAAACACGTACCCCCGCAGTGAATTTTATAGGAACTGGCTTTGCTGTGGGCGATGGACTGAATGTGGTTACCAACGCTCATGTCATCATTGAAATGATGGACAGCGAAAATAAGGAATCTCTTGGTATTCTTGTGGGGCTCGGAGAAGCTAAAGAATTTAGAGAAGCTGTTTTGGTTGCTCTCGACAAGGAGCATGACCTGGCACAGCTCAAAATAGGCGGTGCGCCCTTGCCCGTCATGGAAATCGGAGATTCAGACACGGTTCAGGAAGGACAAACCCTCGTATTTACCGGGTTCCCCATCGGAATGGTCCTCGGTTTTTACCCGGTGACCCATCGTGGCATGGTCTCGTCGATCACTCCCGTCGTAATGCCCGCACTAAGCTCAAATAAATTGGACGTAAAGATGATAAGGCAGCTGAAAAAATCGGGTTTTGCAGTGTTCCAACTGGATGGGACGGCCTATCCCGGGAGCAGTGGCAGCCCACTGTACGATCCTCAGACAGGTGTCGTCTACGGTGTCATCAACATGGTGTTGGTAAAAGGACTGAAGGAGTCGGCGCTGAGTCAGCCGAGCGGCATCACCTATGCTATCCCCGCTAACTTTGTCCGCGATCTGTTGCAGCAAAAGGAGCCATGAAACCGTAGAGAGGCCATTTGTTTTCGCCCAAATTGGAAATGATACTTTGCGGGCAACCAATCATGTAAAAACAATGAAACAATTTTGTGTTGGCACGATTGGTGGAAAACAGATTACACTGCGCCAATCCTTTAAGGATTAATGCATTTCAGATTTGCATCGACGGGCCAAAAAAGATTGTCAATATGGGGAGGCCCTGTGTCGAATGTGCAGCGTCGTGGCTTTAAGATATCCTACGCGGCGCAAACAAGAAAACAAGGCGGTTGAAAATCATCATCACAATAATTAACGAATAATATTGAAAGGTCAGCTATGCAACCAATCACTGTGGCAATAGCCGAGGAGGACGGGAGTAGGCGGGCAAAATTTGAACACTCTCTTCAAGAGGTGCAAGGCATAAAGGTGCTTACGAATGTTGCGACAAGTGAAGGTAATATGACGAAGAACCGTCGGCTTAAGCCACGCACAAACATAACG
Source organism: uncultured beta proteobacterium (assembly GCA_963833515.1). Lineage (GTDB taxonomy): Bacteria > Pseudomonadota > Gammaproteobacteria > Burkholderiales > Gallionellaceae > Gallionella. The sequence continues at coordinate 129,173 of CAWHYN010000041.1, read as the reverse complement.
GCAATCGAAGACGCGGTTGCAAGGATTCGCAGGCTAAACCCGCGTGTTTTGTTGGCCAACCTGAAACAGTGTACCGATGCGGATTGTTCAATGCTCTTGTCCTTGCGCCATGAATGTCCTCAGACTCTGGTGGTTTTGCTGGCAGATGAATCAGGTCAACAGGAAGATCGGGTCATGAAGGCATTGGCAATAGGCGCGCGCGGCTATCTGAGCGGCGAAGCCGATTCCAACTATCTTTCCAAGGCCGTACATGTGATTGACCGTGGCGAGGCTTGGGTGCCGCGCAAGATGCTTGGTAAAATTATGGACCAATGGTGTAATGTGACTTCAATGGAGGCCCGACTTGATCCTTCTTGCTAGTTCATCACGGGACATGCTTCGCCGCTGGAAACAGGGTGTGCCTGGTCCTGCCGAAACCATTTGCGCGGAAAATATTGATCTTCTCAGGGACGACCTTGAAGAAATCAAGCCGCAGATCCTTTTGCTTGACTATGAATTGCCAGGGTTGAATAGTTCGCTCGGAATTGCGGGTTTGAAAAAGTTGAGTCCGGAAACCAAGACGATTATCTTTTGCCCGCCTCTTTCTGACGAAACTGAATGGGAACTTTTCAAGGCAGGCGTGAGGGGATGTTGCAAGAAGGATATTGAAGCAAAACAGATCGCTTGCGTCATCGTTGCGATACAGCAGGGGGAATTGTGGATTCGGCGCACTCTCACCTGCCGTCTGCTCGATGAGCTAGGAATTATCGCGCTAGAAAAGAACCAAATAAAACAGGCGGCCAAAGACCTGCTGGCCAATCTCACACGGCGCGAGCATGAAATTGCCACCCTTGTGGGAAACGGCGAAAGCAACAAGCAAATCGCGCAACACCTGGCTATCACCGAGCGCACCGTGAAGGCGCACTTGACAGAGATTTTCCGTAAATTGGACGTTGCGGACCGACTCAAGCTGGCATTGATCGTGACAGGCTCTATGGCGGGGAAATCTGACGCGATAGGAGCTGAAATCAATGGTCGTTCCGCCTAGATTTTTCAATTGCGAGGCCTGTTCTGTCTTATTTAAAGAGCTGTCCTTCAACTCCGATATCGCTGAAATCAGAATTCTCGCGGATTCGGCTTCAATATGCGAAGAAAGTGTTTTGATGTGGCGAATCAATCCTTCTGTAACGTAAGGAATCGTTTGCAGCCACGTTATTCCTTAACCGCTTCTCAAACATTGCCTGATCGTCAAGGCTTGGTTCTGGATAATTGTCTTACGGCTCGTAAGATGGTCAAGCGAGCAAACGTGGCTGATCGATCCAAAGCCGAAGCAATACGTTGCGCTGATTCTGACGGTGCAGCTTCTAACATGACACGCCACCTGTTCGCCTGTCGGCATAGCCACATTGGTTGACTTCTTCTGGAACGACGCGGGAGTCCCCGCTGATTTGCGCAGGATTCCATTGCCGCCGTAACTTCTCTAGCGCGAACGGCAGGCTCGTACCGTCTATCATCCCTCTATCGATTGAATGCAGTTCCGGGCCGTGCATGCTGCCTGATCGGGACCCAGCCGCAACGATCACCGTAGCGTTCCGGTTCCATGTTGAAGGTTGATTTGCCCGGTTCCCCGCGATGGTTGTCAAGTCTTGCTCATGTACCGTCCTCTTCGAGGCATCAATCGGGTTTCGCTTTTTTCTCGTGCGGGGCGTGAAGTGCCTTTTTGTAATTTTGACAAAGTGACCGAAGGGGTATGGATGCTACCTGATCCGCGTTAACCAATAGTTCCTTTCATTGCTGAATTCGTAAAATAATATTCTTCATTTCTTTTGAAACTTGATATGCGCCTGGTCCAGGGGCCAATTAAAAATGTGTAGCTGTGCAGACAGTTAGACTCTGCTGTACTAAAGTCCAATTGCACTAGTTGCAGATAAGAGGCATATACAAAAATTGAATTTGCCAGCAGCTTGGTATTGCTGGGAGGAATGGAATGATAAAAGTCTACAACCACTACATCTCCAAAGATGTCACCCTTCTGCTTTTTACGGAATTGTGTGTTCTAGTGGGTTCTGTCTATTTGGCGGCCGCGATCCGGCTGAGGGACAACTTCAGCGTCTTCTTGCCGAGGTTCGAGAATTTTTTCGCGTCCGCATGCGTTTTTGCGTTGGCAATGGTATTTAGCATGAGCGCTTTTGGAATGTACCAACATAGCTACAAGGAGGACTATCGGACGACCGTCCTCCGGCTCATGCCTGCCTTGGCATTGGGATTTGCGATCATGACCCTGGTCTTCTACGTAGTCCCCGGCCTTTATTTCGGTCGGGGTATTTTAGGAATAATAATTGTTTGTGCTGGCTTGGGGATCTTGCTGACGAGATTTATGTTTTCCAAATCATCCGAATTGCGCCTTTTGAAATCCCGGGTGATCATTCTGGGCAGCAGTTCGTTGGCCAAGGAATGCAGTGACTTGGCGATGAACTCTGCCCATAGCCAATATGATGTTATTGGGTTTGTTCCTGTGCAGGATGAACCGTGCGCTGTACCATCTTCGGCTCTCTTGCCCACTGGTGGATCCTTGTTATCAATGGCAAAAAAATACAATGCGACCGAGATCATTGTCTCGGTGGAGAACCGAAGAAATGGCAACTTGAGTTCTTCAGGGAAGTTCCAACCCCTCGCTGGTGAGAATATTCGGAAGCCTATCGAAGAGTTACTAGAGTGCAAATTGGCTGGAATCGACGTAACGGACGCCGCAACGTTTTTTGAGCGAGAAGCATCCCAGATCAGAGTGGATTCTCTCCAGCCTAGCTGGCTGGTATTCGGTGAGGGATTTGACCAGAGTTTCTTGCGAGTTTTCACCAAGAGAGTTTTTGATTTATCCGCAAGTCTGGTCATCTTGACCATCTCTTCGCCGGCCATGCTGATCACGGCCCTTTGTATTTTTGCCGAGGACCGAGCTCCAATTTTTTATCAGCAGGAAAGAGTTGGCAAGGATGGACATGCTTTTATGGTGATGAAGTTTCGCAGTATGCGGAATGATGCCGAGAAGGCTGGTCAACCGCAATGGGCAACGACAAACGACCCGCGAACGACGAGAGTTGGGCGTTTCATTCGCAAGCTGCGAATCGACGAGCTTCCCCAGATCCTGAACGTTTTAAAAGGAGAAATGAGTTTCGTGGGTCCGCGTCCGGAAAGACCCCACTTTGTAAAGCAGCTGTGCGCGGAAATTCCTTTTTATAACGTGAGACACAGCATTAAGCCAGGGATTACTGGTTTGGCCCAAGTGCGCTATCAATATGGAGCATCGGTCGATGATGCGATCCAAAAACTTCAATATGACCTATACTATGTAAAGAACAACAGCTTGTTTTTGGACTTCCTGATACTGATTGATACTGTCCAGGTCGTTTTACTTGGTAAGGGTGCAAGATAACTCAAGGGAATATTTTGATGTTGACAAACATCGCGGTATTCAGCTACGCCATAGCTGCTGTGGCATTTCTTGCGCTGTTCGTGCTTTTATTGACCAGTTGGCGGGGCCGCATGCATGGCATGGCGCTGACAGTTGCCTGCTTGCTTACGGCGCTTTGGGCTGCGACGATCGCCTTTCAGAACGGTTTGGCAAATTCGTTGCCTCTGGCAATGGACATTTTGGAAATTCTTCGAAATGCAAGCTGGTCTGTCTTCCTTCTAATGTTGCTCGGATACTTCCCGCAAACCAAGACACTCTCCGTGTTTAGGCCCAGGCCGTTTTTGGTGGGTATCGTAACGTTCTATATTTTGCTTTTGTCTGCAACCGTCTATACCTACGCACTGCCAGGGAATTCATCCGGGGCTGTTTCTTTCATTACCGCGATTGTCGGGCGTGTTGCGCTGGCTGTTATCGGTATGCTCTTGGTAGAACAGCTCTATCGGAACACACCTGTGAAAAATCGTTGGGGCATAAAGTTCGCGTGTCTTGGGATTGGTGGGATATTCGCATACGATTTCTATTTGTATAGCGATGCAACGCTATTCAGGCATATCAATGAAGAGATTTGGGCTGCCCGGGGCGTCGTCAATGCACTTATCGTTCCCTTGATAGCCTTGTCCGCAGCACGTAATCCTCAATGGTCATTGGAAATCTCGGTGTCTCGCCGTATTTTATTCCATACTGCAGCACTGTTTGGTTCAGCCACCTACTTGCTTGTCATGGCTGCGGTCGGTTACTACCTGCGCTTTTTCGGGGGGAGTTGGGGCGGAGCGCTGCAAGTGGCTTTCTTGTTTGGTGCCGTATTTTTGCTCGTCGGCATACTTTTTTCCGGCGTATTTCGTTCCAAACTCAAGGTATTTATCAGCAAGAATTTTTATACCTATAATTATGATTATCGCGAGGAATGGTTGCGTTTCACGCGTACACTTGCCCATGAAGGGTATGGACTTGGAGAACGAGCCATTCAGGCCGTGGCGGAACTTGTGGAAAGCCCCGGGGGTGCTTTGTTCATCAGCCGAGAATCAGGGGATTGCGAACTCTTGGCTCGCTGGAACGTGTCCTTGACGAGTGCTTCTGAACCACTCTCTAGCGGTTTTTGTCAATTTCTGGAAGGCAAGCAGTGGGTGATAGACCTGCAGGAACACGACACGAATCCAGAAAGATATGGAACAATTGCGATTCCTCAGTGGCTACGAAATTTTCCTCAAGCATGGTTGGTGGTTCCCCTGGTCTTGCATGGTAGGCTTTTTGGTTTTGTGGTACTTACGCACCCTAGAAGCAAAATAAAACTGAACTGGGAGGTTATCGACTTGCTCAAGATTGCAGGGAGCCAGGCAGCAAGTTTTCTGGCTCAACAGGAATCAGCCAACGCGCTTATGATTGCGCGGCAATTTGAATCCTTCAATCGCATGTCGACTTTTGTGGTGCATGACCTTAAGAACCTGGTGGCCCAATTGTCACTGCTGCTTTCCAATTCTGCCAAACACAAGGACAATCCGGAATTCCAGAAGGACATGGTCGATACGGTTGAACTTTCGATTCAGAAAATGAAACGACTTCTCGAAAAGCTGAGCAGCGGAACATCCGTGGAGAAACCCGCCCCGTTGCTCGTTGAAGATCTGTTGCAGAAGGCGGTGGCGGCCAAATCGGCGGCTGCGCCGAGGCCGGCGCTTAAGATTATTGATCATGGCTTGCAGGTGTTGGCCAACTGGGCAAGTCTTGAACGGGTGATCGGGCACCTTATTCAGAACGCTATCGAAGCGACTCCCAAGGACGGCCAGGTACTAGTCAGTCTGGCCGAGGGCGATGGCACGGTGATCATCGAGGTTCAGGACACAGGGCATGGCATGAGTGCAGAATTTATCAACAAAAGGCTGTTCAAGCCATTTGAGTCCACTAAATCGGCAGGCATGGGAATTGGTGTTTTTGAGAGTCAGGAATATGCCCGCGAACTGGGCGGTCGCCTTGATGTGGTCAGTAGTCCGGCAGCCGGCACCACTTTTCGCATGGTCTTGCCGTGCCGCAATCATGATGTTGCGGCAGAGAATGGCGCATTAACGGCAGCAGAAATAACGTGAGCCCAAACAAAAAAACACTGTTGATTATTGAAGATGATCCTGGCTTGCAAAAGCAGCTGCGCTGGAGCTTCGATGCCTATGACGTACTTGTCGCGGGCGATCGAGAAAGTGCGCTCGCGCAGGTTCGACGGCATGAGCCGGCAGTGGTGACTATGGATCTTGGCCTCCCTCCTGACCCGGATGGCGCATCGGAAGGCTTGGCTACACTGCAACAAATACTTGCGCTTGCTCCCGACACCAAAGTGATTGTCCTCACCGGTAACCAGGATCATGCTCATGCGGTGAAAGCCATTGGCATGGGTGCTTACGATTTTCACCAAAAGCCCTGTGACGCCGAGGTGCTTGCTTTGGTGGTCGAAAGAGCCTTCTTCCTCCATTCCTTGCAACGAGAGAACCGAAGTTTGCGAGAGTCTCAGGTGGATTCGCCGCTCTCCGGAATCATCAGCCGGGACCCCGGCATGCTGAAAGTGTGCCGCAATATTGAGAAGGTGGCCCCCTCTGACGTCACGGTCATGTTGCTTGGTGACAGTGGCACGGGCAAGGAAGTGTTGGCGAGATCATTGCATCAATTGAGTCCCAGGCAGGGAAAGCGCTTTATCGCGATTAATTGCGCGGCGATCCCAGAAAACCTTTTGGAGAGCGAATTGTTTGGCTACGAGAAAGGGGCCTATACCGGGGCAGCCAAGCAGACTATAGGCAAAATCGAGCTTGCCAATGGAGGTACATTCTTCCTTGATGAAGTCGGAGACCTGCCGATGGCCTTGCAAGCCAAGCTTCTGCGGTTCCTGCAGGAAAGAGTGATCGAAAGGATCGGTGGGCGTGAAGAAATTCCGATTAACGTTCGCATCGTTTGCGCAACACATCAAAATCTAAAGAATCTTATCGTGGCGGGGCGATTCCGCGAAGACCTTTATTACCGTTTGACCGAGATCGTGGTCTCCATCCCTCCATTACATGCGCGCGTCGGTGATGCCGCGCTGTTGGCGCACCATTTCAAGAACAAGTTCAGTGCCGCGGAGGGGCGTCCAATGATGAATTTCAGCACGGAGGCACTTTCTGCAATAGAAAGCCATCCGTGGCCGGGCAATGTGCGGGAGATGGAAAATTGTATAAAACGTGCCGTGATCATGGCGGACGGTCCGCTTATCAGTGTGGAGGACCTGGGGCTTGTGGCCACCTCAGCGATGGAAGAACCCATCAATCTGCGCCAAGTGCGTGAAGAAGCGGAACACAAGGCCGTGCTCAAGGCCATGGCGAGGGTGGATGGCAATGTCGTCAAGGCCGCAGAATTGCTCGGTGTTAGCCGTCCCACTCTTTATGACCTGATGAACCGTCTTGGAATCAAGTGAGATAATCTCTTGATGCTTTGACAAATGACGCTGGACCTGCAATCGCTTCTTTCCGGTCGGTTGCTAATTTTTTATAGGCCGGATTATTATCGTTCCGAGCCGCCTCGGCAGCAAGGCCATAGTCACCCTCAGAAAGGGCTTGCGGCTTTCGGGGTACTCAGAATGCCGGGACTTGCGCTATATTATGAACCTGAGAAATTGCCGGCGCCAAAATTTACCCGCAAATTTTGCTGACGGACCCAATTATCAAGACTGCTCGGCGCATTTGCGTGCACGCCGGGTCAGGGAGACAAGAAACCCATGTCGCTCATTGAGAACACTGTCACCCAAGATCCCTGGAAACCTGGCTATCCGCCCAACATACCATCGCCGACGGCGCGCACCAATCGCCGCCATGTCCGTGTATTCCTCAGCGTCTTTGCGCTCGCCTGTGCCTTAAGCCTGAGTTACACATTCCTTCGTCCGCCCGAATATCGCGCCTTGGCGCGTATGCAGATCACTCCTGCGTCATCCGCATTGCCGCCCGTTTCCGCTGCTGCCGGTTCGAGTACTCCCTTATCGGGGGACGGACAGGCCAACCAAGTGTCCGATGGCACCAAAGCCTTCTTGACTGAATTAGAAGTGTTGACCAGTCGTCCGGTTCTCGAAAAGGCAATTGATCGGATCAAGGCCAACTATGACCTGTCTTCTCTCGGCCCTGACCCTGTATCCGGGCTGCAGTCGGCGATGCTGATTACTCCTGTCAACGGGACCGATGTGATTGAACTGACCGCGGTAGGCAAGCATGCGGAGATTCTTGCACCCCTGTTGAATACCGTTATCCTGGTTTTTCAGGCAGATCTGGACACCGCCTATAGGACCACAACTCACCAGGCCCTCGTAAATACCACCGACGAAGCTGCCAAGCTAGAGGCTGAAGTCGCTGCGAAGCAGCAGGAAGTGGACTTGTTTCGCATCCGTTACCACATTGTCTCCACGGAGCGTGACGAGAATCAGGTGCTGGCGAGCGTTTCCGGGCTCTCCACCTCGCTGAGCAAGGCGAATGAGAACGTGGAAATTGCCGAAGGCCGGCTTCATTCGTTGCGCGACGCCGTGGCTGCGGGCAAAAATATGCTGCAGTCAAAGGATGACCCCACCCTCGTTAACATGGAGCAGCGTGCTTCCCAGTTGAGGCAGGATCTGGCCGAAATGGGACGCGGATGGACCTCCGACTTTACTGCCATCGACCCGGCATTCCGGGCCAAGCGCACGCAGTTGGCCGACCTGGAACGGCAGATTAAGGCACAGCGGGTGGTGGCCCAGCAGACCGCAGTGGCCGCGGCAGAGCAGGAAGTGGCTAGTGCGCGCGAAACCGCTGACCGCCTCCGACACCAGGTTGCCGAGAATCGCAATACGGTGCGTGATTTTGCTGCCAACTTCGACCGCTACAAAGCGCTGCAAGATGATCTGACCGGAATACAGGCACTCTATCGCGCAGCTATTCAGCGCAAGATCAGGTTGGAGGCAAGCGAACTGCAGCGCAAGCCTTTGGTCAGGATACTCGAAGCGGCGAACACACCTCTCCAAGCATGGCGGCCGCTCTATGCGCGCGATGCCGCGATCAGTGTTGCGGGTTCATTCCTGCTGGGCTTGCTGGCCATGTGGTTTGTCGGGTTATTTAACCGTTTGGAGCCACATCCTGCGTTTATCATCGGCCAACCTGTCACGTCGATCGGGATGCGGCCGAATCTGCCAGAGCCCTTGCCCTTTCCTCCTCAGACGATTCGAGCTTTGGGTCCGGCCGATCAAGCCTTACTCGCCGTACAGCCGACGCTCCCGCGGGAGCTGCGTCAGGACGAGATTGCCGCTCTGGTGCAGGAAGGCAGCCAAGCCGGCCGGCTTGGCATGCTCCTGCTCCTGAGCGGCATCAGCCCGGAAGAAGTGCTTGCCCTCAGCCTGGACGACGTAGATTTGTCGCAGCGGCGGATACGGATCGCTGGCGAAGCGGTCCGGGAAGTGCACATCTACGAAACGCTGTCAGCAACATTGGCTCATCGCATGACCCAGCCCGGTCGGCAGCTCCTCGCTGACGCTGAGGGGCGCGCCATGGGGAGGGACGATCTCGACGCGGAAGTGCTCTGTGCTGCCCACGATGCGGGCATCATGAACCCGGCCGAGATAACCCCTGCTGCGCTCTGGCACACGTATATTGCGTTCCTCGTCCGGCAAGGCATTCGCTTTGCTGACCTCATGCGGATCACTGGACGCCTGCCCACCGAAACGATGGCTGCCTATAGTGGACTATGCCCGCCGGGTCCTCGCCTGCCCTTGGGGGCTATCGAAAGGGCGCTGCCAGCAGTCGAGAAAATCATGCGTGAACCGATTTGAAACATTCAGCGCCAACAGAAGCGGGGTATGAATCAACTGGTAGGTTGTTTCCGGTTAAAGCGCACGATGACCAGCAACTCGTTGTCCGAAAGAAGGGTGACTCAAGTCCGCCTGGCCACGGTATGAACACGGCCAGCCCATGTGCTTGTATCGACCATGCATAACATTGAACGTCCTTTTATAATCTTGAATGATGGTGACGGTCAGAGATTCGTTGGCAACAAGATCCCTGGTGGCTGGTTTTGACCAATAATTTTGTGGTGGCTTTCCAGCATAACGGCCAATTTTGACGGATCAGCTTGAGGATATAGTTAATTTATGGGAAAATCATCTCAATCAAATCATATCTAAAAAATTGATCGCGTTGCTTGATGCCACCTTTAGCTTAAAAATTGTAAAAGCATCTAAATACCTGAAACAGCGAATTACTCGATTTACGTAGGTGCGTTTTTTCTTGCCAAGGTTGAGTTCGAGACTCTCCTCCCGATCCAAATTCAAGGGACGTATCCTGGCTTTCCCTCAGTCATTTCAAAAAGTAGTTTTTACTACGGCGAGATAGCAAAATGGTTATGCAGCGGATTGCAAATCCGTCCATCCCGGTTCGATTCCGGGTCTCGCCTCCAAATATCCGCCCGGGTGGTGAAATTGGTAGACACAACGGACTTAAAATCCGTCGCTTGGGTAAAACCAGCGTACCGGTTCGATTCCGGTTCCGGGCACCAAATGAATTTGTTGTAGCGCCTTTTTATTGATCAGCCTCGGGCGGCAAAAAAACGCGAATAAGCTATAAATTAAGCTATAGATAAGCAAGCTGGAATGGATGGGCAGCAGTCTTGCGCTCAGCAAGTTCGTGATCAGGCGACGAGACTGTGCAATGATAGAATGTAGTCAGCAGTAGACATCAAGGCTCCCAATGGGGTTCTTTTTTGAATGAGGCTAGGCAATGGACGAAAATTCGCTCGACATACCGGTCGTTCAAGACGCGCACACTTCCGCTGAGCGCCATTCCGTGCTCAGCCATTCGCGCCGATCGGGCTCGGCAATTCACAGGGTAAGTCGCAGACTGGTGTTGGCGGTTGCCCTTTCGGTTTCGCTGCTGGTGCTGTTGATAACGATTATATTTTCAGTCGTGAGAATCAGCGGCCTTGAGACGGAAAACGACGGGTTGCAAGCCGAACTTGCAACGGCCAGGGATGAGCTGAGCAAAACCGGTCCTGAACTGGAGCAGATGAGGAAGACGGTGGCGGAGATGACAAAAGGGCGGTTGCCACATCTGCTTGATCTGGTGCCGGATAAGGTACTCAATATCAATAATGGTTCCTACCTCAAGAACATCGTTTTTACGGTGTTAAACAAGAACGGAACGAAAAGCTACGAATACAAGATGGTGATGGAAAACAGCACGACGAAAGTTATCCACCCCTCGGCCAGAATGTATGTGTTCGATCGCTATGGGGTCCAGATTGGTAGCGCCGAAATTGCTGGCCGGACGGAAATTGCTCCGGGAGAAAGCCGTTCCCAGTCCTCCGAGATCGATCTCTTCATGGATGAAGATCCGCTATATTTTTATGTTTCCACATCAGATGCCGACATGCCGACCGGACTTATTCGGTAGTTTTTGCCTTTCGGAAGCAATAGGAGCCAGACCAGAGTGAGGCAAACTTTCACCCTGCGTTCAAGCGAAACTCCGCAGAGGACAATCATCAATGGGATGGCCCGGTTAATGTGGCATTGATTCTTGGGCGGTATGGGCGTAGCCTACGCTCAAGGATTTGCGTTGATAGGGAGGATGATGAAAATGGATAAGTTGCTAAGACGTATGTTGCTGGTTTATGCGTGCCTGTTTGGATTGACCGCACAAGCTAAAGCCGATGCGCTGATAGATGCGGAAAGTGCCTTCAATGACAAAGATTACGCAAGAGCGGCGAAATTACTCAGGCCTCTGGCAGAACAGGGTAATGCTAATGCGCAACTCAACCTTGGGGTGATGTACGAAAATGGACAGGGTGTTCTACAAGAATACAGGGAAGCGGCAAAGTGGTATCGACTTGCAGCAGAACAAGGTAATGTTCCCGCTCAAGCCAACCTGGGAGTGATATATCGCAATGGGCAAGGGGTGCTTCAAAATTATCAGGAAGCGCTGAAGTGGACACGGCTTTCGGCAGAACAAGGTAACGCTCTAGCACAATCGATCCTTGGGGCGATGTATAACACTGGACAAGGGGTTCCTCAAGATTTCGTGCGGGCGCATATGTGGTTGAACATTGCGAATGCCAATGCTGATAGCGAAAAACAGAAAGTCTACATGGGCCAGCGCAATCAGGTAGCCGAGCATATGAATGCGGAGCAAGTGGCCCAAGCCCAGGAGCTCGCCCGCAAATGCACTATTAATAAATTCAAAGGATGTTAGTCGAAGTGGAATTTAGACTCAATTCTGAGTGAATCCCGGCGGTGATTAGCCAACAGAACCGTTTGTGCATCAACCGCCGCTGTCTGTCACAAAGTGGGCGCCGAGCGTTGCCATTCGATTCAAATGGTCACGCGGCGGTAAGGCAAAAACAAAAAAAACGCTTCAACGCTCTGTTGTAACGAGCAGATCTCACTCTGCGGCAGTTTCTTCGTCGTTCGGCATGCTAAGGACACCGGTATTGAAGTTGTATTCGAACAGATCGCCATAACGGCCCCACTCGATGGCGACCCGCAGGGCTGATATGGTGTCGGCCTCGTCCATGGAGAAACGCAGCAGCTTGAGGAACAGGTCCTCGTGCAAGTCGCCCGAGGGGTCCTGTTCGAGTCCGTGACGGATGTAAGCGACCAAGGGGACGTTTTCCAGCAGCTGCCGCGCAAAGATCACCTTGCGTTCCGCATTGCCGGCGTGTACGTATTCCCGGCCTAATGGGGTAAGCAGGATGTCGCCGTGATCGAGAAGGGCAAAGCCCAAATGGGTCAGGGCGCTGGACACATCGAGAAGCTCCTGATCGTTGATCTCCGTTTCCTCGGCGAGCTTCGGCAAGTCTGCCCGGCCAAGGAAAGGCTCGTCGGCAAGCAGTTCCAGTATGCCCTCCATGCGCGCAATCTCCACCTCAGGCAACCGGTCACCAAGCCGCAATTTGGTCCCTTTGTCGGTACCGCGTCGCGTGCGCATGGCCCCTGCCGTCATCAGCCCGTAAACCTTGTCGATCAGGCCGCGGACTTCCGAGCTTTCCACGTCTCGCGGGCGGGGGAGGGTTACCGGCAATTCGTCCCGTACCCGTCCGGGGTCGCTGGCGAAGACCAGGACCCGGTCGGCCATCATGACCGCCTCCTCGATATTGTGCGAGACAACGAGCATAGCCTTGGTGGGGATCTGGCCAGTTTCCCAAAGCTCCAGGATGTCCTCGCGCAGGCGTTCTCCGGTCAACACATCGAGCGCCGAGAACGCTTCGTCCATCAACAGTACGTCGGGTTCCATGACCAGGGCACGCGCGATGCCGACCCGCTGGCGCATGCCGCCAGACAACTCCCGGGGCAGCGCCCCTTCGAAGCCTGACAAACCGATCAGTTCGATGGCCGCTTGGGCGCGCTGCATCCTGTCCTCGGGGGGCATCCCTTTGGCCTCCAGTCCCAGTTCCACATTTTTTTGAACGGTGAGCCATGGGAATAGCGCAAAGGACTGGAATACCATGCTGACGCCATCGACCGGACCATGGAGCGGATGTCCCCGATAGAGGACCTGGCCGCCATCGGCAGGGATCAGGCCGGCCATGATGCGCAACATGGTGGACTTGCCCGATCCCGACTGGCCCAGCAAGGCCACGATCTCTCCTTCCTTGAGGGAGAAGTCGACGCTTTCAAGGACGGACCGGGCCGAACCATCCGCCGAGCGGAAGGATTTGCCCACAGACTTGAGTTCGACGATAGGAGTGGTCATTGCGCGGGTCCTCAGAAATGCAGGCGGTTCTCGGTCATGCGATAGAGCCGCCGCCAGATGAAATGATTGAATCCCATCACGAATATGCACATGACGCCGATCCCAAGGGCGATCCGCGGGAAATCGCCGACGGCGGTCATCTCGGCGATGTAGCTGCCGATGCCATGCGCCTTCACGGTGGTATCGCCCCAGGTCACGTATTCGGCGACGATGCTGGCATTCCATGATCCGCCCGACGCGGTGATGGCGCCGGTGACGAAACTTGGAAAAATCGCCGGCAACAGATAGCGGCGCCACTTGAGCGAGCCGCTCAGGCCAAGATTCTGGGCGGCATAGCGCAGCTCTGTCGGTACCGTGGAAGCGCCGGCAATGACATTGAACAGGATATACCACTGCGTGCCCAGGATCATCAGGGGAGACAGCCAGATGTCAGGGTTGAGCCCGAAGCGGACGATCAAGAACACGGCCATCGGAAACATCAGGTTGGCCGGGAACGCCGCCAGGAATTGAATGGCCGCCTGCGCACGTTCGGCAAGCCTGGGATTCATCCCGATCCAGACACCGATCGGGATCCACACCAGGGCAGCCAGAACGATCAGGACGATGACCCGGAACATCGTGTAGAACCCCAGCACGAAGGCGTGCCCGACTTCGTTCCACCCCACCTCGGCACGGATGAAGTGAACCAGGATCCACAGCGCATAAAAGACCACGGCGGCGATGGCCGCATCCCAGATCCGCTCCGGCGTTGTCGAGACTTTCTGCGGCTGCGCCCGGACCGACGTGCCATCGTAGCGCAACCGAAACGTGGCAAACGAGCGCTCTAACAGCCTGCCGAGCGCCGCTGCGATCCCTTGGATACGCTCGGTCCGGCGCAGCCAGGTCAGCAACCATGAGTCCTGGGCCGTTTCGCTGCCAGTTTCCTCGAAGCGGAACTTGTCCGCCCAGGCAAGCAACGGCCTGAAGAAAAGCTGGTCGTAAAGCACCACGCCGATCAGCATGGCGCCGATGGCCCACCCGATCCCCTGCAGATCACGCTGCTCGATGGCCAGGGCGATATAGGAGCCGATGCCCGGCAGCTTGATGTTCTGGTTGGAGACGGAGATGGCCTCCGAGGCGACGACGAAGAACCACCCCCCCGACATGGACATCATCATGTTCCAGAGCAGTCCGGGCATGGCGAAGGGCAGTTCCATTCGCCAGAACCGCTGCCATGCGGAAAGCCTGAACACGCCCGCGGCTTCCTTGAGTTCGGCGGGAACCGTGCGGAATCCCTGGTAGGCGCTGAAGGCCATGTTCCAGGCCTGCGAAGTGAAGATGGCGAATATCGCCGCGCACTCGACGCCCAGCAGATTGCCGGGAAACAGTGCGATGAATGCCGTGACGGTGAGCGACAGAAAGCCGAGCACGGGAATCGACTGGAGTATGTCCAGCATCGGCACCATGACCTTCTCCGCAGCGCGGTACCGCGTCGCTAAAACTGCAAACAGGCAGCTGAATATCATGGAGGCCCCTAGGGCGAGGAACATTCGCAGCGTGGTACGGAGCAGGTAATAGGGCAGGTTCGCGGGGTCCAGCGAGAGCGGCAGAACTTCGCCCAACTGGTAGGGACGCGCCATCTGCCCGCCGCCGTATGCCAGCACAACCAGCAGTGCCAGCGCCATTGGCAACAGTGCCCAATCCCACCGGTTCCATCCGGCTTCAACCACCTGTCGCGGAAAAAATTGCTTGTGTTCACTCATGTCCGTGTTGTTCTCTTGGATAAGCTCCGACCAAAGATGATCAGAATGGCAGCAGGGAAGTATAGACTGCCCAAGCGATGTTTCAAAACGCTATGTGCTGGCCGCGTATAAATGAGGGCGCAGAAGGTATTTGCGGCATGGCTATGCCGACCTTGGTATCGCAACGGAGTCAGCAAGCCATTTTGCGCGGCCGCTTTGCAGAAAAATCGAAGGGTGGCTTCGTTCGGAATGATCCTGACCGGCTATTACATGCAGTGAAGGTCTGGCATGACGCGGACCCCGGCGCAATCGTTGGGCTCAGCCTGCGACAGCGATGCATTGGTTGCCCATGACCAGATTCCAGCAGTTCAACGACCGCGTTTGCGGTCTGGAACATTGAAAATAGGAGTGAAGTGGCCTTCAAAAATGCAGGCCGATTTTCTCCTAATCAAGCACCGCCTTTGCCGCCCAGATCTTTTCAGCATATTCGGCTATTGTGCGATCGCTCGAGAATTTTCCCATGCCCGCGACGTTAAGAATGGCGCGACGTGTCCATTGTTTTTGGTCACCGTAGAGTGCATCCACACGTTCCTGCGCAGCGATGTACGCGGAATAATCGGCCAGCAGCAGATATTGGTCTCCACCGTGAGTGAGGTTCTGGATCAAAGGCTGGAAAAGATCAGCATGTTCGGGCGAGAAGAAACCTGAAGCGATCATGTCCAGCGTCGATTTCAGTTCGTCGTTGGCGTGATAGTAATCCCAGGGGTTGTAGCCAGAATGCTTTAGCGCGGCGACTTCCCGGGTGTTGAGGCCAAAGATGAAGATATTATCTGCACCAACTTCCTCCATGATTTCTATATTCGCACCATCCAGCGTTCCGATGGTCAGTGCGCCATTGAGGGCGAGCTTCATGTTGCCCGTTCCTGAAGCCTCAGTGCCGGCAGTGGAGATTTGCTGAGACAGGTCCGCCGCCGGGATAATGTCGGTGGCGGTCGAGACGTCGTAATTGGGAATGAAGACCAGTTTCAGCAGGCCGTGAACAGCCGGATCATTATTGACGATTTTTGCCACGCTGTTGGCGAGTTTGATGATGAGCTTGGCGGTGGCATATCCCGGAGCCGCTTTGCCGGCAATGATCATGGTGCGCGGGACTCCATGCGGTGACGGGTTGGTGCGGATCCGGTTGTATAGCGTGATGACGTGCAGCAGGTTGAGGAGTTGGCGCTTGTACTCGTGAATGCGCTTGACCTGGACATCGAACAGGCTGTCGGGGTTGGTTTTTAGTCCCATTTTTTCCAATATAAGCTTGCTGAGACGCTCTTTATTGGCGCGTTTCACGGCGCGGAATTCCGCCTGGAAGCTGCCGTCATCGGCCAGCTTCGCCAACTCGCGTAATCGTGACAAATCTGTGATCCACTTTTTGCCGATTCGGCTAGTGATCAGACTGGCCAGTCCAGGGTTCGCCTGATTCAGCCACAAGCGCGGGGTGATGCCGTTGGTGATGTTGGTCAGCTTGCCTGGATAGTAGCGATCAAAGTCGGCAAAGATCGTGGTCTTCATCAACTCTGAATGCAGTTCCGCAACACCGTTGACACGATGGCTTCCCACGATCGCCAGATGCGCCATTCGCACCCGCCGCCCATGCGCTTCGTCGATGATGGACATGCGCTTGAGAAGTTCGTTGTCACCGGGGAAACGGTGCATGACGCCTTGCAGGAACCGATGATTGATCTCATAGATGATTTGCAGGTGGCGCGGCAGGACTGACTCAAACAGACCTACTGGCCAGGTTTCCAGCGCTTCGGGCATGAGCGTGTGGTTAGTGTAAGCAAAGGTGCGCGTCGTAATGTCCCAGGCGCGATCCCAATCCAGATGTTCGTTATCTACTAACATGCGCATCAGCTCAGGAATGGCGATGGAGGGGTGGGTATCGTTAAGCTGGATTGCCACCTTGTCCGGCAGCTCATCCAATGTGTCATGATGTTTTTGGAAGCGGAACATGATGTCTTGCAGCGAGGCGCTGACAAAGAAGTACTGCTGTTTAAGCCGCAATTCGCGACCCATGGCGGTGCTGTCGTCCGGGTAGAGCACCTTTGACAGGTTCTCCGATTCGTTTTTGTCTCCCACCGCCTTGATATAGTTACCCTCGTTGAAGTACCGGAGGTCGAAATCACGCGAGGCTTTTGCCGACCAAAGGCGCATGTTGTTGACAGTTCCCAGACCGTAGCCAGGCACCGGTGTGTCATAGGCCATCGCCATGACATCATCGGTATCTATCCAGTGGCTTTGCAAGTTGCCGGCATCGTCGTTGTATTGCACGACACGACCATGAAACTTCACCGGGTAAAGTACTTCCGCGCGCGGAAATTCCCAAGGATTGCCATAGCGCAACCAGTTGTCAGGGTGCTCGATCTGCCAGCCATTCTCGATCTTCTGGTTGAACATTCCATATTCGTAGCGGATACCCATGCCGTAACCCGGCAGGCCGGTGGTCGCCATGGAATCGAGGAAACATGCGGCCAGTCGGCCAAGGCCGCCATTGCCCAGGGCGGCGTCGAATTCAAGCTCCTTCACCTTGTCCAGATCAAGCCCGGCTTCCAAACAGGCCAGGCGGACTTCATCAACAAACCCGATATTGAGAATGCTGTTAATCAGGCTGCGCCCAATCAAAAACTCCAGGGAGAGGTAGTACACCCGCTTGCTATCGTTGATGTAATAGCGGCGCATAGTTGCCATCCAGCGTTCGATCAAGCGTTCACGTACCACGTTGGCGAGCGTGAAGAACCAGTCACGATCAGTGGCGGTGATGGGATCCTTGCCTACAGAAAAAATGAGGTGATTGGTCATGGATTGCTTGACCGCGTTCAGGCTGAGATTGAGCGGTTCGTGCGGGTTAACGTTCGAAGTCTTGGGCATATAACTTCCTCCTCTGGGAATGAACAGTATAGACATGATTCCCGAAAACGTCCTGCTCATTGCGGAGGCACTGGTGTGAGCAAATCGTGGCCGTCCGTCGTTTATACCGCGGAATTAAGGAATATAATTCGGGGGACGTATGATAACGATGTTGCGTTCTGCTGCCGGCATGCAGATTGTGCTGCTGGAATTATTTCTTGGAGGGGTTTATGCGGTTAGCGATGATGGGACTGGGCAAGATGGGCGGCAACATGGTGCGCAGGTTGCGACGCGGTGGCGTCGACGTGGTGGGGTATGACCGTTCTGCGGAATTGGTGGCGCAACTGGCCGCGGAGGCCGGCATGATTGCTGCCGCTTCAGTAGAAGATGCGGTCGCAAAATTATCGGGCCCACGCATCGTGTGGCTGATGCTGCCGAGCGGAGACCCGACCGAACAGCAGATACGCGCACTCGCCCCGCTTTTGGCCAAGGGCGATATCATCGTGGACGGAGGGAATTCGAATTATCACGACAGCCAACGGCGTGGCGTTTGGCTGGCCGAGCAAGGCATAGGGTTCATGGATTCCGGCACCTCCGGCGGAGTGTGGGGACTGGAGAACGGTTATTGCCTGATGGTCGGCGCGACTCCTTCGGTGGCGCAAACCATGACCCCGATTTTGCAAGTCCTGGCACCTTCCGCTCAGCGCGGGTGGGCGCATGTGGGTCCGGTCGGCGCAGGGCATTTCACCAAAATGATCCACAACGGCATCGAGTACGGAATGATGCAGTCCTTTGCCGAAGGACTGGAGTTGCTGCGCGGCAAGCAAGAGTTTGCGCTTGACCTGGCGCAGATCACCGAGTTGTGGCGGCATGGTTCAGTGGTGCGCAGCTGGCTGCTTGACCTCACTGCAGAAGCGTTGCAAGCCGATCAGCAATTGGCAAAAGTAGCTCCCTTTGTGCCGGATTCTGGCGAAGGGCGCTGGACGGTGATCGAGGCGATCGAGCAAGGAGTCGCCGCACCGGTGCTGACGCTGGCGTTGCAGATGCGCTTCACCAGCCAGGACGAAACCGGTTATGGGTATCGTTTGTTGTCCACTATGCGCAACGCATTTGGCGGACACGCAATCAAACACGCGACTGTCAAAAAGACGACCGAATGAACATGAAGATCCTGGAACCCTGTACGTTGGTGATATTTGGTGCCGCTGGAAACCTCAGTCGGCGAAAACTGATTCCTTCACTGTTTCGTCTGGAAATGGCCAGGCGCCTGCCCGAACACATGGTGATACTTGGTTGCGGTATCGAGCCGCGCCAGCCCGAGGCGTGGATAAAGGAAGTGACCGGAATGTTGCAGCCAGTCTATCCGCAGGGCATGGACCAACTGGCCCTGGAACGCTTCTGTGCCCGCATGCACTACCACGCCATCCAGCCCGGCGATGAAGCGGCCTACCAGCACTTGCAGCAACTACTGGAAGGCAATGCGAACTATCCCCCTAACGTCATCTATTACATGGCGGTGCGCCCGGCGGAATTCCCCGCGATCATCGACAAGCTCGGCGGTGCCGGGCTGCTGAAGGAGAAGAGCGGCTGGCGTCGCGTGGTGATCGAAAAGCCATTCGGATACGATTTGCTGAGCGCGCAGACTCTCCAATGCAACTTATATCGGCACCTTGATGAGCCACAGATCTACCGTATCGATCATTATCTTGGAAAAGGCACGGTACAGAATGTGATGGTGTTCCGCTTCGCCAACCTTTTGCTGGAGCCATTGTGGAATCACCACTACATAGACCATGTGCAAATCACCCACTCCGAAACGGTCGGCATCGAAGGGCGCGCCGATTACTATGAAGGGGCCGGCGCGTTGCGCGACATGATCCAGAGCCATCTGCTGCAACTGCTCGCGCTGGTGGCGATGGAGCCTCCGGTAACCTTATCCGCCGAACATCTGCGTGATGAGAAAGTGAAAGTTCTGAAAGCGATACGCCCGATTACGCAGAACTCGGTGCATGCCCATGCATTCCGAGGGCAGTACACCAGCGGCAGTATCGACGGCAGGACCGTTCCGGGTTATCTGGAAGAACCCGGCGTGGCAGCGGACAGCACCACGGAAACTTATGCGGCGCTTAAGTTGTTCATCGATAACTGGCGCTGGGCGGGTGTACCGTTCTATCTGCGCACCGGCAAGCGCATGGCGGAGGGCAGCTCGGCAATTTGCATCCGCTTCAAGAGTCCGCCACAGGATCTGTTGCGCCACACGCGCCAGGGCCCTTCGCAGCCGAACTGGATCATGTTGGGAATCCAGCCCAATGATTGCCTGAAGATGGAAATGCAGGTCAAGGTACCGGGACTGGATCTGCACACCCGGGCGATCAGTCTGGACGCGACTTACCGCAAGGAAAGCGACGAAGATTACGACGCGTATGAAGGCTTGTTGCTCGATGTCATGCAAGGCGATCACTCGTTGTTCCTGCGCATAGATGAAGTCGAGGCGGCATGGCGCGTCGTCGATCCCATCCTCAAGGTTTGGGCGATGGAGCGCGATTTCATCAACGGCTATCAGGCAGGCACCTGGGGGCCGCGCGGTACCTACCGGCTATTCGATCGCGACGACCAGTTCTGGCGTCATTCATTGAATCTGGATGGTGCCGATTTGCAGGCATATTGAAACCGTGAATCATATTCTCACTGGCGACATAGGTGGAACCAAGACACGGCTCGCGATCGTCAAGGTCACGGGCACGCAGGTCAATATCCTGAATGAAGTCAGTTATGCGAGCCGTGATTACGCGGCGTTTGAAATATTGCTGGACGATTTCCTGTCTCGCGCAGAAATCCCTGGACATGCGGCTTTCGGCATCGCCGGTCCGATACAGGGGAGGGTAGCGCAAACCACGAATCTGCCATGGCGTATCGATGCCGATGCATTGCAGCATCGGTTCCGTTTTGCGCATTGCACCTTGCTCAATGACCTGGAAGCGACTGCCTATGGACTGCCGGCACTGTGCGAAAAGGATCTGGTCACTTTGCAATCTGGGGCGCCGAATGCCAGTGGCAATGCCGCCGTGATTGCCGCAGGTACCGGTCTGGGTGAGGCGGGCTTGTTCTGGGACGGGCAGCGCCACCAGCCATTCGCCACTGAAGGCGGCCATGCGAGCTTCAGCCCTGGCGATGAATTGGGCATCGCCTTGCTGCGCCATCTTCGGCAACAACATCAACACGTCAGCTGGGAGCGAGTCGTCTCCGGCATGGGTCTGCTGAGCATGCACGAATTTCTGTGCCTGTATCGTGATGTTGCTGTACCGCACTGGCTTGCCGAAGAAATGCGCGATGGCGATGCGGCCGCAGCCATTGCCAATGCGGCGCTGTCCGGTCGAGACGATACGTGTGTCGAGACGCTGAATTGTTTCGTGCGGATGTATGGCGCGGAGGCGGGCAATCTCGCACTGAAAGTGATGAGCCGCGGCGGTATATACCTGGGTGGCGGCATCGCCCCGAAAATCTTGCCGCTGTTGCAAAACGGGGCGTTTCTCGACGCGTTCCACGATAAAGGCCGGATGCGTCCATTGTTGGAGGCCATGCCTGTCCAGGTGATCCTGAACGACCGTGCCGCGCTGTTCGGGCCGGCTTTGCGTGCCGCCCAATTCACGCACGGCGAATCATGAACATCAGTGAGTTGCCAGGTGCGCAGGCAGTCTTTGTGCATAAGGACCTGGATGAAATGAGTGCGGTCGTGGCAAGACGCATCGCTGGGCTGGCGGAACAGGCAATTGCGGTGCGCGGGGTATTTCGTGTTGCGTTGGCCGGTGGCGAGACCCCCCGCCGCTGTTATCAAAAACTGCGTGATTTCGCGATCGAATGGAAGCATGTCCATATCTATTTTGGTGACGAGCGCTGTCTGCCGGACGGCGATGCTCAACGCAATGACAGCATGGTGCGAGAAGCTTTGCTGGATCATGTCCCGATTCCGGCAGGCAACATCCACAACATCCCAGCCGAGCTCGGCGCTCACGAAGCTGCCGCCAAGTACGCTTCATTATTGGGCGAGATTGTGCCGCTCGACTTGGTGTTGCTGGGCATGGGAGAAGATGGCCATACGGCGAGCCTCTTTCCCGATAATCAGGCCATCGAAAGCGCGGCCGCTGTCATACCCGTATTTGATGCGCCCAAGCCCCCTTCCGAGCGGGTCTCACTCGGTATAGACACATTGAATACGGCGCGGCACAAGATATTTTTGGTGTCCGGCGCTGGAAAGCGTGCGGCATTGGAACGGATATTGCTTGGGAATTCTGTGCCTGCGGCACGCATATCGGCACCTGAGTGGCATCTCGATAGGGCAGCGATACCGGGTGCTTAGAGAGGAACAGTTACGCTATAATCCATGCCTTGCGCAAGCACAATTTCGAAATCCAATTAGTTAACCGACCATGAATAGAAGCACTCCATATTACTTACAAGTCCACCCCAAAATCCCTGCGCGCCTGGCGCGTCTTGAAGAGCTGGCCGGCAACCTTTGGTATAGCTGGGATCGGCCAACGCGAGCACTGTTCGCGAGTCTGCACCAGGGCCTGTGGAAGGCCACTGGGGAAAGCCCCAAGGCATTTTTGAAGCGCGTGGATCAGCAACGTCTGGTGGACGCGGCCGACGATCATGTATTCATTGGCAACTTCAACCGCGTGTTGGCGGCCTATGATACATACCACGACCAGGCCCTGGCGGCAGCGAGTCCTGACAACCTGCGAGACGACGATCTGGTCGCGTATTTCTGTGCCGAATTTGGCTTTCACGAAAGTTTCCCCATCTACTCCGGCGGCCTGGGCATTCTGGCCGGCGACCACTGCAAGGCGGCAAGCGATCTGCGCCTGCCATTCGTGGCAGTCGGTTTGCTTTATCGCCAAGGATATTTTCATCAATCCATTGACATCGACGGCAATCAGATCGCTTCCTACGGCGATTCGGATTTTGAGGACCTTCCGATCACGCCAGCGAAGCGCCCGGATGGTTCCGAGGCCTTCACTTCTGTAGATCTGCCTGGGCGCAAGCTTATTATCAAGATCTGGCAGGCGCAGATCGGCCATATCAAGCTGTATCTGCTGGATACCGATCTGGACAGCAACAACCAGTACGATCGCTACATCACGCACCGTCTATACGGAGGGGACAAGGCGACGCGGATCGCGCAGGAGATTGTGCTGGGTATCGGTGGTGTTGGCGCGATGCGTGAGTTGGGCCTAAGCCCGACCGTCTGGCACATCAACGAAGGCCATGCTGCTTTCCTCGTTCTGGAACGCATCCGTCAAAATATGATCAATGCAGGTTTAAAGTTTGCAACGGCACTTGAGGCAGTTGCGGCTAACACGATCTTTACCACGCATACGCCTGTACCTGCAGGCCATGATCACTTCAGTGAGGGCATGATACAGGATTATTTTGAGCACTATTTCTCGGAACTCAAGCTGACGCGAGAGGAATTTCTCGCGCTGGGCCGGACCAAGGACAGCCCCGATTTCAACATGACGGCACTCGCCATTCGCTGCTCCCGATTCAATAATGGCGTTTCACGCATCCATGGCGATGTTTCTTCAGTGATCTGCGGCGATATGTGGCCGGAGATCGAACATTATGAAAATCCGATGACCTATGTCACCAACGGGGTGCATGCCCCAACGTTCCTGGCGTCCGAGTGGTTCGACGTGCTGGAGCGTTATATCGGTATGCAGTGGGGAGCCCGCATGAATGATGTGGAATTCTGGAAAGGCGTCGATAACATCCCTGACCACTTGTTCTGGAGTATTCGCCAAAGCTTGAAGGCGCAGATGTTGAGCATGGTGCGCGAGCGTATCACCGCCCAGCATTTCCGCAATCAAGGTTCCGAGGCACATTTGGATCGCTTGCTCAAATACGTCAATCCGGAAAATCCGAACATCCTGACCATCGGCTTTGCACGGCGCTTTGCAACTTACAAGCGTGCCACAATGTTGTTTGGGGACCTCGATTGGCTGCGTGAAATTCTGCATAACCCTGAACGCCCCGCGGTTTTCATCTTTGCCGGAAAGGCGCATCCAGCTGACATCCCCGGGCAGGATCTGATTCGGCGCATCACCCAGATCGCCAAGATGCCCGAATTCATCGGCAAGATTCTGATGGTCGAGGGTTATGATCTTGGCTTGTCGCGCGTGCTGGTTTCGGGCGTAGACGTCTGGTTGAACAACCCCTTGTATCCGCTTGAAGCCAGTGGCACATCCGGAATGAAGGCGGGTATCAATGGGACTATCAATCTGTCAGTTCTCGACGGTTGGTGGGGTGAAAGCTATGACGGAGAAAATGGCTGGGCTATCAAGCCGGTCTCGGAATCGCTGAGCGAGGACGTTCGTACCCGTGAGGAGACCCGGACGTTGTATGAGTTGCTGCAGGACCAGGTTGTGCCCCTGTACTACGAACACGGGAAGATGGGTTTTTCGCCCGGATGGGTAAAAATGGCGAAGCGTTCGATGGCAACCATCATGCCGCGCTTCAACTCCAGACGAATGGTGGGAGAATATTTGACCAAATGTTACGTGCCAGCCAGTCGGCAATACATAAAGTTCAAGCAAAACGAGCATAAAGCATCGGACATCATCGCCGATTGGAAGGCGCGCATCCGCCACGCTTGGCCGGGTGTGGAGTTGCGTCGTCTGGACACAGGAAGGAAGGAGATTGATTTCGGGGAAAGCCTGCGGTTCGAAGTGGGGGTCAAATTGAATTCCCTTAATCCCGACGACGTGAGTGTCGAGTTGTTGCTGGGCTTTTCGAGCAAGAGCAAGGAACCGCATAGCTTACACCGGCACCGGTTTGTTGCGACCGGAAAAATGACCGGATCGGGCGAAAGCATATTTGTGGCCGATGTAAAGCCGGAACGTTGTGGAAGACTTGAGTATCATATTCGCGCCTATCCGTTCCACGAGATGCTGACCCATCCGTTCGAGTTGGGCATGATGCGCTGGCTGTAGCGAGCCATCATGAACCAGTAATGTGCTTGGTGATAATCCGCGAGAAACGTTGGCATGGAATTTTGGATATTCCACATGCATGCTGGCATTTCGCCACCTTTCTTCTCGTGGCGTTTGCGATAGCTCAGCGGAAGAGCAGATTGCGCGAGCCGCTACCCGCCGGCGGTCTGGCTGCGGATTCATTTCACAGCGGTGTTATGCCGCTGACTTTGCTTGTCACGTCGTGCCGAGGTTTTTGACGTTTAAATGGGAAGATTGAAATGGCCGAAATAAAAGTCCTGTTTGTGGCTTCCGAAGCCGCGCCGTTGATCAAGACGGGTGGCCTGGCCGACGTCAGTGGAGCGTTGCCGGCTGCACTGCGTACCGTCGGCGTGGATGTGCACATGCTGCTGCCGGGGTACAACCAGGTCACCGCGCAACTGGCACATCATCAGGTCGTGGCTACCTTCAACGACTTGCCTGGTTTTCCCGCTTCGCGATTGTTGTCGAGCACGATGACCAATGGGGTGCCGTTATTGGTGCTGGATTGTCCAAGCCTGTACCAGCGAGAAGGCGGTCCCTATCAGAATGCCCTTGGTCTTGACTGGCCGGATAACTCGGTACGGTTTGGCCTGTTGTCCAAGGTCGCCGCCGTTCTGGGCAGCAGCGCCTCGCCGCTCGACTGGCGTCCGGATCTGGTTCATTGCAATGACTGGCAAACCGGTTTGACGCCCGCCTTTCTGCATTTCGCCCAGGGTGCAGTGCCCAGCGTCATGACCGTCCACAACTTGGCTTTCCAGGGAATTTTTTCGCCAACATTGATTCAGCAATTTGATTTACCCCAATCTTGTTTCAGCATCGAAGGCGTCGAATTTTACGGCAACATGTCTTTCCTTAAGGCAGGGCTGTTCTATGCGAACCACATAACCACCGTCAGTCCGAACTACGCCAAAGAGATCCAGGGGGAGGAACTGGGTTCGGGACTGCAAGGACTGCTGACCACTCGCAGGGACAGTCTTACCGGGATACTCAACGGAATCGATACCGACGAATGGAATCCGGAGACTGACCGATACCTCGTCCAGCAATTCAGCAACGTGAACATGAGCGGCAAAGCCGCCAACAAGGAAGCCCTGCAAAGAAAAATGGGTTTGGACATTGAAGCCGATATGCCGCTGCTGGGCGTAGTCAGTCGGTTTACCCATCAGAAGGGAATCGACTTGTTGCTGGAGATCGCACCGGTCCTGACGGAGCTGCCAGTGCAATTGGCGATGCTTGGTACCGGCGATGCGCAAATGCAAAAAACCGCGCGTGACTTATGGAGTCGATATCCCGGCAAGATTGGCGGGATGATCGGCTTCAGCGAAGAGCTGTCACACCAAATTGAAGCAGGAGTGGATATGTTCATCATGCCATCGCGCTTCGAACCTTGCGGCCTGAACCAGCTATATAGCCAACGCTACGGCACCGTTCCCATTGTCCATGCCACCGGCGGCCTTGTTGATTCGGTTGTGGACTGTACCACCACAAGTCTTATGGACGGCACTGCCAGCGGCTTCATGTTCGATGGCATGACCGCCGAGAATCTGCAGGCCGCGATACAACGCGCAGTCAGCCTGTACCGCGAAAAAAACACATGGGCAGGCCTGCTAAAAAACTGTATGGCAAAGGATTTCAGTTGGCAGAACAGCGCGGAGGCTTATCGCGCAGTGTATCTCAAGGTGCTGACATCTTAGCAAGGTCGGGGCATCGCGGTTTGAGATGACACTGAAAGCCATCACCATCTTCTTCACCGCTGCAATGGCAATCTTTCCTACATACGCCGCAGACCTCGACCCAGAAGCTTTCATTACTGCGCACAACAAATGGCGTGCCGAAGTGGGAGTGATCGAGCCGCTCAGTTATTCAGCAGCCTTGGCTGTCTCTGCCCAGGCCTGGGCAGACAACCTGAAGCAGACCAATCACTGCCAGATGCGCCACAGCATGCCGGATGGGAAATACGGTGAAAACCTGTACTGGGCCAGTGCGATGAACTGGTCTGACGGGCGCAAAGAACAGCAATTGATATCGCCGCAACAGGTGGTGGATCGTTGGGGCGGCGAGAAGGCGGATTACGACCATGTAAGCAATAACTGCGTGCCGGGCAAGATGTGCGGCCACTACACACAGGTGGTTTGGCGCACCACCAAGACAGTAGGCTGCGGGATGGCAGTGTGCGAAAACGCCCAGACGCAAGTATGGGTGTGCCAATACCAACCCCCGGGGAACTGGGTAGGTAGCAAGCCTTACTGATCGCTCGTCGTTTCTGCCAATCTACTGCGGCTTGAGGCACGATTCACGGGTGAGGGACGTGGAGTGGCTGGATAAGGGCCTATCACAAATCAAAAATGCATCGGCTCTGCTCTCAAAACAGTGATAACATTTTACGCGTGACAGGCGCAAAAACGGGTAAAAGCGATTGAATCAAACTTCAAAAAACCTCATTGAGGTCAGTGACCTTCATTTCGCATATGGCAAACGAGAGGTGCTCAAAGGCATCAATCTGTCCATCCCTCGCGGAAAGATTGTTGCCATACTTGGCGTCAGCGGCTGTGGCAAGAGTACCCTGTTGCGCCATTTCGGGGGCCAGTTGCGGCCATCGCGCGGCGCCGTGAAATTCATGGGCCAGGTGGTTCACGAACTGAACAACGACGAACTGTACAAGATCCGTCTGAAAATGGGCATGATGTTCCAGGTGAGCGGGTTGTTCACGGACTTGTCTGTCTATGACAATCTGGCCTTCCCGATGCGAGAGCACACCGATCTTCCCGAAGAAATGATCCACGATCTGGTATTGATGAAGCTTCATGCAGTGGGGCTGCGTGGTGCGCATGCCCTGATGCCGAGCGAGCTGTCGGGGGGGATGGAGCGCCGGGTCGCCCTGGCACGGGCGATCGCAACCGATCCGGCACTGATCATCTACGATGAGCCGTTTGCCGGCCTGGACCCGATTTCGCTGAATACCATTGCCAACCTGATCCGCCGACTAAATGACGCATTGGGAGTGGCGTCAGTCGTGGTGACATACGACATTTCGGAATCCCTAAAGGTTGTCGATTATGTTTATTTCATCCATGACGGCAAGGTAGTGGCAGAAGGGGAAGCGGGTGAAATGCTTGACTCGAAAGACCCGTTCGTCCATCAATTCGTACATGCTGAACCGGATGGACCGGTCGCATTCCAATATCCGAGCGGATCCTACGCGCAAGACCTGGAAATCAGCGGTAGAGCGACTTGATTCGAGAGGGCGTTCTGATTCGCTATTGGTGGTTTCGGTAGTAGTCGATCAACCCGTTGGTCGATGGATCGTGCCTTGACTTGGAAGCCGCATCGTGCAGTTCCGGCAGAATCTTCCCGGCCAGTTGTTTGCCAAGCTCCACGCCCCATTGGTCGAACGGGTTGATGTTCCATACCACGCTTTGCACGAACACCTTATGCTCGTACAACGCAATCAACATTCCCAGTGTGTGCGGATCAAGCGTGTCGAACAGCAGGGTGTTGGTTGGCTTGTTGCCGGGAAACACCTTATGCGGCAGCAAGGCTTCGAGTACCTTGCCCTGCAAGCCTTGCGCTTCCAGTTCCGCGCGTGCTTCGGCTGCGGTCTTGCCTATCATCAAGGCTTCGGTCTGCGCAAAGCAGTTGGCTAGCAGGATAGCGTGATGTTCACCGAGCGGATTCGGACTATGCAGTGGAGCCAGAAAATCAGCTGGTACCATCCGCGTGCCTTGGTGGATAAGTTGGTAAAAAGCATGCTGGCCGTTGGTGCCGGGTTCACCCCATACCACCATGCCGGTATCGTAATCTACCGTGTTGCCGTCGCGATCAACCCCCTTGCCGTTGCTCTCCATATCCAGCTGCTGCAGGTAGGCGGGGAACCGGTGCAGATGCTGGTCGTATGGGAACACGGCATTCGATGCAGCCCCGAAAAAGTTGCCATACCAGATACCTAGCAGTCCCATCAACACCGGAATGTTCCGGTCCAGCGGCGCATTGCGGAAGTGTCCATCCATCGCGTGTGCGCCACTTAGCAATTCCTCGAACTTATCCATGCCGATGTACAGCGCGATCGGTAAGCCAATCGCTGACCACAACGAATAGCGGCCGCCGACCCAATCCCAGAATTCGAACACGTTGTCTGGGTTGATGCCGAATTTTGAGGTGGCATCGAGGTTGGTGGAGACGGCGGCGAAATGTTTCGCGACGGCTTGCTCGTCGCCCACCCTGTCGACCAGCCATGCGCGTGCCGAACGCGCATTGGTTATGGTTTCCTGGGTGGTGAAAGTCTTGGAACTGACAATGAACAGCGTGGTTTCGGCATTCAGTTTCGCCAGTGTATCGGTAAGATGCGAACTGTCGATATTGGAGACGAAGTGTGCGTGCATGTCCCCGCTCGCATAGTGCTTGAGTGCTTCGCACACCATTAACGGTCCGAGGTCGGAACCGCCGATACCGATGTTCACAATGTCGCGGATTGGCTTGCCGGTGTGACCGACATGCTCTCCGTTACGCACGGCATCTGAAAAACGGCGCATCAGTCCCAGCACGCGCTGCACATCCGGCATGACGTTCCTGCCATCAACATAGACAGGACGGTCGCTGCGGTTGCGCAGCGCAGTGTGCAAGGCGGCTCGCTGTTCAGTAGAGTTGATCTTCTCACCAGCGAACATGCGTTCGACATGCTTGGAGACCTCGGCTTGCTCAGCAAGCCGCACGAGTAACCTGACGGTTTCATCGTTGATCCGGTTCTTGGAATAATCAAACAGCAGGTTGCCAAATCGCAGTGAAAATTTGTCGAAGCGCGCCGCATCTTCTTGAAACATCTGCCGCATCTGAAGTGCTTTGGCAACGGCGTAATGATCTCTAAGCGCCTGCCAAGCGGCAGATTGGGTCAGTTTTGACATGATGATCAACTCAAATCAACAGCGAACGATTATGCCTCGGGCACAAGAACGACACCGGCCAGCGGTGGCAAAGCAATCTTGGCAGAATAGGGCAGACCCATCCACGGAATTTCTTCAGCAGTTATCAGTCCGGCATTGCCGACATTGCTGCCTGCGTAATACTGTGAATCGCTATTCAGCACTTCGCGATACTGGCCTTGCCTCGGCAGGCCGACACGATAAGGGTTGCGCGGTACGGGCGTAAGATTCAGACTGATGATGGCAACAGACCCATCCCGCGCGCGGCGCTGGTAGGATAGCACCGAATGCTCCGCATCGTTGCAGTCTATCCATGAGAAGCCTTCGTGCTGGAAATCCAAATCATGCAGGGCGGGCAGCTTCCCGTAAAGTTGATTGAGGTCGTGCGTCAGATTTTGCACGCCGCGATGGAATTCATTGCCCAATTGCCACCATTCCAGTTCCCACTTGGACTGCCATTCGCGTCCCTGCGCAATCTCATTGCCCATGAAATTGAGTTTCTTGCCGGGGCTGGTCATCTGGTAGGTCAAAAGCAGGCGCAGATTGGCAAATTTCTGCCACGCATCGCCGGGCATCTTGGAGAGCAGCGAACCCTTGCCATGCACGACTTCGTCATGCGAGAACGGCATCACGAAGTTTTCGGTGTACGCATAGAGCTGGCCGAAAGTCAGTTCATTGTGGTGGTAGCGACGGTGTATCGGGTCGTGATGAAAGTAGCTCAGCGTGTCATTCATCCAGCCCATGTTCCACTTTATCGAGAAGCCCAAGCCGCCAAGATAGACGGGGCGCGATACGCCCGGCCAAGCGGTGGATTCCTCAGCCATGGTCAGCGCACCGGGGAACTCGTCATGGACCATGATGTTCATTTCCCGCAGGAAATCCACTGCATCGAGATTCTCTCGCCCGCCGTATTTGTTGGGTATCCATTCGCCGGCCTTCCGCGAGTAGTCAAGATACAACATCGATGCAACGGCATCTACGCGCAATCCGTCAAAGTGGAATTCCGACAACCAGAAGTGCGCGCTGGACATCAGGAAACTCTTGATCTCGCTGCGGCCGTAATTGAAGATGTGGGTTCCCCAGTCCTGGTGGAAACCGAGCCGCGGGTCTTCGTGCTCATATAGCGCCGTGCCGTCGAAGCGCGCCAGTGCCCAGTCGTCCTGCGGAAAGTGCGCGGGTACCCAGTCGAGGATGACGCCAATGCCTGCCTGATGGCACGTGTCGATCAGAAAACGCAGTTCGTCGGGAGAGCCGAAGCGGCTGGTCGCGGCAAAATAACCGGTGGCTTGATAGCCCCATGATTCGTCAAGGGGATGTTCTGAAACCGGCATGAATTCGATGTGTGTGTAGCCCAGGCCTTTGACATATGGCACTAGGTCTGTGGCTAATTCTCGGTAAGTATAGAAGCGCCCGTCAGGGTGGCGCTTCCAGGAACCGGGATGCACTTCGTAGATGCTTATCGCGCTGTGGAGCCAATCCCAATTGGCGCGCTCGGCCATCCATTCCGCGTCGCGCCATTGATGCTTATTGGCGGGTGCGGCGAGGGCAGCTGTACCGGGGCGCAGCTCATAACCCTGTGCATAGGGATCGGTCTTGGTCAGGATGTTGCCCGTGGCACGATTGCGGATTTCGTAGCGATACAGCGCGCGCTGTCTGATCTCGGGTATGAACAACTCCCACACGCCACTCGATCCATGCGAACGCATCGGATGCAAACGGCCGTCCCAGTTATTGAACTCGCCGACCACACTGACGCGCTCGGCATTCGGAGCCCAGACGGCAAAGCGCACGCCCTTGACCCCGTCTATCTCTATTTCATGTGACCCCAGCATCCGATAACCTTGGTGCAGGCGACCTTCGCCGAACAGATACAAATCTTGTTGTGAGAGGTGTGGCGGGAATTGGTATGGGTCGTAGGCTTCATGCGTCACGCTGCCATAGCGCATCCGCAAACGGTAGGGGCGGGAGGGTTCCGATTTGCCGCGCCACTCGAATACTCCGGCAGGGTGAACCCTCTTGAGGGGGGAGCTTTCAATCTTGTCCAGCAATTCGATCCCGGTCGCGTGGGGATCATAGACCCGGATGACCCATTGCGAATCCTCACGATGCAGCCCCAGTAGCCCAAAGGGATCATATAGACGGGCTTGCAGCAGTGCTTCCATCAACGTATTCACTTTTCCACCCCATTCTTCTTGTCTAATAGGGTAATTGTAAACGATAATGCACGCCTTCAATAAGGTTTATCAGAGGTGCATCGTGAACGCTGAGTTAGGTTATCTGCAAAGAAAATACCATATCACGGGCGGCGAGGCAGCGCCCCGTTTTATCAGCCGCATCACCAAGAACACCTACGCGATGGTTTTGGCGGGCGGTCGCGGCAGCCGTCTGCACCAATTGACTGATTGGCGTGCCAAGCCGGCGGTGCCTTTTGGCGGCAAGTTCCGCATCATCGATTTCGTCATGTCCAATTGCGTGAATTCCGGTATCCGCCGGATCGGAGTCGCGACGCAATATAAATCTCACAGCCTGATCCAGCACATTCAGCGCGGTTGGTCGTTCCTGAACGGCCAGTTTGGCGAGTTCATCGATCTACTCCCTGCGCAGCAACGCATCAGCGAAGACCATTGGTACAAGGGAACTGCCGATGCAGTGTTCCAGAATCTGGATATTTTGCGCGAGGCGAACCCGGATTTTGTACTGATACTGGCCGGCGATCACGTGTACAAGATGGACTATGGCAAGTTGCTAGCCTACCATGTTGAGAAAAAAGCCGACATGACGGTCGCCTGTCTCGAAGTGCCTATCGCCGATGCATCTGCATTTGGAGTGATGGCTGTGGATGACGAGGCACGTGTCGTCAAATTTGCAGAGAAACCCGCCAGTCCAGCATCGATTCCAGGCAAACCTGACAAATCGCTGGCCAGTATGGGAATCTATGTGTTCAACAAGGCTTTCCTGTTCGAACAATTGATACGTGATGCTGATGACTCCCGTTCCAGCCACGACTTTGGCAAGGATCTGATTCCACACATGGTTGCAGAATATCGTGTGTTTGCCCAGAGTTTTGAACATAGCTGTGTAGGCATGGGGGACGATAAGGTGCCCTATTGGCGCGATGTCGGAACGATCGATTCCTATTGGGAGGCCAATATGGAACTGACCAAGGTGATCCCCGATTTGAATATGTACGATCAGGAATGGCCGATCTGGACGCATCAAGAGCAACTTCCCCCGGCGAAATTCGTCTTTGACGATGAAGATCGTCGCGGCATGGCGATAGACTCGCTGGTTTCCGGTGGATGCATCGTAAGCGGTTCTGTCGTGCGTCGCTCATTGCTGTTTTCAGATGTGCGAGTGAACAGTCATTGTGTCATAGAAGACTCAGT
This sequence comes from uncultured beta proteobacterium, assembly GCA_963833515.1. Taxonomy (GTDB): domain Bacteria; phylum Pseudomonadota; class Gammaproteobacteria; order Burkholderiales; family Gallionellaceae; genus Gallionella. Next base: position 96,093 of record CAWHYN010000041.1, on the reverse strand, counting down.
ACTGCTGCCGAACGTGGATGTGGGCCGCTATGTAATATTGAAGCGAGCCATCGTGGATAAGAATTGCAAGATTCCGGACGGACTCCAGATTGGGGTCAATCCGGAGGCGGACCGAAAACGCTTTCATGTCAGTTCCAATGGAGTGACACTGGTCACTGCAGATATGCTCGGGCAAGAGGTGCATCGTATCCGTTGATTTCAATTTTCAGCTGAAGACGGCTGGATTAACATTATGAATAAATCAGTTAATCTGGTAATTCTGTGGCATATGCACCAGCCTGATTACCGCGATTATTCGAACGGCGATTTTGTGTTGCCTTGGACATACCTGCATGCCATCAAGGATTACACCGACATGGCCTATCATCTCGAAAGACACCCCAAAGTCCACGCGGTCGTGAATTTCGTACCGATCCTGCTGGACCAACTGGAAGACTACGCCGATCAGTTTGCTAAGGGCCAATTGCGCGACCCCCTGCTGCGCATGCTTGTCCATGAAGATTCCTGCGATCTTTCCGCCGCGCAGAAACAGTTTGTCCTTGATTCCTGCTTTCGCAGTAACCATTCCACAATGATTTCTCCTTATCCGGCCTACAAGCGCTTGCTGGATTTGTTCAATCATCTGCAGGCCAACGGGGAGACGGCGCTGTCATATCTGTCGGGCCAGTATCTCGCGGATTTGCTGACTTGGTATCACCTGTCCTGGTGCGGCGAAAGTATCCGTCGTGAACATGCGCTGGTGGCACACTTGATGAGCAAGGCTGAAGGTTTCAGCTACGAAGACCGGAAACACTTGCTTGATCTTATCGGCGAATTGATCGTCGGCATTATTCCCCGTTATCGCAAGCTGGAACAGATCGGGCAAATCGAGATTTCCGCTACGCCACATTACCATCCGATAGCCCCTTTGCTAATCGATTTTTCCAGTGCCAAAGAAGCGATGCCAGACGCACCTTTGCCGCAATCTCCGCATTATCCAAAAGGTCGGCAGCGGGTAACAGCGCATATCCGGCGAGCAAAAAAAAGTCACCAAGAGCGTTTTGGCAAGGAACCCCAAGGGATGTGGCCGGCCGAAGGATCGATTTCTTCTGAAACGCTGGAGGTCTTTGCATCGGAGGGCTGCCGCTGGGTGGCCAGCGGGGAGGGCGTGCTGGTCAATAGCTTGCGCCAAGCGCAAAGACCCACTCAGGAGCGCTCGCAATACCTTTATCGTCCTTACCGGCTGGAAAGCAGGGCAGGGGGATTGTGTTGTTTCTTTCGCGACGATCGCTTGTCCGATTTGATCGGTTTCGAATATTCACGCTGGCATGGCAAGGATGCCGCGCGACATTTCATCGATCAGATTGAAGCAATCGCCGAACACGCAACAGAGGCCGAACCCCCCATCGTCAGCGTAATCCTGGATGGTGAAAACGCATGGGAATATTATCCCTACAATGGTTTTTATTTCCTTGACGAGCTATACGCCGAGCTTGAAGCACATCCCCATATTCAAACGAGTACTTACAGCAACTATCTGAAACCAAGCGTACCGCAGACCCCGAGCACACCGGTGCGCAGCTTGCCGGGCATCGTTGCGGGCAGCTGGGTATATGGAAATTTCTCGACGTGGATCGGCTCAAAGGACAAAAATCGCGCGTGGGATCTTTTGTGTGTGGCCAAGCAAAGTTTCGATATGGTGCTAGCCAGCGGAAGACTTAGCCCAGCCGAGCAAGAGGCCGCCGAAAAACAGCTATGTTCCTGCGAAAGTTCTGACTGGTTCTGGTGGTTCGGTGATTACAATCCATCTCACTCAGTCGCAAGTTTCGATCGTCTATTTCGGCATAACCTCACGGAATTGTATAGCTTGCTGAAGATACCTACGCCCGTCAACCTTGCAGAGCCAATCAGTCAGGGTAGTGGAAATCCTGAGTCTGGGGGCGCGATGCGGCGTGCTTCCGAATAGGATTTTGTCCACGATACCGGACATCTCACCCCCATACAGACATGCCCTACTTGACTGAGCGAACCAGCGGAATATTGCTTCATCCCACGTCTCTTCCAGGGCCGCACGGTGCAGGTGACCTGGGTTCAGACGCATATCGGTTCGTCGATTGGCTGGTGACCGTTCGACAGTCTTTCTGGCAGATTCTGCCGCTTGGCGAGACAGGTCCGGGAAATTCTCCATACATGAGCAGCTCGGCTTTTGCGGGCAACATCCTTCTTATCAATCTCGTCGAATTGGCCAGCCAAGGTTGGCTGACAGATGAAGACCTGAAGCCTCATCCGGAATTCCGGTCTGACCGGATAGATTTTTCACTGATGCAGCCATTCCGTACGGAACGACTGCGCCGCGCTGCCAAGGTTTTTTTTGAGAGACGCAATAAATTCAGCGAATTTGACGAATTCTGCAAATCCGAAAGTGCGTGGCTCGAGGATTATGCGTTATTCATGGCTCTCAAAGAGCTCCAAAACGGCTGCATTTGGAGTCACTGGCCAACTGATCTTGCCAAAAGAAATCCGCAAGCATTGCAACGGGTGGTAGAAGCCTACCCTGAAGAAATAGGTTTCTGGAAATTTTGTCAGTGGTGCTTTGCGCGCCAATGGTCGAACTTGAAGCGCTATGCCAATGAGCATGGGATTCGAATCATCGGCGACGTTCCAATCTTCGTGGCCTATCAAAGTGCCGACGTTTGGGCGCATCAGGAGCTATTTGAGCTGGACGAAAAGGGGCAGCCGACGGTCGTTGCGGGAGTCCCGCCCGACTATTTCAGCAAGACCGGTCAGCTTTGGGGAAATCCGCTGTACCGATGGGAAATCCACGAAAATACAGGCTTTGCATGGTGGATAGATCGTATGCGTCACGCGCTGACGCTATTCGATCTCGTTCGTATTGATCATTTCCGTGGTTTTGCTGGTTACTGGGAAATCCCCGCAGATGCTGAAACCGCAATTCATGGCAGATGGATCCCCGGCCCCGGCGCAAAACTGTTTGAAGCTATTCAAAAGGCGTTGGGCGATCTCCCCATCATCGCTGAGGACTTGGGCATGATCACACCCGACGTGGTGGAGTTGCGTGACAGATTCAATCTGCCAGGCATGCGTATCCTGCAATTTGCATTTAGCGAAGATGAGAGCCACCCGTTCTTACCGCATCACTATGTGCCGAACTCGGTTGCCTATACTGGTACCCACGACAACGATACGACGATCGGCTGGTGGAACTCGGCAACTTCTGGTGAGAAAAACTTTGCCTTGAAATACCTTGGCTCTGACGGTCAACAGATTCAATGGGACATGATCCGAGCCATCTCAAAATCGGAGGCAAACACCGTCATCATTGTCATGCAGGATGTACTGGGTCTGTCCGGAGAATATCGGATGAACTTGCCTGGTCAACCCGGTGGCAATTGGGAATGGCGTTTTTCGTGGGACCAGATTCGTGCGGAACAAACGCAAAGACTGGCAACTATGGCCGCAGAGTTTGGGCGGGTCCGACCAGTGGACGGACAATTATCCAAGACAATGTGAAATGTTATTTCACGCCTATAAATATAATAATAATCAATCAAAATTATAACATTTCGTAGAGATGGCGTTAAGCAAGCGTCCTACATTTGCCCGATATTGCCTGACGTAATCCTATAAGTTCAATTGATGTCACTGATCGTTTTAGAGTCGAAAGTAATGTATCGAGCATCAAGCTATGCTTTGAAATTCAAATGTTCCGATGGCCTGTTCACAAAAATCATTTTGGCTTGAATCTCCGGATTTTGTTCATTGAACCGGACTGATGATTGAACCGTTTCCGTAGGCACAACTGGAAGAAGCTCTGGGATTGATTATGGAATTTGGGATTTTTTTCGTGCTTTCTTAATAAAGGGAGGTCAACATGTCTGAAATCCTCGAACTGATGAAACGAAGACGGTCCTCTCGGGGGCCATTTGATCCAAATCGCCAAGTTCCTCCGGAGGACTTGGAGAAGATACTGTCAGCAGCCTCATGGTCGCCCACAGCGCACAATATGCAAAACTTTGAGGTCGTCATTGTCGACGATGCAGGCCAATTGCATGCCATCGGTGATATTAAGTCTGGGCTCTCTGAAGTCTTTATCAGGGAAAACTACCAGCAGCTTTCGTTTTCCGAAGAGGAGCTCCGCCGCAAGAAGACAGGCGTGCTTGCGGCCATGTTCCCTCCCTCCTGGCGCGATCCCAAGATGTTCTCAAAGATGGACGAGGTCGCCTTTGCAGAGGGGACATCGTTCATGAAGGACACGATTCGTGATTGCTCGACTCTGCTTTTTGTGACTTATGATTCGAGCAAACGAGCGCCTGCTTCCGTGGGGGATGTCCTTGGCTTCATCAGCCTGGGATGCGTGATGCAAAACATGTGGTTGATGGCAGAGGAGTTGGGCATTGGTTTTCAGATCCTGAGCGCCTTCAGTTCCGATCGGGTTGAAGATGAGGTGAAAAAAATCCTGGCGATTCCCGAGCATCTCAAGATTGGATTCACAGCACGATTGGGATACCCGAAGCCAGAATATGCTAACAACCTGAAACAGTATCTGAGGGTTCGACGCGATGTTCAAGATTTTTCCTATCGTAACCGGTATGGAGTCAAGGCTGATTGAACATGTCTGTAGCTTGGCGCGCCCTCAAGCCGCCGACATTCTGCCGGCACTCTGGCTAAGGCGTGGGTTCAGAAGTGGCCGTGAGATCCGGCATTAGAAGGTCAAGCGCTGCTGTTCGCTCGGTTTTTGGTAGATGGGCAAGCGCAGCTACACGCTGGTAAAAGCGCGGCAGATTGCCGCCTTCCTGTTCGAGCAAGGCTCGGAATGCGGGAACCCATTGCGTGTATAGCGAGACGGAGCCCAGGGATGCATTGTTCAGGGGTTGGTTGAACCATTGGTCATAACCGCCATGGCCGCCCCAAGTCGCTTTCAGTTCGGTATAAGTCTGCTTCATGTCTGCAATCACTTGCGACTTGGCGCTTCGCATCGCCTCGGGTGTCAGGGACGATGCATAGGTCTTACGAAGCTTGTCGCGGGTGTCTGCCACCAGTCGGTGGAACTGCGCCTTGCGTTGTTCTTGTGCCTCGAAATCCCGAAGCCGTTCCGGCGGTCCTGACAGCGCCAGCCAGCGGCGCAGGCCTTGGTCCTCTACAGTTGTGGCGAACGACTCATTGAAAGCAGAGTCGCCATCGGCGTAAACAAGTTGATGCGCAAGTTCATGGAAGATGATGCGGGCAACTTCCTGATCACCAAAACGCAGGAACGTATTCAGCAGGGGATCGTTGAAGTACCCAAGGGTGGAATAGGCGGGCACGCCACCGACATAGGTGTCCACTCCCGCCTGCCCCAGCTCGAGGGCGTAGCGGTCCGCGTCGTTTTTGTCATAATAGCCGCGATAGTTGACGCAGCCGATGAATATCAGGCACCACTGTTGCGGTTCCACGGAAAACTCTGGCGCGGCGAAGACGTTCCAGGCGACGAAGGGCCGTCCAAGGTCTGAGTACGAGCGATAGCTGCCATTATTGGGCAGACCGAGTTCGCGGCTGGCAAATTCCCGGATGGTGGTTGCCCGCTCGAGTCGCTGGCGCAGTCCTGGATCGGTCGCTGCGTCGTTGACGATGTCTGGAATGGGGCGTGCCGCCATCATGAGATGCACCTGGCCGTCGATCGCCTGGGCGTAGTACGCGACGCTTGTGCAGCCGGCGATGAGCAAGCATAGAGTCGATAGAAGAATTAACCTAAGCATGAGAAAAGCTACCCGTCCTGATAAATTTGATAATTTGATCGGCACATGCACGGGACACGAGCATGCCGGAATGACTGACGTTCAGGGCGATGCTATCCTTGGCCCCGGCGATGTGTGTTTCCTCCAGGGCAACAAGGCCATCGTTGGGCCTTGCCAGTCCGCCAATAAGACGCCCTGAACCGATAGAGCGGGTACCGGCGATGACGCCGATGTCAATCGCATGCGGCAAGGCGGGATGCGCCAAACTAAACCAGTCCTTGAACGTGCGTCCGACCAGTGGCGCAAGCCCGGAGTATGCTTCAAGGGTAAAGCCGCAATGGCAACTCGCATATGGGGTTCCCATCAGGATTACCTTTTTTATCCTTGCATCACGATACTGCGACAGCATCATGCACACCACCAAGCCTCCCAGGCTGTGTGCGACCAAGTATATGACTTCGCCGGAAGTTTCGTTGACGAAGCTGGAGAGTGAACGGGCATTTTCATTCAACCCTTTCCGCCATGAAGGATAGGAGAATCTGCGTACAGCGAATCCCTCGGCGCGCAGCCAGTGCTGATGTGGCAGCAGCACAAGCCCCGGCATCCACAATCCGTGGATCAGAATAACAGTATCCGCATTGTCGGTCATCGCCGGTCATTGTCTTAATTGCCCGCGCCGCTGCGACTTCCTGACGCGGCAAATCAACATAGAAAGACTAAGTCAAATACGCGCCAACATCAACGCGTTAAGTTGTATAAAGCCGAATGGGACAAGGCAGGATCCGTACATGAGATTTCCAGAATGATAAGCACCCTGCCTAATTTGCCCCGCCGCCGAGCTAAAGCGTCTCGAGAATCCTAAAAATGGCAACACACGGCCAATGATGTCATGGAAGGTTGCGATTAACAACAAAAGATCGAAACAAAAGATCGAAACCGACTAGAGTCTGGTCGACTTAGCCACATCTTGTGTAGTAAGCTATAAAATAATTTCTCTTGGTCAATTTAGACTAGGGCGGATGGTCAAATTTAAGCCGGCGCCAAGAAATATCTGCAGCATTGGTTGTTCGACATCATGCATCAGGCTCGACGATAATCATCAGGGGGTAGGATGAGTAAGTGGTTGTTCTGGCAGAAGGACTGGTTTGTAGGTCTACTTGTCGCACTGGCATTCTTTTTTGGGGCCAATAGTGATCTGATGCAGAGTCTGGAACGCAAGGCTTATGACTTGGGCGTTTGGGCTTCTTCGCGGAGCCCTAGCGACAAGATCGCGGTGATTGCCATCGACGATCAAAGCATCGCAAATCTAGGGCGTTGGCCTTGGCCGCGTGCGATACACTCCCGGATACTGGATGTCCTGGCGGCGGGGCATCCCAAAGTGATCGGCTATACCGCATTCTTCTTCGAGCCACAGGTTGATGCCGGCTTGGATTATATTTATAAGATTGCTGAATTGCTTGGCAGTTCAAAATTTAAGAATTCGACCGACCCAGCATTACAAGGCGAATTCGCCCAACTTAGTCTTCTGCTTCAAGAGGCGGTACAAAATCTAGATAATGATCAGAAGCTTAGCGAAAGCATCGCCAAGGCGAATGATGTCATGCTCGCGATGTTCTTCGAATTGGGTGAGCCCCAGGGCAAACCTAACGAAACGTTGCCTGACTATGTGTTGCGCAACAGTCTTTCTGATGTCAAGGATTCCATCGGCTCGGGCGAGTCGCCCTTGCCATCACGAGGTGTCCTATTCCCGATTGCGCCGTTGGGCAACAAGGCCTTGGCCGTCGGACACATGAACAGTTTTCCGGATGTGGACGGCGCTATACGTACGGAACCGCTGGTCGTGGGCTATTACAATCAATACTATCCGTCGCTTTCACTGATGCTGGCAGCCAAGAGCCTCAATCTTGAGCCCAAGGATATACGCGTCAATTTGGGTGAAGGGGTGCAGCTGGGTAATCAGAAGATCGCCACAGACTCTTTCTTGCGGATGCACACTTATTTTTACAAGGATAAGGACGGACGGCCTGCCTTTCCGGTGGATTCCTTTTACGACGTTTTATCAGGCAAGATTCCTGCGGAAAAATATCGAGATAAGATTGTGCTGATCGGGGCGTCCGCAGCGGGCATCGGTTCATTGCAAGTAACGCCCATTTCTTCCGGTATGGCGCCTGCGATGACCCTGGCGCATTCGGTTTCCAGCATTCTCAAGGGCGACTATTTCGTTACGCCAAGGTGGTCGGGATGGGCCCAAATCGGCGTATTCCTGCTGGTCGCATTGTATCTGGTCATGCTGTTGCCACGCCTGAATGCCGCCGTGGGTGCGGTCGTCACCGGGGCGTTGTTTTCGGTGTTACTGGCGGCACATTTCATATTGATGACGACACAGGCGATGTGGTTGCAGCTGATGTTGCCGTCCACGCTGTTGTTGGTCGGTCATTTGCTGCTGACAACCAAACGCTTCCTGACGATCGAGAAAGGCAAGCAAAGATCGGATGCCGAGTCAGCGGAAAGCAATCGTATGCTTGGCCTGGCATTTCAGGGACAAGGGCAACTGGATGCCGCCTTCGACAAGTTCCGCAAAGTGCCAATGGATGATAGTTTAATGGATGTGTTGTATAACTTGGGCCTCGATTTCGAGCGCAAGCGGCAATTCAACAAGGCGGAGTCGGTTTTCAGATACATGGTCGCCTACAATCCCCAATTCCGAGATGTGCAAGCGCGCCTGGCCCAGACCAAGGCGATGTCGGAGACAGTGATGCTCGGCGGTTCATCAGGTAAGAGCAATGCGAGCACGATAGTACTGGACCAGACGGGCGTGTCCAAGCCGATGCTGGGACGTTACGAAATCGAGAAGGAGATCGGCAAGGGAGCCATGGGGGTGGTGTATCTCGGCAAGGACCCGAAAATCGGTCGCATCGTAGCAATCAAGACCATGGCGCTGGCACAAGAGTTCGATGCGGACGAGCTGGAAGGCGTGAAGGCACGCTTCTTTCGCGAGGCTGAAACAGCGGGCCGTCTGAATCACCCGAATATCGTAACTGTCTACGACGCAGGGGAGGAGCATGATCTTGCCTACATCGCGATGGAATTCCTCAAAGGGCGGGACCTGACCCCCCACACCAAGGCGGATAATCTATTGCCCTTGCCCAAAGTGATGAGTATTGTTGCGCGCGTCGCGGATGCCTTGGATTATGCCCACAAACAAAACGTGGTGCACCGCGACATCAAACCGGGCAACATCATGTATGACCCCGAGACGGACATGGCCAAGGTGACCGATTTCGGCATCGCGCGTATCACCGACTCAAGCAAAACCAAGACCGGCATAGTATTGGGTACGCTATCCTTTATGTCGCCGGAGCAATTGGCCGGCAAGAAGATCGAAGGCGCGTCGGACCTGTTTTCCTTGGGAGTGAGTTTATACCAAATGGCCTGCGGTAAGGTTCCATTCGAGGGAGATTCGATGGCGCAACTAGTTTTCCGGATTGCCAATGAACCGCCTACCGATATTCTGAGCATCAAGCCCGATTTACCCGCATGTTTGGTGGCGATCATTGATCGTGCATTGGCCAAAAAAGTTCAGGATCGCTATGCCAATGGCGCTGAAATGGCTCGCGCATTGCGCCAGTGCGCCGCACTCACAGGGGGAATCGAACGCCGAAACCTTGACCCTTCGGCAGCCAGGACATAGTGGATATGGATGAAGATTGCGAAAGCACCGGAAATATTCAGCCCGCAACCCGACGTGTTGCGTTCGCACAATGAGGATAGTGCAGCTTGCGGATCCGTTTGCGGCTTGGTGGTACCTGCTGACGGCATGGGGCGACAGAATAGAGTGTTGGCAATAGCCTGACTTTTCACAGGATTGGGCATCATCCGACCAAAATGGATGTGGAAGCCCATTAAAATGGGAGCCGTTAACGTTGTGATGATTCTTTCTTCTCGGGCATGAGCTTACGACCTGTTTGAGATCGCACTGACCCGAAACAATCAATCCCCTTTTCTCCAAACAAGTATTCAGCATGCGGTTTGAAAGATGGGGTATACCGAAACTGCTTACGTCCGGCGCGCTTCGCTATTCAACTTAAGAAACAGCAAACACGCGAGTACACAAATAATAAGGACCGGCTAGATTGTGCTTTACAAGATAGCATGCACTCAAGAGATAATGTCTGTAAAAAGACAGCACGCCACGGCGGAAAGCTGAATAGAGGCTTCGAAGCGCCACGTTACCAAACCGCCAAAATTTTCGGCTTAGGAGGGTTGGTTGCATGTATTGCGTAAGAAAGGAACAGGGTAATGGTGAAAATACTAATCGGCTTTTTATTCCTTATGTTCATTGCTTCAGGTTCATTTAGCAATAGCTATGCGGCTTCGATCAAAGATGAATATGAATTGCAAGAACGATGCGGCAAGACCGCTAGGGGGTTCATTAAACTGGGATATGGTAATGGCGTTTCGAAGACCAGAGATGGGCAACAAGAAACAGCCTATGTGAATCACTACAACAAGAAACTTAACAAGTGTTTTGTGATTATAAGTCTTAGCAATTATGTATTGGAGAAGGATCATCCTGAGTACGTGAAGTCATTTGTAAAAACATTGTTGGACGTTAACGAAAACAAGGAATATGGGAAATACATAAATGATTATCAACCGCAGAAGATGCTTATGTGCGAGGTGGAAGGCAGACACTGTCTGTCACCCGAGGGTTGGGAAGCCCTGATAAGACCATATATGAATGACTGAAATATGCTGGGTGGAACATTCTCCGCCCAGCGCAATCCGATTTCAGCAATAAACCGTGCAAATGTATCACCGAATCGGCTTCAATGTTCGCGCGCAAGACGACTTTGGTGATGCTGATCTGCCGTCTAACGGTCAACGAGCTTGTCTGTATCCTTGCCGATAGAATGGTAGGCTGCCTGACGCAAGAAATGAGCAAAAGCCCAGCATTGAACGGCGGGTGAAAGGGGCACCGCATGGTCTTGTCATCGCCAATAAAAAATTACTGAAAGAAAAATTTCATGGATATGAATTTCAGGGCGGCCCCGTTTCTGTTTGCATTCATTTCGGTTTTTATCGTCACTGCACTTTACTACAGCCAGAATCCCTTCCTTGAGGCGTTAGAAGCCAAGGCCTACGATCTGAAGTTTAGTGACTTTCGCGGAGCCATCCCGGCGAGTGCTGACATCGCTATTGTGGCAATCGACGACAAAAGCATTGCCCAGTTGGGGCGCTTCCCATGGAGTAGAAGGCAATATGTACGTCTAATAGAAAAGCTCTCAGCTGCGGGCGCAAAGGCTTTGCTCGTCGATGCATTTTTTGCAGAGCGAGAAACCGAAGAGGTAGATAAATCCTTTGCGGATGCGGTCAAGAGGGCCGGCAATGTGGGGTTGGGAGTTGCCTTTGATCTCGATAAGGATCTGCAAGTTAAGGGCAGCACCCACACTATTCCTGAAATCGAAAATGTTGCGGCAGGGATCGGTCACATTAATTTGTTCCCCGAAAACGACGGCGTGAATCGGCGCAATGTGCTTATTGTCGACGTCGACGGCAAGCATATCCCATCACTTGGGTTGCTCGGAGCCATGGCGGCGATGGGCGAAAATAAATTCGTTGCAGGTCCCAATGGCATCCGCTTGGGGAATAGAGATATTCCGGTAGATTCAAATTACTCGATGTGGATCAATTACACAGGAGGGAAGGGCAACTACCCTCGATTTTCTTTTGTCGACATTATCGACGGCAAAGTCGCGCCGCAGATGCTGAAGGACAAGGTGCTCTTTTTGGGGGTTACTGCTCTTGGCATCTATGATATGCGTGTTACTCCATTCGATAACAACATGCCCGGCGTTGAACTTCATGCCGCGGTTGCGGACGACATCATCAGCGGCCGATTTATCCGTCGTACCGGGCTGGAGTCGCTGTTCGATATGGTGCTGATTGTCGTATTGGGCTTGGTTGCGTTTTACCTGACCATGCGCCTGCGCCTTTACGTTGCGATTCCTGCGGTAATCCTGCTTTCCGGAGGATACGTCTGGCTGTCCTATTGGATCTTTCTTCATGGACATTGGGTAAGCACGATCTACCCGCCACTGGCGGCCATGGTAGCGTTGTCGGTGGGCCGCAGTTTTCGATATTTGGCGTTGTATCGCCGTGTGAGACAAATGCGCTCGATGTTTTCCAGCTATTTGTCACCAAAATTGGTTGCACGGCTGGAGAAACAGCCCAACTTGGCACGAATCGGCGGCGATACGAAGGAAGTGACGGTGCTGTTTACTGACATCAAGGGTTTTGATACGTTTAGTGCGAGTCGACCTCCCATGGAGGTTGTCATCAGATTGAACGAATATTTTGGCGCGATGGTTCAAGTAATTGACCGTTTCGAGGGTACGGTTGACAAGTTCTTCGGCGGGGGTATTATGTTTTACTGGGGAGCGCCATTTGCCCAGCCCAATCACGCTCAGCTTGCGATTTCATGCATACTTGACATGAAGAAAGAGATGGCGCGCCTTAATGCCAAGTGGATGTCGGAAGGCGTAGAGCCTTTTTCAATTCGAGTTGGGGCGCAATCCGGTGACGTGGTAGCTGGTAACGTGGGTTTGCCCGGCAAAAAAATCGAATACACGTTAATCGGGGATGCGGTCAATCAGGCAGTGCGGCTTGAGGGCGCGGCAAAATATTACGGCGTAGATTTCCTGATCGGCGAGCGTACTTATCAATTGACTCGTGATACCTTTAGATACAGGGAACTGGATAAGACCCGGGTAATTGGAAGTGAGGCACCCGTTACAATTTATGAGTTGATCAGTGGCTTGTCCGAATGCGAAGATGAGTTGCTCACAGAGTTTGAAGAAGCCCTGAAATTCTATCGGGCGCGCAAATTTGAAGAAGCGAAGAAGTGCTTTGCGTCATTATTAGATAAAAATCCAGGAGATAGACCGAGCAGAATTTATTATGAGCGTTGCGAGCATTATAGAAGATTTCCCCCTCCAGATGAGGGGACCGGTGTGATTTACAGATCAGATAAATAGCTGTTGTGACCTTGTGCAAGGTCGCCCAGTACTGGAAATTTTTCGATGTCAATAGACTTAGGGCATTGACTGATATGCGTATTTTCACTATTGCGGTACTGTCTTGGATCTTGATTGCATCTGCGCGCGCAGACACGGGGAATCCTCCCTCTTCCGCTGGCTTTTCCAGAATTGAGCTTGCACAGGAACTCAACATCGGCGGGATGCGGAAGCTGCTCGGCTGGAGCGGCGGCTACGCTTATTTTACAAAAAAGGATGGTTCCGTTAGCATCGTTGACGAGAGTGGGAGAGAGTTCCTGGTTTTGCAGGCGAAGGATGGCAAGGGCGCGCCAGTGCTCAAGCATCCCGAGGCGGTGGCTGTTGGCAACGGCATAATCTATGTGGCAGATAGTGAAGCGCACCTAGTCGCCATGTTTGATTCTCAGGGGCAATTCAAGGGGATTTTCGGCGCCAAAAGCGGTGGCGGATTTTTTAGCTTTTCCGGCGGGAATAGTAGTGCTCTGAGCTCCCCACGAGGCGTCGCAATCCACGATGGCATTGTTTATGTGGCCGATAGCGGCAATGGAAGGGTACAGTTGTTCGGCATCAATGGCGTTTTCCTGGCTACCCTCGAGATTGACAGCGCCCCCGAAAACCTTGCCGCAAAGGATAAGGTTCCGCAGTACAAGTTGCATATGCCGACCGATATAGCGATTGATCCCATGGGGCAGATATACGTGCTGGATGCGGATGATGGCCTGATCAAAGTATATAGCCCCAAGGGAGCCTATCTGAAGTATCTTCCGGAAGCTGGAAAGCCGCTCGCTTTTACTATGGCACGTGACGGTATCTATGTTGCCGACCGGGACTCCTTTGCCATCAACAAGTATGATTTCAAGGACAACCATGTTTACTCCTTTGGCTCCAAGGGAAAAGGGCGCGCACAGTTTAAGAGCATATCTGGGTTGTCCACTGATGAGTATCAACAGGTGTTTGTCGGCGATAGCGAGAAGGGGATCGCCGATGTATTCATGGTCGAATCCGGGATGCCGTTGGAACCTGTGCTCAAGCAACCCTCAAGAACGTCGGTCAGATGGGAACAGTCGATTCCGTTGTCGGTCGGAAAGATGGCTTGGGACGGCAAGGAAACAGTTTATGGCGTCGTCGCGAATTATAAAGACAGCAACGAAAAAAATAAAATTGTCCGGATTGTTGATGGCGGGGTAGTGGCCGAAATCAAGCCGGAGGAAATTTCTCCGGTGGCTGTTGTCGCTGACACGAGCGGGGATCTTTGGGCTTTGGACAAGAAAAAGGCCACGATTGCAAAGCTGGACGAAGCTGGCAAGACACTTTTCAGTTTTGGATCATCAGGGAGCCAGAAAGGTGAATTTGATGAACCCGAGGATTTCGCTATTTCCAGCACGGGTGTCATATTTGTCGCCGATAGCGGAAATCACAGGGTGCAGGCATTCAGCAACGACGGGGTATTTCTGAAGGAAATCCTCAGTAATGGATTCGGCAAGCTGCAGAATCCTGTGGCAATCGCCCTTGATTCCCAGGATGCTATCTATGTTTTGGATAAGGGGCTTTGTGCCGTCTCTATCTATTCGGCGAAGGGAGAGCCATTAGGCGTGTTTGGCAATCAGGCTGGAACGCCGAGTCTGACAAAGCCGGTTGGGTTGATGGTGACGCAAGATGAAGTGTTTGTTCTCGACTCGAATCAAGTCAAGGTTTTTTCCCTCAAAGGACAATATATCCGTTCATTCGGCAGCAACGGAAGTGGCCTTGGCGAGCTTGATGAACCCTCTGCGATCACCAAGACCGGTGATGCGACCTTTGCTATTTCAGAGCACGGAAACAAGCGGGTGCAATTGTTTACCACACTGTACAAGCCTTCTGCTCCAGAACATCTGGTAGTGCAGGGGGTCCTGCATGCCATCGAATTGCATTGGTCCGCATTGCCATACGTCAAGCAGTACCGGATTTATAGGTCCAGTGGCGAAAAATCGGTGTTTAGCTGGATAGCTACCAGTAGCGCAGACCAAAATCTTTACGTAGACCACAGCGTGGAAGCGGACAAGAAATACTTTTTCCGTGTGGAGGGGGAAACGCAATTTGGCTATTTCGGGCCGAGGAGCGATGCAGTGAGCGGGATCGCTAAAAAGTACGTTCCGCCGGTATTGGAAGGCGCTCAAGTGGTGCCCTCGCCGCTGCAGCTCAAAATCAGCTGGAAACCCATCGACCCGCAATATTTCAGTGCCTATCTGATTTATCAAAAGCATGACGATGTATTTACCAAAATTGGCGAAACGACTACGCCGGCGTTCATCAAGACTGGATTGACCCCAGATACCGAATACACCTTCTATATAGCGGCGCGCAGTACCGATGGGACTGAATCGGAAAAATTGGGCGTCACGGGATCTACCTTGCCATCCAATTCCGCACCGCTGGAAATTGATGTGGTCAAATTGCGCGACATCTTTTCCAATACCTATAAGCTTTATGAGCAGGACGGGATCGGTCGCATCAAGTTAACCAATAACACCGACAAGCCCATAGAAAAAGTCAAAGTGAGCTTCATGCTGAACAACTTCATGGATTTCCCCACAGAAGGACAAATCGACAAGCTATTGCCGGGGCAGGGTGAAGACATCACTCTCAAGGCGGTGTTCAATAACAACATCCTGACGATCTCCGAGGACAGTTCCATACAAGCGGTGATAGAGGCAAGCTACTTTCAGAATGGCGAGCGTGAGGTTTACAGTATAAATCCCACAATCTCAGTCTATAACAAACACCGCATGACGTGGAACGAACATGAACGTTTAGCTTCTTTCATAACGCCGAAAGACCCGCCAATAATGAATTTTGCGCGTTCCATAGCCACCCAGTTCCGCGATACGAAAGACGAATCGCAACTTGCTGCAGTATTGTTCAACGCCATGGGTGCAATCGGATTCACCTATATTCCAAATCCAACTGACCCCTATCAAATATCCATTGCAGAAACCGCGGCAACCAAAAAGACCGATACGGTAGACTATGTCCAGTACCCACGTGAAACTCTGGAGAGCAAATCCGGCGACTGTGTCGATCTGGTTTCGTTCTATGCAACCGCTCTGGAGAGCATGGGAATAAACACCCTGATGCTCGAAGTGCCGGATCACTTACTGATGATGTTTTCCACCGGTATTGACGCCGATGCAGACGGATACACGATGGATAACATGTATGTCATACATGAAGGCAAGCTGTGGATCCCGGTTGAAACCACCGTTGTTGGGAGGCGATTTACAGAGGCATGGGAGATTGGCGCAGCTAATTATTACAAATGGAAGGACCGGGGGCTGGCCATACTTGACGTGCACCAGGGCTGGAATACATACAAACCCGCCACTTTACCCGACTCCCCCGCAAAACCAATCAACGTTACCGTTACGGAAATCGAGAAAAAGTTTGCGGGGAACTTCTTGTCAATGCTTAAGATCACCTCGCAAACCAAGACTAGACGCTATCTTCATGAAATAGAAAAAAATCCTGCCGATATGGAAGCACATCTCCAGATCGGAATAATTCTTGCCAAAGCGGGCGACCGTGAGCAAGCGATGAAATATTTTGACAAGATTCTTGAAACTGAACCCAAGAATGCCTCGGCGTTGAATAATCGCGGAAATCTTTTGATGCTCGACGAGAAATATTCCGAAGCACAAAGGGCCTACTCTGCTGCCGCACAGTCAAGTCCGGAAGACCCCTATGTTTGGGTCAACCTTGCAAAAGCCTACCATGCGACCAAAAATGTGAAGCAAGCAAAGGCGGCGTTTGTCACCGCTCAACAGCTGGACCCGTCGGTTAGAGAAAAGTATAAGACGATGGCTTTGGAAGTATTAAATTCACTGTAGCGTATCAGACGGAATCGAACGCTTCACGATAGAATTGCTTTTTATCAACAGACATACAGGAGAAGATGATGAAAAGACTGCTGATGCTGATTTTGATGGGATTGGCGTTCGGTTCACAGATACTTTACGCGGATGAGCAGGGCGGTACGTTGAGTTTCTGGGAAAAACTGAGAAAAAAGCTTGAATCCTTTACTCCGGAAAAGAAATCTGTGGTGACCACAACTACTGCAACAGGAGGTGTTCGAGGCGCCCCAATGGCATCGGAAGACCTGTATTGGAAGGGAGAAGTTTCGGCGCAAACCCAAACCATAGATGCTGATGAATTGGAGGCATTCAAAAAGGGGATTGCATTTGTTGATGCTGGCGATAAGCAACAAGCTCAAGCCGCGTTTTCCGAATTCATCAAAGATTATCCAGACAGTTCATTGCGTAAAGACGCTGACCAAGCCTTGGCGCTGTCTGCCCCATAATCCCGTTTTTCTTCGATTGGTAACATCATACTTTTCAGTATGATACGGAGCCGACAGCATATACCTCGACCAATCAGAGGGCCGGAAGAATTAAGGAGCGCCCTGTAAGCAATTGAACAGCTGCGACAAGCCAGCGGCACGGGTCCTGCCGCTCGAATACTGCATGCGTTTGGCGCAGATGGATGACCAGTGCAAGATTTAGCTGCCGGTTCTGCGCAACTAATTTATTTTTGCACGAATCGTGGTTGAGGGCAGGAAGCCAACGCCCGATGTGCAGAAAGACATTGACAGTTTGACAAAAAGCAACTTCTTATTCTAGTATGCAGCGGCGTTTCGCTGAAATTCCAAGCATATGCATAACGCGGTGACTGGCATGATCGTCATTTGTCTTTTCAACATATCATCAGGGGAGGCTGTAATGGACGTTGAACAATTTGACACAAAAGCATTAAGAATCGTGCAAGAAGAGAAACTGAGAGAGCTGCAAGCCCAACAAAAAAACGTGAAAGAGTTGCAATCTCAATTGGGAAGGATAAATTCAAAGCTCAAAAACAAGGAAAAGCTTTCAGAGGAAGACCTCAAGTTTGTCGGGGAACTCGGTTGGCTTAGCGCGTTAGCGGCAGTCATAGCCACCCTAGCTACCAGCATTTGAGTACGCGTAACGGGCGTTGTGCCTAACGGCGAAAAACGACTAGAGGCCAAGGCTAATTTCACGGCATCCTCAAACTGAGTCTGCGAGGCGCTCGCCGAGCAGAATGGTGGATTGGGAGTAATGGGCACGCCAAGTAATTGGCGGTGTCCTTTTTTTTGCAATATTGCGCGAGGGCAAGTAGATGAACTTGACTACTGCTTCGTCCTTGGGAACTGCCAACACTTGTTCATTACTAGCGGCATTGACTCCGCTAGACAATCCGCTATTTAACGCATACACCTCTAAAGACGGGACTCCTCTTGGGTCTGTTGATTCACATTCTGACCGCCCAGCCGCAGATCGTGGAATGCGCTTCAATTCCGAAGCAGAGTGAACCATGTACCACTTTCTCTGTTCCACCACCAATTTCTTCAACCAACCGCTCGAAGCTTGCCAATAGGACCTAGGAAATCTACCCGAAAGTGTGGGAAGTCCACATTCCCCACACCGCATCCTCAAAATCTTTTGCAAAACGTTGCGCATCGAACAGCGATGAGGCAAGCACATGTTGCCGCAAATCGGCCCGCAGGGTTATCAGCCTAGGCTTGTCGCTGGCCAGAGCGACCGCTTTGGCTATATAGTCCTCTTTGCTGCTCGCCACCCATTCTTCCAATCCTGCTGCAGTGAGCAAGCTGGCACCCTGCCTAGCCAGCAGACTGTCACCGGCAAGGGTCAAGGTTGGCACACCCATCCACAGCGCTTCACAAGTGGTGGTACCACCCGGGTATGGGAAGGTGTCCAGAACAATATCGACATCGCCATGCGCCGCAAGATATGCCTTGCGGTCAGTTACTCCGTGCGTCACTACCCGCCGGGCGTCAATGCCGTGATCCTGCAAGCGTTTAAGCATTTGTTCCAATTGCCCCGGTTCGCCCAATTGCTTGCACTGCAAACGCAGTCTCGCATCAGGAAGTGCAGCAAAAATATTCCCCCACACCTCCAGTACACCGTTACCTACCTTCGACAAATTTTGAAAGCAGCCGAACGTGATCATGCCGTTTGACAAAGCCGGCAAGGGTGCTACAGGCAGGTCGACCTTGGGGGGAGTGAAACATAAGCGCGTGTTAGGCATTTGCCAGATCGTCTCGGTAAACTGTTCGCGAAGTGCCTCGGGCACGCCCACCTCGTCAGCGAGCAAATAATCCATTTCCGCCACCCCGGTGGTTGCAAAATAGCCCAACCAGCTCGCCTGCACCGGGGCTGGCTTCCAGGCGAACATCGGCAGCCGGTTGTGCCGGGTATGACCGGACAGGTCAAGCAGAACATGCACGCCATCGGCGTGTATCAGGCGAGCAGCAGTTTCATCATTCTTGCCGAACAGAGACCTCCACACAGAAAAATACGGGCGGATGCGGGACGTGAGTTCGTCTTCCTTGTAGTGTGTCGAGTAAGCCATCAACTCAATGCGAGCGGAATCGATATGAGCCAGGACTCCCTCCAGAAAGAAACCTACGGGGTGGCCCAGCAAGTCGCCCGACACCAACCCGACACGCAGGCGCTCTGGCTGAGGTGCACACTGCCAGGCAGAAAAACGCCCCACGGCCCTTTCTGTAGCTATCCGGCCAAACTGGCGTACCTCTTCAAGAAAATGCGAAGGTGTACGGCTGGCGGTGTAGTTCAGGGAAAACAGCAAATTGCTATGCGCCTCGGTGAGCTCAGGACTGATCTTCAGCGCTTGCCGGTAACTGGCCACAGCACCGTCAAATTGCCCGAGGCCTTGGAGGGTTAGGCCCAAGTTGTTGTGGGCCTTGGCGAAATCGGGCTTGATCTCCAGAGCGCGCCGATAACAATCGGCCGAGCTTTCTAGTTGACCCAGGTCTTCCAGGGCTAGGCCGAGGTTGTTGTGTGCCTCAGCGGAATCGGGATTGATCTGCAGCGCCCGGTGGTATGACTTTATCGCTTCGTCGACTTGTCCGATGCTGAGCAGCGCGTTACCGATGTTGGTATGCGCCTCTACCAAATCAGGATTGATCTCCAATGCGCGCGCGTAACTTGCCACGGCATCGTCGATTCTTCCGAGCTCGGTCAGCGCCACACCCATGCTGCAATGTACGTCAGCGTAATCGGGTTTGATCTCCAGCGCCCGCTGGTATTCCTTTACCGCGTTGTCGAATTGTCTGTTTCCAAGAAGGGCATTGCCGATGTTGTAGTAGGCCCCGGCGTAATCCGGCTTATGTTTGATTGCAGTTCTGTAGGCACTCAGTGCGCCTTCAAGATCGCCCTTTGACAACAAGGCGTTGCCATGGTTGAGGTGCGCACGCGCCGAGCTTGGTTCCAGCCGAATGGCTTCCAGGTAGCGCAGCAAGGCCTCTTCGATCCGGCCTTCTGCTTCAAGAATATGGCCTTCGTCAATTAGACGTAAAACGTCCTGTTCGACTGTGTGCGCTTTAGGCTCATGCTCATTGCTGACCGGGACGGTTTGTCCAGTGGATCGGAATCGATCAAAGATCCCCATTTCAAAACCTTTCCGGGATGATTCTTGTTAAACTGGTATTAAATATCATGAGTGCCTGAACTGTGAGCACTTGAACGTCATGCGCCATGAATGTGGCCTAAGTCCGATAACCAAGAGTGTTGCCCATATCTATTTGCGAATTATACACGGAGCATCAACATGATACTTGATTGGTTCAACGCTGAAGAAGAGGTCTTGTTTTCAAAGGAAGTCGTCCGGGAACTCAACCGGCTGTTTCCCCCTATTGATCAAAAGGGGAAGGCGATTCCGATAAAGACATACCAGAAGAAATTCGATGGCCTGGTCGGTCGCATCAGGACATTTTCAACCAAGCGTAAACTGAACATTTATAAGAAGGCAAAACTCCTCAATACGATAAAATGGGAAATGCGAGAGGCCGGTCACGAGGAGACCATCATCAATGAATTCATCTCATTCATCACGCCTCTATTGAACTGATTGACCGAACTGAAGGTGCATATCCGACAACATCAACGAGCCGCCGGCAATCCCTGAGAATCATGCGGCAGCGCTAACATTGGTCGCCCGGTTAAGGACGGCAAATCCATTTTCCGAAGTATTCTCGTTGCGCCCTGAAACCAGGCGCGACGGCCCGCAGCATCCCGTCAGTTTTTTCTATTTCGATGCATTCTTTTTACGCGAATCTCCCATGGTGATAGCCCGGTGGTAAGATGCTCCGACGCAGGTAGGTGACGGCCAGGTACTGGCCAGCGCTGACCGCCATCGATGAGGGCGTGTCAACCCCAGTCATCAGCGCGCTGCTATCCGAACACACTTCGTGGCGCGATGAGAAAGCAGTTTGGCGGGCACGATGAAAAGAAAAGGGGGCGTTGAGATGGGCACTACCGATAGCCGCACGACGTCAGCGGATGCGCTGGTGATCTTCGGCGTGACCGGCGACCTCGCTTACAAGATGATCTTCCCGGCGCTCTATGCGATGGCCAAGCACGGCGTTTTCAACGTGCCGGTCGTAGGCGTTGCCGCCTCGAAGTGGAGTCTGGCACAACTGCGCAAACAGGCGACGGACAGCATCAAGCAAGCCGGCAAGATCGATGACCGAAACGCGCTTAATCACCTTCTTTCCCTACTCCAGTATGTGGATGGCGATTATAACGACCCAGGTACGTTTAGAGCGCTTAAACGGGCGCTGGGCGATGCCCGGCGCCCAGCGCACTACCTTGCCATTCCACCCGCTATGTTCGCGACCGTCATCGATGGACTCGGTGCCGCGGGTCTAGCCGATCAGGCGCGCGTCATCGTAGAAAAACCGTTCGGACGGGACCTGGCCTCCGCGCGGGAGCTCAACCGTATTGCGCAGTCAGTGTTTCCGGAAGATTCGATCTTCCGCATTGATCACTATCTCGGCAAGGAGGCCATCATGAACATCCTCTATTTCCGCTTTGCGAATTCGTTCCTTGAGCCGATCTGGAATCGCAACTGCGTGGCCAGCGTGCAGATCACGCTCGCCGAGGATTTTGGCGTGAAGGGTCGCGGCGCGTTTTATGAAAGCGCCGGTTGCCTGCGCGACGTCATCCAAAATCATCTGTTCCAGATCGTCGCGTTGCTAGCCATGGAGCCGCCGGCTTATCAGGGTTTTGGTGCCGTCCATCTTGAGAAAGCCAAGGTGTTCCGGGCTATGCGCCCCCTGCAGCCCGACGATGTGGTACGCGGGCAGTACGCAGGCTACCGCAAGGAGCCGGGGGTGGCGAAAGGATCAGACGTCGAAACGTTCTGCGCCCTGCGGCTGTTCATCGACTCGTGGCGCTGGAAGGGGGTGCCTTGGTATCTTCGTTCCGGCAAGTGTCTAGCTGCGACAGCGGCTGAAGTCCTCGTGGAGTTAAAGCCGCCACCGCAAAAGCTGTTCGATGATTCAGCAACGGTGGACGAGCGAGCCAATTATCTGCGCTTCCGGCTCTCTCCCAATTCTGCTGTTGCCTTGGCCGCACGCGTTAAGCGTGCAGGCAAGGAATTCGTGGGTGACCAGCGCGAGCTCTATCTGCTGGATGAGCAGCCCGGTGAGGAAACGCCTTATGAGCGGCTGTTGGGTGACGCGATGGCCGGCGCCGGCGCACTCTTCACTCATGAGGACGCGGTTGAAGCCGCTTGGGCGGTGGTTGATCCAGTCCTTACCAGGCACCATCGGGCTCATCCCTACAAGCCGGGCAGCTGGGGACCGAAAGAGGCTGACACGCTCATTGCGGCAGACGGAAGGTGGCACAACCCGATAACCGCAAAGCAGACAAAATAGGAATTGCAAGGGAGTAGTATGTCCTGTTGGGTATGGACTAAATCCGATGGGCGAGGGGCATGCCGAAACGGTGCTCGTGGCGGCTACTCGCGAGGGCGCCAACGATGAGGCGCTTGCGGCCGACTTTCAGCCCGAAGGTACCGCATGGCTTCAGGAGGCGAAGTGCTGGTGAAGGCCAGGAAATCATGAGGCCACAAACACAACTTGGCAGTTTGATCGCGCATCGGCCCCGCATGATAGAGGATCCGGCGCCGAGGGGGCTCCTAGTGTACTTCACAAGGATCCGCAATTTTCATTCTCGAGTTTTGAAGGAAAGGCTATGAGCGAACCAACACGAGTGCTTCACCCGAAGGAACGTATTTTATCCACGGATGTAGACGGATTCGATTCCCTGTCCGAGCTTGCCCTGGATATGCGTTCGTCCTGGGATCATGGCGCTGAGGAAGTATGGCGGCAGCTTGATTCAGCACTCTGGGATCTGACCCAAAATCCGTGGGTCGTGCTGCAGACGGTCTCACGGGAGAAACTTCAGCATGTTTTAACCGATCCTGCTTTTCGCAAGAACGTTGATGCTCTTGTGCAAGCCAAGCGAGATACAGCAGGGGCACCCGCGTGGTTTCAGCAAACCTACCCACAATCGGCGTTAAGCTGTGTTGCGTATTTCAGTATGGAATACATGTTGAGCGAAGCGTTGCCAATTTATTCAGGTGGGCTCGGCAATGTGGCCGGCGATCAACTCAAAGCCGCCAGTGATTTGGGAGTCCCCGTTATTGGCGTGGGGCTGCTCTATCAGCAAGGCTATTTTCGTCAGGTGATCGATAAGGACGGCGCGCAGCAGGCTCTCTTCCCGTATAACGATCCCGGACAATTGCCGATCACCCCGTTGCGTAAACAGAATGGAGAGTGGTTGCGGCTGGAGGTCGCCTTACCGGGTTATTCAGTCTGGCTGCGCGCCTGGCAGGTTCAGATCGGCCGCGTGAAGCTGTACCTGCTGGACAGCAATGACGCCGCGAATTACCCGGTGCATCGAGGCATTACCAGCGAGCTTTACGGAGGCGGGCCTGAGTTGCGCCTCAAACAGGAAATGCTCCTCGGGATCGGCGGTTGGCGACTGCTTGCGGCACTCGGTATCAAGCCGGAAGTCTGCCACTTGAATGAAGGGCATGCGGCGCTGGCGGTGCTGGAACGCGCGCGAAGCTTTATGGAGGAAACCAGGCAGACATTCAATGTCGCGCTGGCAGCCACTCGTGCGGGTAATCTTTTCACTACGCACACGGCGGTGGCTGCCGGTTTTGATCGATTCGCGCCGGAGCTTGTCGAGCAATACCTCGCTGGTTATGCGCGCGCGCAACTCGGTATAACCAGTCACGATTTGCTGGCCTTGGGGCGCCAAAATGCGAACGATTTGTCTGAACCCTTTAACATGGCCTATCTGGCGATCCGCGGGAGCGGCTCCGTCAACGGTGTGAGTCGATTGCACGGGGAGGTGAGCCGGCAGCTCTTCGAGCCGCTCTTTCCTAACTGGCCGCAGGACGAAATCCCGGTCGGACACGTGACCAACGGGGTCCATATCCCGACTTGGGATTCGATGGCGGCCGATAATCTTTGGACAGAATTCTGTGGAAAGGATCGCTGGCTGGGAACAACGGAAACTTTGGAGCAGGACATTCGCCGCGTCTCCCATGCCAGTCTCTGGCAATTTCGCAGCGCTGCGCGGATGTCCCTCGTTGACTACGCGCGCCAACGATTGTCACGGGAATTGGCTGCATCCGGCGCATCGCACGAAGCTGTTGAGGGCGCAAAGCATCTGTTTGATTACAATACTCTGACGCTGGGTTTTGCGCGCCGTTTTGCAAACTACAAGAGACCGAATCTGCTGCTTCATGACCCGGAACGATTGCTGCGCCTGCTTACCGATCCGCATCGCCCCGTGCAACTCATTATGGCCGGCAAGGCCCATCCCGCAGACAAACCCGGGCAGGCGCTGATCCAGAAATGGATCCATTTCATCCGTCGGCCTGAAGTGCGCCGGCATGCAATCTTCCTTAGCGACTACGACATGCAGTTGACGGAGCGATTGGTGCAGGGCGCGGATGTCTGGCTCAATACGCCGAGACGCCCTTGGGAAGCCTGCGGAACGAGCGGCATGAAGGTGCTGGTCAATGGCGGCCTCAATTTGTCTGAATTGGACGGTTGGTGGGCGGAAGCCTACGCGCCGGATGTGGGGTGGGCGTTGGGGGATGCTCAGGAACATGATAGCGATCCTGCCTGGGACGCTGTCGAAGCTACCGCCCTTTATGACTTGCTCGAACGCGAGGTGATCCCTGAGTTCTATGCTCGTGACGAACAAGGTATCCCCGGCGCCTGGGTGACCCGGATGCAGGAGAGCATGGCGCGGTTGACGCCTCGTTTTTCGGCCAACCGCGCGGTTCGCGAATACACCGAGCAACACTACATTCCGGCGGCTTCGGCCTATCTTGGGCGGGCTGCGGACAAAGGCAAAATCGGTGTGGAGCTGGCAAGTTGGGGGAACGCTCTGGAGCAAAAATGGACCTCACTTCGCTTCGGCGAAGTTAAGGTTGAAACTGATGGAGGGCAGCACGTATTTGAGGTTCAAGTCTATCTTGAGGATCTCAACCCGCAGGCAGTGCGGATCGAGCTTTATGCCAATGGCATTGACGGTGCTGCACCCGTGCGGGCAGAGATGAAGCGAGTACGACAACTGGTTGGCGCAACAAATGGCTACGCCTATCGCGCAGAGATGCCGGCAGCTCGTCCGGCGATGGACTATACGGCGCGACTGATACCTCGCCACGATAACGCGGCTGTTCCTCTCGAAGCATCTCAAATTCTATGGCAGCGGTAGAGGACCTGTCGATGAACACATTTTGCACGCTTCGCCGTTTGAGATCTGAGTACCAGAAAATGTTCATAAGAGAGCAAAAATGTGCTTAATATCATGATAATCGATGGCTAGATTAACTAATATCTGGCTTTATAAGCCTCAACGTTTTCATGCTGCATGTTGATATGGACAATTTAGTGAAGTATCAAAACGAACTGTCCATGAACATTTTTAGTAACGACAAACGGTTCATTGCATGCAAAAAAGTCTCGCGCAACTGGCACTAAATTGGCGGTACTGCATCACCTTTTTACGATATTTGGAGATGTCATGGCTAGCTTAAGCACGAAAAAGTTTCTTGCCTTATATCTTGCTCCACCCTCCGTAATTGATGATTGGGCAAAGACTGACCCTGAAAAGAGGAAGGTTGCCGAAGAGAAAATGCGATCTGAGTGGGTCAAATGGATGGGGGTTCATGCGAAAATGCTCATCAGCACAGACGCTGGAGGGAAAAGCAAACGGATAACCTCGGGCGGGGTCTCTGACACCAGGAACGATATCATGCTGTATTCCATCGTAGAGGTCGCGTCGCTTGACGAGGCGGCAAAATTGTTCGAAAACCATCCGCATCTGCAAATTCCACAGTCCTCCATCGAAATCATGGAAATCAGATCGATGGGCGGAATGTAGAACGCTCAAGCCGGACATTTCGCGGCGTTGCTGTCGCGCCACTTAGCTTCATCACGTTCTGCCTCCCAGTTGCCGCTTTCGGGAAGGCAGTTAGAATGCGCGTATAGCAGCAACGTGCCAATTGTGTTGAAAAACTCGCTTTCATTTTAGGCTGATTCAGTCGCTCAATTTTTTCTGCGTGTGATTTTTTTCGTGGCAGTGTGTTTTTTCTCAAGTCGAACCCCTTTTTCTTCGCTTAAGTACCGACCATTTCTGCTTCCTGTGCTACAGGGGTAAGCCATTTCGCCATTCGCCTCAAATTCTGCGCGGTTGCAGCCAGCAGAAATTCGTCTCGTGCACCACTTGGCCCTCGTAATCGGAGCTTATCCAGTTTCAATATCCGCTTGAGGTGTGCAAACAGCATCTCGACCTTTTTGCGTTCACGTCTTGATTGTTGATATTCCGGTGTCATGTAAATCCGACGTGCAACGTTGCGTGCATCTTCGTGGATACTGCGGGCGATCTTGCGTTTCGGAGTGTTCGGGCAACAATGATTCTTTTGGGGACATGCTGCACATTTATATTGGTTTGACGTATAGAGAATGGTGTCGGCTTTGGTGATTCGTGTGCGTGGTTTCTTGAAGATGCGCCATGCGCTGCGTAGCGCATGGCCTTCAGGGCAGCGATACTCGTTGGCCTGCTCATCCCAGATAAAGTCGCTGTTGGAGAAGGTGTCGTCCTTGCGCTCTGATTTATCACATACCGCCACATGCGGCTCGATCTGCTTCTCGTCCACTAGCCAGTTGAGCATGGCCGCAGAACCATAGTTGGTGTCGCCAACAAGTCGATCCGGTTTCATCTCATACTTGTCTTCAACGCGATCTATCATCATCTTGGTGGCTTCCACTTCAGCTGTCTTGTTGACTGCTGAGGGTTCGACATCGACGATGATGCCGGCCTTGAGGTCAATCAGGTAATTGGTGGAATAGGCAAAGAATGCTCGGCCACCTGTGGCACCGGTCCAGGTGGCCGCCGGATCGCTCAGTGAGACGAACTTGGGAATGAAGTCAGGATTGTTCGTTTCCTCAAGCGCATCCAGATACTCTCTTACCGGACGTGCTGTTTCAGCGGAACTGGTCCAGTTCATGGCTTCTTCTCCATGAACACTATTCACGCGCTGTGCATCGGCCTTGATGATGCTGGCGTCGGTGGCAAAGCCTTCGCCTCGTACCAGCCCTTCCTTCATGCAGCGTTGTAGTACTGTCTCGAACAACTGCCGGAACAGGCCGCTGTCGCGGAACCGGCCATGCCGGTTCTTGGAGAAGGTGGAATGATCCGGTACTGCATCTTCCAAACCCAGTCTGCAGAACCAGCGGTAAGCCAGATTCAGATGCACTTCTTCGCAGAGCCTGCGTTCGGAGCGGATACCAAAGCAATAACCGATGACCAGCATGCGGATCATCAATTCTGGATCGATGGAGGGTCTGCCGGTGTGGCTGTAGTATTCGGCGAGATGCTGCCGGAGTTCGGTTAAATCCAGATAGTGATTGATGCCGCGGAGGAGATGATTCTGGGGAACGTGATCTTCAAGGTCGAATGAATAGAACAGGCGCTTTTGCTTATCTGTCTGAAACCCAATCATATCAAGGCTCCCAACTAATTCGATGGGTGATATTATAGCATTCGAAACATCAAATTACGCGGGAGTTTTTCAACACAATATGAATTGCGGCCAATCAAGATGATTTTTCATTGCAACGTGACGTAGCCATTCGGTGGTATCCTGCTTATATAGCTCATCAGGCAATATCCACCATAATTATATGAGTGTTTTACTGAGTTGATATATCGGTTTTAGGGGTATAAATTGATTCACCCAGTTTGATAACCAATTGACTAAGACTTAGTGACTCTTGGCAGGAGGCTAATATGTTTGCACACTCAATATCCCCGGCGCTTTTGGTTTAGGCCTCTTCGGTCCGGTTGCATCGATTTTTGCAAGTCAATCGTTTCACTTTAAAATGAAGTGAGGGTTATCATGAAACTGAATAACATGCTTTTCCGTCTAGCTCTTGTCGCAGTCGCTATTTGTGTCTCAGGGGTAACTTACGCTGCTGATAAAGTTGACATCGGCAAGCAGGAATATGAAGCCAGCTGTGCCAACTGTCACGGAATCAAGGGAGAAGGAAATGGTCCGTACGCGGAGTTTCTGAAATCGCGTGTCGCCAATTTGACTGTCCTATCCAAGAATAACGGCGGCGTATTCCCTTTCGCCCATGTGTATGACACCATCGACGGCAGGCCGCTGATCGGCAGCCACGGCCGAGACATGCCAATATGGGGCGCGCGCTACAGCGCCGATGCGGCCAAACTCTTTTGGGATTACCCAGCCGACTCCGACTCATTCGTGCGCGGCCGAATACTCGCGTTGGTTGACTACATCCACCGCCTTCAGAAAAAGTGAGAGCGGAATAAGACGGACGCGGGATACGCGATATACATCAGGCGGGGGCCGTTTGTGCTGCACTTGATGAATGGCGGCATGTGACGACGTGACCGCTACAGTGTGTCGCTGGCTGCGCGTTACGAATGGCCGCTTGTATGGTTTGGGATGGTGGTATCGGCTTTCTTCTGCAATAGTATAGAAGCCGGGGTGGAGGGGCCAAGGGCCGCATCTGCTCTCCTTACCGAGAGACAAACTCAGAAAGAATCCCCCCACCCACACCGCCAGCGTCGATGAGGAATCTAGCGGCTATGACCGCCGATTTGACCGCAAGCTCACGCAGGTGTGTCCACCCCAGCAACCTTTATCTTAATCATGGGAGATACATCATGCAAACCCAAACCAAAGTACTCGATATCGGTGCCGACGTCGCCAAGGACGAGATCGTGGTGGCCTGTTCGGAAGGAAGCTTTCCGGTACGCAAGCTCGCGAACCAGCGTACCGCGTTGCTGGCCTTTCTCAAGGGCCTGCCTAAAGGCAGCCGCATCGGCATGGAGTCCACCGGCATCTATCACGAATTGTTTGCCAGCCTTGCCCACAAGCTCGGCTTCATCGTCTATGTGCTCAACCCGAAGGACGTCCGCCACTATGCAAAGGGCGTCGGGAGGCGTGGCAAGACCGATCGCGTGGATGCAGAACTTATCGCTCGAATGGTCGTGAACGAACATGTCGAACTGCACGCCATGGGTGCCGCCTACACCGGAGCAACGCGAAATTGACCGATTATCAAACGCCGTGCCAAGCTGAGTTCCTTGCGTCAGGCACTGGGCATGTCACTTAAGGGTATGGATGGATTTGCCGCTCGACCTCAAAGCGTTGAGACAACGCTTCGATCAAGTCATTGCTCGTATCGACCAGCGCATAAAAGAACTGGTCGAAGCAAACCCAGATCGCAAAGAGCATGTTACGCACTTGCGCACGATCACCGGAGTCGGACCGGTCGTCAGTGCTGCGCTGGTTAACTCCCTTGAGCGCATGCCCCTGAAGAGCGCAGACGCCTTCGTTGCCTTCACCGGCCTGGATCCACGACCGGATGAATCCGGCCAACACCAAGGGAAACGCCGTCTGTCCAAACGCGGCCCATCTGAATTGCGCAGGCTACTCTATTTGGCTGCGATGTCGGCCAAGAAGACAAAAGCCTGGAAACCGATCTTCGAGCAATATCGCGCAAAGGGTTTATCCACTACTGCGTGTTTCGTCATTCTGGCTCGGCGCATCGCACGCACTGCCTGGTCGATGTACACTTACAAAACCGAATTCGATCCTGGACGACTTACAAAAGGCTTGACGTAAACCATAGAATCTTTCTGGAAGGCAATAGGCATGAGTCAAGGGTTGGATCGTGCCAATTCCGGACAATCGACCATTTTCCTCGAAGCAGTCACTCAGGGATTGAATAAATCCTTGTGTAGGGGTAATTTATTGCTCTATTGATTCTATTGAAATGGAATTACTGTTGCCAAGCTATAGGCATAAAAATATATGAGTAATTTGATGTGTTGAAATGTTGATTTTATGGGAGTAGATTGACACAGCAATGAAGGGGATTTTTGATTTAACCTTCGCACCTCCTGTGAATTTAAAATAATAAAGCCGGGAGTAATATGGAACGTCGCGTCTTGTTTAAACGCAACCGTCTGGAACATCGTGCTAAACACATAGTTCACCGTTACCAGTAACTGTAACAGCAAAGTGCACGAGAAGCAGACTTTACGGCGCAAACCCATCGTTGCCTCTCTCGTGCTGGCCTTTACGCCACTGGCAAAGCCGCAACTGACGTACAAGTGAGTGCGGGAAAGGGCATCACCACGCAAGCAGACACGACCACTGCCAATATCCATGAATGAAACTATAACTGAGATAACAACATCATGACGAAAATAAACATCGAATATAAAGTTTTGGTTTGTGCAGTTCTATTCAGCTTTTTTGTTGTGAGCAGTGCTTGGGCGATTGATGTGGACAAACTGACCGAGACATGTGCGAATTGTCATGGCAAAGATGGTGCCAGTACTGAAACCGATATACCAATCATTGGCGGGTATTCTGAGGAATTTCTAGTCAACAATTTGACGGCATACAAGAACAAAGAAAGGGATTGCCCCGAGACCAAATACCGGGCAGGGAGCAAGAAGGGAACAAAAACCAACATGTGCCAAATGGTCAAGGACCTGAATGACAATGACATAAGGCAGATTGCCCAGTATTTTGCCAAGCAGAAGTTTGTCCGTGCCAAGCAGAAGTTTGATCAGGCATTGGCAAAGAAAGGCAAGGGAATACACGATATGTACTGCGAAAAATGCCACTCTGAAGGGGGTACCGTTTCTAAAGACGACGCTGGAATGCCGGCAGGTCAATGGATACCCTATCTTAGGCAGGCCTTCGATGAATTTAATTCCGGGAAGCGCCCAATCGCTAAAAAAATGAAGCTTAAAATGGACGAGCTCGAAAAGGGTGATATTGAGGCGCTTATCAATTACTACGCTAGCTTTCAATAGACCTTGCAATAGAACTGGCATACTCTTTGTGCCTAAGTTTTGAGCCAAACGAATAAATTCGGAGGGGGAGCAGGGATATGTCAGAACCAACGCAAACAGAAGGTTCCGATAGGTTCTGGCGGGTATTGCGTAACCCGTTCTGTCGTTGTTCACTGCTTACGCTGCTGGGTTTGTTGGTCATAGGGGGCCTCATTGGAGGCTTCACTACATCATTGGAGGCGACTAACTCAATCGGGTTCTGCACCTCCTGCCATGATATGAGTTATAACTTTGAGGAGTATAAAAAAACCATACACTATTCCAATCGTTCCGGTGTGCGTGCTGTTTGCTCTGACTGCCATGTTCCAAAGAAGAATTGGTTCAGCGAAATGTATCGCAAGATCGAGGCGAGCCGTGATGTTTGGGCAGAACTAATGGGCACTATCGATACCCGGGAAAAATTCGATGCCAATCGGTTGGCAATGGCAAAACGGGAATGGGCGCGAATGAAGGAGTCGGATTCGATCGGATGTCGCAACTGCCACAGCTTTGAGGCAATGGATATGGATGCACAAGATAAGCGCGCAAAAAATAAGCATACTCAGGCGGCATTGGCAGAGACCGGAAAGACTTGTATTGATTGCCATAAAGGAATAGCTCATAAACTGCCTCGGATTCAGGAGGGGGACAATCTAGCAGGAGATAATTAATTTTGCTTAGACAGTGCTCATGCGGTGCTTTGCGGTCGCCATTAGAGGGGACATAAGTAAATAATAATAAAGTTAAAAATAACCCTGATGAGCTATACCTATAATCTCTATGCTGGTTATACTGGCTATGTTGTTTATAGTCACTTAATACTTAATCGAACCTAATGCTGCACACATAGTAGCTATTGATTCTTGACTCTGATTATTCTTAGTTGCTTATTTTCATCGTAGTAGGCTTTAAAGAGGATTGAATGCGATTTGGAAGCAGGCGCAAGGCGTTGGCGATATAGCAGGATCGTATTGCCTTAACCAGTTATTGATTACCGTCTTCTTGATTGGTTTTGGTAATAGGTTTTATTTATACTAATAAATAAAGTGGAGGTGTTCCGTGAATATAAAAGCTATAGCTATGGGAGTACTGTTTGGTACGTTGGTAATCGGCCATGTGCATGCTAGTGAGCCTAAATCATCTGACGAAAGCATGACGGCTGCGGCGTATAAGCCGAAAAATGATTACAACATAACCATCAATTATGAATTAGGTATGCACTGCACGGGTTTTGATTTTACCTACTGCTGCGTACTGCCACCCTACAACTCGATTCAAAGCCAGGTCGTGAAAAATGCTACTGGCCCACGCAAGTTTCCGGAACTACTAGAGGCCGACAGCGCAGATCCTGCGGTGCTGGTCGATGGCAAGAAACGCTTCAAGCTGACCTATGGTCATGTTGATAACAATTACTCGGAAGGAAACAAGCTCAAATATTGGGATGTTCCTTACGACATTAATGGCGACGGCAAATATGACAAAGGCGAAAATGTTGCCAACGCCTATTTCAGTCATCTGTATGTTTATAAGGATTTGAAGGGTACCAACCCTAAGGGAACTAGTGCCGACAAGGAAAAACTGTTCGTCGGTATTCAGATTCCGGTCCCGCGTGATAACGGCCCTGCCGGTGCTGCGGTACCCAGCCCGATGAAGGGTGGCAACCTCCACTATACCGGTGACAAAGGAACCATCGTCTTTACCAAATCACCGGTTTTGGATAATGTGCCCATCGTGCTGACCAACCCCGGCATCTGGGACGCCTTGGGACTGCCATTGACCCCTTTCAACGATCGTGATGCAGCTCAGGATATGTTGACCCTCACTGAATCAGATATCCAACCCTACCAGGAAGCCTGGGTGAGTATGGTCGATGCAGATAGCGGTGCACCGGTCATTGATTCACATTCGGGTAAGCCGATTCGCTTTGTCGGTACCAATCCTATCGATATCCCCAACTGTGCAAATTGCCACAGCAACAAAACTGCCAATGGCGATAAATTTGTCCTCTACAAGCAGGAGCGTGAGTTCTGGAAGGGCTTGGGCGCCAGTGATTGGATTGCCAACCTGAAGGCGACTTCTGTTTCCATTCTGGAAATGCATGATGATCGTACCGGCACCGATTTCTTGAAAAATTACAACCCTAGCGGCCGGACGCTCGATAACCGCCTTGGCCGTGACCCCGTACTGTGCCAAAAGTGTCATGCCGACAACGTCATAGGTGTGCTGCAGTCCAAAACTTACAAAGATAAAAAAACTGGCAAGGAGGGTGTGATTCAAGCATTGACCCAGGCGATACATACCGTCCATCAGACCAAGGCACCATTGCCAGACTCACAGGGTCGCACTGCCAGCTGTCAGGGCTGTCATCCTGCCCACCGTCAGGATAGAAGCATGGATAAGTATCCGATTGCACTGGATGGTAAAAATACCTTTGCCAGTGGCGATAATCGCGATGCAGCAGGCGGATGCTACGTTGGTCGCGATGTCCATTCCAATCGGGGCTGTTACAAGGACGGTATAGAGACGCCCGCAGCACACCTAAATGCCATCGGGCAATGGTTGCAAACTAATGTTTCCAATATCGCCAACGATAAGGGGGGCAAGGGTCTCTGGTGCACCAACTGTCACAGCCAGTTGTCTCGCGAACTCTATCAGCGTGACAACCTGACCAATGCCTTTAAACAAACAGGCACGACCATCCGTAACAAATCGCTTGATGAGATCGCCGCTGCCATTGGCATCACTACCGACGAGTTGAAGACCAAGTATCTTGATCCAAAGGTTGTGCTCAACAGCAAAGGCGAAGACACACCTGGACAATCCGGCATCTTGAAGACATGGGCGGCTGATCGCTTGGTTCCTGACATCGCCGTTATTGCACTGAAGGACAAGGGTCCGATGGTAAGCAAGGACGAGGATGGTGACATCAATGTGACGATACTGTCTGCAAATCCTGCGGTTGATGTGAAGACGCTGAAGCTGCCAGCAGGTGCTACGGGAGCGACTGCCGTACCGTACGATGCTGCAACTCATGGCCGTGACTACTGGTTGGCACCAGGTGTTCCGCATTGCGCGGATTGCCATGCTGCGCCTTATGTCGAAGGTCAGGGGGGTGTTGCCTTCCCGATCAACCAGCCAGGCAAGTACAGTAACATGCGTTATTCCAAGGGGCATGCAGGTTTGTCTTGCCAATCCTGTCACCAATCTATCCATGGTCTATATCCAGTAACCCCTGGTACTGATAAAACTACCTATAAACAACCATTACAGTACAACCCGGATGGATCCCATGGGCCGATCAAGTGTGCCGCCTGCCATGAAACAAACAAAGACGGCGTAGCGTTCATTGCAGACAAGAAAGAACATGTGTGGAATGGCAAGCCAATCCTGCACAATTACACTGATGCGGTAAGCTGGATGCACAGTAATGCTCCCGATCTTGGTGGAGCAATCCCCAGGAATTAGCCATGTGCGTTATGCTGGCTAGAATAAATCAGTGATGACTTAAGCTGATCGGGGGCTGAGATGCCCCCGATTTGTTTGCATGCCGGCTTTTGGGAAGATTTAGTGGCCACCGTCACGGTGGCTGTCTATGTTTTAAACTTTGTGATTTCTCTGTGCGTGTTTGAGCCTAAGCAGCTCAAAAACTTGCCTAAGGATCAACAATTGCCTTAATGAAGAAAGGAAAGAGCGCAATAATGATCGATACGTATTTGCTTAAGATTCTGGTAGTTGCCGCATTTTTCGCAACCTCATCACTCTCGGTAAATGCCGAGCCACAGGTACTGGTCACGATTGGCTCCATGCAGGTCAGCTCCGACGACCTTAATGTTGCTATGGCCAGTTCACCTTTTGCCTCACAGGCTACTTCGATGGATGAGGATGATCAGGCCGGTCTGCGCGGTGACATGTTGCGGCGATTAGTTGCCGCACGGCTATTGGCCCTTGATGCACAAAGGCTGGGTTTGGATAAAACCAAGGCTTATCAGCAAGACATTGAAAATTTCCGCCAGGGTCTGCTTTATCGTTTCTACATGGATAAACTGCGCGAACGCATCGTAATTCCGGCGGACATCTTGACTGCAATGAAGCAGCAATTTAAGGGGGATCCGGATGGTCTGACTGCGGCAAAGGCGGCATATGAGGCCGATCAGTATCGAACCCTGAAACTGACCACCCTGCAAAACCTGCTGCAACACGACAACACCAAGTTACATGAGGATCGCATAAAAGCAGGGGTCAAAGCAGATACTGTGCTGATGGAAGGCAATGGTTTCCAGATCAGATACGCTGACATTGTCGATCTCAAAAAATATACTGAACAGCCTAATCCTGATTGGGTGAAGGAGCAGCTCTACAAGCGCGGCGAATTGCTATTGGTTGCAATAGCTGCTGACAAGGAAGGCGTCGATGTTTCCGACAAATTAAAACAATACCAGAGCGAACGTCTTCCGGCTGTCATGCTGGAAACCAAAACAAAGGAATGGATCCCAAGTGAAAAAGCCCTGCATGAATGGTTTGCCAAGCATCCCGAAGTCGCCACGGTTCCAGAGCGTCGCCATGTTGGTCAGTTAGTGGTTGGCACACGTGAAGAGGCTGAGGCACTGCGGGCACGTATCATTAACGGTGAAAGCCTTTTTACGCTGGCTGGCGAACTCAGTATCGACCCGGTTGGGCGTAAACAGAATGGTGACATGGGCTGGCTTGTCGAAGGACGTGGAATGCCCGAACTTAATGACGCTCTGTCCAAGCTGAAAGATGACCAGATCAGCGAAGTGATCGAAACAAAGGCAGGGTTTCATCTGTTGACGATTCTTGAGAGGGAACCGGGAGGTAAAAAATCATACTCGGATGTACGCAACCGTGTCAGACAAATGATTATCAACGAAAAGCTGCCGCCCTATCTGGGCGAATTGGAACGACGCTATAAAGTGTCATGGAAGGTGATTCAAACGAGTGATGAAAAGGACATCAAACAACCACCAATAAAGCAAGCGCTGTGATAATTTACAGAAACATTCTCATCATACTTGCAGCTGTTGTTATGGCGGAAGCGGCTTTTGCCAGAGACTATTTTAATCAGTTCGGCACGGGCAACGCGGTAGCAGCTGCGCCTGAGGATGCCACGGCAGTTATATCTGCGAGCACATTGCCACCCAAGGCAAATAATGAGTGGGAAGTGAAACCGTTCTCGTTGACAGGACTGGATGGGGTCAGGCACAGCCTGGCAGACTGGAAGGGGAAGGTGGTCATACTCAATTTCTGGGCCACTTGGTGCTCCCCGTGTCTGTACGAAATTCGTGATTTTGTTAGCTATCAGCAACAATACAAAGCGCGGGGACTTCAAATAATCGGGTTGGGACTGGATGATGAAAAGAAACTGCGCAATGTGCAGCGCACACTGGAGATAAATTATCCCGTGCTGGTTGCCGATCCGGTTGACAATGGTGGTCTGATGAAACTATGGGGCAACAGTAGCGGTGTTCTCCCTTATAGTGTAGTGATCGGTCGAGATGGGCGAGTGACATATATCCAGCGCGGCCAGATGAACCGCGACATATTTGATGAGTATGTCCTGCCACTCCTCGATAAGGTCTAATGTGGGTTCTGTCGCATTAATTGAGTTGTGCAGAACACCGCCGATCCACGTCGACCTCCCGCCGCCTAAGCTGGCCTCCCAGAGCAAATGAATCTATTCTCCCGGTATGATCAGCCTGGCTAGTGCTGTGCTACCAGCCATGCAAGTATGACCACTACATTTCATTTCAACGCCAGGTGCGGAAACGTCTTAACACGCAATACTGGCCGCTTGAAATTGACTACATACTTTGGAACACTAAAGGGGCATCAGTAGAAAATGCAATTTCGCGCGCCTAGGCCCAACCCACCATTCCACCGGACGTGCGCGAAAGGCCGCGCAGGCCGATGAATTCACACGTTAGGCGCAAGCAATGTTTTTTCATATCGACGAGGCTGGAAACACGGGAAGTAACTTGTTCGACTCCGCTCAACCGCGCTTAAGTTATGGTGTGCTTTCAAGCTTGAGAAACGCCGATGCACTCTGCACGGAGGTTCATAAGAAAATTCAGCGCGAAATTGGTGATGAGCAAATTCATGCCAATCAACTCGGATTCGGAGGGCTCGTTAGAATCGCGCCCCATTTATGTATCGTCGGTTGCTCATTGCGAATGACGGCTTTCTGGCAAGCAGTTATGATCTGCGTATAGCCGGAGTGTGCCAATAACGGACATTCATGATTGCCATTCTATGTAAGTATTGGCAGGATGAATTATCGATAAAAATTAGGTCAGAAATCAGATGAAACTTATCGAACAGGACGAGAAGGATGATTTCAAGGCGGTGTTGAAGCGATTTAAACTATCTGTGGAAGACTTTGACTTGGCGGAGACCGATACCACAGACCCCCAAACCGATGA
The DNA here is from genome assembly GCA_963833515.1 of uncultured beta proteobacterium. Taxonomy (GTDB): domain Bacteria; phylum Pseudomonadota; class Gammaproteobacteria; order Burkholderiales; family Gallionellaceae; genus Gallionella. The sequence continues at coordinate 58,606 of CAWHYN010000041.1, read as the reverse complement.
GATATTTGCGCTTTCTGGGTTTGTCGTGGTTACGCAAAAATCCACTAATCTGACAGCACAATACCCAATTGGAGAGGGATCCAGATGGGTTGAAGAATTTGAGAGAGATATCGAAAAAAACTTGTTTGGCAAATAACGGCCAGTAACAGACCTTCGCGACTGACCGTTCTGGGTCGATGTAATATCAAGCTATGATTTAACAAGTCGACTTGGAGTGCCTCCATCACCTGTTAGTTAATCGTATTCGGAACCAATCATGACAAGCAGAACAGAGCGCGATTCTTTGGGCACAATTGACGTTCAAACACAGCGCCTTTGGGGTGCACAGACACAACGTTCACTCTTGCATTTTCATATATCGTCCGAGCGCATGCCGATTGAAATTGTTATGGCGCTCGCTGACGTCAAACGCGCATGTGCATGTGTCAACCGTGATCTGGGTTTACTCGAAGTAGATAAAGCAGAAGCTATCATTAATGCCTGTGAAGAAGTACTGAGAGGGCTACATGAGGAAGAGTTTCCTCTGTCTGTTTGGCAAACTGGCTCGGGAACCCAAAGCAACATGAATATGAATGAAGTGCTGGCTAATCGTGCTTCCGAGTTGTTGGGAGGTGAGCGCGGAATGACACGGCTTATACACCCAAATGATGATGTCAATCTGGGACAGTCGTCTAATGACATTTTCCCTACGGCCATGCACCTTGCTGCAGGAATAGGTATCACGAGGAAGGTCTTCCCAGCTTTGATTGAGTTACGAACTACTTTTGGTAAAAAATCAGAAGAGTTTTCAGATATCCTCAAAGTAGGACGTACCCATTTACAAGACGCAACTCCTGTAAAACTTGGACAAGAGTTTTCTGGATATGTTGCTCAACTGGAGCATGCTGAATCTGCAATCGCCGCCACCCTAAACCAAATCTATGAATTGGCTGTTGGTGGAGCTGCTGTGGGAACAGGATTAAACACTCATCCTGAATTCGGCATACGAGTTGCGGCGGAACTCGTTCGTACTACTGGGTTACCTTTCGTCAGCGCCCCAAACAAGTTCGCTGCACTTGCTGCGCACGATGCGTTGATCAATGCACATGGCGCATTAAAGACGCTCGCTGTCGCCTTGATGAAAATCGCCAATGACATACGCTGGCTGGCCTCGGGACCTCGTTCAGGACTCGGGGAAATAAGTATTCCTGAAAATGAGCCAGGTAGTTCGATGATGCCCGGCAAAGTAAATCCAACACAATGCGAGGCCATTACTATGTTGTGTTGTCAGGTATTTGGCAATGATGTGGCAATTACGTACGGCGGCGCTTCTGGCAATTTCGAACTGAATGTGTATAAGCCACTCATGGCATACAATTTTACACAAAGCTTACGTTTGCTTGCTGATGGAATGATGAGTTTCGAGCAATATTGCGTTCGTGGAATTAAGGCCAATCGCCAGAGGCTAACAGAATTGATGGAACAATCCTTGATGCTGGTAACTGCCCTTGTCCCGCATATTGGCTATGAACGAGCAGCAGAAATCGCAAAATTCGCAAACCATCATTCATGTTCGCTGAAGAAAGCCGCTACTACAATTGGGAATATTACGGAAGATGAATATGACCAATGGGTCGTGGCATCCGCAATGACTTCTCCTTCAAGTCAAAAGATTGCTTGATTTTGAACTTTGGATCACATGACTAGATAATGTACCAGCTGTGCATAGACTCGCGGCACATCCGGCGATTTTGTTTTACCACTCCTGTGTCAATTTGTATTTCTCAGGTAGTAAATTGATTATTTCCCTTTGGACTAAAATGTCATGCTCTTCATAAAGCGGGCTGCCGCGTAATGAAAAGTTCTCGTCAAAATGCTTTAGAATTTTTTCGCCCTGCCATACCCACTCTACAGGAAAGCAAACGTCAGAATCTACATTAAGTGGATAAGTTGACTTCACAACCCCAATGGATTTGATTTGCAGACTGGATTCAGTTGCACAGTGTTTGATGAAAACGATGTCTTCGTTACTGATGTGCGAAACGGTGTTATGCAGGTCAATTTTGCCACCAAGCGAATGCGGAAGGCACACAAAGTTATTTTCGATGAGTCCTTGCGCATTGTTTTCTTCAATTCCGAACATTGAGGCCAATTTACCCTCCTTTTCAATTACGGTATTTATTGATTCTACAAGGCGGTAACTAAAGTATTTTTCTAAACAATATGCAATGACATCACAGGTAGTTCCATACGGTCTCTAACAGCAAAAGGTGTTACAAATGAAAATTAAACTACCGCAAAAAACATTAAACCTACCGCGCAAATATAGGCGGCAACTACTATAAAATACTCGACACTCCGCAATGTATCTTTGGTTCCTTCACTGACAATATGTTTAATAATATGGGAGTTCATGGTATCAACCTCATGCAGATAATTTGAAACCACTATCAAGAATTCATAGTCATGGCAATTGAGTTTGATCTGCTCCACAAAATGCATTTTTATTGTACATAACTTAGTACATTAGTCAAGTATTTTGATGCTATAGGATGGCTAAATGAGCTTAAGTGAACACACAATTCTTGGTGAGAACTCCACGATCACGCCAACTATGATGACCGCAACAACCCTGTTGGCTTGTCTGTAATGCACAATGTTGAATGACTGCTTTCTGGCTGGCAATATGACATCATGAACTGCAGGTCAGTGCTGCGATTTCAACCGGTCGATGCAACACATGCGTTAAATCGTTCAGCTGGTGTTTCGAATCTTAACGTCTTTCGCGGACGTTCATTCAGTCTACGAGCAACAGCATTGAGTTGTGCCTGAGAGTGTACCGATAAGTCTGTTCCTTTTGGGAAGTACTGCCTCAATAAGCCATTGGTGTTCTCATTTGATCCACGTTGCCAAGGGTTCTGTGGGTCACAGAAATAGACTTTGATGTCGGTAGCCAGCGTAAATCGCTTGTGGTCGGCCAGTTCCGAGCCCCGATCCCAAGTCAGTGATTTGTAGAGTTCCTGGGGTAACTTATGAGCATGCTTGATCAGCGCGTTGATGACGGTCTCGGTATCTTTTCTGGGGAATCTTAACTAGCATCACATAGCGCGTCTGGCGTTCAACGAGGGTCGCAATCTGACTGTTACCACTGCCGCATAACAGGTCCCCTTCCCAGTGACCGGGTACCGCGCGGTCTTCAGCCGTGGCAGGACGTTCACTGATCGATACGGCGCCGACGATTCTGCCGTGGTCTTCTGTCTTCTGAGTGTGATGGCGAGAACGACGCATAGCTCGCGTCCGTCGCAAATGCTCCAACAGTTCCTTCTTCAATGCGCCTCGGGCCTGGATATAGAGGCTGCGATAAATAGTCTCGTGTGACACCTGATAGTTTTCGTCGCTTGGGTATGTCTGCTTCAGCCATCCGGCAATCTGTTCCGGTGACCACTGCCATTGGAGCTTATCAGCCACAATGTGCGCCAACGTTCTGATTCCCGGCTAGTTTACAGGTCTTGGGGCGGAGTGTCCGATCCCAAGCCGCCTGTTCAGCCTGACTCGCACGATAGAATTCCTGACCACCGTTGCGCTTGATCTCGCGACTGATGGTCGATGGCGCACGCCCGAGGGAAGTTGCAATCGAGCGGGCCGACTGGCCAGCTACCACTGCACGAGATATCTCTTCGCGTTCAGCCAAAGTCAGAGATAATTTCGAACGCCGCCGTGGTGCCGGTCGTATCCCGCCATGTTCGGCCAAGATGCGTTGTACTGACGCGTGGTTTCGATCAAACAGCTGTGCGATATGCTGAAGAGAATCGCCTTTCTGCCAGCGATCCCACATCAACGCCTTTTGACTTTCCGTATAATAAATCCGAGTTCTGTATTTCATGATCAACACCTCCATCTTTCACATTTTAAGATAAAGTGTTGCATCGACCGGTTGAGTCCGCAGCCAGAACCGGAGCTTCAACTTGATATTCCATTTGATTCGCGGCAGGATGGGCCGATGAAAATACTATTTCTACATCGTCGTTAGCCATCAATGACAAATCACCAGTGCATTGGCTCTATATCAAATGCTCATGAAGGCCATGAATTCGAGGCTGATGCCCGTGAGTACTTTATGGCGTCGAAGGGCTCCAGTTAACGCCTTCGTTACCAATTGATCTTGGAGTGACAGGTTCTAAGCGCAGGCACACTGCTTTGACCTTGGTCGCCATCCGCCAGCTTTATTCGTCGAACGTAAATCGCACAACTGGACGGTCACGGGTAATATGCCAAGCGCAAAAGTCACGGTGTGGAATGAAGCAATGTACTACTTCCATCTGGCACCGGCGAATTTCCGCAAAGTACTTTTCGCTCTTGAAGCTCACCATCCGCGACAACCTAATACATGCGTATGATTTAGGTACTACTGATCTTTCTTTTCCTTGGATTAGAAGTGGGGCATCAGCCGCGATGGCGTGCGGTACGGAATCAACGAGATGACCGAGCCGAAACTGCTGGCGCTGAATCTTCAGTAACCGACCCATCGTGAATTGGAATTTTAAGCATATTTAAACACAACCGGTTTCGGTCGCGAAGGCTCTGAATCTTTGCTGCGAAAAATTCCACACGTCGACAACCGCGGGCGGAAATACTACAAAAGTGGGGTAATTCGCGCTCGTAGCTCGAAGCGCCTACCAGTGGTCATGGATGATTTACACGCACGAGTTGAAACGGGGTGTCCACGGCGTGCGAAGTCCAGTGGATACACTCTGAAAACGAAAGCACCGCGTACTATGCGGAAACCATATAGGATGCCGAAACGTGCCTGTTCGTCCGCGTCGGGGAGTGAGTGCTTGATCCTGCCCAAAACCTACTTTCGGGTAGTTTACATAGACCCTAAGAATGTGATTATACTGGGCCGCCTTTTCCTCAAATCTTCATCAAAAATCTGACAAGGTATTTCTTGGAGATCGGCAACCATCAACAGATTCATGGAGTCTCTTGCGAGAGTTCGTGTCTATCGCGTCTCCAATGGATGAACCGATGCGCCCTTCATGACGATCAGGCAACCGGGTAAATCAGGCAAGCATTCTTCTGAGCCTAACCTCGGATGAAAGTTTTTGTCATGGCTGCTATTCGCGCAACAGGCCGATCTGCTGGAGCGAGTTGATGAAATCTAAAATCTCAAAACAAGGTTCCCGATCAGCCCATTCGGCGCTTGTGAAGCTCACACGTCCGCAGCTGTCCGCGGTTTATGCCCGCACGCGCCTGCTCGAACAGATCGATCAAGCCACTGCACACCCCATGCTCTGGGTCGAAGGTCCTGCGGGAGCCGGGAAGACCACGCTGGCTGTCAACTGGCTGGAGGCCCGAGGGCATGATTGTCTGTGGTACCAAGTGGATGTCGGCGATACGGATCCGGCGGCATTTTTTCACTACCTTGGTCTGGCCGTCGCCCAGGCCGCCCCGCGTTTTAGCCGCCCCATGCCCAAGCTCACGCCGGAGTATCTCGCCGGCATCCCGACCTTCACGCGCAACTTCTTCCGGGAACTCGCCCGCCGATTGCACAATCCTTGTGTGCTCGTGTTCGACAACGTGCAAGAGGTCGATGCAAATGCGCCGCTGTATGAGGTTTTGTGCGCGGGCTTGAGTGAGCTACCACCACACCTTCGTACGATTTTGATTAGCCGCAGCAAGCCACCCCCGGCATTCGCGCGCATGCAGGTTTCCGGGCAGCTCGCACAGGTCAATTGGGATGCGTTGCGGCTGCGGCCAGAGGAATCGATTCAATTCGCGCGCTTTCTGGGCCAGAACAACGCGGCGCTTCCCTTGGCGCTTGCCGCACGTCTGCACGATCAGTGCGAAGGTTGGGTGGCAGGCCTGATCCTGTTGATCGAGGGAGCACAAGCCGCGACGTCGGCACAACAAGCATTTGATCCCGCCACGGCAGAGATCATGTTCGATTACTTCGCCGCCGAAGTGTTCGCGCACCGTCACCCCGCAGTGAAGAAGCTCCTCATGCAGACCGCGTTGTTCCCGAGTTTCACGGCCGCCATGGCCGAGTGCATGAGCGGAAACGGGCACGCCGCCGCCTTGCTCGACGACCTAGTACGCAGCCACTACTTTACCGAGCGCCGCGCCGCCCCCGGCGCCGGATACCAATACCAGTACCATCCGCTGTTTCGTGCCTTCCTGCTCGCGCAGGCGCGCGACATCTGGGGCCTTGCCGAGCTGGCCCGCCGCCGTCACAAGGCCGCGACCCTGATCGAGGAGGCCGGCCGGACCGAGGAAGCGCTTGCGCTCTATCTCGACGCCGAAGACTGGGGCGCAGCGACGCGGCTGATTCTTCAGCATGCGCCCATAATCTTGACGGAAGGGCGCTTGCTGACGCTCGGCGAGGCGATCCGGCGGTTGCCGGCGGCGGAGCTGGAGTTGGAGCCTTGGTTGCCGTATTGGCTCGGCGTGTGCCGCTTGCCGATGGAGCCGGGAGCCGCGCTGGTGCAATTCGAGGCGGCCTTTCTGCACTTCGAGCGTGACCACAATGCCACCGGCGTGTTTCTCGCATGGGCCGGCGCGGCCGATGCCATCACGTTTCAGATGAGTGATTATGGCCAATTCGAGCCGTGGCTGGACCGTCTGGAGCGCCTGACGAAGGCCTATCCCGAATTTCCCGGCATTGAGATCGAAGTCCGCGTACTGGCCGCCGCCCTCTTCGTGTGCCTGTGGCACCGGCCCGCGCATCCGTCCTTTGTCCGCTGGATGCAGCGCGCCACGACGTTGGTGCGCGCGTGCGACAATCCGGCCGCCTGCGCGCGCCTGGCGTTTCCCTGGGTCATCTGCAGATCCTGGTACGGCGACGACGATGCCGAAGTGGCGGCGATGCTCGAGTATGCCGGTAGCTTGGCGGGACGCTTGTCGAACGCGCCGTTCGAGCAAATGCTGATAAAATTCGCGGAGGCGAATTGGTTTGCCTTTTTGGCAGATACCGAAGCCGCGATCCCGCCGATGGAAGCGGGATTGACAATCAGCGCCCGTACAGGTGTGCATTTGATGGATTTTATGTTACTCGGGGTGGGTATCTTGGCCTCCCTCGGCGCGGGACAGCTTGCTCGCGCAGACAAGCTGTTACCGCGCATGCGGGAGCAACTCGACCGCTTCGGCTCCAAGTTCGATAGTGCGTTTTATTGGCATCTGCGATCCTGGCGCGCCGCGCTGTCCGGGGACTTTCCGACGGCGCAGCGCAATATTGCCGTCAGCGTGCAGCTCGAAACGGAGCTAAAGGTCGTAACCAACTTGACCTGTGCCATCCTGACGACGGCGCTATACCATGTGGAAATGGGCGAACTGGATTCCGCCCGCGCCGCCCTCGCCCGAGCCGACGCATTGCTGCGCGATACGCCCAAGGGGCACTTATGCTATATGCGCGACATGGTGGGCGCACAGCTTGCCTTCGCCGACAACCGGGATGCCGAAGGCTGTGAACTGCTGGGACAGGCGCTGCGGCTGTTGCGCAGAACCGGTACTTTGAATTACAGTGGTCTCGTACGTACGTCGGCCGCTAGGCTATGTGCCCTCGCGCTTGAAAGGGGCATCGAACCTGACTGTGCGCGCACGTTCATCCGGAAACTTCAGCTCGCGCCGCCGCCGGACATCGGCATCGCGGAATGGCCATGGCCGATCAAGATTTACACCTTGGGCCGCTTTGGCGTTGTGCTCGACGGCCAACCGCTGCGATTCGAAGGCAAGGCGCAGCGCCGCCCCCTCGATCTGCTCATGGCGCTTATCAGCTTCGGCGGGCGCGAGGTGAGCGAGACGCGCTTAAGCGAGGTGCTCTGGGGAGACGCCGAGGCCGACGCCGCGCATGTGGCGTTCACGAGCACGTTGCATCGGCTGCGCAAGCTGCTCGGCAACGAGGCGTTGGTTCTCAGTGACAACCATTTAAGTCTCGACCCAAGCAAGGTATGGGTGGACGCGTGGGCGTTTGAGCGGGCGTTGGCCCAGACCGGAACCTGGAAAACAGCCGAGGCCGGCATGGAGCGTGTCTTGCCCCTCTACCAGGGGTCATTCCTGGGCGACATCGCCGCGCCATGGGCGCTGCCCGCGCGCGAGAAACTGCGCGCCAAGTTCCTGCGATGTCTTACCCAGGCGAGTCATCAGTGCATGCAAGACGGCCGCCATGAGGACGCCCTGCGGATGCTCCACAAGGGAATGGAGGCGGACCCGTTGGCCGAGGAGCTTTCCTGCTGCCTCATGCGTTGCCACGCCGCACTGGGCCAGCGCGCCGAGGCCTTGGCGGCCTATCAACGCTGTCATAAGATGCTCTCTACCCAACTCGGGATCGACCCGGCCCCCAAGACCCAAGCCCTGCACCGGGCGCTGCGCGACAACCAGCCACTTCCGCCGTAAGCTTGGCCGGGTTTCCCGGCTTCCTTCGTTCTTTTCGCGTTCGTCGAATCCGTCACCTATCCGTCACTTCACCGCTGTTAAGGTACGTGCGTCGGAAGTGTTTCGTGTCCCCACTGCCCATTGCCGCGCGATGGCTGAGCAAGCCAACGTGACCGTAGTACTTCCGTTACATACTGACACCCCAAAAGAGGGAAACACATGATACGCATCCTGATCGTCGACGATCACGACCTTGTTTGCCATGGGTTGAAGCGAATCTTTGAAGACATCCAGGGGATGCAAATCGTGGCGGAGACGATTAACGGTATTGACGCGTTGCATTGGCTTCGTGACAACCAATGTGAAGTGGTACTGCTCGATATTTCCATGCCCGGATTAGGCGGTATTGAAGTGCTCAGACAAGTTCATGAAGATAAGCCAAGTTTACCGATCCTGATTCTCACCAATCACCCGGAGGATCAATATGCCGTGCGCCTAATCAAGTCAGGAGCGTCCGGTTACCTGACCAAGGGGTGTGCGACGGCAGTATTGGTGAAGGCTGTTCGCGAAGTGGCGAGCGGGAAAAAATTCTTCAGTCCGGCGGTGCTCGAAATGCTCGTCAACCAAATCAGCATGCCGGAAGAAAAGCTGCCGCATGAGACCCTGTCTGATCGTGAGTTTAAAATATTTCTTTTGCTTGTCGCAGGTAAGAGTGTCAATGAAATCGCCGAGCAATTGTTCATCAGCAACAAAACTGTGAGCACCCATAAATCTCGCTTGATGGAAAAGATGAATCTACATAATGTGTCGCACTTCGTGCGCTATGCTATAAAGCACGGGCTTGCCGATTAATCCCTCTTCGATTCTCGCCTGTAGGGGAATTCCTACGTTCCTTCACGCTCTCTCCGATAGCAAAAACGGCATCCCCTGATATATTTGCCATGGCTGGCCAGCCAAAATTGGTCATCTATTGCAGTTACGAGGATTGTTAATCTAGCAACTCAATGGAAGCGATAAGTGGATCCTTTGAGCCAGATATATTTTCATTATCATGCTCATGAAACGGGAAATGGCGTGAGGTGCAATGGAGCACTTACCGATTTAATCAATATTAACAGGAGGTAACTATCATGAGCCTAAAGTCACCACAAAAACTCGATCGGGATGAAATAAGTTTCTTCGGTGCACTCGGCTGGCTTTCCGCCCTGTCGACTGCCATAGCTGTTGTTGCTGTTGGGCTTCAATAACAATTATCGCGATTGCCTAAAGGCACGCACAGATAACACGCAGTAAAGCAAAGGGCGGTTCCACTGCCCTTTGTTATAACTTGAATTCCATGGCAAAGGTCCATCAAGCGTGTAGGCCGCGCGAACGGTGGCGATTTTTATGGCCACGCACTTGGAGAGGATTTATCTTTAAGCGCACGAAAAGTCACTGCCAAGAATGGTTGCCTGTTGGTTGAAACTTTATTAATGAGAGGCTGCTGCCATGGCCCTAATATTCGTGCGCTCCGAACCTGACGGAGAATAATTACAATTCCTCAGCGGGCTAGTCAGGGCTTTCTTTACTGAATTGGTTTTAGCATCAATTGCTATTGCGCCAAGCGGAGGGTCTTCAGTTCCTGGATTTTGTGATGAGAATAAGAAATCTTATTCGAAGGAGGCGGGGTGAGACTCTTTCAATATCAGTTAGTTATGACCGGTTTATTAATGGGCCTGGCTGCGCATAAGGTTTGTGCAGCTGACTATCCAAGCGAGCAAGACTACCTCCAGGAATTTCCCGTTGTGCTAAGTGCATCACGTTTATCGCAACCGTTGTCCGAAGCCCCCAATGCAATGACGGTGATCGACCGGGAGATGATTGTGTCCTCCGGCTTTCGCAAAATTCCGGATTTATTCAAGCTCGTTCCGGGCATGTATTTCAGTTATTACAAGGGGAGCCAGGCGATCGTGTCCTATCACGGCACGACCGATCAATACGCGCGGCGTATGCAGGTCATGATAGATGGACGCAGCGTGTATTTGCCGCCAAACAATACGGTGGATTGGGCAGACCTGCCCTTCACGATCGATGATATTGAGCGCATTGAGGTGATTCGTGGCCCGGCTGCTGCATCATATGGTGCGAATTCAACGCAGGGTGTGATCAATATCATTACCAGAGATGCAAGTGATGCGGATGGCAAAAGCGTTAAAGTGACGCGTGGCACCAAGGGGGTCAACGATGCGTCTGCCTATTTTGGCAAGCGCGGAGAAAAGTTCGATTATCGGATGACTCTTGGCTATACGGCCGATAATGGCTATGACAATCTCAGTGCCCCCCCAAATAATATCCCTAAGGCAGACCAGTTGCTCAATAACAGCTATGACAACAATCAGGCGCGTCTGGTGAATTATCGCGGGAACTATTATCCCAATGGGATCGATAGATTGGATGTGCAGTTCGGTTTCAATCATGATGTACAAGAAGTCGGATTCATAGACAAAAACCCTACACCGGCTAATCCATCAAGTACGAACGGCGATCCTCCACATGACTTGATTGCCAACTCCAACTTTATTCAGATTGTGTGGACACGTATTCTGGACAATTCTTCCGAGTTTAGTCTGAAGTACTTCCATATTCAGGAAGATCAACGCGAAGCTTTGCCTGTTTACCTGTCGGGGGTGTATTACCCCGGACCAGTCGTTCAAACTTTGTATTCGGGCCGCGACCAGCTTGAAGTACAACACACCACATCGACTTCCAACTCTAACCGCTTGGTATACGGTGCGAATTATCAGAGAAATCTGGTCAACGGACAAAGTATTATGCCGCCCTTGTCACTTTCCTTATCGTTTTCGCAGGACACTGAAAACTTACAGGTATTCGCCAATGATGAATGGCGCGTCAATAGACGGTTGTTACTCAACATCGGCGACATGTTCGAAAAAGACGATGTCGGAAATCAATATTCATCTCCGCGTGTATCTCTGAATTTCCATGTGACGCCACAGCAAACCTTCCGAATGGGTATTTCGGTTGCCTACCGGACACCTGCATTGGCAGAGATGAATTTCCCGCCAATTCAGCCCGGCGCATTGTCCGTTCCTAGTGCAACAGTAACTTCGCCGAGCCTAGTACCAGAAAAATTGGTGTCGCATGAGGTCGGTTATATTGGAGAGTTTCCAGATTGGAGGACTTTGCTGGATCTTCGCCTATTCAGGGATCAGCTTAGCGCAGGAATTATGCCCAATACTGCAACAGGTGATTTTGTAAATGGATTTACTGCTGAATATCACGGCTTCGAGGCTACATTAAGAAAATCATGGAATAAGACTAGTAATCTAACAATCAATTTTGCTCATGAATTGGCGGGCAGTAACGGGCCAACATTGGCTGCTGCCGGCAATCCATTTCTGGTGTCTGCAAGTCCACTGAACAATGACATCCTGGCTGCAAGCATACCAAAATACAGTGCTAGCTTACTTTACTCTCAGCGTCTGGCCAGTGATTATTCCTTCAGCACATCTTATTACTATCAGGATTCCTTGCAACCGTTCGACCGTGGGCCGATCGACTATCAGCCGGTACAACATCGAATGGATGTGCGTATTGCCCGAATATTTCATGGCAACGGTGGAATGAAAGGCGAGGTGGCGCTGGTGGTGCAAAATCTTTTCAATCAGGCTTACACAGAATATGTCGCCACCAATGTTTTTAATCAACGTGGCTATGTCACGCTCACGCTTAATTTCTAGTGCAGGCTGACTCACAGTTTATGTTGCCAACAATAATATTAGTCCGGAAGTGGATGGGCTTGCTGCTGGCGTGTTTGTTTGTGGCAGCCCCAGTTGCCTGCTGGGCACAGAATCTGAAGGTGTTGGTGGTATTAAGCGATAACGGTGCGCCGTATCAGTCCTTCGCAAATGAGCTAAACAAAAGTTTGCCTGCCTTGATGCAAGCTACTGTACTGGAACATTCCGAGCAGTTGCCTCCCAATGTGCCTCAAGCAGATTTGATCGTCGCCGTTGGCATGAAAGCAATGAAATTGGCCGTTGCCCAAGCCAGAATTCCGGTGTTGGCGGTGATGATTCCCCGGAAGGGTTATGAAGAGCTGCTGGCACAAGCTTCCACGAATAAAATCACTCGCTCGATCTCGGCAATTTATATCGATCAACCATGGGATCGGCAGCTTGAATTTTTGCAGGCCGCGCTTCCTGAACGGCGCAGAATCGGTTTGCTGAATTCACTGGACACATACCTTGATGTTGCGCACATGAGCCAGGATCTTGCCCACCGGGGCCGTTCGCTGGTAGTGCAGACGATTCTTGCGGCAGACGAGTTGTTCCCCCGGCTGGAAAGCGTGCTGACAAACAGCGATGTCTTGCTTGCGACAGCGGATAACATGATTTACAACAGCAGCAACATTCGCAACATCTTGTTGACCAGTTATCGTCGCGGAATCCCGCTCGTCGGCTTATCCCAAGCATATGTCAATGCCGGTGCGCTGGGTGCAATCTTCTCCACACCGGAACAGCTGGCTGAGCAAGCAAGTGCGACGGTGATTTCATTTGCACGAACCGGACAGTTGCCTGAACCGCAATATCCTGCCGCTTTTACTGTTGCAGTGAATCAGCAGGTGGCTCGATCATTGGGGCTTGCTGTCCCCTCTCCTGAAGCAATTCGCGAACAGATGTACAAAGGGAACGGGGGGTGACTTTGAAACGACTTAGCGTACGACAGTATTTCGGATGGCTGACGTTGATCCCGTTGTTGATCGTGGCGGCCAGTATGGAGACTTATTTCTTGCATGACCGTTATTCTGATCTGGATGACGACTTGATTGAGCATGGCAGGCTCATCGCGCACCAGCTTGCTTCCAGCAGCGAATACGGGGTGTTTGCCAATAATCAGTCTTTCTTGCAAAACATTGCCCAGGGTGTCCTGCAGCAACCGGATGTGCGTGGGGTGATCATCCTGAATGCGGCTTCCGAGAGCCTGATTGAAGAGGGGGAATTTTCCAATGAACCGGGAAAGGCAATAGCCGATGCGAACCCGGCAATGCAGCAGCATCCTGGCCCAGTCAAGAAAATGCCACTCAGCAACGTCAAAGAGTTGGTCAATCTGCAGACCCCAGTATTTAGCAGTGGCGAGAGTCTATGGATCTATGAGCCCATTCTTCCGATGCAAGTGGCACTGGACGATCTCGGAGTCAAGCATGCTGTTCAGCAAATTGGCGCGGTCATTATAAGAATTGATCGGGTAGCTACTGAGAAACTCAAGCTACAGATGCTTTGGAAGACGATAGGTGTGACGGCGCTGTTTTTGATGCTTTCCGCTTATATGGCATTGCGCGTCAGTCGCCGCATTTCGTCCCCTATCCGCGAGTTAAGTGATGCGGTACAGATGATCGGTAACGGCCGCTTTGAAACGCGAGTCGCTGTATCCGCCAACGTGACTGAACTAAATACGCTGACGCGCGGAATAAATGCAATGACTGCACAGTTGCAACAAGAAAATGAAATTATGCGTCAACGCGTGGATGAAGCGACACGCCTCGCAGCGATCGCCTTCGAGTCACATGAAGGCATGATGGTTGCCGATGCGGCAGGAGTAATGATCCGGGTCAACAGTGCTTTCACCAAAATTACCGGCTACACCGACCTGGAAACGGTTGGTCAGATGCCCAGCCTGTTCAAGTCGGGTCGCCATGATGCGGACTTCTATGCCGCGATGTGGGAGAGCATCAGTAACACCGGATCATGGCAAGGTGAGATCTGGAACCGACGCAAGAACGGCGAGACATATCTCGCCTGGCTCACCATCACCATGGTGAAGAATGAGGACGGTAAAGTCACCAATTACATTGCCACATATACCGACATCACCGAGCGTCAACGACTTCAAGTGGAAACAGCGACTCTCCTGCGACGCAATCAGATATTAATGAAGAACGCCATCGATGGCATCCACATCCTGGATATCCAGGGCAACATTGTGGAAGCGAATGATTCCTTCTGTCGCCTGCTGGGGTATATCCAGGAAGAAGTAGCTGGCCTTAACGTGGCCGATTGGGACAGGAATTGGTCGGCTGAGGAGTTGCGGGAACGCGTAAAGCGGCTCAGTCAGGATGGTGTCAGCTCGACGTTCGAGACCAAACACTGTCGCAAGGATGGCACACTGATCGATATCGAAATCAGTTGCACGGGTGTGGAGATAGAAGGGCAACATTATCTTTTTGCTTCGAGCCGCGATATCACCTCGCGCAAACTGGCTGAGAATATGTTGCGTGTGGCAGCGGCGACCTTCGAAACGCATGATGCCATCATGATTACGGATGACCATGCAAATATTATCCGGGTCAATAAGGCGTTTGAGAACGTCACAGGCTATAGGGCAGAAGAGGTGCTGGGCAAGAACCCGCGCATCCTGAGTTCGGACCGTCAGGACAAAGCCTTCTATGAAGCGATGTGGAAACAGTTGCTGGATACGGGCTCGTGGACGGGCGAGATATGGGACAGGCGCAAGAGTGGGCAGACCTATCCGAAGTTGCTGACCATAACCGCCGTAAAAGATGATCGGCAAAAAATCACCCAATACGTGGGCATTTTCAGCGACATTACCGAGCGCAAGAAGGCTGAGGAGGAAATATTATTGGAAAGCGGGACCATGCACAGGCGCGCGCAAGAATTGACGCAACAGTTGGGCTCTTTGCTGAAAAGCTCGTTCAACGAAATCTACATATTTGATGCCAACTCTCTGCATTTCCTTCTAACAAGTGAAGGTGCGGAGAACAATCTGGGTTATTCGTCTGACGAATTAAAACAATTCACTCCGCTAGACCTGTGTCCATCGATCACCAAGGAGAGGGCAGCCGAGATGATGGCATTGCTCAGCAGCGGCGAACAGGAATCACTATTTTTCGAAACTACTCTTCACCGCAAGAATGGCACGACTTATCCAGTGGAGGCGCGCTTACAGTTCATCAACTTGGGTACTCCGGTGTTCATGGCCATTGTCCAGGACATCACCAAACACAAATCGTCTGAACGCCAACTGCGTAATCTCTCCACGCACCTCCAGACCGTGCGCGAAGAAGAAAAGGCCCGCATCGCGCGGGAAATCCACGACGATCTAGGTAGCACCCTGACCGCGCTCAAAATGGATATTAACTGGCTGGCGGACAAGATGCCCGACAACACGGAAGCAACAGTGTTTCTTAAACACGTTCAATCGATGTCACAATTGCTCGATAGTGCAGCCACGGTTACGCGGCGCGTTATCACTGACTTGCGCCCAACGATACTCGACGATCTCGGGCTGGGTGCGGCACTTGAATGGCAGGCGAGAGAGTTTCAGAAACGTAGCGGTATTCAATGTTTCGTCACCTGCTGCCCCGAAGGATGCAAGCAATTGGACAAGATGCAAACAATCCACCTGTTCCGCATCTTCCAGGAATCCCTTACCAATGTCGCACGGCATTCCGGCGCATCCCGGGTGGAAGTCAAATTGCATGGCGAGGATGGGAAGGTTATTCTGACAATCAGCGACAATGGTTATGGACTGCCGGAAGGGGGCACGATTGCCCAGACTTCATATGGCATGCTCGGCATGCGCGAGCGTGCCGAGCAACTGGGGGGGAGGATTAAGTTTTACAGCCCGCCTGGTGGCGGATTCAGCGTGACGGTGATGCTGCCGCTACTCAGTGACAACCAAAAAGAGGGAACGACATGATACGCATCCTGATCGTCGACGATCACGACATTGTGCGCCATGGGTTGAAGCGAATCTTTGAAGACATCCCGGGGATGGAAATCGTGGCGGAGCAGGTGAACGGTATTGATGCGTTGCATTGGCTTCGACACAACGAATGCGACGTGGTGCTGCTCGATATTTCGATGCCCGGTCAAGGTGGTATTGAGGTACTCCAGCAGGTTCATCAGGAAAGACCGAGTTTACCCATATTGATTCTCAGTAATTACCCGGAAGATCAATACGCTGTGCGCCTCATCAAGTCTGGGGCCGCCGGTTACCTGACCAAGGGGTGTGCGACGGCAGAAATGGTGAAGGCAGTGCGCCACGTGGCGAGCGGAAAAAAGTTCATCACTTCGACAGTCCTCGAAATGCTCGTCAACGAAGTCAGCATGCCGGAAGCAAGACTTCCACACGAGAACCTGTCGGACCGCGAGTTCAAGATATTTACTCTGCTCGTCGCCGGCAAGGGTGTCAATGAAATCGCTGAGCAATTGTTGATCAGCAATAAAACTGTCAGCACCCATAAATCTCGCTTGATGGAAAAGATGAATCTCCACAATGTGTCTGACTTGGTGCGCTATGCGGTAAAGCACGGGCTTGACGATTAATCCTTCTTCGATTCTCTCCTGTAGGGAAATGCCTAAGCCCCGCACCTCTTATCTGACAGCAAAAACAGCACCCCCTGATATATTTGCCATGGCTGGCTACGCATAATTCACCATCCATTGCAGTTGAAGGATTATTAATCTAACGACCCAATGGAAGCGACGAGTGGATTCTTTGCCCCTCATGCAGTTTCGTTATCACGGTGATGAAAGGGGAATGAAATGAGTTGCGATAGCGCATTTACCGATTTAATCAATATTAACAATAGGGGGTAATTATCATGAACACAACTATCCAATCTGAAATCCAGCCTGACAATCTCAATAAAATGTTGTCTTCGCTGTCTCCCGAAAGGCGTGCAGAGGTTGAGGGGCGCGCCGAGGAACTGGCGAAGAACAAGGATTTTCGCGAAGCAGCAGAACAGCTCGAAAAAAGTCGGTCTTTAGAAGACATCAAATTCGTCAGCGAATTCGGCTGGCTTACCGCGGTGTCGGTGGCAGTAGCCGTTGTTGCCGTTGGGCTGCAGTAGCTGTTGTTGGTGTTGCTTAGATGCGGCAAGCAAGTTAACAGGCATTAAGACAAAGGGTGGTTCACAGCCCTTTGTTATTATCTTAATTTCATTTTGAAGGTCAATAAACCTTGTTGGAGATCGCTACCATGAGCCTAAAATCACCATACTCGCGCAAACTAGGCTGGATTGTCTTGACCGATTTTGTATTTGCATTAATCGTTGTTTTTCCAATCATAATCGGCTAAGGCAAATTTTACTGGCAACGCTTAGAAGCTATTGCCCCGCTGGACTACCTGTTGGCAATACGATATTGCTCGGCTAGACACAGGATTGATATAGACATGAGGATCGAGGCTCAGTTTTCAAATTCTTGAGGCCAGGATCTCTGAACTCTCAATAAGTTATAGCTCTGACTCTGTGAGGTGAGATATCACGTTGGCAGCGATCTCCGCCGGTCTGTTGCCTCAAAATTGAACGACCGCTTTTTCGCAGGGCGACTGACTGAAATGTGTCGAAACCGGCATGTGACGAATATCCGGTTTCGGGCAATCAATTTAAGGCTATTGAAAATGGATGAGAACCGCTAGGGAAGGGCTTAATCTATCGCTAAGTACTTTTCTTGCATGTATGTCGGCTGTACCCGAATATGTATGCGTACGAATTTTAAACATGAGTCATTTAATATTCATGAGGTTACCGAAATTTTTTAACAATTTCGGACGAATCACGGCCGACCCTCCCATTGGGCTCGGCTGCATGGGAATGAGCATGGCCTACGGTCCGCCCGCAGACAAAAAGGAAATGATTGCTCTTATACATAAGGCTGTCGAACGCGGCGTCACATTCGTTGACACCGCGGAACTCTACGGTCCATTCACCAATGAAGAGCTCGTGGGCGAAGCCCTCGCACCCTTCCGCGGGAAAGTGGCGATAACCACCAAGTTCGGAATAAAATTAGAAAGTGGGGAGCAGGTGATGGACAGCCGACCCGAGCGCATCAGGCAAAGCCTGGAGGGTTCGCTCAAGAGACTCAAGGTCGGTTCAATCGACCTATACTATCAACATCACGTCGACCCGGAGGTGCCAATCGAAGACGTGGCCGGAACGGTGAAGGACCTGATTCGGGAAGGCAAGGTCAAGCACTTCGGCCTTTCTGAACCGGGAGTAAAAGCGATACGCCGCGCAAGAGGTGTTTGGGGCAGCAATTCTGGAGACGCTTGATAAATGCTATCTATCTGATTTTACTGGCAACATGAAAAGCACGTCTCCAAAATCACTTCCGTCCGGAAAGAAGTAATTTTGGAGACATCAGCACCGTGAGAAGTAATCTTGGAGACATGCTAGCCAGTAGATTCTACCAATGCTCAATGGGTGCAGCACGCATAGGTGTCAAAAAAAGGCTTAGTCCCCCAATTCTCCCCAGCGCGTACCGCTTCATCAGATCGGCAACGGACAGAATATATCGCTTAGGAAGCAGTTGCAGTTTTCTCCGTCTCCTAGACTTGGAATTAAACCACAATTAGGAAATACATTTTTCACGGGCAAGTTCAACGCGGGGGAGTGTCGCATCGAAGCATCCTTCATGTGTATATGCAGAATGGCCTATATGCTCTGACTAAAGACAAATTAAAATGATAGGATAACAACGAAACGTTCGTTGCAGGCTTTTTTCATCGGGGACGAAATATTTTGTGAATTGATCAGGGGTTCCCTACATCAACTGGCAATTGATGCACTCATTGTCATGCATAAGCTTCTATCACCTTGGACCACTTTATCGGGTAGGTCAGATGTCGAAAAATTTTACACAATTGTTCACAAATGCTTCAAATAGTTCTTTAAGTGTTTGTAATAATTATCTTTCTTAAGTCTGGCATAGTTCTTTCATATAATCCTTTCATGAAATCGGATCAATGTCCCGCACATAGGATTGATCGCCAATAGTCTATTGGCCAAGAGTATTTACGGCCGTTTTCTTTAATGCTTTGTACCAAGTGGGAATTATGAAGCTGCCAAATCGCATTGCGATAATCCTCTCTGGCGCGGTCGCTGCGTTTGGCGCGAGTGCGGGACAAGCCCAAACTGCGGTTTACTCGGTGCCAGGCTGTGAGGAGTGGGGTAGTGGCGCTTGCTGGCTGAACCTCATCAATGTTCCTCCGGATCTTGCACCTTCGCCCATACCACCGCAGGCGGGGCAGCTCGTGTTCATCGTGCCATTATCGACGATAACACTCGACGTCGATGCGCAGCAGGCATCGATAGAGGTGACGGGCACACTGAATCAGCCGTCCAACAATCTCGCCATCAATGGTGTTCTGACCGTCGCAGCTACTTCGGTATCCTCGGGAACGTATCAACTCTCGGGTGGAACGTTGACCGTCGACAGTGGCGGTGAGGCGGTTGCTGTGGGCATTGCTGGAGCTACATTCATCCAAAGCGGTGGAACGCTCAATGCCACGCAGGCGATTGCACTCGGTAGGCTCGTCGTACCTGGAACACCGGTAGACGTAACTGGCGTGTTCAACCTAAACGACGGAAATGTCAATGCCGGCGGACTTGTAATTGGCAATGGCCAGGTCGTTACCGGAATCAGTGGTTCAACCCCGGTGCTAGGTCCTAATAACGGAATATTCAATCAGTCCGGAGGAACGGCGAATTTTACCGGTCCGGTCGTTGTTGGCGGACCACTCGATCCTGCTCCGATCGGGGGCGGCATGGGCTCAGTGAACATCATTGGTGGCACGTTCAATGTCGCCAGCACGGTCGGCTTTGGCATGGTAGTAGGCGGTACCGGCACGGCAACAGTCACCCAGACGGACGGTACGGTGAACATTACCAGCGGTCCAACGAGTGGCGGTCTCGAGTTCGGGCGCAGTGCTGGCGGTTCGGGTACATACAACATGAGTGGCGGTGAGCTTAATGTAAATCGTGAGTCCGTTGCAGGACCGGGTGCCTATGTGCTGATTGGAAACGCTGGTAATGGGACATTCGCGCAAAGCGGCGGCAGTGCCGTATCGATTGAAGGCACGATCACGCTGGGGTTTGCCGCCGGGGGTAGCGGCAATTACACGCTTTCGGACTCAGGAACAACGCTTGAGACGGAGCACATGGTCATACGCACCGGCACCTTTTCACAAAGTGGTGGATTGGTAACAATCGATACCAATTCAGCCGGGCCGACCGGTGGTTCACTCTCAATTTTCAACAGCGGCGCCTACAACCTGTCCGCTGGGCTGACCAACGACTCACGACTGGAGGTGGAATACACCGAAATCATTCAGGGCGGAGTATTTAGTCAGTCGGGTGGCACCAACATCGTGGATGGGCCACTCACCATCAGTAACGGAGGTCAGTACTTTCTCGGGGGAATCGGGTCGCAGCTAACTGTTGGGGACGACGTGACCATCACCAATGGATTGTTTACGCAAACCGGTGGAAGCGCACAAATAAATGGCGCGCTATCACTCGATGGTAGTGCTGTGGGCATCGGCAGCTACTCGCTCGGGGGTCTGGGTAACTTAGCAGTCGCGGGGGGAATTGTTGTCGGAGACGTGGGGCTTGGTTCGTTCACTCAGACTGCAGGCACCGCATCCATTGCCGGCGGGACGCTCACAATCGGGCAAAATGCTACTGGCAATGGCACCTATACATTGAGCGGCACAGGTGTGCTTGTGGCGGGCGGTGACGTTGTGGTTGGCGATGCTGGCACAGGCACATTTAACCAGAATGCTGGCACGGTCAATGTTGCGGGTACGTTCACGCTGGGTGCGCAGGCTGGCAGTCAAGGTACGTGGAATCTTGCCAATGGGGAACTTCACATAACGACTGCGGAAGTAATTGGTGACACTGGCACCGGCAACTTTAATCAATCCGGCGGATTGCACACGATAGCAGGCAATCTGACTCTTGCTGGGAATGCGGGCTCCGCAGGAACTTACACGCTTTCCGATGGAACGTTGCAGGTGGCAGGAGACGTTCGCATTGGCATGGTGCAGGGAGTTGCGCCTAGCTCCACGAATATGTTCAACCAGTCAGGGGGTGTCAATCAGGTGTCGGGCACACTACTGGTTGGGGCGGGGGGAGGTGGCCAATATGTGTTGTCAGGGGGAGCTATGCAGACCACGAATGAGATTGTGGGCGCATTGGGCACGGGGACTGGCATATTTAACCAGTCGGGGGGAATCAATACCGCATCGAATTTGCTCACTATTGGTGGTGGCCCCGGCATGTCGGGCACTTACAACCTTTCCGGTGGCATCATAAATGCTGGTGATGTACACAATCGTTCGATCCCAGGGTTGGTGAACAATGGAACATTGAACGTCACGGGCCCAAGCCGCATCAATGGAAACGTGCTGAACAACATATCCGGTATCATTGCCGTGACGGGTGCCGCGCTCAATGTGAACGGCGTAATCACCAACTTGGGCACCATTGCGCTCGACCCTTCAACGGTTGCCGTTCAAGGGCTCAATATGGGTGCGACAGGTGTTTTGACCGCGGGAGCGGGTGATGTACTTAACGTGTTGGGCGACTTCATAAATAATAGCGTTCAGAATACGCTGTGGAATACCGATGCAGCCGAATTGGATTTCATTGGTGGCGGCACACACACATTCGCGCTTGCCGGACATAGTGGCGCAGGCTTCGCCAATAATTTTAGTTGGGGCACAATCGATCTCGGTGCTGGAGATATGCTCATCCTAGGGCTTGGTAGTGGCGACGCGCTGTATGCGGATATACTCGACGGTCTGTTGTTTTCGGGTAACGACATTACAAATATCATTGGAGCGAGCGATCTGTTCTTGTATTACAACGCTGCGGACAATCCAGAACTGAGTGGTGATTATTTTCTAGAGGGGGGTGGGCAGTTGATTGCTGTGGGTGCTGCCGCTGGAGGTGTGGGGGATGGTACTACGGTGCCAGAGCCTTCAACGCTTGCGTTGTTCCTGGCGGGATTGGTCGCGGCACGCCTATGGAGATTTGGACTGCCCCGAGTAACATGAGCGACTGGTGTCGGGGGCAGTAATTTTGGAGACGCTTAATAAGTGCCATCGGCCCTATTGTGCTGGCAACTTAAAAAGCATATCTCCAAAATGACTTCCGTCCGAAAAGTGGTAATTTTGGAGAGTGGAGTACCATGAGAAGTAATCTTGGAGACTTGCGTACCAGTAGTGTTACACGATGAATTCCACTAGTGATTACGGACGTATCCGAAATTCTGTGTGTGAGGTTGGTTTAGTCACGGCATCAATTTAAAGCATCCGTGAATCGTTCGCCGAACATGATGGCGAATTGATTGGCCGCCTCCTTCCATGTCCGTGGTGGCATCTTCCAGTCTTTCACGATATTGCGCAAGGCCAGATACAGCAGCTTGGTGGCGGCCTCGTCGCTGGGGAAGTGCCCACGGTTCTTTACGATCTTGCGCAATTGCATATGCAGACTCTCGATGGCATTGGTGGTGTAGATGATCTTGCGCACCTCCGGCGGATAGGCGAAGAACGGAATCACCTGCGTCCACTGCCGTCGCCAGGCCGCCGCGATGGGTGGGAACTTCTTGCCCCATGCTCCTTGCTCGAATTCGGTTAAGGCCGCTTCCGCAGCTTCGGCATTGACCGCTTGGTAGATGGCCTTTAACTCGGCAGCCAGTGCCTTCCGATCCTTCCAGCCCACGTAATTGAGCGAGGTGCGAATCAGATGCACGATGCAGGTCTGTATCTGGGTTTGCGGGAACACTGCCTCGATGGCTTCCGGAAAGCCGCGCAACCCATCCACCACGGCAATCAGGATGTCCGCCACACCGCGCTGCTTGATGTCGTTGAACACCTTGAGCCAGAACTTGGCGCCTTCAGTCTGCTCAATCCACAGTCCCAGCACATCCTTGCGCCCAGTGGCGTCGATGCCTAGCGCCAGATAGACCGCCTTGTTTCTGACCGTGCCCTCGTCGCGTATCTTGAGCCGCAAGGCATCGAAATAGACGATGGGATACATGGCCTCTAGCGGACGGGCTTGCCATTCCGCTACCTCGGCCATGACTTCGTCGGTGATGGTGGAGATTAAATCGGGAGAAACTTCCAGGCCGTACAGTTCGATCAGGTGCCCCTGTATCTCGCGCACCGTCATGCCCCGTGCATACATGCCGATCACATGCTCGTCGAATCCGGGCAGGCGGCGCTGGTGCTTGGCCACCAGCTGCGGTTCGAAGGTGGATAAGCGATCACGCGGGATGGACAGATCGAGCGCGCCGTTGGGGGTGAGCACGGTCTTGGGACTGCTGCCGTTGCGATGGTTGCCAGCCCCTTCATCGGGTTCCTCATTCGCCAGATGGTGGGTCAGTTCAGCGGCCAGCATACGCTCGGCAAGTTGCTTCTTGAGCTGCCCGATCAGGCCGGATTCGCCCAACAGGCTCTCGGCATCCTTGCCGGATACCTGGGCTAAAAGTTGATCAAGCAGCTCGTTGGAAAATGGGCCTGTGGCTTTGCGCTTGCGCGGCTTCTTCGTTGCTTCGGTCATTCATCGCTCCTTTAGTTAGCATGATATGACCTCTACACACAAAATTCAGGATAGGCTCGTGATTACGATTGCAGACCGACCGCCTGTTAAGATATTTACCCACCAATTATCAATATTAATCCAGTAGGCAGATAATTTGTCTAAATAGTGTTTATAGTTGGCGGCCTTCCGCCAATGGATCGGTGCGGTCAACTGGCTACCATGTCTCGACATTTACTTCCGAATTGGTTCCATATTCACTTCTCCCCATAAGAGGGCCTGTTGATGAACGAATTTGCATGCTTCGCGATTTGACATAATATACATTATGCGAATATCAGGAACCGGCAAAGCTGAACACTTCTCAGCCTTTCGCGGGAATCCTAAGCCCGAAGCTCATATATGAAGCCCATGGAGCTTGAGTCATCAGTGATGCGGACAGACTGACGCCTTGCAAGTGCATATTGTCTTTTGCTTGACCGCTATATCGTGTTCAAATTCAAATTGACCAGGCGTTCGCGCATTACCCATATCTCGTCTCGCGTTGCCACTCTGAATTCCTGCGCGCAGCTATTTGTAACTCGCAACCCGCAATGCTTACTCGATGCTAGCAACGCTTTCCAAAACTTTAGCAATCTCGTCCGGAAACTAGATCATGAAGCACAAATGATTGTTATCTAGCTTCAATTCTTGGAAGTAATTTGGTTGTAGCTTATGATACTTAACCTTATAATAGCAATGTAACATAATGATTATATGCAACATATTTATTTTTAGTTTGATGTAAATCTGGTTGACCAGACTAAGAGTCGCAGTCCGTGCGGCTCGGCTGATACAGCCAGATTGGCTCAATCTCGCGGCGGTCACGGCAATACGCGCTGCCATTAGTGACTGCAGCTAACTACGATTCGCGGCCCATTTTCAGTCTTTAAAGAAATACTTTGAATAATTTATATGAGGCATGTTGGCAATGCCGCCGCCTTCTTATGTACCATTGGGTCTTCACCATGAAACTCCATCGACTCGCCAAATTCCTGTTCGCCGTCGCGCTCGCGCTCTGCCAGCTCAATACGCAGGCTGCTTCGCAAGCGCCGGTCTCTGCCGAGAACGGCATGGTGGTCACAGCACAGCATTTGGCGACGCACGTCGGCGTTGACGTACTCAAGGCGGGCGGGAATGCGGTAGATGCGGCCGTAGCGGTGGGCTATGCGCTGGCTGTGGTTTACCCGGCGGCGGGCAATCTCGGCGGTGGTGGCTTCATGACGATACAGCTGGCCGACGGCCGCAAGACTTTCCTGGACTTCCGCGAGAAGGCGCCGCTGGCCGCGACTGCGGACATGTATATCGACAAATACGGCAACGTCGTGAAAGGCGCGAGCACTCGCGGTCACCTCGCAGTTGCCGTGCCGGGTACGGTCTCGGGCATGGAAATGGCACTCTCCAAATATGGGACGATGAAGCGTTCCGCCCTCCTCGTCCCCGCAATCAAATACGCGCTGGAGGGCTTCGTGCTCGACCGAGGCGACATCGAGATGTTCACGACAGCGACTGATGCCTTCAGGGCAGATCCGGCTTCGGCGGCGATCTTCCTGAACCATGGCAAGCCATTCCAGGTCGGCCAGAAGATCGTGCAGAAGGACTTGGCGCAAACGCTGAGGCGCATCAGCGAGAAGGGCGAAGACGGCTTCTATAAGGGGCCCGTCGGCCACGCGATCATCGCGAGCAACCGCGCGGGCAATGGCATCATGACGCAGGCCGATCTCGACCAGTACCGGACGCGCGAGCTAAAACCTATCGAGTGCACCTACCGCGGCTATGGCATTGTTTCAGCGCCGCCGCCGAGTTCGGGCGGCGTTGCGCTCTGCGAGATGCTGAACATCCTCGAAGGCTATCCGCTCAAGGCGCTCGGCTTCCGCTCGGCGCAAGCGGTGCATTACCAGATCGAGGCGATGCGCCACTCATATGCCGATCGCAACAGTTACCTTGGCGACCCTGCTTTCGTGAACAACCCACTGGGTCGCCTGCTCGACAAAGACTACGCCGCAAAGATCCGCGCGGTAATCGCCCTGGACAAGGCCGGTGTCTCGACGGACATCAGGCCCGGCGTGGCTCCGCACGAAGGGAGCAACACAACGCACTATTCGATCCTCGACAAGTGGGGAAATGCGGTCTCGGTCACCTACACTCTGAACGATTGGTTTGGCGCCAAGGTCACTGCCGCAAAGACCGGCGTGCTGATGAACGACGAGATGGACGACTTCACCTCGGCGCCCGGCGTGCCGAACCTCTATGGCTTGGTGCAGGGCGACGCGAATGCGATTCAACCCGGCAAGCGCCCCCTTAGCTCAATGAGCCCGACCATCATCACCAAAGACGGCAAACCGGTGATGGTTCTCGGCGCGCCGGGCGGCAGCCGGATTATCACCACAGTGCTGCTCACCATCCTCAACGTGATCGACTACGGCATGGGCGTGGAGGAGGCAGTCGATACGCCGCGCTTCCACCAGCAATGGGTGCCGGATGTGACGAATCTCGAGCTAGACGCGCTCGGCCCCGACACGCGCCAAACGCTCGAGGGCTGGGGCCAGAAGTTCGGCGACCCGCCGCCGGCTAACCAAGTTGCGGCAATCCTGGCCGGTGCGCCGTCTCTGGGCGGCAAGCCGGTCGGCAAGGATCGTTTTTACGGCGCAATCGACCCGCGCCGCAAGAGCGGCTTGGCGCTGGGGTACTGAAATTGCCGGAAGCTCCCATGCACTAAGTTCCGCCTGGTCGACGTAAGCGTACAAAACCGAATTCAATCCGGTGCAGCTTAGAAGACCTTGATTCGGGCCATAGCGTCTTATGGCACAAGGAGCTATTCATCCTTGTTGACTGTCTGCCAGAAAGCTCCAACTGACATGAGAAATCTTTGCATTGCCCTAAAATAGACGCTGGTTGCAGATACAATTCGACAAGAGGGCAGCCAGGCTCTTGGATCAAGGGGCGCGCTTTAGCGTGTGCAGTTTGCCAACGATGCCGATGAGCATCAAGCCCATGCCACCATTGAAGACGGTGCTGGTCTCAAACCCGCCCAGATGGTACATGCCCAGCAACCTGGCAAAGCCGGCGCCGATGGACAGGACCACACCCAGCACGGCTGCGGCGGTAGCAATATTTTCAATTAACTTGTTCATGTCTCCTCCTTGTCAGCGGTACGTTTCGGTTGGCGTCCCTTAACGTCAATCTACTAAAATGACCGCATGTTTGCTTGTTTCTGCATAACCGTAGCTGCCATCAGAACGGCTATGCCTGAAATAGCCGCAGGGAGCATTGATTATATGAGATGCGGGGATCATTTAGCCACGTCTCATGCAGCTTAAGCTCCCTCTTTAAACGCTAAGAAATTGGGCTCAGTTTGATTGATGGAACTCCCTGCTACAACCCTCCGCTGGTTATGATTGACGAAGGATTGGTTCCCGTCGATGCAGCTGAACCGATGCTGGTTAATGCCCCGGTGGTGCTATTGAGACTGAATACAGAGATGCTGTTACCCCCATAATTCGCCACATAAGCAAACTGGCCCGAGGGATCCACGCTGACAGATCTGGAACTGAGCCCCGCTGCCGCAACGGAAGCGGCGGAAAGGGCCCCAGTCGCCGCATTGATGCTATAGGTTGAGATATTGGCAGAAATTTGATTTGCCACATAAGCAAATTTTCCCGTAGGTTCTACCGTGATGGAGAGAGGATTTGTCCCTGCCGCTACAGTCGCTCCCACACTTGTGAGAGCCCCGGTGCTGGCGTTGATGGTGAAGGCTGAGACATCGTTAGAATTTTGATTCGCCACATAGACGAACTGACCCGTGGGGTCGACGGTGACGGAAAAGGGAAGCGACCCCGCCACAAATGGAGTGCCAGCAACAGCGGTAAGTGCACCAGTCGCGGCG
Organism: uncultured beta proteobacterium; assembly: GCA_963833515.1. Lineage (GTDB taxonomy): Bacteria > Pseudomonadota > Gammaproteobacteria > Burkholderiales > Gallionellaceae > Gallionella. The sequence continues at coordinate 30,989 of CAWHYN010000041.1, read as the reverse complement.
TTTATTGTATAGGCTGAAACGTTGCTAAGAATAGAGTTGTCCGCCACATAAACGAACCGGCCGGTGGGGTCTACCGTGACAGAACGGGGACTCGTTCCTGCCGCGAATGGGCTGCCAGCAACTGCGGTAAGTGCGCCAGTCGTGGCATTGATACTAAAGGCCGATATGTTGCCGGAACCCGTATTTGCCGTGTAAACGAACTGGCCAGTCGGATCTACAGTGACAGAAGAGGGACTTGTCCCCACCGCAAATGGGCTGCCCGTAATTGCAGTTAAAACACCAGTCGCACTATTAACACTATATCCTGAGACGCTGCCGGAACCAAAATTCGCCACATAGACAAACTTGCCCATAGGGTCCACCGTGACGGAAAGAGGGGATGTCCCCGCCCCTGCAGTGGCTCCTACACTGGTCAGAGCGCCCGTGGTTGCATTTATGGTGTAAGCCGAGACGTCATTTGAGCCTGAGTTGGCCGTGAAAGCGAACTTCGGCGTATAGCTTAGAGGGGTCGTGATCTTGGCCAACGCAATCGAATATGTCCCGTTCCGAGCCGCCATGGTGCCGAGCGGTGTCAACGCGCCACTAGCGCTATTGATGGTGTATGACAAGACGTTGTTGGAACCTTGGTTCGCCACATAGAGGAACGTACCTGTAGGGTCGACGGTGACAAATGTGGGACTTGTCCCTGCGGGCACCGTTGCCCCAATACTGGTGAGTGCGCCGGTCGTTGTATTTATGGTGTATGCCGAAATGTCGTTGGAGAATGTATTTGCGACATAGACAAACTTGCCCGTTGGATCGACGGTAACGGACAGGGGATTCGTTCCTGCAGCCACCGCACCAATGCCGGTGAGTGCGCCGGTCGTAGCATTGATGGTATAGGCCGAAACGCTGGCTGAGCCGGCGTTTGCCACGTAGACAAACGTACCCGCAGGGTCAACAGTGACGAAAACAGGACTTGTTCCGGCGGGCACGGTCGGCCCGACGCTGGTGAGTGCGCCGGTCGTTGCATTGACGGTGTAGGCCGAGACATCGTTAGAGTTGGCATTCGCAACGAAAGCGAACTTGCCGGTGGGATCGACCGTAACGGAGTAAGGATGCGTCCCTGCTGCGAATGGACTGCCAGTAACAATGGTAAGTGCGCCAGTCGTGGCATTGATGCTAAAGGCTGATATGTTGTTGGAACCGCTATTAGCCGCGTACGCGAATTTGCCAGCGGGGTCGAAGGTGACGGAATATGGGCTCGATCCCGCCGCGAATGGACTGCCAGGAACAGCGGTAAGTGCGCCAGTCGTGGCGTTGATGGTAAAGGCTGATATGTTGTTGGAAGTGCCATTGGCTACGTAAGCGAACTTGCCAGTGGGATCGACAGAGACTGTGTTAGGGGCCGTTCCCGCCATGACATAGCCGTCGGCCCGCAGTTGTCCAGTACTAGAGTTCACGGTATAGATGGAAACCGTGTTATCAACGCTGTTGGTCACATAGGCGAACCCCCCAATGTTGCCCGTAGTGCCAGTCCCAGTGCCACTCCCGGTCCCAGATCCAAGTGAAGCGTTAGTGCAAACTTGACCCGTAGTACCACAGTAGGTGCAAGCAGTCAGTAATATCAGAGCTAGAGATGGTAAAACGTTTATGAGTCTTGTGACAATGCTACGCATTTGAATTACTCTCCCGTGGAATCAAATAATGGTCTTAAGAATATGTTCTTATTATCAAACCAACCCATCGGCCGGAGGGTGGAATTCAATTCAATTGATTGAATCCTTTATAGCATATCTATCTGCGATGTGTCTTCTTGTTCAGAGCGATTTCACTCTTATGTAGTCCTCGTAATGAATAATCGGCACTACGCATGGATGCTCATTGCTTAGGAATTAATCCAGCTTTGGAATCGACTAGTTGAGCAAAGGCTGATTCTCCAAGTACGTGAGCGGGCAAGTGCGACCTGTGAGTCCAACTAATAGCCCCCTTATGGTCGCTCGAAGATGAATAACGATGATCCAACGCTGCGGTTGCTACACGTAACGGGACGAATGCCGCGAATGCCCAGATGAATCAGTAGAACAACTTCGGCGGCGAGCCGGAAGAGCATGATTATGCGCTCGGTCGATGTAGTGCCTAACGAATTTGGGGGAGACGTTCTTCATGGGCAGGACCTGCCGAAGGCGCGCAAGCATTTTACATTCGAACCGCCGGGCTGCCCAAAGCTGCTCGCAACAGCGGGAATGGAGGACGGAGTGATGGGTTTTTAAGTTTGGCAAGTGGCCGCAAAATTATCAATTTGCAAAAAAGCTCCGCGCCGGTTTTTCTGAAGTGATTTATCAATACTCTCTCGTAACAATTTGAAAAAATAGCCATATATGTTAACCTGCCATTGACTTTTCGAGTATTGTATAGACATCCGGCCAACGTGGGTTTTGCATAGCCCCAGAAAAAGTCCCTCTGGGTTATGTGTCATTCAATATTCATAGATTCTGCATTCATTTTCCTCATGATTCACCCCCGAAATGCTCAATTGACGGCTGCCCGTCACTGATAGGAACGATCCGATTTTCGTATTTAAATTCCCAGAGGGACACGCCGACGACTTACGGCATGCGGCGCTTTCCGGGGAAGTCGATGCTTCATTGCATTCGATGGATGCTGGGGGGCAGCGGAGTCTAATCAGTTTTCAGGTAAAATTATGTACGATAGCGCAGAATGGTGGCGTAGAATCTTGACCTGCAAGAGAAAGAATCCAAGTTAACTTAGGAGATCTATCATGCGACATCAAGTGCACCGCACATTACATTTAAAAACACTTGGCAAGGATTCTGGCGTCACTGCGCCTAAGAATGAGTCATGGCAAGTCAAGTTGACTGACCCTGCCACAAGCATCATGACGGACTTCAGGGAACGGGCCTTCTTCAAGGTTGAGGCGGACGAGCAGATAGATGAAGCCCTGAAGAAGATGAAGCACGCAGGCCTTCGTGCAGCCTTTGTTCTGGATAAGCAGAACGACAGGCTTATCGGTTTGATTACGTCCTATGACATCATGGGTGAGAAGCCTCTGCGCTATTTGCAAAACTCGGGATTCAAAGAGCACAAGGACATCCTCGTTTCTGACATCATGGAAGGACTCGGCGAGATGGTCGCATTGGATGTGCATGATGTGGAAAAGGCCACGGTCCACTCCATACTAGAGGCGCTGCAAAAATGTGGCCGCACCCACTTGCCGGTTATAGAGATCAAGGAAGGGGAACCGCCTCATTTGCGGGGGCTCTTTTCGGCGTCGAAAGTATTGCGCCTGACAGAAGAGAGTCGCAAGAGCCTAGCCAACGAATAAGGTTCAAGAGATTGTATTGGCACCCTATCGGCAGCCCGTTCTGCTTTCGGTGATACTTTGTCACCGCTGCCAGTCATCTTCCCTGGCCTAATTTTATTTTGATTTTTCCAAAAAAGGCCTGACAAGATCCATTGGGAGAGGGAATACGATGGTCGTATTTTTGTCTGCGCCGATGACTGTTAGCGTTTCAAGATATCGCAACTGGATTGCTTGCGGTTCCTGTGCAAGTATCCTGGCTGCCTGGAATAATTTTTCCGAGGCCTGCAACTCCCCCTCGGCGTGAATCACTTTTGCGCGCCGCTCGCGTTCCGCCTCAGCCTGCCTGGCAATTGCCCGTATCATGGATTCGGTTAGGTCGACCTGCTTGATCTCGACGTTGGCGACTTTGATTCCCCATGCGTCAGTTTGTGTGTCCAAGGCTTCCCGAATGTCATTATTCAGTTTCTCGCGCTCTGCCAGCATATCGTCCAACTGGTGTTTGCCCAGCACCGATCGCAACATGGTTTGTGCCAATTGACTTGTGGCATTGAGGTAATCCACCACTTGAATGACCGCCTTTTGGGCATCCACTACACGCAGGTACACCACGGCACTGACTTTCACGGATACGTTGTCGCGCGAAATTACATCCTGAGTTGGCACCTCTAGCACCACAGTGCGAAGATCCACCCTTACGACCTGCTGGATACCAGGGATGACGATTACCAGTCCTGGCCCTTTTACCTTCCAGAAACGGCCCAATGTGAAGACGACGCCGCGCTCATACTCGCGGAAGATCCGTAAGCTCGCGAAAGCCAGTGCGGCCAGCAGTATTAGAAATAGTCCAAAACCAAAATCTGAGGGCATGTCGTTCTCCTTAATCAATTGCTATCGCGTATCCGTTCCCGAAGGGTGCGTGGCAAGGGCCGCTGGCACGATAACGGACTCCGGAACACTATGTCCAATAAAGCCGGTGTTAATCAAAGTCACTGAACCGGTCGTGGAAGCGACGATATCGCCGATGCCAATCTCTATCGGGGTGGTGGCTGCGGATTTATCTTACTTCCAATTAGGGGTCGCTGTCTCGGCTCAACTCTTACGTGTGGTCCTGAGTTTGGTTCGAAGTACGGCAGCAGACCCTCAATGAAAATCCCTCGACTGTGTCACAAGGTTACCCAGGAGAGGGGTCAAGTCCTTCAGCCGCCCTGCAATGAGATGCGTCACCTCCCCCTGCCGTTCCAGCACTCCGTATACCGCCAGCAGCCGTGATTCCAGCAGCTCGTTCCGCTGCCGCTCGGCGAGGTCGCGCCATACCACTACGTTGATTTGTCCGGTCTCGTCCTCCAAGGTAAGAAAGGTCACCCCGCTCGCTGTTCCGGGGCGCTGGCGGTTGATTACCAGACCGGCTGCGCGCGCGAGCCGTCCATGGGGGAATGCACGCAACGCCTCAGCGGTGATCAATCGTTGCCTCCCGAGAAGGTTGCGCAGCAGCGCCAATGGATGTCTGCCTAGGGTAAGCCCCAAGCTGGCATAGTCCGCAGTCAAATTTTGGCCCTCGGTCAATGGAAGCAGTTCTGGCTGAATTTCCTCGACTGGGGCAAATGCAAGGGGTGTACCCTGCTCGATGCCCGCGACATTCCAGTAGGCTAGCCGGCGGTGCCCGGCCAGTGCAGCCAAGGCCCCTGCTGAGGCCAGGCACTTCAGGTCACGTTTCTCCAGCCCGCAGCGCAAGGCCAAGTCTTCCACACTGTCGAAAGGCCTATGTGCACGCGCGGCTGTGAGGCGTGCCACGCTTTCCAGCGAGAGGCCCTTTACCATGCGCAAGCCAAGGCGGAGTGCTGGCTGATGGTGACGCCCTCGCCCGCCTTCACCACTCAATGGAGATGGAGGGGATGCAAGGAACAATGTGCAATCCCATTCGCTGACCGTCACGTCCACCGGCAGCACCACCACGCCGTGACGGCGGACATCCTGCACAATTTGGGCCGGAGCATAGAAACCCATCGGCTGGCTGTTCAGCAGCGCACAGGCGAACGCCGCAGGCTCATGGCGCTTGAGCCAGGCGGAAACATAGACCAGCAGCGCAAAACTGGCAGCATGTGACTCAGGGAAGCCGTATTCACCGAAGCCCTGGATCTGCTGGAAGATCTGCCGGGCAAATTCCTCCTGGTAGCCGCGCTCGCGCATGCCGTCAATCAAGCGCCGCTCGAATTGTTCCAGCCCGCCCTTTCGCCGCCACGCTGCCATGGAGCGTCGCACCTGGTCTGCTTCGCCCGGTGTGAACCCTGCCGCGACCATCGCGAGCCGCATCACCTGTTCTTGAAAAATTGGCACCCCCAAGGTGCGTTCCAGCACATCCCTCACTGCCTCGCTCGGAAAAGTCACCGGTTCCAGGCCCTGACGGCGGCAGAGGTAGGGATGTACCATGCCGCCTTGGATCGGCCCCGGCCGTACGATGGCCACCTCGATCACCAGATCGTAAAAACAGCGCGGCAGCATGCGCGGCAGCATGGACATCTGGGCGCGTGACTCGATCTGGAACACTCCCACCGTATCAGCCTGCCCGATCATGTCATACACGGCCGGATCCTCGCTTGGAACATCCGCCATCGTGAATGGGTGGCCGCGCAGCGTACTTACCTCTTCCAGCGCACGACGGATGGCGGAGAGCATCCCCAACGCCAGCACGTCCACTTTCAGGAGACCCAGGGCATCAAGATCGTCTTTGTCCCACTGGATGATGGTGCGCTCTGCCATCGCCGCATTCTCTATCGGCACCAGATGCGAGAGTTTGCCGCGCGCAATCACGAAACCTCCCACGTGCTGGGACAGGTGACGCGGGAAGCCCACCAGCTCGTCGACCAACCGCACCAACAGCCGTACTTTTTGGTTGTCTGGGTCGAATCCGGCTTCCGCCAGCCGTTGCGGCAATACCTGTTGGCCGTCCCACCACGCCACTGATTTTGATAGCCGGTCAACCTGATCCAGGCAGAAGCCCAGCACCTTGCCAACGTCGCGCATGGCGCTCTTGGGCCGGTAGGTGATGACGGTGGCAGCCAGTGCCGCGCGCTCCCGGCCGTATTTTGCATAGATGTACTGGATCACCTCCTCGCGGCGCTCATGCTCGAAATCCACGTCTATGTCCGGCGGCTCGTTGCGCTCCTTGGAAATGAAGCGCTCGAACAGCATTTCCATGCACGCCGGATTCACTTCGGTAATATGCAGGGCGTAACACACCGCGGAATTGGCCGCCGACCCACGTCCCTGGCAGAGGATATTGCGACCCCTGGCGAAGCGCACGATATCGTGCACGGTAAGAAAATACGGCTCATACTTGAGTTCCTCGATGAGTGCCAGTTCATGTTCCACCAAGGAGCTCACTTTGTCAGGCACCTCGCCCGGGAAACGCCGCGTGAGGCCCTCTGCGGTCAGTTGCCGCAGATGGGAGATGGGTGTCTTTCCTGGAGGTACCAGTTCCTCGGGATACTCATAGCGCAACTCGTCCAGGGAAAAGTGGCAGCGCGCTGCGACAACAAGGGTTTGTTCCAGCAATTCCGATGAATAGAGGCGCGCCAGGTCGGCGCACTCACGCAGATGACGCTCTCCGTTCGGGTACAGTGCAACTCCTGCATCAAATATTGGCACACCCAGACGGATAGCGGTGAGCGTGTCCTGCAACGGGCGGCGCGACGCGACATGCATGTGCACGTCGCCCGCCGCCACCAAGGGCAGACCTGCTGCCATTCCCAGATCGCCTAATGCGGCTAGCCGATCTGTATCGTCAGGGGCGCGGAACAGTTCAACCGCCAGCCATGACCGCCCCGGGAAAGAGGCCGCGACTTGTTGCGCCTGCGCCAAGGAAGGCAGCGGATCTGGCAGCAGCAGCGCGAGGCAGCCAGGGAGGCCATTTTTAATATCGTTGAGTGAAAGCCTGTAACGGCCCTTGATGTCGTTGCGGCGTCCCAGTGTGATCAGTGCCGACAGGTTGCCGTAGCCCTTGCGGTCTGTCGCCAGCAGCACAATGCTAGGGCCGTCCGGGAAGCGGATCTCACTGCCCACAATCAGTTTTAATCCACATGCCTTCGCCGCCACATGGGCGCGCACGATACCCGCCAGGGAGCACTCGTCGGTGAGGGCCAGCGCCGCATAATTCAACTGATGGGCACGTGCCACCAGTTCTTCCGGATGTGATGCACCGCGCAGGAACGTGAAGTTGGAAAGGCAATGCAGCTCGGCGTAGGCATTCATAAAAAATCCAGTGCTTCAGGCGAACAACCCGTGCACGAACCACTCTCCACTGGAGCGGTCGCAGTACACCCATAGCTGCGAGCCATTTTGGTTCTGTGCCACGTAATAGTCGCGCGCTACATCCATGCCGTCCCACCAGCCGCTCTCAATGCGCTCCGGCCCGGCCTTAAGCACGAACCGACCTTCCTGGCAGAGTAGCGGCTTGGGCAGCAGCCACAAGGGTCGCTGGAGATTGCATGATGACCCCGCGTCATCCCCGGCATCACAATGCCGACAGGCCAGTTCCGGCCGGTGGTCTGCCGCTGGCGCGATGCCATGCACCGCCTCCTTTCCCAGCCGGATGCGCAACCGATCCAGCAACAGGCTGCCATCCCCTGCTTCTGCGCCATCCTGGAACATGTCCATGTTCGACGCCTCCAGCGGCAGAATGATCCTGGCATTGAGCATGATGGTGTGAACCTGGGCTGGCAAGCGGGTGCGGCCGAGAGTTTCTCGCAGCAGGAGCAGCATCCGGTCCGCGGCACGAGTGGGTTGTACGAACCCCAGTTTCAATACGGAGTCCGGAACATTATCGTGTTGGCAGATGAGTTCCAGTTCCTGTACACCTGCCTGGCGCAGGCTGAGATACCCCTCCAATTCTGGCATCAGGCGGTGAGCTGCGAACAGCAGTGCCTCCGCTTCCTGTACAGGCGCCGGCAATTCCAGACGGCGCTTGAAGCTGGGCGGGGGTATGAAAAAGGCGCGTGCATCGGGCAACCTGCCTGTTGCCCGGTCCAGCTCATTCAGAAGCTCTTGGCCGAAACGGCGCGTCATGCTGGCACGCGGAAGCCGCAGGCAGTCGCCAAGGGTATGTGCCCCGATCATTTCCAGGCCTGCCAAAGTTTCCAACGGCTGAGCGAGCAGCCTCACTGGTAGCGCGACAAGGGCCTGCTCAAGCTGCGTCAATTCGCTGATGGGGGTTTCCATTCCTGCCAGCGCCAACAACCAGGCACAATGCGGCGTCGGCGCGCAGGCATGGACCGAGACATAGCCCATTTTGTGTAGCCCGCTGCGCACTTGTCCAAGAAGGTTGGAGAGACCACGGTGCAGGCTGAGGCAGCTGCCGATTTCCAGCAACAGCCCGTCCGGTGGCTGGAGGCTCACAGCAGGAGTAAACCTGCCCGCCCAGACAGCAAGGCCAGCCAAGGATTCCTGCTCTGCCACCCAATCGCGCCCGCGCACTATGAGCCCGTCAGCCACTGCCTGGGCTGCGGAAACCGGCATGCCCGGACGCACACCGCAGATACTGGCGGCTTCGTTGCAGGCCATAACGCGCGAACGGTTGCCAAGTTTTTCAGAAACGGCCAAGGGCTTGACCGCAGCGGCGCCCCGGGAGAAGACTTCCAGTGAAAGTTCGGGGAAATGGAGGGCTAGCCATAACATGGACGACGCTCGCAGCGGATACTTTTGGAAGGGTCAGCTTCAGGCTGCTTCCCAAGGCAACTGCACAACAGGGAATGGCATTGCGGATGCGCGGGCACGGCGAACGCCATTAGTTTGATGCAGATCCACCATCACCGGCTTGCTCACTTGTCCACCACGGCGTTTGAGGATATGCACCGCCAAGGAACCATCCGCAGTTGCTTTCAGAAGAAGCCGTAGCGCGGCGGGGGAACGCTCCTGCGCGGCACTCGCGGATCGGAACAGGATACCCCAGACACGGCCGGATTCCGCCCCGAGTTGCAGGCGGCGCATGCGTCGCTCATCAGGCGTCTTCAGCCATGCCAGCACGGCACTGCATGAGCCGGAACGCAGTGCTTGTTCCGCCGTCCACCAAGCATCGGCTGCAGATTGGGGCTTCGCTATCAGCAGTTGTTTCAACTTAACCCCGGCAGCGGCTAATGCTGGTGCATAGGGCAAGTGGGGCGGCGCCACCCAAGCCTGCCATCTGCTTTGTTCTGATGCTCTGGCCATCGCCGGAAGCAACAGTCGCAGTTCACCGATCCCTTCCCGCTCTACCAGGATTTCCGTCAGCGCTCCGCGCGGCCAGCCACCGCCCGGCAGCAGTTCATCCAGCTCGGCGAATCCGGTCGGCAGCGCACCCTCGCCCGCCTTGGCAAGCTGGTCGCCAAGCCAGATGCCAGGGTGCTGCAGAACCGAATCCAGAGATGCGTTCATAGATCTTTGCCTTGGCGAATCACACCGACACCGATGCCTTCGATAACGAGTTCCTGGCGACGCAGATCTACCAGAATGGGTTCGAAGTCAGGGTTTTCGGGGAGAAGCTCCACGACGTGTCCGCTTTTCTTGAAACGCTTCACGGTGACTTCGTCATCGAGCCGAGCAACAATGACCTGGCCGGCTCTAGCCTCGCTGCTGCGATGCACTGCCAGCAAGTCGCCATCCAGAATGCCGGCATCCTTCATGCTCATGCCGCGCACCTTGAGGAGATAGTCCGCACGCGGTGCGAATAACGCGGGATCGATTTGGTAATGCGCTTCGATATGTTCCTGGGCCAGGATCGGACTACCTGCCGCAACTCTTCCCACCACTGGCAGCCCTCCCCCATTCGCGAGGCGGATGCCGCGTGAGGCGCCCGGCAGAAGTTCCAACATGCCCTTCCTCGCCAACACCTTGAGGTGCTCCTCGGCAGCATTAGGCGAACGGAATCCGAATTCCTGTGCGATTTCGGCGCGTGTTGGAGGCAATCCGGTCGCTTCAATCCGATCACGGATAAATTGCAGGATTTCTTGTTGGCGTGAAGTGAGATCGCGCATGAGGGCTCCTTTTGAATACTGTATATTTATACAGTATTTGTTGGATAATTCAAGGGGTCATTCATATGAAATGTAATTTCTAAGGTGTAATTTCGAATCAGCTCAGGCCGACCAAAACCGAAAAGCACCTAGACACCTAGCCGGCCAGATGACCAGCCTGATTACTTCCACATCGCCTTCATCTTGGCCAATAGATCCACAACTTCTTCCCGGGAACGGCTGCCTGCATTGGCAGTTGTTGTTTCAACCATCGGCCAGGACCTCATCTCGAATAGATCCAGGAGACCGGCAGGAACGAAGCGGGTCCGTCCAGCATAGACATGACGATCACCGAATTGGGACTGTTGTGTGATGAAGAAACGCTGGGGCACCACGATCTGGAGGTGATCCTTGGCACGGGTCATTGCCACGTACAACAATCGCCGTTCTTCCTCGATCTCCATTGTGCTGCCGGTAGCCATGTCCGATGGCAAACAGCCATCCACCGCGTTTAGCAGATAGACCGCCGTCCATTCCTGCCCTTTCGCCGAATGAATGGTGGAGAGGATGAGGTAGTCTTCGTCGCGCAGAGGCGCCCCGGCCTCGTCGCTTGTCGCATCGGGCGGATCCAGCGTAAGTTCGGTCAGGAAGCGCTGTCGCGAGGGATAGGTGGCTGCGATCTTTTCCAGCTGGTCGATATCCATCTGGCGAATCTGCGCGTCTTCATACAAACGCTCCAAATGGACCGCGTACCAATGGCAGATCGTCTCGAATTCGGCCGGCCAAGGCATAGAGTGCCGGCGAAGGTTTTCGACCACGCCAAGGAAATTCTGCCAACCTTCGACCGCACTCGGTGGCACCCGGGATTCCCGCAGCCCCATCATGACATCCTGCGCCAAGGCGAGGTTGTCCAGAATCTGTGCGGAAGTCTTCTGACCGATACCGGGAACGAGTTGCAGCACCCTGAACCCTGCAACCCGATCGCGCGGATTCTCAATCCACCGCAGTGCCGAGAGTACGTCCTTGACATGGGCTGATTCCAGGAACTTCAACCCGCCGAACTTGACGAATGGAATGTTGCGCCGGACGAGTTCGATCTCCAGCGCCGCGCTGTGATGCGAGGAACGGAACAGTACCGCCTGTGCCTTGAGCCGGATCCCCATCTCTCGCCGCGCCAGCACTTCCTCCACCACGAAGGCAGCCTGGTCCGTCTCGTCGCGCACGGTGATGAGTTGCGGTCGTTCGGCCGAGGCCTTGTTGCTCCACAGTTTCTTGCTGTAACGTTCTGTGGCCAACCCGATAACCCCGTTTGCAGCAGCAAGGATTGGCTGGGTGGATCGGTAGTTCTGTTCAAGGGTCACAATTTTGGCGGGCGGCGCGAACTGCGCAGGAAAATCCAGGATGTTCCGCACGGTCGCGCCCCGGAAGGCATAAATCGACTGTGCGTCGTCGCCAACCACCGTAAGGCCCCGCCCATCTGGTTTGAGGGCTAGCAGAATCCTTGCCTGAAGCGCATTGGTATCCTGGTATTCGTCTACCAGGATATGGCTGAAACGGGCGCCGATCTCGTCAGCGAGTACCGGTTCACTGACCATCTGTGCCCAATATAGCAGCAGGTCATCGTAGTCCAGCACGTTCTGTTGCTGTTTGGCTTCCACGTAGGCGAGGAACAGGCGCTTGAGATCGTCTTTCCATTCGGCACACCATGGGAAGCGCCGTTGCAGCACCTCCTCAAGGGGCAACATGGTGTTGAGCGTGGCCGAGTAAATCGCAAGACAGGTATTCTTCAGCGGAAAGCGCTTTGCCTTGCCGGACAATCCGAGCTCATGCCGCACCAGATTCATCAGGTCGGCCGAATCTTCCCTGTCGTGGATGGTGAAACCAGGATCAAGGCCGATCCTGCCGGCGTAATCGCGCAGCAGGCGCGCGCCAATCCCGTGAAACGTGCCAGTCCAACCCAGTTTGACCGCAGCAACTCGGGGACGGGCAGTTGCAAGCTGGCAGACAATGCGCTCGGCTCGGCGCGCCATTTCATCTGCCGCGCGACGCGAGAAGGTCAAAAGAAGGATCGCTCCCGGATCGGTGCCTTGGGCGATAAGACGGGCGACGCGATGCGCAAGTGTGTTGGTCTTGCCAGATCCTGCGCCGGCAATCACCAATAGGGGACCGGTTGCGACCACATCGCCGCCAGTCCCGTGCTCGACGGCCAGACGCTGCGCCGGATTGAGGCGCGCAAGGTACGCTCCCGCCTCCGTCTCTGGGGTGCGTTCAACTTCCAGGTTCATTCTCCAGCGCCCATGCGTTGAGGACAGGAATCCTCAGTGCTTGTCTTGATTTCTTGGGTATTCATAGGATAATCCAGCATACTGTATTTTTATACAGTATATGAGAATTGGCAAGCCAAATCGAGCAGATCTTCCGGTGGATCAAACGACAAACTGGCCCGAGCAAGCGCTTCGCTGCCGCAGCAGCAGGATTGCTTAGCCGGATGCCGGCCTTTCGAGCGGAACGAGGCATTCGGCATCGTCATTGCGCACGTTGTTCACGCGGGTACTGACAGGAAAATAGCTCATCTGTTCCGATGGAAAAGGCTTCAACAACGCATGCACGTTGGGATTGGATGCATCAAGCCAGGCGCCATAGTCGCTTGGCTCGATAATCAACGGCATCCTGTCATGCAGGTCCCTAACCAAGTCATTCGCGTCCATGGTGATGATGGTGCAGGTTTCAACCGTTTCGCCGGCTGGATTCACCCAATGCTCCCAGAGGCCGGCCATGCCAAACAGCGTCTGGTCCGCCATCCGGATACAGTAGGGTTGTTTACGTCCCCCAACGGCCTTCCATTCGTAGAATGCGTCTGCCGGAACGAGACAATGGCGTCGCCGAAAGGCGCTGCGAAATGCGGGCTTGTCGGCGAGGGTCTCCGCGCGTGCATTGATAAGTTTTGCGCCGATGGCAGGATCCTTGGCCCAGGATGGAATCAGGCCCCACTTCAGAAAAACAAGTTCTCTCCCCTGGCCAGTGGCGCGCACTACCGGAGTCATCTGACTTGGGGCGATGTTGTAGTGCGCCGAGACTTTCGGCAACCACAGTAATTCAAACCGCTCAGCGATGACCTCGGGAGGTGAAGTAAGGGCATAGCGTCCACACATGATAATAGTTTAACGCAAATCGCGGACGTTTGAACTGCATGCTGCGCCCTTGCTGATCTTTTTGTTGACCAAAGCAAATATCCTCCTCCAGTCGCCCAAACCAGATCCGGACATGAGTGATGTGCGAACTGCTAAATGTTTTCGTCATTCAACCGCTACCAACATCATGTGCACCTAAGAGAAGCTCCTCGGCGCGAATGGCAACCAGGTCGAACTTCACCGGATGAACGTTATTGCGCGGCGGTAGAGCTTGATGGTCACATTCGCCAGGGTAGCGAGCCATGCAAAATTCATGTGAGACAGCATGCGGTAGAGCGTGATGGCGATGTTTGCCAAGATGGGGAGCCATACAAAATTTATACGGAACAGAATAAGGAAGAGCAACGTCATCATGGCACTGTACTTGAACCCAATCCAGTTGCCCTCCGAAGCGTGGGAAGCAACAAGCAAATTTACGCCTCCCAGCAAAGCGCATAACGCGGCAAATCCCCGATTCATCCAGCGCCATGCCTTGTTTGAAAACGCAAAGTAGGTACCAAATAGAGCTTTGGCGGGATAACCCCAACCGAGGAGAGGCGCCATGATCAGGATAATTGACAGCGTCCAGTACATCACGGTCGGCTTCCAGAACGCAAATCCGTCGGGTTCCTGACCCGATGGGGAATACAGTTCGAACCAGAGTACCCACGCCCCAAGCAACGCGTAAGCGATGAGCAGCATCCAGACCCCCGGTTCTGCCGCCTGCCGCGGCCGCCAAAGCCAAGACACAAAGAGGGCCGCACATATCAGGAAGGTAACCGCGATGGCTTGGGTCATTTCACCCACCAGTAGGTAATGAGCAGCCCGACGATCCAGAGTATTTCGACCGAAATGGCGTTCCGGTTCGACAGGACGGTTGGCGCCAGCTGCACCACGTTGAGCTGCGGTTGTGCCAGCGCCGCCTGAAAAGGCGAGGTGTGGGTCCCCTTCAGTGTTCTCTTCACGTATCGGAGGGCTCTTGCGGGGGTTGCCTGCAGTTGCGTCATGAACCGGCTGTGGCGCTCCGCGTGTCCCTGGATGATGGCCTCTCGCAGGCAAGTTGGACAGGATTTACCGGAAAACTGCAAATGACCCTTCTGGCATTGGGACATGTGGCCCGTGCTTTTGTTGGCATAGCTCCTCAGAAGCGCAGCCCACTCATAGGCAGTGGCTCGACCATCCGACATTGAAGCAAAGGCACGGTCAAACAGTTCCCGGATGGCGTCTGGGAAGGTTTCATGGATGCTGGCAGGCGTGGCACGAACGCTCTTATGGGGGGTTTTCCCGTATGGATAGAGGCCAATCTTGATGCGTCCCGACAATTCCGTCGGATAGGGGTGGCGACTCGCAGCGATGCCCGCGAAGGGATGGATACCGTAGTTGAGCAACCTGAAGATGATGGTGGCGAGCGCGAACCAGTCCTGGGCTTCGGGATGACTCACGGCCTTATCATGGAATTCGGGCGCAAGGTATTCAGGGGTAACCTGTGGCGCCTCGGAACGGAAGCTGTCGGAATAGATGTGAAACCCATCGCAGTCCAGGATCGAGACGTAGAGTTCTGATTTATAGACTTTCAGGTTGATGGGCTTCAAGTCCACCACGGCAATTTTCTTGCTGTGCAGGCAATTGATGAGGGAAGCCAGGTTGTAGCATACCGTCACGAGCTTCCCGAAATCCGCCTCGAAGCCTTCCCCGGTGGCTTGGCGGCGAGTCAGCAAATAATCCAATTCCATCGTCCTGCCGAAGTCGACTTTCTCCATGACAAAGCCGGCGAATTTGGACTCCTTCATCACCAAAGCAATCGGCCAAGCCAATTGGACAATGCCCTCATACTCGGCGGGGATCTCCGGCAAGTCGGGTTTGTTGTCGATCATCCATCTGATTTTTTGGGCGTAGCGAGCAAGCTGCGCCTTCTGGGTGGTGGCGTGATAAATCTTGGCTACATATCTGGGTTCGCCTTCTATTTCGAAGACCTCGCCGGCTCCGCCCGATTTGCCGATGGCAATAAGCTTGACCTGCTCAGCGTGCCGTCCAGGCCAAAACAGCTGGACGGTGTTGCTTGGCGACTTGTTGGAGGAAACCATGGGAGAGGGTCACGGATGCCGTCCGCTGCCTTTCAGCTTGCCAAAGCGAGCAGCAGCGTTTTGTCGTCAGGCGTGATTTCGGCCGTTTTTTCGCTTTCCAGCAGGTTTTTCAAGGCCAGATTCCCGTTGTGCTCTGTTGCATTCTTCAGGAAAGCCACGACCGGATCGATAAAGGGCCGATAAAATCCCGTTTTCAGGCGGTTGACAGCGAACGGAGATGCACCGTCCGTCATCAGCCCGATAAGGCATCCCCGGTTGATTGCGGAGACCGGCGTCACCCTGACATGGTCTTTCCAGTTGTCATCGGTAACGAAGTACGTCTCATCGGCATACTCTCCATTTTCGGGGTTCGACAGCACGGAGTCTCCATCTTCTCTCAGGTGAATTGCAAACCCGTCTCCGATATGAAAGAAGCAGCCCCCATTTCGGGATGCAATGCAGCCCACCAGGGTACAGGCAAACTCCCTGGGTTCGAGCTGCCGAGAAAGAGCCATTTCGTTGAGTTCTGAGCGGGCGGCCTGAATAATCGCCAGGAGATGATCGCGGTAGTCCGATTCCGTTTTGTCCGCGAAATGTTCCGACCTTATTGACTCTGAAAGCAGCTCCGTCACTTTCCTCGCGATAAATTCAGACCCCACCTGGCCTTCGCTAGCTGATCCCGCTCCATCACATACAACACCAATCAATACATCTTCGATCACATTGAAATGTCCCGAGTCCTGGCAGGGGGCATTGTGCGCCAAGTGATACTTGCCAGCCGCAGACGCAAAAAATACTTTCCATTTCATCGCTATCCCTGGGTGTCAGTTGGCATTTGAGCCCAGCTGTCCACAGGGTTCAACTGAACCGTTCCTCCTGTTGGTGCCCGTGAAACGGCCTGAATGCTCCGACTCAGCCAGATGAAAAGCTCCTTGAATTTCAGCCCGCTCAAATTCAAAGCCCCCTTGTTGCTGAACGCGCCGAGAATGTCCCGGTTGGCACCGTCCCCGATGCCAATCGGCATGACGTTGACTTTGTGCGAGGCTTCCGCATTTTTGCAATCTGCCGCCACTCGCTGCCATTCGTCAGTGGGTTCACCGTCGGACAACAGCATGACGATTGGGCGTTTGTATGAGACACCGGCGCTGCGCATCTGGCTCTTCTGCGACTCGACCTCATCCAGCGCGCACTTCATCGCCGCACCGAGGGGAGTCATGCCGCCTGCCTTCAGTTCAGGGGGAGCGAAGTCCATCGCATCGGTCCAGTCCCCCATGAGTTCGACGTCGTTGTCTCCCCCAAACGAAATGACCAATACCCTTCCACATCGGGCCGTGATCGGGTCGCTTTTGAGCTCCGCTGCAAGTGTCTTGAGGCCCTCATTAAGCAGACCGATCTTGTTGTCTTCCAACATGCTGCCGGAGCAATCCAGTACTAGCACTAGTGGTGCGCGTTCGTCGCTATTGTCTATGAGAGCGACATCCGGAATGACAATGCTCATATTTGCCTCCCCAATCCACCCAGCTGATTTATCTTTATAAAAGTGAAAGTTTGCAATGCGGGACTCTAAAGCATGGTGACGTAATCAACGCACAATAATTAAATCACATTCGCGATTCACCGTGTCAACTTATTTGCGTCTGCGATTCAATCGATCCCCGATGGGTCACTTGTTCTAGATGATTATCTCGAGGCGATTTCCCTGCCCTGCGAATCAGTCGGCCTTTTCGTGTCGACTTGAGAGTTGGTTTTCGGTGTTACACGCCATGTTCGTGTCACCCGGAAGTATCGATATTCCGCGCGCATTCTGGCGTATGACCATTGAGAATCACGTGGGGGTGGCTCTTGTCGTGGTCCCGTCGTGAAGCTTCAATAGCCGCCGTTGCTTCGTCATGTGACTTGGACTAGGCGTCCATGCCGGAATAATCCGTTAAGCGTTTCAGCCAGCTGGGTTTGGCGCTTCCCGCCGATGTCTTTGGGTTTCTGATCCAAACATTGAAAAGAAGCCGATCGATTCCCGGCACGACCGGGATGATGACAGTATAAGCCGTTTCAGTATGCCGACCAGCGACAGAGTGCCAGTTTCAGGGTCAAATCAACCGCAAAACCGTGGGCAGCCGCCAGTTATCGGCTTTGTTCCGCCGCCCGTCGAATTTCTCTTCAGTCTGTGAATATCTTAATGGAGAATTGGGGCTGGCGATGAAGCAATTCTCGCCCGTGCTCATTCCCTCCCCTTTTGAGCATGAGTTCCGACTCTCCTCTCGGAACGAACTTGTCCCCCAAACCGTAATGGTTTGGGGGCTTTTTTATGTGTAACCGTCAATCATCCTTCGCTCCTGGATCTCCCCGAGGCTTCATACCATTCGTCCGCATTCAGGCAACAGGTAGTACACGCTTGCGCTTGCTTATGCAAGGGCGTGCCTGGCACAGTCGCGCATACCTTGAACGAGGGGAAGCGTATATGTTTCGAAGTGCCGGTCCCGCAGCGATAGCTGACTCAATAGTTTTCGCGCATGTAGATGATCTCTTTTGCGCCCTTGTATACGCCGAAGGTGGCGCGCGCGGTATTGCTCGGCAAATAGCTCGGTGCGCTGGTCGCGATATTAACGCTACCCGTGTTGCCTGCTCCAGGCTTGGCAAGGGTGAAACTGGCCGTGCCACCGGAAAACGCCACGGATGTGGGTGGAGTCACAACGCTGGTTGAGCCTGTTGATAGCGTTTGCCAATTCGAAAACACGACCGAACTTGCCGTGAAGCTGCTCGCACTATCCGTAGTGCTGGTCACATAGCTTGACCCGTTCCAGTACTGTGCGGTCAGGGAAATTGGCAACGGTAGCAATTCAGAACCGTGCGCATTGTTGATCTTGATGCGGCCACTCACGATCATCATCCCCCCCTCAACCGAGGAAACTCCCCTCAGGGAAGTCACGTTATCCGTGTCTATTGCCCTGACATATATGTTTGTCGGTGCGGTAGGTGTCGTAGAGAATGTGTAGACCGGGGTGGTCGTCGAGGCCACGCCAAGGCTGAACGCGGTGGAAGGCACCGTATTGAGCGTCAGAGCGCCGCCGCCGGGATTTTGGGTCGCGCCGCCGGCCGAATTCCACGCAGAGAGCGTCACCGCTTTGGACAAAGTCTTTGCGCTGTCGTAGTTGAAAGTGGTCACCCCAGCGGCATTCAGCGCCGTCACTTGGGTGGTGAATGCCTCGCCGGAATAGACGAAGCCATTGTATGCGATCGGGCATGTCAACCCTGTCGGGCACGGCATGCCACCGGATGTCGTGGTATTGAAATGATCGGGCACGAAACGACCGAACGTCCCGGCAGTCGCCAAACCAAAATTGCAGCCGTACTTTCCTGCGCCGTCGATGGTATTTGAAAAGCTGTCCGCATTGCAGTCGCCCTTGGTGCTGATGCTATCCACACCCGTCCAAGTGGTTGCCTTGACAGCATCACATTGTGCCGTCGTGAATCCGACACAATCAACCGCCGTGACAACGCCTTCGTACACGCTGTTGACCGGGAGCGTGAAGGCGCCCACTTCGCTATAGGTAAATGTCGTGCCGGTCGCAGTGGACGAGGGCGTACCGGATGTCGCCGCAGGGAGCGTGCCGGTCAGGATTCCGGTCACGGTGGCAGGGCTGGCTGCCGTCACGTTGCTGCTGTTTATCTTCAGGACGCCGGTATAGTTGCTGGGGCTGCCCGCTACACCGGTCGTCGTTGCCGTCAGGGAAAAATTTTGACTGCCGGCAGCGATGATCGGCGTGCCCGTGGTACCTGTATTCCCGGCATTGCTCGATGTGACCGACGCGACGCTCAAGGGCCGCACCGAAAACGAATCCGTCGAACACGCGGTGGTCGTACCATCGCTGATGACGGCCACGAGTTTCTGGTAGGCGGAATTGATCGTGAAACTCGGGGACTGCTTTTGCCCCTTGTCAGTGGCGCCATTTGCAAACGTCAGAGTCTGGGTGCCACCCGTGACCGCTGTCTTGCTGGTGCACGTGGTCGTGCAGGACAGCGTGCAGTCCAGTGCCGAGTTGGCCAGGCTGTCGCTGTTATCGACGAGCTTGACCGTGACGGTCTTGCTGCTCGAAGCTGCATAGGTCGTAAGAATCTGGCTATTTGACAGCGCTGCCACATCCAGATTGAACGGTGTCCCAACCAGCTTTGTATAGATGTGGCCGGTCAAATAGTCCTGCACCGGCAACGGCATTGTCCCGTATCCCGAATCAACGGCATTGAACCCGCCGGCGGTTCCGCCACTGGGCGGCACAAAGTTCGAGGCGCAGATCCGCAGGCTGCCGATTTCGTGGATATTGGTAGAGCCTCCGGTGGATCCGGTGAAGGAGATCTGCCAGTTGGTTGGAACCGGGGATTGGGTAAAGCCCTGTGCCGCGGCAGCGGTATAAACATTCGGGATGCTGATCAGCGAGGTATAGTTGTTGCCAGTGCCCGTGGTATCGCGATTGATGGCAACGGTTGTGCTTGTGGGATCATTGCGCGCGTCCACAATCACCTGATAAAAGAAGCCGAGGGACGCCGTGGTGGAGGTATGGTTATCAATCGTTGGTGAAAGGCCACTGGTGCCACCAAGCCAGCGGTAGCCGGTCTGGCCGGTGCCCGAGCCACGCGCGCCGACTGATTCCGGTGTAGAACCGGGCCCGCCGAGACGACCTTCGGTCGGGTTCTGGTAATTGCCGTAATCATCAAGGCCAACACCCAGCCATCCCCCGGCAAAACCGTCATGGATCCCCGTTTCCTGCGCATAACCCAACGAGCCGCCGTAGGCTCCAGGCACGGCAGGAACAGAATAGTCGGACAGCGTCACGGCGATACCATCGGCGCCGGTGCCGTTGTATGCGTATTGCCTGAACTCGACTGAGATATAGTTGCCAGCAGCAGGAAAGATGCCGGGCACGGTCGCTGCCTTGGCATTGTTACCGGTGTTGTTGGTCAGGCGCAGGTAGCCTGAATTCACGATGCTCGGCAATATTCCCGTCGCATCGCTGGTGGATACGATCCAATTGGAGCCAAAAATGGTGGATGGATTGAGGGTCGCACGCGCAAACGTGTCGCATTGGCAAGTTACAGACAAGCCCGACGGAATGTTCGGCGGGGGCGAGCAGGCGAAAGAACAAGCCGAGGTGGTGAAGGTGGCGTCAGCGCCATTTGTCGTTCCTGAACTGTTCGTCGCCGTGACCTGAAAGTGATAGGTCGTGCCACACGTCAGCCCCGTTAAGGAAACAGAGACGGCCGCATTCGTGGCCGCGCTCGCCAGGGGACTTTGTGTTGCGGTCACCGTGGTACCGTACGCGTTGGTCAGCCCGTAGTTGAAGCTGACGGTGGTGGTGGATCCGTTGCTGGTCACCGTGCCATTCAGGGTCGCGCCTGTTGTACTCAAGGCAGTAGCGGCATTAGTGGTAACGGTAGGCCTGACCGCGTGCGCGGGCCCAATCAAAGCGAACAATCCGAATAATATGAAAATCGATTTCACAGTATTTGTCATGCTCTGTCCTTGTCAAGTATAGCCCATGATGGCAATAGTTTACTCGCTTTTCACCAACCGACAAGAATGCCGCACGTTCAATGAGCGTGGGCAACCGTACCGCCATCCAGCGCGCAAGAATGATTGGTCGTACCTTGCTCGACTTGCAATGTACTGTGCTGGATGGAGTAACGATCCTTGAGCGTCTGCATGATGCCATCCATGAACGCGTCCCCCGGGTAGCCTCCTGGAATTACCAGGTGGACGGTCAAGGCGCTTTCGGTCGTGCTCATGCCCCAGACGTGCAGATCGTGGATATCGGCAACACCGGGGCAATGGCGCAGATAATCCCCCACGGCCGACACATCGATATGTGGCGGGACGGCGCTCAGAGCCAGTTGGAGCGACTCGCGCAGCATCCCCCAGGTGTTCGCCAAGACAACGGCCATGATGACCAGACTGATCACGGAATCAAACCAGTACCAGCCGGTGAACATCATGACAATCCCGGCAAAAGCCACGCCCAGCGAAACGGCGGCATCGGTCAACATGTGCAGGTAAGCGCCTCGAATATTCAGGTCTCCTTTGCTGCCTTTCATGAACAGCCAAGCGGACAGTCCGTTGACGATGATGCCGATACCCGCCACAAGCGTAACTGTCAATCCCGCCACCACTGGGGTTTGCGAAAAGCGTTGTATGGCCTCCCAGGCAATTGCCCCGCACGCCACCAGCAAAAACATCGCATTTCCCAGGGCGGCTAGAATCGATGTGCTGCGCAGGCCATATGTGTATCGTTCGCTCGGGGCCTTGCGGCCAAGAATCGTCGCGCCCCATGCCAGCAACAGGCCCAGCACATCAGACAGATTGTGCCCGGCATCGGCCATCAGCGCGGTAGAATTGGCAACGAAGCCAAAAGTCAGCTCAATGACAACAAACGTCGTGTTCAACGCAATGGCGATCACAAAGGCTCGACCAAGATTATTCAGATTGCCGTGATGGTGATGGCCGCCCCCATGCGAGTGTCCGCCGTGGCCGTGGTCATGGTTGTGGTTGTGCTCGTGGTTATGAGAATGATTGTCTTCGTGGTGCTGTGCCATAGTTGTCTTCCTTTTGAGGCTCGGAAATGCGCTACATCATGCGTGCCGATATTGGCGAAAATCGCTTCTAGGTTGGCTATGCTTGCAATGATGTTTATAAAGGCACACCGATAATCGCTTTTAGTACCGTCTTGTCCGGAGTCTCGCCAGAAGCGCGCCCGATTCCGACGTTAAAATCCCATCGTCCCAGATTAAAGTCAGTGGCCAAGTAGTTTGCCTGGCTATTTTGGGGCTCGCCCGGATTATTGCGGATTGTACCAAGGAAAGAATAGTTCTCGATTCCAACCTGCAATCCTTCGATGACTTGATATCCAATTTTCGTGTCAATCTCCGAGGTAGCGGCTTGAACAGGATGAGTCTTCAGTGACCGGTCAATATTAAAATTAATGCCTAGCGTCCAGGGGGCGGCCTTCCAAACCCCTATCAGCTTGATTTCAGCGCTCGTCACATCCTGATAGAACCGCTCGGCAAGTTGTCCGACCTCAAGGTTCATCGCCCAATAGAAGAGAGTGTCTGCGGAAGGTGCTTTGGGCCGCCATCTGGTCCGTAGTTTCATGCCATCTGTTTGAGGTGAACCTCCAGGGTCCCTCTCCGTCAACCAGTATGCAGCAACTTCCCAATTGGTATTGATGCCATAGCTGAATTCAGGGGTGACACGGAACTGATGATTGGTCGAAGGACTGGCCGAAGGTTGTCCGGATGCAACATAATTTGTATGCAGATCGAGGCCAGGCTTTCCGATTTCCGCGAAGTCGTCAAGATAGACTTGTACCTCCTCCGGCGCAGCAATTACGTCAGTAAACGAAAATACAGTGCAGATACATATGCCTGCGATGGCTACACCCTGTCCTTTTAATATCATTACTCGATTGTAAGTTTGATTGACCATGACATTTCGTCGAACATTATTTCAGATATCCAGATGCGTTATATTCTTAGTCGATGCCTTCGAGTCAATGCCTCCGGGGTTTTTGGCAGCGTGGGCGTGGGCCGGTTCTGGAAGTAGAACTCATCCGGCGTTTGGTCGTCAAGCCCTGCTTCGCACGGTTCACGCATGGAGAGGCCCTCACGCGGAGCCGCATTTTGTCACATGGCGTGTCGGGTGACGTTTTGCCGCCCAAGCGGCGTTCGACGGCGCTATGTACGATTCAAGCGATCTATTCGTCTGTTTTTGATTCTGGCCGGCTATTGGCTATGCTGCTCGTCGAGGCCAACCCGTGTGACAGCCGGTGCGGAGTTTCGTTTGCGCGAAAGGGGCCAAGCGTGGCGCACCAATAAAAAATCGGAGCAGTTACCTGCTCCGATAAACTTAGGTTATCGACCTAAGATGGAGATGAGGAGAGCAAAATCGCTTTAGTTCGTGAGCCGTTCCATAATATAAGTTGTTATCATAAAATCTTTAGCTGACCATTTCCTGACCACGCATGCGCCTCCTGCTCATCGAAGACAACCATCCCTTGGCCGACGTCATTTGCCGTGCCCTCCATCAAGAGGCTTATATAATCGATTGGGCCAAGAACAAGAGTGAAGCGGACGGATGGCTCTTGGGCCAAAACTATGATGTTGTGGTGCTGGATCTGGGATTGCCTGACGCGGATGGAGCGGACTTGCTGCGCAGCTTGAGGGGGGCCGGCAAGCACGTACCTGTTCTGGTAATGTCAGCGCGGGAAGCCGTTGATGAAAGAGTCCGGCTTCTCGATCTGGGGGCGGACGACTATGTGGTTAAACCTGTTGCCCTGACTGAACTGGAAGCGCGTATACGTTCCCTGATCCGACGAAGCCATGGCAATGCAGACCCGGAAATCAGCATAAGCTCCTTGCGAATCGATACTGTAGGGCGCCGCGCCTGGGTAGGAGATAGGCCGCTCGACTTAAGCGCCCGGGAATTGGCAGCGCTGGAGTATTTCGCTGTCCGCACTCGCCGCATTGTCACCAAGGAACAACTATTGCAAGCGCTGTATGGCTGGGAGGATGATATAAATTCCGTCAACGCGGTCGAAAAAGTAGTCTCGAGGCTGCGTGTCAAATTGGAAGGGTCAGGGGTGATTATTCGGACAATACGTGGCCTCGGCTACAGTTTGGGAACAGATGAAAACGAAGGAGGCTAGCCTTGCACGACAACTGCTCCGGCAATTGTTGCCGCTCATGGCGGCGATAATTGTCACCGGGGGCGGCGTTGTCTATTTTGTTGCACACGATGCGGCCACTGTCGCCTACGATAGAGCGCTGATGGATGTGTCCCTCGCTCTCGCCAGCCAAGTCGAAATCATAAACAATCGTTTGCGCCTTCAATTGCCGGCAATCGCCGAAAAAGTCCTGCTTGTCGACGGCTATGACAAGCTGTTCTATGAGGTTATCGATCCAAATGGAAAGACATTGGCGGGCAATTCCCAATTGCCTCGCCCACGCGACCCATTCGAGAATGGAAAGCTTTACTACGATGGCAAACTAAACGGCAAGACGGTGCGAGTCGCGGCCCTGCTGAGCGAACGCAACGGGGCTTCGTTCACGGTCCTCTCCGCTGAAACCAAATTGAAACGCGACTGGCTTGTCGGCGAGATCATACTGGCGATGCTGGTGCCTGAAGGGCTGCTGATTATCGCAGCCATCTTCATGATACGCAGAAGTGTCCGCCATGGACTTGCGTCCATTCAGCCATTGCGGGACGAGTTGGTGCGACGAACTCATACCGACCTGAGCCAATTGCCCCTGAAAGACATACCGGTAGAAATTTACCCCATCTTTACAGAAGTGAATGAATTGCTGGACCGGCTCTCCAAATCCCTTGATGCTAACCGGCGCTTTATCGCAGATGCATCGCACCAGCTCCGTACGCCGATTGCGGCGCTACAGGCGGAAGCCGAGATGGCATTACGCTCGTCCGATCCAGGTGAGTCACTCAAGCGCATCGTCGCGGGAACACGCAGGATTACGCATCTTGCTCACCAACTCCTGACATTGAGCCGTCTCGAACCGCAGCAAATACATTCGCCGAAGATCGTCGATCTCGCTGAACTGACTAGAGATGCAGCCGAACGCTGGATGCCTTTGGCAATGGAGCACAACATCGATCTCGGTTTCGAGCTGAAGCCAGCCAAGGTGATGGGACACCCCATTTGGCTCGAGGAATTGGCCAACAACCTGATCGACAACGCCATTCGCTATACACCCTCTGGAGGCGTCGTTACGGTGCGCTGTGCCAGCACGCCCGGCCAAGTAAGCTGGGAGGTCGAAGATAGTGGACCCGGAATTCCGAAAGAGGAGAATGAAAGAATATTTGAACGTTTTTACAGGTTGGACACGACGGGCGTTGATGGTTGCGGGCTCGGGCTGGCCATCGTCCGGGAAATTGCCTTTAACCATAATGCATCCATCGTGATTGAAAAAGGACCCCATCTGGGAGGAGCATTGATACGCGTGAATTTTTCGCCGATACCGGAAGAAGCTTAGAAAATGATCCGATCAACACGGGTCCTCTCGGGAATACAATTTTGGCCGGGGAATCTCTCGATCTTTGATATGAGTTCATCGCTATTTTTTTCATTACCGATTTATGATGGCTCAACACCAACAGCCTGATAAACGCACGATCACATGACCGACTTCCCTCATTCAAGCCATCGCCCGACTTTCATGCAGATGGTTCTTTCCCGACCCAGACTGTTCAGCTCCTTTTTTATTGGCGTGCTGGTTGTGTCTCTGTTGCCGCAATCCTTGGCCTTGCACGACGTGACACGGGCAATCATCGGCTGGAATGTCGGGGCATGGCTCTACTTGATGTTGGCCGCCCGCATGATGTTCTGGACAACCCATGAAAAAATGCGTGCCCGTGCCATAAAGCAGGACGACGGGAAATTTGTGGTTCTCGGCATGGTGATCGTCGCTGCCATCGTGTCTATCTGCGCAATCGTTGCAGAGCTCGCAGTCGTCAAGGACATGCATGGCTCGCTTCGCTATGAACACATAGGGCTCGCGGTGCTGACTATCCTGTCTTCATGGGCGTTCACGCAAGTGATGTTTGCGCTGCACTACGCGCACGACTTTTATGCCTCCAAAGAGAAAGGCAATCCTGGCGGCTTGGCCTTCCCCGATGTCATTTCACCAGACTATAGTGACTTTCTCTATTTCGCATGTGTGATCGGAACCTCCGGTCAAACCGCTGATGTCAGCTTTACAAGCAGAGCGATGCGTCGAACAGGTTTGGCACACTGCATCCTGGCCTTCTTCTTCAATACCACTTTGGTAGCGCTGACCATAAATATCGCGTCCAGCCTGATCTGAGTAACCGATGGCGGCGACGTTTAAGGGCATCAAATCGCAGGAATAAAACGCGTTCATATCCAGCGCCATTGGCATGTTGTCTACGGACAGATCCATCTGATTGGTTGCATTGTGTGGGCTTTGGCGATGAGTCTTGATGGCCTGATTCATGCGCATGGGCAGGTCTTCGCAAGAGCATCGCGTTTGCGGCCATTATTCACGTGCCAGGCTGCTCAATGCAATGTTGTTTGCGGGCGGCCACGGCATCGTCACCAGTCAGGGGATCGAACCTGTCGTTGGTGAACCAGTTTTGATCCTGCCGTTCCGATACACCCTCGGACGTCACTGCCCTTGCCAAGTTCATCAGCGGGAGTCTGATGATGGGGCCGACTCTTTTTGCAGATTCTGCTCATTTTCGCCCAACAACGGGTTGATCGAGCGCCAGATCGTTCCGTTGTTGAAGATTCCAAAAATGGAATAACCTTATAGTTGTCAATGGAATAGGGGTAATTGTCTAGTGTTTTTCTAAGGTAATACATGATAAAGTTCTTCCAGCTCGAGTGCGAAATCACGAGAAGCTGAAATACTTTTTTCAACCAACACTAGGGGAGATCAAACGTGGGTATAGCTGAACTAATTCTCGCTGGAATTCCGTTGTTCGGAGCCTTTGTCATCGTCATGGATGACAGACGGCTTGACAGCGAAAAAAGGAAATAAACGGTACTTGCTTACCCCCCCCGGCAAGTCCTTCGGGGGGGGCTTCGAAAAGCGTCCGCATTTGTCCATTGGCGGGGTGCGTTGTTCACTAAGGCGCACGTTTGCAGCAAACCAGAACGGTGCTATGGAGCGCCGCAACCTATCAGTAACCTTACCCGGATCATCAAGCTTCAAATCAGAGAGTCTGATTGTGGCGCATTTTTGATCTTTCAATAACGTCAGCTTGTATGTTCGCCATCCGAAACAAAGGATGTTGTCAGCAGGGCGGAAAACGGCCTTTCCGTAATCGCCATGTCCTCGAAGGTGATCACCCTTGCCTCAGTGATGCCTCGAACTGCTCGATCGGCACCGGCCTGCCAAACAGATAGCCCTGGTAGTATGTGCAGCCGTTTTTCAGAAGCAGGTGGCGCTGCTCTTCGGTCTCCACCCCTTCGGCGATGACGTCCAGCTCCAGGCTTCGCGCCATGGCGATGGTGGCGCGCACGACCGCTATGTCGCTGCTGTTGGAGGCCAGGTCGCGCACGAACGACTGGTCGATCTTGAGCTGGTCGAGCGGCAGCCGCTTGAGGTATTGCAGGGATGAATAGCCGGTGCCGAAGTCGTCCAATGAGAACTGGACTCCGGTGTCGCTCAGGGCATTCATGATGGCAATCGTCTCTTCGATGTTCTCCTGCAACAGGCTTTCGGTCAGCTCCAGCTTGAGCAGGCGCGGCTTGATGGCATGGCGCTGCACGGCCGCCCGCACTTGCGCCACGAAATCGGCCTGGCGGAATTGCCGGGCACTCACGTTCACCGCCAGCGTCAGCTCGCGGGTGCGTGCATCTTGCCCCCACGCCCTGATCTGGGCGCAGGCGGTCTCCAGCACCCAAAGACCTATGGGAAGGATCAGTCCCGTCTCCTCCGCCAGCGGAATGAATTGCACAGGCGATATCGTGCCACGTTCAGGGTGCAGCCAGCGGATCAGGGCCTCTGCCCCAAAAGGACGCAGGTCCCGGTCCACCTGGATCTGGTAATGCAACTGGAATTGTTGCCTCTCGATCGCCCTGCGCAATTCGTCTTCCAGCGTGACACGGGCAGAGATGTTCTCCTGCATCTTCGGGTCGAAGAAGCGCAGGGTATTGCGGCCCGCCTTCTTCGCCTGATACATGGCGATATCGGCCTGTTTCATCAGCTCGTCGGTCGCCTGCTGGTGGTCGCTGAATAGAGTGGCGCCGACGCTCGCAGTGCAGCGGTGCACATAGGAGCCAAGCTGGAAGGGCTGATTGAGCGCAGCAAGGATCTTCTCGCCGACGGCTTCGGTCTCCGCTGCGGCGTCCATGGGTTGCGCGCTCAGGTCGACCAGCATCACCATGAACTCATCCCCGCCCAGGCGGGCCACGGTGTCGCCCTCGCGGATGCAGGACCCCAGGCGTTGCGTGACTTGTTTGAGCAGCATGTCGCCCATGTCATGGCCCAGCGTGTCGTTGAGGTTCTTGAAATTGTCCAGGTCAATGAACAGCAGCGATCCCCTGTGGTTGCTGCGGGCGCTGGAAGCCAGGGCCTGCTTGAGCCGGTCCATCAATAGCACCCGGTTGGGCAGGTTGGTCAGGTGGTCGTAGAAGGCCAGATGCAAGATCTTTTCTTCTGTTGCCTTGCGTTCCGTGATGTCGATGTGTGACCCGACATAATGGGTGACGACCCCGTCGTCCCCCTTGACCGCCGAGATGGACAGCCATTTCGGATAGATCTCGCCATTCTTTCTTCGATCCCAGATCTCTCCCTGCCAGGCGCCGGTGCGATGGAGGGTGTCCCACATCTTGCGGTAGAACTCAGGGTCGTGCCGGCCAGACTTGAGCAGGCGCGGCGTCTGGCCCACGATTTCCCCGGCCGTATACCCGGTACTCTCGGTAAATGCCTTGTTGACCCGCAGGATCACCCCTTCAGTATCGGTGATCATCAGGCTTTCCTGCGATTCGAACGCGGTGGCGGCGATGCGAAGATCGGCCTCGTTTTTGAGCAGTGCGTTTTCGGTGGAACGCATGCGGATGATGATCGGCCAGGACATGCCAATGCCGAGTAACGCGAACAAGAGCGCAAGGCCGTAGGTAACATCACTGGAAACACTGCTGGCCCAACGGGAAGCGTCTGCCAGGGTAGACGAAAAAAGGAATTCCTTTTCAGTTAGTTGTTCGTTAATTGTATCCAGCCTAATGAGAAATGCGCGGATATCCTCTGGTTTGTCGCGCCCCGACCCTACCCTCTCATGTAATTTTTCAGCCATATCGTTCAACTCGGCAATCAGCTGATCGCCTTCGGTCCAGTGTCCGATAGCCTGGGCCATGTATGGGGTATGCTGGAAGCGACGAAAGAAGGTGATCATGTGTTCGACATCCGCAGGATGATTGCGACCCTTGAGAAAACCTTCTCGGGCAATTGTCGGATCGGGATTGGGTTTCTGTAATTCGATGCGGGCTTCCAGATCACCCAGGGGCACTTGAATAAATCGGCGGTAAGACTGGTAGTCGACTTCATCGTGAAATATGGCGTAGCGTTCAAGGCTGCGGATGGCATCCTTCTGCGCCTTGGCCCACAGCCCTTCGCCGCCCACATACGCGCGGATGGCGATTAAGGCATCCCTCTGAATCTGTATGAGCAAGACAAGGCAAAAGATAAGCGCGACGAACAAAGCAATGATCAGGTATACCCGGCTTATTGCTGTGATGCGCGATCCCGTTTTTTCAGACATGGGCGAGCCACATCCGTCTGGTCGCTGCTATCAAAGTAGTGAAGGCTCGTAGAGAAACCGGCAGGGAGGCGTAAGAAGTGAATATTCCAACAACGATGAAAGAACTGGCCGACCCAAGATCAGGGTTCCCCACGAAAAACACCTTGCTTTTGGGAAACAAGGTAATGAAATAGTGAAAATTGATCATCAGCTCCGTCTGGGATGTTCCTTCGGCTTTTCGTCTACCATGGGACGAGGTTTATGATAACAATATTTTACTTTCTTGAGTGCCAAACCAATCACCAGCATACTGTATCAGTGACTCTCTAACCAGGTACTGAGTGCCGTCGCTTCACCGCGTAAGTCTAGTTGTGCCCTATTTGGGTCCCCCTGCTCTCGTTCCAGAAACTGTTTGTGGCAGCAATTCTGCCGTGGTATCTCACAGAAACCGATGATAATCGCCTAGGAGAACTCCTCACTGCGCATGTTTGTGCAGCGTCTGCCAGTTTTGCCCAGAGTTTCAAACAATGGCTCAATTTGCCATAGGTCAGCTTGAAATGCCCGTTCCGCGAATTGGTTTTGATTCTCGACAGGGTGATTTGCTACAATGTCGCCCTTCAATTTGAGAAATCCCCAATAATGGTTGCAATCACGCTGGCTGGCGGCGGACACGCTGTGCTGTTGATTCATGGCCTGCAAAGTAGCCCAGCCGAAATGCAGCCGCTGGCTAAACGACTCAATCAGTCTGGATATACCGTGCATGTGCCGCACATCCCTGGTTATGGCTACAAGCATGGGGACGACGCGCATTCGATCACGCATTGGAAAAACTGGCACGCCGAGGTATTAGCCGAGTTTCATGCCCTCAAGCGACAAAATGAAACGGTCTCGGTGGGAGGGCTATGCATCGGTGCGGTGCTTGCCCTTAGCATCGCGGCAGAACTGGGTACGGAAGTGGCTGCACTGTCATTGCTTGCCACTACGCTATATTACGACGGCTGGAGTATCCCCTGGTACCGCTTCCTGCTGCCGATCGGCTATTACACGCCGTTCCGCTACATATACAGCTATCGTGAGCGTGAGCCTTTTGGCCTCAAGAACAAGCAACTGCGCAAATGGGTGGCGCGCGAAATGAGCCACAAGGATTCTTCCATGGCAGGCGCAGCCAAACTTTCCCTGCCTGCCATTCACGAGGCAGAGTTATTG
>CAWHYN010000040.1:0-6641 GCA_963833515.1 uncultured beta proteobacterium | reverse complement strand
AAGCAATTGCGCCCCGATGAAGCTCCTCGCCGTATCAATCGGCTGTTGGCCGGTACCACATCCTGCAATCAGAATATCAAGAGCGACATTCTTGCCAAGCGGACGGAAGGACGACAACGGGAACTTTCGTCGAATCACCGAGTCGACGGTTCCGGGGTTCCAGACAGGTTCCGCCCTGACCCATCGGGGATACGGGTTTTCCTCGTACTGATTCTGAACCAGCAGCGACACCTCGTCATCAATGGGGGTCAACCGGGGTATGGTGGCGCGAATTCGCTGCTCTTCGCTGGGCTCGCGAACCTGTTGCGCCAATACCCTATCCGCCTTGCCTGGCCACGATCTTTTTAAGAGCCGTTCGGCAAACGGAACCTCATTCAGGGGGAAATAGCATGCTACCGCCAATAACCAGAGTACGGGAATCGATCGTCCAGACTCCAGGGCTGCGGCCAGTCGGTTTCGCACGCCCCGGGCTTGTTCGGCCTCAGCGTCAGTCCAGGCAAAAACGTACTCGTTTATGAAGCATTGTTGCGCCAACGAAGTATAGAAACTCAGTACCTCTTCCTCGATGCTGTTATTTTGCGCTTCATCGCTCGCAGCAACGAGCAACGTGAATCTCGCCATCGTGAGGAAGCGCTCCATGTCGAGATCGCAGATTTGTGCCGATTCAAGGAAACAGCATAGCAACGCATCATTTGATACATTTGCAATTCCTCCCGTTCCGTACAATTCCGTCCCCGCAAGTCGTTGCGGCCATGCTGCAACCGCGCGCGCCATGCAATTCCCGACGTTCTGGTTGAGTTTGACAATGTCCGTGCAGACCCATGCAAGCTCAAATGGTCTGCACCAAGGCTCGGACAGGGCGCGAATCATGGTATCCCGCACAAAACCATCGACATGGATAAATCTAATGTGTAGGACGCAATTGACAAAGAGACCCTTGGTCTCCCATCTATCCTCGACGCGCAAAGACTGAACCACAAAGGTCAGTGCGGACAGAAATTCACCTCGCGTCATCAAACCCTTGGCCAGATTATTGAGCGCCTCAACGTAATCCGGTTTAATCCTCACCGCCCGCTGAAAGCTATTCTCCGCCGCATCAAGTTGCCCGAGGACCCTGAGGACCAAACCCAGATTGTTATGCGCCTCGGCAAATCCGGGTCGGAGCTCGAGCGCGTGTCGATAGCTCATGACAGCATCATCGAACTTTCCGAGTCCTTTCAGCATATTCCCCAGGTTGAAATGAGCGTCGGCGTAATTTGGTTTTAGCGCCACGGCCCTGCGATAACTTGCCACCGCTTCTTCAAGTTGCCCGAGATCCTTCAAAGCGGCGCCCATGCTGTTGTGAGTTTCGGCAGAATCAGGTTTGATCGATAGTGCGCGTCGATAGCTATCCATGGCGTCGGCCAGACGGCCCAGATCCTTTAAGGCATTGCCTAGATTGCCAAGCGCCTCGGCATAATCAGGCTTGATTTTCAGCGCCCGGGTATAATTCTCAATTGCTTCATCGAGGAGCCCGAGACGTTTCAGTGCAATCCCCAGGTTGTAATGTGCGTCAGCCTCGCCGGGCATGAGTTCTGCGGTCTTTTTGAAAGCGGACAGCGCATTCTTGCCCTGCATCTGAAGAGAGCCTCCCAATAGGTTCCAACCAAAGCCAAAGTCGGGATATTTGCCTACCAGTAAGCGCGCCCGCCCTTCCAGTTCCGCGTAACGACCAGAGTTATACAGCGCGACAAGCGGATCAACTTCGGCAGGAGATGGTGCAGCGGAACGAGTCGCAACCTTCCCTTCGCAACAATTCTTGTATTTCTTCCCGCTCCCGCAGCCACACGGGTCTCCCCTCCCTGGCCTCATGGTTCCCGTCCTGTATCAATCATGTCGATATTGATCCGTACGTAATTTCGATCCCCGCTTCCTCTGGCGCAGCCTGATACTCGGCTGCAATCGCCAAGCCCGGAATGCAAACCAGCTCTTCGCCGCAATGCAACAATGGCAGACGGTCCCTTTGCCATGGCGGAACGCGGTGTTCTTGAAGAAGGTTTTTCAGGGTCCGCGTCGCGGCATACGGCAAGGGACGCAGAGTCTCGCCGCCGATGCGGGGCCGAAGCATAACGGGGGCACGCTGCAATTTCGCCAAGCTGATGCCGGCGCCCTCGGTTCGAGTGAACATCAACCGCACAGCCATTGCAGGCCAATCCAGCTCTGCCTCGCCGTGCCACGGTACCACAAGGTTCCGATCGAATTCTCCCAATGCGCGCAACACATACACCCGACCCTGATAACGGCGCACTTCCCAGTCGCCGTAGGCAATGCACACTATGGCATCTTCACGTGCGCGGCACAATTGGTATAGCATGTCGTCCAGCTGCACGGCTTGCGGCATGGCCGCGCCCCGGCGGTGCAGGTAGTAGCGCAGCAGATTCTTTGCGCGCGGCATGTTCAGCGCAGTCAAGTCTGCAACAGAAAGTGTTTCGCCCTCGATCGCCTCCGCGGCATCCTGATGCGCCAGGTCGTCCAGCAGTCCGCTCGCCTCCGCGAAATGCAGCGCGCTGCGCGCCAACGTGTCGCGATACGCGGGAAACCGTTCGCCCAACAACGGCAACACGCGGTGACGCAAGAAATTGCGCGGGAAGTCCTCATCGGCATTGCTTTCGTCCTCTTTCCAGTCCAAGCCATGCGCCGCGGCATAGTCGAGGACCTCCTGACGAGAGCTCTGCAGGAGCGGACGCAATAGAGTCGGCAAGCCAGCGCGGCGGGCCACTAATGGCATCGCACTTGCTCCGCGCACTCCCGCTCCGCGCAACAGTTGCAGCAACAACGTCTCCACCTGATCATCAGCGTGATGGGCAAGCAAGATGAAATCGCATTGTTGCCTGGCGAATACCGCATGACGCAGCTTGCGCGCGGCCGCTTCGATGCCATGGGCACGCAATGGTGCAATATCCACCCGCTCCACGTGCAATGGAATGTCAAGGCGGGCGCAGAGGTTGGCGCAGAAATATGACCACGCATCCGCATTCGGACTGATTCCATGGTGGACATGCAACGCGGAAAGCTGCCACGAAAAGCGTGTGGAGAGTCCTTTCAGCATATGCAGCAGCACCACTGAGTCAACGCCGCCACTCAATCCGATCCGGACCGAGCTGTGCGCCGGGGCCAAAGGCGAAATCAGGTGCGCAACTCGTTCAGTGAGGTCGCCGCTGCGATTATCTATCCTCGAATTCTTCACCGCAAAAACCTCTCAATGAAACCGCAGTGAGCGGCCGGAAATCAATACGCATCGAAACGAAGGGGCGAGGCATGTTGCGCAACCAGACGACAAACCAAGTTACGCCCAACACTGCGAGCGATGACGCGTGACAACATGGCCCCGGAAATCTACCAATCCGCTCCCGAGCGGGGCACCAGGACGGGTGTGAGGGTTCCGTTATTGGAGTACGACTTCCTTGAACTTGCCATAACTCATCAGGCGATTGAAGCGATCCTGCATCAGGTTTGCGATCGGCTTGTTTTGCGCGCTCTTGAGTGCGTCCTGTAATGCCTTTTTGACGTTCTGCATGGTCGCCGGATAATCGCGATGCGCACCACCCAGAGGTTCGCTTACGATCTTGTCCACCAACCCAAGCGCCTTTAAGCGAGTTGCAGTGATGCCGAGTGTTTCTGCGGCATCGGCTGCCTTCTCGGCACTCTTCCATAGAATCGAAGCACAACCTTCCGGGGAAATCACCGAATAGGTGCTATATTGTAACATTAGCAATGCATCGCCAACGGCTATCGCCAGTGCCCCGCCGGACCCGCCCTCGCCAATCACGGTGCAGATGATCGGCACTCGCAACTCGCTCATTTCATACAGGTTGCGCCCAATCGCTTCCGATTGACCGCGCTCTTCCGCATTTACTCCAGGATATGCGCCGGGTGTATCGATGAAAGTAATGATAGGAATGGCGAATTTCTCCGCCAGGCGCATCAGGCGCATCGCCTTGCGGTAACCTTCCGGACGCGGCATGCCGAAATTGCGCAATATTTTTTCCTTGGTATCGCGTCCCTTTTGGTGGCCGATCACCATGACGCTCTGTCCGTTGAACCTCGCGAGCCCGCCCACGATGGCCTTGTCATCGGCAAAGGAGCGATCACCGTGCAACTCCTCGAAATCGGTGAACAGTGCCTCGACGTAGTCCAGAGTGTAAGGCCGCTGGGGATGACGTGACACCTGCGAAATCTGCCAAGGGGTGAGCTTGCTATATACGTCTTTGGTTAGCGCCTCGCTCTTCTTCGACAGACGTGAAATCTCATCAGCGATGTCCAAGGCGGAATCGTCCTGCACATAGCGCAGCTGTTCAATCTTGTCTTCCAGCTCGGCAATGGGGCTTTCAAAATCCAAAAATGATATTTTCATGGTTGTTCCCCTGCTTAAATGCGATGTCATGATACTACAAACCGAAGAATCGTTTAATCGTCGCCAGGACTTCATTGCGCTGCTGATGAATTTCCTTATTCAATGACGCCTCGCTGATATTCTGCATGGCGCTGTCCAGTTGTGCGCGGCGCTGCACCAGGATGTGCGATATCTCCTCAGCGATGCTCGGACGTTCCACCATGATCTCCTCGACAGCCGTCTTGTCAAGGCGATAGCATTCGACATCGGTCCTGGCGATCACCGACGCGACACGCGGCGCGCCGGTCATCAAACTCATCTCGCCGAAGAAGTCGCCCCTGGACAACAGGTTCAGCGTACGCTTCTCGCCATTTGGCATTTCAAGATACACCTCGGTTTCACCGTTGATGATGACGAACAACCAGTGCTGCCCGATCTCGCCTTGCTTCGTTATCATGTTGCCCTTGGCAAAGGGCGCGTATTTCAAGCGCGAAGCCAGCTTGTGAAGCTCGTCGTCCGTCATCTGTTTGAACAACTCGACGCGCTTTAGCGTCTTCACCCGGCGCAGCAACTCACTCCGATGAGCCGCTTCGTCATGCTTCTCTTTTTCCCTGACGTACTGCACATTTTGTTCTGCGAGCTTGATGCCGGATCGCTCCAGCGCCGTATAAACATGCCAGCGCATTACCCCGTCGGTGGGGTCATCTGCCGCCAGGTCGGTGAGCCAATAGCGCAGCGCATAACGTGCATAGCCCTTGTCGATTTCCATCAGCACGCAATTTGGCGCAGGTGTCTTGGCGACATTGTTGATTTCTGCTCGCAGAAAAGCCTCTTCGACCGCCTTGATCACCTTGGTCGGCGTGGTTCCCAGACCAACCCCGAACCAGATCCAGCGACGCAATTTTGCTGGCTCATCGCTACGCCGCCCCAAGACCAGAAATTTGTTCTTCATGAGCTGGCTGTTAGGAAACACCACTGTTTCCCAATTGCGCGTCTCGACCAACGTCGAACGCCAGCGTATATCCACCACGCGGCCGGAAATATCGTCCACCTTGATCCAGTCGCCGATCTGGATGGAGTTGTCCAATTGCAGTGCCAAGCCGCCAAGAATATTGCCCAGAGTGTCCTGCATCGCAAAGGCGACCACAGCTGTAATCATCGCCGACGTTGCCAGGATGCTGCCCAGATCCAACCCGGCGTAGCGGAGCCGCACCATGCCCCATCCCATGTACGCCATGATCACAAAAATGTCCTCGGCGATCCGCGGAAGGGTAAAATGCACGCGCGGCAATATGATGCGAAATATCAACAAGCCCCACAAACGTATCAGCGCAATACCGGCACCAATGACGAATGTCTCGTGCAACACCCCTGCCAGGGTGGCGAACTGCAATGCGTGCATCAGCCCGCTGATGAATTGTCCGGACAGACAGATTAGGAAGAACACGAGCGTATTGAAGACGCTCTTGCGCTCCTCCCTGAGAAAATGAAACAGCAGGAACACCAGACACAATACATTGACCAGCAGCGGCAACGATTCTTCGCGCCACGCGAATTCAATGGTGGAATCCCAAACGGACATATCGATCCCTTGATGACTTATGTCGGCATTCTACACCACGGAATATTCCGCCAGATTCCGGACACGCCGCCACACCGCCCATGCATCGGGTCGCGTCAGCCGCACATGCCGGATGCTATCCCGGCCGATTATATCGAGACGCAACTGTGCGACCTTCCCCGTGCGCAATGCCCGCAACAGCGGTTCCGCGTAGCCGTTTTCAAAACCCTGCAGGGCGGTCCGCCAACTAGCCAGATCACCTTTCTCCCCAGCCGGTCTTAAGCCCGTCCAGACCAATAATTTCCGGCCACTGCCGCCTTCATCGCGCCATTGGCTTTCCACGTCACCCAAACTCTCGGACCATGGTGAAAATGGAACGCCTGCCCCCCCCCCCCCCACACACACACAACCAACCCCGCACACACAACCCGCCCGCCCGACGAACACGTCGCCAACCCCGTCTCGCCAGCCGCCGCCCGCCACAACCCCGCGCACACAACGACGCGCACCCCGTCGCAAGGCGCCGCAAGGCAAAGCAACAACAGACAGCCGCACCAAATGTTTTAATGTTTTCCTCTACTCGCACATGCCTTGTTGCTCTACCATTTCTCGTTCGCATAAGTTGCACTGGTCCGTTGGCAACAACATTCACGACAACAACATCTCCATTGCTCCTCATCTCATCTGGCAAATTTGGTTAGCCCAACA
>CAWHYN010000039.1:0-180586 GCA_963833515.1 uncultured beta proteobacterium | reverse complement strand
GGATGTTGTCGCTTGATGGATTAATTTATACTCTTTTGCCGCTAATACCATTTTTACTAGATCCTGAGCAGTGGAAACGTTGCCGCTATTCAGGCCGGTAGGATCAAGAAAGTGTGTGTTATTCATGCCCAGTTCGTTCGCCTTGGCATTCATCTTTGCTACGGCGGCTTCGGTCCCTCCAGGATAGGTGCGTGCTAACGCGGCTGCGGGCACGGTTTTGAAATGCCATCAGCGCCACCTTGAGCAACTCACCGCGAGTAAGGGTCATTCCAGAACGCATACGAGAATGGGTGCTTTTGAGGGTATCAATATCCTGTTCACTGATGCGGATTTCTTCACCTATCGGCAACTGTGCGTCAAGCACCACCATGGCAGTCATCAACTTACTGATGGAGGCGATAGGCGCAACAGTATCAGCGTTTTTAGTGAACAGGGTGCGCTGACCTCGCACGTCGTAAATCAGCGCAATCGAGGAACGCAACCTCGGAGACGAGGTGTGCCTCAGAATTACGCGATCCCGCTTAATATTCACCTCATTATCAGATGCAGCCTGCGCCATCAAGACAGAGGTCAACATGATTAGCAATATAAGAGTTCTTAACATATCTTTACCTCGAATTTTATCGGCGACTGATTTGCAATCAAATCGTTCAAGATTGAATCGATGTTTGGACAGTCCATACTGGAAATACTTCGGATTTTGGTTGGTCAAGTGGCAAGAAAAAATAGGCGACAAGAATGCTGCCGAAAATGAAAACAGTACAAACTGTAACTGATGTAAGTATCTTGGTAAGTCCTTCTGATGGCATGATTAACACTCAATGAATTTTTCGGTGAGCGACTTTTGAGTCCGCTTCGAATAACTGACCGCGTATAAAATTCTGTGCAAGGGTGTAATACAGTGGCGCTGGACAGACCAGCCTGGAGCATGCGTGGGCAATTAACGATGTCGCCATCAGAGGCAGTATCATTTCGTGATTATCAACCATTTCCATAACGATGACGAAAGCCGTGATTGGCGCTTGGGTAACGCCGGCAAAGTATGCGACCATCCCAAGAATGATCACTGCGCTAGCCGGCATGGATGTAAAGATGTGTGCAATATTGGCCCCCAATCCTGCGCCAGCCGAAAGAGTCGGTGCCATGATGCCGCCAGGAATTCCACTTATATAGGAAACAACCGTAGCCGCCATCTTCAGTATTCCGTAGTTCTCTGGCAATATCGCACTTCCGTTGAGAAGAGATTTCGCTTCGCTGTAACCACTCCCATATGTAGTGTTGCCAGAAGCTAGGCCTATAAGCGCAAGAAGTAATCCGCAGATGGCTGCAAACCCAGCAGGATTAGCTTTCATCCATGCGCCAATATGCACAGATAAACCTTTATTGACTTCGATCAGAAATCGGCTGAAAGCTCCACCAAGGAGTCCCCCAGTAATTCCACAAATGATAACCACGGCCCATTCACTGCCGAATGCCAATGTGGCTGCGGTATGTCCAAAATAGGAATAATTCCCTACTAAGGCCAGCGAAGTAATACCGGCGAAAATCACAGTCATAAGTATGGTTGTACTGTTGTGTTTTTCAAATGAGCGCCCCAACTCTTCGATAGCGAACACAATGCCAGCAAGCGGAGTGTTGAAAGCAGCGGCTACTCCGGCTGCTGAGCCAGCGAGGATTAGCCCTCTTTCCATGTCGTGCTTTGAGAACTTGGCGAAGTTCCCCAGACGGTGCATGATGGATGCCCCGATTTGAACGGTAGGGCCCTCGCGTCCAACGGATGCCCCAAATGCAAGGCCCAAAATGGTGAGTAGGATTTTCCCGATTATGATGCGCAGCGATAAGACTTGCTCACGTATCTCACTGTTATCATTTGTTTCAAGCGATGCGATGGCTTGTGGAATTCCGCTTCCTTGAGAGCCAGGGAAATACCTTCGGGTAATGATGACTATCAGCACAAGCCCGATTGGGGTAACCAGCAGGGGAAGGTAAGGAGAGATGAAAATTAATTTGTGGAACAGATCGTTTGCACGCTCACAAGCAACCGCAAATAGTATTGCTACTAAACCTACGCAAATCGCCCCGCTCCAGAATACTATCCTACGTTTCAAATCAAAAATCACAAAATCCTCCGCAGCATTAAGAACTTAATCTGATATGAATGCATTCATGCATTGAAAATTGCCACATGCCAATTCAAATTCTTTGCCAGTAAGGTTTGCATCATTTATATTACCACAAATGTATTTTGTGCCAATCATTGATGAAGAAAATTATTTTGCTCAGATTACGCATGCATCGAGATGCCTTAGGAAAATATTGCTAATCGAGAAAGAAACGAAAGGGTTGACGCAGAATTGCTACGCAATATTTGCGCGGGGTACAGAAGGATAGCCAGATGTCGGTGAGCTATTTGTTGATGAATAAATCTACCACCTATCGCCACAGCTTGAGTTGAAGCAGCCATTGCCGTCCCCAGCATTGTCGACATCAAATCTGCGCAGCACTGTCATGCAAATTATCGACAACCAAGCAAACGGAAATCCTATAAATCCGATAAAGGTTTGTCGGCAAACTTATCATCGCGAATGCGCAATTGCCCAATTACCTCAATAAGAGATTTATCCAAGGTAAGCAATGCTGATTCTGATAATGCTTGTAAAGCTTCAGGGAGTATTCCTTCTGCGGGACCAGGTGAGTTCTTTAACAATTCTAATGCTTCGGCGGTCAACCATAAACCGACTCTTCGTTGATCTTCTTTGCTGCGCTCTTTAATGATCAGGTGACGGCCTACGAGTTTCTCAACCAACTGGCTACCAGTTGACTGATGAATAGACAATCGTTCAGCTAAAACGGAAACCCCTAAGCCTGGATTATTGGCAACCTCTTGCAGTATCCACAACTGTGAACCCGTGACACCACAAGTTTGCTCTATTTCTCGGAAATGCTGGCGAACGGAGCCATAAATGATGCGGAATTTCTTAAGCACTTGAAGAGAAATCTGATTTTTTGTCCGTTTGCTCAATTTGTATGACCTCTGCATTGATGAATTATTACATCACCCTGTCATTATATTGCCGATTTATATCTTGTGTCTCTTGCAATTCGAATTTACATGAACTACATTATCGTCAACTGTATTTGTCGCAATGTATGTGGCAAATATGATTTCAGTTGACTTTAATGACTACCAAGGAGGTTGTGTATGAAAAAATTAATAATTGCTTTGATTCCATTTATGCTTATCGCTTGCTCCACAACCAAGGGAGATGTGGCTGGTGCTGGAAAAACTGCAAGTAACCCCGCGATGAACCCAGCAATGAACTCCTCAGCAAACTCAAATACAAATGCAACTACAGGAAGTGCTGCTACCAATGCAGAAACCCAAGCAAGACAATTAGCAGCCGCCAAAATGACCGCTGATAAATTAAGCGCTTCAGTAAACGCTTCCGTACAATCTTTGCAAAAACAAAGTATTTATTTCGATTTTGACAAATCTGAAATTAAACCAGAGTTCCGGGATGTACTACAGCAGCAAGCCGAGTTTATCATGGCACACAAAAACGATATCGTAACGGTACAAGGGAATTGCGATGAGCGCGGTAGCGATGAATATAACCTTGCCCTAGGCAACAGACGTGCCGATGCCGCTCAGAAAAATTTGGAATTGCTTGGTGTTTCTTCGTCTCAAATCAAGACTGTTAGCTTTGGAGAAGAGAAGCCACGTCTAACTTGCCATGAAGAAAAGTGCTGGAAAGAAAACCGTAGGGATGACTTTATTCATCAGTTAAATTAGTAGTGAATTAATTGCCAGTAACGGCGTACTAATCTTCTGGTCGGACGGGAGGGGGCGATTGGTGAAAAAGCAGCGGTCACTGAACCTTCAGTCTTGGAAAATACTGATCATCAAATGATGTCATGGATGCTTAACCACTTCTCCCCTCCATCTATATATTACGCTAAGAACTTTCAAAAATTATAAATGGCAATCAGAAAGGAAGACTACAAAGATTTATTTGAAATGCTAAAAAGAATGGGCGAACTCAAAAAATCTATGGCGAGTTCCGATGAAGAAAATATTTTTTTAGCCGATCTGGATGAACCAGAAACAAAGGCCGCCAATCATCCGATACGTCCAATGCCGGAGCAGCGCGAGGCTGCGCGTGAAAATTGCAAGCCATCAGTAAAGTTCCCCACAGAGAAACGCGAACAGCAAAACGAATGATGTATGAATAGTAGGCCAGTGTGACAACGGCAAGATGCATAGCCTCGCCATGCCTGAATTTTTACTCAGAAAATATACTTAATCTGCTTAGCGAATTTATCATGCCGCTCACATTTAATATCGTTTCTCAGGATAAATTTCTATATGAGTTAGCAAGATCTGAAAAATATTTTTCACAAGCAGGCAAGTTTGTTGGCCTTTCACATTTTATTAAAGTTCATTTAGGGAAAATGGGATTTGATTACAGGTGGTCTATCAGGGTTGCAGTGAGTTTACAAAATATAGGGAAGATAACGCTTTACAAGGTCATGCCCCAAGAATATGAAATTGAAGTAACAGCTATTCGCTTGCAAGAATCCAGCACTGCACAATCGGCATTACGGAAAATTCCAGTTGCCAGATTATCACGCGTTAATTTTATGGCTGCAGAATCAATTTCCCCCACCCCCATGATCAACTGGCGTAACCCGTGGCTACAAAATCAAGCTGATAATCCAATATGAATTTAAGGGGTGATGTGAATATATTAGCAATTCCTTGAATTCGTGAAATGATATATCTTAGGTTAAAGACATGATTGAAACGCTAACCATCATTACCCTGTCTGTTCTGTTTCTCATATTCTTCCGCCCAGGAAAGACGCCACCGCTCAACAACCCACTGATTATCGAACGGCCTGGTCAGTATCACATGACACTGATGCCGCAGCTCAATCTGGCTCAGCCATTTATTGAGGCCATTGCCAAGCAGATCGGTACGATAAGTGATGCGGAGTACAGCAATACTCAATATTTTGAGGTATGGGACAAACAGGTCACCGCTCATGGGCACGACTGTTACATGCTTGCCATCACGCAGTGTAACGGCATGCTGTATTTTCAAGCAGCCAGCCCGCAGTCTGCTGATCCCAGCAGCCACAAGCGCACTATGCAGGAATTCGCCGATGCCGTGCTTGAACGTTTCCATGTCCAAGGCAAGCTCAATACAGCGCTGGGTGAGCACATTATCGCTGCAACTCAAAAAACTGCGCAACTATGCCACGTTCATATCAAGCAGTTAGGTAAATAGGACATCATACGTTGAACAGATCAGACCTCATTGCACTTTTAGCCGAACGATATCCCCAACTGCGTTCAAGAGATGTATGCCACGCAGTTTCAGTGATTTTGGATGCGATATCCACCACGCTGGCGCATGGAGGACGTATAGAGATTCGACGCTTCGGCAGTTTTTGCCTGAATTCCCGTCCTCCACTTTTAGGGAGAAATCCAAAGACAGGTGACAAAGTAGAGATCCCCGCAAGGTATGTCCCTCATTTCAAGTCAGGCAAAGAATTACGCTGGAGGATCAATCGTTCAGCATCAAAAGAGTGATTCGTTATCTCAACTTATGTGAGATTCAAGATTTGAAGATACCAGTTTTTCCCCAGTCTTAGGGCCAATGAGTTGTGTTTTTATTAGTAGACCTGCATCTGGGAAAACAGTTGGGTGTGATGAGTTAAGAGCATTAATTTTAGGAGTAAATAATGGATTCAATTAACATGGGGTCTATGGGGTCAAACAACATAGCCATTTATATTTTCATTTTTCTTATTGCGGGTTGGATTGCGCATTTGATTCAAAAATCTAGCAATGACAATGCTGAAAAAATAACTTTAGAACTTGAAAGAATTCGGAAATTGCTTGAGAAACCACATGAACCTTAAAGACCTATTTTCATCAT
The DNA here is from genome assembly GCA_963833515.1 of uncultured beta proteobacterium. Classification (GTDB taxonomy): domain Bacteria; phylum Pseudomonadota; class Gammaproteobacteria; order Burkholderiales; family Gallionellaceae; genus Gallionella. The sequence continues at coordinate 174,642 of CAWHYN010000039.1, read as the reverse complement.
TAAGGCCAGGTTTTGATTCGGTTAATATTACCGAAAAATTTAGAAGTGCTTTTTCTGCCATGTTGGGAATGCTTCTTTTGGGAGAAACCCTGCTCTTACTGCCTGATGGAGGACATCCGTTGATTTTGTTTGCCTCAATGGCGGCGGCAAATGTATTGCTGTATGCCACACCGCATAGTCCTATGGCGCAGCCTTGGCCCTTTATGGTTGGCAATATGCTTTCCGGCGTGATAGGGGGGCTGTGCGGTATGTTCATCACAGATCCAGTTATAGCCGCTTCTTGTGCGGTTGGCCTGTCGATTTTTGTCATGCATTTGACGCATTCGTTGCACCCCCCTGGCGCGGCTACTGCGATGATCATGGTGATTAACGCGGCGCAGATACAGCATTACGGTTGGCTGTGGATGGTGGTGGCTATGCTGGCTAATATTATATTTTCTTTGTTGTTAGCTCTTGCAATCAACAACCTTTTCCATAGTGGACGTTACCCGGTAATTCACCACACACTACCGACGCATCGTTCTGGTGTCCCTGCTGACGAACTGACAGGAGAAGATATTGAATGGGCTCTGGGGAAAATGGAGGGGTTTATCGACGCAGATGAAGAAGACTTACTGGAAATTTACCGGCTAGCTATCGAACATGGTAGAAGAAATTAAGGGTTAGTATCCTACTCAAAGTGCGTCGTTAAACTTAAGAAGGCAGTGGCATAGTCGTTAGTTGTGTATAACAAGAATCCGAATCTGTAAATGGCGCGGAAAAGGATACCAAATGGCGGAGTAAAAGGGAGCCAGTCGGTTGGTTAAAATGGGCTCACGGGAGCCCGTTTTTTTGTTGCTTGATTCTTTATTCTTGCCTTGGGCAGCGAACGTAGCGTAGCGAAGTTCGATGCCCAAGGCAAGACGGTGCCAATCAGTCAGTGTCGGTGGCACCCCCTTTCTGTTCCGAATGCCCATGGTTACTGGCATCTGGCTCCGCCATTGCGCTGGCTTTCTTGGCGCGCTTTTTGGATGTTGCCAGCCTGTAGCTTGCCCCGTTCATTTCCAGAATATGAACATGATGGGTCAACCGATCTAACAGTGCCCCGGTTAGTCGCTCAGAGCCGAAGACGCTTGTCCATTCATCGAATGGAAGATTGCTGGTTATCAACGTAGAGCCATTCTCGTAGCGACGGCTTATCACTTCGAACAGCAGTTCCGAGCCTACCGCCGTGAACGGCACGTAGCCAAGTTCATCGATAATCAGCAAGTTTACTTTTGCCAACTGTTTTTGCAGTGAGCGCAAGCGACGCTCATCACGCGCCTCCATCAGCTCATGAACCAGTGCTGCGGCTGTAACGAAGAGGACGCTGTGATTCTTCTGGCAGGCAGCAAGACCCAATGCCAGTGCTGTATGTGTCTTGCCGGTGCCCGCAGGCCCTAGGGCGATGCAGTTCTCCCGACGCTCGATCCATTCGCAACGCCCCAGCTCCAGAACCAGTGATTTGTTGAGGCTGGGAATTGCCTTGAAGTCGAAGGTATCCAGGCTCTTCGTCTGCGGGAAACGAGCCTGCCGAATACGTCGTTCCATATTGCGTCGGTTCCGGTCAATTCGCTCCAGTTCGCATAAACGCAACAGATAGCGTGGGTAATCAACCTGATCCCGAACGCACTCGAAAGCAACCTTCTCGTATTCCCTCGCAAATGTGGGCAGCTTGAGCGATTTCAGATGATGGATCAGCAGCACTTGGGGAGGTACCGTAGCTTCTTCATCAATGGTGCTCATGGCGACACCTCCTTCTGCGCTTGATTGATCCTCTCCTGCAACAGCGCCAGATAGTCACGTACATCGGTGATGCCAACATTTGCTTGTGGCAGAAACGGATAGGCCGAGAGATCCAGACGTGGTGCGCGACGTTCTATCTTGGCCAGCACCAGATGCTTGACGGCATCGTAGCTGATTGCCGACATGCGTATCGCATCCTCGACGGCAACGGCCACTTCTTCTTCGCCGAAGGTTTCTATCAAGCGCAACATCTGGATATATTCCTTGCGGCCTTGTTTGCCCATTCTGGCTTCCATCAGGCGACGCAGATGCTCGAAATCCTCTGGCAATTCCCAGTTCTGCAGCGGCGCGGCCTGGTCGAGAGCTCTTGGCTTGCGCTCCAGTAGCGCCAAGTAGTGAAGCGGGTTGTAGATGAAATCTTCTTTCTCATAACAACGCTTATGGGTGGCAATAACTTCACTACCGCAGGAAATCACCACCTGATTCACATAACCGCGCACCAACACGTCGTGATGCCCGTATGCTGTCGGTACTGAGTAGTCATTGAGCCGGTATCGCACCAGCGCCATTGACGAGGCGCTGGTGGAGACAACCTCGCACGGGTCAAATGAGTCCGCTGGCAGCGGTAAAAATGCCAGAAGATCACGTTTCATCCGTTCGCCGATGCTTTCCTTCTTCCCGCGCAACACTGCGACCTGCCGTTTCTCGCAAGCTGTCAGCAGGCGGGCATTAAATTCGTCTATGGTGCGAACCCGTGGCAGGGGAACCATGAAATTGCGCCGTGCATAGCCCACCAATCCCTCAACCTTGCCCTTGTCGTTGCCTTTTGCTGGGCGGCCAAATTTATCTTCGAATAGATAGTGGCTCTGCAATTCGCTAAAAGACTTGGTACGCGTGCGCTTTCCATCGCCGAGAATTCTGGCTACAGCGATCTTGGTGTTGTCGTAGAGAATCGATTGGGGTACGCCACCGAGCCAGGCAAAAGCAGCAACATGCCCATCCAAAAACGCTTCGGTCGTCTCAGCCGGGTAGGCTTTAACGAATATCGCATCCGAATGCGGCAGATCCATGCAGAAGTAGTGAATGCGCGTCTTGATTCCGCCCAGATAAATATCGGCTTCACCGAAATCTGCCTGTGCATGACCGGGTGGGTGCGCCAGAGGAATAAAGACTTCCTTCTGCCGCAGGCGTTCCTTGGCGACAAATTCGCGCACGACGGTGTACCCGCCCGTGTAGCCGTGCTCATCTCGGAGTCGTTCGTAAATACGAACCGCCGTGTGGCGCTGCTTCTTGAGAACTTCACGGTCGTCCTGCAAGATTTGATGAATGATGCCGACCATCGGCCCCAATTTGGGGGATGCCGGACTATCCTTGCGCTGGTAGCCAGGCGGTACTTCGTGTTGGATCATCTTCTTTACTGTCTTGCGGCTGATCCCAAACCGCTTTGCTGCTCCGCGCTCGCTCAGGTTCTCCACCATAACGGCGCGCCTTACTTTGGCGTATAGGTCCACGTTGTGCATCCTTTCTGCCTTTCCCGATCTGTTGAAAGATCGAAGGATAAGGCTCAGGACTGGTACCGACTACCCCGCTAACTGGCTCCTTTTTACTCCGCCATTTACAAGAAGGCCGATGGCTTCGCACAGGTGTTCCCCGAACACAAGTTCCATATTGTGGATGTCTTGCAACAACGCGGTCATATTGTTGGCATGACTGGCGATGGTGTGAACGATGCACCTGCGCTGAAGAAGGCAGACTGCGGCATTGCCGTTTCGGGCGCGACAGACGCAGCTCGGGCTGCAGCGTCCATTGTGCTGATGACGCCCGGTCTGTCTGTAATAATCGACGCGATCAAGGAAAGCCGAAAAACTTTCCAGCGAATGAACAGCTATGCCATATATCGTATCGCCGAGACTCTGCGTGTGCTGTTGTTCATGACGCTGGCAATCCTGATCTTTAACTTTTATCCATTGACGGCGGTGATGATAGTGATGCTGGCGTTGCTCAACGACGGGGCGATCCTGTCCATTGCGTATGACAACGTCCATTACAAGGACAAGCCAGAGGCATGGGACATGCACATGGTGCTTGGGATCGCCACGGTGATGGGCGTTATCGGGGTCGTCTCCGCCTTTGTCCTGTTTTATCTTGGTGAACGCGTCTTTCATCTCGACCGTGCACACATCCAGACGCTGATGTATTTGAAACTGTCAGTGGCGGGGCATTTAACAATATTCCTGACGCGCACGCGTGGCCCATTTTGGTCAATACGCCCCGCGCAGATTTTGCTTCTGGCAGTGCTCGGCACGCAATTGGTGGCAACACTGACTGCAGTTTATGGGTTATTCATGACGCCAATCGGCTGGGGCTGGGCGCTGTTCGTCTGGGGCTATGCGCTTGTGTGGTTCCTTGTGAATGACCGCGTAAAACTGCTTGCCTATCGGGTGTTCGATCCAACTGCTGAGCCCCTGTTAATCAAAAAATCTTTCAATGTGACTGCGCAGATAGCCAAGTGAGCCTACAAACTATACGTGAAGCAAGGCCGTAGCGACGAATGTGCACCACCGCACAGAGCGCTTTGCTTAGAGTAAATATATTGTCGCAAGGCGTCAGTGTCATAGCCGTCACAGTAAGATAAATAAATGAATAAAAAGTAAATCGATCCAACTTAATATTCAAATCAGGAATCATGATTCCCTACATTCCTTTCGACGCTATGGATTGTAATTGGCAACTCAAAAATCACTTAAAGGATTGAAAATGAATACTACACAACGCACTTTGAACAATCTCGTTCTTGTGGCTGCTGCCACTTTTTCTTTGAGTGCCGGCACCAGTGCGCTCGCGGCTGAAATAGGCGGGAATGCCACATCAGCAAAGGCTGCGCCTACACCAGCGGTTGCGGCTAAGGATGAGCGCGTCAAAAAAACGGGGAGCCATGAAATAGGCCAGCGTCGCCAATCGCTGAACAAGGAAGCTATTCTAGCCAGAGACGAAGTCCTTCACGCCATATTTTATCTCGACAAAAAGGATACCAAGGAGGCTTTCAAGATGCTCGAAAAGGCCGACGGACAGCTTAGCGTACTCTTGGCCCGCGACCCGAAACTCAAGTTTGCGGCTATCGAAGTGCGAGCCAGTATCTACGATCTTGAGGATTCGCCTGACTCCATTCACAAAGTGGTAAATGAGGCTAGGTCGGCTCTCGACAAGGGGCAGATACAGGCGGCGCGTGCCATCCTTTCGCCCATGACAAGCGAGATGCGTATCTATACCGACTATCTGCCCTTGGAGATATATCCGGATGCCATCAAGCGGGCCAGCACTGCAATTCAAGAATCCAAGCCAATAGTGGCTGAAACTATACTTGCCGATGCTTTGGGTTCAATCGTAACGGACGAGGATGTCATACCTTTGCCTCCCATGAAAGCCGAAGGCGATGTGATTGAGGCCGAAGAGCTATACACCAAAGACAAGATCAAGAACAAGGACAAGGTGTTGTCGCTTCTGAATAGCGCCGATGTTCACCTAGCTAACGCCAAAGCCCTTGGATACGGGGAGTACCAAGGAATTCGCGATGAAATTGCTTCGATAAAATCCAAGCTGGAATTAGCCAAGCCGGATCTATTCGAACAGATAAAAAATCTCTTCCGTTATAAAACGTACGACAAGAAAGCCTGATCATGGAAATGCGCGGGGCGGCCTGACGAGAAGAGTCTGAGTATCATCGACCGGCAAGAAAAATCTGTACGCCCTCTTTTATCTGATGGCGATTCTTGCCAGCGTGTGCCATAGTGAAGATGAATTGAATGAAATGAGTGACGGCTTAGGTACAATCATAGTACAGCTTGGGTCGCTGCTGCGGGTACTGAATGTCTGTTAACGGGCAGTGCGTTTGAAGATCGTACGGCAGCAACGGGTTATTTGGAGAAATTAGTCTCTCTAAATTGGTTGCCGGATAGCTGACATTCGCCAAGTACAGCAACGGGTCGGGAGCCGCAGATCAACATCGCTGAATCAGCGCCACAAAGCAGAAGTTCGCGGCCTATTAATTAACACTTCGATAGTACCCCCAAGCCACATTGTCGGGGTAATGCGTTAAAACAGTTAGTCAAGGAGGTGACATCGACTCGCGAGCCGTCATGTCACGACAACGCCCGCAAGGGGAGGCATCCTGTGGTATGTTGGAAGCGTCGCCAATCTTTACCACAGTACCTTGACAGTGCATGATATTGGCACGTCTAGAAACAGGATTAAATAATTTTCTGAACCGTAAGTTGAGTGCCATTTACTAGTACACCCACAAACCGCTTTGGCATGAAAGTGTTTTCTGAATGAGCTTTAAAATCAGAAGAACTTTCAGCGATGATATCGGGATCCCAAGTGTCAGTAAATATAATGACGTATTTTGTTGGCTTTGAAACATTACAAGCAGAATCCCCACATCTTATAAGATGGCGTCTTACTTCCTTCATAATGGATTTCAGCCCACTGGGATGACGTTTTCCTTGTGCAAACGCTACAAGAATACTTTGGCACTCAGTACGTTCTTCATTAGATGGTAAAACATTTATATTTGAAGATCCTAGCATCGACCCATCCCCCAATTGACCTCCCCCATCTTGGATTTTTTCCAATAATTCCTCATAACGCCCAATTTGGTTGAGTGCCTCTGAAATTCGATTTATGATTGGTCTTAAGAACTCATTGAAATCATCATCCATAACTTCATAAGTTGATAGAGAAGTCATAACGCCCTCGTAATTTTCATGTGTTCTTCCTAATCCGGCAAGTGAAAATAGCGTTTTGTAATACTTATCTAGGGTCGAGTCCTTGTTATATGAAACCCACGGATACAAATATTCAGAAGCAAGGTAAAACCTAAATGATCTACGTAATCGTAATTGGTATTCAATTGGAAGTTGGTTAAACTGTTCCTGTATTCGTTCATGCCAATCGTACAGCCATTTATTTGTTATTGCTTGTACCTTAAGGAAACTCTGCACCATTGGAGGGCAATTAATACTGTTCATTCTTGCAACTAAGCGCCTCAGCGCGCAAAAATTCTCGTAAATATAGACTGTGTTTTCTTCAGGTTGATTCAAATCAATTTCAGTCAATGGTTTTATGCCATATTTGAGTACCTCACAAACCAAGCCAATATTATTACTATTCGAAAGTTTGAATCCCAAGTCGGGTATTAACTGCCTCAGGGCGTTACGAGTTCCGATCTTTTGAAATTTATCCGAATTATTCGGCCAGAAATATTTTGCCGCGCTAACTAAATCCTGAATTCGGCCAACACATGACAACAGCTCTTCAATTGCAAAACCCGCTGTAAATTCGACTTCCCCATCATCTTCCAATAATGTGTAAGTCATCAACATATTATTGGATACACCGAGCCACCCTTGGTTGTCTTTCATGATATCAAGCCAAATGGCTCGTTCCTGCTCAAGAAAACTTAAAGATTGATCTATCTTTATAGACATTTAGATAATTCGCATTTTGCTTTGAGGATGTCCACTTTCAATCTGAGTATGCTGCGCAACGATCTATGGCGAGTCTTTTTTATGTTTTTTTTAATAAGCTCTATACGATAGAGTGTAGTAACCTTCCCATCAACATCCCATTCTAAACGTTTGAGATGTTCAATTGCATTTCTCATTAATGAATAACGAGATGATTCTAATATGTGATTGTTCTCTCCTCCGTAATGATTGTGATAGCAAGTTATCATCACTTTACATTTTAATGAACTTATTGTTCTTATATCTCTTTTGTCTACACGATGAGTTCTTCTGCCGTGCCTATGCCAATCAGCCTCATACTCAATAATTGCCTTCTCATAAGCTTCGTAGGATAAATTCTTATATTCATCCATTGTCATTTCATGGTTAATCTGAAGAACATCCTTGAGACAGTCACCGTTAAATTCGATCCTTTTGTTGTAATGATTTTCAAAATTTTTTGGGTCTCCCCTTTCCCAATTTGGTGTGTCAAGCAAAACCATATTAATCCTGTAATTTAATATAACGGAGTTTGAATTTATTAAGCAATCAGCGTAGTTAGTTTCTACTTTATACCACCGCGCTTCATCCGGTTAGACATCGTTTGGTGGCTTGTGAAACCAAGCTTAAGAGCTGCCCTAGTTTTGTTTCCATGAGTCTCGGCGAGGGCTCGCTCAATATAATGCCGCTCGACTTCATTGAGAATATTTCCTAAATCGAAATTTTGATCGATAGGACGGTCAAGTATATTGTTTTCGTTTGAGTTGATTGTACCCACGTTTAAAAGGGAATTTTTGATGACCTCATCATCGATAACATCCCCATCACTCCAAATAGCTGCACGCTGTAGTGTATTGTAAAGTTCCCTCACATTACCTGGCCAAGTATGTTGAAGAATAATATTCTTTGCTCCTGGTGAAATTTTCTTAAATTTATACCCTGGTTGTTCTTTCGATGATTCCTCATTGATTTTCTTGAGCAGGTTATCTGCCAGTAGCGATAAGTCTCCTTGTCTTTCTCTTAATGCCGGTATTTTAATTATGCCGACGGCAAGACGGTAAAAAAGATCTTCCCTAAATGTTCCAGACGCCACTTCTTGGCCAGGCAACGATTTGTTGCTGAAATAACACGCACATCAATTTTAATCTCCTTGCTATTACCAAGACGCTGTACCTTGTTCTCTTGCAACACTCTTAACAGTTTTACCTGTGCAGGCTTAGGAAGTTCACCAATTTCATCAAGAAAAATGGTTCCGCCATCAGCTTGTTCAAAATGACCCTTATGATCGGTATGAGCTCCGGTGAATGCCCCTTTAATATGCCCGAACAGTGTTGATTCAAGCAAATTTTCTGGTATTGCCCCACAGTTAAGTGAAATAAATGGCTTATCTCTTCTCAGGCTTGCATTACGAATCGCCCGCGCCATGAGTTCCTTGCCAGTGCCACTTGGACCTTCAATAAGTACCGGAATCGATCGTGTTGCCATCCTTTTCGCCTGCTCGACAACAATTTTCATTTCCTTGCTTCTATATAGGATGTCGTCGAACTTCGATGCCTCATCAGGTCTAGCTTCCGTTCTCATCACTAGATTTCTGTCCGGACGGCGCATTAAATCTGGAATGAAGTCTGCTGAAATGTCGAATGGGACGGATGCCTCGCGAACTCCATTTTTTTGGGATGACTCGATCAAATGAGCTGGGAATCTAGTTTTGGCTGCAATAATCCATACAGCAGCCATAGCTGGCGTACCTGGACTCAGGTGAAAAAATAAATCAATGTCCTTGCCAAATTCATTTTGCAAACCGGTTAATTCTTTTACTACCACCTGGTAAATCTCACCAAACTCCGTTGGACCAGTTAGTTTTTGTGACTTGAGAACAATCTTGCCCATATATCGCTCCTGCAACCAAGCAACATATTTATCTGATTTTTCTAGCACAAAATCGCACAGAAGAACCACTTGATCAAATGGCTGCCAATTTACTGCCTGCGCTATTGGGCCAACGCCAACATCCTCAACGCCCTCACTCGCCTTGAGATCAGTATTTCCAATCCAACAAATAAGAATGTTCATAGCTAAATGTTAAATATTTTACTTGTTAGTATATTTTCTTACCTTTAACGTTGAGAAGATCAATCGTTATTTTCTAAGAGTTATTGCAATAGTCTGTTTTTGTGCATATTTTTCAATATGGCACACCATTTGCTGAAACATTCTACAGCACTAACGGAACTGCCTTCTTAGACAGAAAAACAGTTAGAACTTAAATTTCACTACATGGGGTACCAAGAAAAATGGAAAGTATGAATTATGCAACATTTTATGCAGCATTTGATGAAACAGAGTGTGCGACTGAATTTATTGAAATATTGGAAAGAGAGGGTTGCATTATGAACCCAGCTCAATGCAGGAAGCTGGCAAAGGATATTTGGAAAAACGCTCCCGACAAAATAGCAATCAGTGCCGCAACATCGTTATTAGCGCCCGGTGTGGTTCATGAATCAATGCATGCGGCTATCTTTAATCTACTCCATTTTTACTTCGGTGACTTTGTTTCATCTGCTGCGGTAACCAAAATATTTAGATTGGTATGGTCGCGATACGGCTTCTTCACAGTTGATGAAGAGTCAATCAATGTGATGAAGGGAACAGTTATGAATCTGAGAAAAAAAGCACCTGCAATTTTGATGACGCACAAAGAAAGGAAATTGCTGACAGAGCTGCCATCAAAAATATCTATTTATCGCGGAGAGCCTGTTTGGACGGACATTGATGCTGGGGTTACAGGGATGAGCTGGACTCTTTCGCGCGATGTTGCAAATTATTATACCCATGCGAACGGACACGACAATGGCTGGCTAATTTCAGGAACCGTCATGACGCAAGATATTCTTGCTATTTTCTTGGATCGTGAGGAAAAAGAAATCATCGTCGACCCAAGGAGGGTTTGTATCACAAACGTTGATCAAGGGACTGCCAATCACTTCCCACAAAAATACTGGTGAAACCAAAAAATAAAAGTATTGGGTTGAATCTGTAAGAGAAACGAATATCCGCAATTTTGTCGATTATTCATACTCGGACCAACGATCTGCAGACGAAAGAATCTAGCCAGAAGAGGCTCTTAAAATTTAATCAATAATATTGAATCTAAAATCGCTAGCGCCATAGAAATCGCGGCAAATATTAATTTTGAATTTTAAAGGAGATTTGATGAATTGAACCAATAAAAAAACATGAGCCAGTGTGAACTGGCTCATTCGTAACACTTAATTAAAGTTTCTTAACTAATTTATTCTTGTAAAAAAGCCCGGCAAGGCTGATTTACAGGACATCGCGTGAGGCGCAACACCCATGACTACTGAGGCACCATTGTCCGGCAATCACGCCGACATGTCAATTTATAATGAATACAATTTAACCAATCACATTGAACAGTCTAATCCCTTTTGTGACAAAGACGAGCACTTGCTTTACCACGACAACAACCGCTCGGGATATTTCACGCTTTTGTGGGTGGATCCAATACTCGGAAAAAAATCATCAGGACACTTGTTAAGTCAAATAAGCACTGTCATTGAGCAACTTCCCAAAAATCGGGATACTTGGATTAGTCAATGTGAATTCTATGCGCCACGTCGACTTAAAATATTCCTTTCGCGCATTCCGCTTCTGTTCATAGACGTAGATTGCTACAAGCTCAATCTGTCGCCAGAACAGGCTTTATTCGGCATTCTAAACGCATGCGACGATTTCTTGCCGTGTCCGTTTCCTCATCCGACCGTAGCCAATTTCTCCGGTCGTGGAATACAACTTAAATGGGTCCTAAATAATTCGTTACCGAGGCATGCTTTGCCACGCTGGAAAGCATTCCAAGAACAGCTCTGTTTGGCATTCAAGAAGTTTGGTGCCGATTCCGCTGCTCTTGACGCATGTCGTGTTCTACGTCTAAATCACACTACAAATAGCAGGAGCGGCGAAAGAGTCCGAATCCTACACATCACAGAAGACAATGTCGGCAATCCCATGACATACGACTTCGAATACCTTGCAGAAATCATGCTACCCAACGGAAGGGAGAAGTATGACAAGAAGTTGCAGAATCATCCGTTCTCTCAACAGGAGAAAGATAGCATGGTGGCTAACCGCTTGCTGCGCGAGGCAAATCCTGAGCATGAATTAAATAAAGGAGGGAGATTAACTGTTGGCCTTTCTGGTTTCTCCAGTGAAACTCTGGCTTGGGACCGACTTGAAGATATCCGCACCCTTCAGAAAATGCGCGGTGGCGTCCCTGAAGGTCAAGGCATGAATACACTTTTCTATTGTCTGAATTTTCTCCAGCAGAGTGGCACAACAGATATTTCGACATTTTTCAATGAAGCAACTGAACTGTGCAAGGAATTCAATTTCGTCGGTGATTTCAATCGTGCTGATGAACTTTCAACTTTATACGCGAAGGCAAAAGATCACGAAGCAGGGAAAACTGTAAAGAATCCTTTTAATGGCAAGGATATGCCACCACTATATACCCCACGGAATGAAACTTTAATAAACCTTTTTGAGATTACCACAGAAGAGCAAAAGCACCTGCGAACAATCATTAGCCCGGAGATAGCAAAGGCCCGTGATGCAGAGCGAAAGCGGATTGGGCGTAAAGCAACTGGGGCAATTAGCCGGAATGATTATTTGATGGATGCCCTTAACAAACGATCCATAGAACATCTCCTTCGCGCCACAGGCGACTTAGATAGGCTTAAGTAAATTTAATATGAAAAAGACTATGTCAGCCCAACAGCATTTAGATGCGGTTCCAGAAGGAATTAAATTCACATTAAATTGCGGATCAACAATTGAGAGGCGAGGTAATTATGTTTATCTTGACGACAAACCTATGAGACCCGGCTCTTATTTCGGCTGCATAAGCAGGAAGGACTACCAGAGAAGATCCGCCGAACTCACAAATCTAAAAAAGATAGAGAACTCACGCAATCGCTTGCTCGTTGCAATTGCTGAACTTAGTTCGCAGGGTGAACGAATAACAGTTTCGGCAATATCAAGGAAGTCGGGCATAACAAGACAAGGTATTTATCGTTGTCATTCTGATCTCCTGCCCCGTCGATAAGTGTCAACTACGGTACCCCAAGTCCGTCCGTATATCTAGGTGTTGTGGCTTGCCTGATGGGGTTGGGTGTCGAGTGGTAGATTAGCTTGCTAATCGAGAGGTGCAGTTGTCTTTGCCTACGAGTGGTGTGCACATCAAATTTAGATAATTGGGAGGAACTTCGATATTCAATGATCGAAGATGCTATGTTTAAAGGCTTTGCCATCACTAAAATTGTGGTGTCGTTGTTTTTATATTCTTGTTTGATATTTTAATATGAAAGAAATGATCGTGGCCAATTATGTAGAACCAAACGAAGTCTCAAACCTCCGTAAATTACCGTGTGATACTGTTTTATTAGCTATCACAACTTATCTGAAAGAGGATCGAGATTTTCATCCAATAAAGAGCCTTAAAACCCGGCGCTGGCACTTCAAGCACTCCAATAGTGAATTTGAGATGATCACAAATGGCGAGAAGTGGTTCAACACAAGGACCAAGCAAAGCGGTGCAGGTGCGATTGATCTGGTAATGTACCTTGATTCATGCACTTTCATGCAAGCCATAATAATTTTGCGGCAGATTGCAAATTCTCACACACAATCAAAAGTAACACTTGACAGAGATATAAAGTTGAACCGTGCATGCCAGGAGTTAGCCTACTGAGCCTGTTAACCCGGATATTTCACGCTACCCCGATAGCCAAGGCGTTTCCCAAGAATTTTCCCCACAGAGCGGATAATTGCAGTGGACTTCCAAGATTTTTTCGGTTTTCCATATTCTGGGCGGACTTCCCCCTACCCCCGCAGTATCATCGTGGCGGGGTTGCACTCATTGAGTGCTATCCGGACATGATGCGTTGCACCGCGAGGCAGAATATCTCCTGATTGGGAAATGCGCTGGCGAGGAAGAAGCGGACGCGGCGGGTGTTGCGCACGATTACTGCACCCAGCTTGAGCAGTCGAACCCGTATCGTGCCCGCTTGGGCGCGTGCCATTTCGGTGCCCGCCAGACCGATGGCGCGCAGCCGCTCCATCAGCACATAGGCCAATGATGCCAACAACAAACGGAATTGATTAGGCCACCACAGGTGGCAACTGGTGCGGTCGGCGAACAGCGCCGCATCCTTCTTCGCCGGACGCAGATAAGCTGTCAGCAGTTGTTCGCCGCAGAAGACGTAGAGCGGCAGGAAACAGTAGTTGTCGTAGTAGCCGCTGAAGTGGCGACCGTCCTGATTGCCGTGGACAATGTCGTCGGTCGCATCGAAATCGAGAATCAGTTCGGTCGGCGCTTCTTTGAACGAAGCGATGAACTGCTTGAGGTAAGCTGAAAAAAGTGGACACCAATGTTTTGTTAAACTTGGAACGGAGGTGTCACATGAAGCAGAGAATTCCGAAGACGATTTACAGCAAAGAATTTCGCGAGCAGGCGGTCAAGCTGGTTGCTGACGAGAGGTTGAGTCCAAAGGAGGCGGCGAAGCGTCTATCGATGCCGCCCTCTACGTTGGAGAGTTGGTTAAGAGCCGCGAAAGGCGGGAAATTGAGCGAGATCGGCAAAACACAACGCCCCTTGACAGAGATCGAGATGGAGTTAACCAAAACCAAGCGAGAACTGGCTGAAGTCAAGATGGAGCGTGATCTGTTAAAAAAAGCGGCAGCGTACTTTGCAAGGGAAATAAGGTGAAGTACGCGATGATGAAAGAGTTGCACAAAGATTACCCGATGTCGGTGATGTGCAGAATTTACGACGTTTCGCCGAGCGGCTATTACGCTTGGCTTGGGCGTTCGCCGTCAAAACGCGAGCAGGAAAATATGCGGCTGGAACTGGAGATCCGTGCTGCCCATCAGCGTACCCGTGAAACGTATGGCCCCGAGCGACTGAAAGACAATCTGGATAAGAACGGCGTAAAAACAACAACCTATCGCGTCAGAAAGTTGCGCAAAAAATTGGGGATACGCTGCAAGCAAATCCGGAAATTCAAGGCGACGACAAACTCAAACCACGACATGCCAGTCGCACCTAATTTGCTGGGGCAAAAATTTACGGCAACAGCCCCCAATCAGGTCTGGCTGACAGATATCACCTATGTTCAAACTGATGAGGGCTGGCTTTATCTGGCGGGGCACAAGGATATGTTCAGCGGCGATCTGGTAGGTTATGCCATGAGCGAGCGAATGACGAAAAACCTGGTCAGCCAGTCTCTATTTCGTGCCGTTGCAGAGAAGCGCCCACCACGCGGGCTGATTCACCACTCGGATCGTGGCAGCCAGTATTGCGCTCATGAATACCGCAAGCTGCTCGATCAGTTTGGCATGGAGGCTTCGATGTCACGCCGGGGAAATTGCTACGACAACGCCCCCATGGAAAGCTTCTGGGGTTTGCTCAAAAATGAACTGGTGCATCATCGAAAATTCAAAACGCGTGCCGAGGCCATCCAGGCGATCACAGAGTACATCGAAATATTTTATCGACGGCAGCGTACGCAGGCACGGTTGGGCTATTTATCCCCAGCCGCTTTTGAACGCCAATTTTACGAAAAAAGATTGGCTGCATGAAACCGTTGGTGTCCACTATTTACAACCTACCTCATTTCGACCAAGTTTTACTTTAATGGACGACTGCCCGGCCGGGAAGTAAGTGATTTTTGCTTTGTGCTATTCCTGATTACCGCTATAATCAGGAATAGCGAATTTTTATGTTTTCTCCGACGCCAATATTACAGAGTGACCTAAAATGCAAAAAATCAACGGGATAAATGTTTTTGACCGGCCTTCCAAGAAAATCGGAAGGGATCACCTCGCCTTCTTCCTGGGTTATCTTGAAGGGGTGCCGGTCGAAGCGCTCTCAAAATCCTACCTGGATTCGGAATACAGCGGCATCAAAATCAGGCGGCTGATCCAGTGGCTGCAGGACGAGTTTGCCAGGGCGGCCAAGCAACACAAGCCGTCATACGCCAGACTGATGCGGATCTCGCCGGACAGGCTGCGCGTCAAAGATGTGGCCACTCTCGAAGAATATCGCGACCGGATAGACCCCAGCGGGGATTTCTACACCGAAGCAGAACTATTGGAAATGTTTCAGCAGGAGAACGGCGTCGACCGTAAAGACCGCCGCAACACCAGTCTGCGCCAGCGCATCATCAAAGCCGCGCGCGAGCTGGCACCGAATTTATGCGCGGAACCTACGCGACTGGATTTGCTTCACTATTGGCTGGACGATGAGCTTGTGGACCGTTTCGCCAACGCCAAAACGCCGGTCATCACCTTCTGGGATTTGCTGGAACTGATGGATCTGCGCGGCAAAACCTGGTGGCGCTCGGTTCCTAAAGTCGGGCCGGCGAACGCCGCGCGGCTGGAAAACTGGATGTGCAGGAACGGGATTCTCGCGGATGCGGAGCCCGACATGCGTCGCGTCGTCCAGATGAAAGGCATCGCAAGCCACTCCCCTGCCCCGCACGACAGCTCAATTGTTCCCATGGAGCGGTTTATGCCGCCGGCTGAGTTGTCTGGTGCGAACGGATTGAATCGCGCCTACGCAGGCACTATGACTGCGAGCAACGACCTGGAAGCTATTGAAGCCTGGTTACGTAGCCTGACTGGCAAACACACCGTACGGAGCTACAGGGCGCATGCCGAACGGTTTTTGTTGTGGATGTTGTGTGAGAAACAGAAACCGCTGTCATCAGCTACAATTGATGACGCAACCGATTACCGTAACTTCTTGGACACGCTACGTGACTGCAACAGCCACGATCATTTTCTCGATATGCAAGAGAATCTATGGGAAGGAGAAGGCGACAACAAGCAGAAGTGGAACTGGTCTTGGGGCACTCCCATGAGCCAGTGGGTCGGACTGAAGAGTACTCCACGTAGATCCAAACAATGGAAGCCGTTTAACGGACGTTTGTCGGCATCGAGCCAAAAACTTTCCTTTGTCGTGCTGAAGACTATGTGCGAATGGATGTCCAAGCAGAAATACCTTGAAACCAACCCGTTTGGTGGCGTTTCCGCACCGGTGGCCGAGACCAAAATAAAAGTTAACCACGCGCTGACGCCCGATCAGATGGAGTTCTGCATTGCCGCTTGCGATGAGTTACCTAAGAATGAGAGTTACTACCGGTTGCGTGCCGCGTTGATACTGGCTTATGGTACGGGGCTGAGACTGTCGGAACTGGTTTCAGCTCGGGTTGCTGCAAAACAGGAAACGGCAGGAGAGCATAACTACGGGCTAAAACCTTCACAAGACGGCATCGGCTGGGATCTGGACGTGAAGGGTAAAGGCGGTAAGTCGCGCTTGGTGCCCGTTTCGGATCGAGTTATGGACGCATTATCCGATTACATGGAATACCGTGGTTTAGATCGTGATCCGGATTCTTGGCCTGAACGCGGCCCATTACTTGCAACCGTTATGACTACATTCAAAAAACGTGTTTACGCCGGGATGTTCATGTCTGAGTCTAACTTGTCGAAAATCATTACTGATCACTTTGAGTTTGCCGCATCAATCGCCCGTTCGGATCGTGACAAAGGTAGATTGCGGTCGGCGACACTACATTGGACCAGGCATAGTTTTGCGACGCATGTACTCAATAAGGGTGCCGACCTGGATGCGGTGCAAGAGCTGTTGGGGCATGCGTCACCGGCCACCACCGCCATTTACAGGAATGCTGACCGGAAGAGAAAATTGGCAGCGGTCGAATTGTTGAAATGAGGTCAAAATTCATTGGAACTGTTCCGTCGATTGATGCCAGCCCCCTTTTCGCATAATTCCTTTTCATTGACACCCTATTTTTGATGTTATAACATACAAACAATAATCAGAGTGGCTTGCATAACCTGACCACAGAAACCTGCGAAGGCGAAAATTATGACAATTCACACTTATTCGAGCAGGAACTTTACTCGCGATGTGAGCGGAGCCAAGCGTGCCGCGATCGAGGGCCCGGTTTTCATCACCGACCGGGGGCGGCCCGCATTCGCGCTTCTCAAGATCGACGACTACTACCACCTGGTTGGACAGCGAGAATCTTCTTTGTTGGATGTCATGGACGCTATCCCGGGCGGGACAGATATCGAGTTCGAACCGCCTCGCCTGCAGGTCGAGTTTCACGCCGCCGACCTCGGTTGAGATTCGGAACCAATGTACATTCTCGACACCAACGTGATTTCCGAACTCCGCCATGGCAAACCCAACCAGTCGCAGGAAGTGAGGAATTGGGCGACGAACAAACCGGCGAGCCATCTTTTCCTTACAGCGATAAGCATCCTGGAACTGGAAAAAGGCGTCCTGGCTCTGGAGCGAAAGACTCCGCCGCAGGGCAGCGCTCTGCGCACTTGGCTGACAGGCGTACGAGAGACTTTTGCCGGTCGCATCCTGCCCTTTACCGACAACACTGCGATGCTTTGTGCGGCGATGCATGTGCCTGATCCGAGACCTGATCGCGACGCCATGATCGCCGCTACGGCTCTCGAACACGGCATGTCCGTAGTGACGCGAGACGTGGCTGACTTCGCTGGCACCGGTGTGCAATTGGTTAATCCCTTTAAAGCTTGATCGTCTATAAGAGAGTTGACCGGCATCTATGCAGTTTCAAAACCCCCATCTCTTCATGCGTTAGCTTACTTGAGTTTTCGAGCATACGGCCGCGAGTTGGTTCGCTTACAGCACGGATCGCATACAATGACTGCTATTTATCCGTATGGTTATACCAATAGAATGCAGGCTTCGGTGAATTTGTTCAAATAGAGGTATACGTTACTATCTAATATACTGGTTTGATTGTGGCATGCATGATGCTGATCAGGTCAATATTTTAACGACTCTCGTTGGATCTGATTCGCATTCGCACTACTGATCTTGAATGCCGATTAGCAGATCACCCGTGAAACATTATAACTACATGATATTTAATACAGTATCTGTTACATACTACAGCATGCTTCTGTATGGTGTGGTATTGCATACCTTACTGTGGTTTACTCTATTTTCGCATTTTGTGCATGTCTACACACCACTATCATGTGCTGTTGTTGTCTCTTGCATATTATGGTCAGTGTACGTATAATTCAATATGCTATTTGTTTGTGTTTTGTTTTTTACTGTGGTTTAATATACGGCAGTATTTTATGCTTCACTTAAGAATTGATGCTATAGGGGGTACTAATGATCGTTCTGATTGGTGGCACTAAAGGTGGTTCTGGTAAGAGTACGATTGCCATGAATATTGCGGCATATTTAGCTTGCGAAGGTCAGGATTTCATCTTGGTTGATACTGATACCCAACCATCAAGCTCAAAATGGGTTGATCGCCGCAATAAAAATTCTGATTTAGCAAAAATCCATTGCGTCCAAAGAACAGGAGATGTACAGGAAGCTATTCTCGATCTCGAAAAACGCTATGGAACCGTTGTGATTGATGCAGGTGGTAAAGAATCGGAAGAATTAAGCACGGCAATGTGCGTAGCCGATAAGTTTTATGTGCCGCTTCGTGCTTCACAGCTTGATCTAGAAACATTGGGGCGGTTGGGTAAATATATTGCTCTGGTGAAACCAATCAACAAAAAGCTAAAGATCTTCGCTTTATTGTCACAAGCCCCATCCAGCCCGTTCGGTAATGAAATTGCAGAAGCCAGAGAATTGCTTGAAGATTTCCCTGGTATCACTCTTTCTGAACAAATTATAAGGGAGCGCAAAATTTATCGGGATGCGATACCGGAAGGGAAGGGCGTTGTGGAAATGAAGAACAGTACAGCAAAAGCTGAAATACAATTACTGGCACAGGAGATATTCAATCATGGCAACTAAACATAAGATGGAAATCCCACTTGATACTGATACATCAGCGGCATTGAAGCGCCTGACTCTTGAACCCGAAGTAGTTTTTGCAAACGATAAGCCTGATGATCAAATGGTGCCACACAAGCAACCAGAAACAAAGACAGAAACATCACCGCAACCGACTGCTGAATCAAATGTAGTTAAAATCAGAACAAAAGATCGCATTCCTTACGCGGAAAAGAAGCATCCGATTCTTTTCAGGGCAACATCGGAAGAAAAGGAATTGTTTGACCGAGTAATAGAGAATTCGAAATACAAATCGATCCAACATTTTTTCGAAGGCGAGGTTTTGAGTTTGTTGCGGAAGATGGATCAAGGCTGAAGATTAGTTTAGTTCACATTCACATGACAATTGGTTAACTGGTTGTTGATTATTTCTTGGTCATCACGGCCCGGATCATCTACAAGCCATTGAATAAGCCCTCCCAAGAGGCAAGGAATTTATCCCATAGAGATTCATTATCTGAGTCTCCATACAAGCATTCCACTTTCTACACATCTATTCTAGTAAGTATTTACTATCATTGATTTTATTTGATTTATTTTTCACAATACCGATTGATATTAGTTGCACCAGAATGCGAATATCATTGGAATTCAAAGTTAATTCCAAAATAATAAATATCTTGAATAGTATTTTTTCAATTAATTATTAAATAGTTACAAGAAACATTGATTCATATTTCAAAATCAAATACCGGTAGGTTTTAGTCGCACCAGAATGCGAATTTCATTGGAATTCAAAATAAATTCCAAAATAATGAACATCTCGAATAAGAACATAACCATTAATATTTAGATAATTACCGGACATATTTATCCATATTTCAAAATCAGATACCGGTAGGTTTTAGTCGCACCAGAATGCGAATTTCATTAGAATTCAAAGCAGAATCCAAAACAATAAACTTCTTAAATAGAAACATAATCATTATTAATTATATAATTACAGAACATATTGATCCGTTTTTCCAAATCAGTTATCGGTAGGTTTTAGTCGCACCAGAAAACATATTTTAGTTGAAGTGTTTTCTATAACTTGATATTTATAAAAGACATTAACCTTATAAAAGAGATGCTATTAGATTGCGTTCTTAATCTAAATCAATTAGTTAGTCATTTTCTCTGAAGCAAATATTATCCGAAGTGATTTTGGAGTAAATTTGGAATGCTACTGAAAATTGAACCGGTAGGTTTTAGTCGCGGCAGAAGTTGTTTTTCGGTAGGTTTTAGTCGCGGCACCCGGTAGGTTTTAATCGCACCAACAAAATATTGCTTATTTTTTAAGCGTTTTTCTTAATAGGCTAGGTAGGTTTTACTCGCACCAGAGTTTTTTTTCGGTAGGTTTTAGTCGCGGCAAATTAGATTTCCGGTAGGTTTTACTCGCACCATAGGTAAATATCGGTAGGTTTTATTCGCACCAGAAAGTGGGATAAGACTGTTTTGAACTCGATTCAGTAGGTTTTAGTCGCGCCAGAATTTTTCAAGTATTTAACAACAAAAGAGAAATCTTTGTTTTTTTCATCTCTATTCTTTTAGTCTTTGATCTATTCTTTAATATAATCCTTAAAACCAAACCTGATACACCATGCTTTTCAGGTTAATTCCCCGTGTGCACAGCTTGCCTGCCCACAAGCTGATGAACCGCCGCTTATGGACAGCCCTCCGGGTCCGCAACCTGCGCACACTCGATACTGACGCGCCTCCGGCTTGCCTTGTACAATCTTTGATAGAAAATCTACCCTAAGTGCTTCTGCTCAGATTTCTGCTTGAACTTAAAAATTGCAAGTTCAGCTTGTTTTTTTCGAGCATTCGCCCTTTTCTGATCATCTATAAAATCTTCAGATGGCATAAATGTGTACACAATATCAATTATCTTGCCTTTATTGCCCAATTCATTCTGACTTGTGTATTCACGTAAAACACCATTACTTTTTAATTCTTCAATACTTGACTGACATATGTCTTGTGAATCCCGATCACGTTTGTAGTAATTCAAAATGTTTGAATCACGCTTAATTGTCGAAAAACGCATTTCGAAACTGTTAATATGATTTGCAAATGTGTAATTATCTAGAAGATACCTGTAAATCCATCGTGCAAGCTGCTGCTTGAGTGACATTAATGAACCATAGTTAAACTGCCTGTAAGCCAACGCATTGATCGATCTGGAAACCAATGGATGAAATTTGGTACTCCATTTTAAATTTGGATCGATATCTAAATCTTTGCGTTCAACAGAAATAAAGTCGGTCAAGTAAGAACTCTTGCGAGCCATAACATGCAAGCCCGCACCACGCAACATGCCTTCTCCCTTGAAAGTAATTACAGATGATGAAAGGATATCAAGGCTTAATTTAATTTCGTCAAAAGATCGCGTATGGCCTGTGGCGCGCAATTCTTCCCGTATCTGATAAAGAGTGAAATTAACACCTGCAGATTGTGATTCTTTATCGTAAGTGCCCTGAAACTGATCTGCGGCCAGCTTACGAAGGACTTCTTCTATCAGTTCTTCGTTTGCTGATGGGTAATAAGATGTCTGGACGTATTCAACTTGTTTTGTGTCCTTGTTGATTTTCTTTTCTTTTACAAGTGCAGGGCTTATCGTGGCGCTGAAACTTTCTTTGCCGTAACGGAATTCAACTTCAAGTAAAGGCAAGTTGCCATTACTATCACGCATCCGACTCATAGCCTGGCGAGATATCGAATAGCGTGGAATTCGATCCCAGAATTCGATCAAATTTGAGAGCTTTTGGCGTTCATCATCGGAATTAGCAAAGAAAGGCGCAAACAGTCCGAGTTGCTTATCGTCGATTTTAGTGAGTTTTTTGTTTGTCATGAGTTAAATAGTAACTCTTAATCTATAGCATCGGCAATGGCGTAATATTACTCTTATCGCTGTAACAGCTTCGCATGTCTACAGAGGCTTCAATCTTTTAGAGCAGGTATTACATAGCACAAAGCCCCAATCGCGGTTGTACCATTGTCTAACAATGGCAGCACCGCAGCAACAGGAGCAGGTTAAGGTGGTTTTGGTCGATAATGAAAATTATATTTCATTCTCAATACGCATCTGGCAGCAAGCCTCGACGACTTCCTCAAGGAAGAGGGCATGTTTGAAGAAACCCAAGCGCTGGCAATCAAGGAAGTCGTGGTATGGCAACTAACCGAAGCGATGGAAAAGCATCGTTGACTAGACGCGCTTGGCCGTCATGCTCTAAATCAGCCGCTCGTAGGTTGACCGGTTGCTCGATCCAACCGTGACGCTCTCGAGCTTGCAGCGAGCCGCTGCTCTGGTCGGTCGCAAGGTGCAAATCGAACTAGTGTGATGCCGTGAATGGCTCCAAAGGGGAGGACGACGCATCGGGCAGCGCGTTACAGAGCGCTTGCTTAAGGGAGAAAATTGTTATGCAACTGAGCTCAAGCGGTTTTTGTTTCGCGCAACAGGCGTTATGGCAAACCGCTGCGCTTAAAAGTTAAGAACAGTTTGCCACTTTATAAGTAATCGGCTAACCTGTGGCTTACTAATTCCACACGCAGGAGCAGCGCCATGGCAATCACAGCCGACACCATAGACCACGCCACCCTAGTTCACTTGGTCGAAGCGGGAGCCGTTCGCGGTGCCGAAGTGATAGGCCAAGCCGGAGGCTGGGGCGTTGTCATCAAATACGGGATGACCGAACGCGCTCTGGCCGCACGCCGGGGAGCAGTCCGCAATTTCAAGAAATTCGAGACGCTGGTCAGCTATCTCAAAGCCCTCGGTATCGCCGAATATCGGGTGAACGCGGCCAACTTTGACCCCGTCGCACTCAAGGCGCGCAGTACCCGGCCCGATGCCACCGCACGCTTGAAACACGCGCACGAAGCCGCCGCTTACGACAAGTGGTTTCACGAGCAAGTAGAGGAGGGAATCAAGGAGGCCGACGACCCCAACACGGTTATGGTGCCGCATGCGCTTGTCAAAAAAGAATTTGCAGCCAAGCGCCGCGAGCTCGAACAACGTATTAAGGCCTCAGGCAAATGATTTTTGTTTGGCTACCGAAAGCGATCAAGAACCGTCATGACTTAATAGACCACATCGGCGAAGAAAATCTTCACGCAGCCATCGAGCATGACGAGCGCATTGAAAAACAAATAGACCAATTACTCGCTAATCCAGAAATCGGGCGGATAGGCCGCAGGTCTGGAACCCGTGAGCTGGTAATTAGCCGCACCCCATTTATTGTTGTCTATCGCATCAAAGCAAAGCACATCGTGATTGTGCGCGTGCTGCATACATCGCAGGCTTGGCCGACATGAACATAAATAAGAACAATGTGTTACGTGCAGTTATGCACTTCAAACACAAATATTGGGGCATGCCGTCACAAAAAAAGGGGCACTTGGGCTTGAGTGATCGTATCCTGTTGTTTATAAAATATTTCTTGTGCGCACAAAAAAGGGGGCATTTGGGCACAAAAAAGGGGGCAACTCAACACAAATTTAGGGGCGCGCCAGCACAATGAAGGTGGCACGTCGCACAATAAAGGGGGCATTGCCCCTCTGCAAGCCCCGCTGGACGTGGGTTTCAGGTTTGCAAAGGTTTTAAAGTTTTTAAAGGTTTTAAAGTATTTAAAAAAACACACACAGCAGCGTGAAGTGTTTTTTGTCTTCGACGAAAAGTCAAAACCTATCGCTCTGAAATTCGGTTGGGTGCACGATTATCCCGATTAGGGACGCTATGATCCAGATATCTGTTCTTTGCCGGAGCGCGTTATGGGGTTTCGGTGATGATCTAAACCCAGGTTGAGGAAGATATTAAAATATAACCAATTCATGAAGGCGGCCAATCGGGCTGCAAGCCGCTTTAACGATGCAAGAAGGCGCAATCTGGCGCTTCCCGCAACCTGACCATGGTCGAGCTAGAAAAAATGGCAGGAGCAGGCCTCAAAACGATTCCTACGGTTTTTGGCGGTCGCCGTGTTTGAAGCGGCCCTCAAGGTAGAGCAGAATTTCTAAAAACGCCACTTGTATGGTCGTTATCGGTACGGTATATTGCCGTATACGTAAATTCGCCGCACATTAGGAGATTGCCATGTCAGCCGTTGCCCGATTCGATTTGAAAATGGATGTCGAAGAAAAGGATGTTGTTTCTCGCGCTGCGGCCTTGGCCGGCACCACGATGGCAGCATTCGTGCGCGCGGCAGCCAAGGAAAAGGCACGCGAACTGTTGGACAGAGATTCGCGCATCACGATGTCGGACCGGGATTTTCAAGCGTTCACGCTGGCTCTTGATGGGGCATTCAAGCCCAATGCCGCTTTACAAAACGCGATGGCCATCGCGCGCGGGGTCAAGCGTGCTTGAAGAGCAGCAGCTCGACCCCCATCGCCATGACCGCCAAGCTTTCACCTGTGGTGTTTCCGGGCTGGATGAGTACCTTCACCGATTCGCGGTTCAGCAAAGCAAGAAGGGCATTGCCGTGGTGCGGGTGTTGGTTGATACGGACATGCCCAAAACCATTCTGGGCTACTACAGTTTGAGCGCCGCCCAAATCGATGCCGTACAAATGGATGAGGCTACGCAGAAAAAATTGCCGCGCTATCCGGTGCCGTGCTTTCAGCTGGGGCGTTTGGCCGCGCATCAGGCCCATCACGGTCGCGGGTTGGGGCGTCTGCTCATCGGTTGCGCGGTCGAACGATGCTTGGAGGCCCGCAAATATGTGGCCGCTTATGCGCTTGTGGTCGATGCGAAGGGAGAGAAGGCCAAAGCGTTCTATGAGCACTACGGGTTTACGCCCTGCCGCGACAATCCGATGACACTGTATCTATCACTTGGCGCATAAGTAAGCAGGGCTTGCATTCAGATAACCTTGTCGCATGACCAAGGGGCTCCGGTCGAGGGCAAAACTCCGGAGCGAAAGACACGAAAAAAATTGTTTGAACGGGGCACCCAGGGAATCGATATGAAGAAAACCAGCCTTAAGCCTGATGTACAACTAACGGACAGCGCCCCGCTCCGCGTGTAAATGGCGCGGAAAAGGATACCAAATGGCGGAGTAAAAGGGAGCCAGTCGGTTGGTTAAAATGGGCTCACGGGAGCCCGTTTTTTTGTTGCTTGATTCTTTATTCTTGCCTTGGGCAGCGAACGTAGCGTAGCGAAGTTCGATGCCCAAGGCAAGACGGTGCCAATCAGTCAGTGTCGGTGGCACCCCCTTTCTGTTCCGAATGCCCATGGTTACTGGCATCTGGCTCCGCCATTGCGCTGGCTTTCTTGGCGCGCTTTTTGGATGTTGCCAGCCTGTAGCTTGCCCCGTTCATTTCCAGAATATGAACATGATGGGTCAACCGATCTAACAGTGCCCCGGTTAGTCGCTCAGAGCCGAAGACGCTTGTCCATTCATCGAATGGAAGATTGCTGGTTATCAACGTAGAGCCATTCTCGTAGCGACGGCTTATCACTTCGAACAGCAGTTCCGAGCCTACCGCCGTGAACGGCACGTAGCCAAGTTCATCGATAATCAGCAAGTTTACTTTTGCCAACTGTTTTTGCAGTGAGCGCAAGCGACGCTCATCACGCGCCTCCATCAGCTCATGAACCAGTGCTGCGGCTGTAACGAAGAGGACGCTGTGATTCTTCTGGCAGGCAGCAAGACCCAATGCCAGTGCTGTATGTGTCTTGCCGGTGCCCGCAGGCCCTAGGGCGATGCAGTTCTCCCGACGCTCGATCCATTCGCAACGCCCCAGCTCCAGAACCAGTGATTTGTTGAGGCTGGGAATTGCCTTGAAGTCGAAGGTATCCAGGCTCTTCGTCTGCGGGAAACGAGCCTGCCGAATACGTCGTTCCATATTGCGTCGGTTCCGGTCAATTCGCTCCAGTTCGCATAAACGCAACAGATAGCGTGGGTAATCAACCTGATCCCGAACGCACTCGAAAGCAACCTTCTCGTATTCCCTCGCAAATGTGGGCAGCTTGAGCGATTTCAGATGATGGATCAGCAGCACTTGGGGAGGTACCGTAGCTTCTTCATCAATGGTGCTCATGGCGACACCTCCTTCTGCGCTTGATTGATCCTCTCCTGCAACAGCGCCAGATAGTCACGTACATCGGTGATGCCAACATTTGCTTGTGGCAGAAACGGATAGGCCGAGAGATCCAGACGTGGTGCGCGACGTTCTATCTTGGCCAGCACCAGATGCTTGACGGCATCGTAGCTGATTGCCGACATGCGTATCGCATCCTCGACGGCAACGGCCACTTCTTCTTCGCCGAAGGTTTCTATCAAGCGCAACATCTGGATATATTCCTTGCGGCCTTGTTTGCCCATTCTGGCTTCCATCAGGCGACGCAGATGCTCGAAATCCTCTGGCAATTCCCAGTTCTGCAGCGGCGCGGCCTGGTCGAGAGCTCTTGGCTTGCGCTCCAGTAGCGCCAAGTAGTGAAGCGGGTTGTAGATGAAATCTTCTTTCTCATAACAACGCTTATGGGTGGCAATAACTTCACTACCGCAGGAAATCACCACCTGATTCACATAACCGCGCACCAACACGTCGTGATGCCCGTATGCTGTCGGTACTGAGTAGTCATTGAGCCGGTATCGCACCAGCGCCATTGACGAGGCGCTGGTGGAGACAACCTCGCACGGGTCAAATGAGTCCGCTGGCAGCGGTAAAAATGCCAGAAGATCACGTTTCATCCGTTCGCCGATGCTTTCCTTCTTCCCGCGCAACACTGCGACCTGCCGTTTCTCGCAAGCTGTCAGCAGGCGGGCATTAAATTCGTCTATGGTGCGAACCCGTGGCAGGGGAACCATGAAATTGCGCCGTGCATAGCCCACCAATCCCTCAACCTTGCCCTTGTCGTTGCCTTTTGCTGGGCGGCCAAATTTATCTTCGAATAGATAGTGGCTCTGCAATTCGCTAAAAGACTTGGTACGCGTGCGCTTTCCATCGCCGAGAATTCTGGCTACAGCGATCTTGGTGTTGTCGTAGAGAATCGATTGGGGTACGCCACCGAGCCAGGCAAAAGCAGCAACATGCCCATCCAAAAACGCTTCGGTCGTCTCAGCCGGGTAGGCTTTAACGAATATCGCATCCGAATGCGGCAGATCCATGCAGAAGTAGTGAATGCGCGTCTTGATTCCGCCCAGATAAATATCGGCTTCACCGAAATCTGCCTGTGCATGACCGGGTGGGTGCGCCAGAGGAATAAAGACTTCCTTCTGCCGCAGGCGTTCCTTGGCGACAAATTCGCGCACGACGGTGTACCCGCCCGTGTAGCCGTGCTCATCTCGGAGTCGTTCGTAAATACGAACCGCCGTGTGGCGCTGCTTCTTGAGAACTTCACGGTCGTCCTGCAAGATTTGATGAATGATGCCGACCATCGGCCCCAATTTGGGGGATGCCGGACTATCCTTGCGCTGGTAGCCAGGCGGTACTTCGTGTTGGATCATCTTCTTTACTGTCTTGCGGCTGATCCCAAACCGCTTTGCTGCTCCGCGCTCGCTCAGGTTCTCCACCATAACGGCGCGCCTTACTTTGGCGTATAGGTCCACGTTGTGCATCCTTTCTGCCTTTCCCGATCTGTTGAAAGATCGAAGGATAAGGCTCAGGACTGGTACCGACTACCCCGCTAACTGGCTCCTTTTTACTCCGCCATTTACATCCGCGAGCCGCCCACCGATTTTTTCGAAGACGAGTACTCCTGGTTAACATCTCCAAGCCTTGCTTTCAGTTCTTGGATTTCGCACCAAAATCTGGCGCAATCCACGATGAAGGTCCGCAGGTCGATGTGGGACAAGTTTTCGCGCTGGATGCAGACTGAAGGGATCGGCGTGCACGAGTGCAGTGGGCAGGATATTATAAATTTCATCAAAAGCAAATCATAGGTCAGTTCTTTCCGAAGACTCGATCTTGTTTTTTCCGGAAATTGATGGAATCGAACACCCAATCGGATTCTTCGAGGGTGACGATAATGGCCCCTACGCCATCGTTGAAAAGGAGTGTATTTCCGCAATTGCGAAGGTAGCAGGGCTTAAGGATGATTCATACTCAGAAATTGAGACGATGGTTAAATCAAAATTATTTGAGGTCGGCACGCGGTATTTCTCCTCTGAATTTCATCCACAGGCAGGTTCAAAGTTAGAAGCCGCGCACAAGAAGTTTTTAGATGGCGTAAAGAAGCAAAAGGAGGAGTTTCAGCTGTAGAGTCAACGGGAGCGGCAGGCTTGTCGACTTGTCGCTTCCCGGTATTGTTAGGATGCCTTGATGGCAGCATTCTGAACGGCGGGTTTCCGGCGTCGAATTTGCATGTCTCTACAACCGCTAGGCGCCATGAGCCGCTTGTCACGTGCGTCTGCTTTGCGGCGGTGAATATTGACTAATCGACTTCCGCTACCGGCCAAGAGCCGTCAGTTACGAATGACCGTTTCAGCGCAGCGAAATTATATATGAGAGAATTGAAGAACAGGTTAATGGTTGCATTTGTAAATAGCAAACGTGCGCTTGCCAAACTCTGGAGAATTACCCCTGACGACAGTATCGCCACCAGAATCTATAGCACCATTGCGTGCCAGTTGTATTAAATTTGCTTCCACGGCGTCTACACTACGACTAATAAATCCAACCTCAGCAAGAACGCTAACAGTTATTTCCCCTTTGGACTGACAACTGCCAATCTGACTTGTTTCTACTAGAGATACTCTGTCAGATCCTTTGCGTACTTCTATCAAATCGCTTGCGCATCCACTCATCCCAGTAATCAGAACCACTATTACAGTGACAGCAGATAATCTTTTGAAAAGTGGCATGGGTTCTCCTGGTTTCTAATGACATTGGTGCTATCCTGGATTTTCTAAGTGTACTTTATATCTTCATCAAATGCTGCCATTGTTTAATTACCTTTTTTCACATCAAAGCAGGGATGAATCTTTCAGCCGCCTGTTACGACAACATTTTACCTGAAGCGCAATCAATTTTAACTTCCTCAACTTTATTTCCACGCCTGATTTCTACCAAATAAATTGGTCTGTATTGATTAAGATCAGAGTTGTTGCTGAACACATTATTAGCCCCTGCAGTGTTTGTAATTGGTTCGACTAAAGTAACCCTTCCTCTTGATATAATTTCACTGTTAAATTCTTCACATTTTCCATCTATAAAACCTAATGTGGCGGTCATAGCAATAACTCCCGCAGCTCCTGGCAATATTTTCAGTCTATTCATCCTGTTTACCTAATATATGCATGTCAACCTTAACAAAAAACTATTCTGATCACCCACTGTGTCCAATTTTGTTAGCCTGCGCTATAGTCCATTCCAAACGGATAATTCTCTCTTGCGCCACGTTCAATTCTTGCTCTAAACGATGGGCACGCACTGCTAGACGCGAAGTAAAATTACTACCGACACGATTGAAGCTGTTGACGATCTGATCAACCTCAGGTGCGTGTGAGTAGCCAACAAGCCAAACACTGCCAATCAACTCGCGAAGTTTGCTCAGGTCAGTTTTCGTCAAAAACGATGTAACTTCCCTCTGCCGTCTTTCATATCCATAACTTGCGTTGCGAGCTCTGGTTGAAGTGCTAATATTATTAGCGCCTTTCATCATTACTTCATTTTCAATCAGTTGTGATGAATTGGATTTCATATCAATGTCCTAATGGTTGGTTAAATCTGTCCCCTTGCCGTTCGCAAACATGCTTCGACAGCTAGCGCGTTTGGCGCAGACCGCTCGATCTAACTCAGATCGATTGGCACAAATATTTTCATTTCGCCCCTCTGCACTAGCAGTGCAACATGCTTACCAGCATTTGCTACCAGCGACTTCAGTTGTTCAGCACTGGTGACAGATGTCCCATTGAGAGCTACGATAACGTCGTTCGGTTCAATACCAGCCTTTGCTGCTGGTCCGGAACTCTGTTCAACAATAAGCCCATTGGCAACGCCGGCTTCTTTACTTTCTTCAGGAGTTAATGCCCTTACTGCCAACCCAAGGCGTCCCGTGCCTGTATCTGCGGAATTGGATGCAATTTCGGTGTCCACCAGCTTCCCAACTTTGAGCGTAATCGTATGACTATCTTTGTTATGCCACAAAAGCATCTTGCCTTCAGAGCCGGGCTGTAGGTCGGCAACTAGTGGTGGGAGGTCGTTTGCATGTTCAATGGTTTTGCCATTAAATTCCATAATCACGTCACCGGGGACGACTCCGGCTTGATCAGCCGGGCTTCCTTTTTCAATGGAACTAACCAAAGCTCCTGCTGGTAGTTTCATTCCGAACGAGGCGGCTAGCTGTTGATTAACTTCCTGAATCGTGACACCCAAACGACCATGCTCGATATGTCCATGTTGTTCAAGTTTTTTCTCCACACTCATTGCCACATCAATCGGGATAGCGAACGACAACCCTTGATAACCTCCGCTTTGGCTGTATATCTGAGAATTGATTCCTATAACTTCACCATTTAAATCAAATAGTGGTCCGCCAGAGTTTCCTGGATTAACTGCCACGTCGGTTTGGATAAATGGAACATAATTCTCATCGGGCAATGAACGTGATTTTGCCGAGACAATTCCTGCCGTCGCACTGTTTTCAAAGCCAAAAGGTGAACCAATTGCCAGCACCCATTCTCCTACTCGGATACGCGATGAATCACCGACCTTTACTGTCGGCAGATTTTTGGCGTCAATCCGCAGGACTGCAATATCGCTCGGCTTGTCTATGCCGACAAGTTTAGCCGTGAATTCGCGCCTGTCAGTCAGCTTGACAGTAATCTGGTCAGCGCCTGCTACAACGTGTGCATTGGTGAGGATAACCCCATCAGGATTAATTATGAATCCCGAGCCAAGTCCATTAATTGGTGCGCCGCTAGGCGGAGTAGGAATTTTGAAGTGCTTAAAAAACTGAAAAGATGGATCGTTTGGATCAAACCGAGGGATTCCGGGCGAATTCCCAGCAACTTGCTGATGCCCGCTGGTGCTAATGTTAACGACCGCAGCGCCATTCTGATCCACGATCGCACTGAAGTCAGGTAGTCCGGCAGGGTGTGCAGCCAACGCTGTTGATATTGGTGTCGCAGTCTTTCCCTGCGTACTGGCGAGACTGTCGTATATACCGAACATGCCATAACTTGCCACGCAAGCGGCGATCATGGCGGCTAAAAATTTTGTCTTTAAGTTTATCAGGTTCATGGAAGTTCTCCGGATTGCCAGTTGAAGGTGACGCACCTTGCTTCACCGTTGGGAGTACTTTATGACAACGATACTTAAGACAAACTTAAAGCCAACAACTCTTTTGAAATATTGTATAGAGTGAACCTTGAGGGCTGCGATGTAAATTTATGCGCTGTTCACTTTGGGTTGAGG
Source organism: uncultured beta proteobacterium (assembly GCA_963833515.1). GTDB lineage: Bacteria > Pseudomonadota > Gammaproteobacteria > Burkholderiales > Gallionellaceae > Gallionella. The sequence continues at coordinate 143,097 of CAWHYN010000039.1, read as the reverse complement.
AAATTCGACGCGTGCAGCCAGACCACCTAATGGGGAGTCACCCAAGAATACCTTTGCACCATGACTGTCTGCGATAGCTTTGACGATGGCGAGTCCCAACCCAGTGCCGGGTTCGGTCGTTCCTTCACTGCGATAGAATCTGTCGAAAACTTTTTCACGCTCCTCGGCCGGAATTCCAGGTCCGCTGTCTACTACTTCAAGGTAGGGGCGCCCCTCATTTATGCCTACCGAGACATCTGCTCTTCCGCCCATCGGTGTGTAGCGAATGGCGTTTTCCAGCAGGTTGCTGATCATCGTATGCAACGCTTCGGTTTCCCCACAAACCAAGATTTGCTCAACGGGAGTTAAGGCGCCAATGTCAATTTTCTTGTCACCCGCAACTGCACTGAGTTCACCAACTACAAAGCGAGCAAGCTGTCCTAGATCAGTTTCTCTTGTTTGACGTGCAACTGAATCAGGCTCTGATCGAGCCAATATCAGGAGCTGCTGAATGACATGTGTCATGCGCTTTAGCCCCAGTTTAAGCTCTGTTATAGCCTCCGCGCGTGTTGAATCATCGCCTGCTCGTTCGACAAGTTGTGCCTGTAGCTGTAGCGCTGTAAATGGGGTTCGTAACGCATGAGCTGCATCAGCAACGAAAGCACGCTGGGTCTGCAATGCATGTCCCAGTCGATTGAGCAAGCCGTTAAGTGACTGCACCAGTGGCAGCACCTCGATCGGCACTTGTTGCTCGGACAACGGATCTAGTACTGCCGCTGTTCGCGATGTAACCGCGAATGCCAGTTTGTCTAAAGGAGACAAGCTTCGACTGACGAACATCCAGATCAGTAAGGCCATGGTCGGAAGCAGAAGCAAAAGCGGAATCAACATACGTATAGCCGCAGTGAGGGCCATTTCATCCCTAATGCGTATAGGTTGCGCTACCTGGATTACTTTGTCGCGAATTGGTGTTCCATATACGCGCCAATCACCCTGTTTGGTGTGAACCGTTGAAAAACCGAACTGTGCTCGATCAGGCAATTCTGTGACTGGTTGCGAGAAATAGATCATGATGCCTTCACGGTCCCAGACCTGAATTACAAAGTCGAAGTTTTCTTCGTCAGTACTTGGCTGAGGTGGCAATTCTCCGTTGAAGGTCTGGTCTCGCAATGTCAGAGCAAGCTGGCGCAAGTGGTAGTCGAAGATTTCATCGGTTTCCTGGCGTACTTGGCGATAGGTGGCAAGAGCGCTCAAAATGACAACGGCGGTCATGGCCGTCAGCAATGCAACCAGCAAATTACGGCGGATCGAAGTCATGACAGTTTTGGAATAAGGTAGCCGACCCCGCGCACATTGCGGATTGCGTCCGTGCCGAGTTTTTGCCGAAGAGCATGGATATAAACTTCCACAGCATTGCTCTCAATCTCTTCGCCCCAGCCGTAAAGACTCTCCTCTAACTGAGCACGGGACATTGGTTCCCCCGGACGTTGCAGCAAAGTAAACAGCAACGAGAATTCTCGAGCCGAAAGTGCGATGGGATTCCCGTCCAGAAATACCTCGTGGCTGGCGGGATTAAGCGTTAGTCGTCCGTGCTCAATGTTCGGGTCGGGTCGGCCCGACTTGCGGCGGAGCAGAGCACGAACACGTGCCGCGAGTTCATCGAGGTCGAAGGGTTTGACCAGATAATCGTCCGCGCCAGCATCCAAACCGGCGATACGTTCGGCCACCGTGTCACGAGCTGTGAGGATAAGTACCGGCATAGCATTCTTTTGACGCCGCAACTCGGCGAGAACTTCAAGCCCAGATTTACGCGGCAGCCCGAGGTCTAACAGTGCAAGATCATAAGACTCGACACTAAACGCCAAACTTGCTTCTTGACCATCATGGGCCCAATCTACAGAATATCCACCCTGGCGAAGCCCCTGTTGGACGCTCTTTCCGATCATCGGATCGTCTTCAATTAGAAGTATGCGCATGTTAACGACTGTGCTTGATTGTTTTACTTCTTTCCGCAGGCAAATTTTAACAATGATTCTGAAGCGTTATGTGATGAAACTGGATGCCACTCTCTGACACCATAATTAAGTACTGATTTACCAGTGCCCATATTCCCTGAATATGCATCTTCTGAAAGCTCTCGCGTCAGTTCTTCCTTGCAATCATATTGTGACTGCGCCGTTAAAGATAAATATGCAATGCCATTAAATGTTTGAGCAGATTTAAAGTCTGTCATATCCAACATATCTACTATTTTTCCACTTCTATGGACAGTGGCTGGATTTGCGTAGGTGCTGGATCCTAAGCTTCCATCGCTGACCTTCACCCATTCCGCCATGGCACTACTGCTCACAGCCGTAAGCAGTGTCATCAGAATTAGTCTATACATTGTCTCTCCTTCCTATATCGAAACCATCTTATCACTGGCAGTGACTACTTAAAGCTGTTGATAAAGAGTGAGCAGCTGTTATTTTTCTTCAGCCATTTCTGCTAGAAATTGATCTTTGTTATTGCCGATTATATTTAAGAGTATTCCTGAATAAATGAAGGTTGATAACATGATGACTCCAATTACTACCGCTTTGAACATCTCCAAATACTCAAATGAAGCAGGGATCATCGTTAGCATCACTATTGATAGCCCGCCCTTTGATGCCGGCAAAGGTAAGCACGCTCCACCAACGGAAATTGATATTGACCATCTTATCAGTCTTATTGGCAACCCAGGCAAACAAGCCATCATCATGCCTACGAATCAAGCGTAGTTGCCAGAAACATTATCAATATCTCGACCTTGTATCTCCACAGCAAATTGATATCGATCATTTCTGCCATAGCCACGAACAGATATGGTATTGGCTACCATCGCCAAGTAGTTGAACATCCTCCTTGGTGCGCAGGTGGCGATCGCGTTCTTCAACCGTGGCCTTAATGCGATGCAATACACTCTCGAAAAACGCCTGTATGAAGTATCGCGATTGATCTGCTTCGATTTGCAATTCGTCTTCGTCATGCTCGATTTCGCTTCTCATCAGCTATTGCCTGAGTCATCACATGGTTGACCGTGATTGTGGCGAAGATGCAAGCCAAAATGCCCGACAGGTGAATAGTGAGAGTGCGCCCCCAGCAATTCGAGCACTCTATAGAAATGCTCCGCCACCTCAAATGCCCCATAGCCAGTGATGATAAGCACCATCATTTCTGCGATGCGGTTCTCTGTTGTTTTCATGGCGACCAACCATACAAAACCGACCACCATGCCCACCGCCACCGAACCCAGCACTACTTCGACACTTATCTCGGTTACATAGAAGTGATGTGATCTCCCCTCCACCCAAAGCATACAGACCAACAAAGACAAACACAATCAGTGCGGTGGCATCATTAAGCAGGCTCTCTCCTTCGGCAAGAATCTTCAAATTGTGTGGAATATCAAATTTGGAAAATATGCTGACGACAGAAACCGGATCAGTTGCCAGCACCATCGCAAACAGACACGATAACCGCCGCACTTGAAAGCGCATAGTCCGCAAATAGCCAGTTGGAAATGAACAACGCCATCAAAACTGATAAGGCTACCGCCACCACTGCCAGGTAGAGAAGGCTTAGGCCATGTTTTTTGAGATCAGCCACTTTAAGTTCCAACGAATCGGAAATAAGCAGAATCGGTAGCAGAAAGATTACCAGTGAAGCAAAGCTCCCCGCATCGCTGGTTAATACAGGTGCTTTTGCCAGAGTATAATGAGCTACAAATGAGAGTGCAATTATCCCTAGCGGAGAGGGAATCCCAAGTTTGTCCTCCATTTGCAATGCCAAATAGAGTATCCCGGCGATCATTAATAAAGTTGCTATCATTTTGCGTGTGCTTGTTGTTCTAAACTGGCATATCCTACATGATCATTCTCTAGTCTATCTCTATAGTAAGTTTTACTTGATCAACACCTGTCCTGACCTTTAACCAGTGCGGAAATCCTGTGACGCTGTTCTCTGTAAGTGCTTTTCTTGGATACCACATTGGCCAATAGCACGGGCAGTTTTCTCCGTATGATTCGTTTGAAGTTCACTTGTCTTGGCTATGCTCTAGCTTTATGAACTTGCGGATATTGTGCAACAAGCTCTGCTGAGTATTTTTTACTGTTCATTCAAATCTTCAGCTTGTGAGTTTTGCTGTGTTTGCAATTTAGAAATTTCACTTTGCAAATCCTGAATCAGCTTATCCTTTAAATCAAATTCCTTTTGATCAGTTGTTAAAACCTCAGCCAGCAGTGTTTTTCTTCAGCGAAGCTAAATCCAATTCCTTGTTAGATGCTTGGTGAACAATTAACTTGGCGTCAGATATTCGGTAGTTTGCCAATTTTTTAGAGAGTGCGGCCAAAGCTTCTTCACTGACTTTTTTACCTACTAATGCAATTTCAATCATTTGTCTATCTGGAATAATTTTCTGTTCAGCAATGAAACTATTTTCGAAAGTTACCTCATGCTTAATAAAATCATTGGCTCTGGAATTGAAAACTTCCTTTGTGACCATCCCGTATGCAAGATAGATGCTGGGGAAAACTGTGCATAGCACCACTGCATAAATGTAAAGCTTTGTCTTTCGTTCCAGCTCTTCGCTCACGAATTGTTTGTGTGGTGGGTTGATATAACTAACCAACAACAAAGTTGAGAATGCTATAAAAACACCGTTAATAATAAACAGATAAAACGCTCCAAAGAACATATCCGCTGAACGATTGGCTAATCCAAAGCCAGCCGTACACAGCGGTGGCATCAATGCCGTTGCTATGGCTACCCCAGGAATGACGTTGGATTTTTCTTTTCGCGTTAATGCAATGATTCCTGCCAGCCCGCCGAATAATGCAATTAAGACATCCCAAATAGTCGGTGTTGTTCGCGCAAGCAATTCGGATTGTGCTGAGGACAAGGGGCTGATCAGAAAATAAAGCGTAGAAGTAAATAATGCGATCAGAATGGAAATAAGCAAGTTGCCCAGCGCTTTTCTGATCAGAAGATAATCATTGATCCCCGCTCCATAACCCACGCCCATAATAGGCCCCATTAGAGGAGAAATCAGCATTGCACCAATGATTACCGCTGTAGAGTTGACATTTAAGCCGATGGAAGCGACAAATATAGCCAGCATCAAAACCCAAAGATTAGTACCCTTGATTTCAATGCCCTCGCGTATGTTCCTGTCAATTTCGTCAAACCCGGACTGATCGTCGCGCAAATGGAAACGATAAGCCAACGCCGCCTTAATTTTAGCAACATATTCTGTAACGGTTTCTTTATGCATATAAAAATCCCGCAACTTTAGTTCGATGAATTATTTTCGGCGTTATTTGCGGCATTTTTTTCTACCAGAGATTTTATCAGCCCATCCATCCCGGACTGCTGCACCAGATCGTCGAATGAGCTGCGGTAAGTAATGATCAAACTTACACCATCAACAGTCAGGTCGAAAGCCTTCCAGCCAACGGGAGTCTTTTCCATTTCATAATCCACCTCGATCTGGCTCTGAGCCAGGTTTATCAATGGTCGATTTGACTGTAACTTCATTTGAGCCTTTGTGATATGTAAAGGCTTGACATTCACGGTCTGATTTTAGTAGCTCTTAAATGTATTGGTATAAGTGTTTACCAGCAAGTTACGAAATGCTGCAACCAACCTATTTTTTTGCTCAGGCGTGGTATTCGCCAGTTTTTGCCTGCCGCCTCTTGCGTCATACGCTCAAAATCAAAATTCGGCAGCACTTTGGCATCCACGAGCGCCAGGATTCTTCTTCTTGTCTAGCCACAATTTGCTTGTCTTGCTTAACAATTGATAATACTTCCTCTGTGGTATTTTTGATCAGCACATCTGGCGCAATCAAATCGGCACGCGAATCCTGCGATATGATCATCAACGATATGCAAAAAAATAGCCCTACGATTTTATTCATCAGGATCCTTTCATTTTCTGCAAGTGGTTTAGTGATTATGATCATGTTCGTATCCTCCATCTTCATTGTGTATCCTCCATCATCGTTTGCCTGCTCGTTGTCTCACTACTCTGGTAAATCCATTACCCCTAGCCCATGACGGTAGACCACCTCGCCGCCATGCCATGCGGCTATTGCCAACAACAACCACATTGCTGCCAGCAAAACCAGGAATCCATAAGAGGGTACCTCAGTGGAGCGCCATGACCGTGCAGACCACGCTGCAAGTAATATCATTGCGCCAAGAGCCACCAGCGCCCAATTGCGGTGAATCGTCATGGCCAAATGCCCAGCCTCGTCATGAAGTACGCTGTTATATGCAAACCAGCCAAATACTGCTGCAATACAGGCAGAAATCGCAGCCCCCCACAACATCCAGCGACCCATCATCAAGCAATTAGTCGCCCATTGTTCGTTTTTGAAATAATTTCCCAACGGCGGTAAAAGCTAAAGCGGCAGTGGCAAAGGCAATCGGAAAATGAACAAATACAGGATGCCAGTTTGGAATAATTTGGATCATTTCATTCCTGTATGTGAGCTCTGTTGTTAAAGTTTTGCTTATATGAGTTTCAATTCTCATTGTCGATTTCGAAGATGAGCAAACTGAGCTTCGTATGTTTTTCCAACGATACCCACCAAAACCCCGGTTGACCACCCGAATGAAAACAATCCAGACATGGCTATAAATAATGCCAGTTGACGCCATTCCTTTGGTAGAAGAACATCGCCAAATCCTAGCGTGGTATAGGATTCACCGGTGAAATAGAATGCTATGCGCAAATCAGAGAAATGCGTGGATTCCGAATAGCACGAGTGCAATTAAAAGGATCTCAGTAATGTGGGTAAGCAACATCAGCAGGATTAGATGGCCGAAGTAAAATTGGCGGCGAAACTCATTTCTTTCCTTAAGGTACCATGGCCAATTCATCTCAAATTTATGCATAACCTGGTACATGCCAAAACCATGGATGACCTGTGTACCGATGGTTAATGAAAGTCCAAGAATAATTTCAACAAATGGCCACATTTAAATCAGACTCCAGTTAATTGATAATTCGATAATCTCTTGCTGCATTATGATACCGTTGCTCTGATGTGGCTGTTATCATTTCACAGGCAAACCTTTAATATCAAATAATTGTCAATATTTTTGCCCTAATTGCTTGATACTCCCTGCATCAGAAGTTGGCGGATCGACAGTAATTCTTGCCGGCGCTTTGCATCTGTCTTGGGATAGTTCAATTTGAGTGCCTTAAACGTGTCGAGGATGATTTTTGAAATAATCAGCCGAGCATTCTCCTTGTCATCAGCCGGAACGACATACCAGGGTGCCGTTTTTGTGCTGGTTGCGCTTAGGCACGTTTCATAGGCCTGCATGTATTGATTCCAGAATTTCCGCTCTTGGATGTCGGCAAGACTGAATTTCCAGTTCTTTTCGGGATCGTCGATGCGATCAAGGAAACGTTTTCTTTGCTCTTCCTCAGACAGGTGAAGAAAAAACTTGATTATCCTGGTTCCATTACGATGAAGATGGTTCTCCAAGTCCACAATGGAACGATATCGCTCTTGCCAGACAATTTCCTCGTCAAGCGTCTGATCAGAAAGGCCCTGGCTTCGGAGAATTTCAGGATGAACCCTGACAATCAATACCTCCTCATAATAGGAACGATTAAAGATACCGATTCGGCCACGTTCCGGTAAACACTGGGTTGTACGCCACAGAAAATCATGTTCCAATTCGGTGGCACTCGGATGTTTGAAACTGAATACCTGACAACCTTGTGGGTTAATGCCGGACATAACGTGCTTGATGGCACCATCTTTCCCTGCCGCATCCATGGCCTGAAAAATCAGCAACACCGCATATTGATTGGCCGCGTAGTGAAGTTGTTGTAGTGCGCTTAGTTGATTTACCTGTTCACCGAGCAGTTCTTGATACTGCTTCTTAGACATAAAAACGGACTCTATAAGCGTCGGCCATCGCTTGAGTTCAACTTTTTGGCCTTCCTGCACGCGGAAATCTTTTGATTTGATTTTCATTTTCATCCTTTCAATGTTGTTATCCAACCATATCTAGCCTCGACTGTCTTGGCCAGCATTGCGGTCTTTATGATCATAAAGTTCATAGGCAAAATTGATAATCTACGTTATTTCATTGACAGGCTTCCTGATTAAGAAAGGCACGTCAGTTGGATCAAACACTCGATAGGCGAACAGTTTTACGCGGTCGCTCACGAGGAACCAGGCTATGGCATAGCACCAAACGAAAGCAGCCCAACCCCATCCTAGCGGCGTCATGAACACCCCGTAAACCGCTATCAAGGTTGCAATTATTTGCGTACCGAGCACCGCCACCCATAAAATTCGCGCGGGGCGTATTGACCAGAACGGGCCGCGTGTGCGCGTCAGGAAGATTGTCAGATGTCCCGCCACAGATAGCATCAGGTACATCAGCGTTTGAATGCGCGCGCGGTCGAGATGATAGACATGCTCACCGAGGTAAAATAGGCCAAACGCAGCTATGGGTCCAAGGACACCCAGCACGGTGGCTACCCCCAACACCATACGCATGTTCCACGACTCGGGCTTCTCCTCATAATGGACATTGTCATAAGCAATGGAAAGGATAGCGCCGTCGTTAAGCAAAGCCAGCATCACTATCATCACTGCCGTCAATGGGTAGAAGTTAAAGATCAGGATCGCCAAAGTCATAAATAACAATACCCGCAGTGTTTCGGCGATACGATATATGGCATAGCTGTTCATACGCTGAAAGATCTTTCGGCTCTCCTTGATTGCGTCTATGATCACCGACAGGCCAGTCGTCATCAGCACAATAGACGCAGCTGCACGCGCTGCGTCCGTAGCACCAGAAACTGCAATGCCACAGTCAGCCTTTTTTAGAGCGGGGGCATCGTTCACCCCGTCGCCCGTCATGCCAACGATGTGGCCGCGCTGTTGCAGGACATCCACAATGTTAAATTTGTGCTCAGGGAACACTTGTGCGAAGCCATCCGCCTTCTCAATGGACTCTGCTAACTGTGCAGACTTATCAAGCTTCGTATCGCCGAATCCGCTGGCATCCAGGATATTCGTGCCCAACCCCAATTTACCGGCAGTTTCCCTGGCGATAGCCACTTGGTCACCCGTAACCATCTTCACGTTCACGCCCATCTGTCGCGCGGCGGCAATGGTTGATTTGGCTTCTTCACGGGGTGGGTCGCAAAGCGGCAACAGGCCAATAAACTGCCATTGTCCTTGTGCGTCTGTCCTGGCTACACCCAACGAACGAAAACCGCGTGCAGCGAATTCGTTAACCGTTTTCTCGACGGCGGTCTTCACTTGTTCCGCATTGGCCGACAACTCAAGGATCACCTGCGGTGCCCCCTTGGTTACCTTGAATTCCTTTCCATCCGCATCCTTGACGATGACTTCAGTACGCTTATGCACCGGATCGAAAGGCTGAAAATGTACGATCTGGTAACTGTTCAAAGCCTGATCGTTTTTCAAACCACCCAGCACCGCCAAGTCTATCGTGTCCTTGCTGTCCGTTCTTGATGCCAGCGCAGCATTGAGAATGACTTGTTCGACGGGAATTTCGTTCACGCTGAACGGGTCGCCAAGTGTCAGCTTGTTTTGAGTCAGAGTTCCAGTCTTGTCCGAGCACAGAATGTCTACGCCAGCTAATTCCTCAATGGCCGCCAATCGAGTAACAATAGCCTTTTTTTTAGCAAGCAAACGCGCGCCAACTGCCATGGTTACCGACAACACGGTGGGCATCGCCACGGGAATTGCTGCCACGGTCAACACCAATGCAAATTGAAGGGTTGTGAGTATTGGGTCGTCCCGAAACAGAGCGACAGTAATAATCACGGTCACCAGCGTCACGGCTAGAATGATCAGGTAGTTACCTATTTTCAACACCGCGCGTTGGAAATGGCTTGCTGTCTGTGCTCCTTGCACGAGTTGCGCCGTCTTGCCGAAATAGGTGTTCTGCCCCGTGGCATAGACCAGCGCATCAATTTCACCCGTTCGAATGATGGATCCCGAGAACACTGCATCGCCGGATTCGTGTGTAACGGGCAAAGACTCTCCCGTTAGTGCAGATTGGTCTACTTCTATCGGATCCCCCTCCAGCAAGCGCGCATCCGCTGGCAAGATGTCACCTAACTGTACGCGGATGACATCGCCCGGCACAAGTTCGCGCGCCTCCTGCGTAGCCCATTTTCCATCTCGTCGGACACGTGCCTTTAGAGCCAACTGTGCCTTCAATGCAGCAATAGCATTGCCCGCCTGATGCTCTTCCCAAAATCCGACAACGGCGTTGGCGACAAGTAAAAGAAGGATGATGGCGAAGTCGGGCCAATGACGGGCTACAGCTGAAAGAATCACCGCAGCTTCAATCATCCACGGGATCGGCCCCCAAAAATAGGTGAGGAATTTCAGGAATGGATTGGTTTCCTTTTCTTCAATCTCGTTGGACCCGTATTGAACCAGACGTTTTTGTGCTTCGTCTTGGCTGAGACCATCTGGCGAAGACCCCAATATTTTCTCAACTTCTGGTAATGGAAGAGATTTCAGATCGTCCTTCGAATTGGCTTTCGATCCTGGATTTGATTCGGGAGAAACCGGCTGATCGGTATTAGGTTCCATAATGAGCGCTCCTTCTGCAGTCTTTTCCCTGCCGTGGGTTTAGTGAGTTGTGTGATATGCGCGCGTATTTATTTTTAGTTACTCCACTTCCCGTTGCGAATTCCGGCTTGCCTTGGCCGTGATTGTTACCGGCCTCTTTAACATTCTAAATCAGAATTGTTTAGGCGGTAACGCGTCGAGATCGCACATTGCTCTTTCCATCTGCCTTGACCTCATACATCAATTCGTCGGCTGTTTTTAGCATTTCGTGAAATTCTCGATCAATTTTCCCAAACCACGCTACGCCTATGCTTCCTGTCACCGGAGGAAATTTTCGAAGTGCGATATTTATTGCAATGAAAATTTTGCTACCTGCTTCCACTGCCTCGTCGTATCCAACTTCTGGAAGCAGGATGGCAAACTCGTCCCCTCCCAATCGTGCAATTCGATCACTGGAGCGCAAGGCACCGAGCAGGGCCTTCGCAGTCGCTTGAAGGGCCGCGTCACCCGCATCATGCCCACGGGTGTCGTTAAGTTGTTTGAAGTTATCTAAATCCAGAAAAACGACGGCCAAAGAGTGGTGATAGCGTTTTGACCGCTCAACTTCTGCTTCACCAGCCATGAGAAAGGCACGCCTATTTTTCAGACCGGTAAGGGCATCGCTAGTTGCGTGCTTATTCTCACTTTCCAATTGCAGGCGAACCTTGGCGGCAAGAACAGCCACCAGAGCATAGGTCACAAACCGCGTTGCGGCATTAGCCCACGGAAGCCAAAATGAGCTGAACTGACGTTCAGTAACAATATCTGTCATGCACCACATCACAGCCCCAAGGAACGCCATGAACAAGCCATTCCATTGCCCGCCTATCCATGCAATGACAAGCACCGGAAACAATACAAAGGATGCGAAAGCCAATTCAGCATCAGTTGCTGTCCGAAGCGCGCCAAGCAGAATTACAGAACAGATGCAAACAGACCATACCGCCCAGCGACGCCAACCAAACCAATAGCTGGCAAAAAGAAAATCAAACGTCCGATGCTGTTCCATAATTAAAAGATTTCATCCGTTACCGAACACAGATTAATATTTCAGCAAAGGTCCCCACATCGGATCGCGAATATCACCCGCCTGCGGGGACAACTTTTGCTTAACTCGGCCATCACTAGATAAAGTTGCTAAAATTCCACGTCCCTTTACCTCGGAGGAAAACATGATCAGTTTGCCATTTGGAGCAAAACTTGGATTTTCATCCCAACCACCATCTGTCAACAATTGCATCTGTTGAGTCTGAATATCTTCAGTTGCAATACAAAATCGGCCATCATCCCAGTGCGAAAAAACAAAACTCTTTCCGTCCGGACTATAGCGCGGAGAGAAATTATTACCCCCCTCAAAGGTCAGGCGTTCGGCTGGCCCTCCTTCTACCGGCATCTGGTAAATCTGCACACTACCGCCCCGATCAGAGGTAAATATCAAACTCAGACCATCTGGAGAAAAATTCGGCTCGGTATCTATCTCGTCACCAAAAGTTATTTGGTGCAAACCGGTTCCATCTGGTTTCACCAGATAGATATGTGACCCACCATCTCGGGACAGCACGATGGCAAGTTGCCGTCCGTCAGGTGACCATGCCGGGGCGCTGTTGCTACCGCGAAAATTAGCCACTTCCAAACGCTGATTGGTAACCAAAGATTGCACATACACCACAGCATGATCATGCTCGAAAGCCACATATGCGAGATAGCTGCCATCCGGCGACCATGCCGGGGACATAATGTGCTCGGTGGTCGACAGGACGGTTTGTTCGTTATATCCATCACAGTCTGCTACCACCAGCAGATTGTTTTTTCCTTGCCGGTTGACATAAACGATACGTGTGCTGAACACGCCTTGATCGCCGGTAATTTTTTCAAAAATCATGTCAGCTATTCGATGAGCAATCGCCCGGATCTGATCGCTCTTTCCAGAAACTGATTGCCCGACCAATTCGGTTTGCTTGACAGTATCCAGCAAGTGAAATTTAACCGTGACGTAACCACTAGGCTTTTCCTCCATACTACCAATTGCCAGAGCATCCACACCTGCCCAGTCTGTGTAGACCACATCACCAAGTTCATGAGGTGTCTTGCCTGCCGGGTCAATCATCTTGAAGAGACCGCTACGTGTAAGGTCAGCAGAAATGATGCCACTAATGCTCTGAGTCAGCTTCGCTTCGCCAGCAAATGGCACAATGGAAACTGGAGTTTGGTGTTCACCCGCTCCAGTGATTTCAATGTCTAGACCGGCTCGTGCGGGAAATGCGACACATAGCAAAAGCAGTAAGAAAAAATAATGCTGCAATTTCATGTCTCTCAATGACAGGTTATTGTTAGCGCAATCCATTGATCTCTTGATCCGAATCTTAAAGAATCACCTGATTAGCCACAAAGAACACAGATGTCATATTCTGTTGGTTCATTGCAGGTTGGCGCTGAAGCACAAAGCCCAACAATATCGTTGTGACTATTGTTGGGCTTCAAAAGTTCAGCGCCAAGCTACTACCGCGATGCATTCGAGCATTTCTATTTGACGTTGTAGTCGAGATCGGTGCGGCGATTTTCCTTCCAGCATTTCTCTTCATGGCAATCCATTTTTGGCTTTTCCTTGCCATAACTGACCGATTCGATCTGACTGTCCTTGACTCCTCCTTCCAACAACATTTTCTTCACCCCATCCGCACGACGCTGACCCAACGCAAGGTTATATTCGTCGCTTCCTCGTTCATCACAATTGCCTTCCACTCGCACCTTGCGGTTTGCATGTTCGCTTAGGTATTTAGCATGCGCATCCACGATGGGCATATCGTCATCTTGAATCACTGACACGTCAAACGGGTAATACACACTGCGCCTAGCCAAGATACTGTTTGGGTCATTCAAAGGATCAACTGCAACTGGAATTACAGGAGCAGTTGTAGCCATAGGCGGATGGGACATGGGAGCCTTGGGGATTTCGGCAACCGGAGCGGGTTTGGCCTCAACCATAGGCTCTTTCGGTTTCTCACTTGCACAAGCAGCTAATAAATTCACCAACAATATACAGATCAATAGTTTTTTCATTATTTACCCCTTGTTAAATCCTGCTTTCTCAGATACCCCACCCAAATTGGTTCACAAATAAAAAAACTCTCTCTCCTGTTTCTCGAAATTACAATGGATGAAAATCATGTTCAGATGGTCCCAAATCTTTCATTTTTTTATCTTCCTCCAACCATTCCACGAAGGGTTGTTGTTTGAGTAGCTCCTTTCCCCTAAAAAAATCATTCGCCCCCTGGGCCAATTGCCTGATTACACAAGCATCACCTGACATGGGACGAACATATTCCAGCGGTACCTGCGTTGCCGAAGATAACTTCGCGACCCCTGTAGCATCGCACGTAATAGTATTGGGTCTGAATTTGATCATCAATTGCTGTGCCACCATCGTCTTTGCAATGGGTTGCGGTAAGGATTGGGCAGCCGTTGTGGACGAAGGATATTGACACCCGGTCGCTACAAGAATTGACATCATATTGCAGAGGGTCCATTGAGTTTGTTTGCCGAATAGACGATTCACAAGTACCTCCCATCAGTCCTTGCCATACATTCCAATAATCATGCTTTCCTGCCGTGAATAACCTCATGGAAAAGGTTCTTTATCCGTTCAAATAGATCCGGTTTAAGTAAATCCAACTTAGATTTTAATGAAACTATTTCGTCTCGAATTACTTGGTACTCTCCGTATCCGAGCGCTTTGGCGTTAGCCAGGTGAGCATCGGCGCTAGTCAGAAGTGACAACACCTTATCTTTGTTCTTGACCTTGTCCTTTGTGTATAGCTGTTCGGCATCAATCACATCGCTCTCCGCCTTTATAGGAGGCACGGGTATGACATCCTCATCCGTCACGATTGAACCCAAGGCATCGGCAAGGATAGCTTCAGCCACTTTTGGTTTTGATTCTTGTATAGCAGTGCTGGCTCGTTTGATGGCATCAGGATATATCTCCAGCGGCAGGTAGTCGGTATAGATACGCATCTCGCTTGTCAAGGGAGAGAGGATTTCGCGCGCCGTCTGTATCTGTCCCTTGTCAAGTGCCGACCTGGCAGCATTAACCACTTGGTGAATGGAGTCGGTCGAATCCTCCAGATCGAAAATGCTGGCTCGCACATCAATAGGCACCATCTTGAGATGAGGGTCGCGTGCAAGGATTATATTAAGTTGTCCGTCGGCCTTTTCGAGCATTTTGAAAGCCTCATTGGAATCATTTTTTTCAAGATAAAAAATGGCGTGGAGGGTTTCGTCCCAAGCTAGAATCGCTTGATTGTTCAGCGATTGGCGACGCTGGCCTATTTCTTGGCTTTCAGCTTTTTTGACCTGGTCATTCGTGGCTGCCGCTGCAGGTATAGGAATATATCTTTGCGGAGGTTGCATTTCCACTGCAAGTGCACTGGGAATACCGCCTAAAGACAGTGTGGCAGCAGCTAAAAGTACGAGGTTGCCGGTCAACTTCACCAATCTTTTGCTTGTCATGATTTTTACTCCAAATTAAATTCGGTTAGGTAAATCAGGCCTGCCGGAGAAAATGATAGGCGATTGTTCTAGCTCGAAATGATGAGCTGCATCTGATGAAGCACATACCAGCGACGACTTCATAAGTCATCAATCCAATAACATCAACAAGATGCCAAAAAGATATAGCAATATCAACTGGATGTTAATACTGCCATTTAGGTATTGTTTGCCGATGCGGACTGGTATTTTTAGGTAATCTAATTTGAAATTAAATAACCTGAAATAGCATAGGATTTGGCCTGCGTGTTATTTCCTGGGGTCTATAGACCAAGACTAGAGATCAGATTGGATTTATTTATCGGCTTATGTAGTACTGGCCAATCAAACATTTTCGCTTTACGCATGAAATCCGTCGATGTGTCGCCAGTAATTATTACTGCATTGATAGGTTTGCCATGCATTTGACGAAGCTGATTCAGAAACTGAATGCCATTTTGATCGCCACCCAGCATGTAATCGATGATGTAATAGTCTGCATTCATAATATTTGTGTCTTTTAGAGCACTTTCAGCGTTATAAACGCAAGTAACTTCCCCGCCCATTTCCTTCAAAAGTAAGGCCAGGGCATTTGCGACCATCATATCATCTTCGATCACTGCCAGCCGTTTGCCGCTAAACAGCATTTTGTGGGTGGCATTGTCAGGCTTATTGATATTTGTTGGCGCCACCATATCGTGTTGTTCACACGAAAGGGGTATTCTTATCTCGAATACAGACCCGCGCCCTACGCGGGACCGGCAACTGACTTTGCTTCCTAGCACAGACATGGCGCGCTGACAGATTGATAGTCCCAACCCCAAACCTCTGTCACGGCTGCGCTGCTTGTTAGCCACCTGATAATACTCATCAAAAATATGTGGTAGTGCTTCCTCAGCTATTCCAATGCCGGTATCCCATACCTGCACTAAGGCGCTGTTGCCGCGCGGACGGGCGCTGATCAGAATGCTGCCTTGCTCGGTGAACTTGATCGCATTTGATATCAGATTCATCAGAACATATCGTATCAAACCGATGTCAGATCTGATCATCAGCGGGATTTTCGAGGGGAAAAAAAGCCGAAAACACAATTTCTTATTGAAAGCAGCTTGTGTGAAATTTTGTTCTTGCCAGAGCAACATCGCTTTAAGATCAAATAATGTGAAATTTGCTTTGATCAGTCCAGCATCATATTTTGAAATATCCATCATCCGTTCCAGCATTCCAGAAAAGATTTTCATTGATTCATCCAGCCGCTCAATCAATTCATTTTGTTGTGGGTTTGGCGAGGTGCCTTTAAGTGTTTCTACAAGCAGGCATGCAGCGGTAATGGGTTGACGCAGGTCGTGGCTTGCGGCAGCGAGAAAGCGAGTCTTTGATTTTTCATTTGTCTCTAGTTTAATCAAAGATGTACTGACCAATTCATCAGCCTTTTTACGTTCAGTGATGTCGTGCGAAATGATCGACCATACTTCCACTGCACCGCTAATTGATTTATGTGCAATCAAGGTTGTTGAGGTCGGCATCTCACGGCCATCTTGATGCTTGAATGCACATTCACCTTGCCAACAACCCGTACGAATAGCAGTAGTGATTGCATTCTCTTCAATCTTCTTATCAGCCCACTTCAGTTTCAAATCTGAAATTCTGAGCCTGGTGACATCTTCGTCCTCTTCCAATCCCAATATGGCTCGCCCTGATCGGTTCATGTATAGAATACGACCGTCCAAGGCATTGCAAAATCCCACATAGTCCGGCGAGTTATCAAGATGTTGTCTCAGGCGAGCGCTGCTCGTTTCTAGTATCATGCGCTCGTTGATGTTAGTCAACGAGATGCGCACCACCTTGCTTTGTCCAAGATTACTTTGACGCTGGCAATCCAGTCGGACGTAAATGTGCTCTCCCTTGCTGTGCCTGATCATCAGTTCACAAACTGATGAGGTATTGTGCGTAAAGATGTTCAGAAAATGGCTATTCCAACATTCATAGTCCTCTGTGGCAACAAAATTAGCGAAGCGACGGTTGATCAGTTTATTGCGATCTTCCCCGAACAATGCGGCACCAGTTAGGTTGATTTCTGAGATCATCCCACTACGATTAAGAGTGATGTAACCGACCGGAGCAAAATCGTAAAGATCCAAATAGCGATTTCGTGACTCTTCCATGGCGATCTGCGAACGTCGTAATTCTTCGTTCTGCATTTCCAGTTCAATCTGGTAAACCTTGAGTTCGTGGAGTAGTTCCTCGGCAGAATATTGATTAGGATTCGGAGTGCGAACAAGTTCAACTTCTGTAGCTTTGAGAAGCTTGTTTTGCCAGCCTTTCTTCTTACTCATGCCGCCCCCTACAGTTCACACTGAGTATTATTGTCAATGAATTGCTGGTTGCTTTGATGCATAACGTTTATGGCGGCGTAGCTTCAACTTGTCGTGAGGCCATGACGAACAGCGTACTTGGTTAAATCAGCTATGCAGTGCAAATCGAGCTTACTCATGATATTTCGACGGTGTACGTCAACAGTGCTCTTGGAAATAAATAGGCGTTTGGCAATAATAGGTGCCGAATAGCCTTCCGCCAGCAGTTGAAGTATTTCGCTTTCACGCTTACTGAGTTGCGAGTTCCCGTCCCCGAGATTGCTTTGGGGGTTATCAATTACTGTTGCTACGACTTCCTTGCACAGATATTTTTGGCCACTCGCTACGGCACGGATGGCACACAGCAATTCACTGCCGGGATTCCCCTTGATGACAAAGGCGGAAGCACCCGCATTGATCATTCCCAATACATGTTGCTTTTCAGAATGTGCCGACAAGGCAACAATTTTAACTTTAGCGTGTGCTGCAATCATTCGCCGTGTTGCTTCGATGCCGTTCATACCGGGCATCTCAATATCCATTAAAACAACATCCGGCTGTAATTTCGTGACGAGATCTATTGCTGTGATTCCGTCGGTGGCCGTTCCCACAATCCTGAGGTCATTTTCATTACTCAGAAAAGAACTCAAAGACTCGAGCAGGATTTGGTGGTCGTCTGCAACAAGCAATCGAATGAACATGATATTTACCCTATCTTCGAAGGATGGTAGACAATTATATAACTGCAACGTTCAAGTGTTGTTGCACTATGCAGAGTAGGTTGTTTCAAGATCAATTCATGGAAGAATGTCAGTTCGAACACTCGTTATTCCCCATGAATAAAATTGTTTCATTTGCCGCCCATGCCATTTTGCATGACCATATGACAGCTTCAACTCGCTAATTGTAAAGATACGATGAACATCATGACATAATATGTTGATATAAATAATATAGCTATAAATTTATAAGTTTCTTACTTGAAATGCAATAAGAAATTAGAAAATCTTCCATCAATGTTGTGGCTAAGCCATTGTTCCAATTTGATGACGAGTTTGATGCGGCATTAGTAAATCTAACATCGGAAAGTGTGTAATGCAGGCAATCAAAGCAGGGCGTTATCGCAACTCACAATAATAGAACCGCAGTTTGTAAGTGCCGATAACGCCCTCCTGTGCTTGCGGATTGAGTATCAGTTTGAAATCGCCATCGCCATCGCCATAGGCATTGTTTATCACCGGCACATAATGAAAGCACAATCATTATGAAAAATACCAGATGAAAAATACCAGATGAAAAATACCAGTCCACATCGGCAAACATTACCTAGATAGCAGTATTAGCATACCGAAAGCATTGCTATATATTGTAACCAACTTGTTGAGGCATAGAGGCATATTAAATAGATGGCATGGGGTAAGCCCAGTAAGTTAAGCGCAGTAGAACATTGAGTAAGCCATACCGAGCCTGAATAATCAGCATTCATTACATCATGAAGGCAACTTATCTAACCTAATTTAATTCGGTGTGAAGATTATGACAAACAAAGATACATTGAACTTGACTGGTAACCCTGCAAACAGCTTCCAGCCAGATATTGCTTCATCGGTTTTGGGGTTTGTTCAGCCTCATATGTTCAATTTTAGAACTGTCGCTATCTATCCAGATATTGCCGGCGTTTCCACGGCGATCAAATTATTGCACAAGGAGGGTTTTACGCCCGAGCAAATCAGTTTGCTTGGACGCGAGCAGGATAACTGGCGAGAAAAGCTTGAACTTGAATGGGAAGTGATTCATACCGCGAAAGATGCCGCAACAGGCGTTGCGCTAGGAGCGATACCGGGACTGGTACTGGTAACAGGAGTTGCCATAACTGGTGGCGTCGGGTTGTTGGTGGCAGGCCCGATGATTGCCGCGTTGGAGGTGCTTGGCTTGGGAGCCTTGGGTGGCGGATTGCTTGGTGGCGCCGTTGCCAATCTCGACAGTACACAAAAACCCACTCACATTAGAGAAGTTATCGAAGATGCAATTGGACGTGGTCAGTGGGTGGTGGTTGTCCACAGCAATGTAGAAAACGAGGCCAAGCACGCGCAATCGCTGCTCCCCGACAGCCGTGTAGTTCGGGATCCTGATTAAACAACAAGACATCTAGGAAAATTGAATTGCTGCAAATAGGCACGGAGCTACTTAAGACTAGCAAGCCCACAGTTTTCAGTGATCGAAGGCGAAATCCAACCCGAGGTGGCTTGTTTGTTTCGTAAAGACATGTAGCGCTAAACAATAACCAAGGAAAAATCATGACTGAAAATAATGCAGTAGTTGGAATCTACAACACCCACACCGAGGCAGAAGCGAGCATCAAAGAACTGCAGCGGTCGGGTTTTGACATGAAGAAACTATCCATCGTGGGCAAGGATTATCACACCGAAGAGCACGTCGTTGGCTACTACAACGCCGGTGATCGCATGAAGACCTGGGGAAAGCTGGGTGCTTTTTGGGGCGGCTTTTGGGGCTTGCTGTTTGGATGGGCATTTTTCTTAATCCCAGGTATCGGCCCTCTCGTAGCGTTAGGCCCCCTAGCCGGTTGGATTGCCGCCGGACTGGAAAACGCCGTTATAGTTGGTGGTATAAGTGCATTGGGCGCCGGGCTATACAGTATTGGTATTCCCAAGAACAGTATCATGCTGTACGAAGCGGCTCTCAAGTCTGACAAATTCGTCGTCATCGCTCACGGTACAGCAGATGAGGTAGCCAAGGCCAAGAGCATCCTCGATACGACTGGTGCAGCTCAAGTTGATACTCATCAGGGGGTAAATGTCTGATCCGGTATCCAAAATTAAACAGGATCATTTCAACGCCCAGAACTTAAGTCGCGCACCCCTAAAATACCAGTCTATACGGGCAAATAATACCTAGAAAACAGTATTCGAAAATAGATGGCATTGTTATATAGGTGGGACTTGGTGGGGTTATGAGGTTGATGACTTACATCAGGCACAGCGTGAAGTGAATATCAATACGTTAAGTACTTCGTATTGAACCCGATTAATCAACAGTCAATATCCCAGCAAGCCAATTATATATAACCAAAATTGAAATATAAGGAATAACAACATGAAAATCACAAGAAAATTTATTTTGGCCGGAATTATTGCAATTATCTTGCCAACTTATACATCTACGGCAGCCTCTGCAAATAATGAGGGTTATTGGGTAGATTCATCTGGCACCATCTGGAGGGATAGTTCCGGAGAGTGCTGGCATACCGGTTTTTGGACACCCGCAATGGCGGTGGAAGGATGTGACCCAGTTACTGAGCAGAAAGTTATTCACCCAATCGTTGAAAAACCGATGCCCACACCAATGCCAGCGCCGATGAAAGCGCCTGCATCTACACCTACACCAGTGCAAGCAAAAATGCCTCCCCAGAAAATTACTCTCTCTGAAGAGGACCTTTTTAATTTTAATGGGTCGGAATTGAGGCCTAAAGGCAAAGCTAAACTGGACGACTTTGTGCACGACCTTGAGGGTACAAAGTATGGGCTTATACACGTGACTGGCTATACGGATCGTATTGGAAGCGCCGAATACAATCAGAGACTTTCATTGCGTCGCGCTAATGATGTGAAAGATTATTTGGCAAGCAAAGGTATTCCTGCTGATCGAATCAAAGCAGAAGGCAAAGGTGAGATGCAGCCTATCACCAAACCAACTGATTGCAGAGGCATGACAAGCGCACAAGAGATTGCCTGCCTGCAACCTGATCGTCGAGTAGAAGTCATGGTGGAAGAAACCAAATAATGAGGGCACGGACAAACCGACCTAATGCTTCTTGGAGGGATTAAGTCGTTATGCTGTATTCAGGATTCTGGCTGAATCCTGCCAATGAGTTAAATAATATGGAGTCAGCCAGAACAACGCCCATTCGGTCATCTACCCGAAATCGTCCTACTCTCTATGAAGGAATCATTCCATGAAATTCACACTCAAATTCCTTGCGTTCGCAGTGATTGTTGCAACGTCAAAGTTCTCTGCTGTGGCCTACGCTCAGACTCCGAAAATATCGGTCACACCAAAAGCTCAGACCACGTCAGATTCAGCTAAAGCAATAATCCAAACCAAGACACCAGAAGACTGGATTGTCTACGACGACACCACTTATACACCAGTTCTTGACGAGGTCAGCCGTCATCTTGACGCAGCAAGGAGGGCCTTCGACGCGAAAGACAACAAAAAGGCTTCTATGGAGATGCGCGCCGTGGCGGATGAACTTAAGAAACAATCAGCCCGCGCCAGCAAGCAAGGCAAAGCTCAGATAGAGGCAGACAAAGAACTCTTGGCAACAGATAAAAAGTTTGCGCAGGACACTGCCAAGCGTTTGGATTCAATTGCTCTGACTGTTGGCTCTGCCGCCGCTGCAATAGATAGTGGCAAGATCAATAGCAAATCGGATTTGGACAAGGTGATGGGCAAGGCCGCTCGTGCGGACTTGGAGCGTCGTTGGTTGGTGTCTGACGTTGCCGAGTGGTATCCGGTAACGGAGGAACCCCAGCATCTCTTCTTGGAAGCAGTTGCAGCCAATGCCAGGAAGGATCAAAAGGCTGCGGCTACCGACATACGAAAGGCAGCTGGCTATTTGAGACTTGAGGCCGAACGGGCCGCCGGGAAGGCAAAACAGGCCCTCGAAAATTCATTTATAGAACTCGACGGACTCGCCAATTCGGTCGAAAAAGGTTCTATAAAAGATGAGAAATCCATGGAAAAGGTATTTGCTAATGCCGAACGCGCGCTGGCTCTGGAACATCGCGCCAAGGCATCAGAATCTTTTGCGAGCAAAGAATTTGACAAGGTTGGCTACGAACTCAAAGCCTCAGCACATGGACTGGAAAGCGCCGCTGGCTGGGTTGATGAGAAAGCGAAGTCGGGTGTGTCAGCAACGGTGGCGGACACCCGAGCTTTGGGCGACAAACTTGCCTCCGGTGGTAAATGGACTAGCGATGAGGTCGCCAAAGGCCTAGATTTATTGGGAAACAGCATCGATACGCTGGGCCATAAAATCGAAAACGGCAAGTAAAAAATGCCGTTTGGTAATGGTTATTAATGTACTCGGTATGCGCTTAATAATTATCTAGAAACTGAAAGGGCTTGCATCATGAAGACTCACGTATATCTTACTACCGCATTGATTTGTGCCAGTTTGTTAGCAACCAAATCCATCACAGCCAGTGCTGAGGAATCCGTCGTCGTAGAAACCATCATGGTGTCGACTTACGTCAACGGTGGTATCGGCAAGAATGAAGAAGAGATCATGCGCCGCGTGGCAAAGGAATTCCCCTTGCGTCTGACATTCTCCGAAAGGAAGAACGGCGAGTACATTGCCGATGTGCCCGTTGTTATAGTCGATGCAAACAGCAATCCTGTGTTCGAATTATCCAAGGCAGGCCCCCTGCTTGATGTGGTATTACCCAATGGAAAGTACAAGGTGAGCGCCCGATTCAAAGGTAAGATTGAAACGCAGGAAGTAACGCTCACAGGCAAGGATGGCAAGGATCTGTACTTTCATTGGAAGTAACAGTTGGTGTTACGTGATATTTTCGATACGTTTTTGTCACTCAAGCTGAGCCACTCCCAGTTCCTCAAACCAGGAGAAGATATTGGACATATTACCTGTTGAGCAAAAAGTCCTCGCCAAATTCGGGCCGTATACTTTAATCACCGGGATTTTGCTTATCGTGTTGGGAACAGCAGGAATTTTTCTGCCGTATGCGATGTCCATGAGTACCGCGATCTTTGTTGGCTGGTTATTGCTTACAGGTGGAATCTTCTGGTCGGTGCATACGTATCAATATAGCCCGAAGGTCATCATGGACTGGCTCAAACCTTCTCTGTTACTCATTATTGGCAGTCTAATGTTGCTTCATCCTGCATCGGGTGTAGAAGCATTAGGACTGTTACTGGCCATGTATCTATTGTTTGATGCCATAGGCAGCTTCGCTCTCGCCCAATCGATACATCCTGCCAAAGGGTGGGGTTGGATGGTATTCAATGGAGTTACCTCAGCCTTGTTGGCCACGTTGTTTCTGATCGGATGGCCCGCTACTTCCATGTGGTTGGTTGGGCTATATGTGGGCATAAGCCTGTTGTTCGACGGCTGGGCGCTGGTTGCAATCGGATTGATATTACGCAAGGGAACTGCAAATGGTTCAGTATGATCAAATCAACAGAAGGAAATATAAGACCAAGTCATATTGCAGGGTGAATGGATTCGTCGCTGCACTAAACATATTAAGAAGAGGACAAAATGGACATCTCTGAAAAACCGTCTTGGCGAGAAAAAAACAGAATTCTCGTCGGAATCTACCCCGATCTAGCGAAAGCGCAATCTGTTGTTAAACGTCTTATCGACATGAATTACCAAATGGATTTGATTTCCGTGCTGGGTCGCATGAGTGCCGTGGGGGACGACAATTTGGGTATCTACCATCTTGGCGTAGGAGAGCGAATAAAGGCTTGGGGGATACAAGGGGCTGGTTGGGGAGGAATATGGGGTGGAATATTCGGGATTCTTATTGGTGCCGGCCTTTTTATTATTCCTGGGGTTGGCGCTGTAGCGGCAGCAGGATATATCGTCGAAGCTATAGCAGCAGGTGCAGCTATCGGAGCGGGAACCATGGCTGGAAGTGCAGCTCTCTCGCAATTGGCAATTGCCTTCCATCGAACAGGGATTCCAGAAGAAAGAATCCAGTCTCTACATAAAGCCATCGAAGACGGACACTATTTGTTGCTGTTGCGCGGGGCGGAGTCAGAGGTTGAAAAATGGAAACCCGTACTCAATTCGGGAGAACCGTTGGAACTTCATGATTTGCCTTATTCCAGGCTCATAGACAAAGCCTAGATTTTATGGAACCTCAGCTACTCAAATCACTGGACAGCGCTGATCGTCGAGACTTTCTGGGTATGGCGACAGCGGCAGTAGGCGTGGCGGGAGTTGGCGCTGCGTGCTGGCCGTTTATCAGCAGCATGAACCCATCTGTGGATACGCTTGAGAAAGCAAGCACAGAAGTTGATCTTTCCGGTCTCGCGCTCGGTCAGGTGGAGACCGTGGCGTGGGAAAGCAAGCCGGTATTTGTGCTGCACCGTACGCCGGAGCAGATCGCTGCCATGAGAAATTCAACGGGCGGCTCTGATCCGCAAGCGGATGCAGATCGTGTCAAGCAGCCGCAATGGCTCGTGGTAGTTGGAATATGTACGCATATGGGTTGCATACCCATACACAACCAGAATGGTTGGTTGTGTCCATGCCACGGCAGCATGTATGACAACAGCGGACGCGTCATACGCGGACCAGCCCCAAAAAATTTGTTGGTGCCGGTCTATAAGTTCATGTCTAAAGAGAAAATAGTCATCGGCGAGGCATAACAAAGCTTGGTTGCAACAGCGGTATTATTGATCGGAAACAGGCAAGTTAAAGATGTGAGTAAGTATGTATTAAATTTTTAGTGCGCCTGATTGTTACAAGCCAAAGCTTAGCTACTATTAAAAGGGAGTAAAAACATGACTTTTCGCTATAGATTTATTGCCTGGATAATTTTTTTTCTGGGCATTACCTTCAATGCGATTGCTCAAGATATCCCAAGATTAACACTCAACCGTGACTATGTCGGCAACGATTGTGTATGGGGGCCAGTCACTATTAATGAGGACGTGCTGGCATGGGCAGTTGAACAATCTTGGAAGGGACAAAAACCGATCTGGGGAACATTTCTTCCTTCAACCTATTATGGCAAGGCGATTTATAGAAAAAGGAAAGGCATTAAACTGGTGTTTAGTGATACGCCGGATGGACCTCTGCCAATGCTTTCACTCGGTGCGCGATCCAAGAACGTAAAAGGTCGGTTATCGATTGGGCAGGATGTGGTTGGCAATTGTCGGGTTAACTCTCGCAAAGGTTACCCAATCGCCGCAGAACAATTGACAAAACGCTTATTTGGAACTGCACATCCTGCAGAACAGCAAACAATCAACTTGGAGGTAAGATTCGTAGATCGATAATTATTATTGAGGATGTAATAGTGCCGCAATATATTCACCAATATTGCCAGTACAATTATGAACGGGACAGATGAGATAAGGGTTCTTGGGGAAAAATGATTCCGGTTAATCTGATCATGGCAGAAATCAAAGATTATGTGAAGACTGCGCAGTCTGAACATTCCAACTAAGCGAAGTGAATATATTCATATTCATTTTATCTAGACTCAATTTGAAAATATCAACGATGGCACTTAAAAGGGATTAACCTAGTTGCAGAAAGTAAAGATCAAATGCACGGCTATGTAATCCCACTGAGTGGGAGTAGGAGGCATAAGATGCGTTCATGATCAATAGCGGATTACAAAAGGTTTTGATAATTTGACGCTGAAGGTACCATCATGCTCGGACTTCCATTCATCACCCAAGGCATTGTTATTGCCAATGTGCTGGTGTTCCTGCTGGAGCTCGTGCTCGGCAACGGACTGATTTCGGTATTTGCCTTGTGGCCGCTGGGTTCACAGTTCATGCCGTGGCAAATACTCACCTACGCATTTCTGCATGGCAGCGTGACTCATCTGCTGTTCAATATGTTTGCACTTTACATGTTTGGTGCGGACATTGAGCGGATATGGGGCGGGCGACGTTATCTGACATATTACCTGGTATGTGCCGTTGCTGCTGCGCTGGCGCAGTTGCTGGTGAGTAGCGCCACCGGGGCGTATTACCCGACTCTAGGCGCCTCGGGTGCGGTGTTCGGGTTGTTGTTGGCGTTTGCGAGGTATTTCCCGGAGCGGCAAATCATGCTGTTGATACCGCCGATTCCGATGCCTGCCAAGCTGTTTGTAGTGCTATACGGGGCAATAGAGTTGTTTCTAGGCGTAACCGGCTCGCAGGAAGGTGTGGCACATTTTGCCCATCTGGGTGGTTTGGCAGGAGGATGGTTATTAATGCGCTACTGGAAAAGTTGGCGTTAATATGTAGAGATTATGGAACGTCTTGAGCCACATGAACACAGATAGAACTACTGTCGGAAAAATCGGCACACCACTCTTCTTCACCGTGATACCGCTTGAGATTGCATACATTTACTTGCGCACCAAGCTAACGCACGCTGAGTTTTTCCCTTTATTGACCATAATAGACCAAGAGCTTGCGATAAGTTGTAATCGGGCGTTAACCCTTGCACTTGTGTTATATGCTTGCTGGCATTTGAATGCATTCCCTGATTTTTTCACGAAGCCTAAGTTTAATCGAACTACCATTGTTCTATTGATGGTCATTTTTTTCTGGCTTTGATAGTTCCAAAAACACACCACACACAACTGTCGGCACAGCTGACCTTTGCTGCGACGACAATTTTCGTTGCTGTCAGGGAGGAATTGGTCTATCGCTATGTGTTACAAAATTGGCTGGAAGGGTCGCTATTGCCTAAGGTTAGTCTTGTAGGTTCTATAGTCCTCACTTCTGTGCTTTTCACGCTTTACCATCTTGGCGTACAACCTTTTTATGCGATGCCGTGGATATTTTTAGCAAGTTTGCTCTTGGGTACGATTTACATAGTCAGCGGCAAGAGCTTATCGCTCGTAATTGTGTGTCATTTTATTTGTGACTTGTTGTTCATCTGAGTCCGATTAGCACGTAGATTTATTTTAAGTTATTAAACTGAAAACATGCCTGTGATTTAGGTTGAGTCAATCCTTATGTCCATGTATCTTAGGTGTAATGCTAAGCAGCAGATCAATACATTGCATAAACATACGGCTCTTCAGTCAAATTGTCTATTGGATATCTTGTTGGGTAGTTCCCGCAGGTATAGCGGTTGGCAAATACGCCCGACCCACAAAAGAACGAGGGTGGCCACTAGACTCAATTACCAAATTGGAAGAGTGGTAACTGACATACCGATGTCCCACCAGCCTGTGTTGTGCCTGACGTTCTTTCAAAGCTTGGAAATGATTTCCTAAAATTTGTTGTAAATCGGGGATAAATGGACCGTTCCATGTAACTGCAAAAACCAGACCTGTCGAGGTCACATACTGCCGAATCAAGGTACCAGAAGGAAGTGTGATTTCATGGACTGCATAACTACCATTGGACGCATGAGTTTGCTTTGCTGCAAGTTCAGCCTTCATTGCCATTCGGTCCGTTTCTATGCTGGAAGTGTCACCTCCCAAAGAAGCTTGAGCATTCGGGCATATGCCAATAGTTGCCCACAGAATCCCAAACTTGAGCAGTTTATTGGCACAACATGTAGCCGAATTTTGAATGACACTCATCGTGTTTGTTTCTAACAAGAAAATCTATTGTACTCAATTGATATCCTCAGTTAGCCCGGCATCCAGTCTTAATCTTACGCATCAGTGTTTAACAAATCGCAATGCGAATTTGTCTGTCTGAATCGTCATATTGAAGAACGCCTTGTCTCGAGGATCATCAGGATTACGATAATAATCAGTCTCCTCCTCAAGCTGGAATCCTGCTTGCTGTAGCTCTTTCACCACAAAACCTTCTTCAATGCGATGGAGCGATTTTGCAACTGAAATACCTTCTCCTGTCTTAGCTGAGTGATCAATCACCACGAGATGTCCACCTGGTTTCAACGCATCGAACAAGCGCTGATCCATTTTCATGCGGTCAACGGGCATATAAGCGATATCGTGGTAATTCAAGATAATTGTGATCAAATCAAGCTTGGGTGCATTTTTTGGAACCGGATCTTCGTAAGGTTGTATAACTGAGACGATATTTTGCTGCGGGTGATCGGTAAGTCGTTTTTCTAAATTTACCCGCGACTTGTCATTTTGCGCCCATACCCTACCTGTATTCCCAACGACCAGAGCCAGCAATTGTGTGGAATAACCCCCGCCAGAAGCGACATCAAGCACCAGCATACCCGGTCTCACATGGGATAATTTTAGAAACTCCAGCGGCTTTCTCTTCGCATCTGCATTCCTGTGTTCATTTGTTCGTATTGGGCTAGCTATTGCCTGTTTGTAGATCTCGGTAAATGCCCGTGAATCGTCAAGTTGAGGCGGAACATTTACATGACACCCACCAAGCAATACGAAAATTATGAGATAAGCTGGAAACGATCGTAGTAAAGAATTGAATCCTGAATTCATCATAAATCGTTCATTTTGAACTGTCGTCATGGTATTTCCTGTTTATGGATCAGATTCGATTTCGCACATCGATTATTGAGCAAGTCCAATGATCGATATGGATGAATTCAATTTCGTCATGATGTAACGGCCCTGTCAAGTAGTTCTGTTGGCAATGACGTTTTCATAACCAAGGCATAAGATACTTATTCAAAAGTAACCTATCAATTGTTTTTGTTAGATAAACTACGGCTAGTTTTGTTCCACTCGCTGAAAAAGTCTTTGCATGAAAAGATAACGCAAACTTAACGCATGACCGCATTCAAGTGCCACTTCCCTTCTCCCAGCAATGTCAGTACATGCGTATGAAACTCCAGCAGAGTGCTGCGATGACCGACACTCACTAAAATGGACTCTGGCAGTTTATCGCGTAATAGCTTATACATGTCATACTCGAGGCCTTCGTCCATAGCAGAGCTGGCCTCGTCCAAAAATACTACTTGAGGCTGGCAGAGCAAGGCGCGTCCGATGGCAATTCGTTGTTGTTCACCCAACGATAATATGCTGCTCCAATCGGCGGTTTCGTCAATTCGGCTGGCAAGGTGACTAAGGTGGCATTGCTGGAGTATGTCGGTTGCATGATCACCTAATTGAGTTGTGGAGGGGTAATAAAGCGCTCCACGCAAGGTGCCGAGGGGTAGGTAAGGTTTTTGTGGTAAGAATAGCGTTTGAGTTAGGATGGGTCGTGTCACATTTCCTTCAACGTATGGCCATAGTCCTGCTATGGCGCGTAGCATGGTCGTTTTCCCGATACCAGAGTGACCGCGTATCAGCAGCGAGGAATGTACGCCAAGATTGAGCTTGAGGTTTTCCACGAGCGCGACGCGGGACGGTGTGCGCACTGTGAGCGCATCGATGATGACGATCTGCTGGCTCGGTACGATATTCGCTACGGGTAATTGCGCGACTTCATCCATATTGTCTAGAAAACCAGTTAGCCGATTAAGTACGGCACGGTAACCAGCGAATTCGTCATATGAGCTTCGCAGAAATGATAATGCATCCTGTACTTGTCCGAATGCCTGCGCTGTCTGCACCATGTCGCCAAGGGTGATCTTACCTGCCAGGAGGCGAGGTGCCTGCACAATGAACGGGAACACTACGGCAGTTTGACTGATTGTGAGGTTGAAACCCTGGAATTTGATAGACCGAAAAACAATTGCCCAAACATTGTGGATTAGCGTGGAAAAGCGGGTTAACAAGGTGCTATGCTCTCTATTTTCGCCACGGAAAAAAGCGATGCTCTCCCCGTATTCGCGTAAACGGATAAGGGAGTATCTGAAGTTGGCTGTAAGCTGTTCGTTGAGGAAGTTAAGTCGAATCAGCGGCTTCCCAATCCACACTGCAAATACCGTAGCTACAATCACATAAAGGTACACGAGGTACACCATGGCGCGAGGAATTTCGTATCCAAATCCCTCTAGCGTGCCAGATAATCCCCATAGAATAATGGTGAACGAAAATAGCGATACAACCGCATCGAGCAGCCCCAAGGACAGGTTGACGGAAGCGTTAACGAAACTATCGACATCTTGCTGGATACGTTGATCTGGGTTGTCGGGTGCATCCGACACATACTGGCTACGGTAGTAACCCTGATGTTCCAGCCATCGCTCTAAGAAATTCTTGGTGAGCCAGACTCGCCAGTGAATCTGGAAGGCTTGCCGCAGAAAGAAATTGAACAGAGTGCGCGCAACATGTACTGTCGCAAGCACAGCAAATACCATCAACATAAACCAAAAAGCCTTTGCATCGAGCTTCTGCATGGCGGTGTAAAAGCCGTTGTACCAGAATGAAAACAATACGTTCATTCGTACCGAAAACAATGTCATCAAAATCATTAGCATCAGTCCAGAGAGTGGTAGCCAGCTGCGGCTTGGACTGAAAAATGCCCAGGTCAGTCTGCGAAACTGCCTTCCCCAAACCGAGAAAGAGCTGAGAATTGTAATGATTGCTGTTATGCCTATCAGACTGATAACAAACGCCTTGCTTAGCCAGATAAGACTTTCAAGAAGTTCGTGATGCCAATCCATATTGATTTCCAAATCATACTTGTTTTGAAAATGGCCAAACCGGGTAAATTACTGCCGACAAATTTTCAATGAATCTGTTAATCAATGCCTCCGGCAAGATTACAAACTGCTTTAGTATGTTAGACGAAGTAGGTTGAAAAAACCCCTCTAACTGAGGCCTCCGTATCTTAAGGGTAAAGCTCGGGTAGCACGTGATTATTCTCCGAAGATGCCGTTTGCAAATTAATGGTGCGAATGTACTGAACAAGTTCTTCACTATGCCATTCACTACCCGTATAGCAGGCACGATCCAGTTTTCGAATCGCCTGAACGACCTTGGTATCCTTCAGGCGGCGGGATAATTCATTGAGTCCGATTGGCATATCTGTAGGCCAGACAGCATTGGCCCACGCAAGGAGTTGTTTGCGCGCGGCATGCGGGTCGCAGTTTTTGCAGGCCCGTTGAAATGCCTTGAATGCGCTGGCTCCCGTAATATTTTTCGGCTGTTTTTCAGCAACGATTATTTTAGGCGGTGCATTTTGCAGGTGATGGCGAGAACGCCACCAACCCAATGACGTTCCCAGCCAAAGCATACCTAGCACCATACTGGTCCATTTCCATGTCTGGGCATTGGAAACTTTGGCTGATGGTTCAACTGTGCTTGCCTGAGCATCAAGGTCGGTCTGAATCAATGGTAATGAATTACCATGCGGTGGAATCGTTACATCGCTTGAGCCAGCTATAGCAGCCAGAACATCAAGCTTAAGCGCAGGTAGCATAACCTCTTGTTTGGTGTTGTTTATCGTGTCCCACCAGTTCAATCGTACAGCGGGCAATTCATAATGGCCGGGTTGCGTAGCCATCAGCGCAATATCCTGAGTGCGGCTGCCGAGAACCGTTACCCCCTGAGGGTTATCGGTCACACTGGATTGATCAGGATAGGCTTTGATACCGTCTGGCACTGACATAATTGCACTGAGATCCGGTAATTGTTCACCCGTCAGACCCAATGCACCGAGATGCAAATGGCGCGTGAGGGGTTCGCCTGCATGAATCGTCGTCACATTCGGGCGCCAGGACTCCTCCAGCGTCACTTTTTGCGCGGGTAGCCAGTTCTCTCCGGTTGCACTGACGGGACGCGGTAGAACGTTTAATTCAACGGCTTTGGCGTGAAGGTGTATCGGATGTGTTGTCGGGTTCATCATGCTGCTGAATGGCATTTGCCCTAACAGGTTGCCAAATAAATCGTTACTGTCTGTCTCCTGTATTTGAGCATCGAGCACCGGCCCGTTTATGTTGAGTCTGCCGCTGCGCTGCGGAAACAATAGATATTTGCGTTCAATGACCTGATAGTTGCGACCATTACGTGTTTCGGTTAACTGCGTGTCTTTGCCAAGTTGCTTGACAAGTACATCGCTACTAGCCGGTAAATCCAGACTGGCCTGAAGGAGAGATTGATCTGCATAGAGCCGCACGGTGAGCACAATCGCAGCCTGTACATAGGGCTGTTTCTGATCCAGGGTGGTAGTAAGAAAGACATGCGCATTTTCGTTTGTTGAATGAGCATCCTGTTGGGCTGCACTACCGCTTCCTCCTGCCGTCAGTTCGATCAGTTCGGAATGCTCGTCTCCCCATTGTATCGGTGGTATCTGAAGTTTTCCGTCATGCTTCGGCGAGAGTAAAACAGTGATCTGTGTCTGCGACGACATATGTCCATTGATGATTTGAACATTGGAACCGCTGCTGCTACCCAGGATGTCAAAATCCTTTTTGAGCGGACTAAGATCCGGCTGATCATTAGCATTGACGTCGCGTTGCAGCCGTAGCTGAATGGATTCGCCCGATGCAACGACGTTACTGTTTACAGTAGCCGTCACTGTTGCCAATGCAGACAGGCTGATGCTGCAAGCGGCCAGTGCTGCAATTATGCGATAAATGTTTTTCATGGTTGTTCTTTCTGTTGTCTCATCAAGTGTTCAATCAGAAATTTGCGCCGCAGCAAACCGCTTGGATCGTCCGGGATGCTGCGCAGCCATTGTTCCTGCGCAATTTGCTGTTCGCTCTTTGGGGTAGTGACAGGGAATGCGTCACTTCCGAGTTTTTTTATTCCAACACCATCGCCGTTCATTCCGTTTACTGTGGTCTTGGCAATGGCCGCTATCGCATCGTGTCGGGCTTGCTCGGTGTCATCTTTTGCTGGAGAATTTCTGCCTGATTGCTCAGTTTGCGCAGAATTTGCCGCTGAAGACTTCGCCTGCTCATTTTTCCCTGCCGTGTTTTGCCCAGCCATTGCACTTTGCTTGCTTTGACTGATACCATTCTGACCAGCCGACTTTCCATCGTTAGACTTTCCTTCTTGGGATTTCTGAACTTCAGTTCCATTCTGTTGTGGTTTGTTCTGTGAAGAAGAGTCGTTGCCCGAATTATTACCAGACTGACCTGAATTACCCTGCTGACCAGTCTTGCCCTTTTTCCCAGTTTGATCGCCGTCTTTACCCTGTCCTGGCGAGTTCTGACCCTTGCCCTGTTGCCCTTCGTGCTTGTTATCTTTTGAATTGTTGCTCCCAGCATTTTGTTGCTGTGGCGGTTGCTGTTTAAGTGCATTTGCGACCAACTCGCGGTTATGACGCGCATCCTGATTGTTTGGATCGCTCTTCAATGCCGCGTCATAGGCTTCAAGTGCGCCTTGCAAATTACCGGTATGCGCCAGCGCATTACCACGGTTGTAATCTGCATCGCTATCGTGCAAATTGCTTAGGTTCTGAGCCGCGCCTGCATAGTCGCCCGCTGTCAGTTCGGCATAGGCTTTGCGGCGCGGATCAGCAAACACCTTAGCTGCGTTGCTTGCATCGCCATGTTGCAACAAAGCTTCACCATGTTGGTCGGCGTTACGCCACAGATTCGACCAAATTTCGCTTGCTGTAGCCGGTAACACAAACGAAAGTAGTGCTATTACAATTAAGGTGCGCATCATAACCAACCCCTTCGCGCCAGCAATCCCGCCAATAACAGCACTGCGGGTAGCAGCCAGACTCCCCCGTCACGCCAGTGGGAGACTTCAATGCCGTTTGCTGCAATTGCGTCTCCTGACGAATGCGGCGATGTCTCCAGGTAAGTTATGAGGCCACGCAACTGCGAAACGTCGACATAGTTTCCACCGCCGGTTTTGGCAAGTTGTTGCAGTTGGTCAACATTAAGACGCGCAAGCTGTGATTTACCCTGAGAGTCCTTCACGAAATGTCCGTTCATGCTTTGAAGGGGGGCGCCGCTTGGCGTGCCTATTCCTACTACACTCAATCGCACGCCGCGCGCCTTAAGCGTAGCGGCTGCTGCAAACGATTCCGCAGGGTCGTCAAATCCATCTGTCAGTACCATGATGCGGCGATCACTGGTGCCCGCAGTTTGCAAAAGCTTTTCAGCCTGATTTAGTGCAGGGGCGAGATGATCTCCTGGGCTCGGCATGATGTCAGGGGAAAGCGGAGGCAGCAGTGTCTTGATTGTGGCAATGTCCTGCGTCAGAGGTGCCACGGTGTAAGGTTCGTCGCTAAAAACGACAAGGCCTACACGGGCGTCATGGGCCGCGCCGAGCAGATCGTCCAACGCATAGCGGGCACGCGTGGCGCGGTTCGGAGCAACATCCGAAGCCATCATTGAGGGGGAGAGATCAAGTATGAACACCCAGTCAGCAGGGACACGATAGGCAGCGGTCTGGATACGCTCCCAACTCGGACCGGACAACGCCAACACAACCAGACTCAAAAGTAGCGCAAGCCAGGGCCAAGGACGCATACCTGCAACACGGACAGTGTCTAATCGTAGGGCTGGTAATAATTCTGCGTCAATAATTTGTGACCAATCACCGCCATTTCTACTTCGCCTCGCAAGAACGAGCACTAGCATCCACAACAGCGGCAATGCAATAAGCCAAAGTGGGCGCAATAAATGGAAATTATGGATGAGGGTGACGATATTCATATCCGTTCTCGCAACAGTAAGGCGGGTATGCCAAGCAATAGTGCAAGTGCCAGCGGCCACGTAAACCATTCATTGTGCGGACGGTACCATTGCTCGCGACCTGCGCTTGGTTCGAGTTTGTCTATGTGGGCATATACATTTTGAAGTGCATCTGCATCAGTCGCGCGAAAAAACTCGCCATTGGTAATGTGTGCTATAGACTTGAGCGTATCTTCGTCCAGGTCATTATTGCCACTTGAATCGAATATACCTTGCTTCGCAGCGGCACCAACGCCTATGGTGTAGATGCGCAGGCCGGCGCTAGCGGCCATTTTAGCCGCCGACAACGGATCCATGAGTCCAGCATTGTTGCCGCCATCAGTAAGTAATATCATTACCATCTCCCCTTGTTGCTTTACGTCTGGCTGGTCGCTTTTAAGGCGTTTTAATGCTAGTCCTATGGCATCGCCTATCGCCGTCTGAGGCCCTGCAACACCGACCATAGACTCGCGTAAAAATTGGTTGACTGTATCAAGATCAGTGGTCAGAGGTGCTTGCAAGTAAGGCTGCGTGCCAAACAGAATCAGGCCGACCTGATCGCCATGGCGGTGTTGAATAAAATCCCCCGCCACCTTCTGCACGACATTAAGGCGCGATAAATTACCAGCCATGTCCTGCGTCGCCATGGAACCGGAAACGTCGACTGCCAGCAACAACCGGCGTCCGGTGGTAGGAACAGGTAACGGATCATCCAGCCACTGCGGACGCATTGCAGACGCAACCAGCAACACCCATACCAGTGCAAAAAGCAAGCTGCGAATGCGTGAATTGACCTGAAGTGCAGGTGCCCTCCCCATTGTCACCGAGGATGCAAAAGGCAGGAATAATGCACTTCCTTGCTTCATTGCCGGTGGCAGCCAGCGGCGCAGTAGCCACGGCAAGGGCAAGAATAAAATCATCAAGGGCCAGGCAATATGGATCATGATCGTTCCCGGATAAAGGTTTGTGCGCCTGTCAGCCAGTCTGAACGGTTTACAGTAGCTGCACCTCCATAAGCTGTACGTAACAAGCTGGCTCCACTATCACCAGACCATGAGGCACCTCCATGTTTCACAACAAATTCAATCCAGCGGTCTCCACTTAAATTTGCGACTGTGTCGCGGCCGTAACGCACAACTGCGAAGCGGCGCATCAGATTTTCCAACTCTTGTGCGAATGCGATGTCTTCGGTAACTGTTGTTTGCAGCTTTCTCAATTCACGCAATGCGATACGGCGCAGGCGAACTGGAGGACGACTTTGCCAAAAAATGAACACAGCGATAGCGATGATTAACAGACCAAGGAGTACCCACCAGCCCAGAGCCAAAGGCCACCAGCCGGGAGGTGGCGGGGCATGGGCTGGTGCAAGTTGCGTGAGCCAGTCTGGGCTTATGGTATTCATGTTCGTTCCTTCAACATTGCGATCATGCTTTCTATGACATCATCGTGCGTATTCAGACGACTGAGTGGCAAATTAAGTCGAATGGATAAGTCGCTCAATTTTTGCTCGCGCGCGCGCCAGACGTTTTGCCATTGACTGCGGGTCTCTTCGCCATTCATCCACCACAGTTGTCCAGGCAAGCCGACGTGGTAGGTTCCTGTCGGCAATCCGCTACTTTCCAGAGAATCGGTGATCCATAACAGACGGCAATCGCTATGCAGGCTTACACCGGCGAGAATATCTTCGGTAGGTGAATCCATCTCGGCAAAGTCGCTCAGCACTAGAATCATGCTGCCCGGTTGCAGCAATGGGCGAAGTGTGGCTACAGTTTTGTTTAAGCTGTCCCGTGTCGGCAAGCCTGGCTTCTGCGGTTGTGCCTCCACCAAGGCTTGCAGAATAGGTAAGGCGCCTGCCTCGCGGGCTCGCGGCGGAAATACAATGGGCTCACTGTTGCCGTTGGCAATCACTGCGCCCACACGGTCGCCGCCTATTGCTGCTACCCAAGCCAGCATGGCTGCGGTGCGTAACATCACTGCAGATTTGAACTGCCGGCGACTACCGAAAAATAGACCAGGGTGCAGGTCAACCACCAGCCAAACTGGGCGCTCGCGTTCTTCTCGATACATTTTGGTATGAGCTCGACCGCGCCTTGCCGTGACGCGCCAATCGATATTTCGCGCATCGTCTCCGGGCGCGTAGAGCCGTACTTCTTCAAACTCCAACCCGCGCCCTCGCTGGGCACTACGATGTTCACCATGCAATTGAGCCAATGCTGGACGATGCGCACGCAAGCTCAATCCTCGTACTGCTCCACGCAAAGTTGATAGTTCGATGAGATCTGGAATGATCATGGCGCAGGAACTTTCTGCAGCAATTCGTTAACACAGTCCTGTGCACTAATGCCGCGCGCCTGTGCGGTGTAATCAAGCAAGAGCCGGTGGCGTAGCGCATTCGGGGCGATGGCCTGAACATCCTCTGGGCTGATATAGTCCCGTTCATCCATCCAGGCCAGGGCACGGGCACCGCGCTCGATGGCTATGGCGGCACGAGGGCTGGCACCCCAGCGCAACCATTCTTTCAGCTTGCTGCTATAGGTTTCCGGTCGCCTGGTTGCATCGACCAGTGCAGCGATGTAGTCAGCGACAGACGCTGCAAGAGTCAGGTTCAGTGCTTCGCGGCGTGCGGAAAATACGATTTCCTGTGTCATTGGGCGAGATGGTGGTGGCAATTCGTGACCATCCAATGCTTCGTGACGTGCCAGATCCATTATCAGGCGAGTGGTGGCACGATCAGGGTAATCGATCAAGGTGTGCAGCATGAAACGATCGAGCTGGGCTTCGGGCAACGGATAGGTGCCCTCATGTTCAATCGGGTTCTGCGTCGCCATCACGAGGAACAGGCGGGGCAACGCGTAAGTTGTCATGCCCACGCTGATCTGGCGCTCGGCCATCGCTTCCAGGAGAGCTGACTGGACCTTGGCTGGCGCACGATTAATTTCGTCAGCCAGTATCAAGTTATGAAATAGCGGGCCTCGCTGAAATCGAAAACTGCCATCCTCTGGACGATAGATGTCTGACCCTGTAAGGTCAGCGGGCAACATGTCCGGGGTAAACTGCACACGCTGAAAATCACACTCCAAGCCACGCGCAAGAGCCTTGATGGCACGCGTCTTGGCAAGACCCGGCGGGCCTTCGATGAGCAAGTGTCCTTCCGCCAGTAATGCAACCAGCAGACTCTCTACAAGTTTTTCCTGTCCAAGAATCTGAGTGTTAAGATAGCTACGCAGCTCTTTGAAGGTGGCAAGGGCATTGCTGTTTGAGATGTTTGTAACGACGGCGAGATTTTTCATAGTATTTCTCCTTTTCTAAATTAAGGTTTGAGATTTTTCGGCATTTCTACCAAATGAAAGAAATTGCCTTAGCAATAGGGTTTGCTTTTCATTCACTACCACTTCAATACGATTGATTCTGTATTTGGAAGTGATTTCACACGGAAGCATGATTAGCAATCGTCCGATTCTGAAAATTGATTTCATGAAATCAAGTAAATAAATTATGGAGCGGCAAAGCATAACTTTGGTGCTTACCAATCACTCTTTGTCACTGCAAGCCATTTTGTTTGCCTGTGCAAGATTCCATTCCAAACGTATATTCCGCTCTTGCGCCACGTTTAACGCCTGTTCCAAGCGCAGGGCGCGCACTGCCAAGCGGGCAGTAAAATTGCTGCCAGCGCGGTTGAAACTGGTGACGATTTGGTCAACTTCTGGCGAGGGGGAATAGCCAGTAAGGCAGATGCTACCGATCAATTCACGTAGTTCGCTCAAGTCAGACCGCGTCAACAACGCCGAAATATTTTGCCGGCGATTGTTGTAACCATTGCGTTTCTTACTTGCAATGGATTGGCAGTTTGAGTTGTGAATTTTTACTTCATTTTCAATCAGTCGTGATGAATTGGAACTCATGTTTATCTCCTATTGGTTGGTTATATATGGTCCATACCGATCGCGAAATGTACATCGACGGTCGGAGCACTTGTTTCATGCCTTTCGTCTCAACTGAGATCGATTGGTACAAATATATTGCTGGGGGTACTATAGGACGACAAGACTTAAGGCAGACTTAAGGCCTTAAACTTTTTTGCAGCATTTGCTTGGAGGTGCTTCTAGGGTTGAGGTGTGAAATATACGCTGATCGCATTTGCAGAAAATATGATGCGCAATGCTTTGTGTCCTTAGATCAATCTGAGGTAAGCTGAAAAAAGTGGACACCAATGTTTTGTTAAACTTGGAACGGAGGTGTCACATGAAGCAGAGAATTCCGAAGACGATTTACAGCAAAGAATTTCGCGAGCAGGCGGTCAAGCTGGTTGCTGACGAGAGGTTGAGTCCAAAGGAGGCGGCGAAGCGTCTATCGATGCCGCCCTCTACGTTGGAGAGTTGGTTAAGAGCCGCGAAAGGCGGGAAATTGAGCGAGATCGGCAAAACACAACGCCCCTTGACAGAGATCGAGATGGAGTTAACCAAAACCAAGCGAGAACTGGCTGAAGTCAAGATGGAGCGTGATCTGTTAAAAAAAGCGGCAGCGTACTTTGCAAGGGAAATAAGGTGAAGTACGCGATGATGAAAGAGTTGCACAAAGATTACCCGATGTCGGTGATGTGCAGAATTTACGACGTTTCGCCGAGCGGCTATTACGCTTGGCTTGGGCGTTCGCCGTCAAAACGCGAGCAGGAAAATATGCGGCTGGAACTGGAGATCCGTGCTGCCCATCAGCGTACCCGTGAAACGTATGGCCCCGAGCGACTGAAAGACAATCTGGATAAGAACGGCGTAAAAACAACAACCTATCGCGTCAGAAAGTTGCGCAAAAAATTGGGGATACGCTGCAAGCAAATCCGGAAATTCAAGGCGACGACAAACTCAAACCACGACATGCCAGTCGCACCTAATTTGCTGGGGCAGAAATTTACGGCAACAGCCCCCAATCAGGTCTGGCTGACAGATATCACCTATGTTCAAACTGATGAGGGCTGGCTTTATCTGGCGGGGCACAAGGATATGTTCAGCGGCGATCTGGTAGGTTATGCCATGAGCGAGCGAATGACGAAAAACCTGGTCAGCCAGTCTCTATTTCGTGCCGTTGCAGAGAAGCGCCCACCACGCGGGCTGATTCACCACTCGGATCGTGGCAGCCAGTATTGTGCTCATGAATACCGCAAGCTGCTCGATCAGTTTGGCATGGAGGCTTCGATGTCACGCCGGGGAAATTGCTACGACAACGCCCCCATGGAAAGCTTCTG
The DNA here is from genome assembly GCA_963833515.1 of uncultured beta proteobacterium. Classification (GTDB taxonomy): domain Bacteria; phylum Pseudomonadota; class Gammaproteobacteria; order Burkholderiales; family Gallionellaceae; genus Gallionella. Next base: position 103,150 of record CAWHYN010000039.1, on the reverse strand, counting down.
GGGTTTGCTCAAAAATGAACTGGTGCATCATCGAAAATTCAAAACGCGTGCCGAGGCCATCCAGGCGATCACAGAGTACATCGAAATATTTTATCGACGGCAGCGTACGCAGGCACGGTTGGGCTATTTATCCCCAGCCGCTTTTGAACGCCAATTTTACGAAAAAAGATTGGCTGCATGAAACCGTTGGTGTCCACTATTTACAACCTACCTCAATCACTCAATGGTGCCGTTACACCGTTACTGTCTGCAATACATAAAGAGTGTCCTGTTGCGTAGTATTAAAATCGTCCGGTTGAGGATGGTGCCATTCTCCCAGTCAAATTTACGAATAGGCCAGTTTGTTAATCACTAACCTCATAACCTTTGTCGATTTTCTGAGCAGCATGCATTGCATTTTCGGTCATGTTAAAAACTTCAGCTATTGATGCAGGAGCCTGCTCGAAGGTTAAATATCCGATACTTGCGGAGACAGAATAAGAAGATTCATACATCCGATTCGATATCTTTACAGTAAGTTGTTTGCAGAGCGACTCGCAATCTGTCGAGTCAGTACTTGACAACAAGATTGCAAACTCATCGCCACCGATTCTGGCAATTGTGTCATTTTGTCGAAAATTTTCACGTAAGATGGTTGCAAGGGTCTTCAATACATTATCTCCGGCCAGATATCCTCTGGAATCATTCAATTCTTTGAAGTGGTCTAAATCAACTACAACAAACGAAAAAACACCCCCGTTGAGTTTTTGTCTTGAAATTTCCATTTCAATTATGGATTCAAACGTTAATCGATTGTGCAGGCCGGTCAAACCATCGAACGATGCGAGATGTCCGACCTCCAAAAAGTTAATGCGAGCGATTCTGGACATATACACAACCAAAATATTTGACGGAATAACCAATGCCGCAAGGATGATATCTGATAATTTTGGGAAATTTGCGTACAACATGAGCGTAATGCCTTGGAGTAACAGAGCCAGAGTGACTGCAAAGTAAACTAACCTCTCTCGTTCACAATGAAAGCCAATCATAATGAGCGGAAATATATACAACATATGCATCTGAATTCTGGCGTCCGTAATCATAATCATGTCAAGCACAAAAATAATCAAGATCGCAAGGAAGCTACTGATTATGACGAAATTCTGTGATACGCCTCCGGGGACCGCAAAGTTCTTCAAATACCTTTTGGCCACTAAGAAATTATCAAGGCCAAATTTTGAATGCAACAACATTTCACGACACGAACGCAAGTCATCAGCCAATTTTTGGGCATTCTGGTAACGTTCCTCCGGCTTTTTTTCAAGACACTTGGATACAATATCATCCAGGATATCCGGAATATCGGGGTTCAATGAACTAGGCTTTGGAGGTGTTTCATGAACAATCTGATACATAACTGAGTCCGCATTCTCTCCAGAGAAAGGGAGTCGGCCTGTTAGGAGTTCATATAGCACGATACCAAGTGAGAAAATGTCCGATTGAGCTGCAATTGAAGTTCCCTTTGCTTGTTCAGGCGACATATACAAGGGGGATCCCACGATCATGCCGACCTTTGTGAGTGACAAAGAAGATTTCATTTGCGCGATGCCAAAATCGACGATCTTGACATGGCCGTTACTCAACAACATTATGTTCGAAGGTTTAATATCGCGATGAACAATGTCATGATGGTGAGCAAATGCCAAAGCATCCGCCACTTGGGACATAATGTTGAGCGTTTCGCAAATGGGTAAACGTCGCTTCTCACCAATAACGTTTTGTAACTCCCGCCCCTCCATGAGTTCCATCGCAATATAGGCTACATCATCGCTTTTACCCAAGTCATGGATTGTAACTATGTTGGTATGATTCAGAACGTCCTGCCGCCTTGGCTTCTTGGTAAAACCGTGCTTCGTATTCTGTTCTTTGAGTTGTATCCAGACCATGAAGGTTAATGGATTTGAGTGCAACAACGCGTTCAATAAGTGGGTCCTTTGCCTTGTAAACAATCCCCATGGCACCTCGCCCCAACTCTCCAATAATTTCATAGCGTCCGAGATGGCTAATCATGGCATTCTCTATTTACGCTGAGCAGCATCGTTCTCTCTGTATCTTTTAAGTTCAGCTTCAATCATTGACTGTTCGTAAAAGGTAGTCGCTGTCTGCTTGGAAATTTCAAGTTGCTCAATAGCACCTCGAAAATTGCCATGCAAAGCATAATTGTAGGCAAGCGCATGATGTTCTTCTTCATTTCTACCCAAACCCCAAAAAGCTTTAGCCTGTAGATTGTATAGGTGCGCGTCATTGAAGTGGTCAATGAGTTGACCGTTAAGCAAATCAAGCGCATTCAGATAATCTCGGTTGGCTAGCAAAATACCGGCATAGTCATATACTAACTCGCGATGTTTGGGGAAGAGTTTTATAGCTTTACGGTAGAATCCAACGAGATTTTTGTCTGGACCATTTAAGTGTTTTAATTTTCCAAACAATGTCATGATCATTGCATTTGTCTGTGCCTGATTTTGCAAGGGGGTGAATGCTTTCGCAGCAAGTTTTGTCTGATTGTTGAACAGCAAGGCAAGTGTCAGTCCATATTGATATGCGATCGGGTTACCTGATTTCTGATCACCTGAGTCTGGTCGAAAGAATGCAATTGCATCAGAGGGAGAATGTGTGGTGGCGTACAGTTTAGCTCGTACCAATTGAAAATCAAGGTTGACCGGCACTGTGTGAATTGGCATTTGCTGTATCCTGTTTTCCACGTCGGCAATACGCTCAGACGTAATAGGATGGGTTCGCAAATAGTCCGGTGCGTTCCCTTCAATTAGCCTTGTGGATCTTTGCATGAGTTCAAAGAAAGCAGGCATTGCCCTAGTATCGAACCCTGATTTTTGTAGCGTGGTAAGGCCGATGCGATCAGCTTCCTGTTCATTGCCTCTCGTGAAGCTAAGTTGTCCTTGAATGATTCCTCCTTCGGTACCCATAATAGCGGCAGAAGCAACATCTGGATTGTTTCTGGCAGCAAGGATGGCAACAGCGATAGACGCCATTGCAGCAAGCGTATCGTACCTCTGACTGGCAATCATTCGCGCGAAATGGTGCTGTGTGACGTGAGCGATTTCGTGGCTCAATACTGATGCCAACTCGGATTCATTTTCCGCTAGAAGTATTAATCCGGTGTATACACCAACAAATCCACCGGGTAAGGCAAACGCATTGATATCTTTGTCATTGATGACGAAGAATTCGAACTTCATCTCTGGATCAGCGGAATTCGATACTAGACGATCCCCAAGAACATTGATGTAGTCAGTAATTTCAGAATCGTCCGAATAGCGAGGGTCTGCGCGTATTTGAATCATCGCCTGCTCACCAATTTTGTGCTCTTGTTGCGGAGAAATAATATCTTGCGATGGATCACCATAGTCTGGCAGCCCATCGGCATAGCAGGACAAAGTGGTGCAAAAGAGCAGAAGCAAAATGATTCGTTTCATAATAAATCTTGTACACAACTATTCAATTTCTCTGAAGGCAGTGTGAATATTTCAAGGCACATTGCTGATAACTTCCTCTATAAGCCTGACGGCACCGTAACGCTTGTGAACGTATTGTTGAAACTAGTGTCTGAAAAGCACGTAGCTATATTCTTACATGATCGGCATCTTTACGATCAGAATTATTTGAAGGAGTTGAAATGGACATTTCAATTATTCTCGCAGTAATCGCTTTTGCAATTATCGCAATAATTATCACTGCAATAGGAGTTACTCTTAAACATGGCAAAAATGAGTTCCTCCTTAATTCAAGGTAAGCCACATTCCGCCATCGATGCGCACAAGTAATACTGTTGTGATTTTCAGTGCATTAATTTTCGCTCAGTCTGCTAAGCCAGTGTTGTGCGTTTAGTGGTGAGTGCACTTGTTTCATTTTTATGATTAAGTCGTTACCTGATTTTAGGAAATGACATGTTGGAGACGCCATTTTTTAATGTCAAATGCGCATATAACATTGGTAGCTCACGCGGCAATTTATTCCGCTTAAGCTGACATAGTCGCATTTTTATTTTCATGTCTTTGACCATTACTTTTCTTTATCACAAAACTGTGTTCTTTACAGATACTTCTTCAATTTCCCCAGGAAGAAGCTGTTCCACAGTCGCCTCATCAAAACCCTGCATGTCCACCTTGAGGCAGGCCAAACCTTCCGCCCCGACTACCATCACTTCGCGGACGCCTTGCACTTTTGCCAATTTCTGCCGCAAGATGCTGGAATTCGCCTCATCCAGTTCGGGCAGATGATAAAGTTTGGTACGCACCAACGCAGGAGGCTGCATGGTACTCGCCACCAGCAGCCACAACAGCAACAAGCCTATCGCAAAAACAAACACTGCGTTGCCGCCGAAATTCTGCATCAGGAAACCGCCCGCCGCCGCACCGAAGAATGCACCGAGAAACTGCACACTGCTGTAAACCCCCATCGCCGTACCTTTCGCGGCCAGAGGCGCAATCTTGCTGATCATCGAGGGCAACGTTGCCTCCAGCACGTTGAATGAGGTAAAGAAAACCAGCAGCGCGATCGCCACGCCCCATACACTGTGTTGCAGCAACATTAGCGACAGTTGCGCCAGCGCCGCCAGCGCCACCGCGCCCATGAACACTTGTTTCATCCTGGCTTTTTTCTCGGCAATGATGATCGGCGGCACCATCAACGCAAAAGCAATCAGCATTACCGGCAGGTACACATGCCAATGCTGCGCCGCCTCCAGCCCGTCTTGCCGCAAGATGAACGGCACTTGCATGAACACCGACATCAGAATGGCGTGCAGCGAAAAAATGCCGAAGTTCAGACGGAGTAAATCCTTGTTGTGCAACACCTCGCCTATTTTTTTGGTGGTAGCTTCGGTGTCGGAGTGGAAGCGGGTAATCGCCGGCTTCGGGATCACAAAAGCCACAACCGCCATTGCTGAAATTGCCAGCACCCCGATCAGTTTGAAAATGCCCGGTACGCCAATAAGCTGATACAGCAGCGGTGACAGTACCATCGAAATCGAGAAAGTGATCCCGATGGTAATGCCTATCATCGCCATCGCCTTGGTGCGGTGTTCTTCACGCGTCAGGTCGGCAGTCAGCGCCATTACCGCCGCGTTGATCGCGCCTGCCCCTTGAATGACGCGCCCGGCAATAATCCAGTAGATATTGTCCGCCGATCCGGCAACAAAACTTCCGATCGCAAACAGGATCAGCCCGGCGTAAATTACCGGCTTGCGCCCGTAGCGATCTGACAGCCAACCGGCGGGAATTTGCAAAATCGCCTGAGTCAGGCCATAGGCGCCGAGGGCGATGCCGACCAGCGTTTTGTTTTCGCCACCGGGCAGCTGTTGCGCATAGATGGCGAAAATAGGCAGAATGATAAACAGACCCAGCATGCGCAGGCCGTAAATACCCCCCAAACCGAAACTGGCGCGGAGTTCAATGGGAGTCATCGAATCTTTGTCGTCTTGCATGGCGATTATTTATGGATGTAATAAAGTTTCATAATCGACAATTATTCGGTGGCTATTAATCATGTAAGCACAAGAAAAGCTGAAACCCAAAAAATAAACTGAGCTGCTACAAAAAGAGCCCGCTTATCAATTTTTCCAGAAGTGTCAAATTTTTGGAATGTGTACTCATTCACATGGGTGTAAATCGGGATAAGCAAAATTAGGAACGCCCAATAATAGATACTATTATTGAAATACTTCAAACCCAATAAAGCAGAACATATAGCCGTAAATATTCCGCTTAATGCCACTAGTAGTCTCAACTTTCCAGAGAACGTTCTTTTTTGGCCAAACTCTTCCTGCACAATCTCCTTGCGCATATAGCGTGCTTTTAAAAGATCAGAAGCAAATTTTTCTCGCATGTACTTTCCGCAATTGATTCTGCTATGAGAAGATCAATATGACGCCCCAGCAGTAATGCTACATATCCCTATCCTATTCATTTCATTTCTGCTCGCTCTTTGGTCTATATGGTTCATGCAGCAAAATCGCAGCACGATGCTAATCTCCAATACAAAATAAATCTAATTGCGGCCTCGGTGAAGATTGATGACTACAAAGAATCAAAGAATAGATATTTGCATTCCAGGATTGTTTATGTTCCGGCTCGACTCGGTATGTATAAGCTGACTAATACTTCTGATACCATTCCTTATAATGTTTCAAACTGAGACACTACTACCCCTCAGCATGTCTCCAAGGAAAGACGACTGTTCCGACAGTTACCTGCCTTTTGAAGTCAGAACCTGGATCATCAGCGGTCATATGCATTTCCTCTAATATTCAGCAGACAACTGTAAATTGCTTCGCCTGGGAATGAAGGCTATGCATATTCTGTATCCAGCCTTGATACTGAGTTTTAAGTTTTTCCTTGAATGAAGCGGAATTTGCAAGCAAATACTTAACAATAAGTATTTGAAAACATACGCTGCTATTTTTATCTGGCCCGTAAAAGTATTTATCCCAAATAAACTCATCGGGCAACATGCCCGATTTTGCAATTTCAGTGGTATAACCCATCGCCTTATGAAACTTATGGAGATCCTCAATTCGGTGCACTACCAACCCATTAAACTCAATATATCCGAAGTGTCTGTTAGCTGGGTCTTTTGTACGATATTTAAAATATGGGGTTTGTGTTTGCATATCACTCTCCTAATTTTATTTGGTCAATATGTTAATTGTTCCCCAACACTGTCCTTTTATACTGTAGTGGAAATGTAAGATGATTTTTCTGATTCATAATGACGAGTTCAATGTTCTGACGCACACAACGAGCTGCGTAGGCTGCGAATCTGAATCCTCCTTCAAGCTCGAAATTCCGCAGAGCATGAATAAATCCTATAACGCCTTCACGGAATATATCTAAAAAATTCACTCCATGATGAGCATATCTCTTGGCAATATTAGCTATCGATCGCAAGTTGTGGTTGATTACTTGCATTTTTGCATCTGGATCGTTCTCCTTTACAAGGTGTATAAGCGCGAGTTGCTGTTGATGACTTAGTAAACATTGCTTCTCAGTGTCAGTCAGTTCCATTTCAGGGCCGCAAACCTCTTTCAGAGCTATCCCAAAATTTATACAGTTCATGAGGTTGTCGGTTTCCGTGCAATGATCATCGTACCCAAATTCATATTCCTGCTCTTCACATTGAACGTGTTCCTCACCATTTAGCCCCACTTCTTGTTTGAGGCATGACATCTTTTCGTCATACGCCATGTCTCCATAAAAAAGTTCTATTTCCTCTGGTTGGGTAAAATTGTGTCCCATGATGTCTCCTTCAAAGAGTTATTTTTAAAGCGAAAATATAATTTCTACCAAAACACAAGATCATTAAATAAGCCTAATGCATTTATAACAATAAGATTGATGACAATCTATAAAGTTCCCTTAAAAAGTTCCGCTTTCGTTTCGGATAGATCTCTTTCGGTGGCTGACGAGCAGAGCAAATTATTGTTTCAGCAAAGGTCCCCACATTGGATCTAAAATATCGCCCGACTGCGGAGACATCTTTTGCTTAACCCTTCCATCGCTAGATACCGTTTCCAATATGCCGTGACCATTTGACTCTGTGGCAAACAAGACGATTTTCCCATTGGGGGCAAAACTAGGCTTCTTTTCCCATCCCCCATCTGTTAACATTTGCATCTGTTTAGTTTGGAAATCTTCTGTGGCGATGTAGAAACGACCATTGCTCCAGGTTGAAAATACAAAACTCTTGCCATCCGGGGCGTAACGTGGAGAAAAGTTATTGCCACCTTCAAAAGTCAGACGCTCGACAGCACCTCCGTCTACAGATATCCTGTAAACCTGCACACTACCTCCTCGATCAGAATCGAAAATTAGACTCTGTCCATCAGGTGAAAAATTCGGTTCGGTATCGATCTCGTTGCCGAACGTGATCTGGTGCAACCCGCTTCCATCTGGCCGAACTAGATAGATATTTGAATTCCCGTCTTGAGTCAGAACGATGGCAAGCTGGTGTCCGTCCGGCGCCCATGTCGGTGCGCTGCTACTGCCACGAAACTTGACTACCGCCATGCGCTGATTGGTGAGTACGGATTGCACATACACAACAGCATGGCCCTGTTCGAAAGTTACATACGCTAAATGGCTGCCATCTGGTGACCATGCGGGTGACATGATATGCACACTGGCCGATAGTACGGTTTGTTCGTTATAGCCATCACAGTCTGCTACCACCAGCAGATTGTTCTTTCCTTTCCGATTGACATACACAATGCGTGTGCTGAACACACCTGGATCGCCTGTGAGTTTTTCAAAGATCATGTCCGCGATGCGATGTGCAATAGCGCGAACTTGTTCCCGCTTGCCAGAGACCGCTTGTCCGATCAATTCTGTTTGCCTGACTATGTCCAGCAGGCGAAACTTCACCTTGATATGCCCATCAGGTGACAGTTCCGTATTTCCAATGGCCAAGGCATCGCTTCCCGACCACGCACTGTAAATTACATCTTGGGGCTCATGCGGTAACTTTCCTGCCGGGTCAATAAGTTTGAAAAGCCCGCTACGCACCAAATCTGCCGACACAATGCTGCTAACACTTTGCCCCAGCAATTCTTCTCCCGCAAACGGTACGATAGCGATAGGAATCTGGTGCTCGCCTGCTCCTGTAATATCTATTTCCAATGCTGCTCTTGCGGAAAGAGAAGCGCAAAGTAAAATAAACAAACAAAAATATCTCGATAATTTCATTTCACAAATTGACCATTCCAAGATTTTGTTTAAGCTATTCAATGACTAAATACATCGAAACAGCATAGATAAGGTATTGGTTGTGTTTTTGTTAAAGAATTAAAATCACATTAACCACCAAAAGGAACATCATGGATTAATGTGCTAATAGTCAAAACACTCCCATGTTACGTCCACTAATTTTTTCATGCATATGAAGCTCCAATTCTTGTTTGATTTCTTGAAGCTTTAATTTCACAATGGCTTCGTTGCTGCTGCCTAACCGCATAAGAATTCGCTGTCCTATGGAACGGCTTTCAAGGTCAGAGTCAGCATATTTGTAAAATAATGTTGACTGAACCAGCTTCACCGGTTCCTTGATGTCGGGTGCATCAAGCAGGTTGTCGAACACTTCGATCAGGCGATCATTGAAGTATTTTTTGGGGTAGCCTAACTCTTCATAGGATTGTTGAAATAAAGGATATAGTCGAACATAAAGGGTTATCAATTTTTTTGAGTCGATTGCCTGGATTATTTTCATGTAGTTAGCATAGCGAGCCGCATTTTTTGGACTGATTGACAAGTTTCCTTCCGTTCCGTTAGTAATGAATTTTTTCGGAGCAGAATCTACAGGCATTACGTTAGCTGGCACGCGCCGATACGTAAGATTGTCAATTGTGGCGGTAATGTTGTGGATGATTCGTTCTGTATGAAAGATCTGCATCAACGACGGGTTATCTATCAAATCGATCAAGGCCTTTAGCATGAAACTATCGCTGTCGGATAACTTTGGAAGTGCAGTCTGTTCAGGAGGTGCTTCTAACACTCTGCGCACCTCCATTTTTAATGGCTCAGCTTTGGTCGTAGGCGGCACGGACTGAACTTGCGCGACCTCTGGTCTTGGCTGATTATGACTCCAGAACAAATAAGTGGCTAATCCGCCACAGATAATGGCACCTGCAACTACTACGGTCAAAGTCTTCTTCATGGCAACTCCTTACTAATGTCACAATGAAACTCTCTATATTTATTGATGGTTCATTAAGGTCTTGGTTTGGACACTTGCCCGCGAATAAAATTCTGAGCCAGCGTGTAATACAGAGGGTTCGGGCAGATCAGCCGAGAACATGCGCAAGCAATTAACGAGGTGGCCATCAGCGGCAATATCATTTCATGATTGTCTAACATTTCCATCACGATAACGAAAGCTGTGATCGGTGCTTGGGTGACACCTGCAAAATAGGCTACCATTCCAAGAATAATCACGGCACCTGCCGGCACCGAGGTAAATAGGTGAGCGATATTTACCCCAAAACCTGCTCCCGCCGAAAGGGTGGGTGACATAATGCCGCCGGGAATTCCGCTTATGTACGAAACAATCGTTGCCGTCATTTTCAACAAGCCATAGCTCTCCGGTAATTCAGCACCGCCGTTGAGCAGCGACTTGGCTTCGTTGTATCCACTTCCGTACGTGGTATTGCCGGCAGCCAGGCCTATCAGCGCAAGAAGCAAACCGCAAACGGCAGCGAAGGCAATAGGTCTAGACTTCATCCAAGCGCCAATATTGCCCGATAGACCTTTGTTGACTTCGATCAAAAAGCGACTGAATACCCCCCCAAGGAACCCCCCCGATATTCCACAAACAATGACCACATACCATTCCCTGCCAAATGCAAGTGATGCGGAGGTGTGGCCAAAATAGGAATAATTACCCACGAGTGCAAGTGAGGTTATACCCGCAATAATTACCGTCATGAGTATGGTGGCACTGTTGTGTTTTTCAAATGAACGTCCTAATTCTTCTATTGCAAACACAATACCAGCCAAGGGCGTGTTGAATGCGGCGGCGACCCCAGCCGCAGAACCGGCCAGAATGAGTCCGAGCGACACGAAGTCGCTTGTAGAAGTTGTTCCCGCTTTAACAGAGGGAACCACCCGTGTCACCGGGTGAATCTAGGAGTCTGAATAAAGAGCGACTCTGACAATGTAACGAAGCGCCGCAAGGCGCGGGGTATCAATCGCGAGAGGCGTACCCTTCTGGCAGCCATAAGCCGGATGAGTGCTAGATAGTTGGTATGGCGAAAACATTTGAATCTGCGATAAAGATCGTTATCTGGAACAAGCGGAAGTGGCTTTTACGCTTGCACCAAAAAGGTAATGGAGGTGGGAACAGCGTCTTGACTCTGCGCTTTCGTGACCCATACGCCTCCCGGTCGAAAGCAGCCACCTAACCCGATGTACTTCTGCAAGTGGAACGTGGAAACCCCGTATCGCTCCCCTCGGGGACAGCAGGCTGCAAAGTCTGTCTATGGTGGTGCGGGCATAGGAACGAGGAAAAAGCGAACGCCGCTCTGTAATGGGGCGGATAGGGGTTGCAACATTATCCTACGCGAAAGCGGGCAGACTTCCTCATGGTCTCTCTTCACAAGAGATTTGGTAGAACCATCTTAACGGAGAGGAAAGCAAATGAGTGCAGCAACACTGGCGCGTGCACCTTCCGGCGTGACGTGGGACGGCATCAATTGGGCCGATGTTCAGCGACAGGTAAGAGGGCTGCAAGCGCGTATTGTGAAGGCAACACAGGTCGGCAGACACAACAAGGCGAAAGCCCTGCAATGGCTGCTGACCCACTCGTTCAGCGGCAAAGCATTAGCCGTCAAGCGGGTGACTGAAAATAAAGGCAGGAACACCCCCGGTGTGGACAAGGTAATCGTGGAAAACACCGGTGGCAAAGATCAACGCGATAGCGTCGTTGAAGAGGCGGGGTTATTCGCCGCTTCCGCTTCGGAGAGTATTTATTCCGAAGAAGAATGGCAAGACAAGGCCGCTCGGCATACCCGTGATGAAATGCCGCGCCATGCAAGCGTTACATCTGCTGGCGTTGGAACCCATTGCGGAAACCACTGCCGATCTGAATTCCTATGGGTTCAGGCCGGAACGCTCAACGGCCGATGCTGGGGAGCAATGTTTCAACGCCCTCGCAAAGAAGTCTAGTGCAGAGTGGGTGTTGGAGGCCGACATCAAAGGCTGTTTGGAAGTGGCTTCATAATGCCCCCGAAGTAATGAAAGTTGGCTGAATGGATTAGGTGTATATCTACTATTATGATTTTAAATAAGTTTTATATTTTTCTGTTTGCTTTGCAGCGTATCGCGTGCAGCGCGTTACACACTGCAACACGATATGCGACAGAGCGCTGTATCACGATAGTTGAGCAAAGAGGTCGGGGCCTGTGTCAGCTATTTTAATGCGTAATCCTTTCCTGCGTCCACGAACGATATGTACAAACTCAAGTTCCCCGCGTTTTATGCGTTGAAGCACCGTTTGGCGCGAAACGCCGAGTAGTTTGGTAGCCTCGATCATTGGCACGTAACCGGGTGGTGCTTCTGCAACAAACCGTGCGCGCAACGCCTCGGTGATACGAATTTGCCACGGTGCGCCAAAAGTTATTTGAACACCTGCGACAATGCCTTCGGCTATCCAGCGATGCAGTGTCGAAGGCGCAACATCAAGGACTGCTGCGGCTTTTGTGATCGGCACCAGATCGCCTTGAGGCGGTTGGGCGGGTGGTTCAAAACGCGCGATGTTTCGATGCCGACGCAGATTTCCAACGTCGTTGGCGGTGAAGCGCTTACCTGTGCCAGTAGTGCGATCCTGGCGGTTGAGGATGCCGGCGATGATGGCGTCAGGATAGTGTTCTGCCAGACGACGAAGAAGGTCTACGGTATCTTCATCGGTGCGGTTGTGCGCTGGATTGGAACGCGGCAGGCCGACATCAAGTTCGGTGACCATTCCGCCTTTCCAGCGCAGTGTGAGGTGGGCGATAAACTCTTTACGCTGCACCGCAATGACTACCTCCTCCAAGAATGCACGCAACAGTTCTTTCTTGTCCCTTTCAGTCGTTGTTGGCGCACCCCATACGAGGTTAAGGTCGGTACCGAGTATCTGAATTTGCCGAAGTTCTTCCGGACGTAATTCTCGCGGTCGTATTTTCTCGCGCCTGACGAGCTCTGCTTGTGTCTGATCGAGTTCGCGCAACCTTCTTTCCCATTCCGCTTCCAGTCCGCGAGCAACGAGCCTGTTTTCCGGTTCAACGGATTGATAGCGGCGTTGTGCGCGTTCGGCCTCATAGCGTGCTCGTTCAACGGATAAGCGCCATTGCGCCAGGGATGCGTCGTGATCCGATTCGAGTTGTTGCGCTGTGCGTAGGGTTGCCTCGAAGGCCGCTGGTGTGAGTGCCTCAAGCACGGCATTGGACACGGCGTTATCGATTTGAATCCCGCCGACACTCAGGCAGTATACGCCGCGACCATTGACGATATTCTTTCCTGCACAGTGATAACTTTGCGTGGCGTTTCTTCCCCTGTAGTGCGTGCGCAGTCGCCTACCACAGTGACCGCAGGTGGCGATGCCTTGCAGTAGTGCATTTCCTTCTCTCACGGCTCCCCCAGCTTGATGTGGACGGGGACGGATGTTGGTGTCGATGCGTGCCTGGTTGGCCTCATAGGTAGCCCAATCGATATATCCTTTGTGGTGTTCACTAATCAATACAGCCCATTCATCGCGTGGCAGATTGCAAACCCGTTTTTTGATATTACCGTTCTCATCAAGTACCCGCTCATGACGACTTTTGCCATAGGTGTAAGCGCCAGCGTAAACCGGGTTGTTGAGAATGCTGCAAATCGAGGTGTAGGTTGGTTTCCCCCAGTGGACTTCTTTTCGAGTATTGTACTGCGATGGGAATGGCAAGCCTTCCGAGCATAACCATAACCAGACACGGCGGATCGACCCAAGTTCGATAAAACGTTTGAAGACACTGCCTATAGCCTCTCGGACTGCTTCGTCCGGATGCAGCAATACCTCGCCATCTTCTTCGCCCCAAACAAAACCGATGGGCAATGCACGACGCAGCTCACCTCGTGCGGCTTTGTTGCGAATGCCTCCGTCCAGTCTCGCACGCAAAGTGTGCAACTCAGCTTCGCTCATGGTGCCCTTGAGGCCGAGAACCAGTCGATCATTGAACGAGGCCGGATGATAAATCCCGTCAGCATCTCCGATCAGGGTGTCGGTCATCGCGCACAAGTCGAGCAGGCGGTACCAGTCAGCATTGTTACGCGCAAGACGTGATACCTCAAGCCCCAGCACGATGCCAGCATGCCGTAGCGCCACTTCGGAAGTCAAGCGGGTGAAGCCGGAACGTGCAACCACACCCGATCCGGATAAGCCGAGGTCTTCATCGATCACGGAAACCTGTTCGCGCTGCCAACCAAGTTCGATTGCACGTCCGACCAGGGCATATTGCCGGTCCGTTGATTCCCGGTTGTGTTCGACCTGCGTTGGGGTGGACTGACGGACGTAGACAAGCGCGGCGCGCTGAGTGTGGATTGGTTTGACTTTTACGTTCTCACTCATGATGGAATTCCTCGTTTTGGGTTGCGATCACTGCCTTTGCGATTAGTCTGGTCAGGGCTTCTATCAGGACGGCACGTTGGTCGTCGTTCAGGCTTTCCCACACTAGAGTGTCTGGGGTTGGATCCTTCATGAGGTCTAGGCACAGTTGCACGCTTGTTCTCCTTTTTGGTGAGCTGCGTTGTCTTGTCGCAGGAGGCGGGCAGGCGGCGCAGCAGAGCGTCAATTATGCTTCGCGCATGGAGTAAGTCAGACAGTGATGCCACGGTAGCTGCCTGGTGTGCAAGATCGGGAGTACCGCTGTTATCGCTGTGCGGAAAGTCAGTCCAATCGGCGGGAATGTGTGATCGGCTTCCATCCGGTAAAACCAACAGTAGGTGCAATCGATGGTTCCGATGAATGAAACCCTTTATTGGTAGTGAGCGTCCCAGGAAAGGGTGATGTGAACGCGTAATAGTGGCGTTCTGCGGTAAGTCATGAGGATGGGTAGTGTGTTGATAGTTGCTTCGACAACATCAGCCACGACTGGATGATCGCCAACATCCCTACGGATAAGGCGATGCTAAGGAAGTGGCTCAAGGCGGGATATGTTTATCAAGACGAACTCTTCCCTACAGAGGCCGGCACCCCGCAAGGGGGAATCATTAGTCCGGTTCTGGCAAACATGACGTTGGATGGCCTCGAATCAATGCTAGCGGAGAAATTCCCGAAAGCGCAAGAGGAGAGGTCTGAAAATGAACATGGTGCGTTATGCGGACGACTTCATTATCACTGGCAATTCGAAAGAATGGCTGGAACATGAGGTCAAACCCGCAGTGGTTGAATTTCTGGCGGAACGCGGGTTAGTCCTGTCGCCGGAGAAGACCAAAATAACGCACATCAAGGATGGGTTTGATTTCCTCGGATGGAACATTCGCAAGTACAACGGCAAGCTGTTGATGAAGCCGTCGAAAGCGAACGTCAAAGCGCATCTTGACAAAATCCGGAAGATCATCAAGGCCAACAAGACGGCTAAACAGGCAAATCTGATCAGGCTGCTCAATCCTGTTTTACGGGGATGGGCGAATTACCACAGCCATGTAGTCGCCAAGGAAACCTTCGCTCGGATTGATACCAGTGTCTGGTCAATGCTATGGCGATGGGCGGCAAGAAGGCATCCCAATAAAGAGACCCGATGGGTTAAGGATAAATACTTTAAATCCAGAGGTCTTCGGAATTGGGTATTTGCCGCAACAGAAGAAGAAGAGGATGGAAACGAAAAGAGAGCTCATCTTGCTGCAAGAATCGGATACGCCAATACAGCGGCATATCAAAATCAAAGCGGACGCCAATCCGCACGACCCACAATGGGAGCCGTATTTCGAGTCCCGATGGGGCAAGAAAATGCTGCACTCGGCGAAAGGGCGCCGGAAGCTTTACCGTGTCTGGCTACAGGCAAGATGGCCTATGTTCAAACTGTCAGGAACCCATCACAAAGGACATCCATTGGGATGTTCGTTATATTGTGAAAAGAACTGAGGGCGGGTCGGATGCAGCCAGCAATCTTCACATACACCATCTCAATTGCCATAGGAGATATTAAGTTTGCCGGAAGTCACAGTTGTGAAACCGGGTGTCGAAAGATGCCTTTGTAGAGGCTTGAGCCGTATGGATCGAAAGACCCACGTACGGTTCTGAGGGGGCTGGGCGCGGGCAACTGCGTCTGGCTACCCGACTCTTTCCATCTCGTGTTTAGTGAAGTGGGCAAAATTCCCCATTCTGTGCATGATGGCTGCACCAATTTGCACCGTAGGACCTTCTCGTCCTACAGATGCTCCAAACGTAAGTCCAAGTATAGTGAGTAATATTTTCCCGAAAATTATTCGCAGGGAAAGCACTTGCTCCCTAATTTCTGGACTTTCAGACGGATCGAGCGATGCAATAGCCTGAGGAATACCACTGCCTTGTGATCCTAGAAAGTACTTTCTGGTAATTAAAACAATCGAAACCAAGCCTATAGGTGTAAGCACCAGAGGCAGATAAGGTGAAATGGCAATAACCTTGTGGAACTGATCATTCGCCGTTTCACAGGCGACTGCGAAAAAAATCGCGACTAGACCGACGCAAATTGCCCCGCCCCAGAATATTAGCCGACTTTTCCACTCCAGAACCATTGCATACTCCGATAAATACAAATTCGAAACACAACCGGTTTAACCGGTTAATACAATCAATACCTTTACAATAGGCATTTACATAAACCATATTATTACAATATAATATTTATATCAATGCATATCGTTAGAATGTTTATTCATCCGAGCTGACTAAACATGAATCACTGAAATTGAGAACAGCCAGTTAACAGGTTTCGATACCGGTGGATTACTTGAATATGTGCATGACTAGCGAATTTAATAGAAAGTGAACGTAACTTTATGTTAATTCCCCAGTAATTCGCGGGATATTTTCATATTCTTACTTTCAGTCGCTCAATGCAGAGGCTATTTTTTACAGAATAATTTTAATATGGAAGAAAAGAAAATGAATTCCATAAAATGGGTATATCTCAAAAATTATACAGATTCCGGAAACCTTCAATTCTCTGTCGGATTTTACGATCCTCAAGGGGTTTGGAATGAAGAAAGCGAATGGAACTCATCGTATGAGGCAATTGCACGAATTTACGCGCTTGTGGGAGAAACTCCTCCTCGGCAGACTAATGAAGGAGCCTAGACAAGGTTCTGATCTTAATTATCGATAACCAGGCAAACGGAAATACTACAAATCAGATAAAGGTTTGTCGGCAAACCTATCATCGGTGATGCGTAACTGGCCAATTACTTCTATGAGGGCGTTGTCTAAAGAAATTAACGCTGATTCCGGCAAGGCTTGCAAAGCTTGTGGCAGCACCCCTTCAGCCGGGCCAGGTGCATTTACCAGTAAAGCCGATGCCTCTTTAGTCACCCAAAGTCCAACTCTTCGCTGATCTTCTTTACTGCGCTCTTTAATTACCAGATTTCGAGCCACCAGTTTTTCAACCAGCTGACTACCAGTAGATTGGTGGATAGATAAGCGTTCGGCCAATTCGGTAACGCCAATGCCAGGCGTTGCAGCAACTTCCCGCATGATCCATAACTGTGAACCCGTAACACCGCAGGTTTGTTCTATTTCACGAAACTGCTGACGTACAGAACCATAAATAATGCGAAACTTCTTGAGAACCTGAAGTGAAAGCTGATTTTTTCCTCTTTTATTCAATTGGTTCACCTTCTTAAGGGTGGTTGCGTAAGCAGTCGAATTATGTCTTTTTTGAATTATATCACTTGATAATGGCATCTATATCATTTATATTTATGTCAACTTAATTCATTGTAATGCGTTACTGAGTTACGTCAGTTGTTTTAAATCAATACAAAAGGGATATTAACCATGAAAAATATAGCAATTGTTTCAGTACTTCTCATTCTTGGCGCTTGTGCTTCCACACCTAAGGTGCAGTCAACACCCCCTTCAAATAAAGCAAGTGAATCTTCAATGAAGGCCAATCCAGCGCCTGTTATGACTGCATCACCTGATTCGAAAGCAGATATCGAAGCAAGAAGATTGGCTGCTGAAAAACTGGCCGCTGAAAAATTAGCTGCTCAAATCAGAGATCTTCAAAAGCAAAGTGTTTACTTTGATTTTGACAAATCTGAACTTAAACCAGAGTATCGCGATGTTATTCAACAACAAGCCGCGTTCCTCAATGCGCACAGGAATGATGTAGTCACAGTGGAGGGAAATTGCGATGAGCGTGGAAGTGATGAATATAACTTGGCACTTGGCGATAAACGTGCCAATACAGCGCTAAAAAGCCTTGAGGTACTGGGTGTTTTACCAACTCAAATCAAAACGGTTAGCTTTGGCAATGAAAAACCGCGTCTGACTTGCCATGAAGAAAAATGCTGGCAAGAGGACCGTAGAGACGATTTTAACCATAAGTTAAATTAAGCATCCTCATGCCACTAGGAATTCAACACTCTTAGTGGCATAAACAAGGCGCTGATGTCATTCCGGCATTATCCTCCAAGCTTATTGGGACGATTTGAAATGATTCGTGTCTCGTTAAATAAGACTAGCATTTTATTCATAACAATTGCTATGTCCATGTTGCTGCATACAACTCTAGCCACTGCAGCAGAGCAAAATAGATTGTGGAGCGAATTAACACCTTTACAAAAGCAGGCCTTAATTCCTTTGGCTACTCAGTGGGATTCGCTTCCCCTCAAGTTGAAAGGTCATTTAATTCATGCTTCAAATCAATATCCGTCTCTGAGTCTAGAACAAAAGAAGCGATTCCAGAGCAGGCTAGAGAAATGGAGCAAATTAACGCCGGAGCAACGTGAGAAGGCGAGGAATAAATTCAAAGCCGTCAGCAATGAACCCGCAGAGAAGAGAGAACTGCTTAGACGCACAGTTCCCGAACATAAGAATAGTGACTTGGCCGAAAGCAGCGTTCTTCCGGACGTATCAGTGCATTAGGATTGAGCAAATACAATTCAGATGAGTCAATTAAGCATGCCTCTCAAATTTAACATGGTTACTCAAGAAATATTTCTGCATGAGTTAGCAAGGGCGGAAAAATATTTTTCAGAAGCTGGAAAGTTTGTTGGTCTATCGCATTTTATAAAAGGCCATTTAGGTCCGAGGGGGTTTGATTACAGATCATCTATCAGGATTGCGGTATGGTTGCAGGCTATAGGAAAGATTCAGTTCTACAAGGTAAGGCCTACGGCTTATGAAGTTGAAGTGACCGCGTTGCGATTGCAATAATTCAGCTTAGACACGAATGGCACTTACTTAAGGCAACTACTTGAGTTGATATATTAAAAGGCTGGCTCAAGGTGATAAGGTGTGAGCTGCGAAACACACTACCCATCACTAGAGGAGCCAGCCTTCATGCATTCTAACCGCCGCGCGTGCGCCCATCAACAGCGACGTGTCCA
This sequence comes from uncultured beta proteobacterium, assembly GCA_963833515.1. Lineage (GTDB taxonomy): Bacteria > Pseudomonadota > Gammaproteobacteria > Burkholderiales > Gallionellaceae > Gallionella. The sequence continues at coordinate 84,056 of CAWHYN010000039.1, read as the reverse complement.
CCGACGTGCCGTCAACAGCGATTCCTATTCGTTCTTCAACCTGCTCACCGGCCCTGAACTACTTGATCGAGTCGAGTCCCTGTTGCCCGATCATCGGGAACGGCTGTTTCCGCCGACCGAGACGCTGTCGATGTTTCTGGCTCAAGCCCTGAGCGCGGATCGCTCGTGCCAGCGGGCGGTGAACGAGAGCGCGATCAAGCGTCTGGCGGGTGGATTGCCAGGTTGCAGTACACATACCGGCGCCTATTGTAGCGCCCGTCAACGCCTGCCGACGCAACTGCCCTTGACACTGGTCTGCCACACGGGCCGGTTGATGGCCGAACAAGTGCCTGACGAATGGCATTGGCGAGACCGTCCGGTACGCCTAGTCGACGGCACGACTGTGCCAATGCCCGACACCCCGGCCAATCAGGCCGCCTATCCGCAACCGCGCAGCCAACAACCCGGCTTGGGCTTCCCGCTGTGTCGGCTGGTAGGCATCCTGTGTCTTGGAAGCGGCGCGCTGCTCAATGCGGCCATCGGGCCGTACCGGGGCAAGGGGACCGATGAGCAGGCCCTGCTACGCCAGCTCCTCGACACCCTGCAAACTGGCGACCTGCTGTTGGGCGATGCCTACTACGCGACCTATTTTCTGCTGTGTGATTTGCTGGAACGGGGGGTGGACGCGGTGTTCGAACAACAGGGTGCGCGCCAGCGCAGCACGGATTTCCGCTGCGGTCAGCGGCTCGGACAGCGCGATCATCTGATCACGATCACCAAGCCGAAGATCAAGCCAGACTGGATGGTTCAAGCGGATTATGATCGCACCCCGTCCACCCTGACGGTGCGCGAGTTGAGTGCTGGCGGCAAGGTGTTGGTAACCACGCTGCTGTGCCCGAAACAAACGCCCAAGGCCGCGTTGAAGGAACTCTATCAGAGTCGCTGGCATGTGGAACTGGATTTGCGCAACATCAAAACCACTCTGGGTATGGAACGGCTGAGTTGTAAAACGCCGGAGATGGCCGTCAAGGAAATTTGGGTATATTTGCTGGCCTACAATCTGATCCGCCTGATGATGGCACAGGCGGCCTTGCTTGCTGACGTGCTGCCCCGCGAACTCAGCTTCAAACATACCTTGCAGCTTTGGGTGGCTTGGGGGCAACACGGAATGGAAAGCCATCAAAACGACAATCTTTCCGTGCTGTTTGCCCTGATCGCCCAACAGCAGGTCGGGAACCGTCCTGGACGCATTGAGCCAAGAGCCGTCAAGCGACGACCCAAACCGTATCCCTTGCTCACCCAGCCACGCACTGTTGCCCGTGAAAACGTTCGGGTGCATGGGCATCCCAAAAAGCTTAAGTAAGTGCCATTCAGCTTAGACACTGGTTTTGATGAAGCACTAACTGGCATTTATAAATTGTTTTGATTTTCCTAAACTGAAGCCATGATTGAAACGATTACTATAATCACTCTGTGCGTTCTGTACCTCGTCTTCTTCCGGCCCGGAAAAACACCACCACTAAATAACCCTCTCATCATCGAGCGACCTGGGGTATATCACATGACTCTGGCTCCGCAAATCAACCTTGCCCAGCCGTTTATAGAGGCGGTTGCAAAAATTATTGGCGTTTCAAGTGACCTGACCAAACATAGTTCAACTCAATACTTCGAAGTTCGCGATAACCAAGTTACTGCGCATGGATATGATTGCTACCTGCTTGCTGTCACGCAATGTAACGCCATGCTGTATTTTCAGGCGACCAGTCCGCAGTCTAGCGATTCAAGTACCTACCTTCGTATCATCCACGGATTTGCCGATACTGTAATTAATCGACTCCATGTCAATGGTGAACATGATATAGCTCTGGATGAGCGCAATGTAATGGCGGCACAAGACGTTGCAAAGATACGCGGCATCCAGATCACGCTACTGGGGCAAGAATAATAGTTGCCACGCAACAGACAACTACGCTCCTTGACAAATTTAACTTGAGACACCGTTTTGATATTTAAATCATGAATCGATCTGATCTGATAGCACGACTCACTGTTATTCAGCCTAGTTTGCGTTCTAAGGATGTCACGTTGGCAGTGACAATTATTTTGGATTCCATATCGTCCACTCTGTCAAAGGGTGGGCGTGTAGAAATTCGAGGCTTCGGTAGCTTTGGTTTGAACTTGCGACCTCCACTTATTGGGAGGAATCCAAAAACAGGTGCGTCTGTTAAGATTCCTGCCAGATATGTTCCCCATTTCAAGGCCGGCAAGGAGTTGCGCTGGCGTATCAATCGTGCGGAAAAAAGTCAGCATAAAATCAGTAATCCTTAAATAATTTATTCAACGAGTGTTAAGTTTCTGCTGATTGTTGAGCCGAAGACGCTGGAAACTGTGAGTAAAGCTGAAAGAGGTTTATAGATTCCCTCAGGCCTTGTCTTTTGGAAATTAAATTGACCGTTTTAGGGCAACCAATCTTCAATATTCAATGGCGCAAAGGGGTTACTAGCGGCAGGTCGCAAGCGTCTGCTTTCGAGCAGCGAATTTTGGTGATCGTCTGTCGCTTGTGGGTCGTAAAGAGATGGTCACGAAGTGCCGCTTCAGAGCATCCTAAATCTATAGCCGCTTAAAATTTTGACTGCCCGATAGCAGCACTTGGCGAATTAGCGGTTTCGACCCGTTGGAGCAGGTCACAATGGTGCAGCCGACTGGCAGCTTCATACCAATAGCTGCCGGTCAATTTGTAGAAAATTGGCAGGCTTGACTGGTCGCGGTAGAGAAGCCGGTTGCCCGACACCCCCCGCACAGATCCGTACTTGCGGAATTACCGCATACGGCTCCTGCCTTGGGTCATGACGCAAAACGCGCTGACGGATAAGGATGCACCCGTCTTGGTTGTGGCAGATATTGATCTGCCAGACGCTCAAATAGCACCCATGTCATCTTGTGCTTCTGGCCACGTCGACGCAACTGCTTAAGCCACGCGCGGCAAACTTCTCGACGGAAACCCGCTAACCTCCTCAGGTTATCCGGTACCGCATGATAGTTGAAGTAGCCGCGCATGACCCGTGTAAGCCATGCGCCAACTTGACCTACCGGATCGTGTCGCTTTCGTTTCAGCGCTTCTCTAATTGCCACGAGCGTCGCCCGCAGCCGCCTCTTGATCGTCAGTCGCAGTATCTTGAAGCGCCCTTGACGGGTCTTCGAGCAACAGTGCGTGAAGCCAAGAAAGTCGAATGTTTCCGGCCTTCCCAGCCCCCGATTCTTGCGCCGTTGTGCTGCATACCGACCAAACTCAATCAGCCGCGTTTTCTGCGGATGTAGCTCCAGCCCGAATTTGTCGAAACGTTCCCTCATTGCTTCAAGAAAGCGCTTTGCTTGTCCTTCGAACTGAAATCCGAGCACACTGTCGTCTGCGTATCGAACCATGATGACATCGCCTCTGGCGTGATGTTTGCGCCAGTGTTGCGCCCAGGTATCGAAGACGTAGTGCAGGTAAATGTTGGCCAGCAACGGGGAGATCACCGCACCTTGCGGGGTACCCCGTTCGCTGGCTGTTCGCCTGCCGTCTTCGATAACTCCGGCCTTGAGCCACTTCTTGATGAGCCGCAGAACACGCTTGTCCGCAATACGGTGTTGCAGGAATTTGAGCATCCAATCATGATCAATGGAATCAAAATACGCGCTGATGTCTGCGTCTAAAATCCATCCAATCTGCCGGGTTTCGATTCCCATCCATACTGCATCTAGCGCATCGTGTTGCCCACGCCCACGCCGGAATCCATACGAGAACCCAAGGAAATCTTCCTCGTAGATCGCACTCGGTACCTTACATACGGCCTGTTGCACAATCTTGTTTTCTATCGCAGCAATACCCAGCGGACGCAACTTACCGTCCGCTTTCTGAATATAGGTACGCCGCGAGGCTTGCGCACGGTACGCACCGGTATGTATCTCCCGGTGCAACTCGTGTGCCCGCCCATAGAGAAGATTCTCGTAGTCCCGCCACGTCACGCCGTCCACACCCACCGCCGCCGTTTTATTGAGGTCGTAAAAGCTTTCGACCAGCAGTGACGGGGTGATGTGGTGCAGCAGTGCCGTGAATTTAAGCCGCCTGTTACGCTTGGCGGTTTCGCGTATGCCTTCGAGTCCCATCGACGCAGGTTCCCGGCTCTGAGTCCGGCCTGCGGGAGGCTCTCCAGCATTCCCCTTGGCTGCGCCCCTTCCCCCCCCCCCTCCGCAGGTTGCCCCTTGTTCGGCGGTTTCTTCGGTACTATGGACGCATCCGACTTCTCACCGGCGTAGATGGCAGAATTACGGTTTCCCTTCTCTGCCCCGCCCGACAATATTCCGTCGGGCACCGATGAGACCTCCCAGCTCCTGTGCAAGTAACTTCCCGGCATGCTCAGGGTCTCCGACCGCGCAGGATCACAGCAGGACTCGCGATTGCGCCCTGCTGAGTGTTGCCTTCCGGCCAAGAGTACGGCGTCGGCATCCTGGAATAAGTTAATTTCGCGGCTCAATGGCTGGCCTGCCGGTGTCCCCTGTCAACGCTTCGCTACACACCTCGCGATGCGCAACGCATGACTCGGGGTCAAGACGGTTCGCTACTCCTTCCTTGTATGGGACTTTCACCCACTATCACTTGCCAGTTTGTGCTGGCGCACACTCTTGGTAACCCATAGGCTACTGTCAGCTATGAATTTTCGCAACCAGAAAGCGGCCATTAAGCATGACATGTAAAGTCGCTGTAATTTCTGTTTTACAGGAGGACTTATGAACTTCCAGCTTAATCTTCGGGAATCCCCTCCCCCCGCATCATGGATGGAAATGACAGTTTGTCGCCAGTTTCATCGAGATGGATATCCGCACAATTCCCATAGCGCAAGGGATTTTCGACAAGGTTGTTCAGACAACGCTGTAAAGCCAAGGCCTGTGTCATGATGGGCTGGGCATTGCCGGAAACAGTCACGACCTCCCCCATCTCCCCGGCATCTTCCGCAAAAGAATGCACGAGGGCGGCAACATCCAGAAGATAAGGCTCTTCCGGCCTGCCATCGCCGCGCAGATAATCCAGCGTAGCGTCTATCATCGCTGACACTTCGTTAATATCATTTTGAATATGTTCCTGCAAATCCTGATCGGCGACCATTTACGCGCGCAATTTCAGCCGGGTAGGCTTTTAAAATCCTTGGCTTGCAGCCGGTGATTCCAGTATTTTCACAGCGGTTAAAGTATTCGAACCATCCGTAGAGACCTGAACTGTAACGGCCACCTCTTCACCCACAGCCAAGGTGCCAGCCGCACCTGAGGGAGTTTGCACGATGGCGGTGCCAACATTGACCGTGAGCCCGTGTAAAACAAATGAAGTCACGGTGCCGCTGCTCGGACTGACAGACGTTACCACGCCTTTCAGTTGCACCTGATTAGCGGACGGCGGAGGTGGCAGGAATGTCACGGAAGAAACGGTAAATGTGCCAGTTGCCGAGTTATAAATCGCGTGAATTTGTATATTTTGGTTTGCGGTCAACGAAGACACGGTTCCGTTGTTATATGTCACCGAGCTGCCAAGCGTTACTGTTACCGTCCCAGTCGAATTGGAACCTGGAGCCTTCAACGTAAGATTGAGTATCCCGGTAGTGGGATCATAGCTCTGCACGGTTGCATTCAGGTCAACTATGATGGATGTATTAGCGGGAACACTGACAAAGGTTACGGATGAAGCGACCACAGTGTTGTTGGTGAGTGTGCCTGTGATTTTGACATAGGCACCATTCTGCAGGTTGGCCGCAGTATATCCCGAGTTGAAAGTCGGGCTCTGGCTGGCGTCGACCACCACACCACGTACAGTAAAGTTGGAGGCACTGACAAAATCGCTAATGGTGCCTTTCAAGCTCACCGGAGGAGTTGGATTTGTCTTCGACTTAAATACCTTGATTTGCGTGGCAACCAGCGTGCCGGAACTGTTGGCCGTACCGATGACCGCCACAACCAAACCATTGCTCAAAGCTGAAATATCATTGGGCAGGGTAATTCCACTGGCATCCACTGTAACTCCATTGACGACAAAACTGGATTGCGAAACGTAACTGCTGATTGCCCCACTGACAGCAAACGTCTCGTTAGCGACAGCTATATTGCTTCTGACTCGGACGATATTGGCGGTTAGCGTATTGTTATTAAGCGTGCCGTTGCTCCATACGCTTACGACTTCACCGTTGGACAGAGTTGCACCACTTGGCAGCATGGTAGTGCTATTGCTGGTGCTGATAGTAATCGTATTGGAGGCCGATCCAATGGTAAAGGTATTGTTGGCCGAACTATAGGCGGCCACAGTGCCGGTGACGCGGGTTCCGACGAAGGACGGCTGCTTGCCAATATAGGTCGCTTGAATATAATCGACGCCGTTTGTTGAGAGTAACAAGCCATGAACATCCGCATTATCGCCGACTTTAACGCCGGATAATGCGGTGTAGCCACCGCCATACGTGGTTACCGGGCCTTGGGCGCTATCGGTATTGACCACAACCAGCACGCCCGCAACGGTAATGGCGGGGATTACTGTTGAACCGGAGCCACTGCCCAGCGTAACGCTGGAAGTGATGGAAGAAACCGTACCCTCCACGTCAGGAGCAACATCAGCCAGCGTAATATTGCCATTGGCATCCGTAGTCAAGATGACATGCTGGCCGAGCTGAATGCCGGTTGCCGCTACGCCGCTGGCAGCACCATTGGCCTCGGTCTTGTAAATAGTGCCAGCGGTTTCAGGGTATTCCTGTCCGTCCACGATGATGCTGCCAAAACCGGTAACAGTTCCCGCTGCCGTACCACCGCTACCACTACCAGACGAACTGGTATTGCTACTGGCGCCACTACCGCCACCACAGCCATTTAGGATGGCTGCAAGCAGGAAAATGATGAGTCCGAAAAATAAATAATCACTAAACTTTTTCATGATGACCTCGTAATCAATTTCGGTAAATAGTTGCTCTGTGGATAGATCAAATAACGCGCAAAATACGTAACGTACGCCTAACTTCTTGTTAGAATAATCCAGCTATGTAACCATCGTATGTCAAATTTGTATTAAACAAGGGCGTGATTTCGAAGCTGTTAGTGTTACATGATTGTTCCTATCCCTGTTTTTGGGGTGGACTTTGATAACCAATCTATTCCAGACTTGCCGCTCAATATTATTCCCTCAGCGCCTACAACCGGAGAACTGACCTCAAATTGGATTCACAATTACAACATGGAATAGTTCAGCAACGCTGATTGTCGTACAAATTGCTTACCGGGCCAGCTCAACAAAGCCCACTGATGCAACGCAGTTCAATGGGGAGCCTGAATTTCCTAGTGGGCTATCGCTTTTAATGTCAAGGTTATTGTGCGCCTCGGCATAATCCGAGCTTAATTCTATAGCTTGTCGGCAACTGGCTTCAGCCTCACCTAAACCAGAAGTCGCAATATCCAAAATGCCTCCAAACAGTCGGCATCCCATCGTCACACCATCAACTTCGAATTGGTTGCGGAATCATGTTTGCGTCAACGCCGACCATGAAGCATGATCCATTCGAAATTAAAAACATGAAGTATCTTTTGCTGTTCTTCTGTGAGTACCGCCTTGAATTTTGAAGTCGCATCTGCAATTCTGGACAGCTTGCTTAAAAATTCTGTTTCTCTCTCTGCCTTGCAAGGAGAAATATTCACCGAATCGGAATCATCATTTGTTTTCTTTACTTGCTGCTCCTCTATCATTGAAATTAAATTGGCGTACTCATTCCAAGCCTCTTGCTGTGAAGATTTGATTTCCAGACGTTCTGATAATTCGTTCAATCCAACTCCAAAGTTCGTATACATTTGCTCAAAAGTTAAAAGTTCCAGAAATTATTGTGAAAAAAACCTACCCACTTGGTAGAGGGCAGGCTGAAAAAGCAGTCCACCATTAATTTTGAATCTCATTAGTTATGAGCTCCCTTCATTATTGAAGCCGACCTTGGGGAGAAAACTGTCCGCAATTTAAACCAGCCAAGTAACCTCAGCATGTCAACTCTGTATCTAGCAAAATATTTTTGTAACTACTTTGATATAAACCTGATATCTGAATTTATTCCTATGCACATTAGGCAATCAATTGCAGCCAGACTTTCCATATATGAAGACATACTGTTGACACAATTTCCCCATAAAGTGGCAAAATATTTTGACGTAAGGTAAGCACTGACAAAGGAGATTTCACATGAAGGCTTGCAAATATTTTGCAGTACTATTATTGGCTGGCATAGTACCCATAGCATCTGCCCAGACAAATTACGTCAATGGTGAAAACGGGCAGGGCGGAGAACCTAGTGGAGGTGGCAGGAAAGGTCCTCCCCCTCAGGCTATTGCAGCCTGCGAAGGAAAAGCTAGTGGGGCAGCCTGTAGTTTTGTTGGTCGCAACAACAATGAAAGGACAGGAAGTTGCTTCTCACCAGATGCTGATCACCCACTTGCCTGCCGCCCTGAGCATGGAGCAAAGCATTAGTTAGGGCAGGAGGGAATTATTAACGGTCGAGCCACGCAGTAGGGTCGCTAATATTGACTCTTTGCTTATAGGCCATGAAGAGAAAACACTCAACTATCCAATTTCGCCTTTACCTGACAAGCGTCGCTGTTTTACTTGCGGGATTGTTGTGTGCTGCTTGGGTTTATCTGGAAGCAACAGAAGAAATTAATAGCAGTAACGCTGTTAGTTATGAAGTTGTGGCTGGGCACAACTATGCACTCACGACTGACGATTCCAAGCGCTACCAGTACGACATGGAGCGTATTGGCGGCAAGTCTGTTTTTGTGGCAGAAGAAATCAGTCAGTGGTTTGCCAGCCTGTGGCATGGGAAACGGTTGTCATTCACAATCGCCTTGCTTTCCATCGTTGTCTCACTTGCTTGTTTCTTAGTGGCTCAGCATCCAGACTATAAACTGGAGGACAGCCGTAATAAGGAAGAAAACGGCTAACTAACATTCTCCTGCATCTAATGCGACGAGGCGTCATTTTGTTGCGTATGGCGTCTGATTTGCTGCGGCACTTTCAGTTCGGCGGTGTAATCGAGGTTTTCCACCAGCCAGCACCAAGAGCGACAAATAGCTGAGCAGTGTCTTCAAATTGCTCCGTTTCGGCGACGACACTCCCGAGCCGCGCTTGCGAATAACTACGTTCAGCATCAAATAACTGAAGAATACTGGTTTTACCTGCTTCGTAACTCATACGCTGCAAAGCAAGCGAGTCGGCTGCGGCACGCAAGGCGCGATGGTAGGAGGCAACGCGCTCGGCATCGTGTTCAAGTGCCCGCAGATCATCGGCGACCTGGCCGAAAGCTTCAAGAACAGCCTGGCGGTATAAAGCGGCTTGCGCAGTAAAGGCATACCATGCAGCCCGTGCTTGTACGCTCAGTGCGCCGCCGATATTCCACAATGTGTCGAAATTGTGTAACAGGCCAGCCGCCGTCAGGGAGTCACGCGTGAGCGCGGAGGACAGCGTAATGTTCGGGTAACCTCTAAGTTTTTATGCAACTCATAAGTAATATAGCCCGCTAATAGGCGACGTACGGCCCGCTTACTCCACCACTACTCTTACCCTCAATGGCTGTAAAAACCGTACGGCCAAAAAAGAATGGTAATCCCCAGTCGAAGCCACCTCCAGTTATAGCCGTCCCTGCGAGGTTGCTGAAGGCAGCATAAGAGGTGTTTCCAAACAGGCTGTCTGCGTTAGCCACGCTGAAATTCACTGTGCCGCTGCCGTTCGTCCCTTGATTGGTCGCCGTGAGTAGAAGTGCGGATGCAGGGCAGTAAAATCCGCTGCCGATACTGCTGGTGCACTGCGTTATTCCACTATCCTGAAAAAACAAAGCATTGGAGCCACTATCGATAAAACTACCGGTGTAGCTCTGACTATTGAGTACCGTTGTCAATGTTCCCAGTGTCGGGTCGAGCAAATATACCGTAGCGCTGCCGAGGCTATTGTTAGATTGTGTGCCGATTCCAAGGATCAGCGAACCACTGACCGTAGTGGCTCCAGTTGTGGGAATGCTGGGAAGAACGATGATGACACCATTGTTGTCGCTCGCCAATAGGCCAACCGGATTCTGAATCTGGTTGGCCAGCCCGACGGCGACGGATTGGCAAGCAATGCCGCTGCAAGCGTAGTAGGTTCCAGAGGCTGCTTTAGTGCCGCACGAGGAGCCGCAGTCCTGCTGGAATACGCTGACCCCAAGAATGCCATTACCGCCAAAGGTCTGCACTGTGTTTTCGGAGGGGCCCGTTCTCGAGCAACTTCTCGGAGCAGTAGGGATGCTCGGATCTCCAACAACCTGGATCGCCAGCGAACTGATGACAGGCTCACCGCCCAGTTGAACGTCGGCCGTTTTTACAGAACCCCATGTATAGCCATCGGCAAACTGCAAGCATTCATCTAGAGTTGCGGTACTACTGGCCATCTGTTGTGTCAGGGCGAGAGATGGGGAAATTACAGAGGACATAATTCTCAACCCGCTTGATCCGGTATCGACAATTATGTGGTCGATGGTTTGGCAATTTGTGCTGCTGCCCGGCGAACATATCGTCACGCTGACATAGGGAACATTGACTGTGGGGTAGGTGCTGGGTAACGGCCCAGCATCAACGATGATAGGCAGAACGTTTTGCCCCTGCACAGCGGGTGCGGAGGGGGTTGCAGTGCATGCCACAACCACAACGCTTACATTGGCTGTTACAGTGCCACTGCCGCCTGTTACGGCACAGGTCTGACCAGAAGGCTGGGTAAGAACTGTGGCGTTGTAGGTATTGCCATATGCCACGGGGGTTGGAAAGTTGAAAATGCCATTGGCCGAGACGGTGAGGTTGTCGCCACCGTTATCTTGCAATATCACGGAACCTGCAAGCCCGCTTACCGTGCCACCTATGCTGAAGGTGCTGCCGCCACTCCCTCCGCCACTCGTCGTCCCCGCATACGCTGCCGCAAGGTCTGTTCCGAATCCAGCTGGTACGGAAGTTGCGTCAACGGTTGTCGTGGCCACCTCGCCCAGCAAAGAGGTATACGTGACGCCCGATGAATTGTTGGCGATGGCTAATCCTAGGGAAGTCAGCATGTCGTCGCTAACATTTCCGGAAGTGGGCGTGAAAGTCGTTGTGATCGGGTTGACAAAGCTGAGCTGGGGCAGTCCGCCAAGAGCTGCGCTCAAGTTAGCGAGTGCAGTGTTCACTTGACTTTGAGTGATAGTGGCGAGCGTTGCGGGGTTTGTGCTCAACCCGGCAAACCATGTACTGGGATTAGCCGTAGCAACAATATTGGCCACCAGCAGATCAGTGAGCGGTGTGACGTTCACGGTGCCTGGGGTGATGGCAATGGAGTGATAGGGGGTCTTGTTCGCCACTCCATTAATCGTGCCATTACTTACTTCTACCGCACAAGGCAAGGATTGCCCGGAGAGCGTCACTTGCCATACACCGCCTGTGCCCGTGTTGCTCGTGGTCGTGGAGAGCGGGCTACCTGCCGCGCAAATGGTGTTAATGGTGCCGTTGACGATTGGGGTGCCCACTGCCGCAACCCCATTCAGGGTGGTAGCAGACTGGCTGCTACCACCGCCTCCTCCTCCTCCACAACCAACCATACCCAAAGCAAAGGCGAGGAACAGCGCCCATCCCCACAATCTCATTTTTTTATTGGATTGCATCGACCGATACTCCCACTGGCAATAGCCGTGGAATATAGGCACGTCCGGAGAATGCGCGGATATGTCCACCAGACTGGATTACCAGACCCGGCTGCTGCAACAGAACAGGGCCGCGACGAGTACGCTTATTACCCGCAGCATTTCCGTAATCAGCAAAATGGCTTCCTAGAATCTGCTGCAAATCCGGCAAGAACGGGCCTTTCCATGTCACGGCGAAGACTCGCCCTTGCGCTGAAACATACTCCCTGACAAGAATGCCGGAATCAATCTGCATTTCATGGGTCGTGTAATTTTGGGCACTGACGACGCTTCGGGTTGCTTTCATTTGCACCTGGTCGGCCGCAATAGATGTCTCATCGCCGCCCAGTGTCGCCATAGATGGGGCGGATAGGACTAATAAGATCGGCAGGATTACAACCAAACGTTTGCCGCTTATCATTCGATATCTCCAAACTTTGTTGAAAATTTCGTTGTGCAACAACTCTGTCGATAAGTTGATCCGATCAATTTATCGGTAGCCACCCCAACGACGTTAGGAATTCACCCTGACTTACTGCCTTGGAGGCGGAGGGGGCGGTGGATAGTAAGCTGGAGCAAGGGCTGGAAGAGGAGCGGGAGGTGCTGGTGGTTGAGTATAAATTACTCGGGGCTGATAGTATGTTCCTTGAGGGAGCTGGTTTCCTTTGGCATACATGCATTGCTCATACGCGATGTCATACCGACGCTGAGCCTCACGCCCACTCGCCTGCGCTGCACCTGAACCCATGGCTGCGCCACCTAACATGCCAATGGCAGCGCCCGAACCTGCACCACCGCTATTCCCACTTCCAAGAACGCCTGCGGCCGCTCCTATTGCAGTGCCGACGGCAATGCTTTTTACTTCGCTGTCTGTCGCAGCATCGTTGGCCGAAGTACCGATTGATTTTTGCGCGAATTGCCTGCACACATTATCTTCGGCATTAAATTGATCAAACGATTTTCCCGGTGCCGGCATCACCGCGACACTGGGGCCATTGGGGATGCTCGCGCATCCGGCTAGAGCTCCCAGTAGCGCCAAACTAAGAATAGAGTATTTCATGATTACGCCCTCCAAACTGTGGTTAAGCAAAAATTGAACTGCAAATTACACTCGCCCCCCATTCAAGGCATGATGTCAATGTGGCGCTGCCTGGGGTTGGGCCGGAACAGACCTCCATCCTTCAGGGCAACTTTGCACATAAGGATAATAAGTTTTTGACGATTCACAGTAAGACCATGTCTGGGCTGCCGGTTGGGGTTGCGGTGGGGCTGGTGGCGCAACAATCACAGGTGCTGGTGGCGCTACCATGACCGGAGCTTGCGGTGCCACCACCACGGGAGCTACCACATATGGCTCGATATAGGTGACATCGGAGACCACGAGAGGGTATGGGCCCACCCGGTGCTCATAAAAATACCATTGCCCCTCGGCAAACCACCACCAGCCGCAGCGACCTGCGAAACAGGTTTTATTCCACCGTCCGCCACGCCAGAGTTCAAGCTCTGCATGGTTGAACCGATGGAACGTCACGCACCGCAAAGTCATGATGATCGCGCATTCGGGCAATTTCGTGATGCTCTCTTTCACCTTCGTGACCGCGAAATTCTTCCGAGTGAACTGCCGGTGCAACCACCAATGCCGCGATTGCGGCAATGGGTGCCAGTTTTTTTATCATCCGCGTTCCAAGCGGTTGTTGGTTAGTATACAAGCTCATGGTTACTCCTTCTATGAAGCAAAACGACAGTCGTATTTTAATTTTCCTCTATGCCAATGGATATTGCCATTAAGGCCGAGCTTCATTGGATACCAGCATCCCAATGCTATAAAACTTACCTTTCCATAGTATGTTGGTTCCAATCGTAGTCTTCACGGTTTTGCCAATGACCATTTTCGTGCCAGCGATGATGACTATGGAAAAAGTGCTGTGAAACTTGATTGAAGATTTTTCGCTGGTCTTCTGTCAGCACTTTTTGCAATTTGGCAGTTGCATCGGCAATCACATTCAATTTCTTGGCAAAATCGTCTGCTCTGTCAGCCCGGTAATGCGAGAGTGTTGCAGCATCTGCGTTGTCGTTTGGCCTTTTCGAGCTTTGCTGCGCCAGCGCCTCGACAGACTTAGCATACTCCTCCCAAGTGGCTTGCTGTGAAGATTTAATTTCCAGCCGCTCTGCCAAGTTGCTCAGTCGGCTATTGATACGCTCATGAATTGATTCCGAAGACATCTGCTTTGAGTCGCAATGCTCACCAGGGCTGGCCACGACCACCGAATTGACGTCAGTGAGCAGAAATGTCCCCAGTGCAATTGCGGTCAAGATCAATTTGCTTTGTTTGGTATGCATGTTGTACTCCAATTATTTAACGCTTCTTCAGGGTTGACGATCTCTTCGCGTTGCGGCCATACGACACCCAAATTCACGTCGTGTGACCTTGAGTAGGTGTATGCAGTTTATGGCAGTCATGTAACTACGGTATGTCCACTTTGTATGAACAAAATAACTTTTGTAACTGCTTTGGTAAATCCGGTCATGGCAGTATTGCGTTCGAAAGCTTACAAATTGGACATAGTGCTGTTACTTGGGTAATTCATAATTTAAAAATCAAGATCTCTCCATGATATTCGGTTCCTTTGAACCGATGAATTTGCTGCCTGCTGGGGCGCTTGACAAATTTCCATGAAGAAACATAAAGAAAAATTAAGAAATATTGGACCGGACAAGGGAAGTTGTCCCGATCATTTGGAACTCAATACGGTGGTGTCCTTATTCACCGAAAGGCGATATCCGGAAGCAGAAGCGATGGCAAGAACGATGACGGCACACTTTCCCCGGTTCGGCTTTGGCTGGACGGTGTTGGGCGCGGTGCTTATGAAGATGGAGCGATTTGCTGACGCATTGGCACCTATGGAAAAAGCGGCAGGCTTGTCGCCCGACAATCATCATGTACACAATAGCTTGGGTATGACCCTCCGGCTTTTTGGCCGATTGGATGAGGCTGAAAACTGTTTCAGACGCGCAATACAGATCAAGCCCAATGATGCTGAGGCGCACAACAATTTGGGCATTACTTATCTGGATCGATCCCGTTTAAATGTGGCTGAATCATGTTTTCTGTGTGCGCTGCACCTCAGGCCTGATTATGCCGAGGCTCACAATAACCTGGGATTAACCCTCAGAAATCTTGGACGTTTAGATGAGGCCACGGCCAGTTTCAGCCACGCACTACGATTCAATCAGGAATCAGCAGAGATCTGCAACAATCTTGGCCTTGCCTTGTATGGCAAGGGAGAAGGGGTTGATGCAGAAAAATATTTTCAGCGTGCGCTACAGGTCAAGCCGGATTACGCTGAAGCTCACAATAACTTGGGAATTGCTTACAGGGATCAACAGCGTTTAACAGAGGCCGAGGCTTGCTTTCGCCATGCGCTACAGCACAAGCCGGAATATGCAGAGGCGCATTACAACATGGGAATGACCTGCCGGGATCAGGGGCGTTTTGACGAGGCCGAGTCCAGTTACCGGAGTTTGATACGGCTCAAGCCGGATTTCGCCCATGCTCACAACAATCTGGGCGAAATCCTGCAAAATTCTGGGCGTCCCGATGCAGCCCGGATCAGCTATTTGCAAGCAATCAAGATCGATCCGGCTTGCGCTGAAGCACACAACAATCTGGGGAATGCCTTGCTGAGCTTGGGGTTGTTGGAGGAGGCCGAGGCCAGTTATCGGCGTGCGCTGCTGATCAATCCGTATTATGCCGAGGCGCATTACAACTTGGGTATTGTCCTGCGCAACTTGGGGCGTCTCGCTGAAACCGAGAGCTGTTGCAGGCAAGCTATAGAGCTCAAGCCGAACTATTTTGAAGCGCACAACAATCTGGGCGTCACACTTTATGAATTAGGTCGACCGGAAGAAGCCGAGGCTTGTTACCGCAAGGCAATCGAAATCAATCTTGGCTACCCTGAGGCACACAACAATCTGGGAAATACTTTCATGTTGATGGGGCGGCTAGCTGAGGCCGAGGCCAGTTATCGACACGCTATTGAGATCAAGCCGGATTTTGCCGATGCCTATAGTAACCTGGGCAGCGCGCTCATGGATATTGGAAAAATTGCAGAGTCGAAGCGTTTTCTGAACAAGGCAATAGAACTGGCTCCCGGCACAACAAGGCCTTTGGTGACTGCTCTCTTATACCTTTCCTTTCAAAAGGATGATCCGCGATTAATACAGCTCGAAGCAGTTTATGCCAGAAGAGAATCCCTGCCGCTGGAAGAGCGGATCAGACTGAATTTTGCGATGGGTAAGGCCATGGAAAATATCGGTCAGTACGACAGATCATTCAGTGCTTATGAAGAAGGCAATCGGCTCCACTTTCAGAAACACCCTTACGATGAAACCGAAGATGCTAGCTTTCTGGAGAGATCATGCAGCGCATTGACAGCCAGTCTTTTCAAGGAATGTGATGAAATTGCGAAAATATTACCTCAGATTCAAGATGAACGGATCCCGATATTTATTGTGGGCATGCTTCGATCCGGCACGACGTTAATTGAACAAATTCTTGCCAGCCACCCGGCCGTTTATGGCGCTGGAGAGCTTACCACGCTTGACGATCTGGCCAAAAAGGCAAAGCTCCTCAGTTTGGATTTTTCCGACTGGGAACAAGCGCTATTGGCATTGCGTAAGCTTGGGCAGGAATATCTCGATCAGGTGTGGAAACTTGCGCCGGACTCCCGATATATTACCGACAAAATGCCGGGTAATTATGGCCATTTGGGGCTGATTCATCTGATGTTTCCCAAAGCAAAAATTATTCATGCCGTGCGTGACCCAATGGATACCTGTTTCTCCTGCTATGCCATCAGATTTACTTTGGGACATGAATATAGCTATGATCTTGGAGCGTTGGGGAGGCAGTATCTGCGTTACAGCAAGCTGATGAAGCATTGGCACAACGTTTTACCGGCAGGACGGATACTCGACGTGCGATATGAAGACAATATTGCCGATCCCGAGCGAGTGGCAAGGCGAATGCTGGATTATCTGGGGATGCCATGGGATCCTTCATGCCTCAAATTCTACGATTCCGAACGCGCTGTCAGAACGGCAAGCGTTGCTCAAGTACGCAAACCCATCTATGCCAGCTCGGTAGCTCGCTGGAAACCATATGAGAAATACCTCGGCCCCTTATTTGAAACTATCCATCCCTCCAGTTCAGTTGCCATAACGACTGGGGCGACAAATTGAGGTAATTTGCTATCAAGTATTTCTTGTATATGCCGATATATGAGGTTGAGACAAGTTAACATCGTTAGAGGTTCTTCATGGCAACATTAGATAGCATAGCGTCATCAATCCTGCAAAGCGCAATGAATCAGGTATCGAACTCGGCGACACCAGCCAGTTCTGCGCTATCGTCCGGCTCATCGTCGCCCTCGTCAGCTTCGACTTCATCGGGAAATACCTCAGTCACATTGGGAAGTTCCGCATCAACCCCGCTAACCTATAATTCGACGGGGAAAATGACAAGCGCGCAGGTGCAACAACTCGAACAAGCTATAAACAGTGAAGTGGCAAGTACAATTGGCGCGTTGTTCTCGGGACTGTCTGGTAGTTCGTCCAATAATTCGTCCATGTCGGTATTGGACTCCTTGGCCGCATTGCCCAGTTCGACAATAACAAGCCCTACGACAAACGCATCCTCTGAAGTTCAGAACGCCAATAGTGTGATTAATAGTACGCTGGAATCTTTATTTTCAGGCACTAATTCTGCAAATTCGAACAGTTCGAATCTAGCTTCGCTCTTGAGCTTGGATACACCGACCCCGTCAAATTCCAGCAGTGCAAGTCTGTCTTCGCTTTTGGGTTTGACAACACCATCAACCACCTCCGTAACAAGCTCCAACACGTCCACAGCACAGACGGTGCAAGGCGCCGTTACTGCGGCTCAAAATGCGGTGACCAACACATTAAGCTCGCTTTGATTTATTCCAGCTGTCGATAAAATTAATCGAAGGATTTTCCACTTTTGCAGTGTATTGCTTATTTAAAATCTGCCGATAATAATTGCCATATTTTCATCCTGTATAGCATGATCTTTGAACTCTGTTGAGTATTCTTGCCTCGGCATCTCTTATTATCATCCCCAATTCTTTGGCTACAGCTCCAATAGAGAGGCCATCCTTAACCCGCTTGACCGCAAGTTCCTTGAACTCGGGTGTGTATTCCTGATTCGGTATCTTCTTCATGTGTTCTTCCTTTCAAAGTAACGTTAATTTTACGTCACCTTTGGAAGACTATTTATCGGGGGAAGCTCATTTTGCTCTTCTCCCCCGTTAGTCACTTCATAATCCCCCAGTCAGGACGGGCAGATTATGAGCTTGTTGAGGTGTTTTGAGCAAAGCGAGTTGCAGCCTCTTGAGTCATATCACAGCATAATTTTAAGATGAAACAAGGCTGGTACAAATTCACTATAAAATTAACGCTAGTTAGCGACGAAATAGTTAGCACAGCACATTTGAGTTGGTGTTCTGCTTCCAATATTGCGGGTCGATTCTGCAGCAGATCTGAGGGCAGGAGAAACAACAGTAATCGCTACCGTGTTGGTAATCTTACGCTAGCAATGTAATAAACGTCTGTCAGGTTTGCACAAACAGGGTAGCTTTCAGAAAATATCAACGACCCAATCCACTAATGCCCACCACTCGCCTTTCCGGCAGTGGATTATTGATGGCCCCATACAAAGTTGACACACCGTAGTTACATGGCTGCATTAGCATGTTAATAGCGCCCCAATACCTATACCACACAGCAGATTGATACCGTCCGCAATTGCACTTGGGGCTTTACTGTTCATGTTCGACAAAGTTATTCGGAATTTATGGAAGAGCTCAACACGAACAGTTTAATGGACAATCTAAATTCATAATGATGCCATGGAAATATTAAACGCATTGGAACACCATTGGGCAGGCAGACTTGATGAAGCCACGCAAATCTATCAGCAAATCCTGCAGGCAGATCCCGACAATCCTGATGCGCTGCACCTCTTGGGCAATATAGCCTGCCAGCTTGGAGAAGTAGATACCGCCATCAGATTTATTTCTAGAGCGAATGCGCTTTTTCCAAAAAATACTGCTTACCTTATTTCTTTGGGAACGGCGTATCGAGCCAATGAACAACCTGACTTGGCTATGAGCTGTTATTCAAGAGTTCTTGCGATTGACCCTAACTCGGCTTCTGCCTATTTCGGCATAGGCAACACCCAACAATGTCAGGGAAAGCTGGATGGCGCGGCGAAGAGTTTTATCGTAGCGCTTGCGCTTAATCCGCGATTTATCGAAGCCCGCTATAACCTTGCCAATCTTGAAAAGTCGATGGGCAAATTATCGGAGGCCATCGACAATTACCGGATAGTTGTCGCTTCCAAGCCAGATTTCGCCGATGCTTATCACAACATGGGAAGTGCGCTTTATGCATTGGGAAAACTTGACGACGCTCTGGCAAGCTATGAGAAGGCTTTGCGCTTAAATCTGCCAGAAACTCACAACAATATCGGCATCATCCATTTCGACAGAGGTCAGTTCGAACAATCCCTCGCCTGTTACCAGCAGGCCATAGCCGCAAAGCCGGATTACGCTGAAGCTTACAATAACCTCGGCATAACCTTGCGCAAACTGGGCCAATTTCAGGAGGCCGTAGCCGCATTTAACGAAGCCATAAGAATAGTGCCGGATTATGCCATTGCACATCTAAATCTGGGCGATTTGCTATTGGACAATGAGGCTATCGACGAAGCTGTATGCCACTACAAGAAAGCTATTGCAGCCGTTCCAGAAAAGGCGGAGGCACACTTCAATCTTGGTATAGCCAGAAACAGGCTGAACGATTTGTCGGTAGCCCGTACCTGCTTCGAGCAAGCCATTGCGTGTCGCCCGGACTATCCGGATGCCATCTATAACCTTGGTGTCGTCAACGGTCGCCTGATGAGGCAGTCTGAGGCGGAGCGCTGCTACCGTCAGGTTCTGAACCTGGATCCTCGCCATGTCAACGCTCATATCAATCTTTCGGCAATTCTGATGGAAGATGGGCGCACGCTAGAGGCCAAGCGACATATCGATCTCGCTTATTCCCAAAAGAATATTTTTGAGAAATATTCTTCGAGTGCAAACAAAACGATACTCATACTTTTTGATGCGGGAAAAGGAAACCTCAACCTTAGCTATCTACTCAATGAAAAAACCAATAACATCATCGATTGGATGATCGAATATGCTCCCGATGGACAAACAGATATCTTGCCGAACTATGACTTGGTGTTCAACGCGATGGGCGATCCTGATACAACCGGGGATACCGCTGGGCCAGTCAGCCGATTTCTTCAAGCATGTACAAAGCCGCTGCTCAATCATCCGGACAAAGTTGCACGCACGGCCCGCCATAAGCTGCCAGCTTTGCTGGATGGGATAGACAACCTGCTTGTTCCGTCTGTCTGGAGGAAGGCCAATAGCAATGACTGGGACGAGACTATTGTAGATCAACTGCCGCTGTTGATTCGACCGGTACATACTCAGGGCGGTGTCGGCCTGGTGCTGGCAACCACCCCGACCGAACTTGCGCAATGCAAAACCCAGCAGTCCGGTCCCGTGTATGTTTCCCGCTTTATTGATTTCCGTTCCGCCGATTCCTGCTTCCGCAAGTATCGGATGATTTTTATCGACCGCAAACCCTACCCATATCACTTGGCGATATCGCAGAACTGGATGGTGCACTATTACACTGCTGAGATGGAGTCCTGTCCCTGGAAGCAGGAGGAAGAAAAAAAGTTTCTGCAACATCCGGAATCTGTTCTTGGTTCTGCTGGCATGCAAGCCATTCAGGCCATCGGCAAAAGAATGGATCTTGATTATGCGGGAATCGATTTCTCGATTATGCCGGACGGAAGAATATTGGTTTTTGAAGCCAATCCTACAATGCTGGTACATCCAGAAAGTGCCACGGGGGCACTTGCACATAAAAACACCTATGTAGGCGAAATATTAAATGCGTTTGAGAAGCTGCTGGGACGATCAATCAGTCAAGAGGACGCCTTGTGTAGGTGTCATGATTGATTAGAAGCGCCAGTATCATAGGATCCAACCGGATAAGTTGAAGCCACGTCTCAGCATAAAAGAAAAATCAGCTTGGTCGTATTGATCAATGACGATATTGGAATGGTTTTGGATTAGGCTGATTTGCTGGCGCAGTATCCAGTTAGGCGCGATATAAATTCGCAAAATAAGTCGAGTTCGCTACATGCGGACGGAGAGGAAATCGTGAAAATTGTTCTTGTTGTTCTTTGTCTCATACTTACCGGTTGTGACCAGCTCGGGCACGACTCGCCTGATGCGGATCCCGATCACTTCCATCTGGCGGTTGATAGTAATGGCAACGCTTGGGTGCTCGACACTCGTACTGGCGAAACGAAGCGATGTTGGCAAGGAACTGCTGCTTCATCCCCGCCGACATGTTATGCCGCTACCCAAAAGTAGATGTAAGTGCATATCTGTCTAACCGCTTAGACTAACTCCTACGAGATATTCATGCTGAAATATTTTGAACGATATGCGTTGTTATTGCCGTTGTTATTGGGAGCCTGCGCCACCGCCCCGTTACAAAATAACAATGTCGTCTTGCCTGAGGCATCGCCCATCTTTGTGACGAAATCCGACCATCCTATTATTGCTCTGGCTCTTGGTAGTGGTGGCAATCGTGGCTTTGCCCACATTGGCGTTATCAAGGCATTGGAAGAAAACAATATCCCGGTAGATATCGTTGTCGGTTGCAGTGCAGGTAGCGTGGTTGGTGCACTATACGCCGGGGGTTACCATGCCGAGGAATTAGAAAAGTTGGCGCTCGATCTGGACGAGGGTAAATTGGGTGACTTTGAGATTTCAAAACAGGGTTACATACGAGGTAAAAGATTACAAGATTTTATTAATAATGCATTACAAAACCGCTCCCTAGAACAACTAAACAAACCATTTGCAGCACTGACCACAGAACTGGCGAGTGGCAAGGCAGTTGCGTTTAATCATGGCAACACTGGAATGGCTGTGCGTGCCTCCAGCAGTATTCCTGGTGTTTTCGAACCCGTTATTATCAACGGCTCAAAATACGTCGATGGTGGTCTGAAAGATCCAGTGCCTGTCAACGTCGCTCTCAAGATGGGGGCGGATATCGTGATTGCCGTTGATGTGGCACAACAGCCGGAAGACAATCCGAACACCTCGAATGTTCTGGAAATCCTGTCTCAAAGCCTGCGAATTATGCGACAAACCATTAGTGATAATGAAATCGCAACGGCTCAGATCATGATCCGGCCTCAAATTGGTGTGACGCCTGACATAAACCCTGATTCAAAACACAAAATGATAAAGGCAGGAGAAGATGCGGCAATAGCGGCATTACCGGCGATACGAGAGCGGCTGAAAAAATTATCGGAGGATAAGGCTAATGAGCCGGGCCACAGAACCATTGTAGAATAGCATCGAATGCAGATTGGTTAGATCAAGTACCGCTACGATCATCAGTATCGAATCAAAAGCCTCCAATTTCATGCATTAGCGCTCTGGAAAATGATTTCCAAGCTATCCCTCCGTGAGTATGAAACCCTTCATCTGCGCTATCTGCCATGGTTTGCATCATCAAGGCTGCCAAACCAAACAATTCAATCTTCGCCTTTAGTTTGTAGTCGTTATGATGTTGACTGTATTGCGCCAAAGCTTCCTGTGAGTGGTGCAGAGCTTCTATGGCCAAAGCCTGGACTTGAGCATCATCTTCCCAGTTTATTCCAAGGGCAATGCCATGCCGAATAATTTGAATCTCAATTTCAGAAGCACCTTGAGAGTTATGCAGCAAATTAAATCCGTTCATACGATTAAGCCCTCAATGTGGTTTGATCGGTTCTATGAAGAAGAAAGCCGCCCGATAATAATAAGGGGCGGCAAGCGAGTCAATATGTGTCCACGGAAAGATAATACTGATTCACAAGACGCACAGCAAGCTTAATATTCATCACTAATATTCATCACGAATTGCCTCAAGATAAAAGTTGCCGAGTGTAGTGGGTAATCAGCCGGAAGACATTTCCAACAATAGACCCATTTTAGCCAGTCAGCACCGTTAATTCTGCACCCGACACAGTCCAGTCGTGACGAAGCCTGTGAGTCCCTTCTTTAATTGCTTCACCATCACGCACGATTCTTTAAAAGCTAAAGTTCAACAATTTTAGGTCGATAGTCCAAACAACGGCGGTTGCTTGTGCTTCATTTATCAAGAAAACCAAAGTAAACGGCAACGTGCCGTAACAGAAAACCAGATTGAAAGGAGAGTTAAAGTGGCCTTATATATCAACACCAACATTGCCTCGCTCGATGCCCAAAACAACTTGAGCTCATCGCAAATGTCCTTGCAGACTTCTTTGCAACGCCTGTCTTCCGGCCTGCGCATCAACAGCGCCAAGGACGATGCGGCAGGCTTGGCAATTGCCACGCGCATGACTTCGCAGATCAATGGTCTGTCGCAAGCCGCGCAAAATGCCAACGACGGTATCTCTCTGTCGCAGACTGCTGAAGGCGGGATGACCACCATTGCGGACAACTTGCAACGTATGCGCAGTTTGGCGGTGCAAGCCGCAAACGGCACCAATTCAGCCTCTGACCGCGCCTCTATTCAGGCGGAAATCGTTCAGTTGCAAAACAATATCAGCCAGGTTGCCACCCAAACCCAGTACAACGGAACCAATCTGCTTGATGGGTCGCTCAACAACGCCCAGTTCCAAGTGGGTGCCAACGCCCAGCAAACGATCAATGTCACGATCGGCAACTTGCAAGCCAATTCGATCGGCAACAACCTGTTAGGAGGTGCCAGCTATGACAATGCTGCTGGCGGAATGACTCTAGCCAATTCGGGCGCGAGCAATGGCTTTGGCGGGGGGAACGTGACCATCGCCGGCAATGGCGCAAACGTTACCGCTTCAGGGCTTTTGGCCGGTGCAACCGCCGCTTCCATTGCGGCCTCGATCAACTCCTCTGCAGGTTCAACCGGGGTCACGGCCTCCGCCTCCACCACTGCGACGCTGGGTAGTTTTACGGGAACAGGTGCCATAAGCTTGACATTGGCAGGTAACAACGGCACAGCGGTGACCGTTAACGCTACCATGGCCTCTGCGACCGACGTGACGGGCTTGACCTCGGCAATTAACGCCCAGTCGGGCACGACCGGCATTTCTGCTGTAGCCAATACTTCCAACGGCACAATAACCTTGACCAATGCGTTGGGTAATGATATCAGCGTGACCAACACTGCCGCCAGTACCGGAGTCACCAGTGTCACCTTGAGCGGTTCGGAGCCCAGCGGTGGTGTTGACACAGGTGTAGCCTTGGCTAACAATGCCAGTCAAGCGACAGTAGGCGGACAGGTCAGCTTCACTTCGGCTGGTGCCTACGCGGTTTCCACTACCTCAAGTGGTTTTCTGGCTGCGACCGGGACATCCTACGGCAGCACGCTGAATGCGGTCGGATCAATCGACGTCACCCAGATGAATGGACAAACGCCCGTCGGGGCAAACAGCGCAATCTCTTCAATTGATGCCGCGTTGCTCTACGTCAACAACCAGGAAGCGAATATGGGTGCGGTACAAAACCGTTTCACTTCGGTCATCTCCAACCTGAATACGGCCGGACAAAACCTGACTTCGGCGCGCAGTCTCATTCAGGATACCAACTTCGCCAATGAAACAGCCAACTTGGCCCGTTCCCAGATTCTGCAACAAGCGGGTACGGCGATGTTGGCTCAAGCGAACTCGATGCCGAACGGTGTAATGGCTCTGTTGAAGTAAGTCTTGATCGTGTAGGAAAATAGTTTGACAACCGCTGGCGCTAGAAATAGCCCGGCGGTTTTTTATTTGAGTAGTGTTAACTCTTGCGGAAGCCAGAGCAACGCATTACTGATGTGCGCAAAAATGGGGAGTTGAACTCTACAACCGACGAACGCACTTCAGTTGATGGTTTGAAGACCCCTGAAATTTTATCGAAAAGGTTACCGGAAGACTTTTTCAACACAATAAAGCTGATAGCAGACTTCGAATCAAAAGTTAGCGGCCCTCGATATGAGCCCCATATCAAGCATAAATCTATCTCATCAAGGCTTGACGAAACGCAATGCGAAATTATCAACAGGGATGTTCATCTTGAAGATAACCTGATCGCGAGTGTCGGACGCGTTGCGAAAAAAGTCACCCTCTTGTTCAAGCTGGAAACCGGCTTGTCTAAGTTCGTTCATCACGACCGCCTCATCAATTCGATGGAGCGATTTTGCTACTGTTGTGCCCATATCCACCTTTGCCGAGTGATCGATCACAACAAGATGCCCACCCGATTTCAACGCATTGAACAGCCGCTGGTTCAGCTTTATCCGATCAACAGGCATATAAGCAATATCGTGGTAATTAAAAATGATGGTGATCAAATCCAGATTTGAAGCATCATTGGGTACCGGATCTTCGTAAGGCCGTATAACCTGGATGATGTTCGCCTGTGGATGATCGGTCAGCCGCTTCTCAAACGTCGGTCGTAGTTTGTCAGCTTGCGCCCATACGGTACCGTTGCTGCCGACTGCCAGCGCAAGCAATTGCGTGGTGTATCCTCCACCAGTCGCAATATCCAGTACCCGCATGCCGGGTTGTACATTAGTGAACTGCAGGAACTCCAGCGGCTTGCGCTTGGCATCAGCGATCCTGTCCTCATCGGTTCGTATCGGGCTGGCAACCGCCTGTTTGAAATTCTCGGATACAGCTTGTGAGCCTTCGGAACGCAGCGAAGAGTAATTCGCTGGCACCCAAGTATAGCTGCCGTCGTCGGCGCGCAAGTGTCCGATGCCGGGAAATGCAATGTGCGCTCCAGCGACCCAGTAGCCTTGTCTGGCCACATCGGCGAACACCTTCTTACGCTCCATTGCGGCCAACTTGGTATCGGTATCGAACTTCATCACCACAGACGGATCGGCGAATTGCACCGCTGCCACATGCATCAAATCCCCCCACAGTGCAAGTTTTTGCCCTTTGTTTTCGACCACGTAGGTAGTGTGACCCACGGTGTGCCCATGGCTCGCAACAGCTCTGATGCCAGGAACGAGTTCTGTGTCCCCGACAAATGGCTTGAACTTTCCTGCAGCGACGTAAGGGTTGAGAGACGCCATCGCTCCCTGATAAGAATTCTTTGCTTCCTTCGGTGCGGCATCCATATGAGCCTGGCTCAACCAGAAGTCGGCTTCACGCTGATCCGCGCGCACCGTCGCGTTGGGGAATGCGAGCTTATCGCCGATCATGAGACCGCCGACGTGGTCGGGGTGCATATGCGTTATGTATATCTCGTCGACCTGCTCTGGCTGGTAACCCGATGCCTTCAGATTGGCGATCAGGTTTCCGAGCGCGGGGCCGAACGAGGAACCGAGGAGTGTGCCCGCGCCCGTGTCGATCAGCACCAACTTTGAGCCGGTATTGATCAGAAAGCCGTTGACGGACGTCTCGACAGGATCCTTGAGGTACGAACGTTTAAGTGCATTTTCAACCTTGGCCGGGGTCGTATTACCAAGCATCTTGCTCACGGGCAGCACTAGAGTCCCGTCAGATAGCGCGGTCACCTCGAAGTCGCCAAGCATCATGCGGTAATAGCCGGGAGCCTGGGTCTTCACCTGCGGGGCGCTGGCCTGTGCGACAGTGAATAGCGGCATGCTAAGAACAAATGCCAGACAGAAGGTTAACCGATGATAGAGCGCCATATGGATTTCCTTTCATCTTCTAGTGCGCATCAGAAACGAAAATTGGTACCTGCTGAACGTTGCCTTCTTCCAGCAATGTCAATGATAAGCTCGAATGGTCGGCAACGGAAAGTTCGTCAAACATCGGCTCATGGCACATCGCTGTTCATTTTACCGCCAAACTGATCGCCACAAGCGGACGCTCAAGAAGTGTATTTCCTAAACCAAAGATCACCAACGGTCGCGTAAGGTCAAGTGAAAACGATCTAGATCAATCCTTTAACAAGCGAAGAACTAACCAAGTTGCGGCCAGCGTTAACATTATCGATAGTATAAATATATAAAAGAAGCCATCGGTACTATCCTTAAACGGAATACCGCCAACATTCATGCCAAACAGTGCAGCCACTATGGTCATTGGGACTGCTATAACTGTGACCGACGTCAGGATGAAGAGGCTTCGGTTGGTCTTTTCACCGACACGCGCCACGATTTCATCCTCCAACAACTCGATCCGTTCTTGAAGACTAGCCATGTCTCTCAAAGCAACGGAAAAGTTTTCTGTGGCCAGATGTAGATAGTCGATATCTTCTTCTCTTACCCATTTGGGCGGGCGGCTTATAAGTCTAAACAGTGATGATGGCTCCGGTGCAAGTAGCCTTTGCAAACGAATAAGGTCACGACGCATTCCACCTAACGATGCTCGTTTTGGAAGCTCACCAGCGGCCAATTTTTCTTCAATACTGTTTGCTGTGATCGATGTATTTCGTAAAATATCAGCTAGTAGATCTGCCTGATGGGACAAAAGTTGAATAACTAGCGTCAATGGATTTGGGAAAGTTTTTTCGGCTGAGATCAATGCCAAAAGCTGCTCTACTGATCGCAAGGGGTTATCCCATGCGCTAAGAAGCCACCGCTGTCTAATGCTTACCCACAAAGTGGAAATTTCTGGATGTTTTCTATGTGTAGGATCGTAAGTTACGTCATTCATTACTGCAAATAGCCCATGATGAGAATGAGACAGACGTGACGAACGTCTTTCATCGTGTAACACCCCCTTAAAGGCAATAGGTAGCTCTATGTATTGAAGCCAGTTTTTGCCAATGCCATGGGGACTACTAAAATGCAGCCAGATAAATTCTGAATTGGTGTTATTTGTATTTTTTAACCATTCAAGAGCGGACTCCGCATCAATTTGTTTCCCTATGCCATTGACGCTAAACAAATGCGCATGAATAAGTTCTGCTTGTATATTTGGTTGAGCTATTGGAGTCATGCACCAATTATACCTGCGAGCAACTTATTGAAGGCAATAACCAGGGCGCGCTCAAAAACCAACTGCAACACCTTGGAGAGGTTAAGGTGTTGGGATGGAAAAATCAGAAAAGCATTACAAGCAATTGAGTCCCGAAGAACGAGCAACGATTATGCTGATGACACGAGAGGGAAAGGGTGTGCGTGAAGTTGGGCGATTTTTGAATCGTTCTCCCAGCACTATTTCGCGGGAAACTGATCGCGACTTTGGTGTTGAAACCGATTACGATGCATCGCTAGCTGGCGCACAAGCGTCTCCTCTGAGAATCAAGCCGCGCAAGGGATTGAAGCTCGTTGTTGGTGGCGTTTTGTTTGGAGTTGTTGTAGGTCATCTCAAGAAAAAATGGTCGCCCGAACAAATTGCAGGCACACTCAAAGTATTACATCCTGATCAACCATCAGAACGAGTGAGCCACGAGACGATTTACCACACCCTCTACGCCATGCCGCGTGGTGAGTTGCGCCGTGAATTGATTGCCTGCTTGCGCTGGAGTCGAGACAAGCGCCGCTCCAAGACCCGAGCACCGGATGGACGTGGGCACATAGCGGAGATGCAGAGCATTCATCTGCGCCCACCGGAAGTGGCGGATAGGCTGATCCCAGGACACTGGGAAGCCGATATGATCAAAGGCACAATGAACCGTTCCTCGGTGGGTACGCTGGTTGAACGCACCACGTTGATGGTGGTCCTGGCCAAGATGCCCGATGGCACGGCACAGTCGGCTCTGGACGGCTTCAGCGAGGCGCTCAGTGCAATTCCGATTGCGCTACGCAAAACGTTCACGTGCGACCAAGGGCGAGAGATGAGCAAACATGCTCAACTGACTGAAAGAACAGGCATTGCGGTTTTCACCCCGTGTTTACTCGATATTCTTTTGATACTCTCGACCAAGCATCCAATCCACAATGGCATTTACTGTGGGTTCTTCTTTTCCATAATAGCCGTGGGCCGCAAATGGCTCGCAGGGGCCGCTAAGTGGTGCCTTGCCTCCATGCACCGATATCAGAGGGTATTTTTCCGACAATGTTCTTGCCGTTTGGTATGGGGTGACGTGACATCCGTCCTCAGCATGATGTACAAAGAGCAAAGGTACCTTGATTTTTTCAAAGTCAAATCCCGACAATCCCGCGCCGCTACGCGCGGCGTTAAACACCGATGAGGTTAGTACAACGCCTGCCAGTCGGGGGCCGAGTGCAGCACCGGCGTAGCTTGCCGATATCGTACCGCGACTGGTGCCGATCAAAAACACCCGCGATCCGGGAAATCGCTTCTGTAGATCGTCAGCGACTGACGCAACATCAGCGATGTGTCTTTGGCCCATCCGGAAACCGTCTGACATGTCGTGCATATTGCTTGGTACGTCAATAACTGCAACAGGAATGCCGCGAGCAACAAACAACTTTCGCGTGCGAACGAGGAAATTAGTTCCAGGCTGTGGAATACCTTGATCGAGGAGTCCAACATAACCTCCACCACCGCTAAAAAGGATGGCCACTGTCTGCATGTTTACGGTGGAATCGGGCAGGTCGGCGCTCAGTAGATAGGAAATGGTGCTGCCGTCAGCGCTTGGTAACTGGCGAATTTCCTCTGCGCGGATACTGGTGCAGGCAACAAGAATCAATGTCAATACCATTTGGACACGCATCAAATACATGGGAAACTCCATTGGCACGATACTGGCGAATCCTATATAAGCTCAATGATTTGTATCTTGCAACCACAAAATTATCGCAATTGCACGGACAAGTGACTAACCGCTTCACGCACACACTGGCGGTTCATTCTGCCATATTGCCAGCCGAATAGCTGCTGGTCGAAAACAATCCGGTCAGCCTTCCCGATATTGACCGGACATCCAGGCAAGCAATAATGAACAATTTGATTGCAGCAAAACGGACATGGTCGAATGACTCAAACTGGCCGTCAACTGACGAATTCTACCCATTAACATATACGTCCGTTCCTCAATTGTTACCCGCCATTCATTTTTATTCCGACTTCCGGCTCTGCGTAAACCGTTGCAGACATTCTGCTGTACCTAGAACGATGCCGAAAGATAACGCACCTCTAATAATCTTGGGGAGGGTCAGGGCGTTGATACCTAATTTTGTACCGCACACGGTCTGAGTTAATAACGATGGATTGTTAGAACTTTGGTGTCGACTTTTCGCACCTGTAGATTGGTAACATTGACTTTCCTAGTGCATGTACGGTCATGCTACCAGTTGAACGGTTAATGGAATGGATCAATTCATCATCACCATTTAAGAAGGTTACGAAGTTGATAACGCCTCTGTCGATGAGTACATTACTCGCTGGTTTCCCGTTTGCCAGCACTACGTTATGGGATGTATCGACCTCATAATTGATTGACACTCCATTTGGGGCTGTGCAGACAAGATCAATAATTTCGGCATAAGTAGAAAAGGGAATGAGCGCAATCATTACAGCTAAAAAAATATTTTTCATTTTGTATCTCCCGCGAGTTCAAACTTGAAGTGCGACGCCTGACTTGAAGAATACCTGACTGGGTGTTTTGTATTCAAGTCTCTTTCTGGGTTGGTTGTTCAATCTGGTCATTGCCGTATCAATCTTCTGTTGTGAAATGGTGGTGATGAGCTGGCATCCAGTTCCGCATTGAATACGCCACTTGCTTCAGGATCCCCTGAAACAATTTTGGTAATCGTCACAACTCCCCTAGGCTTCAGCCGTGGCTTTTTTCATAACATCAGGTTAACACGGTTATTCCGTTCTTGGTACGACGCTGTAATTGATTTTACAAAACTGCACGACACGAACCGGTCATTCGTTTTGTCGGGTTTTTGCCTGCAAGCGCCTGATGTTGACCACCCACTTATCCGTCTCTTCCACATCATATAACAGCCACTCGTTTTTCATGTCCTCTTCCGGCTCTGGATAACACCAACGAGACCTTTAAACTTTCCCAATCCTTAAGGAGAAACTCGATTAGCCAGAAACTCACCGTTCCCGACAGGCACAGTACACGTAGTAAAGTCTGGATCAGCGGAAACCAGTGCCATGAAGGGCGCCATCTCTGTGGAATGTGATGTGGCATTATCTACGACAAGAAGACCACCTTTACGAAGAACTCGCTTGATGTCAGGCCACCACCCTATATATTCAGAGCGCTCGGAATCGAGAAAGATAACATCGAAGCTTTGTTCGAGGCTGCACTTGAGCTGGGTGCCAGCGTGACCGTGAATTTGCGTAATGTAAGGGGCGAGGCCGGATCGTTCGAAGTTCTTTGCCGCAAGGGCAATTTTAAAATCAGATAGTTCAACGGTGGTAACGTGCCCTTCGACTGCTTTAGCTGCCAAGGCAAGCCAGAGAGTCGAGTATCCGTTAGAGGTTCCTATTTCAAACACACGTCGAGCATTCATAGCCCGGACAAGCACCGAAAGAAATTCTCCTGTGTCTCGGGTGATATTCAGCATGCGCCGAGGCCGATCGGTAATGACGCCATCGTTGCTCAAGCCGAACTGTTCGAGTTCAAGTAGCAGTTCTGGTAGAAATTCGGTCACGTTACTCTCCTGAAGACCAAACGTTATTAAATTTTCGCAGGAGCCGCACATAAATTGATATCGATGCACGGACTATCAAAATAATTGGAGGTCACCTACGACGGCTTGGCCGGTTCTCGACAGTGGTTCATTCTACTCGTGAACGTCTGCTTTACTGCATATTGTGTTGAAAAAGTCTTCCGGTAACCTTTTCGATATAATTTCAGGGGTCTTCAAACCATCAACTGAAGTGCGTTCGTCGGTTGTAGAGCGTTATGCGAGGCCGACCTTTTAAGGTAATACTTTAATTGCGGCAAGAATCGAGTTTTTCAACACAATACTGCAGATAGCTGACACTCAATTTCGGATATGCGAATGACGGCTTGTGGCGCCTAGCGGTTGTAGAGACATGCAAATTCAACGCCTGAAACCGGCAGTTCAAAATGCTACCATCAAGACGCCTTGACGGAATAAAGTCTAGCACGTCATGTCGTAGTATTGCTAGGGAAGCGACAAGTCGACAAGCCTGCCGCTTCCGTTGATTCAACAGCTATACCTTGGTTTGCTCGGATATAGTCAATGCATCATCGACCTCTATACCTAAATATCTCACAGTGCTTTCAAGTTTGCGGTGGCCGAGCAAAAGCTGGACTGCCCGGATGTTTTTGGTTCTGCGGTAAATCAAAGTGGCTTTGGTGCGCCGCATCGAGTGCGTGGCATAGGCGTTGGGGTCAAGCCCGATCGATGTCACCCAATGCTCGACAATCTTTGCGTATTGCCGGGTCGATAAATGGGGGGATGCATGTATGCGGCTCGGAAATAAAAACTGCTCCGGTTTCAACTGAGCTTTGGAAAGCCAAGCAGCGACAGCCTCGCGCGTAGGTTCGGTGAGCTCGAACTGAACCGGTCTATGCGTTTTGCGCTGCATTACGATTGCGCGAGAAGAAACCAGGCCTCCTTGCGAAATATCGCGCACGTGCAGCTCTACCAGATCGCACCCACGCAACTTGCTATCGATGGCCAAATTAAAAAGAGCAAGTTCCTTAATTTGACTTGACAACTGAAGGCGGATGCGGATTGCCCATATTTCTCTCAATTTCAGAGGTAACTTCTGTCCTACCAACTTACCCTTGTTCCATGGGATCTTCCTATTGCCGGATTGAGTATCGGTGTTCATGATGATTCTCCTTTTTAAGTGAAAGGAAATCAATTCTCACCTCTTTGCAACATGACTTGAAGAGATTCAGGAATTTTGGGCATTGCATAGATTTTTTATGCAACAACTTGCCAGCTTGCCCGATTTCAACAACAATCCATTACGGCTATTAAAACTACCGTCGGAAATCGCAAATGACCAAGCCATCCTCCTTCATGCCGCCTACCGAACCTGTCGCTCCCGAACCAATGTCCGACGGCATTCTACCCGCCGTCATGGAAGAAAATGGAGCGGACAATCTTTTGCCCGGCGCCCCGTTTGAGG
The DNA here is from genome assembly GCA_963833515.1 of uncultured beta proteobacterium. Lineage (GTDB taxonomy): Bacteria > Pseudomonadota > Gammaproteobacteria > Burkholderiales > Gallionellaceae > Gallionella. The sequence goes on along the minus strand of CAWHYN010000039.1, from coordinate 51,248 downwards.
ATGAGTTCTCAATGTTTTTCCTGGACACGGAATTTGTCCAAGATATAGGAGCTCTCAAAGCGTCCGCAAAAGAATGTGGCGACAAAAAAGCCGAGGCCTTTGCGATTGCCTCGCTGTCGTTCTACCGGTTTATCAACACCAGAAAATCTGTTGTGGGCGCGATCAAGAAATGGATAGGCCAAATTGAGCGCAATGGGATCATAAAAAACTTTTCCTTCATCCGGCACGAGAATGAAAACTTGGTCGCCCATATTCATTCGAAATGCAAATGGCGGGCGCTGAAGCAGGGGCCCGAAGCGGTCAGAAAGTTTGCACAGGAACGTGCCGACCTCGCCGAGCGCATGAAAACTATCATCCCCAAAGAGGCTTCGGCTTGGGCCACGTCCCAGATCGCAGACGCGGACTTGAATGCCTTCCTACCCCAAATACTCAAAACGGATAATCTTTATTATCTGGTCGCCGAAATCTCAGACCACAAATTTCTAATTCTGCCGGTATTGGCGAAAAAGATAGTGCTGATGGACGATATGGATTCATGGACAGAGGCAGATACCGTTCATGCGCTATTCGAGATCAAAGAAATCCGCTCGCTGATCGCCGACGAACTTTATCGCGTGATATTTTCCACCTACGCGACGACTGCAATATCATTCTGGATGTTCATCAACCAGAATGAACCAATAGAGATTTCCGAATCTGCCAAATCGGATTACCATTCCGGATGGGTGCATGAAAATGAATGTGACTGTGATGATTGTCGGCATGACAGAGAGATTTTTGAAAGCGTCGAGCCAGACTGGATTATCAAGTTGGTCGGTGGCGCCATCAGAGATTCGAAGGCGTGGGGAGAATTTGCGCCTTTCATCAAAACCATCATCGACATGGACAGCAAAGCAAAATTCAGGTTACTGCGTGAACTCAGTGGCATCAACGCGGTTATATGGCATGCCGGACAGGAACTTATCGAAGAGCACCGCCTGAAGGAGGTGGCGCTAAAGGATGCCCGCAAGGACAAGAAACAGGCAGAGAAAGAAATGGAGCATGCCAAAGCGCAAATCGCGAACCTGAACCGGCAGGTCGACCAGATGCGCAAGGCTCGCTCCAAGCCCGGATCGAAGCCGGTTCCGGTTGACACGGCACCATTTGAAGATGAATTGAGGCAGGCCAGAAAAACTTGCGAACAGGTTCGTGACGAACTTGGCAAAAAGGAAGCCGAACTAAAACAGGTTTACGAATTGCTCGACTCAGTGCTGCCATCGCAGAGCGAAGAAATAGGGCAGGGGGCCGTCAGACTGACGCCGGCCGAGTTGCTCAAAAAACGCGGCGTCATGATAGGCGGGCATTACACCCTGATCGCGAAACTGAGAAAGGAACTCTCGAACTGCCAATTCTATTCGCCTGACGCAAAATCACTGGATGACGATGCGGTCAGGAACAGCGAATATATTATGTTTTTTACCGGCTATGTGAATCACTGCCTGACCGACCATGCGCTGCGATTGTCGCGGTTATACAAAATCCCTTGCGGTTATACCAACAGAACGAATGTGCCGCTCATTTTGGAGGATGTTGCGTCGATCTTTGCCGGGAACTCAGCTTAGCCGATATCTGCCATGCGGTTGGTCTCCTCCGCTGGGAGCGGAACGGCAATTATTTTCGGCTAAATTCTAACTCGGCCAATATAAATAGCCAGCAAACACTTGTTTTGCGACACCACACAAATGACATCACTCGCGCTATAATGCTATCATTGATAGTTACATGGAAGGAGTGAAAGCAATGGCATCCGTCACTGTCCGCAACTTACCTGATGAAACGCACCGTGCCTTGCGCGTGCGTGCCGCCACGCATGGTCGCAGTACTGAGGCTGAAATCCGGGCGATCCTCGAATGTGCTGTTCGACCCGAGAATCGGATTAAGCTCGGCACCCTACTAGCCGAAATTGGCCGCGAAGTGGGCGGCATCGATCTTGAGATCGAACGCGATAGGACGCCAGCCGAACCGATGAGTTTTGAATGATCCTGCTCGATACCAACGTCGTTTCTGAGCCGTTGAAAGCGGCAGGCAACACGAACGTACTTGCTTGGATTGACGAGCAGATCATCGAAACGCTGTACCTCTCGACAATCAGCCTTGCGGAATTGCGCTTCGGTATCGCTGCGCTGCCAGAGGGCAAACGCCGGGATACGCTCCATTTCAGTCTTGAGCAGCGCGTTTTGCCTTTGTTCGCGGGTCGCATCCTTCCGTTTGATGACCCTGCATCGCAATCCTATGCGATGCTACGCGCCCGCGCCCGTGCCGCCGGACAGGCTATTTCGCCGGCAGATGGCTATATTGCCGCCATCGCGGCGACGCATGGTTTCGCGGTAGCCACGCGCGACACGTCGCCTTTTGATGCTGCCGGCTTAGCTGTCATCAACCCTTGGACTTGGCAGGCACATTGAGCCCATAGGCTGGAGTGACTTTATAGCCGCTTACTCAGATCGCCGGATGGCTGTAAAACCGGCCGGGGTGATCAGGGTTTGCCGTTGCTTTTGGCTGAAGCCAAAAGGCCACGGAGTTCCGCCGCTTCTTCGCTGTGTTTCTTTGCCTCGGCCCGGGCTTCCGCCAGCTGCCCTTCAATGTTTTTGCGTTGCATCACCTCCGCTTCAAGCCGCGCCGTTGCGACGGCGGCGGCTTCATGAAGTTCTGCCGCCCGGGCTAGAGCCTGCAGCAGTTCGGCACGAACCTTTTCAATTTCGGCCTCGATGCGGGGCACGGCTTCAAGGCGTAGCTGGGCTTTGGCAAGCTCTACCCGCGCTGCCTCGGCAGCTTGGCGTTCGGCGGCCAGTTCACCGGCAGTGCGCGCGGCATCGGCCCCGATCTGCTGAGAGCGGCCATCAAGTGCCGCGTGTTGCTCTTTGAGCGTTGCAAGAGCAGCAGCAGAAAACTCAAGGTCGGCTGCCTGACGTTCGTTTTCCGCGATGAGAATGTCAGTTTCGGCTTGCAGATCGGCAAGCTGCATCGCGGTTTCCGCCGTGGCTGCCTGCACTTTGGCGGCTATCTGGTTGTTGACGGCACGGGCGATTGCCGGGTCCAGCGTGTCGTCTGTCGCGCTGCTCTGGCTCTCCTGGCCTCTTCGCCATTGCTGATGAAATTTATGCACGGTGGTCCTGCTGCCCGCGCCCAGAACATCATGCACCGCGCGGGCAGTGACTTTGCCGCCCGATGCTTTAATTTTGTCCGCTGCCAGAACGAATTGTTCGTAAGTGATGGTTGCCTCTCTTGCCATAATGATTCCTGTCGCGGTATGTTATGTTACGTTACGCTGTTACGTAATAAATGTATGTTACGTTACGTTATGTTATTTGTCAAGGGGAGCTTCAAACCCAAACCAGCGGTATCTTTATGTTGTCGCGGGATTATCAACGCTAGCTGGACTAAAGTAGCTGCCTCCCGCAGCTTCTTCCCGAGAGGGCATGGCGGACATCATTGCGGGGTCGGCCAGATCGGCGCGTTGCAGGATCTTGCTGATCAATTAATCCATAACAGGACATTTCTGGCTGTCCCGTGCACGGGACTCGGCCTCGGCGAGCCAATCGCTTCTGCCGTATTCGTATCCCGGGAATTCTTTCGAGAGGGTTGTTTCGCCTTTGATCAAGCGCCGTGCCAACAAAACCAAAGCCCGCGCTTCCCCATCGTTGCGCACATCAACCGGTATGCAGAGATTGATGCGCATGCATGTGGCCATTCGCTTTGTCGAAATGGATGGACGCACCACAAAATCTATCCCTTCGTCTCTAATGCGAGAATCGATGGCACCGAGTTCTGAATAATATTCCAAGTTGCTGCCCGGCGATGAACCAAGAGTATAGAAAGCGACTTTCTTGCGCGAGCGCCCCAATTTCTTCCATTTCTTTTCGAAGATAGAAAAGGAAAAAATGCCTTTGGGCTCCATTGGCGGATCCCCCGCTTCCTTCGTCGCCAACTCGGATATGGCAGATGAGTATTTCATTCGCGGGTGTGCCCAGCCAACCATGACGCGCCGGCCGTTCAGGATAAATCCGACCTCGTCAAACCACTGCAGTTTTTTGTGTTGCGGGTAAACGTCGGGAAGGTAAATGCCGTTCCAGTGCCAAATTTGGTTGCGATGATATTGTTTCATCAGACGATGTAGCCGTTCCTGGTTTGAATTTTTCATGTTTTAGAGCCTTTGGGGGTTGCGATGTGTTAATTATGGCCAAGCCGGATTCCAACCCAAATGAAAATCGCGCATGGCAATAGCGCTCGCGCTGCATTGGCCGCGATGGACGCGAAGTTGCCATGAGGCGGGCGCCACGGATACAAGGCGGGGTTGTGCGAGGGTGCGAGAGAAACAGCTAACCGGGGTTTTGGATCCGTACGAGAGATGCTTTCGCGCCACCGGGGAAGTCGGATGACTGATATGGCTTAAATCGGGAGACCTGCCTTGAGATGGTTTTGGCTTATCGCTTGTGACGGGCTGCTGAAAATCTTTACTTCTTTGATGCCAGGATAACCCGCTCCCTCAATTCCTTGGCGGCCTTGAAGTGGGGCCAATATTTGGCGGGCACTTCGATTTTTTCTCCGGTCCTGGGGTTGCGTTCCTGTCGCGGCTGCCGGTAATTGAGGCCGAAACTGCCGAAGCAGCGAATATCGATACGCCCACCGCGCGACAGCGCGTCGGACATTGAATCCCAAATCACCCGGACAGCGAGATCGACATCCTTGGCAAGCAGTTGGGGATGGAAGTCGGCCAAACGCATTACGAGATCGGATCGGTTCATAGTGCAATACGGTGCCGGTTAAAATAAGTTGCTCTCGCGAGCTGCCGGATTTGCGATTTTACCGGATTTTTTTCGTGCCACGCGCGAAACCATGTCGGGACAATTCGCAGCCATCGACAATAATTCGCCGCCTCACGCGGCCTCGGCCAGGTCATGAAACTGCCTCGACGCCGGATACGTCGTCACCAGCCTCTTCCCTTCGCCCGGATTGTCGGTAACCACCATGACCAGCTTAAGTTTAGCGTTTAGATAATAGCGACCTTCCTTTTTGCCTGGACGCGTATGGTTTGAGGCTGTCCATATCCCATGCCGCGCGACTTCGCGCACAGACGGGTCTGAAGCCGTCTCGACCAGTTTCTTCCATGCCGCCTGTGCGACTTTGTTCTTTTCTGTTTCCGCCAGTACCCGGTCGGCAAATCTTTCCAGGACATGCTGGGTGACCGTTACCTCGCCAAGCCCGGCCACATTGATTGTTTCTCCGCGCGGGCCACTAACCAGCAAGTCTTCGGCCAATTCTGGCTGAAGCCCATCAAACCAGCGGGCATCTTTATCCACTTCTAGTGCGCATCCGGCAAAACGTGTACGTAAAAAATTGGCGTATGGGGCTAAATGCGCCTTGTCCGATTGCTTGCGGTGCAGTTTTTTTATCGCGCCCAGCGAGACTACGAGTTTGGTGCAGGCATTTCCCACAACATCTTTGCCGATGGCACATTTGTCTTCCAGCAGATGCTGCATGGCAGCCAGCTCTGCGGCGATATGCCGATCTTCGATGTCGGGTTTGACTCTAACTTTGAGCAGGCCGCCCGGTCGTGTCAGGCTGTTTGTCCAGTAGACAAGGAATGAATCTGGTTGCTGTGTTGTGATGGTATGTGTTTTTAGTAAGTGCATTTCCTTATCCCTTTATCTCAAAATTTTGTTGTGAAGATAAGTCTGAAAAACCAGATCATCGTGGAAGCCATGAATATAGAACTGAGCCCTAATATGATTGCAGTGCGGTTCTGTGACGGCGTCCATGGCCCATTTTCAATCGAACCGACAATAACGACCTCGCTGTCCGGTATTTTTATCTGCGGGCCATTGGCCAGAACAATCAACCCGCCACTTCCCAGCGAATTGGCGCGGTATGGCACGGTAACGCTGCAGCTGCCGCTTCCGGAAATCGTATCGGTTGTGGCGATTCCGTTTTGCCGCAGGAAGCCGCACGCATCGCCCTTCAATATTATTTGCGTGGGTTTAGTTTCCAGTTCCCCGGCTGTCATGCATGCTGTGGCAATAAAAACACTGATCGACAGGATCATTGAAAATAACGCCAGGCCTGATGATGCGCGCCACGATTTCGTATTTTGTTTTCCGTTGCAGGTTTCTTCATGTTGCATTTTTTCTCCCTCAGTTGGATGCAGGAACAATTTAGCAAACGCGGATAACAACCCAAATGAAAATATTTGGCCGCGCAATTGCACGTGCCAAATTTCGCAGATCCTCAGCGTATGAAAAGTGGAGAATCCCAGATAAGCGATTTCCCACTTTTATGGGCGAAAGCGACTTCACTTGCACTGGATTTCTGTGCGGTGGGAGAAACAACCCGCTTCCCGCCCAATCAAACAGCAGATCGATCCAGGTTATGAAATAATGAGCGGGCGGTGCAAACTCGGCAGTGCCGTGGGAAGAGAAAGCTAGCCGTATGGGGGCATCGGGTTGCGAGGAAAACATGACATGCAAGTCGAAATCTGGTCTGACATAATTTGCCCGTGGTGTTACATCGGCAAGAGGCGTTTTGAAACGGCACTCGCCGGTTTCGCGCGGCGGGATGACGTGCGCGTGATCTGGCGCAGCTTCGAGCTCGACCCCAATGCGCCATCCCTCCGCCCCGGCACGCTGGAGGAGATGCTGGCACGCAAATACGGTGTCAGCCCGCAGCAGGCCGCAGCCATGAATGCGCGCGTGACGGCGCTGGCCAAGGAAGTCGGGCTGGAATATCGTTTGAACGACGCCCGCCCAGGCAACACCTTCGACGCGCACCGCCTGCTGCACTTTGCCGCCTCGCGGCAACTCTGCGACCGGGCCGCCGAGCGCGTGATGCGGGCCTATTTTTGTGAAGGTTTGCAGGTGGGAGACCGTGCGGCACTGGCAGGCCTTGCACCCGAATTCGGTATCCCAGAACGCGAGGCGCTGGGGATGCTGGAAAGTGATGCTTGTTCCGACGAGGTGCGCGCGGACGAAACGCGTGCGGCGAATATCGGCGTTACCGGCGTGCCGTTTTTCTTATTCGACCAGAATGCCAGTATCTCGGGCGCACAGCCGGTAGAGGTGTTTGTCGGGGCGCTGCAACAGGCGTGGGAAGAGTCATAACCCATGGAAAATCAAGCCCAGAAAAATTCTGGCCGCCTGATTTTTACATCGCGCTGCCGGTCATAACAAGCCCTTCCGTTCCGATGTGGTTGCATTAAATATGGCGATTTGGATTTTGTCGCTTAAAATCACGGCATCTATCCTGCCCCAATATATCCCGCAATATTACTATGTCACTCGCCCAGTCCTACACTCTCGCCGATGTCAAAAACTGGTACGGCATGCAGGAGCTCAACAAAGCCAAGCCTTACTTTAACTCGATCAACTATCTGGATGTCCAGTTTAATAAAATCACCGCACAGGTTAAAGGGACTGCCGCCCGCCCTTATCAGGTCGAGATAATTTTTGACACTGACCCGAGCGGGAAGCTGCGCATTCTCCCGTCATGCTCTTGCCCCGTGGGTTGGAAATGCAAGCACACGGCAGTTGTCTTGCTCTCGGCTCTAGCGGTTCCAAAAGTGGCAACAGTCAACCCATCCGTTGTCGAGTGGGTCGAGTCGTTCAGGCGTGCCGTACAATTTCCGCCGAAGGAGAAAAAATCCAAACCTTCCGCAAAAAACGAGCGCCTGTGCTATGCGCTGACGGTTTCCTCCCATACCGGCGCCTATACGATAGTTATCTGCAAAGGCAGGATGGGGGCGGACGGCCGGTTGTTGGGCGGACTGGAGGAGTGGGACAACGTGGAACGCGCGCTGATCAAGCCCCCACAGTACGTCACCGACGAAGACCTGAGCCTGTATGCGTATGCTGAGGAAACAGCAGGACAAATATAGAGGATACTTTGTCATGGGGCCGCACGGGAACGAGTTCCTGACACGCCTGCTGGAGAGCGGACGATTGTATTTAATGGCAAGCACGCATGAGGGACGGCATCCGGTGCCTGAGCCCGTTCTTCTCAAACGCGGCGAGGTGCGGGGCGCCCATCTGGACTGGGGCGCGGATGAATCCGGGCGGATGGTGCCAAGGATCATCCGCAGTGGGGCGGCAGTGGACGTGTCTGCCGTTGCAGGAAGCCACCTGGTATATCGATGCGGCCGCAGGTGAAATCGGCCACTTGTATCTTGCCCAGACGCCCGTGCAGATAGCGGAGTTGCTGAAAATGCCGCCGCTGAGCGAACTCGATGTTCCCGCTGGTGTCCGGCGTGTTGCGCGAGATAGTTCCGGATTTGCCGCCGCCCAGCAAGGAGCGGATCCGCACCTTAAACAGCCCGATGGTACCGGTGCTGGAGATCGATACCTCTGCGCCGCTGTGGCTGGGCAGCTTCAGGCGCTACCCTCACGGCATAGCAAAAGCTGGATTTTGCGCGAGTCAAATTCCGCTACGGCGAAACCGTGCTGTCTGCCGACTACAAAAGCGAATTCGTTTCGCTGCCCAGCGGTGAAACCGTGCGGGTAATACGCGACCAGCAGGCGGAAGCAGCGCGCGGCCCGTTCGCTGGGCGAATATGGGTTTCAAACCGTGCCGAGCGATCTCGGCTCATCCGGCGGCATCCCCAACCCGCCCGTTTATGGCCTGGAAAGCGTGGAAACATGGCCCATGTTCATGCAGCATAGTCGTGCCGCATATGATCAGGGCGGGGTGGGAGGTCGTCATCCCCCAGGGGTTTCGCCACAACGTACTGGAAGTGGAAGCTTGGGAAGGGGAGTTCGAGGAGGAGGAGGGGGGCTGGTTCAGCCTGAACATGGGCATCGTGGTGAACGGGCAGCGCTTGCCCCTGGCGCCGATGCTGCACGAATTATTCAAGGTCGATCATCGCTGGCTGGATGCGTCCCTGCTGGAAAAAATGAAGGACAAGGAGGCGATCGAGATGCTGCTGCCCGATGGCGGCAGGGTGAGGGTCACCGCCGACCGGATCAAACCGCTGGCAAGAACCCTGATCGAATTGTTCGACGGCAAGATGGGCGGAGAAATCCGCCTGTCCCGCTTACGACGTGGCGCGCATCGATACCCTGGTCGGGATGGAGCGGTGGCAGTTCAAGGGCATGGAGGCGGTAACCAGACCTCGCCAACAAGCTCAAGAACACCTCCGGCATCAAGGCGGTCAACCCGCCCGAAGGATTTCGCCCTGCAATTGCGCCCGTACCAGGTCGAAGGCTTGTCCTGGCTGCAATATTTGCGCGAACAGGAGCTCTCCGGGATACTGGCCGACGACATGGGGCTGGGCAAGACCGCGCAGGCTCTGGCGCACCTGCTGCTCGAAAAGCACAGCGGGCGGATGGACAAGCCTTCGCTGGTGGTGTTGCCCACCTCGCTTATTTTTAACTGGAAACGCGAGGCGGAGCGGTTTGCCCCGCAACTCAAGCTGCTTTCCCTGCACGGCAAGGCAAGGGCAGAACATTTCCCCGCGATACGCGAGCACGATGTCGTTCTGACCACCTACCCGCTGCTGTGGCGAGACGAAGAAGCGTTGGCGGAGCATGAGTACCACCTGCTGATCCTGGACGAAGCGCAGACGGTCAAAAACGTGTCGAGCCAGGCCGCGCAAGTCGTGCGCAAGCTGAACGCGCGGCATCGCCTGTGCCTGACCGGCACCCCGATGGAAAATCACCTGGGCGAGCTGTGGGCGCAGTTCGATTTTCTGCTGCCGGGGTTTCTCGGGGATTCCAAAGAGTTCACCAAAACATGGCGCACCCCGATCGAGAAGCACGGCAACAGGTTGCGGCGCGACCTGTTGGCCCGGCGCGTGAAACCTTTCATCCTGCGCAGGCGCAAGGAAGATGTCGCCAAGGAGCTGCCCGCCAAGACGCTGATCGTGCGCACGGTCGAACTGGAAGGCGGGCAGCGCGACCTGTACGAAACCGTGCGCATCGCCATGGACCAGCGCGTCCGCGAAGAAATCGCCGCCAAGGGATTTTCTCGCAGCCACATCATCATCCTCGACGCGCTGCTCAAATTGCGCCAGGTGTGCTGCGACCCGCGCCTGCTGAAGCTGACCAGCGCCAAGAAAGTAAAGGAGCGCGCCAAGCTCGACCTGCTGATGGAAATGCTGCCGGAACTGGTCAGCGAGGGGCGGACGATACTGGTGTTTTCGCAATTCACCTCCATGCTCGAACTGATCGAGGCCGAGCTGGCAGACGAAAAGCTGGGCTACGTCAAACTCACCGGCGATACGCGGGACCGCGAGGAAGTGGTGCGCCGGTTCCAGGATGGCGAGGTGCCGATATTCCTGATCAGCCTGAAAGCGGGCGGGGTAGGGCTGAACCTGACTGCCGCCGACACGGTGATCCACTACGACCCGTGGTGGAACCCCGCCGTGGAAAACCAGGCCACCGATCGCGCGCACCGCTTGGGGCAGACGAAAAACGTGTTCGTCTACAAGCTGGTCGTGGCGGGCAGCATCGAAGAAAAAATACTTGCCTTGCAGGAGAAAAAATCCGAGCTCGCTGCTGGCATCCTGTCCGAAGATGCGAGCGGCCTGGTCAAATTCGGCGAAGCGGATATTGCCGCTCTTCTGGCGCCTTTACCGGATGATGACAGCGCTTAGGTGCGGCTAAAGGGTGTTCAAAATACCCGCTTGCCGGTAAAGCGGGGGCAGTTTGCAGAATATCTGGCGCATAGTGCTTGCCAGCCAACCAATTTTCTACAACAATTCGCACCCGTCGTAACCAATACTACTTATAGGGAACCATCAAATGAACCGCAAAGAACTCGCAGAATCACTCGCAAAGAAAACTGAAACCAGCAACGCTGCCGCCGACCGCACGATCGCCGCCTTCATCGAAATCATCTCCGGCGCACTCAAGAAGGGCGATAGCGTATCACTGGTTGGCTTCGGCACTTTTGAAGTGCGCAAACGTGCGGCGCGCACGGGGCGCAACCCGAAGACCGGCGCGGAGCTGAAGATCAAAGCTTCGAAGGTTCCCGCTTTTAAAGCGGGTGCCACGCTGAAGTCTACGGTGAACGGCGTTAAGAAGTAAGTAGGTATTCAAGTAACCACAACCACACCAAGAGACCGGTGAAATAAGCCGGTCGGCATGTAGTGGTCGCGACTTTATCTGAAGGTTAGGTTTTCACGGCGGTTGAAACGTGGGGTGCACAGTATCCGCAGCAGCGGCCGGGCATCGGCGTAACAGCAATTCGGCACCACCAAATGATAAAAGCCAGGAAACTGGCTTTTATCATTTGGATTCTTCTTCATCACTATCTACCATGGATGCGTTAAGCGCGCCAAACATGTCCGGGTTGAATTCAGGCTTTGCCGGATCGATAACGCCTGTCGGCTCGCTAACCGTATTTGCTTTTACTGATGTAAGCTCCAGTTGGCCTTCTTCTTTGATGGCGGGGAGAGCTTTAACAACTGCCGAAACAATTCCTGCCCCATCCAACATCCATCGTTCATACGTCGCCCCAAGTAACATAAGATCAACCATACGCTGCGCTCTAAGGTTTTTTTTAATACCGGCCAGCAGCTTGTGCAGCACCGGATTGTTTTGCTGCGTTATCGAGATGCGGCTGGATAATGGCAATTCTTTTGCGTCCGTGGTATTTTTTTCCATGACTGTATCCCATTATGCGGTTGTCTTGGATTTCGAGCGCTCCTTAATCCTCTTGCCCATCGCGATCTGTTCCCCTGCAATCTGAAAGCCCCTCACGTTGGAAAACACCGGCTCCTTCATGATAAGAACTTCATGGTACGGATATTTCGCCTGTATGGCATTCTGGTAAAACTTCGCCCCGCCCCCTGCTAAAATGATGTTGTGGATGTCGGAACCGTCTCCGATCAGCTTCACCATCTGCGAAACCGCTTCGTTGGCGACCACGGCGATTCCTTTTTCCTCGTATTTCGACAAGTCGATTTCCTTGTTGAACAGGATGAACGGGTTCCCGGTGCGGTAATGGTCCTCGAGCAAACGCACGAGTTTCGATTCGCGCACGTTCTTTCCCTCTTGCTTGTTGATCTCGTCGGCCATGCATTCGAGTATCGCGCTCACGCCGCGATTCACGGAATGGCTCATCCTGTCGTTGGCTATGAAATTCTCTCCCATCAAAAGCCAGTCGAAGGTGAAGAAGCCGGGGTCGATGATCAGGGTGTTCTGTGATTTCATCATGTCCAGGAGTTTGTTCTGTGTGGCGTACTCATAAAACGCGCCGAGCGGTTGGGCCAGCGCGACAACACGCTTCACTTCGACGGAGCGCTCGTTCGGCAGCTCGTGATATCCGGTCAAACGCTTCGTCAAACTTTTTACAAGATCCTTGGATTTGTACGTGCTGACCGGCAAGCCCACCACCAGCAGCTCGATCGTGCTCACCGGCGTGTAAGGAACTCCTTGCGGGTCGTTGCAGCGCATGTAGTATAGTGCGCCAAGCAGCCGGGCCAGATACGCGTCGGTCAAACAAAAGTCGCGCTCAAGAACTGCCGACTCGTCGTTATCGCCCATCGCGTAGTTGACTTGCTTGCCAACCTCATATTCGTGTTCGCCGACTTTCACGACCACCGTATCGCGCGCGCGCAGCAGTTCTGCTGTCAGGCTTTTGCCTGTAGCCATCGGGGAGCGCGACGGATAAATAGAGCACTCGATCGGTTTATCCATATCCACGTGCCTGAGTGTGAATTTAACATTTCCGTATCCCACATCTATGGCGCGGACCGAAAGATCGGTTACGGCTACCGGTTCAACTGCGTTTGTCATGTTTCTGTTCCTTATATATAGGGTTACTTGTTGTTCGTGGCTGATGCTTTTGATTTGTTGGCTATGTGCTTTTTGAAGTAGTCCACAAAGAACAGGTCGAATCCTGTCGCGGCAGCGATCTCGTTGCTGTCCTCGACTCCCCGTTTTACCATCGCATGGAATATTGCTAGCCCGCCTTTTTGTTTTGCGTGCAAAGCTCTGTTGTTTTCGACGATAACGTTTAGCTCCGCGTTTTTTGACGTGAGCACGACTATCTCCCTTTCGAGGCGGATGTACTTGTCCATCGAAATGGTAATTTCACCCTTTAGTTCTTTTTTGACAGTCTCTACCTTTTCAGGCTGGTTGACGTAGCTGCCAGTTTTTCTGATAGATGGGAGCACCACATCGCAAACCCACGCCTCGAATTGTGCCGCTTCCGGCTTTCGGCTTTTTATCATGAGGCGATACAGGTTGCCTTCGTTTAAGAAAGTCAAAGTTTGGGTTCCTCCGTTCGTAAGGGTATCGCTCTTAGCTATACCCTTTGCTATGCAATTTTTCTCAACTGCATCAGGAGCGTTTTTATATCCCAATATCGCGCACACGTCTGTTGCGCAAAACCACGGTTCGCCCTGTCCGTCTATATATGTGCGGACCGGAGAGGATCCTTCAAATTCAAACGGCATAATTGTTTGTTCTGACATGGTTTGGTTCCTTTAAATATAGGCCCGTATTTTTGCACGCGGCCCATCCAATATCTTTTACGATTAACCGGTGTTTTTTTTGTTATTCGTTCGCAAGACCAGTTGTTCTTTGAAATTTGTTTTCTTTTTTACGAGCAAGTGTCACTGGGGAGGCGCTGTGGGGATAGTTCTGAAAATATTGGCATGAAATTCCTGGCTAAAGTTTTGCAAGTGTCACTGGGGAGGCGCTGTGGGGATAGTTGGTGATTTTTTCGCATATCAGGTCAGATTTGTCGGCTGCGTTTCATGTTTGAAGTTGACTCCTGATTGCGGATCCATATAAACGTTCGTTATTGGTAAGGTCGCGCCTTATTGGACTAGAGCCAAAACTACTTTTCCAAGGCTGCGTGCTTCGAAAGTGCATGCGTATTCAGTCTCATTGGGCAGTTAAATGATGAAAAATATTTTGGAAATCAGTAAGTTTTTTTAAAATTTTGCTCAAAAATAATGGATTTTCAAAACAGGGCGTCAATACAGAGTGATAAGACAACCTATTCACAGCAAGGCTTACAAAGCCAAATTCAAGACTCAAATGCCACTGAATGCGATTTGAATTTTTAAAAAAGTTTAATATGCGCTTGATAATTTTCCCCCCGCATGATTGAATGCGACATCTTCCCCGAACGGGGATTTCTGTGCACCGCTTGGCAGGCTTTAAAACAGCGGAGTTAGTTTTACCATAAAGTAAATTATTTTCTTTGAGCATAAATAGAACCTACATCATTCAGCCGAGCGTTGATGTTGTAAAAGTAAATTATTCAATTTGAGAGTAAGTGGGAAGCGGGCTAGTCACCCGAAGATCGAGTAACGCACATCGCGGCAGCTCAAATCGTCTGTTAAATGCAGACATGTCTTGTTGGTGTGAAAATCTCTTGTATATCTAGTAGAGTTTCAAATCAACGTCAGCCAGCCATGGCGAGACACTTAACCTTGTTAGTAAACCAATCAGTAGTATTTGCGACAGTCCGATGCGGGCGCGCTTGACAACCCTGAGTCTGAACACGAAGCCAATGGCTTTTGCTCATACCTTCAGATGGAGATCACCTTTTGGGTGTTATTTCTGCGTTGTTTGGTCGCGTGGTGTCAAGAACTGTCCGTCTCTCCTCCATGAAATTTCATGGGTTAAAGGAAGTAGGACCTTGCAAATATGAGAATTGGATTAAAAGAACACAACGGCAGTGCAATAAATGGCAAGACAGTAGTAGCGCATCACACGCCCCCTTCCTTCTCGGCTTTACTGAGGAGTGTATGGTGAGGTTCAACTTTTCGTATTTACGAGGTTGTTCCCGGGGTAAAAAACGGTTCTGGCGCGAGTCAGTGAGTCCACGGTGGTAGTGGGCAATATGAGAAGACCTGGTGTGGCGGCGAAAGATTTTAAATATGGGTAGTCCTCGATAGAGGGTTAAATGGTTTGGTTTGCGATTGCGCGGCCAAATGTGTACGGAAGTACATGCATCAGCTTGAAGGTAGAAATACCTCGTTGGTTTGCCTCCCCATGCGACTTAAGTAACACCATGCTGCGAAAGCGGCAAAAACATCTCGGCAGTACCAGAATCAAGCAGCAAAACCGATCATGACTGGATCGGCTGAAACAAATTCCAGAAAAACTGTGCCGCCCTGTATTGGAGCGTATTCGTCGCTTGCAGGATGGGTTTGATTGCCCTTAGAAAAGGAATTGTCATGAGCGTGAATGAAGATAGTGCCGGCAGTGCTGATGCTGGTGGTAATGATCAATCGGCGAATAGAAAATCGTGGGTTGGCCGTGTTAACGGAAAGAATGCAACGTTGCCCAAATCGGTTCTGATGCAGAACATACCGAAGAAAGTAATGCACGAGATAAAAGAGGTGATGGCTGCAAATAATAAACGGGGAGCCATTAAAGATAAGTCGGTAGGGTCTAAGACTCAGGAAAACCGCTATCAGGATGTGATCATCTTTTTCAAGATTTTGTTTCATGAAGGATATAGGATTGAAACAATCAAGAATCTGAAACAAAAACATTTCCATGTAGTGTTCAGGTTTATGGAGAAATGCAAACAGTCTCCAAAGACAATTATCATGAAAGTGTCGACGATGAGGACTTTCTGCGGCTGGATCAATAAGCCTGGTATGGTGTCGGATACAAATAAGTACGTGGAGAACGCTGCGTCGGTAAAGTCATCTATGGTCTGCCAGGTGGATAAGAGCTGGTCTGGCAATAACGTGGATCCCATGAAAATCCTTGCAGATGTTCGCTCCTATAGAGGAGGGAAGGAAGAAGTTGTGGCCGTTTGGCTGGAACAGTGCTGGGCTTTTGGCTTGCGCATCAGGGAATCGGTAATGATGATCCCTACAATTGGGGATGGCGGGAACGCATTGTTTGTCAGGGAAGGTAGCAAAGGAGGTAGAGATAGAAACATCCCTATTAGAGATGAGATTCAGAGTAGGGTGCTCGAAAAATCCAAAGCTATTGCAGATAAAGTGACGGGTTTCCTCGGCAAGCGCGGAGATTCAGTCGAACAGAAACTCCAGCACTTCTACTACATCATGCGCAGGGTAGGAGTTACCTTAAGCCAGAAGGGCGTGACATCGCACGGTTTGAGGCATGAGTACATCCAAGCTCAGCACAAGTTGTTGACAGGTGTGGACGCCCCTATAAAGGGAGGAAATATCTCGTACCTGGACAAGATCGAGTACCGTGAGGTATCTAGGGCATTGATGTTCCGTATGGGGCACGGTAGATTGTCTATCGGGGCAAGCTACTATGGGTCGCGCCAAGGTGTTCGCAGGCAAAAGAATCGCAACAAGGGGGGCAATGAAAACAATAAAACAGGTGAAAAAGAATAAGCATGGTTCAGATGTACCCATCATTGCCGCCCAGCGGTTAATACTACCGGTCAGTCTCAGTCGAGGAAATGGCTGGCAGGGGCAATTCGAGTTCCCTGCCGTCATGGAACCTCACAAATAGCCGTGCTCCCAAAGCGTGCATATGGGCAACAAACCGCTCGAACTGCGGTCCCTTTATTTTCTTCCATTGGCTCAACAGCGCTTGATCTATTGCTTCATTGTTGATTTCGATTTGCTTTTCAGGCGAGATGTCTTGAGTTTCGCCTGCAGGTGTTTTGACAATTTTCTTCATGATATCTCCAGGAATAATTAACTGACTTTTGCCGCACAGCTTCTGTTTGTTGGGTTTTGCAACTATCCACAAGCGTCAACATCAGGATTTGAACTGGCGGTGCAACCCTACTTGTTACGACTATCCCGCGATATGTCTGTCATCAGTTGACGAATTTAAATGCGCGCGCAGTTGAGGGACCTTGGCTTCAAACATCCTGATGATGCCCGGAATGACAGGCGAGACTGCCATCGTTTCGATGGGATCAAGGTTTTGATTGAATCTTTCAGCTATCAGATTGGCCGCTTCCATGTTTGCATCCAACGCATCGTTACTTTCAACATCGGTCAAGATTATGCTGTTACCGCCAGCTATCCCGACAACAGTAAACAGCTTTGGCACATCAGAGAGTGGAGCAGCTTTTTCGAAAATGGCACTTCTTTTTGTGATGAGAAGCTGCTGGTCTGCAGGAAGTAAGAAAGTGGAGTCATGCGGGATAAAGCTTCGCACGAACACACATGAGATTTCGGCTTTAGCCCGGTTCAAGCCCGCAAGCAGGACACATTTCAATGACAGGATGTGGCTATGCAGATCGTAATCGAACGCTTGCACGGTATGGTGGTACCACACGGCATTGCCGGTTTTTACCCGAAACACGATGTAATACAATTCTGATGAGCTTGGTGGTCGTGACGTATCCGCGCGATAGTCGCGGAATCCTTCGATTACCTGATCGTCGTGATAATAATTATCCATTATTTTTCCTTTGCTGAGATCTAGCATGCTAAATGCTGCCGAGTTCAGGCTTGCTGATCGGGTTCGGTAGGGACAGGTTCTGATCTAAGATGGGCTGCTCTGCCAAGCTCTAGCAAGATTCGTCGATGCTTTGCGAGGCGTTCTGTACTAAAGACAATTTTCCACGTCGGCTAAGAATTGCGATAACCCGATCACTCTCGTCATCGTAGTTCGCAGCGGATGGGTCAGATAGGAGCATCTCGCAAATATCGAGTTCGAGCTGTTTGCGATTTCCCTCAACAACCCGAAGCGGTGGCCTGTCGGTTGCTGGTGGCACGTCATTCTGGCTCGTCACAGTCCTGTCCCTTATTTTGTTGACGGGTTTTACGGATCTGAAATTCGCCGATAATCCCCAGCACTACAGTGACAGCAATTCCGCCCCATACGAAGTATTCAACTTTCACTAAATTCTCCCTTCAAAATTTTTCTACACAAACAAAATAGCAAACCCGACATCGAACCAGAATGAAAAGTTTGAAGGCGAACATTAACGGACGGGTTATTGCTAATTCATCACTTGGAAAATAGTTTGACAGCCAAAGTGTAGATTGCAGAAGCAAACGACACGAGCAACCAGCCATAGACCCACATCATTCCGGTTTTTTGGTCGGGAGTTGGCGGGAGCTTGGCATCCACTTCAACAGTAGCCAGCACCATGCTGTTGGTTATTTCAATGGTGTTGCCGTCGCGTAGGTGCAGTCTGCCGCCAGTGCTGATATTGAATGGGGTGTATGACGCGATCGTCGAGCACACGCCATCCTTCTTTTCAACTGGGAGATCCAGCGACTGAGCAAATGCGCAACCTTCGCCGGTGAGCGTCAGCCGGTATGGCTGTATTTTTTCTACACCGTTCAAAACGAATAGCGCGATGACCAGTGAAAACCATGTAAATAATAAACCGAGCAGTAATTTTCCGTTCTTGTCCATGTCATTTCCTTTAAAACTTTTTTAATAGCCCGACAAAATGGTCAGATGAATAATTCGACTTGATGTGGCTGACAGATTGAGACCCGTCATTCCGGCCTGCACATATAGTCTTTATCGCCTGATCCGGAAGAATTTGAACAACAAATCCAAGTCCTCGCAGCACGTACGCCAGCACTCCCGCCAAAGCGATGCCCGGTGCTCCGGCCCCGCCCAAATCAGCAGCGCGACAAACAGCAAAAATATGATTGCAAATGCACTTGCGCTGACGGCGGCAAATGCTTTCCACAGTTCCCATTGTTTGCCGAACACCAGCCATGCAAAAACCAGCGCCTGCACCAATGCGGTAATGACTACAGCCCATGGCGGCGAATCCTGCGTTTTTCTATCGGGAGCGTCATCCATCATGAAGGTGCCCCGACTTTCTTTTGCTCGGCGGTATAGCGCGCATGAACATGCCTGATGTCATCCTTTAATTCCTCGGACCTGAACTGCAGCCAGTTGGCACAGCGCCTGGCGCCTGAGATGACATCCTTGTTTAACGACTCGTGGGCAACCAACGCGACGGCAAAGGCGTGGCACAGAAACGCGCTGATCTCGCTAAATTCCGTGAAATCGTCGTCTAGCCTAAGTAGTTCATCCGCCAGCGACGGCGAAGCTGGGTTGCTGCGGGGACACGCGGAGTTGTTTGATGGTGCGGTATTTTGCTTGGTTCGGGTCATGGCATCCTTTCAAGAAGTGACACCCGAACAAAATAGCAAACCCGTTACGCGAACCAAAGGATTTTATTTCCCCTGGATTTTGTCGCCGAATTATCGTTGTCCTACATAGATGCCCACGGGCAGTCCATAACCCGATTTGCCTTACTTATGGAATTTTTTCAGCCAGAACGTCGAGAGCAGTCTGGTAAATTTATGGTCCTAGAAAAACCTTTGGATCAGAAATCGACTTAGGCATAATTTGAAAAGTCGCAATACTTGAGGAGGAAAAATCAAAGAGTGATCATCTTGCAGGGCTGGCAGCAGGAAAGGGCGCACAGGATGCTGTAGCGAACCTTGACGGTAATCCGTTGCGCTCCAATCCATGGAGAGGATGTACTTATCTAGACGATAGCGGCACATGCTGGCGTTTGCGCAGTTTTGGACAGTAAATTCAGGAAAAGATCGAAATTTTCAGGATTTCTGTGCTTTTTGAAGCTTGGCCTCGACTTTCCTCATGAACTCAGTCGCGGTCACTCCAAGGGCAGGAGCCAGTTTGAAGATGATTTTGATGCTGGCGCTGTTTCGGCCAAGCTCTAGAAGCGAAATGTAATTGCGCTCAATGCCGGCTTCATGGGCAAGCGACTCTTGGGACAAGCCATGCTTCGTCCTTAGCTCTCTCAGCACAATTCCAAACGCTACTTCCGGTTCCACTGGCCTCTCCTGTTTTTGGAAAGGTACGTCCCGGCGCTGTTTTCGTCTTCACAATATATTGGGCAATGCGACAAATTTATTTATAATGCCTACAGCAAGTACATGAGGAAAAGTTTTGTGATGCGTAATGAATACGGGGCAGTCGCGGGCCGCCTCGTATTTTTTTAGCCGGATTATTTAAAAGGGAAGGAAAACCGTGAATAAAATGAATACAAAAACGTATGGCGCTGTCACTGGTGCGGCAATTCTAATCTTGTGGTTCATGCCTTTCCGCACCATGTCTTTCATGGGCTTCGAAATGTCACAAAACGGACAGAACATGGGCGGCATAGCTTATCTGCTGCTTTTGGCAGGCGGAGTTATCGCCGTTTCAGCCTGGTTTGAGCAGTATCAGCCATGCATGATTGCAGCAGGTGCCGGTCTGGCAATTAGTTTGTTGCTCGCGCTTGGATCAGGACTTTCAACCGAATGGGGACTAATCGGATTGATAGGCTGTTTTATTCAGGTTGGAATTCGATCCTACAAATCATTTAAACAGGTTAAGACGGTCGCGATTCAACAGAGTGAATAGAAATACAAAATGTAGGTGTCTGACAATAAAAGTATTTAACTTTTCAGGGGAAATTGAATGAGTATGCTTAGAACAGTTTTAGTAATGTTGTTTTCCGTTGTTTTGGTTGCCTGTCAAAAAAGTGACGCCAACGGGAGTGCTGACAATAAAAATAATCCGGATTCCGGATCTAGTAAGCCAGCACAAACTGCACCTTCCGCCAACCCAGGCGTCTCTCCATCAGCACAAACTGAACCGGCCTCAGGTCCCCGCATCAGCCGGGAGCCCGCCATAAACGCATCACCGCTTGGTATAGAAATCGGCTATGCGAATCTGGAAGGGGTAAAGCAAAAGTTCAAAGGGGTTACGAAGCTGGTCAGCGCGGGCACGAGCGATCATACCGGCGGCGCGATATTGCAGTCGGATGGAGAAGGGTTAGGCGTGGAGGGCCTGGAAAGGTTGATTGCCATTTTCGACAAGAACGGAACTCTGGTGGCTGTGACTATGACCATGCCCAAATCCGTCAAAGATACTTATTCAAAACTGTCCCAGAAATACACGACAGTAAGCAACAATATCGATCAATTTATGGATTATGGCAGTGCGAAACTTCAAAAAGGGGACAGCTTTGTTATCGTCGAAGCCGACCACCTGTCTTTCAAAATGACCGTCGTGTATGCGACGAAGGAATTTTTGAACACCGTTGAACACAATACTGCCGAAGCCGAAGCGAAAAAGGAACAGGAACAAAAAGACAAACTCTAGAGCAATGAAGCGCCACCATCTCTAAACATCAGGAAAATCGAATGAAAATAATATCATCCATAATTGTGGCATTTGTTGCGGCATGCCTGTTTGCTATTTCCGCATTTGCAACACCGATTGACAGTTGCTTCAACTACGCGAAGGCACAGGATTATACGAGGGCGGTAGATTCCGGAAGAGTGGCGGTACATCGCGCACCGAAATCTGGTGACGCGTACCTGTGTCTTGGCGAGTCATATCTCCAGCTTGGCGACCTTGATCTGGCACTCAAAAACCTTTTGCAGGCCGAACACCTGTTTACCGGGAAAAGGGATTTGTCTATTACCTATTCAAAACTTGGGCAGATTGCATCTCTGAAGGGCGACCTCCAGCAATCACTCAATTATTACAGCAGATCCCTCGGACTCGATCGCGAAATTGGGGACAAATCGGGAGAATCCGCCGGACTCAGCAACATTGCTACAATTTTCCGTGATCGTGGAGACCTCGATAAGGCACTGGATTATTACCAGCAATCGCTGGATATTGAGCCCGTTGAATCGAAAAAGTCAACGACTTATAACAACATCGCAATGGTCTACTCAGACCGCGAGGATTATGTAACGGCGGTCGAATATCTCGACAAGGCCATTTCATTGGACACGCGTTTCGGGAATTATCACGGTGCGGCCATAAGGATTCTTAACAAGGGGGCTGTTCAAACTGAGCAGCACAAGTTCGATGATGCCGAAACCACACTTAATGATGGATTGGTGGAAATACGTAAAATCGGAGATCAGTATTGGGAAAGCGTTGCTTTAAATTATCTTGGCCAACTGGCGGAAGCTCGTGGGAGCATAGATGGGGCCAAGAACAAGTATCAGGAAGCGCTGCAATTGGCGCGGACGGCCGGCGCCACTAGTCTTGCGGAATCTATCGCACGCAAAATTGCTCTGCTGCAAAAGGATTCCACGACAGTTTCTTTCGGTGTCGTTGAAATCGGGGCAAAAGGCGTAAAGGCTGCGGTGGTGTCATCATTCACGGATGAGCAAGGGCGCCTTCACTACCAAACCGGATTCAAGAAATCGATCAATACCGACGTTCTTCAAGGTGTGGTGGATACTGGCGAGTTTTCCCCGGATGCGGTCGAGAATACCGCCAAAGCTGCAAGCGATCTGGTTGCAGAGATTAGGGCCAACTCCAAGAACATTGGTGACAATATTTTTATTGCAGGGAGTAGCGCGCTGTCATCTGTAATGAACCGCAATGAACTGGGCAACAGGGTTCGCGCTTTGACAGGAGCCAATCCGATATTTATCAATTCCGCTCAGGAGCTTCTCTTTGGCATGATAGGTTCTATCCCTGACAAGTTGCTTTATAAAACGGCTTTTCTGGATATAGGAAGCGGCAATGGACGGATCGGCTATCTGATTTCTCCGAAAGGGGATCGTAAGACCGGGCAGGCCGTGATCGATTTGCGAGCCGGATCCGCATCATTAACCGAACTGGCAAACAAGGCCAAGGCACCAGGTGAAAGTTATATCACAGCTTTGAATCGAGTCGTCGAGAATGACATTTCCCCACGATTCGCCGGTGACATCAAACAGTATCCGATTATCAGCAGGCATCAACACTTGATGATAGTAGGCGGTGCTGCATGGTCTATGACCACACTGATGCATCCTGAAAACCAAAGCGCATACGTGCAGCTGAGTTTGGACAACGTCCGGAATTACTATGCGCAAATTTCGCAAAACCCGGACAAGCTTCTCAACCCGGACCTGTCTTCGATCTCCGATGAAAAAGTGCGCAACGCGGCGATCAAGCAGATTGAGGCGGTAAAGAAAACATTTACGGTCGAGAACCTGCAAGCCGGTGCTCGAATTTTAAAGCTCGTTGCAGATACCGTTCCGCTCGGGAAAGCCGATGTTTATTTCAACCGCGACGGCAACTGGGCGTATGGATTCGCGGCAAGCATCATGACAGCAAGAAGGCTTGCCAAGAACTGATGTTGATAGTCACAGCTTAAATTAATTTGTAATGGATAACAGCGATGTTGGAGATAATCCGCTGTTATCCATTGTTGTTCTGGCGCATCATTTAGCGCTACTTGCCACACCACTGCAATTATCCCGCTTCCCCACATAAAGTCCTGCCTCATCTCCTGAAAGAAAACCTTTGGGGTACACACTGACTTGTGTAGATTATATGAATGAACCCGGCAAAGAACTGGCGCAAATAGGAAACGAAGCGCGAACTATTCTGTCTGCAAAGTTATTCTGCTCCCAGTAAGTTACAAGAATTCTTTACCAACCTAAGTATTGCTCTTGATTCACGGAATAAGAAGATTTTCATTCTGCCCGGATACAGGTATGTGGACTTACAGGCCGTAGTCAAAGTGGTGCGATATTTTGCATCTATGAGAAGAACTTTTTGTTGGCAAACCTGGTTCGCGTGGATTCCGAAGAGAAAAATAAAATCATTTGGGTTCATAACCGAGGTAAGTAGAATAATTTTCGAGTATCAAATCTTAATCACGGGCAAGATAAATATGCATTCATAAAAAAGATTGATTCATTCGCACTTGAGAATTTCTGACAGGAGAAGTCCGTCCGGAATTTGATAACGAAATCAACTTATATAAAGGAATGCATGATGAAGAAAGCCAAACCATCGGATCGCCACGCGAAACCGAATACTGTTATTCAGATAGTAGCAATCCGCAACATACGCAACGAAGCCGCAAACGATAAAGGTGCTTTCCAATACCTGAAATCTAAACCGGTAATTAGGCAAATCAAGCATCTTGTGGGTAAGGGCCAATATGTTGGCGACAATAACAAGATCAACGCATTTGTATGGTTAGAAGACGAACCAACATCTTAGAAATGACATGGCAGGAAGAGCGTTAACACCACGTCCTTCCTGCATGCGACCTAACAGTACGAAGACACGGCTGCCCGATCAATTTATTCGTGCACCGGATACTTTCATAAACATTTTTAATATTTGTAGGAGGTGAGATTTGAAATATCAGGAAGGGTATTTGATATTGACCGATTTGGAAGTGAAGCATCTTACTTCGATGCTGATGCGAAAAGTCGAGCACCGGCAACACGCGTCCAGTTTTATTGGGACGATGACTGAAGTTAAAACATTTTCGGGAAAAATGATCGCTGAAATCGAATGTAAAGATATCCGCTCAAAACGAGATCAGCTGATACTTGAGTTGATACGAGTCTTGATCGAGTGCTGTGACTTTATGATCCAAAAAGCATGCGATGCTGCAGAAGATGCTGGAGGCTCGATAAAGCTGCAATGAGTGTTTGGCAATTTCTGTAAACGTTGTGAATTTTTATTTTTTAAAAGGAATAAATCATGTTTGGTTTTCTAAAAAGCTTGCTGTTCAACGATGACGTGACCGGCACGTCATCAACTATTAACGATTCACAGAGCGCCGGTAGCGGGAGCCTGTTCGACAATTCTGGTCCATCCGTGAATATCGATGGCTCCCCGATGATCGGGAATATCGACATACACGGGCATCCTTACGGTGTTACGGATACGTTTTCGAGCTGTACCAGCATGTTCGACGACTCATGTGGCATGCACAGCGGCATAGGATGCACGGACGACATGTTCAGCAGCAGTTCGACCAGTTTGTTTGACGACCATTTCGGCGGTGGTATCGGGTGCAGCGGAAACCTGTTCGACGACTAACAAGCGTAACCACGTTGAACAGTTGTATGGTTCTCGCCAGCCAAGTCTGTCGGGGCCAGTTGGTTGGACGACGGCAGCGATGAACCATGATGCTAAGAACACGGAAATGCGATTGGCTTGCTGATAACGGCGTACGCGTTGGAGCTACTTTGTCTTTTATTCTTTAGAAGTTCAAGAAAGTGAGAAAGCATGAAGCTATTTTTATGTGAAAAACCGTCCCAAGCAGAAGTGCTGGCCAAACACTTAGGGGCGATGTCACGTGCGAGCGGCGCATGGTACGGACGCGGCAACGCTGTTGTCGCGGCTCAAGGGCACCTGCTCGAACTGGCCGCTGCCGACGACTACATCGGCAAGGGTAAGTGGAAAATCGAGGATTTGCCTATCCTGCCGAACGAATGGGTTTTGAAGATCAAACGCGACAAACGCTCCAAAGAGTGTTTCGGTGCTATCGGGGAATTGCTCGCGCAGGCAACGCATGTGATTTTGGCTACGGACCCGGACGACAAGGGTGAGCTGGTCGGCAGAGACATCCTGAATGCCCACAAATATAGAGGAAAAGTTTCGCGGTTGTGGGTTTCTGCATTGAACACAGAAGGTCTGAAATTGGCCTTGGCCAATTTACAGCCTCTGTCTGCAACGGACGGGAATTATCATTCAGCGAGCATCCGCCGAAAACTGGATTGGCTGTATGGCATCAATCTGAGCAGGGCATTTTCTGTAGCTTTCGACAAGCCGACACAGATAGGGAGAATCAAAACACAGCTACTGCATGCGCTGGTTCAGCGCGACCTGGAAATTGAGAAATTCAAGCCGGCCAAGTATCACTCCGTGAATGCAAAAACGACTGATGGTGATCTGCTGCAATATGTTGGCGGTTCTGATTCCCCGGCCTTGTTGGGCGCCGATGTAATCGCAAAGTTGCATGGCTTGGCGGGTTCCGCCGGTGTTGTCTCGTCGGCGATCGAAGATCAAATCGAAGTTGCGCCGCCACTGCCATATTCCTTTTCGGCGTTGCTTTCTGACGCGGCCACGGTCGGCATCTGTCTTGCAGATGGAGTAACGGCAACGCAAGCTTTGTATGAAGCAGGCGCGGTCAGCTATCCGCGAACCGGATCGCGGGCGCTGCCATCGCGGGATAACAAAGGGTTTGCCGCACATTCCGCCATCGTTTTGACCGGGAAATTGCCAGTGGATGCGACAAATAATATGGAGAGGATTTTTAATCTGGTGCGGCAAAACCTAAAGATGCATGCCTTGGGGCCCGTCGCGATCAACCGACGCACCGTGCTGGTGGATTTTGGCGGAAACAGGTTCAGGCTGCAACAGCAGTGGATTATGCCGGGCAAGGAAGGGTTTGTCGGCGCACTGGAGCCCGGCCATCCTCTTTACGATAAATATAAGGGGATAAGCCGTCTGCCGCTGAAGGCCCACAAGCAGGGTGCGATGCTGACCGTTTCAGAGGTTCAGGTAAACAAATTGGTTACGGTTGAACCTGCGCCATTCGACGAGGCGTCAATGTTGAGATGGATGTCAGTGCGAGGCATCGGCACAGAGGCGACTCGTGTCCCCGCCATCAGCAGCCTTGTTGGCAACGCCATGGCGATAGCCATCACGCAAACTGACGATTTTGGCAGCGAATTGCGCGAGCCGCTCATTCTGCGATCGACTGGGTGGGCGAGATTTTTGGTCAGGAGTTTGCCCGCTGCAATTCTGGGAAACGATATGAGCATGCAAGTGAAAGCGGCGCAGGATGCGGCCAAAGTTGGCGAGCCAGACACCAACCACTATTTGCTCGATGCGACAAAATGGCTGGTGCGCGTGATGCCTGTTGGCTAAGAGTTAATCGCGATTGCTGGCAAAGAAGCTGTAGCCAAAAACTGCAAATAACGTATAGCGAAATGATGAACACAGAAAAGGAAAAATTCCATGGCTGATAAAGAAAAACAGCTGATGGCGCTGGTTGATGGTTTTATCGACTCGATAAAAAAGTACGACCGTCGCTTCAATATTAAACTCAACGATGAGCATGTTTTTGTGTTGGCCGGATACCGCGACAGCGGGTTCGGGATCCTGTTTTCTCTTTTCGCGGAGAATCAAATCCCGAGCGGCGAATTTCACCGGAAGTTGCATGAGCTGAATTCTGCTCTCTACAAACAAATCGATTGAGAGGTAAAGTCACCATGAAAAATTCGAATCAGGAACGGCTAGGGCGCGCGATGAAGCATTATCACCGCAAAAACAAATACCCCGTTGCAAACGGAATTTATATACCGCTGGTGCAACCGGAGAATCAAATATTATCGTGGAATGATGAGGTACTGATTATTTTGAATGACCGCCAGGTGTATGTCGACTGGGAACATCCGCGACGGAGTTATTCTATGGCCATCGCTAAGATGGCGAGCAAAGAAGCGGGTGAGGCACCGATGGAAGAAATCGACTTGTTCAGCAATTGCGAAAAGAAGTGGAAAAAGCAGGGGCGTTCTCGCAAAAAACTTGCTTTCTATGTTCTGGGTCCACTTCCGGAGCGTCAAAGCGAGACGGAATATCGTTCGAAATTCGGCGCAATCAGCTCTCGGATGAAAGCTGAAGGAATTGATTATGTGGTGCTCCCGTCAATTTCTGTAAGAAGGCAAGCCTCTTGGGCGAGTGTGAATCTCTGCATCCCGATCGAAGTGCGCGACAAGAAAGATGTTCGCGCATTGGCTGTGCTTGCCAAACGGCTGCTGAAGGGCGAAACCACCCTGGCAAAAGAATTTCCAGATTACCGGTACGGACGAGCCGAGTGGCTCGCAGAAGCTGAGCTGCGTGGCCAGGATAACAAGCGGCGTTATAAGCATGCATAACCGTTAAAGTTTGTCGCGACCCGTAGAACAACGTGTTGTCCGGTGGCTGTAGCCCAGTGCGTTCCGGCCTATGCCGGAAAACCCACCAGATGGCCAGACGATCAATAAAATAGTTCGCTGTCTATGTTGACCCCACAATGCCGGCGGATGATATGGACCGTCGGGAGATAGAGATGTGGGTGACGAATCGGCAATCCCGCCGGGTCGCGATTTTTTTATTGTTGTTGCGTGGCCTACTCGCGCAACATTTCGACGTGAAGAATGAAGATGCTGCACGGGCAGGAACGCTTCCGGACTTTGCCAGGCATGGAGGCCAGAGGCGCGCCCCGTGCTATTGATGATCAAAAGAATGTGCTTGCCGTCGAGTAATGTGCCATCTCAATTGGCTAAAACCCAGTGTGCCCGGATACCTGCTCCGGGGAGTCAATGAGGGGCGAGGCGATCAATAAGTCAACTCGTCGCGCTATCCTGCCATAAATACTGCGGATGAATGGACCGCAGTGCGCGAAGATGCGGGTGGCAAATCGGGAACCCCGCCGGCAGGCACACCCTATAGATGGAGTCTATGCCATTATCAGGTTAGCTTAACGCTTGTGAAATTTTGAGTTATACAAAACTAGGAATTCGGCTGCATAGGACGAAAAACGATGGTTTATAAATCGTCGTCATAATCTTCGCGGAAACAACTAAAAGTAGAGCCATGAAGCTTGTGTGTAATGCATATCAACAGCATTTGCATGCTGTATGAAAATAATTAAAACCGGCCCTCATGAGGGCCGGTCATTTATCTGGTCGTAAAATTTACTCGACCGCCGGCGAATGCGGGATCCTAATTTCTGGAGCTGATCCCAACTTCTTTTCGCCAAATAACTCCTTTAAGCGGTACGGTTTGATCTTGATACCGCACTTTTCAAGGATTTGAAGGAGTTCCTCCCGGGTGTAATTCTTGTTATCAAGTGTCTCTAGAATCAGGGGCTTCAACTCTTCGAGCGCATCGGCAACGGACCTGGATGGGTGTTGCTTGGACGGCAATTTTGATAGGGTCTTCTTTGCCTGTTCGATTTCGGTAGCTGAGATTTTCTGCAAAGCCATGATCAATTCCTTTATAAAATAAGTTGAGATTTTGTCAAACGGCGACAGGTTTAATATGCCATACAACATCCATGATCCCGGTTACGAATAAAGGCACTTGGTGCGGTTATTCGTGTTTGGATTGTGATATTTCGCCGTTTGGGCATCATGTGAATAAATTGTTCACGGTTCTGTCACTGTGCTGGCTCGACTGTGGCGATTTATCACTCCAGCCCCGCCGACTTCACCAACATGTAAATCCAGATTATTTTTGTGAGGACAGATACTCATTTGGAAGCAGGAATTCATTGAACCAGATTTCCTGCTTTACGTAAGCTGGTCCGGCCACATGAAAAATACAGGATGGTTCGACAAAAAAACGCGCCGCAACAGAATCTTGCAGAATTTGCCAATGGTTGCACTATATATAGTAGATGGACTTTGATGATTTACTACATGTTGTGTTTGCTTGTAGGTTATGATAAAAAGATAGCAACGTGGTTTCTGTTCAATGCAAGTGGGGATATTGATTATGATTAAAACTCGCCCAATTGATTCTGGCTTCCACAAAAACAACAGAATGGGAGCGTCTTCTTCCATTTTTGATGATACAGGCGGGGCTATTCCGGGTTGGGTATGGCTGCTGGTCATTATGGTTGTTTCTCTCTTAATAGTTGTGAGATAACCGAATACATCAACACTCCGCTATTCATCAAGTTCAACTCAACGGGAGATCACCATGACTTCTCAAAACACCATCACCCCCCTTAAGGGCGACTGCCAGAACTGCCGGGTAATTATGGACGATAACGGTTTGGCATCGTGCCTGTTCGAATCGATACAATGCCTGTTGGCAAGCCCACAACAAAAGAATGCTCTACTGAATCTTGTCGAAGCCGGTGATCACGAAACAAAAATGCGGTTGATTGCCCACAACCTGCATCTGGTGGTTGATATCGCGAAGCGTTATAGAGATCATGGCGTGTCATTTTTTGTTTTGGTGAGAGAAGGTATTGCCGGCTTGAATTCATGCTATGGAGAATTTCAAGATCGAAGGCGGATTTCGTTTTGCGGGATACGCATCACGGTGTGTCCGCCAAAGTATTGAATGTGCCGTCATGAGTCAAAATAGCCACATTTCATTTTCGGCAATCTAGACAGGGCTCAACAATCAGCGGCAAGGGATTGCGCCCATTGGGTCGGGAATTTCATGGCCGGTCAAAATCCATATCTTCAACTTAGAGAGCGATGAAGATTGCCTCTTCTCTTGGATTTGCTATCATGGTACGAATTATTCCTACCGATCGCTTAGCGGTACGCCAATGACTACTGCCGAGAAAATCAGCATTGCCCTGCCGCCAGAAATGGTAAATATCGTCCGTAGCGCAGAAGCTACCGGCGAATACGCATCAAGCAACGAAGTCGTCCGCGATGCATTACGAGACATGACATACAAACGCTGCTTGCGCCAGCAAGGCGTTTCCGGATTGCGTCGCGTCTGGCAGGAAACGCTCACCGACAAGACATCTGGTATTTCGCCCGACGATGTGCTGGACAGGCTTGGGCGCAAGTACCAGGCCATCGCCGATGCTTCGAGTGCAGGGAAGTGATGCAACTGGAACTTTCGCGCTATGTTGAAGGCAATCTGGACGATATCGCTGACTTTATCGCCCACGATAATCCGGTTCGCGCGGTAACTTTCATCCGTGACATTCGCACCAAGTTGTCCGACATCCGGCTCAACCCGATGATCTATCAGCCTCGCCCAGATATAGGCTGTGAAGCACGCATGGCAACCGTCGGAAACAATGCGATTGTTGGGGAGGTAGTGAGGAATGAGCGCGTAATATACGGTGCCCGCGACTTGCCAGGTTTCCTTGATCTGTAATAAACCATCTGTAACCTAAAGAAACCACAATGATGAAACTATATTCAGGAACGATAGACCCGCTCAGCCACCGTTGCCGTTTCGTGCTGTCCGAAAAAGAGATAGATTTTCGGGTTATCGATGTGGATATGCTCGGCAATCCGGCAGACCTCGCCGCGACCAACCCCTACGGCGCGGTGCCGGTGCTGGTAGAACGCGATCTGGTGCTTGATGAATCCAACATCATCAACGAATACATCGACGAGCGCTTCCCCCACCCGCAACTGATGTCGCCCGATCCAGTTATACGCGCCCGTACCCGCCTTTTCCTGCACCGCTTCGAAAAGGAGTTGTTCTGCCATATCGGCGCCGTCATGCATGGCCAGCCTAAGGTGGCGGACAAGGCACGCCAAATGATGAGAGATAACTTGTTGCAGATCTCGGCGATATTAACCAAACAGAAATACATGCTGGGTAACGAGTTCTCCATGTTGGACGTAGCTCTCGCACCGTTGCTGTGGAGGTTGGAACATTATGGGATCAAACTGGGCAATGAAGCCGGGCCGCTGATAAAATATGCCGAAAGCTTGTTCTCCCGTCCGGCATTTATCAAAGCGACGACAGCTGCCGAAAAAGCGATGCGCAAATAAATCCAGCTAGCCGGCTAAAATTCTCACTTGGTAATTCTGGATTGCCGCAGAGATGGATATCTTAAGTTTTCTTTTCCTGCTGTTGTTGGCCGCGCTCGGGTGGTTCTGGTTCGACAGCCTGCGCGCCCTCGAGATTGCCCGTAAAACGGGGAAACGGGTCTGCCAGGATGCCGGCGTGCAATTTCTCGACGACACAGTCGCAAGAATCGCGCTGGCGCTGGCGCGCGACAGGTCTGGGCGCAGGGTGCTGCGACGCACATACCGTTTCGAATTTAGCGAGACCGGAAACACGCGGCTCGAGGGCCAACTTGTCCTGCTCGGAGACAAGGTCGAATCGGTTGCGATGGAACCCTATCAAATAATTCCTTGAATCGGTTGCCTGCGGCATGGATCCCTAAATACGGAACGATCATTGGCCCGATATCTCCAGACGTTCCTTCAGCTTTGACCAGCGCCGTTCTACCTGTTTTCCTTTGACAGCGATAGCCAATGCTCTTTTCTGCCCGACAAGAACTACCAGCTTTTTGCCTCTCGTGATCCCTGTATATATAAGGTTGCGCTTCAGCATCATGTAGTGCTGGGTCGAGACGGGAATGACCACGACCGGATATTCTGAGCCTTGCGATTTGTGGATGGTTGTCGCATAACACAGGACAAGTTCATCCAGCTCGCCAAAGGGATAGTTGACCAGCCTGCCGTCAAACTCGACGGCCATTTCCTCTTCTTCACGATCCATGCCGGTCACGAAACCTATGTCGCCGTTATAGACATCCCTGTCGTAATTGTTCTCGATCTGCATCACCTTATCGCCGACGCTAAAACTGTATCCGAACTTTTCGACGCTGTGCTCGCCGGGAGGATTTAACGCCAGCTGCAAAGATTGGTTGATGCCTCTGGCTCCAGTGACGCTCCTGTTCATCGGGCAGAGCACTTGGATGTCGCGGACGGAATCAACGTCAAACTTTTTTGGCAGGCGCGTCTTCACCAGATCGACGACGGTTCGCACGATATCTTCCGGTTCTTCTGCCGCAATAAAATAGAAATCGGATTCCTCGCCCTTGTCGGGAAAGCTCGGATATATTCCCCGGTTGATTTGGTGGGCGCTGCGAACTATGCGCGAACTTGCCGCCTGACGGAAAACCTCGGTCAACCTGATAACGGGGATAACCTCCGAGTCGATCAAGTCAGACAGAAACTGGCCCGGCCCGACCGAGGGCAACTGATCGACATCGCCCACAAATATCACCACCGTTTGGCTGGCGACAGCTTTGAGCAACTGGTTAGCCAACGGCACATCGATCATCGAGCATTCGTCGGCAACCAGGAAATCACATTCGAGAGGGTTGTCCTCGTTGCGCTTGAATTGGCCGTTGAGCGGGTTCACTTCCAGCAGGCGGTGTATGGTTTTTGCTTCGATGCCCGTCGATTCGGAAAGGCGCTTGGCGGCCCGCCCCGTTGGCGCGCAGAGCAACGGCTTTACCCCCTTGGCGGACATGATGGTCAGGATGGAATTGACCAATGTGGTTTTGCCCACGCCCGGCCCTCCAGTAATTACCAGGAGTTTTGAGGATAGCGCGAGCCTGATCGCTTCTTTCTGGCTATCCGCCAGCTGTATGGCGAGTTTCTGCTCCACCCACGGAATAGCCTTGTCGCAATCGAAGGCGGGCAAAGTCGTGCTGTTCCTTTTGAGGCGCTGTATCTGGGCGGCAATAGATTGTTCGGCAAAATATAACGGTGCCAGGAAAACGCACGGCAGGCCGTCGACCGTGTCCGGGAACAAAACTTCATCGCCGATTTCCCGCATGATGGCCGTCTTGATTACCTGCTCGTCAATTTCTAGAAGCTTGATTGCCAGCGGAACCAGTTCCGCATAGGGCAAACCGCAGTGCCCTTGAGACGACGCTTCGGTCAATGCATACGAGATGCCGGCCTGGGCGCGCAAAGGTGAATCTTTGGCGATACCGATTTTTTGGGCGATGGTGTCGGCAGAAAGAAAGCCGATACCGCGAATGTCGCGCGCCAACCGGTAGGGATTTTCTTGGACAATATCGATCGCACTTGGGCCATAGGTTTTAAAAATACGCACGGCGCGAGAAGTTGAGACCCCGTTGGCATGGAGAAACACCATGATGTTGCGGATAATTTTTTGGTCGGCCCAGCCTGAGGTGATTTTTTTGGCGCGTATTTCACCTATGCCTGGAATTTCGCGAAGCCTCTCCGGCGTTTGTTCGATGACATCAAAAACCGATACCCCGAACGCACCCACCAGTTTTCCGGCATAGATGGGCCCGATGCCTTTGACCATGCCCGACCCGAGGTAACGCTCGATGCCTGTCAGCGTGGTGGGCGGAGAAATCTTGACAAACACCGCACGGAATTGCCGCCCGTGCTCCCGATCGGTGACCCAATTCCCGGACGCCGAAGCATATTCGCCGGGAGAAACGGCGGGTGTGTGGCCGATCAAGGTCACCAACTCCCTCTCGCCCTTGACCTTCAGACGCAGGACACAAAAACCGTTCTGCTCGTTATGGAAGGTGACGCGCTCGACCAATCCGGCCAGGCGGTCATGCGGGTTTTCAGCGGTGTTGGACATGCTTGCAGAAAATTCGGCCAGGCATAATTTTGAAGCGGTGCAAAAAAATGTTGGGGTAGATTCTACAGCTTTATCGATATCCGCCTGGCCGGTCTCGTTCCAATCTACGATTTCTTTTTGACGACGGCCACCTGTTTTGTCGGAGGGCGGCTTGCGGCTTTTCTGGAAGGTTTCGCTGGCTTGTTTTTGGGGGCGGGCTGTTGGTGCGTCTTTTGAGATGAAGGAACCTGCGGTTTAAAGGAAGATTTCTTCACCCAGTTAGACTTGAGCCACGCCGCGATCACCCCTGTTTTGTCGGCTCGAGGAATAGCCAGTGCATCCATGACCCCAGAAATATCCTTGCTGTCTGTGCCTTGCATCACGAGATGCGGGCGTAACGTGTCCACAGGAAGCCCATCATTTTTCGGGTTCCGCGCAAAATGAAGGCCGTGCAACAGGATGATGCTGGGTGGAACTCCTCCGCTATCCAGCCAGTTTACCAATTGCTTGGCCGCGTCCAACGCCGGATGTTCGGTGGGTGCGGCTACCGGTTTCACCGTCACAGTTTTGGGCTTGGGCGCATATTGATCGGGCGCATGTTTCTTTCTCATTTTGGAAAGTCCACGCGTTCGCGCAATTCGCGCCCGGCCTTGAAATGGGGGGGGTATTTGGCAGGCACTTCCACCTTGGCACCCGTTTTCGGATTGCGCCCGCCGCGTGCGGGCCGGTAGTTAAGCGCGAAACTGCCGAAGCCACGAATCTCGATCCGATCTCCACGTGACAGAGTAACCGAAATGGCGTCGAGGATGACCCTGACAGCCATCTCGGCATCCTTGGTTTGTAGTTGGGGGTGCAAAAGAGCGAGGCGCTCTATTAGCTCTGATCGCGTCATTGTGGGAATGTTCAATGGTGGAGGCAAGCCGTGATTCTACTCCGCCACGCGCGTAGGAGAAACTACAACATCACGGAAACATTTCAATGAACCCGGGAAGACTGCGCGGCACACTTGGGCGAAAGCCAAATAATTGGGCTCAGGTAAAACGGATCTTCGGTTGTGTAATACACTCAAATTGAGCCAACACCAACGTGGCGAGCCGTCCAATTCAACTGCATTAAATTCGCGACAAACGATAGGGCGTTGGCCACCTATCTTTTACGCGAGGCGGCCAGTCCGCTGGAGATGTTGCGCCCCTTATAACCCTCGACCATCGTGCGTCCCGCACCGGAGGCTGCGGAAATATTCCGCGCGCATGGCCCCGCTTGGCGACACGCTCGGCACGTCGATTTGAGCCTGGGACAGCTCAAGGTTATGTCACGGACCGGAAGATATTGCCAAGGGCGGAGCAGAGCATTTCAATGAGCGAAGACAGCAGAATATCGAAAGTTTTCGGGATCGGTGCAGGCCGTCTGGTATTCCTCGGGTTCTTGGTCGCCGCAATCATTCTGGCGGTTGTGGACAGGATGGGGTGAGGGGTTTCGATGGATGCAGGCAGGCCGCACCGCACGCGTCGGGCATGGCTGAAAAAAAATATGAGGCGGCTTGTACCGCTCCACAAAGCGTATTCAGCGCTGCCGGATAGATGGGCCAAGCCCGAGCATCGCCGGCTGCTCAGTCAATCCTGGGTTGATGGAATGACCACCCATACCGCGATCCGGCAAAGCGCTGGCGTCACACTGACAGCGAGCGGCTGGGACGAAATCCGGATCGGCCGATAATTTAAGGGCTAGCCTGAAATGCCGACGTGGCGGAACAAATATTGGTTGGAGCCGGAACGCAGATGGGTGGCGCGCGGCAAACGGAAATCAGGCAGGGGGAATTTGCGCGGCCATAAGCCGGCGTCGCTCTGGCTTCCCGGCCGGAACAAGCTGCCCTGATCAAAGTAATGAGTGTCTGAGAGAAAGGTGGATCCAGAAAACAATGCCGTAAAGATAGTGGTCGTGTTCGGGGAAGAGCGGGGGGAGTCGAACCATTCCCTTATCCATAGACTGCACGCCATCGTGCAGACGGTCGAAAAATCTCCGCGCGACTGGACTTCCAGCAAAAACAAGCCGGAAAAAAATCTGGACACGGTAGCGCCCCAGTGAACAAACGATGCAACTGGCAAAATCGACGCCGGTTATTTGTCTCGGATCATCCGCTCCAATGCGCCCATCTGGCAGAGAAGCGCGCTGGTCCCGGCAGAAAGCAAGTCGGCCAGAAAGTCTGTGTCCGGAAACTTGCGCGCAGAGCTTGAGGGTGAAATTGCACCTGATTTGGCCTCAGTTGGCCCTTGAGTTTCGGCCACTCTTCAATACAGAGTGTTATTGAATGGCCCGACATCAAAGGGATGTATTGCATTTTTCAAACCTTAACGCCCCCTTAATGGTTTTTGAAAAACCGGTGCGAAATGCAAAATTCTCTTCCACCGCTTTAACGGTAAACTTCTTCCCGCCGGATGCCTCCGTCTCCCGGTTTTTACCGTCCCGGCGACCTATAGCCTGTGCGCCACGAACGATTCCGGACCAATTGCGCTGCTCGCCTTCTCCAGCAAGTGTTCGTGGTGCGTAAAAAACAGGACCTGCGTTTTCTGCGACAACTCTGCCAGCACTTTGAAGGTTGCGCCCGCCGATGCGTCGTCGAAATTGACCACGATGTCGTCCACAACGACCGGCATGGGCTGCTGGTTGACGACATGGCTTTCTATCGCGGCCAGCCGCAATGCCAGGAAAAGCTGGTCCCGCGTACCCGAGCTCAGGTTGCCCACGGTTTCCCTTCTGCCATTGGGCCGGACCCCGACCAGTATGCTCCTGTCTTCATCGAAATCTGTCGCGACTTTGGCGAACCGTCCCCCCGTGATCGTCGCGAACAGCTCCGAGGCTCGCGCCAGCAAGGGCCCCTGGTAGCGTTGCTGGTATGCTTCGATGACCCCGTCAATGATGGAGGACGAGAGTCTTGCCGAGGCGTATCCGGCGATCAGGTTCGAAAGTTTTGCCGCAGCATCCGCCGCTCTTTGTTCCGCATCCGCCGCATCCGCTTCACCATCTACCTTGCCCAGCGCCGCCTCTGCCCCGATCAGTTTCCCGTGGCGCTCCTCGACTTGCGGCGTGCATGCCTGGAGATCTCCGTCCGCCCGCTCCAGCGAAGCTTCAACCTGTGCCAAATCTTGTCCGGCGGCTTGCGCCAGCAACTCCTGCAGCGGGAGCGCCGAGGCCGCCACCAATCTTTCCTCGACAAGCTGGATTTCGCGTTTCAGCTCCTGGTATTCGGCACTTCGCTTTTCCGCGACAACGAGTTCTTCAACCGTCGCGCACCCTGCCGCAGACTTCAGTTTTTCCAACTGCCGGTTTGCCTGCAACTTTGCCTGATCGGCCTGCATGGAAGTTTTCTCCGCCTCCTGCAACCGTTCCCCGATCGACCTGTAGCGTTGGGCGAGCGACCTTCCTTCATTCAGCCGCTCATATAGCGTTTCGACCACGGCATCCGCAGACCGGCTGGCGCGATCGTACCGTGTCGATCCGCAAAGGCGTGTCACTTCCTCTTCTACCCGTGCCACCGTTTCCTGCGATGCGGCGAGATCGGCGCGTGCTCTATCCCGCTGATCGAGCGCTTCCTCAAGTTCCTCGAACTGGCCCAGCCTTGCGGTCGCCTCTTCCGCGCCGGCATCTGGGGCGAGCCGGATTGCCCGCATGGATTCGCTCCAGCTCTGCTTCCAGTCCTCCAGCAGTTTTCTGGATTCGCCGGCCTGCTCTTCGGCGTCAACCAGTTTTTTCTCGGCAGAACCCCTCTTCTTCAAAAGAACTTTCTTGCTGGCCGCCGCATTGTTGGCCGCTTCGACGAAGGTCCTGATCCGGCTTACCGCCTGGGCAATTCCCTCGCTCTCCCCGCAAACCTGCAGCCCTGCCGCCGACAATGCCACCGAAAGTTTGGCGCGCATCGTGGCGGCTCTCGCCCCGGCCACGCCGGCCTGCTCTTTGACTTCCGTAAAATTTTGGTAGCGTTGCACGAAAATTTCGCGCCTGTTCAACCAGTCCGTCATCTCCGCCACGCCGAGTGAGGGCAGGCTGTATTTGTCGGCCAGTGCCTGCCACTGCACTTTCAGCCCGGCGGTTGCCCTCTCGACCTCTTCCAAACGCGCCCGTTCCAGTCCGATGAAATTGCGCATCTGTGCCAGACGCTTTAGCAGTTCCGCGTGCTGCGATACCCGCGCCGCTTCCGCGAACCGGCTGTCGGCGGTCATGTCGGCCGCCTCGACGGCAAACTCGTATTCGCCTGCCGTCGGCAGAACTTCTTCTACCGGCTGCTCGTCTGGTGCCGGGAACACTCTGCTGCGAATCTTTTGCCACAGACTTTCCCGGCGGCCCCGCTGCTCAGCCAAATGTTCGGCTGTCGGAACCTCGCCCTGCTGCATCAGCCCTTCCAGCTCACCGCTTACCGTCGCTAAATCATTTTCTATATTTTCTATCTTGTCCCGGAGGAGTTGCCTCTTCGTTTCAATCTCTTCCCGCGCTGCGCGAAAATATTGCAGCTCTGCCGCCAGCGGGACTCCCATCTCGATGATTTCATCCACCGACTTATCAGCGAGAGTTGTCGCTTCGCGCTCCAGGGGCTCTTCCAGCTTTGCCCTCTGTTTTTCCAGCTCTTCGGCTTTTGTTTCCGAGTTGCCTTGGGCCTCGAATTCGCCGATCGCATCCGTTACCTGCGCGGCGATTTCCTGTATCCCCAGATCGGACAACTCGGCGTTCAGCTCGGCAAGTTCCTTCTTTGTTGCGTTGGTCTGCCGGGTTGCCGCACCCAGTTCAGTCCGGAGAGCCGCTCCCCTGGTGGCCTGGCTTTGAACCCTGGCTCGCAGGGTCGCGTTCGGAATGAGCACGCGCAAATTATCCTGTTGCGGTTCACCGATTGCCGCGAGCAGCGCTTCAATACGCGTGTCGGCCTGCGCCATTCCTGCTTTTGCGCTCGCGGCGGATTCACGTGCGGAGCGGAAAGAGTTTAGAGTGAAGTATAGGGCTTCGATCGCCCCGCTTTCGGCCAGTATCGCATCGGGCAACACGATGGCTTCCCGTTCCGCCTGCAACCTAGCCATATTGTCTGCCGCTTCTTTGCTGGTTTGTTCGGCCTGCCTCAACTGCGTTTCTGCCCCCACACGTTCGACCGCAGCGTCATGAGCCAATTGCGTCACTTCGCCCAGGAGTGCTAGTCGTTCCAGCAAGAGCGAGCGCGAGGCGATATCGGGCAGGACCGCCGCCAGACGCTCAAGCCTGCGGGCTTCCTGCAGCAGTTTCTCCTGCTCCGACCGCGTCTGGTCATAGGCAGTCCTCGCTTCTTCTGCCGCCTTGCGCAGGTTCTCCCACTCGGCGGGTTTTGTTTGTGCGTCCTTGGCCTGCCTCCTGGCTTCGCCGTACTGTTCCAGCACCTTGTGAATTGCCGAACTGGACGCGCGCGGCCGGAATAACTCATCGGCTTCCTTTGCGAGGCGTTCGCGAAGTTGTCTAACCGAAGAAAGCCCGGCGCCCGCCTCGAACAAACTCTGCCCGACTTCTCCCTTCCCTTCGCTCAATGCCTTTCCACCTGCGACCAGCTCGTCGTGGTCGAGGCCAAACATTGTGCTGTAAAGACCTTCCGACAAACCTCCCAACCAAGCAGTCAGCACTTCCTCGGGTATCGGCTCGCCAAGTTCTTCGCCGGTCAACGCGTCGTACCTTATCAAACTATTTTTTCTGCCCTTTCTGCGCATGGCGGCGATCCGCTCTCCATCAGCTTCAAGCACGACTCCTACCCGCATATTGGGGTTGGGATGCAGGTGATTGTCGATGGTTCTTTCAGGAATCCCGAACAGTGCGGCCCGCAACGCGCGCGACATCGTCGTTTTGCCGGCCTCGTTCGGGCCATAGGCGATATGAAAATCCTTTTCACCATCGAACGCAATGCGGCGATCGGTGAAGTGGCCGAATGCCTTCAGGTCGAGCTGGGCGATCCTCATTGCGCATCCTCGACCGAAATCGCGGCCAGCAGCCTTTCGCGCGCCGCAGCCAAAGCCTCGACGCCCACTTCGGCCGACAGCGGTTTTAGCGTGGCGTCCCTTTCGCGCAACTCTGCCGGGATTTTTTGTTCGAGCTCTGTCAGCGATGTTTCCGCCAGGCTTGCCAACGCCGCCGGGTCGGCGGCTAGCTCGTCCAGCTTTTTCAGCAGCATGCCAAACGGGTCGTCGCGCTTTGCCAGCGCGGCCAGGTCGAGCGGGGCCGTGACGGATAACTTTATTTTTTCCAGCCACGCACGGCCACCCGACGCTTCGTTCAACCAGGCGCACACATCTGCCCTGAAACTTTCAGGACTTCCGGACAGCCTTCCGTGCAACGTTGTTCTTCCGCCAACGGACAACCGCAGCGCCAGCAGCCGATCGCCCGAATCATTCATCGCACTGCACACAGCTTGCTGAAACTTTTCCTGCAAGTCTTCCAAAGCTGTGACATCGGTGGCATCAATTTTAAGGTGCTGCCAACGCGCGACATCAGTCGCAACAAACTCTACCGATCTGATACCGTTTTCCGCATCGCCTTCCACAACCATACAGCCTTTCTCACCGAGTTCGCGCGCGTGTCTTCCCTGAGAATTCCCGGGAAAAACGATCCACGGATTTTCCCGCACGATTTCTTTGTTGTGGACATGGCCGAGTGCCCAATAATGGCAACCCTTGCTTGCCAGCCGTTCTGGTGTCGTCGGCGCATAGGATTCGTGTCCCTCGCGCCCTGTGAGTGAGGTGTGAAGCAAACCGATATTCAGAAGACCGGCGTGCGCGTCGGGATAGTTGGCCGCCAGATCATCCGTGACAACACCTGATGCAAAACTCTGACCGTGGATGGCGTAGCCCAGATTTTCATCAATAATTGTTTCGGGCCTGGAAGACTTAAAAATATGTACGTTCTTGGGCAGCGGAACCGTTTTTGAAATCTTGCTCGGTGCATCGTGGTTGCCGCGCACTATGAAGACTCGAATATTGTTATCGCCAAGCCGTCGCAGCTGATTGGAAAAAAATAATCCTGCATTGAAATCGAGCAGGTCACCATCGAATACATCGCCTACAACCAGAACAAAATCGACTTCTCGCTCTGTCGCAAGGTCGACGATATTGGAAAAAGACCTGCGCGTTGCTTCGCGCATGTCTTGCACGGGTGCCCCTTCATAGCGTTCCAGTCCTCGCAGCGGGCTATCTAAATGCAGGTCGGCACAATGTATGACGCACTATTCTCTCCAGCCATGCTTGGCTTTATTGGTATGCATCGATTTTTGGTCATTTTACCCCGCGCGACTATCCGTCGGACGCGCATGTCGGTTTGAATTTTTGCAGAAACAAAACTCGCATACGAATATCGGCAGTTTGTGCGTTTTTTCGTAACAGGTTCTACCTCTTTATTGTGTAACACTTTAGGTGTGCAGTCATTGTGTGTAAATGGCGCGGAAAAGGATACCAAATGGCGGAGTAAAAGGGAGCCAGTCGGTTGGTTAAAATGGGCTCACGGGAGCCCGTTTTTTTGTTGCTTGATTCTTTATTCTTGCCTTGGGCAGCGAACGTAGCGTAGCGAAGTTCGATGCCCAAGGCAAGACGGTGCCAATCAGTCAGTGTCGGTGGCACCCCCTTTCTGTTCCGAATGCCCATGGTTACTGGCATCTGGCTCCGCCATTGCGCTGGCTTTCTTGGCGCGCTTTTTGGATGTTGCCAGCCTGTAGCTTGCCCCGTTCATTTCCAGAATATGAACATGATGGGTCAACCGATCTAACAGTGCCCCGGTTAGTCGCTCAGAGCCGAAGACGCTTGTCCATTCATCGAATGGAAGATTGCTGGTTATCAACGTAGAGCCATTCTCGTAGCGACGGCTTATCACTTCGAACAGCAGTTCCGAGCCTACCGCCGTGAACGGCACGTAGCCAAGTTCATCGATAATCAGCAAGTTTACTTTTGCCAACTGTTTTTGCAGTGAGCGCAAGCGACGCTCATCACGCGCCTCCATCAGCTCATGAACCAGTGCTGCGGCTGTAACGAAGAGGACGCTGTGATTCTTCTGGCAGGCAGCAAGACCCAATGCCAGTGCTGTATGTGTCTTGCCGGTGCCCGCAGGCCCTAGGGCGATGCAGTTCTCCCGACGCTCGATCCATTCGCAACGCCCCAGCTCCAGAACCAGTGATTTGTTGAGGCTGGGAATTGCCTTGAAGTCGAAGGTATCCAGGCTCTTCGTCTGCGGGAAACGAGCCTGCCGAATACGTCGTTCCATATTGCGTCGGTTCCGGTCAATTCGCTCCAGTTCGCATAAACGCAACAGATAGCGTGGGTAATCAACCTGATCCCGAACGCACTCGAAAGCAACCTTCTCGTATTCCCTCGCAAATGTGGGCAGCTTGAGCGAT
This sequence comes from uncultured beta proteobacterium, assembly GCA_963833515.1. Lineage (GTDB taxonomy): Bacteria > Pseudomonadota > Gammaproteobacteria > Burkholderiales > Gallionellaceae > Gallionella. Next base: position 9,137 of record CAWHYN010000039.1, on the reverse strand, counting down.
TTCAGATGATGGATCAGCAGCACTTGGGGAGGTACCGTAGCTTCTTCATCAATGGTGCTCATGGCGACACCTCCTTCTGCGCTTGATTGATCCTCTCCTGCAACAGCGCCAGATAGTCACGTACATCGGTGATGCCAACATTTGCTTGTGGCAGAAACGGATAGGCCGAGAGATCCAGACGTGGTGCGCGACGTTCTATCTTGGCCAGCACCAGATGCTTGACGGCATCGTAGCTGATTGCCGACATGCGTATCGCATCCTCGACGGCAACGGCCACTTCTTCTTCGCCGAAGGTTTCTATCAAGCGCAACATCTGGATATATTCCTTGCGGCCTTGTTTGCCCATTCTGGCTTCCATCAGGCGACGCAGATGCTCGAAATCCTCTGGCAATTCCCAGTTCTGCAGCGGCGCGGCCTGGTCGAGAGCTCTTGGCTTGCGCTCCAGTAGCGCCAAGTAGTGAAGCGGGTTGTAGATGAAATCTTCTTTCTCATAACAACGCTTATGGGTGGCAATAACTTCACTACCGCAGGAAATCACCACCTGATTCACATAACCGCGCACCAACACGTCGTGATGCCCGTATGCTGTCGGTACTGAGTAGTCATTGAGCCGGTATCGCACCAGCGCCATTGACGAGGCGCTGGTGGAGACAACCTCGCACGGGTCAAATGAGTCCGCTGGCAGCGGTAAAAATGCCAGAAGATCACGTTTCATCCGTTCGCCGATGCTTTCCTTCTTCCCGCGCAACACTGCGACCTGCCGTTTCTCGCAAGCTGTCAGCAGGCGGGCATTAAATTCGTCTATGGTGCGAACCCGTGGCAGGGGAACCATGAAATTGCGCCGTGCATAGCCCACCAATCCCTCAACCTTGCCCTTGTCGTTGCCTTTTGCTGGGCGGCCAAATTTATCTTCGAATAGATAGTGGCTCTGCAATTCGCTAAAAGACTTGGTACGCGTGCGCTTTCCATCGCCGAGAATTCTGGCTACAGCGATCTTGGTGTTGTCGTAGAGAATCGATTGGGGTACGCCACCGAGCCAGGCAAAAGCAGCAACATGCCCATCCAAAAACGCTTCGGTCGTCTCAGCCGGGTAGGCTTTAACGAATATCGCATCCGAATGCGGCAGATCCATGCAGAAGTAGTGAATGCGCGTCTTGATTCCGCCCAGATAAATATCGGCTTCACCGAAATCTGCCTGTGCATGACCGGGTGGGTGCGCCAGAGGAATAAAGACTTCCTTCTGCCGCAGGCGTTCCTTGGCGACAAATTCGCGCACGACGGTGTACCCGCCCGTGTAGCCGTGCTCATCTCGGAGTCGTTCGTAAATACGAACCGCCGTGTGGCGCTGCTTCTTGAGAACTTCACGGTCGTCCTGCAAGATTTGATGAATGATGCCGACCATCGGCCCCAATTTGGGGGATGCCGGACTATCCTTGCGCTGGTAGCCAGGCGGTACTTCGTGTTGGATCATCTTCTTTACTGTCTTGCGGCTGATCCCAAACCGCTTTGCTGCTCCGCGCTCGCTCAGGTTCTCCACCATAACGGCGCGCCTTACTTTGGCGTATAGGTCCACGTTGTGCATCCTTTCTGCCTTTCCCGATCTGTTGAAAGATCGAAGGATAAGGCTCAGGACTGGTACCGACTACCCCGCTAACTGGCTCCTTTTTACTCCGCCATTTACAATTGTGAGTTTTTGAATATGTTCTGCATTTATTTTTTTAATTGTTTTGGAGAATGAACATGAAATTTAAAGGTGATTTGTTAAAAGGTATTACTGTTCCGGTATTCCCTCCCGTCTCGGCTATAGCCGAATTTATTCATAGCGGCAGCACGATGGCGGAGGTGGAAAATATGTGCTACGAAGATCGTTGTACTCGCCCGGTACCGTCAGGCTCTTTGATAGATGAATTTGAACGCTTGAAATTGACACCGGTAGAGATCGAGCGTGAAATTGCCGCGTTCAAGAATCGAATGTTGAATGTAGAGGAATACTCGGAAAGCCCATTCAGTGCTTACAAAAACGGGTTCGGCTATATCTTCAAATGGGGATACATCCTTGAACACGACACTGCGCCCGTAGAGGCCAACTTTTTCCACTTCTTTGATTGGGAGTTCTGTCTTGATACGATGCTCTACAAGGCACACAAAATTCGGATGCCAATGGAACAGCTTAGCGATTTATGTGTGAATTATCTTTATAGTCTGGACAAGGAATCCTGGCCCGTGATAGTGACAGACGGATCTGAAACGTCGTCCTTTGGGCTAATAAGGCTGGCCCATCGGAATTCTGGTCAGGCTGCCAAGGAATTGAAAAGTACTCGTAGATGGCTTGCAAAGGAATTCGTTCTCAAAATACTTCCTGACCTGATTTCACATCTGAACGAGATTCTTGAAAATATCGAACGCCAGCCAGTATCACATCAGCATTAATGGATACACATAACACATACCATCCCCCGTGTCTCTGGCACGGGGCAGATGTTATTTTAGTTTTGACTTGAATAGCCCAGCACCGTTTTCACATCGAACTGTATCAACACTACCAGTTTTATCCGCATTTCTAACATCCACTGTACCAACGATCTGCTCTCCAGAAGTGCCATGCGTGAACTGGACGAGGTGGTTTTTCAAAAACAGAATCAAACAACGAATATCCGCATTAAGTGCGTTTGTTCGTCAGGATTTAATCTGCCAGAACTGCCAAACTAACTGACATGAAAATTTGATCTGGGTCACTGTAAGTCCGTGACAATATTGTGGAGTTACTACTATGGCAGGCATAACAAATAGGGCATATCGCAACATGAAAGTCAAACGCGAGTTACTGAAAGAGATTGATCTGGTGCTCGAACAAAATAACAGAATGGCCGCGCGCGGGCAGAAAAGCGTTCGCCCCAACACACAGGAAAACCGTTGCGCTGATGTGTTGAAATTCTTTTCGATACTGGTCTATAAATTACATTTCAGAATCGAAAGCATCATGAATCTGCAAGAAAAACATCTGGAAGGGGTTTTCAAATACCTTGATAGAGAAGGAGAGAAGCACACAACTATCATGAACATGCTGACTTCTATGCGAACTTTTTGTATCTGGCTTGGAAAGCCCGATATGGTTAAAGAAATGCGTCACTATTTTCCAACCGGGCCAGTTATTGATGATGAAAGCGATACTGCGCCAGAACCTAACATTGATCCGATTGAAATCCTCTCGACCATCAATTCTATCGGGCGCGGACGGGAAGAGCGGGTCGCCATTTGGCTGGAACAATGTTGGGCATTCGGATTGACCATGAGTCAGTCCATCATGCTCAGACCCCATGTCGACGTGAATGGTAAATTTGTTTCTGTTCGTGAGGTGAAGAGGGGCGGCAGCAAGATGAATTCAGTTCAAATCAAAACCGACGTGCAGCGCGACCTGATAAAAAGAGCCAAGCTTTTTGCAGGCCGGGGAACTGGAAAGATTGGCCGGCCCGGGAAAGACATCACGGCCGATTTGCAGCATTTTTATTACGTGTTGCGCAAAGTGGGGATATCTAAAAAGCTTATCAATGGGCCCCAGGCCCGCGTCTTGCAGGATAAATATCATGAGCAGATGCTCGAGATCCTGACCGAGGGCGGCCCTCAAGCAGAATGATGTGTGACGATGTTTAAAGATTGAGATTAGATGGAGATTTAAAATGGACAAGACAAATGATGAACACAATAAGCCCCAGCATTCTCCAAATGGAGAGGACGCGACCAAAATCGGCATCGGCCGCAAGAACGGCAAAAACGCCACCCTGCCGGTGGAGGTTCTCAACACCCCCATACCGAGGAATATCTATAAAGAAATAAATCTTTTGCTGAAGGCAAACGTTTCCAAGCATGCCACAAAGAACAAGAAGACCGGCTACAAAACGCAAAAAATTCGCCAGACGGATATTTTTCTATTCTTCAGGGTGCTTTTCTTTCTTGGCTATAAAATCGAAAGCATTAAGAACCTCAAGCAAAAACATCTTCTAGAAGTTTTTCATTATCTGGAGGATATCGGCCAGTTACCGGCTACGATATCTGGCAAGATTTCGTCGATGCGTATTTTCTGCGTTTGGTTGGGCAAAAAGGGAATGGTGCATAAGTCGACAGATTACGTGCGGGATCCCGCATCCGTCAGACGTTCGATGGTTGCCAAAGAGGACTTGTCGTGGACAGGTAAAGGAGTGGATCACTTAAAAATCCTCAATGATATTCGCTCGCTCAAACACCCCCTTAGTGAAAAGGTCGCTGTCTGGTTGGAATTATGCTGGGCGTTTGGGCTTCGAATACAGGAGGCCGTTGAATTTATGCCGATCGAGTACAACATGAATGGTGAAGTGCTCGAAATCACGAAAGGCACAAAAGGAAAACGGCCTCGATCTGTGCCGATCGAAAATGATTGGCAGCGCGAAATACTCGAAAAAGCAATACTTTTGATGGATAAAAAAACCGGCTCGCTCATAATAAGAGGCTTATCCGCTGTAGCAAATATACAACGCGCTTATTCCATTTTAAGAAAAGTCGGCGTCACTAAAGCCGTGCTGGATGTAACCGCGCACGGGCTGCGATACGACTACTCGCACCAGCAGCACAAATCAACTACCGGGGTCGAAGCTCCTATCAAGGGCGGGGACATCTCTTCCGTACCTCGCGAGGAATATCGTTACAAGATGATTCAGTTGATGGAAAAACTTGGGCATTCGAGAGTCTGCATTGGTGCAAGCTACTATGGTAGTTTGCGAAGAAGAAAACGTAAGGGCACTGAGTGAGCATGATTAGATTTCACCATGCATTCGGGACTTTTTCAGGATAAGCGACCGTTATACATGACGCATGATTTTCGCTGAGCTTTGCGTCATCCGGCCACGATTAAACGGGTTTTTACCGTTTAATCGTGCGCGCATTTTGATTATTTATTCGTTAGCTTGAGGTGCTTTGAAAAGGCGAATAACTTCCAGAAGCAGAGTTGTTTCTTCCATTTGGCCGATATTATTGTTTACACTTGTCCGCCATGCCCGATCCCGCATTTCATCTCCGTTTTGTTTGTTCTTCTGCCTCGCTTGACCTAGCCGCTAGAAGTAACGCCTGTCGTGGTGCTGATCCACGGGCCACGCCAATGCGGTAACACCACTCTCGCCCGTTCAGTGGGCGACGTGGCGGGCAAGGCGGTTGCAACTGTTTGCCGCGCTGAAGGCTGCGGTGGATCGTGACAGGCGGCCGGGGCGGCTCATTTTCACGGGTTCGACCAACGTGCTATTGGTGCCACGGTAGGCGGACTCGCTGGTCGTCGCATGGAAATTCTGCGTCCGCACCCGCACGCGCAAGAGGAGTTCCCCAAGTTCTTGGCAGTGCGCAACGCAGTTCGCGTTTTTGTCTTTAGGAATGTTTATTTCATTTATGAGGGTATTTAATTCCTGATTGGACGAACATTGTTTCCTGTTTGGACGGCATTCTGATAGGCCATAGCTCGACCATAACTACTACCAAGTTCGCACTCCATGGAAGGTGTGACGGTAAGAAAAGGGTCGGCTTCTGCTCTCACATTCGCTAAATGCCTGCCCTGAAGGAGACGCGGCGGATAGGGATCAAAGAGTTGACGGTGCGTCCCGACAGACCCCACCTCTGCCTTAGACTAAATCGTTTTGCTGAAAAGGCTGTCGGTACAGCCTACGGGAGCGTCCTGCGAACTTTTTTGAACCGGCTGAGCATCTTATTCGCCAGCTTGAGTTTTCAAAATCCGCATGACATCGTCGGATAACCACAGGCCGGATTGGCGCAGTTTTTCAAGCCCATCGGTGACGGAGGCCAACAAACCTCTCCGTTTGGCTAATACCAACACCCCGCCCGTGCCCAGCATCGGGATGCCCAGTGCTTGTGCACAACGACGCGCATCCATGTCATCAATCACGGCACGCAGTGGCGGATGAGCAAGTGCATGGCTCAATACCGCCGTTTCACCGGCGCCGAGAGCCCACGCTGCAACGCGCGGCGAACTCACGACAGCCTCATGAACGGGCCAAGATTGCTTGCCTAAATCCAGTGCAGCTTTATCTTCCCACTCGTCCAGAACCACTTCTTGCCAAACAGCATCAGGCACCACAATGTGATTAAATAGTCGCGGCAACAAATCGGCCTGGCCGCTGCGGAATAACGTGATCAACGGCGAGGCGTTAATCACCACGGATTCAATCCGCATCGCGCAGTTCCTCGACCAACTCCTCTTCAGTGTATTGGAATGGGCTGACCTTGTAGCGCGAAAGCGCATCAATAAACCCGGCGCGTGTAAGCCCGGCAAGCTCGGCGGCACGCCCTTGGGAAAACCGACCCAGCTCATACCATTTGACGGCTGCCGCAACGCGCATCTCCTGCGCAAATTCCTTGGGAGCTTGATGAAAAGTGGCAAAAGCCGATTCGGGTACTTCCAGCGTCAGTTGCGTCATGTCAATCTCCTTTTAACCCAATTAGTTCTTTAGAAAAATCTTCCGTTAATTATTGTACCGTAATCGCTGCACCCGGTCTGCAGAACACGGGAGATGGCGGCCACCCTCTATGCCATGCCGCGTGGTGAGTTGCGCCGTGAATTGATTGCCTGCTTGCGCTGGAGTCGAGACAAGCGCCGCTCCAAGACCCGAGCACCGGATGGACGTGGGCACATAGCGGAGATGCAGAGCATTCATCTGCGCCCACCGGAAGTGGCGGATACACGTCCGAAGAAGTCGCTCGGATTTCGGTCACCGGTAGAGGTTTACAGCGAGCTCCTGCTCAACATGGAGCTGGCTAAAACAGCTACTAAACATTAACTGTTTCGGTTGGTTCTTGAATCCGCCAACTATAAACGCTAACCGGAAAACGTTTTAACAGCGGTATCGTGTTGTATGACGGCAACCAAGCACTGTCTTTTGGCGAGAATCTATGGGCAGTTCCATTGGCTTTATTTTGAGGCTCTAATCGCGGTGTCAGATTTTTACTCGCAGCCATAAAAATGAAAAAATTTGCTTGCCCCATAGCTGCTGGTCGCCACTGGCAGCAATGCGCCATCTGCTGCAGGTCGAGGTGTAAAACATCCTGCATGAAAGCGGACACGACCGGTAACAGTCGGTCAAGAACGGTCACAAGCGACCGCTCTCATGCAACGTAATAGCAAAAGGCCAAGCAATCAAGCAATATGACTGCGTTGCACACAAAAGTTATTGAATAAATCTGCTTGTTAGAATTATCACATCGCAGCCTTGCAAGTTGGCGTGAAACCCTTTGCCAAATCTACATCATTCAGTCTAAAGGCGACCTGAGTTTGGGTGTAATTGCTCTTTGTAATGTTGTGGTGCTTGCTGTTTAAGCGAGGACCCCACATCGGATCGAAAATATCTCCTTTCTGTGTAGACAGCATTTGTTTAACTCTACCATCAATTGAAACCGTCTCTAATACACCATGTTGATTTGCTTCAGTTGAAAACAGGATCAACTTGCCATTTGGGGAAAAACTAGGTTTTTTCTCCCATCCTCCATCAGTTAATATCTGCTTTTGTTTAGTTTGAAAATCTTCGGTTGCTATATAGAATCGTCCGTTGTTCCAACTGGAAAATGTAAAACTTTTACCGTCCGGACTATAGTGTGGCGAAAAATTATTACCCCCCTCAAAAGTCAGGCGTTTGGCTGTCCCTCCGTCTACCGGCATCTCGTAAATCTGCACACTGCCGCCCCGATCTGAGGCAAATATCAGGTTATGCCCATCCGGTGAGAAGTTCGGTTCGGTATCAATTCCATCGCCTGATGTAATTTGACGTAGGTCTTTGCCGTCTGGTTTAACTAAATAGAGATGAGAATTTCCATCGCGAGTCAGCACGATGGCAAGCTGATGTCCGTCTGGAGACCATGCAGGGGCACTGATGCTGCCACGTAATTTAGTCACTTCCATGCGCCGATTTGTAAACAGCGATTGCACATACACCGCAGCATGATCGTGTTCGAAAGTCACAAAAGCGAGATGTCTACCGTCAGGAGACCACGCAGGAGACATGATGTGTGATTTGCTTGACAGGACAATTTGTTCGCCGCAGCCGTCGCTGTCTGCCACCACTAGCCGGTTGATCTTCCCTTGTCTGTTGACATAGACAATGCGGGTGCTGAATACGCCTGGATCACCAGTGAGTTTTTCGAAAATCATGTCCGCTATTCGATGGGCGATTGCGCGTATCTGATCAATCTTGCCGGAGACTGATTGGCCGATCAATTCTTTATTTTTGGCTGTATCCAGCAAACGGAAATTTACCGTAATATGGCCGTCAGGCAATTTGTCTACTTGACCAATTGACAACGCTTCCATCCCTGTCCAGTCTGTGTAGACCACATCACTAGGTTTGTGAGGTAACTTATCTTTAGGGGCAACTAGTCGGAATAGTCCGCTACGCGCCAGATCTGCCGATACGATGCCACTAATCTTTTGCTCCAGCATTTCCTTGCCAGCAAATGGTACGATGGCAATGGGAACTTGGTGCTCACCTGAACCAGTGATTTCAATATTCAGTGCGGCTCCCGCAGGAAGTGCCGAGCTAAGCATAGTAAGTAAGCAAAAATAACGTAGCAAGTTCATTCCTTTCATTAACTATTCCTTAGGAGTAAAAGTTAGATGCAGTTCACGAAACTTGTTAAATTGCGATACATCCGAAGGCAATGGTAAAGGTTGAGCCTTAGAAATGGCCCGATCAACTGCCTCGTCATAAGCAGAGTTTCCGCTCGGCTTGGTCAAACTGGTGCTCAATACTGATCCTCCGGGTATCAATATCACGTCAAATTCTGATTGCATATTATCTTGCACATCAGGTGGCATAACGATGTTGCGACGAATTTTGGAAATAATCTTGAGCTTGTATTCATCTACCATTTTGCCAATGGCTGCAGCCTGAACCTCGCGTGCATGCGATTGCTCTACTTTTGCCACCTGTGCAGCCATTGCCTGTTGATCCACGAGCGTCTGTTCAGTTCTGATAGGCTGGGCTTGATTGATTGTTGAGGCTTTAGTAATTGCTGTCAGATTAACTTTCCTTTGTACATTAACTGCCGATTTAATTTGTATCGGCTTAGTGATTTTTAGCGGAATCCGCCTAACTTCAACAGGCTTCACGGGT
>CAWHYN010000038.1:0-13125 GCA_963833515.1 uncultured beta proteobacterium | reverse complement strand
CACTAGTGGTTCAATATATGAAATCCGCAAATGAATAATCTGAACGCATAATCCATGCCCGTGAGGAAAGTGGGTCCCGCCGCATCACGTGAAATCTTTTGGATTGTGGCGGGATCTATCAAGTGCGGGATACATCTCGGTGCAGTTAGCCTGCCAGCGCGCTGAGGCGCTTGGCGGGCGAATCAAATCAAAGGGGACTCTTTTCAACTACCGCCGAACCAGTTGTATCCTTTGTCCTCCCAATAACCCCCAGGATTGGTGTTGGTGACGAATATCGCGACAATGTGTTTTGGGTTCTTATAGCCGAGCTTTGTGGGCATGCGCAACTTCATCGGATAGCCGTATTCCGGGGGAAGGGTCTTGCCGTCGTAGGTAAAGGTCAGCAGCGTTTGCGCATGCAGGGCGGTCGGCATGTCTATGCTGGTGTAATAATCATCCGCACATTTGAAGCCGACATATTTTGCCGAGAGATCGGCGCCGACGTGTTTGAGGAAAGTCGAGAACGTGACCCCGCCCCATTTGCCGATTGCGCTCCATCCTTCAACGCAGATATGACGGGTAACCTGGTCGGTCCGGGGCAGTTGGTACAATTCTTCCAGTGACCAGCTATGCTTGTCTGCGACCAAGCCACCGACTTCCAGAAGGTAGTCATCCCCATCAACTTCGGGAATCTTGTCGCGTTCATAATAGGCATTGAACGGAAACGGCTTGGTGATCATGGACTCGGGATAAGTGGGCGCCAGTTTGTTCGGGTCGAACAGCCAGGCTTGAACTTCATCGTTGAAACGCGAGATCTTCATCAGCATGCGTTCTGCGGATTCCTCGTCGGTCACCGTGCATCCGCTCAGCAACGACAGGCCGCCCAGCGTGAGAGTGCGCTTCATGAACAGACGGCGGGCCGAGGAGGGCAGTTCCTTGAGCGCCTCCTGAATGATGATCGATTTGTCGAGTGACCTTTTCATATGTGCCTCTTATCGTCCGCGTAGCATAATCATCAATGTCTTCGGCACCAGTGCGACCATCACTACGTGCACGGCCGCAAATGCCACCAGCGCGGCCATGGCAAAGAAATGCACGACGCGTGCATTATCGTAGCCGCCCATCAGCTCGCGTAACAGCGGGAATTGCACGGACTTCCACACCACCAGTCCGGACAGCACGAGGAGGAGGACATCAACGATCGCAAACAGGTAAGCCACCTTCTGCACTGCATTGTATTCAGACAAATTGTCGTGGGCCAATTTTCCCTTTAAGGCGGCGATGAGGTCATTGATCAAATCCTGCATCCTCACAGGGAAGAACCTGGCCTGGAATCGCCCCGTAATCAGATTGAGCAACAGATACATGAGACCGTTGAAAAACAGCAGCCACATCGCCGCGAAATGCCACAGTAATGCGCCACCCAGCCACCCGCCCAAGGTGATTTGCTTGGGGAAGCTGAACCCGAAAATCGGTGAGGCGTTGTAGATTCGCCAGCCACTGAGCACAAGAACGACCACGGCAAGCAGATTGATCCAGTGGTTGGCTCTTAACCAAATGGGGTGAATGATCTTGTAATCTTGATTGATTACCATTTCAACGCCACCTTGCCCAGCAACATGCCGATGATGCCGAAGCCCATCATCGGCAAGTAATGCCACTGGACGACATGCATGATCGAATCGTTTTGCTCATATAGCCGCAGCCACAGTGCGCCGACGCTGAACGCGAACAGAGACGCAACGCCTCCCGCCAAATGGCTATGGGTGCTCGCAAATTTCCGCATCACATAGAAGGTCCAACCTGCGGGCAACATAGACGTCAGGGCGATGCTGACAGTGCACTCGAAACTGTGGACAGGCAGCGGGGCAGGCGGATTATCGGCTTGCCAAGCGAAAAAAATCACCACCATGAACAGCGCAAGGGCCACGATGGGTGCAAATGCGATCCGGCGCATCTGGTGCAGATCGGGATACGACAGCAACGCGGCGCTCAATGACGAAGAAATAAAGATGCCGGCCAAGGCCGCGATTTCGGCAGCAAACCAGGGGTCGTGAAGTTTCCACAACAGATCATGGCGCACATTGGAAATCATCAAAGTCATGGCAAGATAAGCCACCGCGATCACTATCCATTCCGTGCTCAGCGTGAAAGGGTGTGGGGCGCGCTTCACCGTCGCCGTATCCTGCGCAAGCTTGGTTATCAGTTCATCGATGTTTGCCATTATCGTTCCAACTTCTCCTTCAAAATCTTGTAGGCGCGATGTGCCGCGACCTTCACCGCCGATTCCTTCATGCCAAGTTTTTCCGCGACCTCTTTGGCCGTGTATCCTTCCTGATGCATTAGCCGCAAGATGGTCGCCTGCCTTTCGGGAAGTTTTTGGACTTCTCCGCTGATAGATTCGTATGAAATAGCCGATTCGGTTACAGGGTCATGCAAATATTCTTCTACTTCGGACAAATCGTCGGCGTGGCGGAGCTGATCGGCATAATGAGCACGCAAATGATCCTTCAGGCGGAATTTGGCGATGGCGTAGACCCATGGCTTGTATGGGCGGTTGCCATCATAGGTATGGCGCGCTTTGTGGATGGAGACCAGGATTTCCTGCAACAGGTCGTCCACCTCGTTGGTAAAGCTGAGTCGCTTAGTCAGGAACGGGCGCAACAGGCGCGAAGTTTCTTGCAGCAAGGCGGCATAGGCGCGCTGATCCCCGACCAGAGCCCGCCTCATCAACGCTTCCAGGTTGTCAGTTGGTTCTGTCACCTAAATCCGATATATATTTGATGTAACCATTTACTGGCCCCGCGCGAATACATGATCAGACAGCGCCAATCATAACTGGTTTCCAAAAGTTTCTTTGGAGATGATAAAGGATTCTCCACTTGGACAAGACTCGACACTCAGGAGGGCATTGCCATGCAACGCAGGACGTTCTTATTCGCATTATCAGGTGCAGCCGCATTTTTGGCGACACGTTCCTTTGCAGATGCAACATCTGGTGACAACAAGGTGACCATAATGGAATTTTCGGATGCCGGAAAGCCGCTGGGCCGTGTGACCCGGAACAAGGTGCGCAAAGATGCCGAATGGAAAAGGACGCTGTCCCCATTGGCCTACGAGGTAACCCGGCAACAGGGCACAGAGCGGCCGTTTTCGCAACCTGGCTATGACAGGCACGAACCTGGGCTATATCGGTGCGTCTGCTGCGACAATGCCCTGTTTGATGCGAAGACGAAATTCGATTCAGGTACCGGGTGGCCTAGTTTCTGGCAGCCGATCGCCGCCGAAAATGTCCATGAAATCGCCGACCGCATGTTCGGCATGTTACGCACCGAAGTGCAATGTGTGTTGTGCGATGCGCACTTGGGCCATGTGTTTGACGATGGCCCAAAGCCAACGGGTCTGCGCTATTGCATGAATACAGTGGCGATGCGATTTGTGCCACAGCAGACGCTCTGAGTGGCGCTGATGATGTTGTTTCACAAGGGTACAGAGAAACTTAAGGTGACCAGCCGCCTCGGCTATCTGGCCAGCGGCGGCGCTTTGCTCATGTTGATCGCCGGCCTGCTCTTGCCTGCACAGGTTGTGGCAAGCGGTAGTATCGCAGCGCCTCTGACGGGTGCGACGCACTGGCTCAACTCGATGCCGCTTAGCAGCGAGACGCTGCGCGGCAAGGTGATACTGCTCGATTTTTGGACTTATTCGTGCCGCAATTGCCTGAATGCGTTGCCCCACGTGAAAGCCTGGGACGACAGATACCGCGGGCAAGGCCTAGTGGTAATCGGCGTGCATACGCCGGAACTTGCTGCTGAAAGGAATCAACAGAACGTCGAACAGGCGGTCAGGAGATTGGAGATCACTTATCCAGTCGCAATGGATAACCAATATGAAATCTGGAATGCCTACGAGAACAAGTATTGGCCCGCCCAATACTTGATCGACGCAGGAGGCCGGCTTCGCTATCAACACTATGGCGAAGGTGGTTATGCGGAGATCGAGGCCAAGATACAATCCTTGCTCGAGGAAGCGCAGCAGGAAAAAAAACCACAAAAGCGCTGAATCGCGATGTTCTCAGCGCGGATAATGACATTGATTTAATTAGAAGGAGCGCCGTCATGCTAACCGTCAACGTTGTTCGCAGGTATTTATTCAGCAACAGACTATGCCTCATGCTTGGCTTCATGCTTGGCCTCGTTGCAGCGTCAAACTCTGGCGCAGCACCAGTCGAACAAACAGCAGTATTCGCGGGCGGGTGCTTCTGGGGGGTGGATGCGGTGTTCAAGCACGTAAAGGGTGTGTCCGAAGTAGTGTCCGGCTATTCAGGCGGCAGTGCTGCCACGGCGCATTATGACCAGGTGAGTACCGGAGAGACCGGACATGCCGAAGCAGTGCGTGTTCGCTTCAACCCGGCGCAAGTATCCTATCAACAACTACTGCAGGTATTTTTCAGCGTGGCACACGATCCCACTCAACTCAACCGCCAGGGCCCGGATACAGGAAGCCAATACCGCTCTGCGATTTTCTACACCAGCGCAGGGCAACAAAAGATCGCACAGGACTACATCCGGCAACTTACCACAACGCACAGCTTTCCGGACCCCATCGTTACCCAGGTCGTGCCGCTGCAGGAATTCTATCCAGCCGAGGAGCATCACCAGAATTATCTGGCGGAGCATCCATACCAACCCTACATCGTTTTCAACGACATGCCCAAACTGGAACAATTACGCAAACAGTTTCCGGATCTGTTCAGGTAGCCAGTCCGAGGGTTCCGCATGCTAAGCGCAATCGGTTCTTCCACGGCTTCTGGCACAATCGGCGCCGGCCAGCCAACCGTCACTCTTGAGGCCCAGCTCGATAAGCTACAGATACAACTGGCCGACTGGGTGAGTTGTCCCTCCAGCAAAACACCCGAAGGGAAAGCCAAGATTAAAGAGATCTCCGACAAGGTAAGTGAGATTGAACAGCTCATGAAGTCCGGTGCATCTGTAATACAGAGCAGTTCTCCAACCGCAATTGCCGCGAACCCATTCACAAGCAACCCTGGCGGGAAGGTACCACTAGCATCGAATGTAAGCGAGACGGTCGGCAACGTGTCATCCCCGACGTGGACCCGGCAGACCGGGACCATCGGAACGCGTTTGGATGTATTTGGCTAAACGGAGCAATCGAATGTTCGAAACATTGGAATAGAGATCGTTACCGGCGCCATGAAAGAATCGCAAGGAACGATCCGGAGTTATGCGCCCTGGCGCACGCCACGGTCATCGGATTAGGGACGCCCCATTACCCCCATGCTATTGAAAAGCGTGCTCCCCCTGGTAGGCCGCAATAGCATGATCCTTTCGGGAGTCGCAATCCGGCACCCCCATGCTCCCCCTAGCCTGGACGGCAACGGAATGCTGCTAAATCAAGGAAATTTATTCGCTTCTCATCACCCGCACAATGCAATATAGATCGGTTCTAATTCGAGGCCTTCAAGCTCGTGTTCTCCAGCAAGCATTGCATTAGCGCCGGGACGTAAGTACTGCTCCGGCGCGTTTAGTCCGGAAAATGCACTTTTATAAGGGTTCCACATAGAACGAATGCCCCGCCCAATGTTTGTTGTCTTACAATACGGCACCGGTGAAGATCCAGCATCAACAAATCGCCCACACTTTAGACGACTTAACTGCACAAGGGTATCAACATGATCCAATTCCCCGAGATTCTCAAAATACTGAGATCAACGCCTTTGTTTCATGGAGTACTTAATGATTCGCTCATCAAGCATCTCAGCAAGTCCAGAATAAAGCCGCTCGCTTCTGGCAAACCCCTGCTGGTTCCCGGTCAGACTAACGACACGATCTTCATCATTCTTTCCGGGCGCCTGCGCATCCAATCAAGGGAATCCGATATCGAGCCGATTGCCATCCTCGGTGAGGGGGAATGTGTCGGGGAGATGTCGATGCTGGGAGACACCCCGGTTTCGGCATACGCCATTGCCGCCACTGACTGCCAATTGCTGGCAATCGACCATGCGGCCATGTGGAAGTTGATCAACAGCTCGCATGCAGCCGCACATAACATGCTGAACATCCTCACCAGCCGCATTCGCAATACCACCCAGATCGCTGCAGAGAACCTCGAAAAGCGGCAAGGATTTTCAGGGGATTCGATGGTGGATGAGCTTACCGGACTTTACAATCAGCACTGGATGCACGAAAAATTTGACCGCCATTTGAATCGAAGCATCATGGGAAAGAGCCCGTGTTGCCTGATGCTACTGGAAATGGATCACTTCAAGGAATTCAATGACAGCTATGGGCAACTTGGCGGCGATCAGGCGCTGCGAGATATCGCCCATACCATACTGTCCTGCCTGCGCCCGGATGACCAGGCAGGACGACGCGACGGGGAAAAATTCGGGGTCTTTCTGTCAAACACATCACTGCCCGATGCCTGTATAGCTGCAGAAAGACTGAAGGAAGCCGTCAGCGAATCTTTCGTCGTACTTCCCAGCGGAGATGCATTGCCCTCTATTACGGTGTCCATCGGGATCACCCAGGCTCGCGCGGACGATACTTTGGAGAGCCTGTTCGTTCGCGCTGACGAAGCATTACAAGTTGCCAAGGTGTACGGCGGAAACTGCGTTGAATCGAAACAATAGGGTTCTCTAGCAAGACTGCGTTAGTGCAATGAGCGTCATCCGCACGATGAATGCGCAAACAACCGGGCAGAAAGCGCGCTCCTGATTACATTTGGTTTCATGGCCTACCGCTCCCCTCTTTTTTTGCTGGCAAAGCAGAGTGGCTCGGAGTTTCATCGATGCATCCGTCAGTCGCGTCGTTGGCGCGGGCATATTTATCCCGCCATTATTTTCAATTTGTCCAGCAACGCCCTCAATGCTTTGCCGCGATGGCTGATCGCGTGCTTTTGTTCGCGCTCCAGCTGCGCGCTGGTCTTGCCGAGCTCCGGCAGCCAGAAAAGCGGGTCGTAACCAAAGCCGCCCTCACCGCATTCCTCGTGCGCTATCTCGCCGTGCCATTCGCCATCGGCAATCACCGGCTGCGGATCGTCAGCGTGACGCAGCACCACCAGTACGCAGTAGTAATGCGCTCGGCGATCGGCCACGCCTTGCATGGCTTGCAGCAGCTTTAAGTTGTTGCGATGGTCGGATTTTGGATCATCTCCTGCATAGCGCGCAGAAAGCACGCCGGGCGCACCGCCCAACGCCGTGACACAGATGCCAGAATCATCCGCCAACGCGGGCAGTCCGCTCAAGCGGCTCACGTGGCGTGCCTTGGTGAGAGCATTCTCGACGAAGGTGATGTGCGGTTCCTCGGCCTCGGCAATGCCGAGTTGCGCCTGCGTCAGCACCTCAATGCCGAGGGGGTGCAACAGGTACTGGAATTCGCGTAGTTTTCCCGGGTTGTTGGAAGCGATGACGAGTCTTTGCACAGTTGCTTTATCCCATTCTCTCAGAGCGGAAAATTATGAAGGAAGAAATAATTGTGCCTACAGTCGCTGGCGTTTCTGGCGAGGCTGCTGGCGCTTCCACATGGCCACCGCATGACCATGGCCAAAAGTCTTGTTCTAAACCAGAGTAAGCTCGCGTCTAAGGCCACTGCGCCATACACGGGCAATAGCTAAGCCGGATCATCTGAACACAGCAATCTGCGGCCACGGGCCCTTGGGCCTTTTGTACACCCCTCAGTCCTTTTCCAACACGGCGCGCTGCAGCGCGATCAATTCGGCAATTCCGCCTTTCGCCAGTTCGAGCAGCTCATCCATCTCACCGCGGGTGAATGCATGGCCTTCGGCCGTTCCCTGCACTTCGACGAAATGGCCGTTGCCTAGCATCACCACGTTCATATCGGTGTCGCACAGGGAATCCTCGAGATAATCGAGATCGAGTATCGGCTCGCCCCGGTATATGCCGACTGAGATCGCCGCGACAAAGTCCTTGAGCGGGGATTCCTTGATCAGGCCCTTGCCAAGCAGCCCCCGCACCGCATCGTAAAGCGCCACGAACGCCCCCGTGATGCTCGCGGTGCGTGTACCGCCGTCGGCCTGGATCACGTCGCAGTCAATAAGGATGGTGCGCTCGCCGAGTTTCTGCAAATCCACTACGGCGCGCAGGCTGCGTCCTACCAAGCGCTGGATTTCCTGGGTGCGCCCGGATTGTTTGCCCTTGGCCGCCTCCCTGCTCATGCGCTCGCCCGTGGAACGCGGCAACATGCCATATTCGGCAGTGACCCACCCCTCCCCGCTGCCTTTTTTATGTTGAGGGACCTTCTCTTCGACGCTGGCGGTACAGATGACCTTGGTATCGCCGCATTCGATGAGTACCGAACCTTCGGCGTGTTTGGTGTAGTTGCGTGTGATACGTATTTCACGCAATTGAGCGGGGGACCTTTGGCTGGGGCGCATATGATTCTCGCTAAAAGATGAAGAAGGACAAGTGGCAGGACTATGAAATCTCAAGGACGTGGCTGATTGGCTCAGAGGTATCGTGTGTAGCTTCACTGCTACCCCACCGTACCGCCAGGCCGGTGACGTTATCACAATGTCCTTCTTCGCGCTTCAGTGCAATTGCAATCAGCTCATCCAGTGCAACTGAGACCGGTACGGAAGCGAACGCATCAACCAACTCCTGGTCGGAGAACGGTCCCCAAAGACCATCACTACCGAGCAACAAGACATCGCCGCCTCGCAAGGCGACCGGCTCGCCAGACTCCATGTAAAATACATCTCCGACGCCGCCGAGGCAGTTCGTAATATGGTTACGCTGGGGATGGACACGCGCTTCCTCGACAGAGAGCTCGCCGGCATCCACCCACCGTTGCACCACCGAATGATCGTTGGTCCTGGCAAATACCGCGCCATCACGTAGCAAGTACAGACGAGAATCTCCAGCGTGCCCCCTGTACATCTTGCCATCTTGTACCAGTACTGCTACACAGGTCGTTCCTGGGAAACCGCCCATATCCTCATCATATGGAAACTTCATGATGCGCTCGTGCGCGTAGCGCATGGTCCCCTGGATGAATTCGTGTGGATCGACAATGCCCGGCTGTGCGCACCGGCCAAACGATTCAACAAACGTCTCGATTGTCAATGCTGCAGCCAACTCTCCATGCAAGTGCCCCCCCATGCCGTCTGCCAGTACCAATAACAATGCGTCATTGGTATAGGCATAGGCAACGCGATCCTGATTGAATCTGCGGTTGCCGATATGGCTGGCCTGATGTATCGAGAAGTTCATGGGCAGGTAATAGAGTTAACAGGGTAAAGATTTCACAAGCCGAAGATTTTACCGAATGCAATCGTAATATAATGTACTCATTTCAGCACACCTTTTTTATTCGGAAGCCCTTGCCATGATTTTCAGTATGACCGGCTACTCCACCGCCAGTGCGGAACTTGACAGTGGATCATTGACGCTGGAACTTCGCTCGGTCAATCATCGTTATCTTGACATCCAGTTGCGCATGCCCGATGAATTGCGCGCCTTGGAGGGCGTGCTGCGCGAAGCGATCACCGCGCAACTGCAGCGCGGAAAACTGGAATGCCGCATCAACTATGCGGCGCGATCCGCACAAACCGGCGCTGCACTGAATCGCGGGTTGCTACAACAACTCACCGCATGGAACAGGGAAGTGCAGGTCGAACTCCCCGACGCGCGCACCCTGAGCGTGGCCGATGTGCTGCGCTGGAACGGCTTGCTGGAGTCGCCCACAGCCTCCATTGACGAATTACGCGCCACACTACTCGACCTGTTGCAAACCGCGTTGCAGGAATTCTCGGCTTCCCGCGCCAGGGAAGGTGAGAAGCTCAAGGATTTCTTGTTGCAGCGCGTCAACAAGATCGAGTCGCTGCGCAACGGCGTGATGCCGCGCGTACCCGCCGCTATCGCGGCCTATGAACAGAAGCTCCTCACCCGCTTGGGTGAAGCGATACCAAACAACACGGAGCAAGATACCTGGGACGAGCGCATCCGTCAGGAGATTGCGTTGTTCGCCAGCAAGATAGACGTGGATGAAGAACTGTCGCGGCTTGCCAGCCACCTCACCGAAATGCACCGCATTCTGGACCACGGCGGCGCGGTGGGCAAACGGCTGGATTTTTTGATGCAGGAACTGAACCGCGAGGCCAACACACTCGGCTCGAAGTCGGTGGATGCGGAAGTATCGCGCAGTGCCATGGAGATGAAGATACTCATCGAGCAGATGCGCGAGCAGATCCAGAATCTGGAGTAATTTCATACCGCATCACAACGTGTCACCAACCCAGTCTAGGCCGCCAAAGATGCGGCCTTTTCATATCTTGCTGTTGCACATCTTTTTACACAAAACGCACAATGCCCTTGTACCAATATGCTTACCAACAGCGAGCCCCGCACAAATTTGCCTGTACCGAGGATAGATGTGGCAACATGCAAGCTCGCTGTTATTCAAATGCGTGAGAGGGGCTCACCGCCGGTCAGACGACCCCGGCGCATGCCGAGCGAGGAAAGCACCCGGCTGATGGAGATCTGCGTATAGTAATTGCAGCGACATTGATCGCGAGGTTGCAGGTAAACAATCGCGGGTCGGGGAAAATTGTTGTAACATTGACGCCCCGTCAGCGTGAAGGATTAGGAACCGCTCGTGGCTATGCTCACCTTCAACGAAGCCAAGGCGCGGCTGCTCTCATCCGCCCGACCTGCTACCGAAACCGAATCCGTGGATTTGGCTAGTGCGCACGGGAGAGTGCTGGCTGAAGACATGATCTCGCCGATGACGGTGCCGCCCTTTTCAAATTCGGCCATGGATGGATACGCGTTTCGCTCGCGCGATGTCGCCGGGGTCGGCATGCGCCTCCCTGTCAGTCAGAGGGTGGCGGCGGGTGAGGTGGCGAAGCCGCTGATTCCGGGCAGTGCTGCGCGCATCTTCACTGGCGCCCAAGTACCGGATGGGGCAGATGCCGTGGTGATGCAGGAAGATTGCCAGGTCGATGGCGACTTCGTGATCGTCAACCAGATTCCCGTTGTAGGCCAGCATGTGCGTCTCCAGGGTTCGGATTTGACCGCAGGCAAAACCATTCTCGCCAGCGGCAGCATTTTTTCTGCCGCCGCCATGGGGCTGGCTGCCTCGGTGGGTATCGCTGAGGTCAAGGTATTCCGCCGCCTAAAGGTGGCCATCTTCTTCACCGGGAGCGAACTAGCGATGCCTGGCGAGCCGCTGCCTCCAGGCCACATCTACAACTCCAACCGCTACGTGATGCGCGGCTTCTTACAAGGGATGGGGGTTGAGCTAATCGACTTGGGGATCGTCCGGGACGATAGCCACGCCACCCGAGACGCCTTGCGCCGGGCGGCCGCCGATGCCGATGTCATCGTCACCAGCGGCGGCATGTCGGAAGGCGACGAGGACCATGTCACCGCCGCGGTCAGGGCGGAAGGTCATATCGACGTCTGGAAGATCGCTTCAAAGCCCGGCAAGCCGCTAGCCTTCGGCAGTGTGAGTGCGGACGGAAGCACGGCGGCATTCATAGGTCTGCCAGGCAATCCTGTGTCGGTCTGGTCGGGCCTGCTCACGCTGGTCGCCCCCTTCCTGCGCCGCTGCCAGGGATTGACGCTCATCGAACCCAACCCGCTGACCCTGCGTGCCGACTTCAGCTACGCCGTAAAAGGCAACCGCATGGAGTTCGTGCGCGTGCGCCGCAACGACCGGGGCGGATTGGACATCTTCCCCAATCAGGATTCCTCCATCATCTCCTCAGCAGTGTGGGCCGACGGCGTCTCAATCATCCCGGCGGGCACTGTTGTCAACCCCGGCGACCTGCTTACCTTCCTGCCAGGGCTTGGCTGGAACCCTTGGTAGCGCACACTCAGCACCCTGTCCTGCGCTGGCTCAGCGTCGTGCTGCGCGGCTTGCACCTTGCTACGCTTATCGGTCCCGGTGCAGCGGTCATGGGCGCCCACTGTCGCGTCACGAGCAAGCAATGGGCGTATTGGAGACCGGGATCGCCATGTTTGCCCTCGACGTCCGAACAAGCCTCGCATGCTACTGGAATGGTCGGGCGTGGCGCTGGTCATCAAGCCGGGCGTAAGTACTTTGATGGCGGTAAGTGCGAAACTGCGGCTGCCCCTATTCTGTGGGGTGGTCGTCTGGTCTGCCGTTTTCTTCCACGCACCTGATTCTTTCCGGCACGCGCCCCGGCGGCGGCCCTAAGCTGTCAGCGCAAGCTACGCCCTAGCGAATCGAACAGACCGCACAATCGGGACTCCTGGACAGCTTTACCCTCTGCCATTCCATGCCCTCGGCGTCGAATAGCACCAGCCAGCTAAGGGGTTGAGCATACCTACCAGCAGACGGATTCCTTCGCCGGCCTGCAGGCTGCCGATCATTGCGGTGAGTGGCGCAAACACGCCTATGGTTGCGCAGCGCCACGCATGCGCGGTTGATCTCATGGCGAGTGGCAAAGTTATCACAGGCGTCCACTACCACGTCGGCGCTGTTTACCGGACCCATGAGTTCTGGCCCGCCTAAGCGCGACATACTAAATCTAGCGGAAAAATGAAGTCAAATCTGTTAACCCGGTTTCACTCAACTCTTCTCGTGCAGTAATACAATCTGCAACCAGCTTGGCAGTGAAGTTGCTCGGAAGGATATTGGCCAAGCCGTCCTTCCACAGAGGAATAGGGATGCCGGCATGGCACGACCCATGCAATTCACCTATTTGGGAGCTGCGCTTGTGCAGCAGTATCACCGTTCGGGTTTGGTATAGAATTGGTACATAGGCGCGGACACTCTTCACCGGAAAAACTGCCTAGCACGGTGTGTTCCTGAACAAAAAACACATTGATGGATAACCGTATGCAACATGTCGTTATCTGGTCAGCGCAGATTCAAATTCAAAACCTGGAGTAAATAATGTCTGGAAATCTTTTCATCATCAGTGCCCCGTCCGGGGCTGGCAAGACCAGTCTAGTGCACGCCCTGCTCGAGACCAATCGGAGCATTGATGTGTCGTCTCCTATACCACTCGTGATCCCCGTCCCGGCGAACGGGACGGCAAGGATTATCATTTTGTCAGCCGCGAGACATTCCTCGCAATGGCCGAACGGGGTGAGTTTCTGGAAAGCGCGGAAGTATATGGCAATCTTTATGGAACTTCACA
>CAWHYN010000037.1:0-15092 GCA_963833515.1 uncultured beta proteobacterium | reverse complement strand
AATGAACCGGATTTCCATTTGGTCGTTTAGGCCCCTCCGGCTTCTTTCGAGTTTGCAGTTCCCCCGCATCTTCTCTCAGCTTCGAGAAGCTTGATGTAGTTTTCCTCGCCGACTTCACCTTCGCGCTGATTTTCGAAGCCTTGAAGGTAGTATGGACAAGCACTAATTCGAACATAAGCAATCGTGGCGGCGTTGTGCGCGAAGCAAATTCCATCAGGTAAATTGGCAGCGAAGTCTTAAGTGCAAATGCAAGGGCGGCAACGGGGAGTCCGGCATATCGGCAAACAGCGGTACCTGCCTTTCTTCTGTGGCTCGCGCCGATTTGGTCACTTCAGTCAGCGGCATTTCGATATGTATGGGCTGATGCTCCTCGATGCGCTTCTTTTGTTCCTCGACGACCGCAACCCGTTCATGGGTCGCCTGCATACCGATGCGCCGATCCTGTCGCGTTTGCCAGATCAACCGCGCCCGGAGATAACCGGCCTCCAGGAGTTCACCCAACCGGTCTGCAAACCGCAGCCACGACAATCCGCTGAACACGCTAAAGCTGGTAGCAATCAGGGCTATCAACAGCAACGTCGCACCGGTGAAGCCAAATACGCGCGCCAGCGATTCGCCCAACACTGCACCAAGCATTCCGCCAGGTGCGAGCGGTAGTGGCACTTTTAGCGTATACAGGCGAATCGCTTCTAGCGCGCTGCTGGCAAGCAGCAGCGCGGCGAAACCAGCAACTGAAACCCACAAAGTCCGCTTGCTGAAAATACTGTCGGCACGCAAATCGCGGTATCCAGACCATATGCGCTGCAGCATGAACAAAACCCACCACCAAGCCGAGAAACCAAACAGGTAGAACAACAGATCGGCGAGATATGCCCCCAGCACACCGCCAGGGTTACTGGTTTTCATGGCGCTGGTGCTGTGCGACCAAGCCGGATCCGCGGGATCATAGCCATACAAAGCGACGGTAAAATACAGCGCGCAAGCAACCAGCAATATCCAACGTGATTCGCGCAGTAACACCAGTACCTTATTGGCCGGAAGGTCTCTGCTTGCTTCAGCCATTAGAAGTACCGCTTAATTCACGCTGCTCGGCGATGCCCAGCGCCGAACAATGCGCCAAACCTTGTCTCTCAAAGAGGAACGGACGCTTGCTGCCGCGGAACAGCGAGCGATCATTCGCTGACACAATTTTCATCACAACCCCCAAAATCGATTGAGTTTCTTGCCTATGGATATGATACCGCAGCCCTTCAACGCGTGCTTGTCAACGACAGAACCCGCTCGGGCCAGAACACCTGGCTTTATATATGAAGCATACCGCCTGATTCGGTCAGGATTCGAATTTCGCTTCATTATAGAATGGATCCAGAAGATCCAGATCAAAGTGCGTAGCCGCAACGCGTGCGTCCGCCAAAGGCAAATTTGGCACGACGCCGAGCAGCGGCGCGGCAATCCGCTGTTGCAGCGCAATAATGTCTTCCTTACATATCGAAATATCACTATCAATGACGTTGGCGACCCAGCCCGCCAATATCAGGCCGCGTGCTGCAATGGCCTCCACGGTCAGCAATGCATGATTCAGGCAACCCAGGCGGATGCGCACCACCAATATGACCGGCAAGCCCAAGTCACGCGCCAGATCGGCACTATCCTGTTGCGCATTAAGCGGCACACGAAAGCCGCCCACGCCCTCCACGATCACTACATCCGCCTTGGCAGCCAATTCCTGATATGACTCTGCAATTCGAGAAAACTGGATAACGACGCCGGTACGCTGCGCAGCAATATGTGGAGCGACCGCCTGCAGAAACAAGAATTGATTGATTTGTCCGTAGCCCACTGCCACGTTACTTGCGGCGCGCAATTGCAGCACATCTTCGTTCTGTTCATCCGCATTACAACCGGCAGCGATCGGCTTCATGCCGACCACACGCTTACCTTGTAAGGCAAAGCCATGCAGCAGCGCACAGCTGACCAGTGTCTTGCCAACATTCGTATCTGTGCCGGTGACAAAATAATTCATTTTAACTTGAATGAGGTCTTGATGATTGACGCACCTTCGCGTGTGGTGCGCGGTTGAGACTTCCATGCGTGCCCATACACCACTTCAAAAGTTGCAGGTAGCTTGCCATTGCGGCGCAATCGTTCGCAATTATCAATCACGCGCGCCCATGTGCTCTTTCCCATCAATCCGTGACTGCGTCCTGCCGTCGCATTGTGCGCGCCTATCGCTTTTAGGTCGTGCAACATGCCTCGCACATCATCATATGTCAGCGTAAAGTATTCCATGTCCATTACCGGATCGGCAAATCCGCAGTGTGTCAGCATGTCGCCGATGTCGTGCATATCCGTGAAGCGGTTGAGATGGTTATGCCGGTCCACACCATTGAACGCCATCCTCAACTCCTTCAGCGTATCCGGTCCGAAGGTGCTGATCATCAAAAGCCCGTCCACCTTGAGCACCCGATGGAGTTCGGCGAATGTCTCGGGCAAATCATTGCACCACTGCACAGCCAAATTGGACCATACCATCTCGACGCTATTCGCTGCCAGCGGCAGGATTTCTACGTCCCCGCAGACGTGTAGCTGTTTTGTGCCCCCAAACAGTTTTTGCCACCAGCTGAATTGGCCGCGCGCGGTCTCCAACATACCGATGGCGATGTCCAGCGCGATCATCTGCGCCGCCGGATAGCGCCGGGCCAGCTGGCGCGTTCCCCAGCCCGTACCGCTGCCAACATCCAGTATTCGCGAAGGTTGCAACTTGATGTACTCCATGCGCTCCAACATCCTCATGCACACTTCGCGCTGCAACACTGCCGCCGCATCGTAGTTCTGCGCAGCTTTGCTGAACGCCTCGCGCATCAATTTCTTATCTATGGCAAATTCATCCATGCGCATTTTCCGTAAGGAAGTTCACCACATGTGTGACAAATTGGCCAGGGTGTGACAAGAATGGTGCATGCGCCGCGCCGCCGATCACTGCCAATCGCCCGTTCACCAAGTGGCTTGCCAAATATTGAGAGGCCTCCAAGGGTATCAGGGTGTCACGTTCACCTGCCAGTACCAGCGTTGGCTGACCAACGTCCGGCAATGCGCTGCACAAATCGCAGTCCCGTAAGATTCCCAGGCCGGACTGCAAATCAGCCAAGGCAGGTTCCCCCCGGCTGAATAATCCGTCCCGCAATATTCCCAGCCATTCGCGCTCCCGCTCAATGCCTCGCACCTGCAATGCCAGAAAACGCTTCAAGGTCAGCACATAATGATGTTGCAAACTGTCTGCAAACTCCTGCAGGGTCTGCGCGCTCAATGCATGATCCCATCCTGCGCGGCGCACAAAGCTCGGGGTACTGGCAACCGTTACCAAACGCATCACTTGCTCCGGGTGTCGCATCGCCCAACGCAGCGCGATCTGCCCTCCAAGTGACCAGCCACAAATGGTGAGCGGCCCGTCAAACTGTGCCGACAGTCTATCGACGATGGCGTCTAAGGGAAAAAATGCTGAACGTCCATCCGTTTCGTCCAACGTCTCCACTCCGCGAACGCTGGTCGAGCTGTAGCCGTGCCCCGGCAAATCCACCGCCATCACGGGCAGACTTTGCGCCAGTTGTTGCGCAACGCTGGCCCACATGCCGCCGTGCATGCCCCAGCCGTGCAACAGCAGCAGTGGCGAACCGCTGCCACCTGTGCCCGAATATTCGTAGCGATCAACGTGCAAGCTCATGCAGGGCCTCGATCAAGCGCGTTACGTCCGTCACGGTATGTGCGGCAGACAAGGTGATCCGTAGACGCGCTGTGCCTTGGGGTACGGTGGGCGGGCGTATCGGCGCGACCCATATGCCGCGCGCGCGCAGCGCGCTGCTCAGGTCCAGTGCCGCGTGATTGTCGCCAATCAGCAACGGTTGAATCGCGGTCGTTGAAGACATCAATGGCCAACGTAAATCATGCGAGCCGCCGCGCAGTTGCCCAATCAGGCGATACAAGTGCGCACGCAAGGCATCTCCTTGTTCCACCAGCTGCAAGCTTGCCAACACCGTTCCGGCCAATGCTGGCGGGAGAGCCGTCGTGTAAACATAACTGTGCGCAAGGTTGATGAGCGTATCGATCACGACCTGCTCCGCTGCGACGAACGCCCCAAATACCCCAGCCGCCTTGCCCAGCGTTGCCATGTAGACGATGCGTGGCGATGAGATCCCGACGTATGACAGAGAGCCACGCCCCTGTTCGCCCAGCACCCCGAAGCCATGCGCATCATCGACAAGCAACCAGGCGTCATGCTGATCGCACAATGCCACCAATTCCTTTAGCGGCGCAAGATCACCATCCATGCTAAAGACAGCGTCGGTAACGATAAGCTTGCGCCTACTTCCTCCTTGCTCCAGCAACTGCGCCAGTTGCTTCATGTCCTTGTGGCGATAGCGATGCACTTTTGCCCGGGACAAGAGCATCGCGTCGTTCAGGGATGCATGATTGAGCTTGTCGGCAAGAACCATGTCGCCCTTGCCAACCAGTGCCTGAACGATGCCCAGATTTGCCATGTAACCAGTGGAGAACAGCAACGCAGCGGGTTTGTTGACGAAGACCCCGAGTGCGGTTTCCAAATGATGATGCGCCTGTGTGTGCCCACTCACCAGATGCGCTGCACCTGCGCCGACACCATGTTGCCGGGCACCCTGTTGCAACGCCAAAATAAGCTGTGGATGGCTGGCGAGCCCCAGATAGTCGTTACTGCAAAACGACAAATAGGATTTGCCGTCTATTACAACGTGGGGCGACTGTGGGCTCTGCAGGATTCGCCTCGAACGTATCAGGCCTGATGCTGCGCGCTCATCCAGTCCGCGTTGCAAGTCCCCAAATGGCATCAGTGTGGCACTGCAAAGGGATACATACCGAGCTTATCAAGCAGCGCGCGATCACGCTCCGCCTCTGGATTTCCGGTAGTCAGCAGTTGCTCACCGTAAAAGATAGAGTTCGCCCCGGCCAAGAAACACAGTGCCTGAATGGCATCCGACATTTGCTGCCTTCCCGCCGACAACCTTACCCGGGCCGTGGGCATCGTAATGCGGGCAACGGCGATGGTCCGAACGAAATCCAGCGGATCCAGTTCTGCGGCTTGTGCCAGTGGCGTACCCTCGACCTTGACCAGATTATTGATCGGCACGCTTTCTGGGTATGGCGCCATGTTGGCGAGTTGCGCGATCAAGCCCGCGCGCTGCGTGAGGTTTTCTCCCATGCCGACGATGCCGCCGCTGCAAACATGCATGCCCGCCTTGCGTACGCGCTCCAGTGTGTCGAGGCGATCCTGGTAATCGCGGGTGCTGATGATTGCCCCGTAAAAATCCGGTGAAGTATCCAGATTGTGGTTGTAGTAATCCAGGCCGGCTTCCCGCAACTGTTCTGTCTGTTTCTCGGTGAGCATACCTAGCGTGGCGCAGGTCTCCATACCCAAATCGCGCACCGCCTTGACCATCTCGACCACACTGGCCATGTCATCTTCGCTGGGTTCGCGCCATGCGGCGCCCATGCAGAATCGACCGGCGCCGCTTTGCTGTGCCGCCTTTGCCGCCTTTAAGACCTCTTCCACATCGAGCATCTTCCTGTTCTCGACACCCGTGGAATGGAATGCCGATTGGGGGCAATAACCGCAATCTTCCGAGCAACCGCCGGTCTTGATTGACAAAAGGGTAGACAGCTGTATGGAATTCGGGTCGAAGTTTTCGCGATGCACTTGCTGGGCACGGAACATCAGATCCGCGAACGGTAACTTGAACAAGGCTTCCACCGCGTCAATGCTCCAAGGTTGCGCAGCAGCAGACCCACCGCCCGGTTGTTTTGGCGGGCGGATAAATTCGATTGTCTGTGTATTTATTTTTGGGGTGTTCATATTCTGTAAGTGGGGTTATGCCGGACGAGAAATGAACCGTGATTAACCTAACGCGGAATCATCCTTGAAAGTGAGATAGTTTGTCAATTTTAAGCGTCGTATATTGAACATTTGCATAATCATTAGGCAACCGTTCAAAGTGGCGCATGATATTCCCTCGCCCTCTGCTTTGCACGAAGGGGCTCAAGAAAGACGTGCGCAGTGCATTTCTTGTTGCAATCTGGATGTGCCGGGCAAACGGATACGATCTCGCCGGTAATTTAGTGAGCGCACGGGCAGCCCGAACTTGGTGGCTGAGGATGTCGAAGAGGGCCTGGTTAAGATCAGCCCACTGGTGAAGGCAAGACCGTTATTGCACGCATGAAGAAGGCAGCGATACCTCCAGCTCAGTCTCCAGCATCTATACGGGAATCAGAGTCCCTTGAGTTTTTGCTGCACAAACGCCTGCAAATCCGGACTCAGGTTTTGTGAATCGAGCGCTTGCTTGAATGCATCTCTGGCATCAGCGTTGCGCTGCTTGGCTTGCAAGGAAATGCCATAACCCATCAGCCAAATTCCATTATTCGGGACCAGTTGTAGCGCAATTTGATAATGAGCGATCGCCTCGTCGTGGCGGCTTTTGCGTTGCAACAGTGCCGCCAGGAATGCGTGGTAATCGGCTTGCGAATTGGCATATGGCAAGCCTTTTTCCAGTGTCATTGTCGACTCTTCAACTTCTCCGCGTTCGACTTGCAGGCGTGCCAGCATCATTGTGAATCCCGTATGGTCTGGTCTGCTGTCCAGCCTTTCCTGCAGCACGCGTTCGGCATCCGTGCCACGCTTGGATTCCAGCAGCAAGGCCACCAAGGCCTGCCGCGCCGCATCATGCCCTGGATCCATAAGCAATGCTGCCTGATATCCTGCCAGTGCATCGGCAATACGCCCCTGCTGCATCAACGCAACCGCTTTGCGAAATTCCGCGTCGGCCCTTTGCGCAGCGCTGACTTGCTTCATCGGCAATGTTTCATCGGCTCTCTTAACAGCAGGTTTTGCATTTGACGCAGTGACCTCTTTGGGCGGCGCCTTGGCTTTAGTCTTCGGTGTCTTCTTGGCTTTAGTATTGACTTGGGTCTTGGATTTCTTCTTGCGTTCTGGCTTGGCCTTCTTCACCGGAGCATCCGGAATCTTGGAAAGGCTCCTTTCTTCAGTCAACACCAGTGCTGGGTGAACCCCGCCTTGAGCGCTGTCGACCTGGCGGAAAGTAGACGGCAGTTGCACCGATTTCAACTCGAAGCTCAGTCGCGATGCCGGCTGGGAGGCTCCCGAAACAACCGGCAAGGGCGCGGATATGTCTGCAGGCGGAGGTTGCGGTGTCGGCTTCACAAATCCGGAAGTGACCGGAGATTCGCCCGCATTGGCTGTCACAGAACCTGTTGCGACGATCGGACCATGTGTCTGTTGCAAGCGTTTTTGTGTCCATTGCCAGCCCGCGATGCCAGCCAGCAGGGCTACCGCGAATGCCAGCCAAGGCAGGGCGAAGTGGCGTCTGGAATCTGGCACGGCGCGCACCATGGTCTGTTCCGTGTTGGTATGCGCGCCCCGCTGTTCGAGCTGGTTAAGCACCTGGTTGATGACACTCATCGCAGGACCACCCAGGCAATCCCCAAGGACACAAGCAACGCCGTGCCGGTCAGCATGGCTGCCCAGGTCAACCAGTCGCGACGCACTTCCGGCGTATCGGCCGCTGCATCACGGACATGCCTAGCCAATACCTGTTGTCTGCCATCGCCGAACGCCAGCATCATTGCCTTATGGGCCACGATGTTGACTAGCCTTGGCGTGCCGCCAGTAATCCTGTGCATCTTGCCCACCGCCCTCGCAGTGAACAATGTTTCACCCAAAAATCCTGCCACCGCCAAGCGATGGCGCAGATAGCGGTCCAGCTCATTCCTGCGCAGACCTTTCAGGTCATACTGAAAGCTGATGCGTTGCCGCAGTTGGCGTATCGAATTATGCCGCAGCCGTTCGTCCAATTCGGGCTGGCCAAACAACACGACCTGCAACAGCTTGCGTTTTTCAGTTTCGAGATTGGTCAGCAGGCGCAGCACCTCCAGGCTTTCGAGCGGCATCGCCTGGGCTTCATCCAGGCATACAAGCGCGCGCTGGCCGCTGCGGGCGCATTCCAACAGCGCCTGGGTCAGGCCTTTAAGCAGCAAATGTTGATTGGCATTTTTCTCAAGTGGCACGCGAAATTCTTCTGCCAGCGCCACCAACAAACTGCTCGGGTCAAGATAGGGATTGGGAATATACGCAGTCATGAACCGCGATGCAGTCGCTGTACCAGCGGCGTGGTCCTGCGTACCGATCAACGTGGTGGACTGCTGGCCCTGATTGAGCGTGGCAAGAAATTTACGGCACAGCAGGGTCTTGCCGTTGCCCACTTCGCCGGTGATCTTGATGAAGCCTTCACCATTGCGCGCTGCCACGAGCAGGGTATTGAGCGCCTCCTGGTAACTGGAGCATGCGAAGAAAAAACTGGTGTCGGGTGTTAAGTTGAAGGGCGTTTCGCGCAGACCGAAGTGCTGTAGATACATATCAAGGTTTTGCGCCCATGATCCCGTTAACCCGATCCCGGCTGCGCGCGATGTCATCAGACCAATCCTTGTCGTTGTCCACCACGGTTGGTTTCAGCAGAACCACCAACTCGCGCTTGCCGGCTTGCTGGTTGGTCTGACCGAAAACAGACTTCGGCATTCCCGGCAATCCGGAATTATTATTGGACGATGACTGACTCATCAAACCACCGATCGCCACGATCTGTCCATCCCTGGCACGTACGATGCTGTCGGTTTCTGATACCGCACTTGAAGCCAGCGGCAGATTGATCGATCCGTTAGTACCGCCCAGATCGACGGTCTGGGTGACCGTCGTGACCTTGCTGACGGAAGGATGCACGTGCAATATGATCTCGCCGTTTTCGTCGATGCTCGGCGTGACATCCAGCATGATACCCGAAAAGAACGGTTGTAATGTGACGCTTGGGGAGGTGGTCGTTGCGGTTCCAGTCGTCGTCGTCGTCGAGACGTTAGTGACAAAGAAATCATCCGTACCGACCTTGAGCACTGCCATCTGGTTGTTCAGCGTGGCAATCCGTGGACTGGATAAGACCTGCACGTTTCCCTGCGACTCAAGGAAATTCAATAGCGCAGCAAAATTGCTGGTCTGGAATGCCAGGCCAAATAGTGACCCCGTAGTAGTCCCCGCGGCCGTAGTCGCTGCCAAGGCCATGTTGGCTCCTGGAGTAGCCGACAACACGCCATTTGTTAGCGCGCCCGTTGTGGCCAGACTAGTACCAGGCGCCAACGGCCCTGCGGCACCACGACTGTTTGGACCATTTCCGAATGCGGACCAGTTCACACCCGATTGGAAGCTATCATTCAGTTGTACGTCGACAATCTTGGCTTCCAGAATCACCTGGCGTTCAATGGATATCTGTGATGCCTTGAGGTAAGCCGTTACGTTTTTGAGCTCTTCCGGCATCGCGCGTACGACAATCACGCCGGACATCGGGCTGATCACCAGGCTGCGCCCGTTGTCAGTGCCAACGATCGCCGCCAGCGATCTCTCCAATTCATCCCAAAAATCGGACTTGCTGTTCATTGTCACTTTGCTGCTCTCCAGTGAACGCATCATCGCGGCACCGGGTGTTTGCGGCACATTTGTCGCGGTTGTTGAGCCCGGAGTACCCCCCGCCGGAGCGTCCGACACCGATCCGGAAATAACTCTCAGCGCAGATGCACCGCTGCGTTGCCCCGTCAAGTAGCTGACCTGAAAGATCCGCGTCTGCAAGGTCAGCGGGTGAATGTAAATGCGCGTGCTGTCAATTTTGTAATCGTAACCATACATCTCACGTATCGCTTCCAAAGCCTCGAATACCGTCACGTCTTTCAGATTCAACGAAATATTGCCGCCGATGTCGGGAGGCAATAACATGCTATAGCGCGTGCCCGACACGATCGACATGAATACCTGACTCGCTGGAGTGTTATTCACCGTCAAATCGAATTTCGTATCCAGAGATTTGTTGTCCACCTTTGGCATCCCGATTGCAAGGGGCGGCAGCAACGCATTATTCACCGCTTCGGATTTGCCTTTTTGCGCGCTATCTTGGGCGGCCTTACTGATTTCGCGCTGAATCGAATCTGCTATCTGATTTTGACTGCTCGAAGCAGCGCAGCCTGTCAATAACAGCACCCCCAGCCATGGCGATATTCTCATCTCTCCCCCTCGTGCGCAGTTGGCATGGTTTTACGATTGCCGGACCGCACTTTTCTTGCGGACAATGGTTGTTTGACTTGCAATGTTTTCATTCATTTGACGATTTTTTTTCCGCTGATTGTTTGCCCGGTTCCATCGGTACAGCGTCAGGCACTGACCTTCTGGTTATTCTGACATCCGGGAACAATGTCAACACTTGCCTGCCTTGCGCGCGCTGCAACACGACTCCCCCTTCATTGACTTCAACCAACCTGGCATTTCCATGTTCCCCCCCCAATTCGACGATTTGGCCATCAATGATCGCGGCGCGACGAGTTTTGGAAATGATGATCGTATGCAAGCCCGACGACAGGTTCTGCATGGGTTGCCGCGCCGCAACTCCGGCCGCAGGGGCAAAAATACTCGAGGGCGGCCGAGTCGGATCGGGCAATTCTTCCCCATAAACAGGCACAATGAGCACGTTCATCAGGCACAATCCAGCAATGGTCCATCGAAACGTAGCGACAATGCGCAATCTTGTCTTGATCATACGACCAGCCATGTCTTATCCAAACTCAACGTGTACACGGTCAACGTGAACAAGGCATCCGGATATTTCTCCACATTCAAATTCGCTTCCCCCCAAAACATCTGAGCGGGCATTTTCTCAAGAGCGGTGATGTAGCGCAGCAAGTCCAGGTAATTACCGCGCACGGTAATCTGCACGCCATGCTTGAAAATCTGTCTTTGCGACCCCTGTTGCTTTTGGCCGTCCGGAATAGCCGATGTAGCCGGCTGCGCAGCAAGATCGGGCGTTGCGGGCTTTTCAATCAGCGGGCTTACCGGCAACGTTTTCAACGCAACCAGTTGCAGCCTGCCGTCTTTACCCAGCACCATCTTCAGCAAATCCGCCATTTTTTCCGGCTCGATCAATCGGTCCCGACGGCTTTGCAAATAGCTTCCCTGCTCTTGAAGCTGTTGTTTGAGCTGTGCCAGGCGATCACGCAAGGGCGAATGTTCATTGTCATTTTTTGCCTGCAGCAAGCTCTGGATCTGGGCTTGCAGCTCCTTCATTTTTTCCTGCTGCTGAATGACCTGTGCCGACAGCACTTTTTGTCTGGCCGACAATGGATCCAGCAAAATCACATTCATGAGCGAAATCACGACAAAGGCGGCGACAAAGAAAATCAACACACGCTCACGCAACGACATGTCATCTATCGTGCTGCATGCTCTATCCCAATAACGCTGTATCTGTTGGCCGTAGGGTTTCATTTGCTAGCCTCGTTATCCGGGCCGGACTGCAACGTGAACTCGACGTAACGACGCAGCGGCAGGGTAGGCACCTGACCCGCCGCAGCGCCCCCATCTGCTTTTGCCTGCTGCATTTTCAAGGTGGAAAAAATCTTGCCGTGCATGATGCGCTCTTTGCCTAGACGCTGGATATATTCAGGCAACAACTCGGGATTCAACACCCCGCCGCTCAGGCTAATCTGTGCTGCGTCCCCAGTCACCCTGAAGCCGGTTAGCCACAGGCCATCCACAACCTGACGCGCAAAGGCTCGCATGTACTCCGAATAGCCGACAGTGTTACCGACGGCGCCTGATTTCAGGGTCTGGATCAATTCGTCCTGTTCGGCGGCCTGCTTTTCAAAACGCTGAACTTCATCCTGCAGCAATTGATTGGATGTTTGCGGAGAATACTCGGTGACGTAGCGCGCCAGACGCATCTGATCGGCCGTATAGCGCTTGGTGTTTTCTTCCAATTGGCGGTCAAGCTGGTTCACCTGATAAATCGCATAGCCGTAAAAGATCAACGAGCCCGCGATGATCAACCCGAGTGCCTGCAACATGGCCAGCAGCGAAAAATACTTGCGCTGCTTCATGAAAATCGGATTGAACAGATTGATCTGCTGGCTCATAGGGCGCGACTTTCCTGGCGCAATGCAGCCCCTAACGTTGGCAAGGCGCGTGCAACAAATTCGCTGTCAGCAAGGGCGGGAACGGCGCTGATGTCCATGACTTCCGCCAAGTCCAGCTTCTTCACTTTTGCATCAAGCTCCGAAGCCAGGAATTCCACGAGGCCCGTACTGTCGGGTACGCAAACCAACACCATGTCAACGGGCACGTGATTGAACTGGCGATCAAAATAGTCGAGCGACCGCTGCAACTCGACCTCAACGCGACCACGATATTGCTGACGCAAATTCTCATCTGCATCCAAAAGCTGCCCGACAC
The DNA here is from genome assembly GCA_963833515.1 of uncultured beta proteobacterium. Lineage (GTDB taxonomy): Bacteria > Pseudomonadota > Gammaproteobacteria > Burkholderiales > Gallionellaceae > Gallionella. The sequence continues at coordinate 2,737 of CAWHYN010000037.1, read as the reverse complement.
TGATCTCGACGCGGCGCGACATGTACAGCTCGCCACCGGCGGTAAATGTCATCAGCCCCCCAAAATCGTCAAATGCCAGCAACGCCAACGCGCGATCTTCCCGCTCGAACAGAGCGGCGATATTGCGCTGCGCCATTTCCGGAACATCAATCACATCCAGTTCGATCTTGGCCTGCTCAAATAACTTGACACGTTCCTGAATGATGCTGTTCGCGGCTGCGATCGCATAGAGGGATTGCGGACGACCCGAAGCATATTTGCTGGCCGGAATGCGCACCAGGTCCACCGTTGCGTCGTCAATGTGGAATTTCAGGCCGTCCTTTATCTTCCACCGCACCGCCTTCTTCATCTCATCGGCAGGAACATTGGGCGCTTCTACCAGCAGCATCTGATATTCACCTGCTGCCAACAGCGTCGTAACCTTGTAGCCATTGATATGCGTTTCGCGACGCAGCTTTTCCAATGCGGCTGCGGTCAGGTTGCTGGTCTCGTGATATTCGCAGCGCGCCACGCACGGCATCGCCCCGCCAAACTTGATCTTCGCCAGATAAATACCATGTGTACCCAAACTGATTGCGAACCGGCCACCGTTGCGGCTTTTGGTCTTAAACAAGATGGGGAATGGCGTTATTTTCATAGTTGACACGAAGATAATTCAATAACCTACTGGTGTCAATGACTTTTTAGAGTGGCCCGGCAGTCGATTTCGGCTCTTCCGGTCTCGCCCGGATATCAATTTTTAATCGCGACTTCACACTCTGAAGCATGAGTCCGCACTAAAGTTATCAAAGTCTCTAAGGAAATTCTGGCTCATCGAGGGATTCTTCCCCCGAATTCTATTGCGCGATCGTCACGCTCATCTGGCGTTCAACATAGTTCGATGTGGCCACTGTGCCCAGGGTCGCGATCGAGGTCAGCTGATAGATATTGACCGCGGCACCGCCTTCTGTGGTTGCCACACTGCTGCACGTGACCGTCACGGTAAAATTTGCCAGAGTGTTAGGCAAGGCGGCGAGCGCCTGTGGCGAGGCTGTGCAATTGCCATTTCGCAACACCTGATACGCACCCCACTCCACGCCCGCACGCGCCGCCTGATAGGCGCGCGAGCCCAGCACATCCTGTGCGGTGCTTTGTTGCTGGTTGGTGGAAAGCGTGACGGCAAACGTTCCCAGCGCGGCGATCACCACTAACAGGAAGATCGCCGAAATCAGGCTGAAGCCGCGCTGAGAAGGAGGGTGGCGGAACACGGTGGACAACCCATGCTCCCCGGTCCCACAAGCTTGAGTGGAGCGCGTTGCCATATGCGTCCCGGCGCGACCTCGCCAGTACTCTGTGTTGCCGCCTGTGTTTTCGGTGTTCTTGTTCATGGCACGTTGCTTACATGGGTCGCGCTGTAAAGCGTCACCGTTTCATTGCCTTCGGTGATACTCAGGTTCATCGTCACCAGGCCGAAGCGCTGCGAGACTACGTTGGGATTGTAGGTAAACGTGCACGTGCTGCCCACATAATTGGCCAGCACCGCGGGCGTCACGCCTGCCGGGACCGCGGTCGGCTGGGATGGCTGGATCGTATACCCCTGCCAGCGCGTGAGCGTGCCGCCGCCGCCTGCTACAGGCGCGCAAACATAAGTCACGGGGGTGGTGATGACCTGGAAGCGGTGACTGGGCGAATCGAAAGGCAACGGATTTCCAGATGTGATCGAGACGGTCTTAGCGCCGACTGCGCTGACCACACGCCGATTGTCCGTGGCCGCAGTGGAGCCGGTATACGCATTCGCGCCGTTCACGCCCAGATTGTACACAACGATCTGGTCTCCCACATTCGGCATCGTACCGCCCAACACTTCGAAGCAGGTATCGGCGGCGGTGAAGTCCAGCACGTCGGCTGCCAGGCTGCCACACCCCGCCGAAGGGCCGGACGACGCCACATCGGCCCGATAACGCCCGCCTCCCGTGGTCGGCAAGAACTCCAGATAGTAATTACTCCCGACTTTCGTCACCCGCACACTGTTCGGCAATGCCAGTCGTAAGTCGCGTTCGATGCGGCGCAGCGCGGTATCCGCGATATCCGTCATGTCGGCACGGCGCTTGAGATCCGTATACTGCTGTATCGGTGCTCGAAGAAAGACCGCTACCATGCCGCCGATGATGCCGGTGATGACCATCACCATAATGATCTCGATGAGCGTGAAGCCGCCTTCTCTTGAAGCGCCGGGCAAGAAGCGCAACGTGCGAGCCCCGCGCCACTGTCGTCTTTTTTCCCATGCGTTTCGCATCTCGTTTTCAGTCATGGTCCGCTCCTCGGCGAATAACGCGTTCGGACGCCTTCAAGCACTACGGGAACCCCATCCGGACCAGTGACGGTCACGGTGATGAGCAATGCCTCTGAGGCAGCGATCGCGGGTGACGCCCCGGCAGCAGGCATACCATTATTCGCCACCGTTACCGATACTGCATATCCTGCCGGTCCGACTGGCGTTCCAGTAACATCCAAGAGTGACCCGGCCGCCATGCTGAAGCCGTTGTAGTCATTGACGTTATCGAACGGAGTGGTCGTACTGTAACGGGTTTCCGCCGTAAGCTGATAAGCATACGCCGCTTCCGGCCCGATGTTCTCAACCTGTGCGGTGCACGCCCCCGAGCCTAAGGTCGGTCCTGACGCAGTCGTCGCAGTCGGATCATCCGGGTCGCAAAAAGTGAAGGGCATGAGCTCGACTTCTTCGAGCATTGACTCGGCG
>CAWHYN010000036.1:0-56883 GCA_963833515.1 uncultured beta proteobacterium | reverse complement strand
ATGTGGCAACATGCAAGCTCGCTGTTATTCAAATGCGTGAGAGGGGCTCACCGCCGGCCAGACGACCCCGGCGCATGCCGAGCGAGGAAAGCACCCGGCTGATGGAGATCTGCGTATAGTGATTGCAGCGACATTGATCGCGAGGTTGCAGGTAAACAATCGCGGGTCGGGGAAAATTGTTGTAACATTGACGCCCCGTCAGCGTGAAGGATTAGGTACCGCTCGTGGCTATGCTCACCTTCAACGAAGCCAAGGCGCGGCTGCTCTCATCCGCCCGACCTGCTACCGAAACCGAATCCGTGGATTTGGCTAGTGCGCACGGGAGAGTGCTGGCTGAAGACATGATCTCGCCGATGACGGTGCCGCCCTTTTCAAATTCGGCCATGGATGGATACGCGTTTCGCTCGCGCGATGTCGCCGGGGTCGGCATGCGCCTCCCTGTCAGTCAGAGGGTGGCGGCGGGTGAGGTGGCGAAGCCGCTGATTCCGGGCAGTGCTGCCGCATCTTCACTGGCGCCCAAGTACCGGATGGGGCAGATGCCGTGGTGATGCAGGAAGATTGCCAGGTCGATGGCGACTTCGTGATCGTCAACCAGATTCCCGTTGTAGGCCAGCATGTGCGTCTCCAGGGTTCGGATTTGACCGCAGGCAAAACCATTCTCGCCAGCGGCAGCATTTTTTCTGCCGCCGCCATGGGGCTGGCTGCCTCGGTGGGTATCGCTGAGGTCAAGGTATTCCGCCGCCTAAAGGTGGCCATCTTCTTCACCGGGAGCGAACTAGCGATGCCTGGCGAGCCGCTGCCTCCAGGCCACATCTACAACTCCAACCGCTACGTGATGCGCGGCTTCTTACAAGGGATGGGGGTTGAGCTAATCGACTTGGGGATCGTCCGGGACGATAGCCACGCCACCCGAGACGCCTTGCGCCGGGCGGCCGCCGATGCCGATGTCATCGTCACCAGCGGCGGCATGTCGGAAGGCGACGAGGACCATGTCACCGCCGCGGTCAGGGCGGAAGGTCATATCGACGTCTGGAAGATCGCTTCAAAGCCCGGCAAGCCGCTAGCCTTCGGCAGTGTGAGTGCGGACGGAAGCACGGCGGCATTCATAGGTCTGCCAGGCAATCCTGTGTCGGTCTGGTCGGGCCTGCTCACGCTGGTCGCCCCCTTCCTGCGCCGCTGCCAGGGATTGACGCTCATCGAACCCAACCCGCTGACCCTGCGTGCCGACTTCAGCTACGCCGTAAAAGGCAACCGCATGGAGTTCGTGCGCGTGCGCCGCAACGACCGGGGCGGATTGGACATCTTCCCCAATCAGGATTCCTCCATCATCTCCTCAGCAGTGTGGGCCGACGGCGTCTCAATCATCCCGGCGGGCACTGTTGTCAACCCCGGCGACCTGCTTACCTTCCTGCCAGGGCTTGGCTGGAACCCTTGGTAGCGCACACTCAGCACCCTGTCCTGCGCTGGCTCAGCGTCGTGCTGCGCGGCTTGCACCTTGCTACGCTTATCGGTCCCGGTGCAGCGGTCATGGGCGCCCACTGTCGCGTCACGAGCAAGCAATGGGCGTATTGGAGACCGGGATCGCCATGTTTGCCCTCGACGTCCGGAACAAGCCTCGCATGCTACTGGAATGGTCGGGCGTGGCGCTGGTCATCAAGCCGGGCGTAAGTACTTTGATGGCGGTAAGTGCGAAACTGCGGCTGCCCCTATTCTGTGGGGTGGTCGTCTGGTCTGCCGTTTTCTTCCACGCACCTGATTCTTTCCGGCACGCGCCCCGGCGGCGGCCCTAAGCTGTCAGCGCAAGCTACGCCCTAGCGAATCGAACAGACCGCACAATCGGGACTCCTGGACAGCTTTACCCTCTGCCATTCCATGCCCTCGGCGTCGAATAGCACCAGCCAGCTAAGGGGTTGAGCATACCTACCAGCAGACGGATTCCTTCGCCGGCCTGCAGGCTGCCGATCATTGCGGTGAGTGGCGCAAACACGCCTATGGTTGCGCAGCGCCACGCATGCGCGGTTGATCTCATGGCGAGTGGCAAAGTTATCACAGGCGTCCACTACCACGTCGGCGCTGTTTACCGGACCCATGAGTTCTGGCCCGCCTAAGCGCGACATACTAAATCTAGCGGAAAAATGAAGTCAAATCTGTTAACCAGGTTTCACTCAACTCTTCTCGTGCAGTAATACAATCTGCAACCAGCTTGGCAGTGAAGTTGCTCGGAAGGATATTGGCCAAGCCGTCCTTCCACAGAGGAATAGGGATGCCGGCATGGCACGACCCATGCAATTCACCTATTTGGGAGCTGCGCTTGTGCAGCAGTATCACCGTTCGGGTTTGGTATAGAATTGGTACATAGGCGCGGACACTGTTCACCCGGAAAAACTGCCTAGCACGGTGTGTTCCTGAACAAAAAACACATTGATGGATAACCGTATGCAACATGTCGTTATCTGGTCAGCGCAGATTCAAATTCAAAACCTGGAGTAAATAATGTCTGGAAATCTTTTCATCATCAGTGCCCCGTCCGGGGCTGGCAAGACCAGTCTAGTGCACGCCCTGCTCGAGACCAATCCGAGCATTGATCTGTCAGTCTCCTATACCACTCGTGATCCCCGTCCCGGCGAACGGGACGGCAAGGATTATCATTTTGTCAGCCGCGAGACATTCCTCGCAATGGCCGAACGGGGTGAGTTTCTGGAAAGCGCGGAAGTATATGGCAATCTTTATGGAACTTCACAGTCTTGGATCAGTCAGCAGATCACTAAGGGACGGGATATTCTCCTGGAAATAGATTGGCAGGGCGCGGCGCAGATTCGCCGCCTGTTTCCAAAAAGCATCAGCATTTTCATTTTGCCACCTTCCCTGGAGGTGCTGGAACAGCGTCTCAAGGGGCGCGGCAAGGATAATGATGTGGTGATTGCCAAACGCATGGCCGCAGTGCGCGACGATGTAGCGCATGTCGCCGAGTTCGATTATGTTATCATCAACGATACCCTGAACGATGCGCTCCGCGAACTCGATGCGGTAGTACTCTCCGCGAGACTGCGTTGCGTGACACAATTGGCTCGCCATCAGGCCTTAATCAATCAATTACAAAACCCGGAGTAAATCATGGCACGTATTACCGTAGAAGAATGTCTCCTCCAAATTCCGAATCGTTTCGAACTGACCTTGGTCGCCGCCTACCGGGCACGCCAATTGGCCAATGGTGCGGCGCATCTGGTGGAAAACAGCAAGGACAAACCCACAGTCGTCGCGTTGCGTGAAATCAGCGAAGGCAAGGTGGGCAAGGAAATCTTGAATCGCGGCCAGGCATAATCAACGTGATTTTAAATGGCCGACACAGATCTATTAATAGAGGAGCTGTCCAACTATCTTAAGCCAAAGGACGTCGAACACGTCCGTGTAGCGATTGAATTCAGCCGTGCGGCACATCGGGGCCAGATGCGCCAATCCGGCGAACCGTATTTCTCCCATCCGATTGCTGTCGCGCGCATCCTGACGCCGTTGCATATCGACGTTCAGGCGATCATCGCCGCACTGTTGCACGACGTGGTGGAAGACACTGAAGTCACCGCCGAACAGGTCGCCGATAAATTTGGCAAGCCTGTGGCCGAGTTGGTCGAGGGCTTGAGCAAACTCGATAAAATTCAGTTCGAGACGCGCGAAGACGCCCAAGCGGAAAATTTTCGGAAGATGCTGCTGGCGATGGCGCGCGATGTACGCGTCATTCTCATCAAGTTGGCCGACCGTCTGCACAACATGCGCACGCTGGAATCCATGGCGCCAGACAAGCGCGAGCGCATCGCGCGTGAGACTATGGAAATCTACGCCCCGATAGCAAATCGGCTCGGCCTTAACGACATGCACCACGAACTGCAGGACCTGAGCTTTAAACATCTGCACCCCAATCGCTATGCGGTCCTTTCGAAAGCCCTCCAAGTTGCCAGGGGCAATCGTCGTGAAGTACTCGGCAAGATGCTTGACGCGATACGGCACCGGCTTGCCGAAAACCATATTGAGGCAGATGTTACCGGCCGCGAAAAGAACATCTACAGCATCTACAGAAAAATGCAGACCAAGTCCCTGGCATTTTCCGAGGTACTCGATATCTACGGCTTCCGAGTTCTGGTAAACGATTTTGCTTCCTGCTACGTGGCCATGGGCGTGCTGCACGGTTTGTACAAACCGATACCCGGCAAGTTCAAGGATTACATCGCCATCCCAAAGCTTAACGGATATCAATCGCTGCACACCACGCTGTTCGGTCCCTATGGGACACCCATCGAGATTCAGATACGCACCCATGAGATGCACAAGATCGCGGAGGCTGGTGTCGCATCGCATTGGTTGTACAAAAGTGGCCACGAATCGATCAATGACCTGCATAAGAGAACGCACCAGTGGTTGCAGGAATTGCTCGAAAGCCTGAGCCAGAGTAACGATTCGTCCGAATTTCTTGAGCATCTCAAGGTCGACCTATTCCCCGATGAAGTGTATGTCTTTACGCCCAAGGGCAAGATCCTCTCATTGCCACGCGGTGCGACTGCGGTGGACTTCGCATACAGTGTGCACACCGACATCGGTAATCGCTGCATCGCAGCCAAGGTCAACCATGAGCTGGTTCCCTTGCGTACGGAACTCAGGAATGGTGACCGCGTCGAGGTGATCACGGCTTCACATGCCCATCCCAATCCAAGCTGGCTTAGTTATGTCGCCACGAGCAAGGCGCGCAGCCAGATCCGCCATTTCCTGAAGACCATGCAATCCGGTGAGTCCGCCCGACTCGGAGAGCGTCTGCTCAACCAGGCGCTTCAGACTTTGGGCGTTAAGCCGCAAGACATGGACGAGGCCCGCTGGAACAAGTTGCTGCGGGATACCGGGGTAAAGACGCGCCAGGACATTCTTGCCGACATCGGCCTAGGTCGACGCCTCAACATGGTCGTGGCTCGGCAGCTGGCCAGCATTGGAGAATTGGCGTCCGGTGAAGCCGCTGTCAATCCAGTCATCACCATACAAGGCACTGAGGGCATGGCGGTTCAATTTGCGCAATGTTGTCATCCGATCCCCGGCGATCCGATCGTCGGCGTGATCAAGAGCGGGCAAGGCTTGTTGGTGCACACACACGATTGCCCAACATTGCGCCGGGGTCGCAGCAGCGGCGAGCAATGGCTGGAGGTGGCATGGGACAAGAACATCCATCGCCCCTTTGGCGTCAACATCAAATTGCTGGTTGCCGACCAACGCGGTGTTCTGGCAAAGATCTCGGCAGCGATCGCGGAAGCGGAAGCCAACATTGAGAACATCAGCTTTACTCATGAAGGCGAATATTCTGGACTGCATTTCACTCTTGAAGTTAACAACCGCTTGCACCTCGCCAAAATCATGCGCGGTTTACGCAAGATACCTGAAGTGGTGCGGATCATCCGGGTCAAGAGCGCCGCATAGGAAGCGCTCTATAACCTGCTTCGCAGCTCCGGGAAACCAGATTGCTATCTGCGACTCCAAGGCGCTTTGAGCAGCGGGCCGGACGTCAAGGACGAACTCCGGCACCCTATGCTCGGGGAACAATTTGATGATTGGAGGGCGGCAGCCGCATGCCCTACCCCATATCGAACAGGAGTACCTCAGCATCGCGTCCCGCACCCAGCGCGACCGCGCCTTCTTCGCTGAGCATCAGCGCATCGCCCGCACCAAGTGCATATCCGTTTGCCTGTAAGCTGCCGCGTGCGACGTGCAAATATATCTTGCGGTGGGCGGCAACCAGATAGTCCAGCGCTTCCGCGCCATCCAGCCGCGCCCCGAACACCTTGGCGTCCGAGTGAATCAGCAACGACCCCCCGGCCCTATCGGGCGAAGCCAGCAGGCACCAGCGCCCCCGCCTGTCTTCTATCGGAAAATTCCCTTGCTGGTAGCCAGGCGTCAGTCCTTGCTTATTCGGAATAATCCAGATTTGCAGCAGATGCACCGCCTCGTTAGGCGAAGGATTGACCTCGCTGTGCTGCACGCCAGTACCAGCGGTCATCAGCTGCACTTCCCCATAACGTATGTCCTCGCCATGCCCCATGCTATCGCGGTGGCGCAATGTGCCGCTCAGCACATAGGTCAGGATTTCCATATCGCGATGCCCGTGCGTACCAAAGCCTGTGCCCGGCTGCACGATGTCCTCGTTGATCACGCGCAACGGGCCAAAATGAACATGCTCCGGATCACGGTAATCGGCAAAGGAGAAACTGTGCCAGCTTTCCAGCCATCCATGGTGTGCATAGCCCCGCTCATCTGCCTTGCGTACGATCATCACATATGCCTCAATAGTGTCCGAATAGTCGAGGATAGCCGATGCCTCGGCCAGGATCTCCCGTGCTGCATTGCCGTTTCGAGACCTCCCACGATATGGCCGCAGAAATCGCGCGGCTGTCCCTCATTTGCGCTTTACAACGTCGCACTGAGAAATTGGCGCGAAGCATTCCCTTCTGGCAGATGTTGCTTCCCGGTGATGCCACCCATTCCTTTAGCCTTTTTCTTGGCGATTTTTTGTACCCATTCCCGTATCTGAGGGATCAACGCTAGTGCGGCATCCTCCCCACTCTTGATGATGAGCAACTTGCCGGACTCATCCATTTCTGGCGTTTTGCCGATGGCAGGGCGAATCACGATCTGCGCCGCATCGATTTCGTGTGCCACGACCGATTGGCGCATGATTCGCAGGCTTTGTTTAAGAATGTCGATGATATCTTGCGGCAAAGGGTTATCTTTCGGTTGCTGCGAGATATCCACGGCGATGACGAGATCCGCGCCCATCTCACGTGCCACGCCCACCGGCACCGGGCTCTTCAAGTCGCCATCTACATATTCCTCATCGCCAATCTGCACCGGATAATACACGCCCGGAATGCTACTGGATGCTCGCACTGCCTTTCCCGTATTGCCGCGGTTGAAGGCCACTGCATTGCCTGTGCGCAGTTGCGTAGCAATCGCTATAAAGGGTCGGTCCAATTGTTCGATCGAACGATTTTTCAATTTCCGATCCACAAAATCCTGCAGTCGTTCACCACTTATGTAGCCGCGCTTTGAGATGTCGTAGCTATCGAGATGCTCCTGATCGAGCTTGAGTGCTATTTGCTCTATTTCATCGCCTGTGTAGCCGCCTGCAAACAACGCTCCCACTACACTTCCCGCGCTGGTACCGACGATAAGGTCTATGTGAACGTCATTCGCCTCAAGTGCTTTGATCACACCGATATGCGCGAAACCCCGATCGCCCCCACTCCCCAACGCCAGCGCGATGATCGGCCTGTCGGAGTGCATCGGCACGATGGCTGCTGCCTGCGGATCAATGACATTTTTGTACTGTATGGGTGGCAAGGTCGCACATGCGGCAAGTGAAAAGCAGAACGCCAGCACGATAGATTTTGAAGTAACTGTTCTCACGAAGGCATTTACAAAATTGAGAAGGCACAAAAGCAATCGCCAACCATCCGATTGGCAACGGGAACAACACCTCACGCCAACATTGCATTAGCGAAAGAAAAAGGCGCACGCACCTGTTAGTGCGCCGAAAAACTATAAGCCCAACTGTGGTTGGCCCCTTGCTACCATAACAACTGTTACTGTCAAGACATCAAGGGACCGCCACCACAGCAACACTCCCGATTAGTTCGGCTTGCCGATTCCTGGTGTAGGAAAAGGCCATGTTGCAGCCGGACGTACTGGTGCTGGAGCAGAAGGAGCCGGTGTTGCAGCTGGACGCGCTACCGCAGGAGCTGCCGGGGTAGCTGCCGCTTTTTTAGCTGCGGGCTTTTTAGCAGCGGCTTTCTTTGCTGCTGGCTTCTTCGCTACGGCCTTCTTCGCAGCTGGCTTTTTAGCAGCGGCCTTCTTTGCTGCCGGCTTCTTCGCCGCTGCCTTCTTCGCTGCCGGCTTCTTCGCTACTGCCTTCTTCGCAGCTGGCTTTTTAGCAGCGGCCTTCTTTGCTGCCGGCTTCTTCGCCGCTGCCTTCTTCGCTGCTGGCTTCTTCGCTACTGCCTTCTTCGCAGCTGGCTTTTTAGCAGCGGCCTTCTTTGCTGCCGGCTTCTTCGCCGCTGCCTTCTTCGCTGCTGGCTTCTTCGCTACTGCCTTCTTCGCAGCTGGCTTTTTAGCAGCGGCCTTCTTTGCTGCGGGTTTAGCTTTCTTCTTTGCTACCATTTCGCTTCTCCTTCAGTAATGAAAGTTAAAAAACATAACATTTACTGCTACTTCACCCCCAGCCAGTGCTCAACCGCGAGCACAGGCTAAAGCCCACACCTTAAGTCCCCGCTAGTCCCAGGACAACGCGCCGCCGGTTTGATATTCGGTGACACGGGTCTCAAAAAAGTTCTTCTCCTTCTTCAGGTCGATCATTTCAGCCATCCATGGGAAAGGATTAGTCGCTCCCTGATACAATACGTCTACGCCAATTTGCTGGCAGCGCCGGTTGGCGATGAATCGCAGATACTCTTTGAACATGCTGGCGTTTAGCCCAAGCACACCACGCGGCATGGTGTCCTCTGCATAGGCGTATTCCAGCTCGACTCCCTTTTGCATCAACCCGCGCACTTCCTCGCGGAATTCAGATGTCCACAGGCGGGGATTTTCCATCTTGATCTGGTTGATCACATCCACCCCGAAATTCAGGTGCATGGATTCATCACGCAGAATGTATTGGTATTGCTCGGCAGCCCCAGTCATCTTGTTTTGACGCCCTAACGCGAGGATCTGCACGAAACCCACATAGAAGAATAATCCTTCCATGATGCAGGCAAAGACGATCAAACTGCGGAGCAACTGGCGATCCGCCTCCGGCGTGCCGGTCTTGAATGAAGGGTTGGTCAGCGTATCGATGAATGGCAACAAAAACTCGTCCTTGGCACGAATACTGGGTACTTCGTGATACATGTTGAAGATCTCGCCCTCATCCAGGCCCAGGCTTTCCACGATGTATTGATAGGCATGTGTATGGATTGCCTCCTCAAACGCCTGACGGAGCAGATATTGACGGCACTCCGGATTGCTGATGTGGCGATAGGTACCAAGCACGATGTTATTCGCTGCCAGACTGTCCGCCGTCGTGAAGAAACCGAGATTGCGCTTCACCAAAAGGCGTTCGTCCTCACTCAGCCTGTCGCTTTTCCACAGCGCAATGTCTGCAGTCATATTCACTTCCTGCGGCATCCAGTGATTGGCGCAGGCCGCCAGGTATTTTTCCCACGCCCACTTGTACTTGAACGGGACTAACTGGTTCACGTCTGCGCTGCAATTGATGATGCGCTTGTCCTCTACACGGATGCGCCCGACGCTTTTTGCCGTACCAACGCCCTCCGCCTGTCCTTCCCTCTCCGTCGACACGACCGGCTTTGGCATGACAAAGACCTCATCGAAAGAGGCCGCCGGCATCATGCCCAACGGCATCCCGGCCGCCCTAATATCTTCTTCAAATTTCAGCATCTTGTTATTCTCCTTTGCCCCAAATGTTTCGTCCTCTACTACTGGCAAGCTTCACACCCCGGATTGTCAATCGAACAGAACTTGGCCTCTTCAACAACGCCGCCGGTTGCTGGAACCGCGTTAAGGGCCCCGGCTCGACCGGTTGACTTCTCGGCCGAAGTCGCCCCCATGGTACGCAAATAGTACGTCGTCTTTAATCCACGCAACCATGCAAGTTTATAGGTCTCGTCGAGCTTGCGGCCCGACACGCCAGCCATGTAGATGTTCAGCGACTGCGCTTGGTCTATCCACTTCTGGCGACGTGATGCGGCCTCGATCAGCCAGTTCGGCTCGACCTCAAACGCCGTGGCGTACAAGCTGCGGAACTCTGAGGGGATGCGATCAATCTTGGCCAAGCTGCCGTCGAAATATTTCAAGTCCGCGATCATGACCTCATCCCACAGACCGAGCTGTTTCAAGTCCGCGACGAGATGTTCATTGATGACCGTAAATTCGCCGGACAGGTTCGACTTCACAAAGATGTTCTGGTAGGTCGGCTCGATGCAGGCCGAAACGCCGATGATGTTGGAAATAGTGGCGGTAGGTGCTATCGCGATGCAATTTGAATTGCGCATGCCATGCTGCTTAATGCGGGTGCGCAGGGCATCCCAATCCATGCTGGCGGACATTTCCACTTCGACATAGCCACCACGTTCCTGGCGCAACATCTCAAGCGTGTCTTGCGGCAAAATGCCTCGATCCCACAGGCTGCCGCGATAGGTTGCATAGCGACCGCGCTCTTCGGCCAATTCTGTCGATGCCCAGTATGCGTAGTAGCACACCGCCTCCATCGAGCGGTCGGCAAACTCGACTGCAGCCTCGGAGGAATAGGCGATGCGTAAATCGTGCAGGCAATCCTGGAAGCCCATGATTCCCAGACCGACGGGACGGTGTTTCAGATTGGAATTGCGTGCCTTGCCCACCGCGTAGTAGTTGATGTCGATGACGTTATCCAGCATGCGCATCGCGGTGCTCACCGTCCGGCGCAACTTGTCATGGTCGATGTGACCAGCCTTTTCGTGATCCTTGGGATACAAGTGCGCTGCCAGATTGACCGACCCCAGATTGCACACCGCAATCTCCTCGTCGCTGGTGTTCAAAGTGATTTCGGTACACAAGTTCGAGCTATGCACCACACCCACATGCTGTTGTGGGGAGCGAATGTTGCACGGATCCTTGAACGTGATCCACGGATGCCCGGTCTCGAACAGCATGGTCAGCATCTTGCGCCACAGGCTGGCTGCGGGAACCCTCTTGAACAGCTTGAGTTCTCCGGTGACCGTTTTAGCTTCGTAAGCAGTATAGGCTCGCTCGAATTCTGCACCAAACTTGTCGTGCAGGTCAGGCACATTCGATGGTGAAAACAACGTCCAGTCGCCACCTTCCATCACGCGCTTCATGAACAGATCTGGTATCCAGTTCGCGGTATTCATGTCATGGGTACGACGGCGGTCATCGCCGGTGTTCTTGCGCAGATCCAGGAACTCCTCTATGTCGAGATGCCAGGTTTCCAGATAGGCGCATACCGCGCCCTTGCGCTTTCCGCCCTGATTCACTGCTACAGCGGTATCGTTCACCACTTTGAGGAAGGGCACTACACCCTGTGACTGACCGTTGGTACCTTTGATATGGGCGCCCAGCGCACGCACCGGCGTCCAGTCGTTACCCAGACCACCCGCATATTTCGCGAGCAAGGCGTTTTCCTTGATCGCCTCGTATATTCCATCCAAGTCATCGGCGACGGTGGTCAGATAACAGGAGGAGAGCTGCGAACGCTGTGTGCCCGAATTGAACAAGGTTGGCGTGGAACTCATGAAATCGAAGCTGGACAGCAGGCGATAAAACTCGATCGCGCGTCCATCGCGATCTATCTCGTTCAACGCCAGGCCCATCGCGACCCGCATGAAGAAGGCCTGCGGCAACTCGATGCGCTTGCCTTCGATATGCAAAAAGTAGCGGTCATACAGGGTTTGCAGGCCGAGGTAGCCGAACTGCAGATCGCGCTGGGCATTCAACTCCTTTGCCAAACGCTTCAGATCGAATTGTGCAAGACGGGCATCCAGCAATTCCGCGGCGATACCCTGCTTGATGAATTTAGGAAAGTATGTCGCATAGCGTGTCGCCATGTCCCCGGGTGCGATCTCCTCGCCCAACGTTTCGCTGCAAATATTATTAAGCAGCAGGCGCGCAGTAACAAAGTTATAGGCCGGCTCCTTTTCAATCAAAGAACGGGCGGACAGCACGAGGCACTTGCGCACCTCGTGCACTGCCACACCATCATACAGATCCTTAAGCGTCAGCTTGATGACGGCTTCGGCGGACACGACATCGCCCAGGCCCGCGCATGCATCCTGCACCAATGCGGACAGTCGATCCAGATCAAGCGGGCGTGCCACCCCATCTTCGCCAGTGACACTGATGACGTGCACCGGCTCCTTTATCTTGGACTTCGCTTTGGCGCGGGAACGCGCCCGTTCTTCACGATACAGCACATAGGTTCGTGCAACGTCGTGCTCGCCAGAACGCATCAAACCCAACTCCACCTGATCCTGAATATCCTCGATGTGCATGGTCCCGCCATGCGGCTGGCGGCGCATCAATGCCGAGACGACACCATTGGTTAATTGCTCGACCAGCTCGCGAACGCGAGCGGATGCCGCGCCCTGACCCCCATTCACGGCAAGGAAAGCCTTGGTCAGTGCAATCGAAATCTTGGCTGGTTCAAAGATGACCACCGAACCATTGCGGCGGATTACCTTGTATTGATCGAATTGATTGGAAGAAGAAGGAGAAGATGAAACGGGGTCTGGAACGTTATTGGCAAGCATTTGAGAGGTTGAAACGCTATCAGTAGCGGCATGCAGCATAAACTTACTCCCTTAAAATGTTTGTTAACCCCGAAAAGCAAAAACCACTATATCTAGTATTTTTTTTTAGCGGCGGAGCTAATTGTAGTAGTTAACAAAAATATTGCAAGCAAAAAATGACCTGATGAATTGCGGTCAAATTCATTTGCGGGCTCGGCGGAAATTAAATGAAGGGACACGCCTGGAATAAAGTCTGGCAATCCGCCAACCAGTACCGGTTTGCCAAGTCGGCAACGCTGGGATTGACAGTACCGTGCCGTCACTTCGCACAGTCGGTCAGATAGCGCATCCAGTCGAAACAAGGGCCCGGGTCGGTCTTGCGTTGTGGGGCGATATCACTGTGGCCTGCAATGCCGCGAATCGGATAGGCTTTTCGCAATGCCCGGGTCAGGCAATTGAGCGCTGAGTATTGCGCATCGGTGAATGGCACAGCATCGCTACCCTCTAGCTCGATGCCGATGGAAAAGTCGTTGCAGCGCGCCTTCCCCTGCCAACATGACTCCCCGGCGTGCCACGCTCGTTTCAAACAGGGAACAAACTGAATGATCTGCCCGTCGCGGCGCAAGAAAAAATGTGCCGACACCTTCAGGCCAGCTATCGTTGGATAATAAGGATGGGCTGCCACATCCAGGGTATTGGTGAACAGCCGCTGGACGCCGTCCCCGCCAAACTCGTCGGGCGGCAGGCTGATATTGTGTATCACCAGCAATTCAATAGCGCCCCAGGGGCGCTCATCACAGTTCGGCGACGGAAGGTAGTCGCAACCGGCCAGCAGCCCTTGCACATCTACTTTCAAATTCATACTATTCCGGTTCATCGGCCTCGGGGGGGCCCTTGATGCCGAGCCGATCCATGCGGTAGCGAATCGTGCGGAAGGTCAACCCCAGCAACTTGGCGGCGGCGGTGCGATTAAAGCCAGTCTGTTCCAGGGCTTCCAGCAAGGCTTGTTTCTCGACACGATCCAAGTATGCCGGCAGCGGAAATTTGCCGCTCAAGGACTCACTTTCGGATTGGTTATGCTCCACGGGCACCAGCAATAGATCCTGCTCCTCGATCACCCCTCCCAAGCATAACGCCAAAGCCCTTTCGATAATATTCTCGAGTTCGCGCACGTTACCCGGAAAGCTGTAGCCCTGCAGCGCGCGCAACGCATCTGCTGAAAAACGCACCTCCGTATCGCCGCGTAAACGCTCCAGAATCCGCTGTGCAATTTCCGGTATATCATCGCGCAACTCGCGCAGCGCCGGCATCTGGATCGGGATCACACTGAGCCGGTAATACAGATCCTGACGGAATGCGCCCTGCCGCACGCGTTCGGCCAGGTCATGGTGTGTCGCGCTGATGATGCGCACGTCCACCGATTCCTCGCTGGTGGCACCGATTTTGCGTACCCGCTTCTCCTGTATCGCGCGAAGCAGCTTCACCTGCATGGGCAACGGCAAATCCGCAACCTCATCCAGGAACAAAGTCCCGGCGTGCGCCGCCTGGAAGAACCCATCGCGGTCTTTGTCGGCGCCGGTGAACGAGCCCTTCTTATAGCCAAAAAATTCGCTTTCCATCAGGTTGGCTGGAATAGCGCCGCAGTTCACTGCGACAAATGGCTGTTCGTGCCGCGCGCCGCTCTGCACAATAAGCCGCGCTGCAAGCTCCTTCCCGCTGCCAGATTCCCCACTGATATGCACCGGTGCCTGGCTGCGCGCCACGCGCTGAATCAGGTCACGCACCTTCTGCATGGCGGGCGAATGGCCGAGCAGCACCTTGTCGCCGGATGTGCCTATCTGCGGCAAATTCAGCACGGATTTCACCAACGCACGCAACTGATCCAGCGAAACCGGTTTGCTCAGGTAATCGAATGCACCTGCCTTGAGCGCGGTCACGGCATTCTCCATGTTGCCATGCGCGGTAATAACCGCAACGGGCACGTCCTGATTACGCTGCGCGATATATTGCACTACTTGTAAACCGTCCCCGTCCGGCAGACGCATATCAGTGAGGCAGAGGTCATAACGGCGAGCCGCCAACCTCGTCAATGCCTCTTGCACATTGACGGCCTTGTCCACCTCCAGCCCCATCTTGCGCAGCGCCAGTTCCAGCAACTCCAGAATATCCGGTTCGTCATCCACCAGCAACACGCTGGAAATCTTCTCCCGGTATTTATCCGCCATGTTCAAGCTCCTTGCCAATTCTAGTTGGTTTCGCGAAGGTTATGCGAAAACACGCACCTGGGCCATCGCTAACATGATATTCAAGGTGAGCACCGTTCGCCTCACACAGCTCCTTCGCGATATACAACCCCAAGCCAGTACCCTCGGGCATGGTGGTAAAGAAAGGTTCGAACAATTTGCCTTGCTGCTCGGAGGGAACGCCCGGTCCATCATCCAGGACATCCAAAACCATATTACCAGCCACATCGCGCATCACGAGTTGCAAGCTGCCTTGCAACTTGCGGCCATGACGCAGGGCGTTGCCGCATAAATTCCACAGCACCTGTCGCAAATGGCCGCGATCGAAGGAAACCTCAACACCCGGCAAGCCTGCCAGCACCACGACTCCACGATCAAGCCGCTCAGCCAGATCAAACTCCTCGACAAAAGCCCGCAACATCGTGTCCAGCTCGAATACTTCGGGCTGAGCTCGATCTCGGCGATTCAACTGCATCACGTCTTGAACGATCTGATTGATGCGCTGCGTGTTGTCCAGCACGATTTGCAGCAACCGTTGATGCCTTGCATCGCCCTGTTCCTCTTGCATCAGTTCCGTTGCATAGCTGATTGCAGACAAGGGGTTGCGCACCTCGTGCGCAATATTCGCGGTCAGGCGCCCCAAGGCGGCCAGCTTGATCTGTTGCGCCTCGGCCCGGACACGCTGCATGTCTTCCAGAAAAATTACTACGCCATGAGCTGCATCCTGTTCGATAGCCACAAAGCGCAATCGGGCTTGCAATCCCAAATCCAACTCAAGTATGTCCCGGCTAGCTCTTCCGCTTTGCTTCCAAAGCGCATACTGACCGAACAAGATCGGAAAGGTTTCCGACAACCGGCTTCCGGTACTGACGCTCCTATGCAGCAAGTGCTCAGCACGAAGATTCATTTGCATGATCATTCCTTGCCCGTCCACCACTAGCACCCCGTCTTGCATATCACGCATCACCAGTCGATTCGCCTCGGCCAAACTGACCAGATCACGACCACGGCGTTGTGCTAACTGCTGGCTGTCCACGGCATATTTTGCCAGCGTATGCGCCAGCCAGGCTACGGCAAAATATGCCATACACAGCATTCCGACCTGAACATACTGTGCCACATCAGCATCGTCATGCAGCACCGCATATGCATGCTCCAATAGCGCGGCAATGCTAGCCAGCGCGGAAAACAACAAAGTGATCTTACCGCGACTGATCAATCCGCCGGCCGCCAGTGAAACCAGGAGCAACAGGCCGATATTGCTCTTTATCCCGCCACTTGCATAAGAAAGCACGGTCAGCGCAACAATATCGCCACCTATTTGAACCGCAAGCTGCCAAGTAAAGCGGGGCCAGCGTAACCGCAGTGGAATGAATGACAACAGCACAATCGCCAGATACACCACGCTCGAGCCAAAGAACAGCGGCAAGTTGTAAGCGCCCAGCGACAGCGAAGAACCGAACGTTCCAGTGAGCAGGACGAAAATGCTGGCCAATGTCAGCCGGTATAGATTGAAATATAGGAGGGAACGCCAGAAATCGACGGGCGGGGAATCAGTCACGGGTCTGTCAGTCATCGCGCTCAACGCGAGTTAAAGCCGTGTTCGTCTGCGACGCCATGTTTACTTGCGATAAGCATCACGATGCTCAACGCAGCAAAAGGACCTCCCGCCAGACAAGATGCTCTCGCCTTTGGGCAAATGCACGCCGCAATAAGCGCAGCGCACCATATCCTCCGCAACTGATTTATCTTGCTGAGGCACATTTCTGCCGGATGACCTGATTAGCAGATAAACCACCACCGCGATGGCAACCAGCAAAAATAGACGGCTCATAATAATTTAACTCCACATGACCAGGCATCAACCGAGGATGATGCCATTATATTACGCAATCAAGGCCACGCTCTTCACCTGCGCGAATATCTGCATTCCCGCCGTCAGTCCGAGCTGGTCGCGCGAACGGCGTGTAATACGTGACAGCAGCATCTGTCCGTCTGCGACTGCCAGCCGCAGACTAACCCTATCGGGCCCCTCGTCCTGAATCTGGACAATGCGCGCGGCAAGAATATTAGTGATGCTGGATCCTTGCGGAGCCACAATCGCCACGCTTACATCGCGTGCCAGAATCCGTGCCCGCATCGAGGTACCCGCAGGGCATTGGACTTTACTCACCCACAGGCTCCCGCCGGAAAAGTCCAACCGGGTTAGGTGATACACCTCATCGTGCATCGCCACCTTTGCATCGATCACAGCGCTCGCATCAGGCATATGCGCGGTTGGCAAGTCCAGACGCGACAGGGTTTCAGCGAGTGTGCCGCTGGCGATGATGCGCCCCTGTTCCAGCATCACCAGATGATCGGCCAACCGAGCCACTTCGTCCAATGCATGACTGACGTAGATCACGGGTATGTCCATCTCACGGTGCATCGTCTCAAGATAGGGCAAAATTTCATATTTGCTGGCAGGATCCAGCGAGGAGAGCGGCTCATCCATCAGCAGCAAACGCGGACTGGTGAGCAATGCGCGGCCGATCGCTACACGCTGGCGTTCGCCGCCGGAAAGATTCGCTGGATCATTGCGGTCTACCAACCTGTTCAAACCCAGCAGCTCCACCGCTTGTTCCAGCTTAACCCTGCGCTGTGCTGACGGAATGCGTTTCATTCCATATTCCAGATTGCGCCGCACCGACATATGCGGAAACAGGCTGGCCTCCTGAAAGACATAACCGAGCCGACGCTGGTGTGTAGCCAGAAACATGCCTCCCTCCTGCCATACTTCATGATTTACTCGCAACATCCCGCCTTCCGCCCGTTCAAGCCCGGCGATGCAGCGCAACAGCGTGGTCTTGCCCGAACCGGATGGTCCGAACAATGCAGTCACTCCCCGTGGCTCCAGCCGCAGATCGACATGCAGCGCAAAGCCGGAATAGGCGAGATCGAACCGGGCGTAGATCATTTGCGCTTTCCGGCCAGATTGGACCTGTATAGAACCACCAGCGCCATGAACGCGAACAGCACCATTGCCGACGACAACCAGTGCGCCTGAGCGTATTCCATCGCCTCGACGTGGTCGTATATCTGTACCGAGACCACGCGGGTCTGCCCCGGGATGTTGCCGCCTATCATCAGCACCACGCCGAATTCTCCAACGGTATGGGCAAAACCAAGCACCGATGCAGTGATGAAGCCGGGCTTGGCCAGCGGCAATGCCACGCTGAAAAACGCATCCAGCCTGGATGCACGAAGCGTTGCCGCAGTTTCCAGCGCACGCTCAGGAATGCTTGCTAACGCGTTTTGCAGCGGCTGCACTACAAAGGGAAGCGAATAGATCACCGAGGCAATCACCAATCCGGAAAAAGTGAATGGCAACGCACCCCAACCAAGCGATTGCGTGAGCTGGCCGAGAGGGCCTCTCGGCCCCATCGCCACCAGCAGGTAAAAGCCGATCACCGTCGGCGGCAGTACGATCGGCAACGCCACCACTGCGCCCACCACACCCTTCCAACCTGAGCGGGTGCGCGCCAGCCACCAGGCGACTGGCGTGGCGATCAGCAACAGCACGGCAGTCACCACCGTGGCCAACTTGCAGGTGAGCCAAATCGCTGAAATGTCTGCTGCGGAAAGAACAGAATCCATTGTTCTATTGTCCTGCGCTCGGCAGGACGAAGCCGTAACCGCTCATGATACTCCGCGCTTCCTCCCCGGCGACGAAATGTGCGAATGCCACCGCCAGTGGATTGTTGCTGGCGCGCTTCGTCATGATATAGCCCTGTTCCAAGGGTTGATGCAAATTGTCGGGGATCGGGACGTATTTTCCTTGTTTGACCAGCTCCGGGCTGAGCGCTAGCGATAGCGAGATGATGCCGACTTGGGCGTTGCCGCCCTGCACATACTGTGCGGCCTGGGCGATGTTTTCGCCGAAGACGAGCTTGGGTTCCACGGTGTCCCAAACGCCTGCCGCCTTGAGGGCTTCTTCGGCCCGCTTGCCATAGGGGGCGTGCTGGGGATTCGCCATGGCCACTTTCTGGATACCGGGATCAGCAAGATCCTTCAAGGTTAATGCGCCGGCATTGCGCGTCAGACTCCACAGCACGATGTGCCCCACCGCATACAGCCTGACATCAGAAGCAGAAAATCCTTCCTCTTTCAGCGCGCGCGGGTAGGCCATGTCCGCGGAGAAGAAAAGATCATAAGGAGCACCCTGCCGGATCTGCATACTGAGTTGACCAGACGAGCCGTAAATGGCTTCTATTTGTGCCGCTGGATTTGCACGCTTGAACGACACGATGATCTCGTCCATCGCAAATTTGAGATCAGCGGCACCAGCTATGGTGACTGTCTCGCCAGCATTCGCCCCCTGCCCCGCTACAAATAGGCAAACAAAGATAAATGCCCTCAGATTAGCGCGGCATAAAAAAATGGATCGGGTTCGATTGAATATCTGCATTTGCCGTTACATTACCATGAAGGAATAATATGTTATCGTATTCCATCAAAAGTTGATGCGACGGCGTTGGCAATCTCCAATGCTGTCGATCGGATTTGCACCTTGCGAGAGTGTTGATATAAGGGTCCATGCTACAAAATGACAAAAGCGAGCAAATTCTTTCTTGTAAGACAGTCAATTCTGGATCGCGCCCAGAACTTGGAAGGATTCGAGTTGCTATTCCGTTCAAGCCAGAAGAATCCGCCTCAATCCTTGGATGACGACACCGTCAACGGCTTGGTGATCAACCATGCCTTCAATGAACTCGGCTTCAAAAACGTGCTCGGCAAATATCGCGGATTTATCAATGTCGGCAAGGGCATATTGATGAGCGACATGATAGAACTGCTGCCCAAGGATCAACTCGTCTTTGAGCTGGGGGAAAGCGTCAGCATCGATGCCGAGGTCTTGGAACGCTGCAAACGTCTCAAGTCTCTTGGGTATATGCTGGCCGTTGACGCTGTCGCCCATCGTTCCGTGGATATTGAGCCATTGCGTGGCATCGTCGATGTTATAAAAGTGGATATCAAGCCGCTGGCGCAGACCGAGCTCACGGATATCGTGTCTCGTTTAAAGAAGTGGCCGGTAAGGCTCCTCGCAGAAAAGGTGGACGACCGCGAGACGGCCAAGCGCTGCTTTAATCTTGGTTTCAACCTGTTTCAGGGTCACTACTTCTCCAAGCCTGTCATTCTTACTGGCAGACGCCTTGCTCATTCGGAGCTGGAGTTGATGCGCTTGATCGGACTGGTAATGAGTGACGCAGAAACTGGCACAATCGTACAGGTGTTCAAGGAAAACCCAGGGTTGACTTTCAACCTGCTACGCCTTACCAATTCGGTAGCGATTGGGGGCTATAAGAAGATAACCTCCGTAAATCACGCGATCATGGAACTTGGTCGACGCCAATTGCTTCGTTGGTTACAAATGCTGCTATTCGCCAACGACAAGAATGCCGTCTTCCCCAATCCCCTGTTGCAATTGGCTGCGACGCGCGGCAAATTCATGGAATTGTTGGCGCGGCAGATAGACGGCAACAACCAGGATCTGGAAGACAATGCGTACATGGTCGGCATCTTGTCCCTGATGGATACGTTGCTCGGCATGCCACTCGCCGAAGTCATCTTGCCGTTAAACGCACCCTACGACGTATCAAGTGCATTGTTGTTTCGCTCTGGGCAACTCGGCAAGCTTCTTCAACTGGTTGAACAACTGGAAGAATATGATATGGAAGCCGCAAGCCAATCGGTCGAGGAATTGACACCACTCGATATTTCGCAGGTCAACACTGCTCAAATCGAAGCGCTCGCTTGGGCCAATCGGATCGGACAGGATGATGGGCTCGGCTCGCATGTTGACTAGCACCTTCGATGCGCGTCCGCCCGATTCCGCGTCGCTGCATCAGGGTTGCCCAATCCTGCTGAACAGCGGATGACAGTTGCCTGAGCCGGTGAATGGGGCCAGCTTGCGATGGCCGCTGCCCTTGCAGCTACTTCACGCCCGGGATCTTCTTGGAAGTGACCCGACAGCCCTAATCCGGGTCGAACTCGTTGCGCCGTCCCAATGGAATTCGATGTTGCCCCAAGTGACCAGTTGGACGGCGGTCCATTGACTGCTGTTCTTCTGGACGGAAGAAAGGCACGGCTGAGTTCGTCTATGGCCTGTCACCGCCGAACACGCCAGGGGTTCGCGACAATCCCCCAACTGGCACACATTCTTGCGTATGGGTTCGAGCATTGTCTCGCTGGCGTCATCCCCGGGATGTTCCCGGGTCAGCCGCTTCCAGCTAAGGATGCGGCCACATATGTACACGATCTGTGCTCAAAAACAGACCTTCACTTGGTTTTAGCATGAGCCGGACGAAACGCCTTGCATTGTTCGGGATCGGATTCCAGGTACGCTCCCTCAATCAGGTCGATACAATATGGAATCGCCGGGAACACGGCATTCAGGCAGTCGTCGATTGCGGAAGGTTTGCCGGGCAGATTGACGATCAGGCTCTTGCCCCGTATCCCGGCAGTTTGCCGGGATAGGATTGCCGTCGGCACGAACTTCAGGGAAGCGCTGCGCATCAGTTCGCCGAATCCCGGCATCATCTTGCTGCATACCGCCTCGGTGGCTTCCGGCGTGACATCACGCAATGCCGGGCCGGTGCCGCCGGTAGTAACGATCAGACTACACCCTTGCACATCGCTCAACTCGCGCAATGCGGCCTCGATCTGCGGCTGCTCGTCGGGGATTACTTTTGCCACCGCCTGCCACGGCGAGGTCAATACGCGCGCGAACCAGGCATGGATCGCGGGGCCGCCTTTGTCTTCATACTCACCTCGACTGGCGCGGTCGGAAATCGTCAAGATGCCGATACGGGCAAGCGTCATATTCGCTTCCTCCGTGTTCGTGGAAGCCACGCGATGGTTGCGATTGCAACAATACCGCCATGCCATGCCGAAGATAGCCGCTTCCATGAGGCCACAGGAGCACGAACTGCGCAGTCGCATTTTATTCTTTTCAGGAATTCAAGCATGGCGTCTCTGTCAGGAGGGAAAAAACCCGTCCGGCACGCTAGACGCTCGAACGGGTTCCAATTTTCGAAGCTGAGTAATCAGTGGAACAGCACTGCCGCCTTGGTGATCGTGATCCAGAGTCCGATGAGGATAGGGATGCCCACCGCCGTCCATGCCATCACCGCCGCCCCGTCCAGCCCGCCATGACCGATACCAAATGAGCCTGTCACCAGCTTCTGGCCTGCGGCTTGTTCATGTTGAGCCTCGGCAATCGCCTGCATATCCTTTTCAGACAAGTGCCATCTTTTGTCCACCGGCTTGATGAACCAGTTGGCGATAAAACCGAGTGCCAGAAAGCCAGCCAGAATGTATAGGGTAAAGTCATACACCATTTGGCGCGAAACACCTGACGCGATCTGTGCCTCACGGATGTAATTCACCACGACCGGCCCGATAATCCCCGCGGTAGCCCATGCCGTCAACAATCTGCCGTGGATCGCGCCGACGAACTGGGTGCCGAACATGTCCGCCAGATAAGCTGGTACCGTAGCAAAGCCACCACCATACATCGACAGGATGATGCACATGAATGCGACGAACAACGCTTGGTGACCGGAGTGCGCAGCCCAGGGCGAGAGGGCATACATCGCGATACCGAGGGCGAAGAAGACAAAGTAGGTGTTCTTGCGACCAAGATGGTCAGACAAGGATGCCCAGAAAAAACGTCCCGCGATGTTGAAGAGCGAAAGCAAACCGGCAAACCCGGCGGCCAGCGCGGCAATGGCAGATTTCTGCTCAGCATTCAGGTCGGTGAAGCCAATTTCCGGATGTCCAATCAAGCCGCCGCCAAAAATCTCCTGCAGCATCGGCGAAGCCATTCCGATCACGCCGATGCCGGCACTCACGTTCAAGCACAGCACCGCCCAGATCAACCAGAACTGGGGGGTCTTGTGGGCGCTTTCCAAATGCACGTGACTATCCGATATCAACTCATGTTTGTTTTCAGGCAGCTTCCACCCTTCCAGCTTCCAGCCTACCGGTGGTATCCGGTAACCGAACGCGCCCAACGTCATCGCAATGAAATAAACCACGCCCATCACGGCAAATGTCTGCCATACGCCCACACTGGTTGCGGTATGAAAATATTCCATCAATGAATTCGCCAGCGGTGCCCCTATCATGGCTCCGCCACCGAAGCCCATGATGGCCATGCCGGTAGCCATGCCGCGACGGTCTGGAAACCACTTGATCAAGGTAGAGACCGGCGAGATATAGCCAAGTCCCAGACCGATGCCCCCGATGACACCGGAGCCCAGCCATAGCAACCACAGTTGATGTATGTATACACCATAGGCCGAGATCAGCAGGCCACCGCCCCAACAGACTGCCGCAGTAAAACCCGCCTTACGCGGGCCGACGCGCTCGAGCCAGCCTCCCCAGATTGCCGCTGACGATCCCAGCAACAAAAAGAACAAGGTGTACATCCAACCCAGTTCGCTGATCTTCCAATCGCAAGTAGTGGTAAACAAGGCGTCTAGCAGCCCAGCTTCCGCGGGACATGCGGCCGACTTCGAAATGCCAATCGCTTTGGACAAAGGCAACCAGAATACTGAAAAACCATATGCCATGCCGATACACAAGTGTATCGCCAATGCGGCAGGTGGAACCAGCCAGCGATTGAAACCCTCCTTTGCAATGGTATGCTCTTTGGCGAGTAAGCCAAACGAACTTGTTGCGACTTCAGAACTAGAACTACTGGTACCTGACATACGCCGTCTCCTCGATATCATTTATGGTTGATGGGGTAGCTGAAGTTTCTTTTTGGAATCAATCTGGCCCTTTTCCTTATGGTTCGTACCTTAAACGAAAATACTCAATGCTGCGACAATAATTTGTTGCGGTGCGCGTGAATCGCGGAAACCACGATAGCATCGAGGTCTTTGCCGTTTTCGGCATCGACATGGTGCAATAACTGCCTTCGCATGCGCGGTTCCCAGAAATTGTGCAGATGATTGGCAAGACCCAACAATGCCTCGTCCCGATCCGGCATCGCCGCAAAGAACTCGCCGATACTATTGGCCATGTGTATCAAATTCCGCATATCCATGCTTAGCCCGCCCCCTGTATTCTGTCCCCGTGCGCATAGGCGACGAATTCCTCGCCGCGCGCAAATGCTATCAGAGTCATGCCCGCTGCTTTCGCCGTCTTGACGGCCAATGCAGTCGGTGCCGAAATGGCGATCAAACTGGCGATCCCCACGGTCGCGGCCTTTTGCACCATCTCGACACTGGCGCGACTGGTAAGGAGCAAGAATCCCTGCTGAAAATCCAGTCCACGTTCGGCCATCATGCCAATCAATTTATCAAGCGCATTATGACGGCCGACGTCCTCGCACACATGCTGCAACCTGCCGCCAGGGTCACTCCACGCAGCCGCGTGCATGCCGCCGGTCAGGCGATTGAGCGGCTGCAACATGGACAAATCCTTGAGCGCGGCGCGCAATGACGATGTCGAGACGGTTGCGCCGACAGGCACTACTGGCAGAACTCTAAGTACCTGCTCCAGACTCTCAACGCCGCACAAGCCACATCCCGTGCGTCCAGTCATGTTGCGCTTGCGCTGCCGAAGCCTCACAAAGGCCGGGCCGGAAATTTCACAATGTACAGACACCCCGAGCTCGCCGTGCTCCACTTCTGCGCCATAGAATTCGTCGGGACTTGAAACGATGCCCTCGCTCAGCGCAAACCCAAGCGCGAAGCTTTCCAGATCACAGGGCGTCGCCAACATCACCGCGTGGGAGGCACCGTTGAATTCCAGAGCAACCGGCAGCTCAACGGCCAGTTGATCCTGCTCCTGGATCCAATGCTGATCTCTCCAGCGCGTGATGGTCTGGCAGCTGACGCATTCGATTTCCGGTGTGATCGCTCTCATCATTCTTATCCGACAGACTTGGCTTTACCCAGCAGCTCGTGCTGCACTTTGCTGAACCGCGAATACTTCTTCTGCCACTCCGAGGGCTCTGATACTGATTTCACCTGCACTGCGGTCACCTTGTATTCCGGACAGTTGGTCGCCCAATCAGAATTCTCCGTGGTAATCACATTCGCGCCCGATTCCGGAAAATGAAAGGTGGTATAAACGACGCCCGGCTGCATCCGCCCCGAAATCTTGGCCCGCAACACCGTTTCCCCCGCACGGCTCTGGATGCCGACCCAACCACCGTCCTTGATGCCCCGTTCTTCGGCGTCATGCGGATGGATCTCGAGCAGATCCTCTTCATGCCACCGCACATTCTCGGTACGCCGGGTTTGCGCGCCCACGTTGTATTGTGAAAGTATTCGGCCGGTCGTTAGGATCAATGGATACTTGCGCGTGACTTTTTCGTCCGTCGCCACGTATTTGGTGATGATGAACTTCCCTTTGCCACGCACGAATTCATCTACGTGCATGATTGGCGTGCCAAGCGGCGCAGCCTCGTTGCATGGCCATTGTATGCTGCCCAATTTATCCAGCTTTTCGTAACTCACGCCGTGGAACGTGGGCGTGAGACGCGCGATTTCGTCCATGATCTCGGAAGGGTGCGCATAATTCATCTGGTAACCCAGACGATTGGCCAACTGCATCGTCACTTCCCAGTCTGCATAGCCAGCCTTGGGGGGCATCACTTTTCGCACCCGCGAGATCCGCCGCTCTGCATTGGTAAAAGTGCCGTCCTTTTCCAGAAACGATGAGCCCGGCAAGAACACGTGCGCATACATTGCGGTCTCGTTCATGAAAATGTCCTGCACCACGATACACTCCATCGCGGTGAGCGCGGCGGCAACATGTTGGGTATTCGGGTCGGACTGCACGATATCCTCGCCCTGGCAGTACAGCCCCTTGAAACTGCCATCCAGCGCGGCATCGAACATGTTCGGGATGCGCAATCCGGGTTCAGGGAGAATCTCGACGCCCCACGCCTGCTCGAACAGATGGCGGGTGGTCGAGTCGGACACATGGCGATAGCCCGGCAACTCATGAGGGAAAGAGCCGATATCGCACGAACCCTGCACATTGTTCTGTCCGCGCAACGGATTAACGCCCACGCCTTCGCGCCCGATGTTTCCGGTGGCCATGGCCAGGTTCGCGATGGCCATCACTGCAGTCGAACCTTGCGCATGTTCGGTAACACCGAGCCCGTAATAAATTGCGGCATTGCCGCCGGTGGCGTACAGGCGCGCTGCACCACGCATCAGTTCGGCGCGCACGCCGGTGATCTCCTGCATGGCCTCGGGCGAATTCTCCGGCAACGCCACGAAATCCCTCCACTGCTCGAACGCCTTGTCTTCGCAGCGATGCGCAATGAATTCTGTCGCCAGCAAGCCCTCAGTGACCATCACGTGAGCAAGTGCCGAGAGCACCGCCACGTTGGTGCCAGGCTTGAGTTGCAGGTGAAAATCCGCCTTGACATGCGGCGAGCGCACCAGGTCGATATGGCGTGGGTCGATCACGATCAGTTTGGCTCCTTCGCGCAGACGCCGTTTCATCCGTGATGCGAAGACCGGATGCGCCTCGGTCGGGTTCGCGCCAATCACCATGACCACGTCGCTATGCTCGACCGACTTGAACGTCTGAGTGCCGGCAGATTCCCCCAGCGTCTGCTTCAGGCCATAGCCGGTTGGCGAATGGCAGACCCGCGCGCAGGTGTCGACGTTGTTGTTGCCGAATGCGGTGCGCACCAGTTTCTGCACCAAATAACCCTCTTCATTCGTACACCGCGACGAAACGATGCCGCCGATCGAATCGCGCCCATGCTCTTTCTGGATACGCTTGAATTCCGAAGCGGCGTGACCGAGCGCCTCCTCCCAGCTGACCTCCTTCCATGGGTCGGTGATCCTCTTGCGTATCATCGGCTTGAGGATGCGGTCCCTGTGCGTCGCATAACCCCACGCGAAACGGCCCTTCACGCACGAATGCCCTTCGTTGGCCAATCCGGACTTGTAGGGAACCATGCGCACCACTTCGCTGCCCTTCATCTCTGCCCTGAACGCGCAGCCCACTCCGCAATATGCACAGGTTGTCACTACACTGTGCTCAGCCTGCCCTCTGGCGATCACGGTCTTTTCCTGCAACGTGGCGGTCGGGCAGGCTTGTACGCACGCACCGCACGATACGCATTCCGAATCCATGAAGGGCTGGTCCTGCCCTGCTGAGACCCGCGACTCGAAGCCTCGCCCCGAAATCGTCAAAGCATAAGTGCCCTGGGTTTCTTCGCAGGCGCGCACGCAGCGATTGCACACGATGCACTTGGCGGGATCGTAGGTGAAATACGGATTCGATTCGTCCTTCTTGCTGCCCAGATGATTCTCGCCGTCGTAGCCGTAGCGCACCTCGCGCAACCCGGTGACACCGGCCATATCCTGCAATTCGCAATTGCCGTTGGCCGCGCAGGTCAGACAATCCAGAGGATGGTCGGAAATGTACAACTCCATCACGCCCTTGCGCAGCGCCTGCAATTTGGGTGACTGGGTGCGCACCTTCATGCCGCGCTCCACCGGCGTCGTGCATGACGCCGGATAACCCTTGCGCCCTTCGATCTCGACCAGGCACAAACGACACGAACCGAACGGCTCGAGGCTGTCCGTCGCGCAAAGCCTGGGCACGTTCACACCGGCTTCGACGGCCGCGCGCATGACCGAAGTTCCCTCCGCGACGGTCACCTGCATACCGTCTATCTCCAGCGTGACTTCCTGTCCGGCTGTGCGCCGTGGCGTACCGAAATCCCTTTCGTTGAGTTGCTCAAGCATGACGACCTCCTGTGGCCGGATCCTTGTCGACCAGGCCGAAATCCCTTGGAAAGTGATTGAGCGCCGACAACACCGGATAGGGTGTCATACCGCCCATCGCGCACATCGAGCCATTCAGCATGGTGTCGCACAAGTCGCGCAGCAGCTCGATCTGGGCAGGTCTGTCCTGACCGGCAAGGATCTTATCCATTACCTCCACGCCGCGCGTCGCACCGATCCGGCATGGCGTGCATTTGCCGCAAGACTCGATCGCGCAAAATTTCATCGCATAGCGCGCGAGCTTCGCCAAGTCCGCGCGGTCATCGTGCACGACGATGCCGCCGTGCCCAAGCACCGCCCACAACGCCGTGTAGGCTTCGTAATCCAGCGGCGTGTCCCATTGCGATTCGGGCAGATATGCTCCTAGCGGCCCCCCCACCTGCACGGCCTTGATCGCACGACCCGAAGCCGAGCCGCCGCCGAAGTCGTACAGCAGTTCGCGCAATGTCAACCCGAACGCCTTCTCGACCAGGCCGCCCCGCTTGATGTTGCCGGCCAGCTGGAACGGTAGCGTACCGCGTGAACGCCCGATCCCGTAGTCCTTGTAGAATGCCACGCCCTTGGTAAAGATGATTGGCACGCTGGCCAATGAGATGACGTTGTTGATCACAGTGGGCTTGCCAAACAGTCCGGCTACCGCCGGCAACGGGGGTTTGGCGCGCACGATGCCACGCTTTCCTTCCAGGCTTTCCAACAGCGCCGTCTCCTCGCCGCACACATAAGCCCCGGCCGCCTTGCGTACTTCCAGCTCGAAATGCTTTCCGGAATTCAATATATTCGGCCCGAGGTACCCCGCCTTGCGGGCCACGGCGATTGCCCGGTTCAGCACCGTGATCGCCTGCGGATATTCGCTGCGCACATAGATATACCCCTCGGTCGCACCCACGCCAAGAGCGGCGATGGTCATGCCCTCGATCAGCACAAAGGGATCGCCCTCCATCAGCATGCGGTCGGCGAATGTACCGGAGTCGCCCTCGTCTGCATTGCACACGATGTATTTTTGGGCGGCTGCGGCATTCAGCACCGTCTTCCATTTGATCCCGGTCGGAAAGGCGGCTCCCCCGCGACCGCGCAAGCCCGACTCGGTGACCTGCTGGACGATGGTTGCAGGCAGCATGGTCAGCGCCCTGCGCAAACCATGAAAACCGTCATGCGCGACGTAATCCTCCAACGATAGCGGGTCGGTGATGCCTACCCGCGCAAAAGTCAGACGCTCCTGGCGCTTCAGATAGGGCAACTCCTCGGTCAGTCCCAGGCCGCGTGCATGCTTCCTGCCGTTGTGAAAATTCGCATCAAACAGCGCGCTGACGCCTTCCGCACTTACCGGACCATAGGCGACACGACCTTGCGTCGTTTGCACCTCGACCAGCGGTTCCAGCCAAAACATCCCGCGCGAGCCGTTCCGCACCAGGTTCACGTCGATGTCGCGCCGCGCGGCCTCAGCCAGTATGGTTTGCGCAACCGCATCGGCGCCGAGCGCCAATGCGGCGGAATCTCCGGGCACAAAGATCTTGACGCTCATCGCTTGCCCTCTATCTTGGTGAGCAGGCGGTCGAATTTTTCCGGGGTGACGCGTGCGTATAGTTCCTCGCCTATCATCACCGCCGGCGAAGTCGCACACAGCCCCAGGCAATAAACCGGCTGCAAGGAATATTGACCTTGCTCGCAGCCAGCCAGCTTTTTCTCGGCGTGCTCCACCAATCGCTCCGCACCCATGCTTTGGCATGCTTCTGCGCAGCAGATCTGTATCGCATGTCTGGCCGGCGGGGCGGTGCGAAAATGGTGATAGAAAGTGACCACGCCATGCACTTCGGCGCGGGACAGATTCAACGCGGAAGCGACCTGTGCAACCGAATCGGTCGGGATGTACCCGAGTGCATCCTGGATGCCATGCAATATCGGCAGCAATGCACCAGGGCGGCTTAAATGCGTCGCGATGATCGCAGCGACCTGTTCATGGTTATAGGCCAGACTCACTTTGTTTTACCTCCTGCGCGCCAGATCTGTTATCTGCATATGCTATCCTGAACATGAATGTACCTTATAATTGCCAGCCACAGTACAGTTAATGCCAAATTATCATAGCGCTACCCTGCCCTCAATAGGCTATATATTACATATATG
The DNA here is from genome assembly GCA_963833515.1 of uncultured beta proteobacterium. GTDB lineage: Bacteria > Pseudomonadota > Gammaproteobacteria > Burkholderiales > Gallionellaceae > Gallionella. The sequence goes on along the minus strand of CAWHYN010000036.1, from coordinate 27,396 downwards.
AACTTCGAAATTCGTCCGGAATGGAGTCTAAAAAGGCGCAAAGGTGCCGCGGTTTCGTTGCCCTTGCTCCTGCAACTGCTGACTGATATTCGCAATCATGGCAGCATCAGCAGCGCGGCGTCACAAGCCAACCTCTCTTATAGGCATGCCTGGGGGATGTTGCGCGATTTCGAACTCGAATTTTCTGCGCCGCTATTGCAGAAATCCAGGGGGAAGGGCACGTCGCTGACACCTCTTGCGGAGAAATTGATCTGGGCTGACAAGCGCGTCACCGCGCGACTTACACCCATACTTGAAAGTTTCGCCTCAGAACTCGAAGCCATCCTGACCGCTGAATCGACGGCGTTGCGTATCACCGCATCGCACGGCTTTGCAGTTGATGCGCTGATCAAGCGACTCGACTCGGATAAGGTTCCGGTTGAGATCAATTACCGCAGCAGCCTCGAAGCCGTGGCGGCACTATCCCATAATGAATGCGACTTGGCCGGATTCCACGTACCGGTGGGTGAATTCAGGCACGCAGGCAAGCCTTATCTGAAATGGCTGGATCCGCAGCAACATGCGCTGATTCATCTGGCGTATCGAAACCAGGGACTGTTCATCGCCAAGGGCAACCCCAGGGAAATACAGGGCCTGTCCGATCTGCAACGCAAGGATTTGCGCTTCGTCAATCGGCAAACCGGATCGGGCACAAGAATATTACTTGAACTTGTGTTGGCCAAAGAAGATATCCATACCAAAGACATAGCCGATTATGACAGCGCCGAATATACTCACTCAGCCGTAGCCGCGTACATCGCCAGCAATATGGCTGACGTGGGCTTTGGCGTGGAAACCGCAGCCAGGCGGTTCGACCTCGATTTCATTCCGGTTGCGCGCGAAAATTATTTCTTTGCCTGCAAAACGAGCGCGCTGGAGCACCGGCTGCTGAGATCCACGCGCAATATCATGCAGAGCTCGACATTCCGCGACGCGGTCAACGCGCTGCCCGGATACGACGGTACGCTATCCGGTTCGATCGCCAGATTTGAAGAAACATTTTCTTGAGCTAGCGCCTATAATGACAACCCTTGCTCGACCGGTGCGGCGCCATCATCAGAGAAGCGCGGAACCCAAAGGCGCAATGATCCATGGCGTGGCATGAATCCGTTTCAACGTGACTCCATAAAGAAACAAAGATGAAAGAAATAAAATCCCTCCGCGTTCCGGTTACACACGGCCTTAAAGACATATATGCGATGGATATGCGCCTTGCTTACCAGGCGGCGTGCGCCGGGCAATTTACCGTTGTGGCGTTCGGCCGTCTGGCGGCGGCTGTCTCAGTTGTCCTTTCGGCACTGGAGCAAAACCGGACGAAAATTCACAATGCCACTGAAACATTGAATGCAGCCATCGAGACATTGCTGATGGTGCGCAAAAGGGGCGATGAAACTGGGGTATGGGAGATCACCGAAAGCGAGCTTCCTTCTATCCTGGCCGGAATAGACATGGCAGAACAATGTATCGGCACGCTGAATGTCGCGCTGCTCGAACGGACTGCAACCATGCTGCTTCAGCATGTCCATCATGGCCAGGATGTCCAGTAATCAGCGCAAGCCCTCAATCACGCCCCATTGCGCTTACCACATCTTGCGGCGTATCCAGGTCGAAAAAGCTGCGCAGCCCAGGATCGGCCCTCCGCAGTTCTGCCTCATCCACATAGCGTACCTGTGCGGATTGAAGGACGGTGCGCAAACTATTTTTTCCGCCAGCCGCCAAATGCACGCGCATCCTGTCCAGGCAGCTTTTCGCATAGAATGCCGCCAGCGGTTGTGGATGGCCCTGCACTACGGGCACGACCGCGTCGTGTCCTGAACGATATTTCGCAAGTAGTTCGATCATTGACGCTTCCACGAATGGCATATCGCACGCCACCGCAAAAGCCCAGGGCGTAGTGATATGAGTCAAGCTGGCAGCGAGTCCCGCCAGCGGCCCGGCGTTGAGATGCTCATCACATATTTGCGGCAACTTAATTTCGGGGCGCAGCTGACGTACGCTGACTATGACGAATGGAAAGACTTGTTGCATCTTCGCAATCGCCCGCTGCAGCAATGTTTGCCCGCCCAGCAACACGCTCGCCTTGTCACGCCCCATGCGCCGCGAATCGCCGCCCGCCAGGATAATCGCCGTGCAGTCTTCAATCATTTCGCCAAACGATCCAGCACGAACTGAACGATGCCGCTGACATCGTCAAGCCCGAAATGCGGCAATTGCGGATAGACCTCGTCTATATCGCTGACCATCGCAACCAATCCATCCTCTATGCTGCAACGCGCGGTCGCAGAGCATTCGCGGCGCAATACCTCGATCTTTTCGCCGGAAGCATGCGAAAAACCTTCCGCCAGGACGATGTCAGCCTCGCCCAGAAAACGCTGCGCCAGTTGCGCAGGCTCCCGCCTGTCCACCGCATCGGCGACCAGCTGCAACTCGCTTGAGGTCACCAGCATGCTCATCACCGCTCCCGCCTGTTTGTAGCGCCAGCTGTCCTTGCCCGGTGTATCCAGCACGACCTTGTGATGCGCATGCTTGATCGTGGCGACGCGCAATCCGCGGCTGCCCAGTTCGCGCAGCAGCTTCTCGATCAGAGTAGTCTTGCCGCTGCCGGAATGGCCGACGAAAATGAACACGTTCGACATGACCAAATATTTAAGGATGTGGTGTAACCCAGGCATCGCCCTGCGGAGTGATCTCCTTTTTCCAGATCGGCACTCGCTGCTTGAGCTCGTCGATCAGCCAATGGCAAGCTTTCAGCGCGGGTGCCCGGTGCTCCGCGCCCGCCGCGATGAACACGATCTGCTCGCCCGCGCCGACCTTGCCGACGCGGTGCACGATTCGCGCATCCAGCAGCGCGAATCTCTCTATCGCCTCGTCGCGCAACTTGTTCATCTCCGCCAGCGCCATGCTGCCGTAGGCATCGAAACTGATCTGTGTCACCTCGCGACCTTCCGAAAAATCGCGCGCGCAACCGATGAAGGTGGCGATGCCACCCATCCGTCTGCGAGCCGGCCCGCAGCGCCCGGATCTCGTCGTCATGGGAAAAATCTTCCTGCTGGAGCCGCACTGAGTCCTTCATGTCAGCCACCCGAGAACTTGGACATGAATACCACCTCGCTGTGTTCAGCCAGCGCCTGCGACATATCCAGCACATGTTCGCCGTTCACTGCGGCAAAACACACGATTTGGAACGCGGCCGGGTGCATGGCCTGCAATTGCGTGCGCAGATCCTGCAAACGCATCCCGGCTCTGAACGCCACCTGTACCTCGCTCGCACCAACGCGCTCCGCAACCGGCCCAAAAAATAATACTCTTATCATTTCGATCTTTTCGTCACTTGTTCGCGCTTCCAGACCCCGCTCTTGCCGCCGCGCTTTTCCTCCAGCTGGATGCATTCGATACGCATCCCCCGGTCGATCGCCTTGCACATATCGTAGACGGTAAGCAGCGCCACGGTGGCGGCGCACAGCGCTTCCATCTCGACCCCGGTCTGACCGACACACCCGGCAGTCGTGATCACCTTGATACCGAGGCAACCGCTGGCATCGGCTTCAACCACATCGCTAAATATGACCTCCACGCCAGTGAGCGCCAGCGAATGGCACATCGGGATGATGTCCGGTGTGCGCTTGGCGGCCATCACCGCGCCGACATCCGCCACCGTTAGCACATCACCCTTGGCGATGCTGCCGTTCCGGATGCGCGCCAGTGTCTCAGCCTGCATGCGCAAAATGCCGCTGGCGATCGCAATCCGCTGGGTTGCGGCTTTTTCCGAGACATCGACCATGCGCGCCCGCCCCGCGTCGGAAAAATGTGTCAGTTCTGTCATTTATCGTCTGCCTGTCGAATTAGTTTTGCCGTTTAAGAATCAGCCGCCACAAACGCTGCAAGCGGGATCCTTGCGCAAGGTGCTGCGCGTCACGTTCATGTCCAGCGCGTTCAGCGTCAGCAATTTTCCGCTTAAGCCGCGCTCGACCCCGATCAACAACTTGAGCGCTTCCGCAGCCTGCAGTGTACCGATAATACCCACCAATGGCGCAAATACGCCAGTGGTCGCGCAGCGCAGTTCTGCCGCGTGGCTGTCCTCGGGGAACAGGCAGTTATAGCATGCCACATCATCGCGGCGAAAATCGAATACCGCAACCTGCCCGTCGAACTGGATCGCCGCACCCGACACCAGCGGCTTGCGCTGGCTCAGGCAGGCTTGATTGACCGCATAGCGCGTCGCGAAATTGTCGCTGCAATCCAGAACCACATCGGCCGCGCCGCCAAGCTCAAGCAGCCGTGCCGGGTCGGCGCGCACCTGAAGCGCGATGCACTCGACCTCGGGATTGATGTCATGCAGGGTGGCCTGTGCCGAGGAAACCTTGGCCTGATTCACGCTGGAAGTGCGGTGGATGATCTGGCGTTGCAGATTGCCAAGTTCAACCGTGTCATCATCACACAAGGTCAGGCGCCCGACCCCGCTGGCTGCCAGATACAGCGCCGCAGGCGAGCCCAGCCCGCCCAGCCCGATGACCAGCACTCTGGCATCGATCAGGCGTTGCTGCCCCTCGATGCCGATCTCGTTCAGGAGGATGTGGCGGCTATAGCGCAATAGTTGTCGGTCGTTCATCCGGCTGGACCTTCATGCCGGGAAGTCGGCGGGTTCAGTAGAACCCTAATTATTCAGGATAGCAAAAGCCAAGACAATGCTTTTGTGACGCCAACCAGAAGTTGCTTTGCCTGCGGCTTGATTCAGATTCGAACGCGCGGCGCATGCTTGCCGTTCAGCTCACTCTTCCCTTGCAGCGCGAGTAGAGGACTTTCACCGCCAATTAAGCGCCCTGCCGGGCGCACCAAATAAAAACGGCCGCCCGAAGGCGGCCGTTGAGTTTGTATCTGAACCTATATTAGAACTTATAGTTCACGCCTACAGCAACCAAGCTGGAAGTGGCACCGTTAGTCTGGTTGCCAGGGCCAGCCGCTAAACCGTTAGCCACGCTGAATAGATTCGAGTTGGAACCATTCTTCAAGCCGCTATAGGCAGCGTATGCCGTTGTCATCTTCGACAAGGACCACAAATAACCCACAGTGTAGCCGCTTGGGTTCGAGCTGGAAACGGTATTCCCATTTGCCATGTCAGTGTCCCCTGAAGACCCTGCATATTGCAACACCAGGGCGCCAGGACCGACGGGAGTCACGTCGCTGATGCTATAGGCCTTGTTGCTGCCGGAGTAGGCACTATTCTTGGTGGACTGAAAGGTACCGGACAGCTTGGTGACGGTAAAGTCATATCCGGCACCCAAAGCGTATTCTGTCTGGTTACACGTGGCAGTACCGCAGGTCAGGTTGTCAGCCGCGGCATACACCAAACCAACCGACCATGGACCCATGCCATAATTGCCAGACAACAGCCATGCCGACGGAGCGCTTGCGGCGTTGCTAGGAGCACCCACATTACCGACTCCAGACAAAGCCGTGGAATAGTTCACGGCAAAATTGAATCCGCTAAAATCTGGCGACAGGTACGCAATCGCACGCTGGGCGCGAGCGGCCTCCGCTGCGGAGCCGATCAGGAACCCGGAGTGGGCGAAATTGTAGGCGCCGGTAATGTTCTGCAGGGCGGAGATGGAAGAATCCCCAGCCGGGTCATACTTCATTTCAAAGTCATTTCCCGCTGTTTGCAGGTAGCCAGCGGCAACGGTACCCCAGCCGCCAGTCAAGCCCAGCAACTTTTGACGGGCATTGCTAGTCATGCCACTGCCGTCTGTTCCATCGAGCCCGTATTCCAGCACGGCCAAAGCCTTCGTGCCGTTACCCAGATCGTCCGTGGCCTTGAAGCCAAGGCGAGATTGGGACAATCCACCGGATCCAACCAGCATCTGGCTCTTCGTTCCGGAGGCGGTTATGTCGCCAGCCCAAGCGTCAAGGACGCCATACACGTTCACGGCAGGATCAGCGAGAGCCAACCCAGGCGCAGCCAAAGCACTGGCAATTGCCAGAGCGATAATTTTCTTTTGCATAATAAAACTCCTCTTTATAAGTTTTCATGTTGAATCGGCAGATTAAGCTGACGACCCTTTGAAAGTCCCTACTACAATGCAGAGAATTCAAGGAGCATTATCCACGACAGATGAGAGAGGGCAAGGAAAACGGCAAAATCTGTTGTTTTTTTGCAACACTATTCATGAATTTTTTCTTAAAACTGTATTGCAATTTTCTTTTCATGGATAATCCCCGCTCGAAAGTTCTCTCTCGAGGATTTTTGTGTAGTTAGCCGGTTTGCTCCGGTTGATATTTATAAATAATTATTCAAGGAGTGTTCTCGTGATGAAAAAATCTTTGCTAGCAGTGCTTACCCTGAGCGCTGCCTCAGGCGTGGCATACGCAGATGTGAATGTATACGGTATTTTGGACGTAGGCCTTGTCGGATTGACTCACGCCGGCAATTTCAGCCCCAATTTCGTGACCAGCGCGGTCCCGAACGGTGGCCAGCCTAAGAAAGTTGGTACGGCATACGGCATGATGACCGGCGGCGAATCGCAAACGCGCCTGGGCCTTAAGGGTTCCGAAGATCTGGATGGCGGTTACAAGGCATTCTACCAACTGGAATCGGCCTTCAACATCGGCAGCGGTACTCTGGGGACTTCCGGACTGGCCGGCGCCTTAGGAACTTCGGCAATGGTGGCGGACGCCGCCCTGAACGGCCAGTTATTCAATCGCATGGCTCTGGTCGGGCTCTCCAGTGATGCTCTGGGTGCAGTTTCTCTGGGACGCCAGAACAGCCTGCAACTTAATATCATAGGCAGCGGATATGACCCCGTCAATGCGCAGATGTTCTCGCCGATCAACTTCTCCGGCGCTTACGGGGGCGGCGGTGCAACCGACAACTCGCGCGTGGACAATTCGGTCAAGTACTCCAAGAAATTCGGTGACATCAATGTGAACGCCCTGTATGGCTTTGGCGGCGTTGCCAGCAACATGGCTGCGCGGAGTAATGTCCAGTTGAATGTGGGTTATGAAGCGGGTGCTTTCGGGATCCAGGGTGCGCTGCAAAGCGCCAAGGACACCACGTCCCTCACTCCGAATGCAACTGCCAATACCGTCAATGCATCATTTGAAAACCTGACTTCTTACATGCTTGCCGCGCGTTATCAGGTGATCGATCCGCTGACGCTGAAAGCAGGCTATGAACGCGAGGAGATCAATGCGCCGGGCAATCCTACCGGCGACGTGGCCATGACCCAGATCTACAGCTACCAAGCTGTCTCCACGGCTTACGCGAACGGCCAGAAGACGATCAATGTCTACTGGCTCGGCGGCAATTATCAGATTACCCCTGCCGTCAAAGTTTCGCTGGGTTTCTATGATGCGAAAACACCCGCTTATGGAACCACAACAGCCGTTGCCGCTGCTGACGACAAGTACTACTCGGCTTTTGTTGAATATAACTTTTCCAAGAACACCAATGGCTATGCTGGCGTGATGATGAACAAGAAATCGTCGGATAATGCAGCTACCTACGCATCGCCTATTCCCGACAGCTTCAGCACTTATGGTGTCGGCGTGCGCCACATGTTTTGATCCCGCGCTGGCCAAGCCAGTCAAGGATGAGTACGTAGTTCCTGAAACCCGCTGTGGAAACACAGCGGGTTTTTTATGTCCACATCATTTAATAGAACGCTTATGTTATCTTCAACACCTTGCATTTGAGTTACGGGACAGTAGTGCTTCACGACAGCGGAACGTTGGGAGCCGCTCCGGGGGTTAAAAAGGGTACGCAGGTGGCTAAAATTCTGGCAATTGAAGACGACGAGACGACGGCACAGGAAATCGTCGCGGAACTCAGTAACCATGGTTTTGAGGTTGATTGGGTAACGAATGGGAAAGATGGCCTCGAGCAGGCGCTAAGCGGACGCTATGACCTGATAACGCTGGATCGTATGCTGCCCTTCATCGATGGCCTAGCCATCGTGACCGCAATCCGGGAACGACATATCGACACGCCGGTGCTGATGATCAGCGCACTCAGCGATGTGGATGAACGGATTGACGGTCTGCGCGCGGGCGGCGACGATTATCTGGTCAAGCCTTTTGCATCCGAGGAGATGGCCGCCCGCGTCGAGGTCTTGCTGCGGCGCCGCAACCGGCCTGACCGCCAAACCAAGCTTCGCGTGGCCGACCTGGAGCTCGATCTGGTCGCGAGAAGGGCCACTCGTGGCGATATGGTGCTGGATTTGTTGCCGACCGAATTTCGCCTGCTGGAATACATGATGCGCAACTCCGGACAGATTCTCACCCGCACGATGTTGTTCGAATCGGTTTGGGGTTACCACTTCGATCCCGGCACTAACATCATCGATGTTCACATCGGTCGTCTGCGCCGCAAGGTCGATATGCACGGCTTGTCACCCCTCATCCATACGGTCCGCGGCGCCGGATACCTGCTTAATGAACATTCCTGAACTTTCGCGAACGGTCGCTTTCCGGTTGACCCTGTTCTATAGCCTGTTTTTTACAGTATGCGTAGTCATGCTGCTGGGTTTCATCTATTGGCGAACGGCGACGGAAATGACCCGCCGCGTGGATCAAATACTGGTGCTGGAAAAGAACCACTTTACCGCGATGAAAACAGACCGGTTGCTCGATGAAATCGACAGGAGCATACAGCGGGACCAGCGGCATGTTTATTTTTATGGGTTGTTCGCACCGGACGGACACCGGCTCGCCGGGAACGTCCCGGAGCTGCCGCAGGACATACCCGCCGATGGCCGTGTTTACGAGGTCGCGCTTCTTGTGACCAGTATTCAGGCACAGCCTCTGCCAGGCCGCGTGCTTGCGATCCATTTGGGTCCGGGCGATGCCCTGTTGATAGGGCACGATGTGCAACAACTCACCGAGTTCGGTGAAATCATGCGCAACGCCTTTTTCTGGGGCGGGTCGCTGACCATCATGCTTGGGCTGATGTTTGGCCTGGCCCTGAGCTTTCGCCCACTGCGCCGCATCGAGCAGATCCAGCAAGTCTGCGAACTCATCATGCACGGCAATATCAGGCAGCGGCTGCCGCTCAGCACGCACCGCGACGAGCTCGATATGCTGGCCGCGATCGTAAACAGGATGCTCGATGAAGTGGAAGGATTGATGTCGGAAGTCAAGAGCGTCAGTGACCATATCGCGCACGATCTGCGCACCCCTTTGACCAGGATGCGCGCCGTTCTTTACCGGATGCAGCAGCAGTTAGGCGACACGCCCGCCCAGCATGCCATGATGGAGCAGGTGATTGCCGAAGTGGATTCGCTATTGGTGCGTTTCCGCGCCCTGCTGCGCATCTCGGAGATCGAGAACAAGCAGAGGCGTTCCGGTTTCAAGATGGTGCCGTTGCAGGAAATATTGGAGCAGGCGGTTGGCTTTTTCGAACCGCTTGCGGAAGACAAATCGATACGCCTGTCGCTGGCGGCAGAGCAAGTCGAACCCATCCATGGCGATGGAGAGCTTCTGTTCGAGGCGATCGTCAATCTGCTCGACAACGCGATCAAATTCACCCCGGCGGGCGGCAGCGTCGAGGTGCGACTGTCGCAGGGTGCCAGAGGAGCGCAAATCGATATTATCGACAGCGGCCCCGGGATAAGGGAGAACGAAAGAGCGGCTGTGCTCAATCGGTTCTACCGTGGCGGGAATCCATTGCAGCTGCCCGGTTATGGCTTGGGCCTGAGCATCGTCATGGCAATAATCCGATTGCACAATTTCGGGTTCGAGTTGGGGAATTCCGATCCCGGTACTCGGGCGACGATATTTTGCTGGCCGCATGGCACATGACTCCCGCTTTGGCATTTGCTTGCGCGATTATCTGGTTTATTAAATTTTCTTCATGTTGGACGCAGTCTGGACATGCCTGGATGCGATCCAGATTGTTCAGCATGGCAGCCCCATCGCTAATGGTCACGTGTCTTAAAGAGACACTGTTCTTCGACTGGAGGAGGCTTCTATGTCATAAACCCTGCGAGTCGCGTAAGGCCCACGCTATAACTTACCCCTCACCGAGAAGCTACGTTTGTTGAATTCCATCCTCCACCCAGTGCACGAATGAGATCCACGCTTGTTAGCAGTTGTATGGTATGTAAATCCAGTACGCGGCGTTGAGCCGACAAAACCGTAGCCTGCGCCGTAACCACTTCCAGGTAATCGACCGCCCCTTCACGATAGCGATTAAAAGCCAGGGTCAGCGTTTGGCTAGCCGACTTGACTGCGGCATCCTGCTCCTGCTCTTCTTCACGACTATATTTCAAGTGTGAGAGATCATCTTCGACTTGCTGGAAAGCGGCCAGCACCGTAGCGCGATATTCGGCCCCCGTCTGCTCCAGCGCAGCACGCGCGCGGGCAACTTGGGCGTCACGCAGGCCACCATCGAAGAGATTGAAAATTACGCCTGGCCCAATGCTCCAGAAACTGTTGGGGGCTGTCAACAATTCCCCCATCCCGGAGTAATTCCTTCCAGGTGCATAGTTACCGGGTTGACCGGTGTCTTGATATCCGTAAGCAGCACCTATCGTAAAGTCAGGATAATAAGCAGCATGGGCAACGCCAATTGTGGCGTTTGCTGCCGCCGTCCGGCGTTCAGCCGCCGCAATATCAGGTCTGCGTTGCAATAAAGTCGAAGGAAGTCCGGTCGGGATTTCGGGAATGGCTATGAATTCTTCGGCAACAGGCAAGGAAAAACTCATTGCCGGCTGACCGATGAGGCTGGCAATCGCATGTTCATATAGAGCCCGCTGTGAAGCAATATTTGTGGCTTGCGCGCGAGCTGTGCTGAGCTGTGTTTCCGCACGCGAAACATCCAGCCCCGAGGCAATCCCACCCGCATGGCGGTTTTGTGTCAGAGTTAGGGCGCGGGCATAAGCTTTGACGGTATCGTCAAGCAATTTGGCCTGTGCCTCGATCCCGCGCAATCTTAAATAATTATCGGCCAATTGCGCATGAAGGCTGAGGCGAACGTTTTCAACGTCGGCGGCGCCGGCCTGCGCCGACGCCAGGCCTGCAGCAACCAGATTGCGTACGCGCCCCCATACGTCCAGTGTGTAACCCGCGCTGATTCCAACGGTAGCGGCATCATAGTTGTTCGGCAGATTCGATCCGCGCAGAACGCGATTGTCTGACTCTCTGTTACGGTTAAGCGAAGCTCCCGCATCCACCGATGGGAAAAGCCCCGAACGCAACTGGCTGGTATAGGCAGTTGCCTGATCGTAGTGTGCCAATGCTGCAGCCAGGTTCGGGTTTTCTTGATCTATTTTTGATTCAAGCTCGTCAAGAGTCGGGTCGCCATAAATCTTCCACCAATCCCCATGAGGTAAATCATCGGCCGGCTTGGCAGGTTGCCACGGAATGTCCTTCCAGGCATCAGTCGGAATGTTGACAGGAGGCGCGTGATAAACCGGCTCCAGCGAACAGCCCACAAGTAGTGACACGCAAAACACCAGCCATGCGAGTCGAATAGCGCTCATGGCGTTGTTCCATGCTTCTGGTCATGGGGCTTTTGGTCAGTGGAGGATGACTCTGTATTCTTGATGCGCACGACGTCGCCTTGCACTATGGAATCCGAAGGACTATCAATTACCCGATCAGCGCTGTCGAGACCGCTAGATACTTCCACCTCGCGCCCCAAGTCACGCGCAATGCTGATCGGTTTAAGAACCACCCGATTATCTGCACCCACAGTCGCGACCTCCAGTCCCTCTTTGCGGAACAATAACGTACTCGCCGGCAAACGAAATACGTTCGCATCGGAGGGTAATTCAAAATGTACTTCCGCATAACTCCCAGACAACAGCTTTCCATCTTTGTTGTCCATCAGCAGCTCGACCGTCGATGTTCGCGACGATTCGCGAATAGCGTTCGAGGTACTCAGAACAGCAGCCGCAAAATGCCGCCCGGGAAGTTCGGGGAAATAAACTTGCACCGTCATTCCATTTTTGATCAAGTAGGCATTACTCTGCGGCACCTCAGTGTATATCCGGAATCTACGGTTGTCGACGACGCGAAACAGCGCTTGTCCGTTGCTGCTGCCCGGAGTAATCAACTTGCCAATATCGGTATTACGTTCGGTGACCACGCCTTCAAAAGGCGCTACGATACGCTGGAATGATTGATCTGCCAGCAAGCTTTCCATGTTGGCTCGCGCCGCATTCAGCATGTCAAGCCTCGCTTTGGCATTCGCTGCCTTCTCATCGGCTTCCTGCTGGGAAACCGAATCCGTAGTCAATAGGTTTTTCCAGCGCTTGGCCGTGATATCGGCAATTTCCCAATTTGACTCGGCAGTGGCCAAGTCTGCCTTCGCCCGCAGTATTTGCTGGTCAAGCTCCGGGGTTTCTATTTCACCAAGCAGTTGTCCCTTTTTGACATGCGCACCTATGTCGGTATGCCAAGCCTTGAGATAGCCGCTCACTCTAGCGTAAATCGGCGCGTCGAGATCAGCACGCACATTCCCCGGCAAGATCAAAGCCTGTACGCCGGGCCCAAGTTGTGGCGCCACTACTTTAACCGTAACGCGCTGCGACTCGACCTCTTTCTGTAAATCATTTGCATGATTGATACGAATAAAAATACCGGCTGCCGCCACGGCAACCCCGACTACCACCATTATCAATCCTGCAAGATGAAGGGGTTTGGGTGAAGGGGCATGAGGGACATGGTCAGACATTATGCTTGCTCCGCAATTAAAGGGTTGTGCCCGGTATGGTTATCTGTCTCGTGAGGTCGTTTGTCGATCCCGTGGACTCTATGCACGAGGCTGAATATCACCGGCACGAAAAGCAGCGTTGCGAAGGTTGCGAACACGAGTCCACCTATTACCGCCCTCCCCAATGGTGCGTTTTGCTCGCCTCCCTCACCGAAGCCCAATGCCATGGGGGCCATGCCGATAATCATGGCGAGTGCCGTCATCAAAACCGGACGGAAACGGATAAAGCCTGCTTCCAAGGCTGCGGTAAAGCCACCATCGCCTTCTCGCAACCTCTCTCGTGCAAAGCTGACCACCAGGATACTGTTAGCGGTAGCCACCCCCATGCACATGATTGCGCCGATGAGTGCCGGGACCGATAAGGTAGTATTGGTCACAAATAGCATCCAGACGATTCCAGCAAGGGCTGCGGGCAATGCGGTGATGATGACAAAAGGATCCAGCCAGGACTGGAAGTTAACCACAATCAGCAGGTAGATCAACACGATCGCCCCCAATAAACCATACAACAACCCGGTGTAAGATTCGTTCATGGCTTTGACTTGCCCGCGCATGACCACGAACGAACCCTTTGGAACATCCTTGGCAGTATCCTTGAGTATCACATCTATGTCATGCGCCACACTCCCCAAGTCGCGCTCTTGCGTGGAGCCAAAAATATCGATGGTCGGCTGCACGTCGTAATGTGACACCACGGCTTCACCTTGTCCCCTGGTGATGGTAGCTACTCCACCCAATAATTGTGACGGTGATGTTGTGTCCTGCCCAGCCCCGACTGGGATATTCTGAAGGTCGTTGAATGTATCAAGCCGGTGCTGCGGCACTTGCACTACCAGTGGATAGGATACATTGTTGCCCGGGTTTACCCAGAAGTTAGGCGCCGTCTGCAAGCTGCCGGATAACGAGACCAACAGATTGGTGGCCACATCACGCTGGGTCAAACCCAATTCCCTGGTGCGGGTGCGGTTCACGTCAACATACAGTTCAGGCTGGTTGAATGCCTGCTGGATGCGCACGTCCGCCAGACCGGGAATTTTCTTGATCCGGCTCAGGATGGCCGCAGCATATTCCTGGTTGGCCTTGCGGTTAAAACCGACCACCTGAACGTCTATCGGCGCAGGCATACCAAAGTTCAATATCTGGCTCACGATGTCGGCAGGCAAAAACGCAAAGGACACACCCGGAAATGCATCTTTCAGATGGTCACGCAATGCCTTCACGTATTGTTCTGTTGGTCGATGCCCTTGATTCAGGGAAATCAAAATATCCGCGTCGCCGGGACCGATTGGGGAAGAGTTGCTATAGGTCAAATTGATTCCGCTCACCGGCAATCCGATGTTGTCCACGATATTCTTTAGTTCATTGGCAGGAATCTCATTCCTTATCTCCTGCTCGATCTCGTCACAAAGACGCGCCGTTTCTTCAATTCTCGTGCCAGTCTGCGCCCGGATGTGAAGCTTAATCTGTCCAGCATCCACTGCAGGGAAAAAGTTTCGTCCGAGCCAGGGTAGCAGCGCAAAAGTGATCAGTACAAACCCGAGAAACCCGATAATGAAGATGCGTCGGTGGGAAAGCGCAACCAGCAAATAATCCCTGTATTTTTCGCGAAATCTACTGAAGGTTCTTTCAAATGCATGTTGAAACCGTACAAGTGGATTTTTTGAGGGGTGCGGCAGATGCTGGCTGTTCGCTGCTCCTTCATGGTGTGCCTGGATGTGGGGGCGCAACAGATATTTCGCCAGCGTCGGCACCAGGGTGCGAGACAGGATGAATGAGGCAATCATCGAGAACATGACCGCCTCAGCCAGCGGAACGAAAAGATATTTTGCCACGCCACTGAGAAAGAACATCGGGATAAACACAATGCAGATACATAACAACGACACGAAGGCAGGAACCACGATCTGATGCGCCCCATCCATAATGGACGCTTCCACATGTTTACCCTTCTCCAGATGCCAGTTCATGTTTTCGATGGTCACCGTAGCATCGTCAACCAATATCCCTACCGCCAGCGCTAGTCCACCCAGCGTCATGATGTTCAATGACTGGCCGAAAGCTGACAGCGCCATGATCGCTGACAACACCGCCAGGGGAATAGATACCGTAATGATCAAGGTAGAACGCCAACTGCCGAGGAACAGCAAGATCATCAGGCCGGTGAGCGAAGCAGCGATCACTCCTTCCTGGATTACGCTATTCACAGCCGACTTGACGAAAATCGATTGGTCTCCGACCATTTTCAGGATAAGTCCGGGCGGAGCGCCCGCCTCGATTCTAGGCAATAGCGCTTTGACGTGATCTATGATGTCCAGTGTGGAGGTGCTGCCATTTTTCTGGATAGTGGTCAGCACCGAGTGCTGGCCATTTACTCGCACCATGTTCTGCTGGGGTGAAAAGCCATCGCGTACATGCGCCACATCGCGCAGCAATATCGTTGCACCGTTAATCGACTTGATCGGCAGATCGTTCAGTTCATCCAACACGTTCGGGCTCGCATTGAGCATGACGTTGTACTCAAAGTTCCCAATTTTTTCTGTTCCCGCCGGAAGGATCAGGTTCTGCGTCAAAATTGCGTTACTCACATCCTGTGGCGTGAGCCCCTTGGAACGGAGCGCCTGCATATCGAGATCCACCGAGATTTGCCTGTTCTTGCCACCATAGGGGGATGGAACGGCCGCGCCTTGCACTTGTGCCAACTGGGGACGAATAAAATTGTTCGAGATGTCGAACAACTGATTGTCGAGCAGAGTGTCACTGGAAAGTGCTAATTGCAGAACGGGCACGCTCGACGCGTTGTAACTCAAGATCAGCGGTGGCGTAATGCCAGGCGGCAACCGCCTCAGTACCGTCTGTGAAAGGGCGGTTACCTGACTGACGGCTGCATTGATGTCGACACTAGGCTGAAAGAAGATCTTGACGACGGCCACGCCGGGAAGCGACTGGGATTCAATATGCTCGATATCGTTGACCGATGTTGAAAGCTGCCTTTCATAATACGTGATGATGCGGTTGGACATGTCCGCTGGGGGCAAACCATTATAATTCCAGACCGCACTGACCACCGGCACCTTGATGTCTGGAAAAATATCGGTACGCATGTTTACATAGACCAGCGGGCCGAGAATCAAAATCAGCAGTGCCAGCACTATAAATGTGTAGGGACGGCTTAATGCGACCCTGACAATCCATAACATAAAGGCTATTTCAGTCGTAAAAAGATTATCCCTTCAGGGATTCGCTTCCACGAGTATGAGAGGAATTTATAGAAGTGTAATCTTACTTAAAATATAGCAGCAGCGCCAAACATGAAAAAAATTTAATAAAACCGATAATTCCAGAAGCCCGCTCATGGCGGCATGTTTGCACGCTATTTGGTCCGCAAAATATTGTTGCGCGCATATAGCCTCATAGATTGTTTCCATTCTATTGTTGTTTGGTGCGGGTGGTTATCTCATCATTTACTTGGATTGAACAACAAATTCAGCCGGCTTGTCGTCTGTCAGTCCCCGGAAGTGCCCGATGAAGCTCAAAGTCACTGAAGCCATGAATCTGCACTCATCCTCCGATATAAGACATCTCTATCTTCTTTTGGCCGGATGTTTCTGTAACAACAGCTACTGTCGCAGCCTGCCGAAGTTGCGAATAGCGGTCATTGCGCCGTTGCCATTGGTCTGCGATCAACGTGGTCAAGACTAGGTCCGTTGTGCCATCGCGTAGCGGGGCGCGCAAGTCTGCACCGCTGGTGGCGAACAGGCAGGTGTAGAGTTTGCCGTCGGTCGAGAGCCGGACGCGCGTGCAGCTCTGGCAAAAAGCCCGGGTGATCGAGGCGATCACTCCGATCTCGCCGCTGCCATCCGCGTAACACCAGCGCTCTGCCACTTCCCCGCTGTAATTGGGATCAATCGGACGAATCGCATAACGACCGGCAAGCTGTTGCAATATCTCTTGTGCTGTGACCACCTCGTCCATGCGCCAACCGTTGGTGCTGCCCACATCCATGTATTCGATGAAGCGGAGCACGACGCCGCTGTTACGGAAGTGTTCGGCCATGGGGATGATCTCGTGATCGTTAACGTTGCGTTTGACCACCATGTTGACCTTGACCGGTGCAAAACCGACATGCTGCGACGCGGCAATGCCATCCAGCACGGTACCGACCGGCACCGCGGAGTCGCTCATGCGCCGGAAGGTCTCGTCACTCAAGCCGTCCAGGCTGACAGAGAGCCGCGACAAGCCGGCATCCCTGAGCGATTGTGCCTGCCGCGACAACAGGACGCCATTGGTAGTGAGCGTGATCTCCACCGGTTTTCCTGCCGGGGTCTGCAACTTCGCGAGCATTTCGATCAGTTGTTCAATGTTCCGTCGCAATAAGGGCTCACCACCGGTCACGCGTATCTTTTGTACGCCCAGTGCAGTGAATGCTCTCGCCAGTCGCACGATCTCTTCGAAGCTCAACAATTCGGAGCGCGGGAGAAACGCATGGTGATGATCAAACACTGCACGTGGCATGCAATAGGTGCAACGTAGATTGCAGCGGTCGGTCACCGAGATGCGCAACTCGCGCAGCGGTCGCTGCAGCGTGTCGGCAAGTGGAATGGTTCTGGATGGCTCGATCATGGGCAGGAGGATAATTTCAATTCCGATATATCATTAATTTCCGCATGTTATTCCGATTTGGTCCATTGTGGAACAACGACAATCTTATTGCGTGCGTTTAGCGCACCAACCACGATTAGGATGGCGGGTCCCACGCGCCCTGTGGCAATTGACCTGTCCGGTTAGGCAACCCGACAAGTCTTTTGTTTCGTCGGCAATTGGATAAAGCGGCTCACCGGCACATCGGTGTCGCGTGGCCAATCGAACAGCATCAGAACTTCGGCGAGAAAACCCGCTTAAGCCAATTTGCTCTGCTTTCGGTCTTCGCGGATCATATCGCTGGCCTTCTCGGCGAACATGACGACCGGTGAACAGGTGTTGCCCGAGAGGATTGTGGGCATGATCGAAGCATCCACCACCCGCAGGCCGATGACACCATGCACGCGCAACCGTGCATCGACCACCGCCATGGCATCGGCCTCGGGGTCATTGCCCATTTTGCAGGTGCCGACTGGATGGAAAATGGTGGTGCCGATGTCGCCGGCCGCTTTGGCGAGTTCTTCATCGCTCCGGAACGCGGGGCCGGGCTTGAACTCTTCCGGCGCAAAGCGCCGCAGGGCCGGGGCAGCAACGATGCGACGGGTCAGGTGCAGCGAATGTGCCGCCATATTCCGGTCACCGTCAGTGGACAGATAATTTGGCTGAATAAGCGGTGCTTCCCGGCTGTCTGCGCTGTTGATGCGGATATGGCCGCGGCTTTCCGGATGCAGATTGCACACCGAGGCAGTAAAGGCCGGGAAATCGTGCAGCGGGTCGCCGAACTTGTCGAGTGATAAGGGTTGTACGTGGTATTCCAGATTCGGTGAGGCCTGGTTTTCATCCGAGCGGACGAAAGCGCCTAGCTGACTGGGGGACATGGAGAGCGGGCCGCTCTGGAAGAGCAGATATTGTAGCCCCATGCCAAGCCGCCCCAGCAGGCTTCCAGCGGTCTCATTAAGGGTGCGGGTGTTTTTCACCTTGAACGCCATGCGCAGCTGCAGATGGTCCTGAAGGTTCTCGCCGACCCCGGGCAGTTCGTGAATGACCGCGATACCGTGTTGTTGCAGCAATGGAACGGGGCCGATACCGGAACATTGCAGAATCTGTGGCGAACTCACGGCTCCTGCAGCAAGCAGGGTTTCGACTAGGGCATCAGCCTGGAAGGCCTGATTGTTCTGCCAGAATTCAACGCCAACGACGCGCTTGCCAGCAAAGCGCAGACGCCGCACTGCCGCATGAGTAATGACTTCAAGATTGGGACGATTCAGCGCGGGGCGCAGAAAGCCTTTTGCGGCATTCCAGCGCACCCCGCGCTTCTGGTTGACTTCGAAATACCCACACCCCTCGTTATTGCCGCGATTGAAGTCGACGACCTTGGGAATGCCGACCTCGGCAGCTGCATCGCGAAAGGCGTCGAGGATCTCCCAGGACAGGCGCTGCTGCTCAACTCGCCATTCGCCGCCGGCGTTGTGCATCTCGTCCGCGCCGCGCGCGTAGTCCTCAGAGCGCTTATAGTATGGCAGGACATCGTCCCATCCCCAACCTGGATTGCCAAGCGCCTGCCATTTCGCGAAATCGTGAACCTGGCCGCGCATATAGATCATCCCGTTGATCGATGAGCTGCCACCGAGCACCCGACCGCGTGGATAGCCTATGGCGCGCCCGTTCAGGCCGGGTTCAGGTTCGGTCCTGAAACACCAATCGGTACGGGGGTTGCCGATGCAATACAGATACCCGATCGGAACATGGATCCATGCGTAGTTATCCTTGCCGCCCGCTTCAAGCAACAGGACCTTGATATCCGGATCGCTGGACAGACGGTTGGCCAGCACGCAGCCGGCCGTGCCACCGCCGATGATGATGTAGTCGTAAGAACCGCTAGAGATAGTCTTGCTCATGATAGTGGGCAATCAGGCTCCGTTAAGCACCCCGCACTCGCCGGGTGTTGAAAATCGTAGCAAAAAATCACGGAGCTAGGCGCAAAGGGGTGAAAGAAGCGGAATCTGCTATTCACGACAGAGCTGATTTTCCCGTTGAGCAACGGCCTTCTTTTGCGATGCTCCATATGTCTTCAATGTCCTGCCAGTGCATCGTCAACCAGTTCTATCCAGTGCCGCACCGCGATATCCGTGCCACTTTGCAGATGCACCTGGCAGCCGATGTTGGCACTGGCGATCTGCGCCGGCTTTCCACTTTGCAGCGCGCCCAGCTTGTTGCGCAACAGCTGTTGCGACAACTCCTTTTGCAGAATTGAGTAGGTTCCCGCCGAACCGCAACACAAGTGTTTATCCGCTACTGGTGTCAACTCATACCCTGCCCTCGTGAGCAATTCCTCGATCACGCCGGTGATTTTCTGCCCATGCTGCAACGTGCAGGGAGAATGGAATGCCACCTTGCCGCGCGGTGCATGCTTCAGCAGGCGGATCAGCCCGTCTCGTTCGGTGGCGAGGATCTCGCTCAGGTCGCGGGTCAGTTCCGAGATGTGCGCCGCCTTAACGGCATAGGCGGGATCAAAGCGCAGCAGATGGCCGTATTCCTTGACCATCGCACCGCAACCGCTGGCTGTCATCACCAAGGCTTCCGCACCCTGTTCCACATGAGGCCACCATGCGTCGATGTTGCGGCGCATATACTCCAGGCCCTCAGCACGGGCATTCAAGTGATAGCTTACCGCGCCACAGCAGCCCGCTTCTTTGGCGCTGAACAGCGTGATGCCAAGCTTGTCCAGCACCCGCGCAGCAGCAGCATTGGTGTTGGGCGCCAAGCCGGGTTGCACGCAACCTTCCAGTACCAGCATGCGGCGCGCATGTCGCGCGGCTGGCCAAGGTTCCGCCAGCCGCGCGACGGGCACCCCCTTGGCCAATTGATCCGACAGAAGGGGCCGGAACAGGCGGCCGAGGACGAGCAAGGAATTGAAGATCGCCCGATGAGGCAGCACGGCGCGCAGCAACCAGCGCTGGGCGGATTGCCACATACCTCGGCGAGTCCTATCTTCGGCGACGGCGCGACCGATGTCCACCAAACGGCCATATTGCACACCCGAGGGACAAGTGGTTTCACACGCACGGCAGGTAAGGCAACGGTCCAGATGCAATAGGGTTTTGGCCGTTACCTCCGCGCCTTCGAGCATCTCCTTGATCAGGTAGATCCGTCCGCGCGGGCTATCCAACTCGTTGCCGAGCAGTTGATAGGTAGGACATGTGGCGGTGCAAAATCCGCAATGTACACAGGCGCGCAGGATGGTCTCCGCCTCCTGGCCGTCGGCGGTGTGTTTGATTGCATCAATGAAATTGGTTTGCACGTCGTTTATAACGCCTGGTATATGCGGCCGGGATTGAAGATGCCGTGCGGATCGAAGCTCTTTTTCAGCCTCTGGTGCACTACCAGCAGCGGCGCAGACAATGCATGGAAAGGTTCGTCATTGGGTCCTCGGCTGCGGAACAGGGTCGCATGTCCGCCGACCGCAGCAGCCGCATCACGGATCATTGCAGGTGATGCATCGCTCGCCAGCCATCGCAGCGCGCCGCCCCACTCGAGCAGTTGCCGTCCCGGCACGCTGATCATCGCTGCCGTGGAAGGCAATGACAGCCGCCACAGCGTTTCAGTTTGGAAAAACGGGTGCTGCTGTTCTTTCAGACTTTGCCAAAAGCCATCGGCGCCTTTCACAATTTCCCCCCCGAGTTTCTGCCGCACCGAGCGCACTGCAGCAGAAGCGCCCGACAGGCGCACGGTCAGCGCGCCATCATCGTAGCAAGTCGCGGACAACGACAGAGGTTGCGCCGCCCAGCGGTTCATCGCTTCAAGCGCCTCCCTCTCGGACATGTCGAAACGCAGGGTCAATTCTTCGGCAGGCAGCGGCAGAACTTTCAGGGACACTTCCAGCAACAGCCCCAGCGTACCGAGCGAGCCTGCCATCAGGCGCGATACATCGTAGCCCGCGACATTCTTCATGACCTGTCCGCCGAAGCGCAAAACTTCGCCTTTGCCATCTATCATGCGCACACCCAGCACATAGTCGCGTACCGCACCTGCGTAGGCACGGCGCGGTCCGGACAGGCCGGTGGCCACACAGCCGCCCAGCGTCGCAGCCGGACCAAAATGCGGCGGCTCGAACGGCAGCATCTGCCGCTTGGCTGCCAGCGCCGCTTCGATTTCCACCAGCGGCGTGCCTGTGCGCGCAGTGAGCACCAGCTCGGTAGGTTCGTAGGACACGATGCCACGATAGGCGGTCACCTCCATGGACGCGCCCTGCACAGCACGGCCGTAGAATCCCTTGCTGCCTGAACCTCTAATGTGCAGTGGCTGATGGTCGTGTGCGGCTTCGCGCACGGTCCGGCTGAATTGTTCGATGATGTCCTGCATCGTTCTATATTCTTTGATCTGTTCAAAAACGGGGAAGCTCGGGGAACGGCACCTGCCCATGATGCACGTGCATGCGGCCGAATTCCGCGCAGCGATGCGCGGTGGGAATCACCTTGCCCGGATTGAGCAGGCCGGACGGGTCGAACGCCAGCTTCACCTCACGAAATATCTGCAACTCTTCTGACTTGAACTGCGCGCACATCTGGTTGATCTTCTCAATGCCGACACCGTGCTCGCCGGTAATCGTGCCGCCCACTTTTACGCACAGTTCCAGAATCTTCCCACCGAGTTCTTCGGCCCGACGGAATTCACCCGGCTGGTTGGCATCGTACAAGATCAATGGATGAAGGTTGCCGTCTCCGGCATGAAATACGTTCGCCACGCGCAGGCGGTATTCCTTTGACAGTTCTTCGATGCGGCGCAGCACCTGGGTCAGCTCGCGGCGCGGGATGGTGCCGTCCATGCAGTAATAATCGGGCGACAGGCGACCGACTGCGGGAAAGGCGGCCTTTCGCCCGGCCCATAGCCTGAGACGGTCCGTTTCATTGGCTGAGGTGCGCAGCGAGGTGGCACCGCAGCCCGCGAGAATCGCCTGCATCCTGGCGATTTCCTCGGCGACTTCTTCCGGCGTGCCGTCCGACTCGCACAGCAGGATGGCTTCGGCGTCGAGCGGATAACCGGCATGGACGAAATCTTCCGCTGCCTTGATCGAGAGCCTGTCCATCATCTCCAGACCCGCCGGGATGATACCTGCGGCGATGATCTCGCCCACCGCATCCCCTGCCTCTGCCACCGTGGCGAACGCAGCCATCACTACCTGCGCCAGTTCCGGTTTGGGCAGCAATTTGACCGTCACCTCGGTAATTACCCCAAGCATGCCCTCGCTGCCGGTGAACAGCGCCAGCAGATCGTAGCCGCACGCATCGATCGCCTCCGAACCGATTTCCAGCACTTCGCCATCCATCGTGCAGGCGCGCAGCTTCAGCACGTTGTGGACGGTAAGACCGTACTTCAGGCAATGGACGCCGCCCGCATTTTCCGCGACGTTGCCGCCGATGGAGCAGGCGATCTGGCTGGAAGGATCGGGGGCGTAATACAGACCGTAGGGCGCCGCCGCCTCGGAGATCGCCTGGTTGCGCACGCCGGGCTGGACACGCGCGATGCGGGCGAGCGGGTCGAGCGACAGGATATGCTTGAATTTTGACAGGCTGAGCAACACGCCCCCGGCAAGCGGCAGCGCCCCGCCTGACAAGCCTGTGCCCGCGCCGCGCGCCACCACGGGCACACCTGCGCCGCGACACAAAAGCAGGATTTCACGCACCTGATCTTCGGTCTCGGGCAGGGCAACAATCATCGGGACCTGGCGGTAGGCCGACAGGCCGTCGCACTCGAAAGGCTTGAGGTCTTCCTCCTCGAACAGGACCGCGTCGGCCGGAAGAAGTCTCTGTATCTGTTGTATCAGCTCATGACTTTTCATAATCTCGGCGCCCGGGCAGGAAAATCATTCCATAACCTCGTAGCAATAGTTGGTGAGGAATTCGACGATCGGCTCTTTGGCAATCAGCTGCCCGAACACGGCCGCGGCTTGTTCATAAGCCCCTGCGATAAAGCGTTTTTCGCTCACCCCGGCAGTGATGCCGACAAGTGCCGCAGGAATCATCGCACGCACCATCTCCAGCGTCACCTTGCGCCCATCATCCAGCACGCCGTACGGGCTATGTATCCACTGCCACACCTGAGAACGGGAAATCTCAGCGGTCGCCGCGTCCTCCATCAGGTGGTGTATCGGCACACAGCCGGTGCCGGCGAGCCACGCCCCGAGATAGACGATCGCCACTTCGATATTGAAGTGCAGACCCGCTTCCGTGATCGGGCTTCGCGGCTCGAATTTCAGCAAATCGGCTCCCGTAACCTTCGCGTCCTGGCGCTTCTCGTTCAACTGATTTGGAGCGGGCATCAGCCGGTCGAACACTTCCATCGCCACAGGGACCAGTCCCGGATGAGCTACCCAGGTACCGTCATGTCCATCCTTCGCTTCGCGTTCCTTGTCGGCACGCACCTTGGCCAGCGCCAATTCATTTGCAGCGGAATCAGACTTGATCGGGATCTGTGCTGCCATCCCGCCCATGGCGTGTGCGTTGCGACGGTGGCAAGTCTTGATCAACAGCAACGAATAGGCTCGCATGAAGGGTGAAGTCATCGTCACCAGGCTGCGGTCGGCGAGGATAAAGCCCGGGCTGCGGCCAAATTTCTTGATGCAGCTGAAGATGTAATCCCAGCGCCCGCAGTTCAGCCCTGCAGAATGCTCACGCAGCTCGTAGAGAAACTCATCCATCTCGAAACCAGCGAATATGGTCTCGATCAACGCAGTCGCCTTGATGGTACCGCGCGGGATGCCAAGGCGCTCCTGTGCATAAACGAAGACGTCATTCCACAGCCGGGCTTCGAGGTGACTTTCCATCTTGGGCAGGTAGAAGTAAGGCGCCGTGCCTTGGGCCAGCAGGGTCTTTGCGTTTTGAAAGAAGTACAGGCCGAAGTCGAACAGGCTACCCGACACCGGCTTCCCATCCACTGTCACGTGCTTCTCTACCATGTGCCAACCGCGCGGCCGAACAAACAGCACCGCAGTCTTTTCGTTCAACTGGTAGCTCTTGCCATCGGGGTTGACATGCTTGATGGTACGGGCGACTGCGTCTCGCAGGTTGACCTGCCCCTCGACGACGTTATGCCAAGTCGGCGTCATGGAATCTTCCAGATCCGCCAGGTACACGCGAGCGCCGGCATTGAGGCCGTTGATCAGCATCTTGCGCTCGGCCGGACCGGTGATCTCGACCCGCCTGTCAAGCAGCTCGGCAGGCACCGGAGCGACGTTCCAGTCACCGTTGCGCACAGCGGCCGTCTCGTCCAGAAAATCGGGCAACTTGCCGGCATCCAGTTCAGCCTGACGGGTCACACGGCGCTGAAGCAGGGATACGCGCACCGCCTCAAATTTACGGGCAAGCTCCGCGATGAATGCCAGTGCTTCAGGGGTAAGGATGCTGGCTTGCCCCGGAGTGACGTTAGTACGGATATCGATGCCTTCTGGATTCGTCATGGTCGGTTCCTCCTATAAAGCCGCGTCAGGCAACGCGGTTCTGCGGCGTGCCTGCTGCATAGGCTTCGATGTTCGCGATGAGCTGGTCGGCCAGGATCTGCATCGCCTCTCTCCCTGACCACGCGATATGCGGGGTCAGTATGAAATTGGGCAGATCAAGGTCCAGCAGCGGATGTCCCTGTGTTGGTGGCTCATCGCCCAGCACGTCAAATCCGGCGCCACCGATTCGCCCTGTACGCAGCGCATCCAACAGTGCATCTTCGTCCACCAGACCGCCGCGCGCGGTGTTGATCAGCAGCGCGTCGGGTCGCATGCAAGCGAGTTCCGCCATGCCTATCAGGTGCCGGGTCTCCTCGTTGAGGGGCAGGTGCAAACTGATCACGTCGCTTTCACGCAGGAGTGTGTCGAACTCCGTGTAGCCCGGACGCGTGCCGGTGGCACCCTTGTGCTCGCCGATCAGCACTTTCATGCCGAACGCCAGCGCGATCTTTTCCACGGCTTTGCCGATCGCACCATGGCCCATGATGCCCAGCGTGCTGCCGTGGAGGTCTCGCACCGGATGGGTGAGCAGGCAGAACTGTTCGGCGCGCTGCCATGCCCCGTTGCGCAAGTCGGCGCGGAATGCCAGCAGGTTGCGGCGCAATGCCAACATCAGCATGAACACGTGCTCCGGCACGGTGTGCACCGAGTAGTTGCGGATGTTCGATACAACAATGCCTCGTTCTCGGCAACAGTCGATATCTACGTTGTTGATTCCGGTGGCCGCAACAGCAACCATCTGCAGCCTGGGCAACTGCTCCAGAGTTTCCCGGCGCAACAGGACCTTGTTGGTGATCGCGACCGTGGCATCCTTCAGGCGCGTCATCGTCTGCTCGACGCTTGTTGCAGGATACTCTTGCCACTGATGCTGGAAATTCGGACGGCGGATGTCGGCGATGATGCTGGCGCGGTCCAGAAACACGATCTTTTGCATGAATGACCCCTTGAGAAGCGGACTCGGGATGCGAACACTAATCGCCGCCCAACCCGGACATGCGCTCGATGACCTTGACGATGGCTGCCGAATCCAGATTGATGTCGCCGGTGCCCATCAGCGCATTGAGATGCTGGGCGACCATGGCTGCGGCGGGCAGCGCCACGCCCAACTGGTGCGCGGTTTCCATCACGATGCGCATATCCTTCTGGTGCAAGCCGACCTTGAAGCCGGGCTTGAAATCATTGTCCAGCATGCGCTTGCCGTGCACTTCCATGATTTTGCTGCCGGCAAATCCGCCCATCAGCGCGTCGCGCACCTTGGCAGGATCGGCGCCGTTCTTGCGAGCGAACGTCAGCGCTTCCGCCACGGCTTCAATGGTCACCGCGACCACGATCTGATTGCAGGCTTTGGCAACCTGCCCTGCGCCATGATCACCCACATGGACGATGTTCTTGCCCATGCACTCGAACAGCGGCTTGACGCGCTCGAATACCTTGTTCTTTCCGCCCACCATGATCGATAGCGTGCCGTTGATTGCGCCGGTTTCGCCTCCGGAAACGGGCGCATCCAGCATCTCGATGCCGTGTTTCGCCAGCCGTTCGGCAAACACTTTTGTCGCGGTGGGCGAGATGGTGCTCATGTCGACAATCACGCCGCCGCTAAGCGCATTTCTTATAATGCCCTGCTCGCCGAAGATGACGCCTTCCACATCCGGCGTGTCGGACACGATCGTAAAGATCACGTCTGCATGTTTGGCCACTTCAGCGGGGGTTGCACACGCAATGGCGCCGACCACAGTCAGCGGCTGCAAGGCTTCCGGGCGGCGCGCATAGGCCCATAGCTTGTAGCCACCCTTGATCAGATTGAGCGCCATGGGACGGCCCATGATTCCTGGGCCGATGAATCCAACGTTGATCGTCATATCAGTTCTCCTTAACCTAGTGTCGGCATCGTCAGCGCGGAGGCACTGCGCTCCGCCACCTCTGGCCATCGTGTGGTCACCGCTTTGGTGCGGGTATAAAAATAGATCCCTTCCATGCCATGCATGTGCAGGTCTCCGAATAGCGATGATTTCCAGCCGCCGAACGAGAAGAACGCCATCGGCACCGGGATCGGCACGTTGATGCCGACCATGCCGACTTCGATCTCGTTCTGGAAGCGCCTCGCGGCAGCGCCGGAACTGGTGAAGATCGCGGTGCCATTGGCATAAGGGTTGCTGTTGACCATGTTGATCGCCTCGTCGAGACTGGCGACGCGCAATACGATCAGGACCGGGCCGAAAATCTCTTCGCGATAAATGGTCATCTCCGTGCTGACGGCGTCGAACAGCGTCGGTCCGACGAAGTATCCTTTTTCATGGCCGTGCACCTTGATGCCGCGTCCGTCCGTGACCAGTTTGGCGCCTTGGGCCACGCCACTGTCGATATAGCGCTCGACCTTGTCGCGATGCTGGGCCGAGATTACCGGACCCATATCGACTCCCTTTCTGTCGCCGGGACCGACCACCAGTTTCTCGGCCCGTACTTTCAGCTTGGCCACTAACGCGTCGGCGACATCGCCAACCGCGACCACGGTGCA
>CAWHYN010000035.1:0-36424 GCA_963833515.1 uncultured beta proteobacterium | reverse complement strand
TGACCACCGTACCCATCAGGTCGCCGATCTTGAGCGTGCGCTTGCCGCCCACCAAAACCGTCGCGCCCTTGTCTTCGCCAGGAGCGAGCGCGCCCGTCATCACGTTGATGCAGTGCATGCAGCGCACGCAGTCGCGGTTGTCGATCTCAATGCCGTGAGTATCGCTGATTGCCACAGTGGAAATATGCTCCCCACCCTTGATCTTCTTGAGTTCCTTGAGCTGGAAAGTCTTGGTTGGACAACGCGCAACCACGTCATTTACCAGCTCGTCCATGCCGTGCTTGGCGAACCATTTTTTCGCCAACACTTCGTCGGTACGGATATTGTCGCGCCACGTCCCGATGACGGCCATATCGGCGCGTTGCACGGAATTCATGCAGTCGTTCGGACACCCCGAGAATTTGAATTTGAATTTGTACGGCAAGGAAGGGCGATGAATGTCATCCAGAAACGTGTTCAGCACGGTGCGATGAGCCTTGGCTTCGTCATAGCAGGACTGCTCACAGCGCGCTGCGCCCACACAAGACATGGAAGTCCGGACCGCAGGGCCGGCACCGCCCAGGTCAAAACCCAGCTCGTTGATTTCGTCGAATGCCTTTTGGACGTTTTCCGTGGTCGCACCCTGAAACATGATGTCGCCCGATTGGCCGTGAAATGCAATCAGGCCCGAGCCATGCTTTTCCCAGATATCACACATGTCGCGCAGCACTTTGGTGTCGTAGTGCATGCCGGCTGGCGGCATCACACGCAGCGTATGGAATTCCGCGCAATCCTTGTACACCGGCTTGCCGCCCTCATCCTTAAGTTCGGTAAAGCGAGGAATGATCCCGCCGCCGTAGCCGAACACGCCAACCGTACCGCCCTTCCAATAGCCCTTTTTGGTCCTGTACGAAGTCTCGAGCTGTCCCAATAGGTCGACGACGTAATCCTTGTTCCTGGCCAACTCTTTCAGGCCTGTCACAAAACTGGGCCACGGGCCATCCTCAAGTTGATCAAGGTTCGGGGTATCATGCATCTTCTTAGCCATAATCATCTTCCTTCTAGTCGCGTTGATTGGGCCCTGCTGCCGGCGAACGATTCAATGACCCTGCAGAGGTGGAAACCTATAATTTGGACTCTACCCTTTCAACCGCAGGGCTGCCCATATTCTTATGTGTATTAGAATACTACGATATATGACAGCATGCATTCCATCACCCTTAGCGGCTATGTTCAATAACCCTTACGGGTAATGCTACGCCTTCCCCCAGTAGTATTTCAAAATCAAGTATATTAGCGATAAACTTTCATCGATTGTGTAGCCCCGTTCGGTATATCCTTGGACCCGTTGAAAGCTATCTGCACAATCTGTCCGGGCGGGGGAAAATCATAATGGCACAAATCAGCGGATTAACAAAGATCAAGGTTCCTTTGGGGAGCCAGGAAATTGAACTGCAACAGATAGATCACGTCGAAGGCGGGATGAGTCTATTGCGCGTACGTATCCGTGAAGGGAAGCGCTTTACGATCTTCGACATCGATCCCGCTACGGCAGAACAATGGGCGGATGCCATGCAACACTGGGCGAATACTCAGAAGAAAACCGACGAATGACCCATAAAACCACAGAGATGATCGACATGGTGTTCGATCTTGACGGCGGAACACTTCCCGCAGGCTATCCCTTTGCACTATGGGCGGAACTGGTACGCTGCATTCCGCAGCTTGAGGACGAGAAGTCTGTCGGCATCCTGCCGTTGCGTGGAACAAGACAAGGCGAAGAACTGCTGCTGCCCAAACGCGCCAAACTGGTGATACGCCTGCCTACAACACTCTTGGATCCTGCCGCCCGTCTTGCGGGACAGCAACTTGATGTCGGCGGACGTACGGTAAGGCTGGGAGCCGCAAAGTCACGTCCCATTTCTCCCCACCCCACTGTTCACGCCCAGCTGGTGACCGGCGCCAGCGACGAGATTATTTTCGTGCAATACATCACTACACAGTTGGCTGCGATGAGAATCAAAGGCAAGCTGATCTGCGGTAGGCGCGGGGCCATCAACGATGCTCAGCAATCCATCGACGGTTTTAGCCTGGTTGTACACGACCTGACACCTGAAGCATCGCTGCAGTTGCAATTCGCCGGACTCGGAAAAGGCCGTCAATTTGGCTGTGGTATTTTTGTGCCTTCCAAAGTCATTTCAGGCTTGAGTGAAGGATGACTTTTTCACACAATGGAGATCGATCATGGGATACGTGGTTGCAGGTAATGAGCTTGAAACGGATGCGGAAGGCTATTTGCTGGAGCCGGACTACAGCGACGAAGCGGCCAAAGTCATTGCGGCAGCAGAAAATATCGAGCTGACGCCCAGGCATTGGGATGTTATAAACTACATGCGCGACCAGTATCGTGAACACGGACATACGCCCAATTTCCGTAACATGCTGAAGGGCGTGAACGAATTCTGGCCGGAGGCCGACAGCAAGGCCCTGTATGACCTGTTTCCGACCGGCCCGGCAAAGCAAGGTGCCAAAGTTGCCGGGTTGCCCCAGCCATATGGCAAAGGGGGATATTGAAATGACGATGTTTCAAAATTTTATAGGACATCCAAAATGAGCCCCCTAGACTTGCACGCCAATGTAAAGCTGGATATGCGCGGTCTGACCTGCCCGGCGCCGCTGCTCGGGGCCAAGCGCGTCGTCGACGATCTGAAAAAAGACCAGATCCTGGTGTTGATCTCCGACTGCCCTGGCACCAGGGATGATCTCTTCGCGTGGGCCGAACAGACGCGCAACAAGGTATTGAAGACGGAACCAATGCCCGATGGCGGCACAGCCTACTTCGTCATGAAGGGCCAAGGGGAATCCCAGCCGGCAAATGTTGTCCTGGATATTCGCGGGGTGCATTGCCCCGGACCGATCGTGGAAGCCAAGAGACTTTTGAACGGCATGAATTCGGGGAAAATCCTGAAACTCATCAGCAACTGCCCCGGCATACGATCCGACATCGTTGGTTGGGCAAACACGACCGGAGTAAAAATAATCAGCACTGTCGAGGTACAGGCTGGCGAGTTTGAATTCTTTCTGCAAAAGGGCTGACCGGAAAACTGCGGGTCCCTGACATGCGCATCAAAAGCCACTGGTTCAAGAGTGACCGTGAAAAAACCCCGCCAGAAATTGCCGGGGCCTTGGCATTCAACGTCTGGCGCATCGCTGACAACGCGCTGAAGAACACCCGCAAGGCCCATTTTGAGATCGCCGTCGGTTCGCAGTACTTTTCATTCCTCGCGGAATTCCTGGTATTCCTGATCCAGGTCGCGGACCGCATCGCTCACCGCCAATTGTCCGCCGAAGATCGCATCGCATTTACGACTGCGCTGGCCAATCATGTGGCGGAGACTCTCGCGGAAAATCAAAGCCGCCTGATGGGCGATGGCATCGCTGAACACAAGCGGGCCTTCATCGACAAACTCAACCAGCGCGCCGGAGAATATGCCGAGTTTGACTATGGCGCTGACGGGCCCGAGTTCGCCTTCCTTCGCTACCTTGCCTACTGCATGCGTGGGGTCATGGATCAAAAGGACGTCGAATGGGTGATAGACCAGATGATGAGCATCGAAGCGCCGGAAGCCGTGGACATGGTGGAGGCAACCATGAAAAACCTGTTCGAAGCGGAACCCAGGCAGCCGCGCATCCGCAAAGTCACCAGCGGCGATTGAGCCTCTCGTTCCAGCAATAGCCAAGATGAAAGATCCTTATGATCTCGATAACACTGAGGCCTATCTGCGGTGGCGCGAACGCAAGCTGGCCAAGGCCATCACTGATGCCGGCGAACTGATCGTCGAGATCAAGGATCCGCGCTCACTGACCAAATCCGAACACGCGACACTCCTGGAACGTTGCCAGCGCAGCAACATGGTGGTGTACGCCACCAATACCGACGCGGTTGACGAAGACACAGTGCGCCAGCTCGGGCTGCAGTTCGGACTGAAAAGCCTGGATGCCAACTGGCTGGCGGACGAACAAGGCATCACACACGTTGCAGTGAGCACTGAAGAGGGGCTGCGGCAGGCTTATATCCCCTACACGGATCGGCCGATCAAGTGGCACACCGACGGCTATTACAATCCGCCGAAAGCACAGGTGCGCGGCATGGTATTGCATTGCGTGCATAGCGCGGCACAAGGCGGCGAGAACCGGCTTCTGGACCACGAGATCGCCTACCTGATGTTGCGCGATGAGAATAGCGACTTGATCTGGGCGTTGTCCTCACCCGATGCGATGACGATCCCCGAACGAACCGATGAGCATGGTGTGGCGCGCGCGGCGCAAACCGGTCCGGTATTTTCGGTCGATCCGGCAAGCGGTCAGCTGCACATGCGCTATACCGCGCGCACGCGCAGCATCGAGTGGAAGCAGGATAAGGCTACACTGGCAGCAGTCTCTGCCCTGGAAAAACTGCTCGCCGCAGACCTGCCGCATATCCACAGGTTGCGGCTGGAACCTGGCATGGGGCTGCTGTGCAACAACGTGCTGCATGACCGGGCAGCGTTCAGCGATGACCCCGCCTGCCCCCGTCTGCTGTATCGGGCGCGCTATTACGAGCGGATCACGGCAAGCTGATTATTCCGATCTTGACTGGTTTGTTGCCGATAAAAAACCCGCCATCTTCCGATGGCGGGTTTCAGGTCTGCAACAATCAGATTGCGTCGCAATTACCAGCCGTAAGAAATGCCGATCGAGTCTTCCTTCATAGTAATGTTTGCCTCGCCTCCGCCAAACCCTCCGGGGATGGATCCCGAACCATTGACGGTCTTATTGAAGGCATGAATATACGTTACCGATATCTCGGACTTGTCTGCCAGCTTCCAGGATCCGCCCAGTGACAAGTGGTCTTGCACCACGCCTGGCGCCAAGATATTCAACAGTGTCTGGCTGTTTGGTATCGGCTGGTCGCAATGGTCATAGCCGGCGCGAATTGTGAACCCCGAACTATAATCATGACTTACCCCAAGTTTGTATGCGTTGATGTTCTGCCAGCCGAATCCCGGGCCATTATTGGCTCCCAATGGCGCCGCAGTGGGGAACGTATTGCCAACGGACGGGACGCCCGCATAATCAATACGCTCGACATCGAACGCAACCGTGGTCGCCGGCGTGGCCTTCACAGCAATGCCCACACCATAGTTTTCAGGAATGTCAAATCCGCCCTGTTCTGCAAACAGGCCGCTGTACTTGCTGAATTTACCCATCTTGGTCTTGCTCTGGTAGGTTGCGCCCAGTGTCACGGCGGAGGTGACTTCCCCGGTCCAGCCTATCCTTACCCCGTAGCCCGTGGACGTATCCGTGCCGGTATCGGACATGGCACTGGCGTTGCTTGAAATACCAGACAAATTAGGCCCGTTTATTCCGGTGGCGCTGAACATCTGGTAGGCCAGATTCAGCGAAACGCCGACCGCGTTAGTCGGGTTGAGCTTCATAGCCCAAGTCGGCGCAACGGTCAGTTGCTCCAAGTTGATGCCTAGGTTACCGCTTGCCCCATAGGCGGCGAACGGGTTGGTATTGTACTGGGTGTTCATGCCACCATTGGCATAAACAGAGACGCCTAGCGAGGTGTCCGCGCTGATCATTTTGTTGTAGCCAAAGTCAGGAACGAAGAAGTTGCTCCTGCCATTGCCGCTATAAGTACCATCCGCGCCAGGTGCAGGACTACCTGTGATTTCAGCGCTACGATCCGGCCTGAACAAGGTCAGAGCGAAGTCTATATGATTGCCCACCATCACCATCCCGGCGGGGTTGTTGGCCGCCGCAATGGAATCCAAAGGCAATGCGATGCTTGC
Source organism: uncultured beta proteobacterium (assembly GCA_963833515.1). Classification (GTDB taxonomy): domain Bacteria; phylum Pseudomonadota; class Gammaproteobacteria; order Burkholderiales; family Gallionellaceae; genus Gallionella. The sequence continues at coordinate 30,608 of CAWHYN010000035.1, read as the reverse complement.
TCCACCCATCGCTTCGTTCTTAACGCCATAACCGATTGGCAAGTAACCGTTGGTGGCATGGGCCAGCGGCGACAAAAGCGATCCTCCAACCAGCGCCGATACCAAAATCTTCTGCTTGTTCATTCTGTTCCTCCCAAGATTAAATATTGTAATTTGATGCCGAATTTCCCTGCGCCCAACATTTTATTGCTTAACATACCACCAATCCAACGTTTTGGATATCCGCGCCTAATTCAAGGAATCCGTGTTCTTTTCAGGGTGCTGGCCCCTCGATGATGCGGTTAGGGACTGTCTCCCTTGAACGGTGACATCCTGCGAGCAACTGTCCCTTATTTACAGGCACTTAGATAAACAAGCAAATATCAGTATCGCCTGCAAATCCCAAGAACGTTGTGGCACCTCCATACTCGATATTATCGATGAATTCGCTCTTTTCGAATTCGAACAGGTCGACCGTCATCTGGCAAGCGATGAATTTCACCTCTGCCTCGAGACACAAATCGCGCAATTCCGCCAGCGACGCCACGCCATGCTTCTTGAGCTTCTGCTTCATCATCATCGTGGCCATCGACTCCATGCCTGGCAGCATTTGCACCATCACCGGCATCGGTATGGGCATCGGCATGGCCGGGTTCGCCAAGGGACTGATCATCACACTGGACAAATCCTTGCGCAGCAGCTGCAATCCATAAAAGGTGAAGAACACCTGGACTTCATAACCCAACGCGGCAGCGGTCGAGGCGAGTATGAATGGCGGATAGGCCATGTCCAGTGTGCCCTTGGTGGCAATAATCGCCATTTTTTTAGTAGTCATTTTTTCCCTCTATCTGGTTTTGGACTGAAGCTGGCAAGTTACTTTTTCTTCATGTAGAAAGTGTATGAGCCATGTGCCTCTTCCGTGGAAAGCAGGCTGTTGCCGGTTTGATCGGCGAAGGCCTGCATATCCTTGACTGCACCGGCATCAGTCGCAACGACCTTGAGCACCTGCCCGGAACCCATGTCGGCGAGCGCTTTCTTGGTCTTGAGGATAGGTAAAGGGCAGGACAGGCCGCTCGCATCGAATTCTTTGTCAAAGTTCATGATTTCATCTCCTGCAGGTTATTAGAAGTATCACCAAGCTGAGGTGGGCCATTGTGGGGAAGGATCAGCATGTTTCCTACTGCATTATAGGAATAACCAGCTTACCAGCGTCCATACCCACAAAGGGTTTAGAGCATAACCCGTTTGGGTTATTTTTAGTAATGATCCTTGGTCCTCGCCAAAAGGATTCCGCTAGAGGTTAAGAGCATTCGCATGCCAATAGGGGGAGATTGAAACAAATATTACGTCTATTGACGATGTCAGACAATACCCATTGCCCTTGGTCCGAATATCACGGCGGCAGGCCGCCATTGCCTGCCCGCGCGGCTTCTCCGTCGCCCGCGTACACAGATTCCAGCGCTGCCTAGACCCGAATGACGAAGATCACCGAGAGCGACAAAGTCACCTCCTTCCATTCAGGTCAGGCTTTTCAAGTGTGGTGCACAACGATTTTCTGCGTGACGTGTTGCATGCGGAAAACGTGAACAAAGTTTTCGGTTCAACATGATTGCCGCGCAGCCCGTATTGAGAATGGTGCGGCTGATGGAGTAGAATCGCACCCTTGTGTTGCGGCTAATCAGTAAGTCGGTGAAAAAACAATCAGGATGGACATTGTCGGTGCATTGCCGTTAGATGTGGCAGGTGCGGTCATCGTGCTCTGGCTGGCACTGGGGCTGTTGGGTCTGGCGCTGCAGCACAGCCCGTACCACATCATCCGTGTGATTTTCCCCATCGGCGCGATTGTTTCCCTGACGCTTGCCGCGACCGGTGTGTGGGCGCTCGGTGAGGTTGCCAACTATGCAATATTGCCTATGGGCCTGCCGGACCTGCCGCTGCATCTTCGTCTCGACAAGCTCTCCGCGTTTTTCCTGATTCTGTTGGGCGGCGCCTCGTTCGGTGTGTCGTTGTTCAGCGCCGGTTATTTCAAGTCCATGCAGGGCAATACGCTCGGCTTGCTCTGTCTGGAGTACCACGTGTTCCTTGCCAGCATGGCCTTGGTGTTGCTGGCTGACGATGCCTATATGTTCATGGTGGCGTGGGAGACGATGGCGCTGTCTTCCTATTTCCTGGTCACCACCGACCACAAGGTCCCCGAGATCCGCAAGGCCGGCTACCTGTATCTGCTGATCGCGCACGTCGGGGCGATCGGGATCTTGCTCAGCTTCGGCGTAATGCAGGGCGGGCACGGGATCGGCGCCTACACGTTTGCGGCGATGCGAGAGGCGCATCTGCCGGTGTTCTGGTCGTCGGTGGCATTCTTGCTGGCATTGTTCGGGTTTGGCGCGAAGGCCGGCTTGCTGCCGCTGCATGTCTGGCTCCCCGAAGCTCACCCGGCCGCGCCCTCCCCGGTTTCGGCATTGATGAGCGGCATCATGCTGAAAACGGCGATCTACGGCATCTTGCGTGTCACTTTCGATTTGCTCCCTGTGCAGCAATGGTGGTGGGGAGCGTTGGCGCTAGCGCTGGGTTTGATGACGGCGATCTTCGGAGTGATGTTTGCCGCCGTGCAGGGCGACATGAAGCGGCTGCTCGCTTATTCTTCGATTGAAAATATCGGGCTGTTGCTGGTCGGTATCGGTCTGACCATCATTTTCCACGTTTATGGCAAGGACGCGCTTGCGGCCCTGTCGCTCACTGCCACGCTCTACCACAGCCTGAACCACGCGTTCTTCAAGTGTCTGCTGTTCATCGGTACGGGCTCGATCTTGCACGCGACCGGCGAGCGCAACATGGGACGCATGGGCGGCCTGATCCATCACATGCCATGGGTAGCGGTGCTGATGCTGATCGGCGTACTGTCCATATCCGGCCTGCCACCTTTCAATGGGTTCGTTTCGGAATGGTTGTTGTTGCAGGCGTTTCTATTGTCGCCGGGGCTGCCCAACAGCTATATCAACATGCTGATACCGGTGGCGGCCTCGGTGATTGCGCTGGCCGCAGCGCTGGCGGCATACGTGATGGTGAAATTCTACGGCATCATTTTCCTCGGTCAGCCGCGTGGGGAGGCACGTGAAGCCGCGCACGATGCAGGAATCTGGGAACGCATTGGATTGGGCTGGCTGGCACTGGGCTGTGTCGCGCTTGGTTTGGCGCCGGTTTTCGTGGTGCGGCAACTTGATCTGGTGACGCAAGCCCTGGTTGGACGCGGACTTGGCAACGCGGCCCCCGGCTGGCTGTTTCTCGCTCCGGTCGACATCGAACGCGCCAGCTACAGCCCGGTATATTTTCTGTTGGCGGTGCTGGGCGTTATGCTCGTGACCGCATTGATGGTACATCGATACTATCACGGCCGGCTGCGCCGCGGCCCGGCCTGGGACTGTGGTTTCCCTGCGCAAACTTCACGCATGCAGGATACTGCCGAAGGATTCGGGCAACCGATCCGGCGCATCTTCGAGCCGTTTTTCCGCATAGAACGCGAATCGCCGAGCGCATTCGATCTCCATCCACGCTATCACGGCCGCAGCGATGACCGATTCTGGTTTGCACTGTATCTGCCAATCAAGAACATCACCGAAAAACTTTCTTCCTGGGCCTCGTTGCTGCAGCACGGGCGCATCCATTTATATTTGACATACACCTTCGTCACGCTGGTCGTGTTGCTGGCCTTTATATGATGACCACTGATCAAGCGCTCGGCATTCTGTTTCAGCTGTACCAATCGCTGTTGGTCGTGCTGCTTGCGCCCATGCTGACGGGGTGGGTAAACCAGTGCCGCGCCTGGCTGCAGAACCGCTCTGGCCCCGGCCTGTTGCAGCCCTATCGCACGCTGCGCAAGCTGTTTCACAAGGACGCGGTCATGGCCTACAACGCATCGCCGTTATTTAGCGTCACCCCCTATATCTTGTTCGGCTGCATGTGGCTGGCGGCATCCATCATTCCGATCATCGCAGTGGATCTGCCATTTTCGCCCGCCGCCGATGTGATCGCGCTGGTCGGCGTGTTTGCTTTGGCGCGCGTGTTTATCGCGCTTGCCGCGATGGATATCGGCACCGCATTCGGCACGCTCGGTGCGCGGCGCGAGATGCTGGTGTCGTTTCTCGCCGAACCGGCATTGTTGATGGTGTTCTTCACCGCTTCGCTGATCAGCCATTCGACGCAGCTGCCCCGCATCGTTGGCGCCCTGGCGCATCATCAGTTCGTTTTGTATCCCAGCCTCGCCTTTGCCGGATTGGCTTTCGTCATCGTTTTGCTGGCGGAGAATGCGCGGATTCCGGTCGACAACCCTAGCACCCATCTGGAGCTGACCATGATTCACGAGGCGATGATCCTGGAGTATTCGGCACGCCACCTGGCACTGGTGGAATGGGCGAGCAGCCTCAAGCTGTTTGCCTATATTTCGATAGCTATCGCGCTGTTCGTGCCGTACGGCATCGCGGAGGTGGGCAATTGGAGCGCACTGCCGCTGGCGATCGTCGCGCTCCTGGCGAAGCTTACATTCGCCGGTGCCGCACTGGCTTTGTTGGAAACGTTGGTCGCCAAGATGCGCATCTTCCGTGCGCCGGAGTTTCTGGGCACCGCCTTCCTGTTGGCGGTGCTCGGGCTGTTGATCCATTTCTTATTGGGCGCGTGACATGCCAATAAGCTACAACATTCAACTCATCAATCTGCTGGCGTCCCTACTGCTGCTGATCGCCTTCGCCATGTTGTCGCAACGGCGCATATTGTCCCTGATCAATCTGTTTGCCTGGCAGGGGCTCGTTCTGTCGCTCAGCACCTTCGTCGTGGCGTATTCGACGGATCAGCCTCATCTATACTACTCGGCCGTGCTGACACTGTTGCTCAAGGTCCTGGTTTTGCCGTGGCTGCTGCATCGCCTGATACGCAAGCTGAACGTGAAGTGGGATGTCGAGACGCTGATCAACATTCCAACCACCATGCTGGTCGGCATCGGGTTGGTCATTTTCGCCTTTAATCTCGCCGCGCCGATTTCGCAACTCTCCGAAAGCATAACGCGCGGCTTGATTGGCATCGCACTGGCCAGCGTGCTGCTGTCGTTACTGATGATGTTGACGCGGCGTAAGGCTGTTCCGCAAGTAGTCGGTTTCCTGGCCATGGAAAACGGGCTGTTTTTTGCAGCGACCAGTGCCACGCACGGGATGCCGCTGGTGGTGGAGCTTGGAATCGCGCTGGACGTGCTGGTGGCCACTTTTATCTTCGGCATCTTTTTCTTTCAGATACGCGAGACTTTCGACAGCCTCGACATCAGCCACATGGAGCGGCTCAAGGATGATTGATCTGCAGCTCCTCGCCTTGTTAGTTACGCCGCTGTCGGGCGGTCTGCTGTTGGCCGTATTTGGCTCACGCAGATGGGCGGCTGAGCTGAATTCGCTGATGAGTTTCTGCACCTTTATCGCGGCCGTGGTGTTGGCCATGCGCGTGATCGATTCGGGGCCGCAGGTCGCGTTCAACGAGCAGTTTTTCATCGACCAATTCAATGTGTTCCTGGTTGCCCTTACCGCATTCGTGGCCTTCACGACATCACTGTTTTCCCGGCCGTACATGCGCATCGAGCAGGATCATGGCAAACTCAGCACGCCGATGCTGCATCTATACTACAGCATGTACCAGACCTTCACCTTGGCCATGCTGACAGCGCTGACCTCCAACAACATGGGCATCATCTGGGTGGCTATGGAGGGGGCCACGCTGGCGACGGTTTTGCTGGTCAGCCTGTACCGCACACCGGCCAGTATCGAGGCGGCGTGGAAATATTTCATCCTGTGCGGGGTGGGAATTGCGCTCGCCCTGTTCGGCACCATCTTGTTATATTTCGCCGCCGAGCGCGTGCTTGGCGAAGGCGGCACGGCCTTGCTGTGGACGCACTTGAACCAGGTCAAAGCCGGGCTTGAACCAACGGTGCTCAAACTGGCATTCGTGTTCTTGCTGGTGGGATATGGCACCAAGATCGGCCTGGTCCCGCTGCACAGCTGGTTGCCTGATGCCCACGCGGAAGGCCCTACGCCTGTTTCTGCGGTGCTCTCCGGCCTGCTGCTGAATGTGGCCTTATGTGCGGTGATGCGCAGCAAGGTCTTGGTGGACGGTTCATTGCGTACGCATTTCGCCGGCAACCTGATGATGGGATTTGGGCTGCTGTCGGTAGTGGTTGCTGCATTATTTTTGTCGCGGCAGAAGGACATCAAGCGTATGTTCGCCTATTCCTCCATCGAGCACATGGGGCTGGTCACTTTTGCGTTTGGCATGGGTGGGCCGGTAGCCACTTTTGCGGCGATGCTGCATATGACGATGCACTCGCTAACGAAATCGGCCATTTTCTTTGCGGTCGGTCATGCGGCTCAGAAAGCCGGCACGCAACAGATGGAAAACATACGCGGCATGATGCAAGTCAGTCCAACGGTGGGCTGGGGACTGATGCTCGGCACGCTGGCGATTCTGGGAATGCCGCCATTCGGCATATTCGCGAGCGAATTCTTGATCATTACCACGGCCATGCACGACTATCCTTGGGCGACACCGATTCTGCTGATTGCGCTGGGCATTGCGTTCGCCGCCATCTTCGGCAAAGTACAGCCTATCGTGTTCGGCGAAACCACGGCACGCCGCCTGCCGCACCAACCGGCATTGATTCCGGTGTTCACGCACTTGTTGCTGGCGTTGATCCTCGGATTGTATATGCCACCCTATCTGGCCGACTGGTATCGCCAGGCGGCGTCTTTATTAGGCGGATAACCGATGCCCATAACTTATCCCAATCTGCATTTGACCAAACTTCTGGGGGCGATTCCCGCATGGTCGGGAAGCATCAAGGCCGATGATCTCCAGCCGATTTGCCAGAACGTCCGCGACGGCGGGGGACGACTGGTCGCATTGTGGGGCAGCGATACCCGCGCACAGGACAACGGATTCGCTTTGCATGTCGCTCTGGTCAATGAAACAGGTCTGATTTGCCTGACCTTGCCATTGTCTGCCGCGCAGCCTGGCTACCCCGATGTCAGCAGGATCTTCCCGGTGGCTAACCGGATGGAGCGCGCGGCATATGATCTGCTCGGCATTTACGCACACGAAGGCCAGGATCATCGCAAGTGGCTGCGCCATGGCGCATGGCATGGCGGCAGTTTTCCGCTTCGCAAGGACTTTGACGAGAAACAAAATCGTAACGACGAGCCGGACACCTATCCCTTCGTGCAAGTAGAAGGGCAAGGTGTCCATGAGATACCCGTCGGACCGGTACATGCGGGCATCATCGAACCGGGGCACTTCCGCTTTTCCGTTGTCGGCGAAAGGACGCTGCGCCTCGAAGAACGTTTGGGCTATACCCACAAAGGCATCGAAAAGCGTTTCGAAAGTTTAACCCTTCAGCAAGGCGCCCAGCTTGCGGGGCGGGTAAGCGGCGACAGCACGGTGGCTTACGCATGGGCTTATGCGATGGCAGCAGAAAGCGTCGCGGCGGTGACGCCGCCAGATCGGGCATTGTGGCTGCGCGCGCTGTTATTGGAACGTGAACGCGTCGCCAACCATCTCGGCGACCTCGGCTATCTCGGCAATGACGTCGCGCTGTCGTTCGGCTTCGCGCAGTTCTGGATCTTGAAGGAGCAAGTCTTGCGCAACAACGGCACGCTGTTCGGGCACCGCTACCTGATGGACAAAATCGTTCCGGGCGGCGTGGCGGCAGATCTGGCTGAATCGGGCAAACAGGCGTTGCGGGACGAGTGTGCCATCCTCGAACGCGAAGTACGTTTGCTGCGAAGCATCTATGACGAACATGCCGGTGTGCAGGACCGCTTCATCGGTGCCGGGCGTGTTGCACCGAAACTCGCCGCCCAGCTTGGGCTATGCGGCCTCGCCGGCCGTGCCAGCGCCCAGTCCTGGGATGCGCGCGTGCAGTTTCCCTGTGCGCCCTATGACAAGCTGGACGTGCAGATGGCGACCTATCGCAACGGCGATGTCGCGGCGCGCGTCATCGTGCGCTTCGATGAACTTTTCGAATCGTTGCGCTTGCAGCGCGACATTCTGTCCAAATTGACGCACGAAAGTGCCTTGTCGGTGCCGCTCGAAAAGCTGCCGGCACGCGCCTTCGGTGTGGGGATGGTGGAAGGTTGGCGAGGCGAAGTGCTGGTGGGGATCCACACCGACATAGACGGCAAGTTGGCGCGCGTGCATCCGCATGATCCATCGTGGCAAAACTGGCCGGTCCTGGAACATGCGGTCATAGACAACATCGTGCCTGATTTCCCTCTGATCAACAAATCGTTCAATCTGAGTTATTCAGGGCAGGATCTTTAGAGGTTCCCGTATGTATCAACTCATCAAACAAATCATCAAGACAGGTATCAAGACCGAAAATCCGCCACAACCTGACGACGCAATGCGTGTCCAGGCCCAGCGGCTTCACCAGGATATTCTGCGGGTGTTCGGCAACGCCCTGAACATACGTCATGTCGATGCCGGGTCCTGCAACGGTTGCGAGCTGGAGATACACGCGGTCAACAATGCTTACTACAACATCGAAGGACTCGGCATAAAATTCGTTGCCAGTCCGCGCCATGCAGACATGCTGCTGGTCACAGGCCCCGTGTCACGCCACATGGAGACCGCGCTCAAGCGTACCTTCGACGCCACGCCGGACCCCAAGTTGGTAGTGGCGATCGGCGATTGCGGATGTGATGGCGGAATCTTCGGCGAGAGCTACGCCAGTTGCGGCAAGATCTCCAATGTCATTCCCGTGGATGTGGCGGTGAGCGGCTGCCCGCCCACGCCCACCGCGATACTGCAAGGGATACTCACCGCAATCACTGCACAGAAATAATCGTGTGTTTAAAATTCCAGTCACCGTGGCGCTATACCCACAGGAGGATCGGCCCGCATTCCGGCTTTTTTCGCCAAAAGGTGCGTAACTACATAAGATATCGGAAACAATTAACACCATAAACGGATATATCCGACATACGTGTAAAAATAGGACTTGGTGATAGATTAGCCCTTACCCAGTGCCTTTCATTCATTTTCAAAAGTCTTAAAATTGGCTGCCCGGAACCTGACATTCGTCACATGGCGGTTTCGACTGCGGAACATGGTGGCCTACTGCAATGCAGAATTTACACCCAATTATGCACAGATGTATCGTGCAAATTCTCTCTTAGAGGCTGGTGCCAAATCAACAGCAGTTCAGTCGTTTACTTTTTCTTGTTCTCTATCATGTCGTGAATAATCGGTGCGAGGATGATTTCCATCGCATGGCTCACCTTGCCGCCCGGCACGACCAATGTATTGGCGCGTGACATGAAGGATTTGGGGATCATGTTGAGCATGTACGGGAAGTCCACACCCTTGGGTTCGCTGAAGCGGATCACCACGAAGCTTTCATCGGACGTTGGAATGTCGCGAGCGATGAACGGATTGGAGGTGTCCACGGTCGCCACGCGCTGGAAGTTAATTTGCGTGCGCGAGAACTGCGGGGTGATGTACTTGATGTAGTCCGGCATGCGGCGCATGATCGTGTCCACGGTCGCATCAGCCGAATAGCCGTGCTCTGCGGCGTCGCGGTGTATTTTTTGTATCCACTCTAGGTTGAGCACCGGCACCACGCCAATCCCTAGATCCACATATTTGGCCACGTCGATATCACCATTTTTAGCCAAGCCGTGCATTCCTTCATAAAACAGCAAATCTGAATCTTCTTCGATATTTTCCCACGGCGTGAAAACACCCGCCTTTAGTTCAGTCAACCCAAAGTGTTTGTTATGCTGTTCGGCTTCTGCTTCGTTATGCACGTAGTAGCGCCGTTTGCACATACCCGTTTCACCATAGGTTTTGAAAGTTTCTTCGATCCTGTCGAAGTGGTTGGCTTTCGGACCGAAATAGCTGAAGGTATTGTTGCCGGCTTCGGCAGCTTCTGCGGTAGCGGCGCGAAACGCCATGCGATCCAGACTGTGCAGACTGTCACCTTCAAGGATCGCCGCATGAAGTCCTTTTACGGCACGGACTAATGTTCGTCGCTCGACCTTGGGGGGAGGATTGTAGTGGTTCTGTCTTTGTTCACGGCGGAATAGGTTTTCAAAGGCGCGTTTTACCGTCGTGGTGCCAGCACCGGATGAACCGGTCACGGCAATCACGGGATGCTTACGGGACATAGTGAACCTTCCTGAGGGGATTAATAATAATTTAGGAGGCAAGTCTAACAAGAATGCCTTCTTGATAAGAATTTTTTGGAGAATGCACGCTTCACTCTTATCAAAAATCAGTTTTTGCATTACTGATTTTCGCACCCATCACACTCTTGATGATCAACGAGCAGGCATTATTCCTTCGGCCAGTAAGTTGTGGCTATCCCGTCGCCCAGATCAGCCTCTATGAGTTTGCGACGCACCTCAAGCAGGCGCTTGATCAGCGCGGGCTCACGGTTGCTATAAGCTTGAGCGTCTGCCATACGATTTGCCACGACACCAAGCAACTCGGTGATCGCATTGCCAATCGAATTCTGGCTGATAGTAACGATCAGCTTGCCCGCATCATTGCGGTAAATGATCTGCTTGAATGCTGGCTGCCAGCGTATGGCATTGGCATACTTCGCATCCACGATGCAGAGGTCGCGCACCTTCTTGGCCGTCTTCATGAAATCATTGTTGAACAGCAGCACGCTTTCTACCTCTTCCGGAAAATAGACATCCGGCAGCATTGGCGCGTTGCGAATGGAAACCTGCGAGAAGAATGTGCGATAGAAGTCGATAAAGCCTTTCAGTACTTCATCGTACTCTTTCCAAAAATGCACATCCCTGAGTGCATCCTTCCCGCCCTGTATCTCCCAGCTGGGCAATCCCTGCGGATATCCGGTCAGTTCGATGCGGCTGTCGGCATCACTCGCGGGTTTGAGTATCCTCGGCTTCAGCGCCTTGTCGAAGAACCCGCGATAGACATCGCGCATGTATGCCTGAAACAGGCTGTGCTGGCCGCCATCGGTAAGGTTGGGGTTATCGATATCCGCCAGCTTTGCGTTGCGCAGTTCTTCCTTGGGGAAAACGATGAAGTGGTTATGCAACATGCGGATGCTGGGTACTCCGGGGGAAGTCAGCGGCCAGGTCGCATCCAGGCTTGCCTCACCTGCCAGGATCAGCGCCTCGTTCGGATCGGGATACTGCTCCAGCATGTAATTGATGATAATCTGGTTCATCCGGTTCCACACATGCTTCACATTATCCGGAACCTGCGTGCGCCGCACCGGCCTCCCCAGGGGGTTGAGAATGATGTTAGAGGTGTTGTAGATGATAGAACAATCGAACTCGGTGCTGTGTCCCAAGGCCTTGCGATACAGCAACAGGTTTTCCTGATTCATCAATAAGCCGTTGTTGTTAACAAGATCGTTCAGATTTTCCGTGCTGTTAAAAAACTCGTTGTGCTTCATCCCTTCCGGCACATCCAGAGGAATGGACCTGAAAGGCGTTACGATTTCGCGCGGGCCGGATTGCATCGTAATGTTCGTCAAATGAGTAATAGGAAATTGGTTAATGCTTTGCTCTAGCTGAATCGAGTCGCTATTCAACACACTGACAATACATTGGAAAATATAAAGTCATTGTGTTTAACGCCAAAATTCAATAGCGGCATCAGCAATTGTGACGCGTTGGCTTAGGCGCCACAACTAAAGGATTGGCTGCGAAAATAAGTATGGTGTTATTCATTATTTGTTGGCAGAAAGTGCGGCGAATATCTTGTCGCGGATGTCATCTACGCCACCGATTCCTGGGATTTTGACGTACTTTGGCGCATGCGAATCATCAGATCTGGCCCAAGAGGTATAGTAATTTACAAGCGGTTGAGTCTGTTTGTGATAAACATCAAGACGCTTGCGGACAGTGTCTTCGGCATCGTCTTTACGCTGTACCAATTCTTCACCGGTGATATCATCTTTGCCGGCAGCCTTGGGTGGGTTGAATATGACGTGATAAGTACGACCCGAGGCGAGATGCGCGCGGCGACCGCTCATGCGCTGTATGATTTCGCTGTCGGCGACATCGATCTCGACAACGTAATCAACTTGCACACCAGCTTGTTTCATCGCTTCAGCCTGAGGAATGGTGCGAGGGAAACCATCGAGCAAGAAGCCCTTGGCACAGTCCTTGTCCTTGATGCGCTCCTTCACCAGATTGATGATGATATCGTCTGACACCAACCCGCCCCCATCCATGATTCTTTTCGCCGCCAGTCCAAGCGAAGTTCCCGCCTTGACTGCGGCACGCAACATATCGCCCGTTGAGATTTGCGGGATACCGAATCTTTCGTGGATATAGTTTGCTTGAGTACCTTTGCCCGCACCAGGTGCCCCAAGAAGAATCAGTTTCATAGCTATGTTCCCCTAGTGAGAATTCAATTAATAGTTTTGCTTTATGCTTAGCCGCGTTTTTAATACATGACTCGACAAAGCCTGACCAAGGCGGACAGACAGATGCGCTATTAGGCGCAATCAACTACAAGGCGTCTATAACCATAATGGGTAAGTGGGATATAACACTGATTAGTAACTGCTCGATTTTCTGAGTAACACTTAAAAAGGCCAGAAGGTCTGAGATGCAGTAGTTATTGTTACCCTGACAGCAGACAATCACGAAGGGCAGAAATTGGCACAGACTCGCTATACGCACATAGTAACTGGCTTCCGTAAAGCGGTCACTCCAAATGCGAAGGCCGCGACACAAACTCGTCCTTGGTTCTTGCCGCGAATCGGGCGGACAGCGTTCGCATTTAGCGGCGTGCCACTCTTTGGTATGTCGACGCTCGAGAGCGGTCAACTCGCTGCATAGTCATTCTTTCCGAAATAGCCGCTGAAGTCTGGACTCGCCACAAGTACGTTGGTTACGAAGTGTGCTGCATCGATGCAGAACGCAAATAGCTCCGCAACGCCGCCCCCCCGTGAACGAGTAAGCAATCCGACATAGACACCCGAATCCAATACCAACGCCGCATCCGGCCGACGTGCGTTTGGTGTTTCGTGAAGCTTTTTCTCCAGAGCCTCAATAGGCTTGAATTTGACTCGATAGTTAGTATTCGCTAATATATCAATGCTTATGAATGGCAACACTAATTAGGTGCATAAGCTGAAACATCTTGTAAGCAAACGTCGCCAACCTTGATCATAACTTACTCATTGTCAGGAACGCACACATACAAACTAAGTAAATTTATTTGGCTTGCTCTGCGGCTAATTTATCGACTAACTTATATTTAACGGAGGAATCATGAACTCCTTTATCGTCAGCATCGTTTCAACAGCGGGTCTGGTGATTGCCGGTTCTGCACTAGCAGTAGATATGCCGCCTGAAGGCAAGGCTAAGTGTGGCGCATGCCATGCCGTGGACAAGAAGATCGTTGGCCCGGCGTTTATGGACGTTTCCGCGAAATACAAAGGCGATAAAGAGGCGGCCAGCAAAATCGCCGCCAGTATTACCAAGGGCGGTTCGTTTGGATGGAAACTTGGAACAATGCCGCCAAAAGGCATGGGTGCGAGTGACGCTCAAATCAAGTCTATGTCAGAGTTTATTGCTGGCCTGTCAAAATAAACTGGTAACAAGCTCCACCGTTAGTGAAGTGCGGTAGCCATAGCGTCCATAGATGCAGGCCAGTCGGATGACCTTTGCACGGATTGGCGCTTCGTCATCGCGCGCTAGTGGCTGATACCGCCAAGCTGTTCTAGACGGGCCCTGCCAAGACACAGGCTTTCCGCTCGGACGTTTGAAATCGTTCGATCAATATCCTTGCAGCCGGCTTGTGTCTGGCAGGGCTTAGTGGTTTCCCGGCACGGCTTTTCTTGAGCATGGCCTCACACAAGGATATCTCTGCCACCCGCTTCCTCAGCCTGGCGTTCTCCGCTTCGATTTCCTTGGACTTCTTAGCCTGATCGGTCTTGAGTCCACCATAGACCTTTCGCCACCGGTAGCAGGTCTGTTCGCTGATGCAGATCTGTTTGCAGGCTTCGGGGATGGTCTTACCATTGGCTGTCTTGACGCCAATTTCGCGTAGCAGATTTGACCTGTTCAGCGTTATATCGTTTACCTGTTGTTGCAATTTATTGTGCTGCTTCATCGAGCAGTTGAGAATATTAACTCTCTCTGCTCGTGGTACAGAAAATGACCTCAGATTACAACCATTCACATCCTCCCCGCCCTCAGCCTGCGGCTGCCGCTTTTGCGGTAAGGGTGTGGATTCCTGCAGCCAGCGCTTGATGTCCCAAGCGGAGAATGTTCCTTGCGGCATTGATGTCGCGATCATGAGTGGCACCGCACTCACAACAGGTCCATTCCCTTATTCCAGGACCCGCTCTACCTTTCGGACTGCCCGCGGAGATGACTCCGCAGCTCGAACAAGTCTGGGTGGTGTTCTTCTCGTTCACTTCTAGAAACACAACTGACCGCGCCTTCGCTTTGTATTCCAGTTGAGTCCTGAGCATTCCCCATCCCGTATCCAGGACGGATTTTGCCATTTTTGTTCTTGCCAATTTGCTGCTGCTGACATCACCAACGAAGATCGCCCCATAGTTCCTGACCGTTCCAGTCGTGAACTTGTGGATCGCATCGTTCCGTTTGTTCTTGATCCTGGCGTGAATCGTCCTGACCAGTTTGGTCTTGTTCGCACGCTGTGCCATGGCCAGCTTCCCGGCAAACTCATCCGTGATGCGCCTGCGCTCCAACTTGAAGCCATCCGAGCAGGATGCCTGCGGCATCCTGCGCCTTATATCCTCGCCCTGAACGGCAAGGTTTTATGGCGCAACAGATAAACGAGAAAAATGGCGACGGGTCCAAAAGGGTAAACTTCACACTAGATATTTGGCGCTCAGCACCCCATGCTCGGGTTTGACCCAGGATTCACTCAAGATAATAAAAGCGAGTTATATTTCGCTACAAGAGGCTCTCAGAATCGTCCATTCATCCTGGGTCATGATCGGTGTTATGCCCTGATTATCGAACTTGGCAATCATTTCTGAACGCAAATGGTTTGACGGGTGATCAGAAAGAAAAGCCGGCATGGACCCCAATTTTTCCATGCGCTCAAAAAAACGCTTGAAAGCTTGATTATCAACATGGGCCTTTTGCAAACGCCTGAGTCCCTCTTCATCCGCCAAGGCTTCCTGCGAACGAGTGAAATTCATATTGAGGAAGAACTGAGTCCAATCGGCGGCTGTTGAATGGCCTCCGAATATTATGTTGATTCCCTCGGCAGTGAGCACGCGGGCAATTGTGCCTTCCATGATGTGGCGGTGTTGCACATGTCCGATTTCATGCGCCAGCACTCCAGCGACCTCTTCCGGTGATTCGGCTTGTTTGAGGAGTCCTGAATTGATCGAAATTTTTCCGCCCAACACAGCGTAGGCGTTTACAACCGGATTCTTAACAATCTGCAAATCAATAGAAAATGCCGAATCCTCCGAATCGAGGGGGTAGATTCGTTTTACCACTCGTTGCAGCAGCTCGTGCGCCTGCGGGCTATAACGACACTCTTGTCTTGAAGAACCAAAGTCGAGCGCATAGGAAAGCCTTTTTTCCCAACTCCACGGTATAACATGAGCCAGAGGAGAAAGACCCAGTGCAAAAGCCACACCCAATCCAATGGCAGCGATAAGCCAGATCAAGCCTTTTGTCTTGGCAGAGGCACTCATCAATGACGCTTTGCCATTAAAACAAAAATATAAAATACCACGATGACAATCGTAATGATGATCGACATAGGCCCTCGCTGTGTTTTGCTAGACGAAGCCATCCGTGACTTGTCCAGAGTAACATTGCCGCCCTGACTATCATCTACAAAAGTTTCTCGATCCTGAATGATTGCTTGCGGCGGCAGTGTGTCACTTCGCGTAGTGACGCCTGCCACTTTTCTTACCGCAGTGCCGATCACCATGAACTCAACAAGACCACCGCCGAGGTTATAGACTCGCGTTTTGACTCCGACGACCTCATCAGCACCGCATTTTTCCGCATCTTCCTCGATACGTTCCAACGCCTTTTCCCGCGCCTCGTATAACAGTTCAGTCAGGCTGTCTATCTGGCCGCCGACAAGACTTTTCAGTGAAGAGGAAATCCCAGATGCCAAGCCCAAGGAATAAACCGACACTCCCATGACAAGCCTGATCGGAAGATAGCCGATATTGACCAAATTCCAGAGTTCTTCATTAGTCATATCGCTGGTGACAGGGTCATTAAAATAGCCATTCAAAGCGGGATGGGTTGACGCTGTTCCAATCATGATCATTTCCTGCGTACCCAGAAACGGCATGATAGTAGTTTCAATGCCGATAACCGCATTAGCCTTCGCCGATTTGGCCTCATCCTTTATTCTGGTGAGCGCCAAGTGCCTAGTGTGGTCAAATATTTGCGTGTATTGCGGGACCTCGCCACGCTTCAATCCACGGAAGGCACCTTTGATGTTTCCGCCCACCCCAATGGAATATGCCACGTTACCGAATACAAAACCATGTGGCGTGAATCCGGAATCCATTTGACAATAAAGCTCTTGTGCATTTGCAGATGTCGAAAACGACAGCTTATCGGAGGCCCCTTTGTCAGGTTGATGTATGGTCGAACCGAGCGCAATGAATTCAAGATTTCCGCCATGATTGATCAAATCAAAAGAAACCCCTGCCAATCCAACGCCGTTATAACGATGAGCTTCATCCATCATGCGGTTATAGGCGTTCTTCCGACCATCATGTACGAGCTTGGTTATTTCTTCGATTTCGCCACCAGCCAAGTTAGAAAGCCCGGCACCAATCCCCTTAAAAACGCCTAAAGCCAAAACATTATTGCCAAGGCACAGTTGACCAGGATCAAGGCCAAGTTTTTTTAAGCAATAGATTTCGTTCCCAGAAAAACCCGTGACTTTGCGGTGTTCTTTCACGTTCATTTTTAGTTCCCTGTTTGTGGCTTTGGACGGTAACAGCGAACCTTTGTCGCCAGTACGAGCATCTTGCGGTAACAAAGGTTCGGGAGATGTTGATGTTGATGTCAGTGCTTTGAATGCTTTCCGCGCAGCGTCGAGGCGCCTTTGTGCTTCTTCCGGAGCGAATCCACCTACTTTGAGCCTGTTAAGAATCGAAGTGTATGCGGCACGGATCTCGATAGATGACGCGCCGGGAGCTATACCAAGGACTTCATGAGGATCTTGATGCTCCATCATCCCATCCTCGCATTATTTGTGGTCACCAACATCTTTCCATAGAAAGCACTCTCGTGAATGGATTTGGAAAATGACTAGACCGTGCATCGTACCTTTGATCAAATTGAAATTTCCCCCTTTTGGCACAACCTTGCCCGTTCCAAGTCGCGGAAGCCAATGTCTGCAGTTCCATCGACAAGCCCCATTGAACCACAAAATTGCTTGATGGCCGGCACAAAGGCGACAGCCTGCTCAGCAAGTCCTGACATTGAATGAAGATGCTGGCCCCGTCGATTAAGGAAGCACTCGCTTAATACCACCATTTAATCCAGTTTTGCCTACGGCGTAAACCCCGACACGTTTCCATCTTCCTCTTGAGCGTGTTCGCTTGATCAGTTTGGAGGCGCAATCATGATCCACGCAGCGCTTAACTCTGCCATGTCGACACTTATCGTGCATGGCTACGGTCGCGACCGCACACAGACAGCTACGGAATCAGCTGAGCGCTTCTCCTATCCAGTGTCCAATCATCATGCTTGCTGTGCTTACCGCAGCAGCAACCAGCATATGTTTCAGAACCTCGGGCAGGGGCTTTACTTTACGTTCGCGCGCGACCAAGTAAGTCAGGGTGGCAAGAAGCAGTGCCCCCCAAAGAGTTGCAACTGTGGTGGCATACGCACGCGGGAACAACCACACCAAGAGCACGAAACTGATACATAAAAACAGCCGCGTGAAAAAATTCGTGATGGTTCCCCTGAACGCGTCCGTCTGGTCGAGCTGTTCAGATTCCTGAAAGATGTGAACACTGAGGGCGTCGGTAAGGTTATCGGCGATTGCGGCGATTAGAAGCGCGCTTATGATGATTGACCTCGTCGCATCCGCTGCACTGAGCCCGTTAATCAAGGCCGTGCTGGTGACGATTGCGGCTGTTCCACCATAACTGATTCTGCTCGTCTTAAACACTTGAATCGCGCGGCGTATTCTCACCGTGGTCCACACACGTCTCGCTCTTCCCCATTTGGCTACCCCTAACCCTCGCATCGGGCACATAGATCCAGAATCGATGGAAACTTCGGCCGTTTCCCTGGCGGCACACTGCGGCTATAGCATCTTGGTATTACATTGCCAGAAAGATTCTATGGTTTACGTCAAGCCTTTTGTAAGTCGTCCAGGATCGAATTCGGTTTTGTAAGTGTACATCGACCATGCAGTTCTGGCGATGCGCCGGGCCAGAATGACGAAACACGCAGTAGTGGATAAACCCTTTGCGCGATATTGCTCGAAGATCGGTTTCCAGGCTTTTGTCTTCTTGGCCGACATCGCAGCCAAATAGAGTAGCCTGCGCAAGTCAGATGGGCCGCGTTTGGACAGACGCCGTTTCCCTTGGTGTTGGCCGGATTCATCCGGCCGGGGATCCAGACCGGTGAAGGCAACGAAGGCGTCTGCGTTCTTCAGGGGCATACGCTCAAGGGAGTTGACCAGTGCAGCGCTGACGACCGGGCCGACTCCGGTGATGGTGCGCAAGTGCGTGACATGCTCTTTGCGATCTGGATTTGCTTCGACCAGTTCTTTTATGCGCTTGTCGATGCGAGCAATGACTTGATCGAAGCGCTGTCTCAACGTTTTGAGATCGGTTGAAAATCCAACCATCCCCTTGAGTGACATACCGAGTGCCTGACGCAACGAGCTCAGCTTGGCACGGCGTTTGAGTAATCGGTTAATTTCGCGTTGCTCCGGCGTGGGCGGCACCCAAGGGTGCAGATCGACATGTTCGTGCGCGACCATTCGAGCGATGAGTTCCGCGTCTATGCGATCGGTCTTGCCACGCCTCCCGACGCCCTTTGCATAGTGGCGGACGTCCTTCGGGTTGAGCACATAGACGATGAAGCCGAGCTTGTGGGCAAGGCTGGCAAACAATTCGTGATAGATGCCGGTGGACTCCATGCCGATGCGGCTGCCTTTAGGCAGGCCCTTGAGAAAGGCCAGCAACGCGGCACGCTGGTTCGCGAGCTTGCGTACCGGAAAGCTTCCTTCCGAACAGGCCACCACGATCTCGTCCTTGGCGACGTCGGCACCGATATCGAGTACTTTGGTTTGGGTTTGCATGATGTATCTCCCATGATTAAGATAAAGGTTGCTGGGGTGGACACACCTGCGTGAGCTTGCGGTCAAATCGGCGGTCATAGCCGCTAGATTCCTCATCGACGCTGGCGGTGTGGGTGGGGGGATTCTTTCTGAGTTTGTCTCTCGGTAAGGAGAGCAGATGCGGCCCTTGGCCCCTCCACCCCGGCTTCTATACTATTGCAGAAGAAAGCCGATACCACCATCCCAAACCATACAAGCGGCCTCTCATGAAGCATCTAGGCATCGCTTCTGTGCGCGGCGCGCCAATAATAGAATACCCAACCATAGATTGCTATATTGACGATAACTACGACACTTGCCAGTATGAACTGAATCTCTCTGGTGAGGCCGACAGGATAAATGATTGCCAGCACATAGTGCTCAACGAAGCTTTCCGTGTAGCCCGATAGGCCCGCCTTGATACGAAAGTGATTCTCCAAGTATGTAAGCGGGCAGATGCGGCCTGTGAGTTCAACGAAGAATCCCCATGTAGCGGCTGGCAGATGAACAGCGATGATCCAGCGGCGGCGCGCCGCGATTGCTGCTCCTAAGAGGGCGAATACGATGAACGCCAAGTGGATAAGCAGAACAACGTCGGCGGCGAATCTGAAAAGCATGATTTCGTGCTCGGTCGATGTAATGCCTAGCAAATTTGCGGGAGCGCGTTCTTCATGGGCACATCGTGCCACCACACAAACGGAATGACAACCTCGAGCAGCCATTGGCACGCCCTGCCCCTTCCTTGTCGCAGAAGCAATTGTCCGCTTTTCCGATAACAGCCATTGAACCCAATTTGGCTGCCCGCCAGACGGTTCCGACATGGATAGCGATCATTCTTGCGTCAGGGACGCCTCAAACTGCTCTATCGGTAGCGGCATACCAAAGAAATATCCCTGGAAGTGAGTGCAGCCATTTTTCAAAAGAAGTTGTCGCTGATTTTCAGTCTCCACCCCTTCGGCAATGACATCCAGGCCCAAGCTTCTTGCGATGGCAATGGTAGCGCGTATTACTGCTATATCGCTGTTATCGGTGGCAATATCACGTACGAATGACTGGTCAATCTTGATCTGATCGAGTGGCAGCCGTTTAAGGTACTGCAGGGATGAATAGCCGGTGCCAAAGTCGTCCAACGAGAACTGGACACCGATTTCTTTCAATCCGTTCATAGTTGAAATAATGTTCTCAATGCTTTCCAGCAACAGGCTTTCGGTCAGTTCCAGCTTGAGCAGCGTCGGGTTGATGGCATGGCGTTGCACTGCCGTTTGCACTTGTGCCACGAAATCGGACTGGCGGAATTGCCGGGCACTCACGTTTACTGCCAGCGTCAGGTCGCGGGTGCGTGCATCTTGGCCCCATGCCTTGAGCTGCGCGCAGGCCGTCTCCAGCACCCAACGCCCTATGGGCAGGATCAGCCCAGTCTCTTCCGCCAACGGAATGAACTGAGCAGGAGATATCGTTCCGCGCGCAGGGTGTATCCAGCGGATCAATGCCTCTGCCCCTAATCGACGTCGTGCACTATCCATCTGGATCTGGTAATACAGATGGAATTGCCTGAACTCAAGTGCATTTTGCAATTCGCCTTCCAGTGCAACACGGGCAGAGATATTTTCCTGCATCTGCCTGTCAAAAAATCGCAACGTGTTGCGGCCTGCCCTCTTGGCCTGATACATCGCGATGTCGGCCTGTTTCATCAGCTCATCCGTCGCCTGTTGGTTGCCACTAAAGATCGTGACTCCGATACTGGCGGTGCAACGGTATGTGTTCTTGTCGAGCTGGTAAGGCTGGCTGAGAGCGGCAAGAATCTTCTCGCCGATCGCTTCTGTCTGGGCTGCGGATTCAATGGAGTGTTCGCTCAGGTCGACTAGCATCGCTACGAATTCGTCACCACCCAGGCGGGACACGGTGTCGCCTTCGCGGATGCAGGACTCCAGGCGTTGCGTGACTTGTTGCAGCAGCATGTCGCCGATGTCATGGCCGAGCGTGTCGTTGAGGTTCTTGAAATTGTCCAGGTCGATGAACAGCAGCGATCCCCTGTGGTTGCTGCGGGCGCTGGAAGCCAGGGCCTGCTTGAGCCGGTCCATTAAGAGCAACCGGTTGGGCAGGTCGGTGAGGTGGTCGTAGAAGGCCAGATGCTGGATCTTCTCTTCTGATGTCTTGCGTTCCGTAATATCGATGTGTGACCCGACATAATGGGTAACGATCCCGTCATCCCCTTTTACGGCCGAGATGGACAGCCATTTTGGATAGATCTCACCATTCTTTCGCCGGTCCCAGATTTCTCCCTGCCACGCCCCAGTGCGATGGAGGATCTCCCACATCGCTCGGTAAAACTCTGCGTCGTGCCGACCGGACTTGAGGATGCGCGGCGTCTGGCCAACAACATCCTCTGGCGTATAGCCAGTACTTTCGGTGAACGCCTTGTTGACCCTCAGGATCACACTATCAGCATCGGTGATCACCAGGCTCTCCTGTGACTCGAAGGCCGTGGCGGCGATGCGAAGGTCTGCCTCGGCTTTCTTGCGTTCACTTAGGTCGATGAAGAAACCAAAAGTTAATGGACCATCCTTCAGCAACACGTCCTTCGCCAACATATATACTGGGAACTGCGAACCATCCTTGCGCAGCCCAATAGTTTCAAACGGAGTTTCAATCGCATTACCTTGAATGCGTCGCTTTATCCGATATTCGATTTCACCCCGAGCTTGTGGTGCTATGAACTTGATCAAGGCTTGACCACACATTTCGGCAATGTCGTCGTAGCCAAATAATTTTCCGCAGGCTGGATTCGCGTTGCTCATCACACCATCCCGCCCAAGCGCCACGCCTATGGGCGACTGCTCAATGATGGTGCGGAAACGTGTCTCACTTTCCTGTAAAGTCAGTTCGATTTGTTTGCGCTCTGTGATGTCTTTAACGGTCGCGGTGTAACTGATAGTGCCGCCGTTGCCGTCTTTAACGATGGACGGACTGACGATCACGGGGAAGCGCTCGCCGCTCTTGCGCATGAATGTCAACTCAAAATCGTCGACCTCGCCTTTCAGAGTCTTCTGAAAAGCCTTCTGAATATTTTCATATTCTTCTGGGGGCCAATAGGGAAACGGTGCACTCAAGCCAATGAGTTCTTCACGTGGGAAACCAGTCATGTGGCATAAGGCAGGGTTGGCGTCCAAGGCGCAACCGTTCTTATCCAGCACCGAAAATCCATCTTGCATGGAGGTAATCAAACTCTTGGAGAATTCAAGCGAGGCTTCCAAAGCCTCCTGTGCCTTCTTGCGATCTGTGATGTCCAGGGAAAGAACAAAGATCCCCTCCGGTACCGGTTGGACGCTGAAGGCGTACCAAGTCGTGATGCCGTTGGCGAACGTGTACGATTCTTCAAACCGTTGCGGGATGCGCTCTTCCATGCAGCGCTTGTAGTGAGCGAAGACTGATGACTTCTCGACGCCAGGATACATTTGTAACATAGTCCTGCCAATGAGATTGGCCGCCTTGTTAAGGCCATGTCGCGCAGAAGTTTCGTTCACGTAAAGATAGGTCCAGTCAAAGCCAAGAATCATGCATCCTTCGATCAGGACGTCCAGAGCCTGCCTGAAACGAGCTTCGGATCGTTGCAACGCCTCCTCTGCCCGACGCTGCCTAAACCAGAAACCTGCCACCACCAAACTGATAACCACAAAGCCGATGCCATATTCCCAAACGTGTCGCCGCCAATCGGCGAGATAATCATCCTCTGCGATCCCGCCAACGACAATCAATGGCAGGTCACCAACCTGACGGAAGCCATTCATGCGCAGCACGCCGTCAATTGGTGATTTGGCAAGATAGGTAGCGTGCGTCAGCCCTTTCTCAATATATAGTTTGGCACGTAGGTTGACTGCTTTGCCCACCTCATCTTCTCGCGACGGATAGCGGACGACAAGATGAAAATCCCTGTCGTACATGGCCATCAGGCCGTTGGAGCCCAGATTAATAGTGCGGTAGAACGCCTCAAAGTAATTGAGGTTCAGAACGGCGGTGACGATGCCCGCGAAGCTGCCATCCTCAAAATTTAGTCGCCGACTCAGGATAATTGCCCACTTACCGGTCCTGCTGGATATCAGTGGAGGAGAAATCACCAGGCGAGCGGCGGCGGCATCTCTTTGCGTCTTGAAATAAAGGCCCTCGGCAGCATTGATACCGGCTACCGAATCAAGCGAACTGTAAACATAATCGCCATTTGTATTAATGATGTTTAAAGAATCCACTTCCAGGACGCCAGCAACCTGGGATTTCAGCAATACGTTGAGCCTCTTCTTGCTCGAACCTGTCGCGCCATGGGCCGCCCGCATGTCCTCCGGATGCACGTTCCTTTGAACTTCGCGCAACAACAAGTCAGCTTTATTGAAGGTCGCCAATGCATGCTCTTCTAGCACCTGTGTGATGTTTTCGACCTCTATCTGGGTGTGTTCCCTGGCGTTCTGATATTCGTTGGAGAGGTTCAACACCAGCAAAACAATAATCCCCACCAATCCAGCAAGGCCAGGAAGTGTCGTCCGAAGATATAGATTTGATTGGGTCACGAGAGACTCATTATCGAGGGTAATAAAAAAACCATTATAGAACTTAGCCTTATCGGTTTAAAGTGGGGATACGGCATTCGGAGATTTCGTGGAAGCTGGCACACGCGAAGGGCAACGCTAGGCATATCCGATCACTCAAGTCGATCACTTGAACATTCCTTCGCTGTTCGCTTGACACCACAAGGCAGACCATCACGATGGAATTTCCCAAGACTTTGAGTGAACGGCTATAGCATCTAGTGGCTTTTCATTGCATCCGATGGGCTCGCCTGGTTGTCCAGGCGTCGGCGAAGTTCGTCGATAGCCCCGATGTCGGTAATAAAGATATTTTCCTTGCCGATCTTTTCCGTCAGGCCGGTTCGATCCATCACATCAAAGACCTGTTTCTTCAACCCGCTAAATGCAAACTTGACCCCATTGCTATCAAAGCGCTCGAGCAGATTCCGCAGCATCTCAATGCCTGACGCATCAATCGCGTTGATCCCGCTTGATTGAATCAAAATGTAGCCGATTTCGGGATTTTCCCGTTCGAGCTTCAGCATAGCGTCTTCGAAATAGGAGACATTTACGAAGCGCAATGCACCATCGAAACGGATGGCCCCCAGCTTCGGATGCAATGGGGGCAGATTATGGAGCACGGCATCGCGCAGGGTGGCGTCACTATGCAGGCCCAGCACAGCCACCCGTGGGCGCATCATGCGATAGAGCAGGAGCGAGAGGGACAGGATGATGCCGGTGAGTATGCCGTTTTGAATATTCGGCGCGAAAGCAAGTGTGGCCACAAAGGTGACAACTGCCGCGATGCCATCATCCTTGTTCGCCAGCCAAGCATTTCTGATCGCCTGCACATTAATGAGATTAATCACCGCCATCATGATGATCGCGGCAAGTACGGGTTTGGGAAGATGGTAGAGCAGCGAAGTAAAAAAGAGCAGCGTGAACAGCACAAAGATCGCCGAGATGACCGACGATAACGGGGTCCTGGCATCAGAGGCGATGTTTAACGCGGACCGGGAGAATGAGCCGCTCACCGGCATGGATTGGCTAAAAGCCGCGGCAACCTTCGCCAACCCCTGCCCAATCAGCTCCTTGTTTTCATCCCAGGGTTGACGGGTCTTGATGGCAATCACCTTGCAGCTCGACATGGCTTCCATGAAACTGATCAAGGCAATCACGAAGCTGGCCGGCATGAGTGCAACGGTCGCTTGCCAATCCAGCGGCGGTAAGCTCAGGGTCGGCAGGCCTTGCGGCACGACCCCGACCACCCTCCCCCCCAAATTGGCGTAATCAATTTCGTAGCTGATCCATGTCAAGCATGCCACGGTGATCAATACGCCGGGCAGCTTTGGCGCGTACTTCTTGAAACCGAGAAGCAAAATGATGGCGGCCAGCCCGAGTCCGAGAGACAGGGCATGCGCGGTATCGATGTGCAAAAGCACTCGAGTAATGTCGAGAAGGAAGTGTTGTGACTGCGCAGCCGGGATGCCCAGTAGCGTCGGTAATTGCGACAGGCCGATGATAAGTGCTGCGGCATTTATAAACCCCATCAGCACCGGGTTTGACAAGAAATTGAGCAGGACACCTATCCGCAAAATGCCAAAGGCGATTTGAAATACGCCGGATAACAACGCCAGCAAGATCGCATACGAATAAAACGACTCGCTGCCGTGCGCCGCCAAGGGTGCGATGCTGGCTGCGGTCAACAAGGATGTCATCGCAACAGGGCCAGTCGATAATTGATTCGAGGAACCGAACAAGGCGCCGACCACCGTGGGAATCAAGGCTGCATATAAGCCGTAATAGGGCGGGACCCCCGCGAGTTGCGCGTACGCCAAGGACTGGGGGATGGCGACCAGCGAGACCGTGATGCCCGCGACCAGATCCGCCTTCAGCGTGCCGATACGCATGTCGAACCGCTCGGCAAAATTGTGCCAGTAAACTCGCAGACTCATGGTTCAGTGTTCGCAGTTATCCGTCTGTACCGGTATCGCATATGGCTATACTACCTGTTTAAGCATCAGGATACCCCCTGATAGTAAAGGTTCTGGGGGTGCCTCGCCTCCGCGAAGAAGGACCAGCGTTCTGCAAGCAGGCCAACATATTGCAAAGCAAATGCGGCGCATGACAGCAATATGGACGAATGGAAATAATTAACGGCCAGCATCGTTAGCGGACCAGCAAAAGCCAGCAGGAAGAAGCCGGTTTTCACCCTCCTCACAAACGATAAGCTCTTGCCATGGAAGAATTCCCGCGTATTGAACGACCCCCCCATGGCGCCCTGCGCCGTCTGCACGATGCGCGGATGCTTGACGCCGATCGCTGTCTGCATCGTCGATTTCGGCCTGAGATGGGCATTGCGCCACAATGACGCGCCGCGGCCAAGCAATGCCAGCATGGTAATGATGATCGCCCAGCCCCCGAAAAATCCGGTCTGCGAAGGTGCGAACACACAGGCATACAATGTTGCTAACGTAAAACCCGATGCACCGCCAAGGAGAATGAAGTTGATCACCGTCAAGGGGGAATGCCATTCCTGTAAGAAACGCAAGCAGGCGTATATCATGCCCGTGCTCACGAACAGGGCGAACGCGAGGATCGTGCCCACGCCACCCAAAACGATCGTGGCATTGATGTGCAGTCCGCTGGGCAGTATCACCAAAACCGGGTCGAATCCGCCCAAATGGGCGATCCCGTAAAGGAACAATATTCCCATGAATGCGGGCATGACGATCACCTCGCGCGAAAGCCACGAAGTGCGCCATTGCGTGGCCGTACGCCAAGCGCGTTCGGGACGGCCCAAGTGAAGAAACGAAGCGCCCAATCCTGCCGCCATGAAGAGCAGTGCCAAAAGGCTGCCCCCTCCATAAAAGCGCGCATCCTGATACGGCAGCAAATCAAACAGCGCATAGGACTGCTGCGTGAACAGCGCCAGGAACAGACCTTGGCCGACGCCAATCAAGGTAGTGAGAAAAATGACTGAGAACGCCGGATTCATGGTCGATTACCAGGACGTGACATCGTCGAGCGTCGGATCAGTCTTGCTTGGTTTTGGCAACTTGCCGTCTACCTTGAGCGGGTTGTCGGCGCGCTCGAGCTCGTCCTTGTGTATCTTCAGATTGGTCTTGCGGCGCGGCAAATAATGGTTGGCCGGATGGGTGCCCCACTCTGGCATCAAGGCATAGCCGGCATTTTCGCGGATCATCCTTGATACCGTCGACTCCGGATCGTGGATGTCGCCGAACAAGCGCGCATTGGTCGGACAAGCCTTGACGCAGGAAGGCTTGCGATCAATTTCAGGCAATGACTCGTCGTAGATGCGATCCACGCACAGCGTGCACTTCTTCATCACTTTCTGTTTCTCGTCTATCTCGCGGGCGCCATACGGACAGGCCCAGGTGCAATACTTGCACCCGATGCATTTGTCGTAATCCACTAGTACGATGCCGTCTTCCTTGCGCTTGTAGGAAGCGCCGGTCGGACAGACCGGCACACACGGGGGATCCTCGCAATGCAGGCAGGATTTTGGAAAATGCACCGTCTCCGTGTTGGGGTATTGACCGACCTCGAACGTTTGCACACGGTTGAAAAAGGTCCCGGTCGGATCAGCACCGTATGGATTTTCGTCACATAGCGGCCCGGCTGTTCCGGAAGTATTCCATTCCTTGCAACTGGTCACGCAGGCATGGCACCCAACGCAAACATTCAGATCAATGACCAGAGCAAGTTGGCTCATTTATTGCCCGCCTTCCTGCCGCCACCGAAATAGGCCAGCCAACTGGGGCGACTTGCCATACCTGGCAATGGTTGCAGCGCTTGGAATTGCGGGGACGTCTGTGGCGGCTCGTCGACTCGAGCGGGATAGATGCGCACCCGCACGTCGTACCAGGCAGCCTGTCCGGTAATAGGATCCGAATTCGAATAGCGCGAGCCGTCAGGATTGGGCGGCAGCTCCTCGGAAATCAGGTGATTGAGCAGAAAGCCCTTCTGCGACTCGTTGGCGTCTGCGGACAAATTCCATGCCCCGGCCGCCTTTCCGATAGCGTTCCAGGTCCAAACCGTGCCAGGTTCGACAGCCTCTGAGTAGCGGCACATACAGCGCACCTTGCCCCACTGCGATTCCACCCACATCCAGCCACCGTCCGCAATCTCTGCAGCCTGTGCGGTGCGCGGGTTCACGAACAAGTAGTTGTGTGCATGAATCTGGCGCAGCCAGGCATTTTGGGAATCCCACGAATGATACATCGCCATCGGCCGCTGGGTGACCGCGGCAAGCGGATAGCGGTTCTTGTCGCTCGACTGGGTTTCGAGCGGCTCATAGAAAAATGGCAGCGGGTCGAAATAGGTTTCGATGCGCTTGGCCAAATGTGCGGGCGGTTTGCGCGTTATACCCCGCCCCTGGGCAGCCAGGCGGAATTTCTGCATCGGATCGCCTGGTTATAAACATCATACCGCCGTAGGCCTGGGCGAGGATGTCGTAACCGGGACGCCCCAAATACTCCTTTTGGCCGAACTGGCCGTAGGTGCTGACCCGAACTACTACCAGCTCCGGATTTACTGCCAGTGCCAGTTCATTGGTGATTCCGGCCCTCTCCAGGGTCCCCGGCGCCGAGGATTCCATCCAGACGTCCGATATTTTCCAAAGAGCCATGAGCAGTTCGAGGCCTTTTTTGAACTTGATATCCAGGCCGAGGGACAGCTTGCACTTCGTGATCTCGGCTTCGTCACAGCTGTGCTCCCTTGGCCCCCGATACATCAGCGGGGCCATGCCGCGATACGGGTCCCCGCCGGGTCGCTCAACGTGAATCACTTCCGCCCCGAATTCCGCCATCTTGGTAGCCATGTAGGGCTGGGCGACAATGATGCCCGTGCTGACCACGCGAATCCCTTCCAGCGGTCCGAACTTCGGGATAACAGCGGGTGTGGGGGGCCTTTCGAGGTTTTTGATCCATTCGGGAATGGTTTTCTTCAATTCCTCGATTTTCTCCTCGTTTTGGACGATGCGCTTGTCGTGTGCCATTAGCTCGATCCTCCGTTGATTAGGCCGTAGATCTCCATTGCCTGTAGCATAGTGGGCGTTCTATCGGATGGGATAAACAGGCCATGCCGCGAGAACACAATGCCCACGAGGGGCTAGGCTACCAGCCGGGATTATCCCATTTTGAATGCAACTATTTGCCGTTGGTTGGTTAAGAGCAATTGGTGTGCCGTGGGATGAGGACAAGCTTCAATCAGGTGATGACTGCGACATCATCCGTATAATCGTCTACTTATGCGGTTCGCTAGTGAGACGACGGTAAAGCCCGGATTTATAAATCCGTCCACCGAAGCGTCTTATTTAAAGACATGTGTAACCTAAGTGGACATCCTGAACGGAGACATGTCAATGTTGAGCCGGGCCATTTTCTTGTACAGAACTGAGCGCTGCATATTAAGAATACGGGCAGCCTTGGCCTTGTTACCGCCGGCTTGAGCAAGGGCAGACAAAATGAGTTCCCGTTCGGTCTGCGCAAACGATTTCTGGAAGCCGTTTGATTGCGGGTTCCCGGAAGCGGCTTCAGTCCGGGGCGTATGCCCGGGTTCAAGCAATCCCGTCAAGTCGATATAGGGCTCTTCGCTCCAGTTGATTGCCTGTTCAATCATATTCTTAAGTTCGCGCACGTTCCCGGGCCAGGGGTATACCAGCATCAGCCGCATGGACTCCGGAGTAAGACCGCGTGTATCCGAGCCGATCTTTTTATTAATCTTCCGGATAAGATACTCAGCGATGAACGGGATGTCCGATACGCGCGCTCTCAAAGGCGGGATGGGTATTTCGAGGACTTTCAGCCGGTAATAGAGGTCTTCTCGAAACCTGCCCTCGCGGACAAGTTTCTGTAAATCCTGGTTTGTTGCCGCAGTTATACGGACGTTCAGCGGGGTGCATTTGGTCGAACCGATCCTATCAACCTCTTTTTCCTGGAGTACAGTCAGAAGCTTCGCCTGCATCACCAGGGGCATGTCGCCGATTTCGTCGAGAAATATTGTTCCGCCGTCGGCGAGTTCGAATTTTCCGGGCTTTCCTCCACGCGTTGCGCCGGTGAAGGCACCATCCACGAAACCAAACAGCTCCGATTCGAGAAGGTTTTCCGGGATAGCGGCGCAATTAACTTTCATAAACGGCCCGTCTCGCCTTACGGACCGACTGTGAACGGCCTGCGCGAAAACTTCTTTCCCCGTACCGCTCTCACCCGTTATCAGCAGCGTGGAATCGGTCCGGGCCGCTTTGCGGGCAAGCTTTTTCGCGGCAAGCATCGGCGGAGATTCACCGATAATGTCCATGCATGTGTGAAGCGGCCGCCTCGGCTCAAGCACCTTTGTCGGCTTCATCACCTGGGTCACAATACCTTTAGCGATGGTCATATCGGGAAAGATGGTCTTTACGACAGCGCCGGCGGTACGCCCGTCGATTTTTATTGGAAACCTCATGATGAGGAAATCGCGCCCGCCCACCTTGAGGTTCTCCCCCCATTGGGAATAGCCCTGAAGAACGGTGTCATAGAGCCGGCATCCCGGGATTGCATCCCATACCTTCTTCCCCAGGACCTCCTCTTCGGCCACGTTGAGTATATTCAGAAAGAAAGTGTTCACGAAGATCACGATCCCCTTGTCGTCAATGGCCAGAATTCCTTCAAAAGGGTTATCGAGAACCTCGACCAGAAGCTTGGCATCCTCGCCCGATGCGTTTCCGGTTATCCTGCGGTCTTGAGT
>CAWHYN010000034.1:0-13458 GCA_963833515.1 uncultured beta proteobacterium | reverse complement strand
CCTGGTCAGTGCCAAGCGGGAACAGGGCTTCTCTCAGTCACGTGCAGTAGCCGCATTGGCGGCCTTTGTGGCAGTGATGCTCTCGAAGGCATCCTATGTTGGTATGGCGCCGCTCATTGCCATGCTCTGGGCGCTCTTCTGGCTCGATATGCCTCCTCTTGCGAGGCGCCGCTCTCTGTTAGTCTGGCCTCTCGCCGTATTGCTTCTGGGCGGGCTCATGACCCTGATTTTTGTGTCTAAGAACAAGGGCTTTGACGGCATGCCATTTTATTTTGGGATCGAGATGGTCACCCGGACGTTGGCCATTCTGGGTGGGTTAGTCCGTCTTGCGATCAGCCCGGAAGGTCGCCATTTCCTCTATCCGGTGTTCGAGGATCGATACCTTTTCGTCACGGTTGCAATCGGTGCTGTGGTTCTGGTTTCTGCAGTAGCAAGCGGGCTGTGGATTCTGCGCAAACGGTCACTGGAGCGGTTTGCATTGGCTTCCTTCTTGCTGCTATGCATACCATATATTCAACTGATTCCCAACCACCCACCTTCACTTGTTTCAGACCGCTATTTGGCGCTGGCAGTGTGGCCAGTCATCCTACTTATTGTTTCATTGCTCTGGCGCCTGAAGCCGGTTCCGCGCATAGGTTCACTGATCATCCTTGCGTTGCTATGGGGCTTTCAGACGACTGTGCGTCCTGGCGATTGGCGCAGCTTGGAAACGTTGGTAGACAGCGATTTGCGAGCCTATCCTGGATACTATATGCCTGCCATGTATAAAATCAATTATGTCCAATTGCCACAGGGCCGATATCGCGAAGCAAGAGAGACGGCCAACGGCATTACAGATTTCGAGCTACGTGACGTCATGATTGATGTTATCAGGGCGGACCAGGCTGTACGTCTCGCCTTGTCTACAGGCAAGCCCCAGGAATCAATGTCGTTGCTTTGGAATCTTCGACTTGACCAAAAGGTTCGGCCTGCCCGGGCTAAATGGAACGCGCCTGTGACTGTTTTTTATGGAAAGAACTTAGATAAACTTGTAACTGAATGGGGTGCTCTGGCCGAGCGTTTTCCGGATGATGCGTCAGTGCGATACAACGCCGGATTATGGATGTTGGGGGCCCATAAAGCCAAATACGCTATAGCTCATTTGCGCGCGGCCTCGGAGTCTCAAGGCTTCCCCGATTCGGAACGTGGAACAGCGTTCAAGAATTTGGGTCTCGCATTGCTGGAAAAGGGTGATGTCGCGGAAGCGGAGTTTCCGCTGCGCGCTGCATTGGAGCAGTCACCACCGGACGTGCGTGCATACTGCTTGCTGGCAGCAGTATATATGCAGACAGGTCGGGCAGGGGAGGCGGCACGCGCCGAAGCTGCTTGCCGAAATCTCACTCAAAATCATGATGATCCAAGATAATCTATCTCAGTTCTCGAGAGGCCGTAGATGCAGAAATACATAATTTCGTGGTCGCAGAATAATCTCGGCTTGATCGTATTGCTCTTGGCTTCGTTTTTCATCTACTCGCCAAGCTTGAGCGGAGACTTTGTGATTGACGATATTCCCTTTGTCAGGGATAACCCATACATTCGCGATATTACCAATGTCACAAGATATTTTAGCAGAGGGGTCTGGGAAAATTCCGCGGATGAGATAAGCAACGAGCCGCTTTACCGTCCAATGAATTTGGTGCCAATGTTGTTGAACCATGCGTTATGGGGCAGCAATCCATTTGGATACCATCTCTTCTTGCTCCTTCTCCATCTGTCTAACACGTGCCTCGTTTATGCGCTGATTCGCATGGTAGTCTCCGGGTCAGTGATGGCAGCGACATTCGGTGCCGCCATATTTGCCTTACACCCAGCAAGGGTCGAGTCCGTGGCTTGGATAAGCGGCGGGATTGACCCTTTGGTAGCTTTCTTTCTGTTGGGTGCAATGGTCGCTCACAGAGCATTCATTGATCATTCCGAAGACAAGAAGAAATGGGGCTATCTTGGATTATCGCTGATTTGCTTCCAGTTGGCTCTTTGGAGCAAGGAGGTTGCTTTTGTCTTTCCGTTGGTCGTGATGGCCCACGACTTGATCTATGCAAGGAAGGTACATTGGCCTGTCATTTTTTTGCACTCGATCGTGGCTGCTGGCTACCTGATTGCTCGAAGCCTGGCTCTGGGCAAGGCGGAACAATGGAGCGCTATTGATTTGGCGCATTTTTCCCGGGTAATTGATTTCGCATTGGGATACAGCGAAATGCTGGTGCTCCCTACCCATATCCCGTTTTATATTCAGCCCCCCGAACATTCTGTGTCGTCATTACTAGGGGTCGTCAGCGCGATTGTGATTGTGATACTGGCCGGATTTAGTTGGCGATCCTATGATATGGGCAGAAGGAAAGACCTCGCATTTTCTGTCGTTTGGACGATAGGATTTTTCTGGCCTGCCATCCTGCTTGCCTTCTATACCGATGGCTTTTATGCGGGGCGCTATTTGTATGTTCCGGCGGCAGGGGTGGCGGCTTTCCTCGCAATTTTCTATGATTACATCGATAAAGCACAGCCCCGCTTCAAAAGGCCCTTGATGGTGTCCTGTGCCTTGATTGTTGGTTGTTATGGGTTCGTGACATGGAAAGAGATTCCAGCGTGGCATGATGGCGGAACGATCTACGGAAAAATCGCGGAAGTCGCCCCAGAAAATTCTGTAGGCTTTCTTGGCCTTGGGTATTTTTATTTTAACCGGGGAGATTATCTGGCGGCAGAAAGAAATTTCTTGCTGGCGTTGCGGCATGCCAAGACGCCACAGACGCGCGTAGAATCCCTGGTGGTACTGGGTATTATCAACGGGATCAACAATAATCTCGCCCAAAGTGAGTCCTACTTTCAGGAGGTCGTGAAGATCGACCCGGGAAATTCAGAAGGGTGGTCTGGATTGGGTAATTTAGCATGGATAAGCGGACATCCTTATGATGCCATTTCCTTTTATGAGAAGGCGTTGTCCATTCGCCCCGATAATTACGAGGCTGCAATGAATTTGGCGATAGCTTATGACAAGATCGGCCAATTCCAGCGCGGCGATGTGATGAGGCAGCAGGCGGGAATGATGCGGCACTAGGTCATATTCTTGGAGCACCTAAATCGAGTCGGCTATTAGTCCTTCCGGCTCGGCTGAGTAAAGTTGTTCAGCGAGGGCTCCGCACTAGGACTGAGGATTACTATGGATTTGAAAGAAACCCGCCTTGAGACTGCCCTGGTTTACGAGGGCGATTTTATTCAGGTGCGCAAGGACAGGGTGCTCCTACCTGATGGCGCGGTGAGCAGCCGCGAATACCTCAATCACCCCGGCGCGGTGGCTGTGCTGGCGATTTTGGATAATGGCAATCTGGTCATGGAGCGGCAGTTTCGCTATGCGCCACAGCGCGAATTCATTGAATTGCCCGCTGGGAAGATAGACCACGGAGAAGATATTCTGCTCACCGCACAGCGTGAGCTCCTGGAAGAAACAGGTTATGTGGCCAGCGAGTGGACACATCTTACTACCGCTTGGCCTTGCATCGGCTATGCCGATGAACGCATGGAATATTTTTTGGCGCGTGGTCTTAGCTATCAGGGGCACAAACTGGATGATGGTGAGTTTCTGGAGGTATTTGAATTGTCGTTGCCAAAGGCAATTGAGTGGATACGCCAAGGCAAGATCAATGAAAGCAAAACTATCGTCGGCTTATTTTGGCTGGAAAAATATCTGAAGAATTGGCAGCCCTAATTTAGCGCACTAAAATGGTGCAAAATAATAGTGCACGCTTGCAAAGATGCACCATTTTGGTTTCATTGCGGCCTCTTTGTCTGGGGGAATTTTCAATATCCTTATATCTATCAATTAGTTAATTAAGTGGAACGTATCTTGCGTACCTTATTCAGTTTGCACTATTTGGAGAAAAAGCGTGGAAAACTTGAAAATTCATAGTGATGCATTATTTATTTTGCTTGGCGCCATCATGGTGTTAGCAATGCATGCGGGGTTCGCGTTTTTGGAGTTAGGTACGGTTCGCAAGAAGAATCAAGTGAACGCCCTAGTCAAAATTTTGAGCGACTTTGCGGTTTCAACCCTCGCATACTTTTTCATCGGGTACATTATTGCCTACGGTGTAAATTTCCTTGCAGGGGCGGAAGAACTTGCGCAAAAAAGCGGTTATGAATTGGTGAAATTTTTCTTCCTGCTGACTTTCGCTGCTGCAATACCAGCAATTGTTTCCGGGGGCATCGCCGAGCGCGCCAAGTTTAATCCCCAA
Organism: uncultured beta proteobacterium; assembly: GCA_963833515.1. Lineage (GTDB taxonomy): Bacteria > Pseudomonadota > Gammaproteobacteria > Burkholderiales > Gallionellaceae > Gallionella. The sequence goes on along the minus strand of CAWHYN010000034.1, from coordinate 9,193 downwards.
ATGGCGGCGACTTTTACGCTTGTCGGTTTTGTCTATCCGTTCTTTGAGGGCATCGCGTGGAACCATAGATTTGGCATTCAGGATGGGTTGAATTCAATGTTCGGCGCGGAATTTCACGATTTCGCCGGGTCCGTCGTGGTGCATGCGGTCGGTGGTTGGATCGGGCTGGCGGCGGTATTGTTGCTCGGTGCAAGGCGGGGACGTTACACCAAGGACGGGCGTATCTCCGCGCATCCGCCTTCTAGCATTCCCTTCCTTGCGCTCGGCGCATGGATACTGACGGTAGGTTGGTTCGGTTTCAACGTAATGTCAGCGCAGGAAATCAGCAAGATCAGCGGCTTGGTTGCCGTGAATTCCCTTATGGCAATGGTGGGGGGGACGCTCGTTGCGTTGTGGTTAGGCAAAAACGATCCAGGATTCGTGCACAACGGACCATTAGCAGGGTTAGTGGCGATATGCGCGGGTTCCGATGTTATGCATCCGATTGGCGCGTTGTTCGTCGGCGGTGCGGCAGGGGCGTTGTTCGTGACGATGTTCAGCCTGACTCAGAACCGTTGGAAGATCGATGACGTGCTCGGTGTCTGGCCGTTACATGGCTTGTGCGGAGCATGGGGAGGAATAGCCGCCGGGATTTTTGGTTTGAAGGCATTTGGCGGGATTGGCGGGGTTAGTTTCATGTCGCAACTATGCGGTACATTGCTGGGAGTGGTAATCGCTTTCGCGGGCGGTTATCTGATTTATGGGGTTTTGAAGAAGTTGGTCGGCATACGTCTTACTGCAGAGGAAGAGTTCAACGGCACGGATTTGAGTGTTCATAACATAACGGCGACACCAGAGCGCGAATCCGGCTGGTAGTTGTGATGATACTAAGTAATAAAGTCTGTCGGGAAAACGGAATAGAGTAATAAAGTCTGTCGGAAGAAGCCTTAAATCCTCTCGGCAGACGGTTTTGCGACCTCCAAGTTTGAGATTTTGTACGCTGGAACGCTGTTTTCAGTCAACCGGCTAAAACAAGTTGTTGGACGGCGGCTATCACGTCAACATGTGAATACACCGCCATTACTTCGTTTGAGATCTATTGGTTTTTAAGGTTTCCCCAAGAATACCCCCACTCATGTTGGTCTGGTCAATATCTAGCGAGGTTGCGGGCCTGACTAAAACGCATTTTGAGAATGCCTCACTGACAAAATAGCACCAAGTTTGGAACGAAACTATGGGAACTACTCGGAACAGTTCGGCCGCATCTGCAAGCGGCTGGCATGGTGGACCGGAGCCGCTATTGCGCTGCATGGGCAGCAAAAGCGACTTCCCTGCTCTTTCCAACATTATTGTCGAAATCAATAAGATCGTCGCATCTGAAACTGAGAGCGCTGGCAAACTCGCTCAGACCATCCTAAACGACTTTGCACTGACCAACAAATTGCTCAAGCTTGTAAACACCGTTGCATACAGTCAGTTTGGCGGAAAAATCAATACGATCTCCAAGGCAGTCGTCATTACTGGTTTTGAAACAGTGCGCAATATCGCAATGACGCTTACGTTGCTAGAGTTTCTGCAAAATAAAAATCAGGCTGCCGAACTCAAGGACGAAATTATTTTTGCCCTCCTTGCAGGTGAGGTCGCCGCCCAACTCCCGTCCGCCCCCCAACATGAATTCGCCGAAGAATTGAGGATTACCTCAATGTTCCATAGCTTAGGCAAATTATTGGTAAGCTTCTACTGCTTTGAGGACAGCCAGAAAATCACCCGGCTGTCTCAAGAGCAAGGATTAGGTGACGAACAGGGAGCGCTCAAAGTGCTCGGCATCTCCTATAACGATCTTGGCATCAGCGTTTTAAAAAGCTGGAATTTTCCGGCACGGATGATTGCCGAAATTCGCAAGCTGCCAAAGGGAAAAATAAAAAAGGCTTATGGGAGTGTTGATCGACTATGTATCGTCGCCAATCTCGCCAATGAGTTGGTCGAAACCGCTTCCATCATACCGGCGCAGCACAAGGAAGATTCGATGCGCCAGCTTTGTGCTCGCTACGACGACGTGATGCCAGATATATCTGCACAGATACTTGCAGACGCCTTGAAAAATGGTGTGGTGGCATTGTCCAACAAATCCAGAATTGTGGAAATTGATACATCAGAAAGCCCACTACTAAAAAAGATTTGTGAATTTATTGAATACGTTTGGCCAATTGAGCAAGCCACTAAAGTTTTCGTTGCTTTGAATGAAACTGGCAAGAGTGCCCCGCTATTGGAGGATATACAAACGATCACAATCACCGACGAGGAGGTTGGCCAACGAAGGCCCGAAGACATGCTTATCGCCGGAATCCAGGATGTAACCAACACACTGATGGGCGAATACAACCTGAATGATGTGCTTTATATGGTGCTGGAAACTGTCCATCGAAGTTTGGGCTTTGACCGGACGTTGATCTTCCTTCGCGATGCAAAGCAAACCCAAATGGCCGCCCGTTTTGGATTGGGGAGCGGTGTCGATGCGGTCATCCCCTATTGCCGCTTCCCGTTGGCCTTCGGGCCAGACGTATTTCACCTCGCCATTGAACAAGAAAAGGACATCCTGATCGAGAACACGCACGCTGGCAATATAATAGGCAAGATTCCCGATTGGTACAGGGGCTCACTCAATGCGCAGGGGTTATTGCTCATGCCAATAGTGGCAAACGGCCAAGCCATTGGCCTGCTATATACCGATGTTCTTGAGAAGCGTAGTTTGCAGATTACAAGGCAGCAATTGACGATGTTGCATACGTTGCGGAATCAACTGGTGCTGGCGTTTAAGCAAAGGATTTAGGTGGTTCATCCGCTTTACAAGAAAGCGAACATCTAGTTTTGTTGCGACATGATGTATCAAGACCAAGGGACATAATGATGGTCATAGACACCAACGCGTCCCACTTTGCCGATAGCTAGAATGAAAGAATTTCTTGGTGATTATCGTGCTGGTAATCTCTCAACAAAAGCGCATGAAAACGAAATGGTCAGAACATTGCCAAAGAACAATCCAAAATCCTGCTAAAGCGACAGTAAAACTTTTCAGTTAAATTCTTCGCTGACTATCAGCTTCTGGTAGACCGAAGGTCGGAAATGTTCTGCCACGAACGGACATCGGCTTTTGGGGCTTAGGAGGAGAAAAATAGTGTCACGAGAGACATTCCCAAATCGTCCAGATAGTGGCCACTCAAACTAGTAAATGGATCATTTATCAAGGCGATATTCACGAACTGGGAATAAGTTGATTTTTGGCGTCCAGCCAGTCAACCAAGTCTGCAGCTGCCTGTGGCCTGCAAATGTAGTACCCCTGCGCTTCGTTACATTCGTGGGCACTAAGAAAGTGAAGCTGTTCGGCGCTTTCTACCCCCTCTGCAATAACACGCATCTGGAGGCTTTTGCCCAATTGAATAATGGCGCAAACGATCGCCATATCGTTAACATCGGTTACGAGGTCTCGCACGAATGATTGGTCGATTTTGAGTTTGTCGACGTCAAGCTGCTTGAGGTAACTCAGGCTGGAGTAGCCGGTGCCAAAATCATCGATGGAGAGCTGGACTCCAAGCGCCTTGAGGTCATGGACGGTCTTGATCGCGCCTTCCATGTCCTGTAATAGTATGGATTCGGTCAACTCGAGCTCCAGCATGTTCGGCGGGAGTCCCGACCGCTCAAGTGCCTTGGTTACTGTGTCGAGTATATTGCCTCGCTTGAATTGCAATGCGGACAGATTTACTGCCACCTTAAACAGCGGTTGTCCGTTTTGCTGCCAGATACGCGCCTGCTTGCAGGCTTCTTCTAGCACCCATTCTCCGATCGGGATGATCAGTCCGCTTGCTTCAGCCACGGGTATAAAACGGGCTGGCGATATTGTCCCCTGTTCTGGATGGTGCCAGCGAATCAGCGCCTCCATGCCGACCACTCTGCCGTTGCCTAAGTCGATTTGCGGCTGATAGTGCAGCTGAAACTGCTTTTCCTCTAGGGCGGAGCGGAGCTGGGAGTGCAGAAGCATTTGTCCAATAACATCTTCATTCATCCTCGCGGTGAAGAAGCGGTAAGCATTTCTGCCGCTGTCCTTAGCCTGGTACATCGCGGTATCTGCATTCTTGAGAAGTGTGTCGAAATCGTCGCCGTCATTGGGAAATAAGGTAATCCCGATACTTGCCGACGTGTGAAACCTTTGATTTTCGATTTCGATGGGTTTAAGAACGGCATCAAGCATGTTCTGAGCGATCCGACTGATGTCGTTAATGTCCTTGATGTTCGTCAGAATGATAATAAACTCATCACCACCCTGACGGCAGATCGTGTCGGCATCCCGCACACAATCCTGCAGGCGTTTGACGATCTTGATCAATAACTTATCACCAAGCGGGTGCCCAAAACTGTCATTTATTTGCTTGAAATGGTCTAGATCGAGAAACATCATCACGACCCCGCTGTCTTCCCGCGTCGCAACCGTCATGGCCTGTTCGAAACGGTCGCGCAATAGTATGCGATTCGGTAAGTGTGTTAGAGGGTCGTGATGGGCGAGGAACTCAATTTTTTCCTCCGACAGTTTGCGTTCGGTGATGTCCTGCACCGTCACGGTAAGCCCATTACTGTAGCGTATCAATCTTCTTTTTGCCCACTCGATACCGGATTGTCCCTCTCGCGGCATTCTGAACTCCTCTTCATGGAAGCCAGATTCCATTGCATGGAGGAAAGTGCTCATTAATTCATCAAAATAAATCGCAGGGTATAAATCGGAAAGTTTCATACGTCGAAGTTTCGCTTGGTCCATGCCAAGCAATTCTGCCCCGCGCTCGTTGCAATCGACCAGCAGATAGTCGACGATGGTGCCGTTTTTGTCCCGCAGTGCCTCATACATATAGAAGCCTTCGTTTCCACCGTCTGTGGCAACACGATAGGCCTTTCGTACTTCCTCTTCCTGATATTTCTTTCTGGCAATACGAATGGACATTGCTGCGGCCACAGACGCAAACAGGAACAAGATGATACTTCCCAAGGTTGCCGCCGACTTGTAGGTCGCCCAAGTCGCCTGTTGCGGTGCTAGATATTCCTGCTCAGAAATCCCCGCCATCACAACCAGCGGATAGTCTTTCATTGTCCTCCAGGCAACAAAACGCGGTAGGTTGTCGCCAAACCATTGTTCACTTTTCAGGTATGTTGCTCCTTCCGTTGAAGCAAATAGCGGAACAGCGCGTAGCTGGGGTAGAGTCGGGTTCTGCGGTTCGTCTCCGATCGTGACCGAACGCAGTAGCCCGTCTAGGCCCGCAAGCGCAAGTAATCCAGTCTTGCCGGGGAATGAACCGGCAAAGAAGCCTGTCAGGTAAGCGGCATCAATGGCAACCAAAACCACCCCGTCAAATTCTCCTTGCGGCGTACTCAATCTTCGCGTAAATGTGATGCTGGGTTTGCCTGTCGATCGCGCCAACGCTGGTTTCCCTACCAGGATCGAACTCGAGTCGTCATTCTTGTGGAAGATAAAATAGTCCCGGTCTGCATAAGTCGTGCCCTTCGGGGGCGGGACGATGCTTGTCGTCGGTAAGCCATCCCGATCAAGGACTATTACGTTGAGGACATGAGCACTGCGAAAGATCCCTCCCTCGGACAATTTCTGCAGATCTAGTTTTTTGTGCGACTGTTCCCAGTTGTACTGCACTTGCAGCGTGATTTGATTTACTTGTTCGATGGTTTGGGCGACATATTTTTCATAATCCTTGCCCAGCAACGTGGCGTCGTTGAGCGCTTTGTTTTCGAGATCGCGTCTTTCGATATCGATCCTTGAGCCGGTCCAATACCAGAGTATCGTTACCAAAATGAGGCATAAGATCGGCCACACAAGAATCCGAAGGATACTGGCCCTTAGGAATGCCTGGTTAGAATCTGCAGATTCTGTGCGGCTGATCAAATCATCAGAAGAAATCATTATCTTCCTGCTCTCGTCGTTAGCTCATTCGGGGTAAACGTGAACAACTTTGTCTAGGCTCCCCATGCGCCAAACGACTAGAATGGGCAGCACAGTTGCCTGACTTCGCCCGCACACTAGCATAAATAATTTGGCTATACTATGTTTGCAAAAAGGAGGATATCCGACTCTCAAATGGCGGGTTGTTTATTGCCGCCTGCACCCAAGACAGGCGGCGATACGCAACAGGCTTAACGTGTCTTGATGAATAAGTATGGGGGAAGGCAATGAACAATAAGCCGTTCTTGGCCTGGCTGGTCGGGCTTGCTACAACACTATTTTGCAGTGTGGCGTTTGCGCAGGATGCATACGTTAACGAGGCCAAGGCGGTTGTGGCCAAGATATCCAAACCCAATCCGGTGTGGGACGGGCCGACTAGCGGCCCGGCTGCTCAGCTGAAAAAATCCGTTATCTATGTATCGGCCGACCAGAACAATGGTGGCGCGCTCGGCGTCGGTCGGGCAGCCGAGGAGGCTGCCAAGGTCATAGGCTGGCGCTTCCGCTTGATCGATGGCCAAGGAACGGCTGCAGGCAGATCGGCGGCGCTGCAACAGGCCCTCGACTTGAAACCCGACGGCATCATTCTTGGCACGGTAGACGCGGTGGAACAGGCTGATATGCTCAAACAACTGTCGGCCAAAGGCATCAAGCTAGTCGGTTGGCACTCATTGGCAAAACCGGGTCCGGCGCCTGACCGGCGGCTCTTTACCAATATCGCTACCGAACCAAAGGAAGTCGCTAAAGCAGCCGGAATGTATGCGGTGGCGGATTCAAATGGCACTGCTGCGGTGGTGATCTTTACCGATCCTGCTTATGAGATGGGGATTGCAAAATCCGATGCCATGGCCGAGGTAGTCCGCAAGTGCGCCGGGTGTAGCGTGTTGTCAATCGAGCGAATTCACCACGGAGAGTTTAGGCAAACATCGGCGCTAATGACCCAGCGCACGGCTCAATTGCTCCAGACCCATGGTGCAAAGTGGAACTACAGTCTTGCCGATAACGATCTCTACTTCGACTTCATGCTCCCTTCTCTCGTTGCCGCATCTATCCCCGGCAATGGATATCCCAGAAACATCTCCGGGGGTGACGGGAGTGAGCCGGCATTTGAGCGGATTCGCAAAAACCACTACCAGATTGGAACGGTCGCCGAACCATTGCGTCTTCACGGTTGGCAGGCCATTGACGAACTCAACCGTGCTTTTGCCGGGCAGAAGGATAGTGGCTATTCGACCCCGGTACATTTGGTGACGTCTTCTAATATCAAATTGGATGGCGGTGAGCGCAATGAGTTCGACCCGGATAACGGATATCGGGAAACCTACAAGAAGATATGGGGAGTCAGATAAAGAGAGTTAGACCCGACCTTTCAACAAGGTGGCGAGCAGAAGGCTGACGATGACCAACACGATGGCGATCTCGCTCAAGGTCAAGCCAGATTGATTGTTTTTTATTGAAATTGTTTCCAGAACAATGTCTGCTGCTGCGACGCGCGCAAGCGTTGTGCGAGGTGGGCGATTTTTTGGAAGCTTATATTCCAGACAACAAAATGGTGACACTAAACATTCGTTCCGCCCCTAAATAAAGAAATATTGTGAATACGTTACGCAATATGAGTCTTATCGCGGCAGCGACACGCTGTTAGAATCCTAAACACAGAATATGTCGACTCGGTATATTCGCTGTTTTTTGCTTAAATGTCATGTGTGGAGGGAATATGAAGACAACGGATGGTTACGAGCACAGGCGCTTTTCACGTATTCCTTTTCACACGGATGTTCAACTGAATTTTCATCTGGAGAGAGAGGTACAAACGGCCCACTTGCTTGACATCTCGCTGAACGGCGCGCTGGTTGAAACTGAGCGGCCCATTTTCAACGCTTTCAAGGGAAAAATTTGCAGCATGACTCTTTTACTGGGAAAGGGGGGCGAATTAATCACCATGGAAGGCAAGATGGCTTTTTATCAGGAAGGCCAGCTCATGGGTATCGAATGTCAGCATATCGACGTAGACAGTATGAGCAAGCTGAGACGATTAGTAGAACTGAATACGGGTGATGAGAGATTAGTGGACAGGGATCTGGCCGAGGTGCTGAAATCGGCATCGGCCGGTGCCAAGGCTGAATCGCAATAGTCGTGTTCTAGTTAACCTCGCCTTTCAGGCTGTCAGTAGCTTACCGATACTAGCGGCTGCGATTGGTGAAATTCAGATTTGTGTCCAGGGCCGCGCGTCTTCGGCGTCTGCCAGCAGTTGGCCCCCAAGGATTTCTGAATTCAGAACTTCGATGGCTGCTTTCGAGTAAGCTACTGCGCGAATTGAAACGATGCAGTGTGGCATTCGTGAAACTCGGGGAATTCCCGGGTAGTCTTCCAACTAATCCCTCGTGTAATTGACTACCTCACCGGGTTCCGCGCAAACCCCGGAACACGCCCCCAAAATCCCCAGAAACCATCTTGCCATTATGGCCTATTGTAAATTTTGTCTATAATTAAGTGATTTGTATTCGTTCCGCCGCGCTTACACTTTGGCGAGGCAGGCCTTATTGAATCATCAATGCGGGTTCCAATCAGTTCGGGACACCGCTATCACTGTGACAGCATATAAGTAGCTTTGGGGGAGAGTCAATGTCTGGTAACAACAATTTTCACCTGCTATTCGAGCTGGCTGCGGATTCGATGTTCATTATTGACTCGGATGGCTTCATCAGGGAGGTTAATCAAGCAGGCAGTAAGCTGTTCGGTTATACGAAGACTGAGTTGTTAGGCCGGCATGTCGCCAGATTAATCGCGCCAGAATTTGGCGCCACGCTGAATACCAGATTGGGCAAAGCTCAGAATCAAGAATATCTAATGTACGAATCAGCCATGGTGCATAAGGACGATTCCGTCATCCCCATAGAAATATGCCTTAAGGCCATAGATTGGGATGGGGGAAGGGCATTCTACGGCATCGTCCGCGATATCGGAGATCGAAAGCGCGCGCAGGAGGCGCTGAAAAAGTCAGAAACGCGTTTTAGGCAGACCCTGGACATCCTTGTCGAAGGGTGCATGATTCTTGATTTTGACTGGACCTATCTCTACGTGAACGAGACTGCGGCGCGACATGGCCAAAGCAAAGCCGACAGCCTCATTGGTCGGACCATGTTGGAGGCATATCCTGGCGTTGAGGCGTCACCAATCTTCGCGCATTACAAGCGCTGCATGGAAGAGCGTGTGCCGCAG
>CAWHYN010000033.1:0-146920 GCA_963833515.1 uncultured beta proteobacterium | reverse complement strand
ACTTGCGGAGCAGCATGCTTCAGTGTTGACGAAGCCGTCGCTGCTGCGCAGGAGTTGGGCGGTCCCGTGTGGGTGATCAAGGCACAGATACATGCGGGTGGACGCGGCAAGGGCGGCGGGGTGGCAGTGGCGAAATCGCTCGAGGAGGTACGAAGTGCCGCAAAGCGGATACTGGGTATGCATCTGATCACGCACCAGACCGGCAAGGAAGGACAGGTCGTACGTCGTTTGTTGGTTGAAGAAGGCGCGCAGATCGTCAAAGAATATTATCTTGGCATGGTAATTGATCGGAGCAAACAGCGTGTGGCGTTACTGGCGAGCAGTGAAGGCGGCATGGAAATAGAGGAGGTCGCCGCGCGAACGCCGGAAAAAGTCCACAAGGTCTGGATAGACCCGATGTCGGGATTGACTGATGCGGAATCGGACGACGTGTCTCGAAAGATCGGGATTCCCGCAACTGCCCTGAATCAAGCGCGCATCGTGCTAAAAGGCCTGTATCGTGCCTTCGTGGATAAGGACGCGATGCTGGCTGAGATCAACCCGCTGGTTTTAACTGCCGAGGGGCGGGTGCTGGCGCTGGATGCAAAATTCAACTTTGATGGCAATGCGCTGTATCGTCATCCCGAGATCGTCGCCTATCGCGACCTGGATGAAGAGGACCCGGCGGAGATCGAGGCGTCAAAATTCGACCTGAGCTATATTTCCCTGGATGGCAACATCGGGTGTCTCGTGAATGGCGCGGGATTGGCGATGGCGACAATGGATATCATCAAGCTCTACGGCGGTAATCCGGCGAACTTCCTCGATGTTGGTGGTGGCGCAAGCAAGGAAAAAGTCACAGAAGCATTCAAGCTGATGCTTCACAACCCAGATTTGCAAGCAGTACTGGTCAACATCTTCGGGGGCATCATGAAATGCGATGTAATCGCCGAAGGTGTAATTGCTGCGGCTCGTGAAGTGCATTTGGGCGTACCGCTGGTGGTACGTCTGGAAGGTACCAACGTCGACCTGGGAAAGAAGATTCTGGCGGAATCAGGATTGCCCATCATTTCCGGCAATGACATGGCGGACGCGGCGCAGAAGGTCGTTGCCGCAGCGAAGGGGGAATATGTCTATCCTGATCGATAAGAACACTAGAGTAATGACGCAGGGCATGACTGGCAAGGTTGGCCAATTTCATACGGTCAATTGCAAGGCCTATGCCAACGGCGCGAACTGTTTTGTGGCTGGCGTGAATCCAAAGAAGGCTGGCGAATTGTTCGAAGGCATTCCGGTATACGCATCGGTGCAAGAAGCAAAACAGGCGACGGGTGCCACGGTCTCAGTGATCTATGTGCCACCTTCGGGTGCGGCAGCGGCGATTGACGAGGCCGTCGATGCAGAACTTGATTTGGTGATTTGTATCACGGAGGGTATTCCGGTGCATGACATGCTGCGGACCCGTTACAAGATGCGCGGCAAGAGGACTTTGCTGATTGGTCCGAACTGCCCCGGCCTGATTACGCCGGACGAGATCAAGATCGGCATTATGCCGGGGCATATCCATCGCAAAGGGAGAATTGGTGTGGTATCCCGTTCGGGCACGCTGACTTATGAGGCGGTCGGCCAGCTGACAGCGTTGGGCATGGGACAGTCTTCTTGTGTCGGTATCGGCGGCGACCCGATAAACGGCCTGAAACATTTGGATGTGATTAAGCTGTTCAACGATGATCCGGCGACCGATGCCGTGATTATGGTCGGAGAGATCGGTGGCAGCGACGAAGAGGAGTGTGCGCGCTGGATCAAGAACAACATGCGCAAACCGGTAGTCGGTTTCATCGCGGGCATTACTGCACCGCCCGGAAAACGCATGGGGCACGCGGGAGCGATTATTTCCGGCGGGCAAGGCGGCGCTGAAACAAAATTGGCGGTAATGGAGGAGTGCGGCATCCACATCACGCGAAATCCTGCGGAAATGGGACGTGCGATGCAAAAAGTGTTGAAGGGTTAGGCAATGCTGGGATTGCTTTCCACCTCGCAGTTTTGGATCGATGTATTCAAAATCATACTTATCGATTTGTTGTTGAGTGCCGACAACGCGGTCGTGATAGCTCTGGCGTGTCGCAACCTACCAGCGGTAGAGCGAAAACGAGGCGTTCTGTTTGGCGTATTGGGAGCGATCGGATTACGGATCGTGCTGACGTTTTTTGCGCTGAGCCTATTGTCGCTACCCTATCTAAAACTGATGGGGGCACTGTTGCTGATCTGGATCGGCATCAAACTGATCCTGCCCGAAGGTGAACACAAAGCGGACGGTATTCAACCCGGCACGTGGTTGTTCGGTGCGGTCAAAACTATCATTATTGCCGATTTCGTGATGAGCCTGGATAACGTGCTTGGTGTGGCGGCTGCCGCAAATGGGAACGTGCTGCTGCTCGTGTTTGGTCTGCTCATCAGCATTCCGCTGATCGCTTGGAGCAGCCAGCTGGTGCTGAAGTTGATCGACCGCTTTTCAATCATTATATATGTCGGTGGGGCGCTGCTTGGCTACGTTGCAGGCGAGATGCTGGCCAGCGAGGCTTCCCTTAGTCTGCTACTAGAGAGGCAAAATTATTTGCATTGGTTGATACCATTGCTAACCGCGCTGTTGGTGGTGGGTTTGGGTAGCTGGATGGCGCTGCGAACGGCCGTGAAAAGTGATGTCATCGATCTCTTGGACGAAACGGTATCGACCGGTAAGGGCGACAAGTCTCAGAGCTGCCAAGAGGTACCGGGCGCATCGCAGAATAAAGCATAGGGAGAGAGCTGATGAAGATATTGATTCCAGTTGACGGTTCAGCCAATGCACAGCGGGCTGTAGACTACTTAATTGAAAATGTCACCGTGCTGAAGGAGACGCCGCAGCTGTTTTTGCTGAACGTGCAGTGGAACGTGGCGACAGGGAACGTCAAACTGTTCATCGGCCAAGAAACGATCAACGCCTATTACCGAGAACAAGGTGTGGCAGCACTGCAGTCTGCGCGCTCTGCCCTGGATGCCGCCGCGTTGCCTTATCAATACCATATCAGCATCGGCAGACCTGCGGAGGCGATCGTGCAATATGCCAAAGAGCAGGAAGTAGATCAGATCGTGATGGGAAGACAGGGACTCGGGGGCTTCGAGTCATTATTGTTGGGATCCGTGGTGAACAGGGTGCTGCATATGGCTAGCTGCCCGGTCTTGCTGGTGAAATAGAAGAGCTATTCCTCCGGTTTTTTTTGGGCACGCCAACTTGATTTGAGATAATTCGTAATAAATTTAAAGGATTGTGGTACGTTATTGAGAAATATATTAATATCCGCGCCATGACTTGTTCGACATCATGCATCAGGCTCGACAACAGGCATCCGGGGGTGGGATGAGCAAGTGGTTGTTCTGGAAGAAGGACTGGTTTGTAGGTCTACTTGTCGCACTGGCATTCTTTTTTGGGGCCAATAGCGATCTGATGCAGAGTCTGGAACGCAAGGCTTACGACATGGGTGTTTTGGCTTCCTTGCGGACTCCTAGCGACAAGATCGCGGTGATCGCGATCGATGATCAAAGTGTCGCAAATCTAGGCCGCTGGCCTTGGCCGCGTGCGATACACTCCCGGATGCTGGATGTCCTGGAGGCAGGGCATCCCAAAGTAATCGGCTACACCGCATTCTTCTTCGAACCGCAGGTCGATGCCGGCTTGGATTATATTTATAAGATTGCTGAATTGCTTGGCAATTCAACGATTAAAAATACCACCGACCCCGCCCAGCAAGCGGAATTGGCACAACTCACTGCCTTGCTTCAAGAGGCGATACAAAATCTAGATAACGATCAGAAGCTTAGCGAAAGCATCGCCAAGGCGAATGATGTCTTGCTCGCGATGTTCTTCGAGTTGGGTGAGCCCCAAGGCAAACCTAACGAAACGTTGCCTGACTATGTGTTGCGCAATAGTCTCTCCGATGTCAAGGACTCCATCGGGTCCGGCGACTCGCCGTTGCCATCACAGGGGGTCCTATCCCCGATTGCGGCATTGGGCAGCAAGGCTTTGGCTATCGGACACTTGAACAGTTCTCCGGATGTGGACGGCGCTATACGTACAGAACCGCTGGTCGTGGGCTATTACAATCAATACTATCCGTCGCTTTCACTGATGCTGGCAGCCAAGAGCCTCAATCTTGAGCCCAAGGATATACGCGTCAATTTGGGTGAAGGGGTGCAGCTGGGTAATCAGAAGATCGCCACAGACTCTTTCTTGCGGATGCACACTTATTTTTACAAGGATAAGGACGGACGGCCTGCCTTTCCGGTGGATTCCTTTTACGACGTCTTATCGGGCAAGATTCCTGCGGAAAAATATCGAGATAAGATTGTGCTGATCGGGGCGTCCGCAGCGGGCATCGGTTCATTGCAAGTAACGCCCATTTCTTCCGGTATGGCGCCGGTGGTAACCCTAGCGCATTCGGTTTCCAGCATTCTCAAAGGCGACTATTTCGTTACGCCAAGTTGGGCTGGATGGGCACAAATCGGCGTATTCCTGCTGGTCGCATTGTATCTGGTCATGCTGTTGCCACGCCTGAATGCCGCCGTGGGTGCGGTCGTCACCGGGGCGTTGTTTTCGGTGTTACTGGCGGCACATTTCATATTGATGACGACACAGGCGATGTGGTTGCAGCTGATGTTGCCGTCCACGCTGTTGTTGGTCGGTCATTTGCTGCTGACAACCAAACGCTTCCTGACGACCGAGAAAGGCAAGCAAAGATCGGATGCCGAGTCAGCGGAAAGCAATCGCATGCTTGGCCTGGCATTTCAGGGCCAAGGGCAACTGGATATCGCCTTCGACAAGTTCCGCAAAGTGCCAATGGATGATAGTTTAATGGATGTGTTGTACAACTTGGGCCTCGATTTCGAGCGCAAGCGGCAATTCAACAAGGCGGAGTCAGTTTTCAGATATATGGCTGTCTACAATTCCAAATTCCGAGATCTGCAGGCGCGCTTGTTACAGTCCAAAGCTATGTCGGAAACAGGGATGCTTGGGGGCTCGACCGGCAAAATTAAGAACAGCTCGCTGGTGTTGGACAGGGAAAATGTGTCAAAGCCAATGCTGGGACGTTATGAAATACTAAAGGAGCTGGGCAAGGGAGCCATGGGGGTGGTGTATCTCGGCAAGGACCCGAAAATCGGTCGCATCGTAGCAATCAAGACCATGGCGCTGGCACAAGAGTTCGATGCCGACGAGCTGGAAGACGTGAAGGCCCGCTTCTTTCGCGAGGCTGAAACAGCGGGTCGTTTGAATCACCCGAATATCGTGACGATGTATGATGCGGGTGAAGAACATGATCTTGCCTACATTGCGATGGAATTCCTCAAAGGACGCGATTTGATACCTCACACCAAGGCGGATAATCTATTGCCCTTGCCCAAAGTGATGAGCATTGTTGCGCGCGTCGCGGATGCCTTGGATTATGCCCACAAACAAAACGTGGTGCACCGCGACATCAAACCGGGCAACATCATGTATGACCCCGAGACGGATACGGCTAAGGTGACCGATTTTGGAATTGCGCGTATCACCGACTCAAGCAAAACGAAAACCGGCTTGGTATTGGGTACGCCATCTTTTATGTCGCCGGAGCAATTGGCTGGAAAGAAGATCGAAGGCTCGTCGGACCTGTTTTCCTTGGGAGTGAGTTTATACCAAATGGCTTGTGGTAAGCTTCCGTTCGAAGGAGATTCGGTTGCGCAATTGATGTTCCGGATTGCCAATGAACCGCATACCGATATTCTGAGCATCAAGGCCGATTTACCCGCATGTTTGGTGGCGATCATTAACCGTGCATTGGCCAAGAAGGTTGAGAATCGCTATGCCAATGGCGCTGAAATGGCCGTCGCGTTGCGCCAGTGCGCTGCCAGCATATAGTGGTAGGGAGGTGTAGATGAAGATTGCAGAGGCATTGGAAATATTCGCCCAGACCCACCCCGGAATGGTGCGTTCGCATAATGAGGACAGTGTGGCCTGCGAGCCTTCCTGCGGCTTAACCGTGTTGGCAGACGGCATGGGAGGGTACAATGCGGGTGAAGTCGCTAGCGGCATTGCAGTGTCGGTGGTGGTCACGGAGGTCAGCCACCGGCTGCAGACCGCGAGTCCGGTTGAACACGGAGAGAAAGACGGCGAGGAGTTGGGTGTATCCTTGTTGCGCGAAAACATTCAGAAGGCCAATGCCTCTATTTTTCATGCGGCTCACAGCCAGCCTCAGTATGCGGGAATGGGCACGACCATCGTGTCAGGGCTGTTTTATGACAACCGTGTGGCGGTCGGACATGTGGGTGACTCGCGCATGTACCGATTGCGCGGAGAACAGCTCGAAACGATTACTCGGGATCACTCCTTGCTGCAAGAACAGATCGATAGCGGGATGATCAGTGTTGAAGATGCGCGCTTGTCGAAGAACAAGAACCTGGTGACCCGCGCAGTCGGGATCGATGCAGAAGTGGAGCCCGAAATCCATCTGCACGATGTGCTGGTCGGAGATGTTTATCTGTTGTGTTCGGACGGTTTGAACGACATGGTGGAGGATGAAGACATCCAGGCGACGCTTTATGCGTTGCAGAACAATTTGCCGCTTGCGGCGAGCCAGTTGATACAGCTGGCGAACGACAACGGCGGCCGCGATAATGTGTCTGTGATACTGGTGAGGGTCAAGGGGAAATTTGCCGAGCCGCGTGGTTGGCTGGCCAAATTGCTCAGTTGGTTTGAGAAATAATTAGTAAGAGGGTTACGACTATGGCTGCAAAATTGATACTCAGCATGGATGGGGCGGTAATCAAGGAATATCCCCTTAACAAGGAGCGCATGACGATCGGGCGCAAGGAGCATAACGACATCGCCATCGACAACTTGGCGGTGAGCGGCGAGCACGCCGCCATCGTGACCATCCTGCACGATTCCTTCCTTGAGGATCTTGACAGCACCAATGGACTTGAAGTGAACGGCAAGCCGACCAAGAAGCATTTTCTCCAGAATAATGATGTCATCGAAATCGGCAAATACAAGCTCAAATACATCAATGATCAAATCGCCCAGGCCACTCCAGCAGATTTCGAAAGGACCATGATCTTGCGCACCCCGGCCAAACACGCAATTCCGGGTGCAAATAAACCTGCGGAGACGCCTGGTTTGCAAACCAGTATAAAACCCCCACAAGCGGGGATAGAGGCGACTAGCAAGTTCGGAACGCACGAGCCCAAGGCTCCTACAATTCCTGCCCAAGCTGCCGCGCCGGTGAAGCCAAGCGTTTCTGGTTCTGCGAATGTCCCACAACCAGGTGCTGCAAAGCACCTCGCCGTGGTGCAGGTTTTAAACGGGCCGAATGCAGGAAAGGAACTCGAGTTGGTAAAAAACCTTACCACTCTAGGCAAGCCAGGGACGCAGGTGGCCGTACTGACTCGTCGTCCACAAGGTTTCTTTATTACTCATGTCGAAGGGGACAGCTTCCCGCTGGTAAATGGCAAGACAATAACTAATCAGGCGCATCAACTCAATGAACATGATGTGATTGAGCTAGCGGGGGTCAAGATGGAATTCTATTTCAAAGGATAGCGTGGACACAGGGCAGAAGGCTGCAGGCATACTAATGGCTTGGCTGTCTCAAATTGTTGACCAAGCCATTGGAGATCATCTTTCGGTTGATCAAATTCCCAGTTATCCCCCGAGGTCGCAAAAAAAATGCGACCGTGCGGCTGATTGTACGGTGACAAGAAGAGCCAACCCAGTCGCCGGTGCTGTTCCCTGTTAAAAGTCGTGAAAAAAAATGCAATCTTGATCGCGATTGGCCTGCTGATAACGTTGTTCTTTTTGGGCAGTGCGCGCGGTTCTTACAGACTGGATTTTGTTGAACAGCTGTCCTCTATCATTTACGACTATCGATTGCGGTTGACCATGCCGCGGACGCTCGACGATCGTATCGTCATCATTGATATAGACGAAAAAAGCCTGAAGGAAGAAGGGCGCTGGCCATGGGGACGCGACCGCATGGCTGTGTTGATGGACAAGCTGTTCGACAAATATGGTGTGGCGGTGGTCGGTTTTGACGTCGTTTTTGCCGAGAGTGATGAGAGTTCAGGGTTGAAGGTATTACAAAAGCTCGGGCAAAATCAACTTAAGGATGACATATTGTTTCAATCGACGCTCAGCCAAATCCAACCTCAACTTGAATATGACAAACTGTTTGCCAGCAAGATCAAGAATCGTAATGTGGTGTTGGGCTATTACCTAACCAATCAGAAGGATCAGCGTGCTTCCGGGATGCTTCCACAACCGACTTTCCCTTCTGGGTCATTTAACGGGCGTCCACAAGAGTTTACAACATGGAATGGTTACGGTGCCAATCTCCCGGAGCTGCAACAGGCCGCCGCGAGTGCAGGCCACTTTAATCCGTTGGTAGATTTTGATGGCCGCGTACGCCGTGTTCCGATGCTCGTGGAATACAATGGTGCGTATTATGAATCCTTGTCGCTGGCAATGGTTCGCACGCTGTTGGGTCGAGCGAAACTGCTGCCCGGCTATGCAGAGGTTAAAACCGGCGGGTACGTCCATTTGGAGTGGTTGGACTTGGATGCGGCGGGACGGCGATTAAGGATCCCGGTCGACAGCGATGTGGCCTCTTTTGTCCCGTACCGCGGTGGAGAGGGAAGCTTTCGTTATATTTCGATGACCGATGTATTGCATGAACGCATTGACCCAGCGCAATTGAAAGAAAAGATTATTCTGGTAGGTACGACCGCGCCGGGGTTGATGGACATGCGCGCCACACCGGTGGCGGAAGTCTACCCAGGGGTGGAAGCCCACGCCAACATGATTTCCGGAATTCTCGACCAGAATTTGAAAGAACGACCTGCCTATATGCTCGGTGCGGAAGTGGTGTGGCTGTTGTTGATCGGCATCACATTGAGTGTCTTGTTGCCGCTATTCACGCCAGCCAAAGCGATTATTGCCTCTCTCTTGGCGCTCATGAGCACGACAGGGCTGAGTTTGGCCGCGTGGCAATATGGGAATGTATTAATGCCGGTGGCGAACTGCCTCTTGATGATTGCTTTGCTATTTGCCTTAAACATGTCTTACGGCTATTTCTTCACTTCACGCACCAAATACCAACTCACCCGATTGTTTGGCCAATACGTGCCGAGCGAAGTGGTCGAAGAAATGGCGAAAAATCCGCAGAGCGTGTCTATGGAGGGAGAAAGCCGGGAAATGACCGTTCTGTTCTCAGATGTGCGAGGCTTCACCAGCATTTCGGAAGGCTTGGATCCCAAAGAACTGTCCACGTTGATGAACGAGTTTTTGACGCCCTTGTCGCGCATTATTTATAAACAGCGTGGCACGATTGACAAGTATATGGGCGACTGCATCATGGCATTTTGGGGAGCTCCTCTGCAGGACAAAGACCACGCTCGCAATGCCATATTGGCGAGTCTTGAGATGCAGAAGACGTTGAAGGCTTTGCAGCCCAGTTTCAAGGAGCGCGGCTGGCCGGAAATTCGCATCGGTGTTGGCATCAATACTGGTCCCGTGAGCGTTGGCAACATGGGTTCAGAAGTGCGCGTTGCATACACGGTGATGGGCGATGAAGTTAACTTGGCGTCACGTCTTGAAGGCCTTACCAAGCAGTACGGCGTCGAGATTATCGTCGGTGAGAATACAAGGCACCTTGTTACGGATTTTTTATATCGCGAACTTGACCACGTGCGAGTAAAAGGTAAAGATAAGGCAGTGGCGATTTACGAACCGATGGCATTGGTCTGTGAAGCGAGCAAAGCACTTCAAGACGAAGTCAGATTATTTCATGAAGTTCGTCGCTTGTATCGCAAAGGGAATTGGGACCAGGCTGAATTACAATTGATCAATTTGCAGCGCATGTCGCCAGATACCGCGCTGTACGGGAGATATGCGGAGCGCATCTCCTTTTTCCGCAAAAATGAACCAGGCGTTGATTGGGATGGTGTATTCGAATTCGTGGTCAAGTGACTCGACAAAATTTCAGGATTAAGTGTAACGAGATGAAACTCAGGGTATTGGGATGTAGCGGTGGAATCGGTGGCAATTTGCACACCACTTCATTCCTGCTCGATCACGACGTGCTAATCGATGCTGGCACCGGGGTCTGTGAACTCAGTCTCACAGAACTTGCGATGATTGACCATGTTTTCGTCACCCACTCCCATCTCGATCATATTGCCAGCATTCCGCTAATGGTGGACAGTGTCGGCTTCATGCGCGATCGTCCGTTGACCGTTTATGCAAGCGAGGAGACGCTGGATATCCTCAAGCAACATATCTTCAATTGGAAAATATGGCCTGATTTCAGCGAGATTCCAAACGATCGGCAACCATACATGCGTTATCACTCGATGCGGTTGGGCGAGACCATTATCCTGAACGGGCGCAAGATAACCTCCGTTCCCGCCAATCATGTGGTCCCTGCGGTGGGCTACCATTTGGATGGCGGTAAGGCGAGCTTGGTATTTAGTGGCGACACCACTAATAATGACGGGCTTTGGAGGGTAGTCAATGAAATTGAGAATTTGCGATATCTCATCATCGAGACGGCATTTTCAAACAGTGAAAGGGAATTGGCGGTAATTTCAAAACATCTTTGTCCCAGCATGCTTGCCGAAGACCTGGTCAAGCTAAAGCGCGATGCAGAGGTATTTATCACTCATCTGAAACCGGGTGAGTTGGAGTTGACTATGCAGGAGATAGAAGATTGTGTGCAGGGGAGGCGCCCCAAGATGTTGTTGAACAATCAGGAATTCGAACTTTAGGAACATGTGATGAGTTACGCACCCGACATCAGTGCTCAGGTTGGATATCGACCACGCTTGATCCAGGGATCGGCACAACAGCTGCCTAATAAGACAGGCGAGGGAGTGGAATGAGTACAGTAATGGCTAACAACAGCGCATCAAAAAATGTTGGTGATATGAGCATTAGGTTGGAATTTACCAAGAACCTCAATCAGGTCAACAACAAGATTCACGCTACCGGAAACATTGATGAAATCATGTTGGAGGTCAGCAAGGATATCTGCGCGCTGTTCAACGCAGATAGGCTGACCATCTATGTGGTGGGCGAAGACAATATTTCGCTTGTTTCCAAGGTCAAGACCGGCCTCAACTCTTTTAAGGATCTCAAGTTACCTATAGCGGAGCATAGCCTAGCCGGTTATGCAGCAATGCATAAGAAACTGCTCAACGTCAAGGATGTCTACGACGAAAAGGAGTTGGCGCAATACAGCTCGCATCTGCGCTTTTTGCAGGAAGTAGACAAGCGCACCGGTTATCGTACCAAACAAATGTTGGTTGCTCCGATTCTTGATGCAACCGGCGGCGATCTGGTTGGCGTTATCCAGGTCATCAATAACAAGGCAGGCGTTCCTTTTTCACCGATGATCGAAGAGGGGGTGCAGGAGTTGGCGCAGACCATGGCAGTGACGCTGCGCCAGCATCAACGTCAGCAAAACAGCACGGCCAAGACCAAGTACGACTATTTGGTTACGGATGGTGTTCTGTCTGCGGCCGAGTTTGAGCTGGCGACACGCACCGCGCGACGCAAGGGCATAGACGTCGAAGAGGTCCTCGTTGACGAATTTCAAGTCGGTATGCCCGCCTTGGGTAAAGCGCTATCCAGTTTTTTTGGGGTTCAATATGAAGCATACCGCGGAGATCGTCTGAGACCTGCCGAATTATTAAAGAACCTGAGGCGCGAATATGTGGAAAGCAGCCACTGGATCCCAATCGAAGAGACGCAGGAGGGCTTGTTGATATTGACGACCGACCCTGAACGAATCCAGGCTTCGCGGGTCGTCAACAACATTTTTCCGAAGAACAGGCTGATCTATCAAGTCTGCTCGCAACGTGAATTCAAGCAGACCCTGGACTTGTTCTATGGCGGGAAATCCGCTACGGATGCCAGTGGTACCCTCGCAGGGGATGAAACATCCATGACCGATATCTTGTCGAGCATGGGTGGTGACGAAGAGGAAGCTGTAGCTACTCAGGACGAGGTAAGTGCCGCCGCGGACAACGAACTGGTCAAGCTGGTCAACAAGGTCATCGTCGATGCTTACCGGATGGGAGCATCCGATATTCATGTCGAACCGGGACCAGGCAAATCCAAGACGCAGATTCGGGTGCGCAAGGATGGTTCATTAATGAACTATATCGAAGTACCATCTACCTACCGAAACGCGCTGGTGACCCGCCTGAAGATCATGTGCGATCTGGATATTTCCGAGAAACGCAAACCCCAGGATGGGAAGATCAAATTCAAGAAATTTGGGCCTCTGGATATCGAATTGCGCGTGGCGACCATTCCCTCGCAAGGTGGGGTGGAAGACGTGGTGATGCGTATTCTGGCGTCTGGTGAGCCATTGCCGCTTGAGAAGATGGGCTTTTCGTCACGTAATAATGAGCTGATCCAGCAGACGGTAATCAAGCCGTATGGCCTGTTCTTCGTTTGCGGCCCAACTGGTTCGGGTAAAACGACAACCCTGCATTCCATTCTAAAATACATCAATAAGCCGGATACGAAGATATGGACCGCCGAAGATCCAGTGGAAATTACCCAAAAGGGCTTGCGCCAGGTACAAATCAACAAGAAGGCTGGCCTGGATTTCGCCACCATAATGCGCGCCTTCCTGCGCGCCGATCCCGATGTGATCATGGTCGGCGAAATGCGCGACAAGGAAACCGTGTCTATCGGGATCGAAGCTTCGTTGACGGGTCACTTGGTATTTGCCACCTTGCATACGAATAGCGCGCCGGAATCCATCATCCGTCTATTGGATATGGGCATGGATCCATTCAATTTTGCAGATGCGTTGCTGGGAATTCTTGCGCAGCGTCTTGCAAAGCGCCTGTGTAGTGATTGCAAGAAACCACACGTCGCCACTGCCGAGGAAATAAAGGCGATGCTCACCGAATTCAGTTCTGAACTGAGCAATACTGAGACATGGAAGAAGGATCCGGCCGCCGCAATGAAGAACCTGTACAACGAATGGGTGAAATTATTTGCGGACCCCAAAGGCCAATTTACCCTGTATTCGCCAGTGGGGTGTGAAAAGTGTTCTGGCACAGGATACCGTGGGCGCGTGGGTTTGCATGAATTGCTGATTGGTACTGATCCAGTAAAGAAGGCTATTCAGGAACATGCGCGTGTCGCCGAGTTATTTGCGATTGCGCTGGACGAAGGGATGCGCACCTTGAAGCAGGACGGCATGGAGAAAGTGTTGCAGGGAATAACAGACATGCATCAGGTACGCGCTGTTTGTATCAAATAGAACATTCTCATATGCATTCTTCCGACAACCTTCTGCATCGCCTCAAGGACATCAATGCGATTGGCATTGCACTGTCTCGGCAGCGCAACCTGGAAAGTCTGCTGGAAACCATTCTGGAAGCGGCGATGCGCATTACGCATGCCGATGGCGGGACGCTTTATCTCCACGAACAGGAACAGCGGGTGCTGCGCTTTGAAATATTGCGCAATAAGACGCTTAATAAGGCTATGGGTGGAACCAGCGGTGTGCCGATTGCCTTCTATCCAGTTCAGCTTTATGACGGGTCCGGAAAACCGAACCACAATATGGTGGTCAGCCACTCGGCGCTCAGCGGTGAAACTGTAAATATACCCGATGCCTACATGGCAGAGGGCTATGATTTTTCCGGTACCAAGAACTTTGATGCCAAAACCGGATATCGTTCCAAATCATTTTTGACCGTGCCTATGCGTAATCATGAGAACGAACTCATAGGCGTCTTGCAACTGATCAATGCGAAAGATCAGGATAGCGGTGCCGTCGTCCCGTTCTCGGCTGACGATCAGCAGTTGTCGGAATCCCTCGCCTCGCAAGCAGCGATCGCATTGACCAACCGGCATCTTATCGACCAGTTGGAGGAGTTGTTTGAAGCATTCATCCAACTCATCAACACCGCGATCGACGATAAATCGCCCTATACCGGGGGGCACTGCGCGCGCGTTCCCGCCCTCACCATGATGCTGGCCGAGGCGGTCAATCGCACCGCCCAGGGTCCACTCAAAGATTTTGTGATGAGCGACAAAGATCGGCACGAATTGAAGATAGCCGGCTTGTTGCATGATTGCGGCAAGATAACGACCCCAGTGCACGTGGTCGATAAGGCGACCAAACTGCAAACCATCTTTGACCGGATTAATTTGGTCGACACCCGGTTTGAAGTGCTAAAGCGCGATGCTGAAATCGCCATGTTGCGCGAATTCGCGGCAGCAGGTGCCGATGCACAGCGCGTGTCTGTCGCCCGTCAAAATTACGCTGCGCGAGCCGCGCAGCTTGACAATGACCGTGAGTTTCTGCGCTACTGCAATATCGGCAGCGAGTCGATGTCCGCAGATGCTCAGGAACGTGTGCGCCAGATCGCGACCTATCAGTGGCGCGACGCTGATGGAATGACGAGCAATTTTCTCAGTGAAGATGAAGTCGAGAATCTCACCATCCGCACCGGTACATTGACGGCGGCGGAACGCGAGATCATCAATCACCACATCGATGTCACCATCAAGATGCTTGAATCGTTGCCGTGGCCGAGGCACCTGAAGAATGTCGCAGAATATGCAGGAGGGCATCACGAGCGCATGGACGGCAAGGGCTATCCACGCGGGCTGACGCGCGAGCAGATGTCGGTGCAGGCCAGGGTGATGGGCATCGCCGATATTTTCGAGGCGCTCACGGCCAAGGATAGGCCTTACAAGAAAGGAAAAACGCTCACCGAATCCCTGACCATCCTCGGCAAGTTCAAGCTGGGCGGACATATTGACCCCGATTTGTTCGACGTGTTCATACGCGAAAAGGTCTATCTCGACTATGCCAGGCAATTTCTTGCGCCAGAGCAGATAGATGAGGTGGATTTACGCAAGATTCCCGGCGTTACGAGCGTTGCCAGCGGTTGGGAGAGCCGGCCGTAACTGCCGAAAATCGTCAGTCGGGTGACGGAAATCGATATAAATAGTCTGCTAGGAGTAAGCTTGGATTGCGATATATCGTTTAATAACAATGCATTGCGAAGTTGGCATGGCTATTGCGATATCATCAAGCAGCACACCAAGCGTGTGTCTAACTCAAAAGGAGCTTTCAAAATGAAGAACATTCAAAAAGGTTTTACCCTGATCGAATTGATGATCGTGGTTGCGATCATCGGCATTCTGGCCGCAGTGGCGATTCCCGCTTACGGCGACTACACAGCCCGTGCACAAGCTGCCGAAGCTTTTACGCTGCTTGACGGCGTGAAAACGCCCTTGACCGAACTGTATACGACCACCAACCAGTTCGCGTTCGATCCAACTGGCGTGGCCGGCATCCCTGCCATCACCTCAGGCAAATATGTTAAGTCTCTTGTCATTGGGGCGCACGGTGCAACTGCGAATGCCACCGGAACCGCGAATGCATACAGCGTGGTGGCGCAGTTTAACACCACAGGCGTAAGCACCAAACTGCAGAGCAACGGAGCCGGCTTGTTTGTGCACATGTATTACAACCCAAACACCGGTGCATGGACATGTGCCAACGGTGACGGTTCAGCAGACGACCCAACCGATATTGCGAATACTGTTACCAGTGGTACCCTAGCCCCACCGACAACCGCAGTAGCCGCTACGGGCGCCAACGGGATACCGCAAAACGTCATACCGAAGGCTTGCACATAATCCAGCCGATCAGCTAACCGGGTTACTCCGGGTAGCCGCAAGCAAGCCCCTCGCAAGAGGGGCTTTTCATTGGTGCGTGAAGACGCCGCTCGACTGGCTGTTGTGGCGAGGTGTTCCTCCTCTAGGCATCCCGCAAGGGAAAGAATGGCAATCATTGAGATTGCGAGGCTGAACCTGAGGAATTCCACCGGCAAAGAACGTGAAAGTCGCACGTTACTCTGGGAGGACCGCCTGTCTGCCGTCTGCTACCGAATCGCAAGGTACGGGATGATTCGGCAGGAGTCAGCAGAAACATGATTCCCATTCGAAGCCGGGATAGTGAACGGATGAGCCTGGAAGGAGTGGATACAATCGCGCGCACTTTCTGGGCCGTCAGGGCAGAAGTCGCAAAAGTTGCGGCAGGTGTCGATTGCCCGACGGGGAACGATGAACTGAACCAAGGGTGCCCTGAAGAACCCCATAGTCAGGAACAGCCGACTGCTGAGTTGCGCCTCGGGCGTGGGAGAGAACAAGGGTGGAAATTCTTCCCCTGTCTTCGTTCCACATGAGGTCAGGGGAGACCTAGGGCTTGCCGCGCGGCTCCAGCAACTCGCGCAACTCGCGCAAATCGCTTTCTATCGCCGAGAGCTGGTAGAAGGTTCCACCCGCCTGTTTCGCCAATTCAAGCTGTTCAATGGCTGCGTACAGATTGCCCTGCCAGGCATAGCTATAGGCTTGGGCCTGATGCTGTTCCAAGGCCTTGCCTTGCATCGCGTAGGCCCGGCCTTGCAGGTCATATAAAGTCGTATCTCTTGGATGCCGGGCGAGTTGTTCAGTGAGCAGTTTGACGGCGGTTTCCGGCTGGTTGTTCTGCAGAAGAAGATCGGCATAGTCGTAGACCAGGGCACGATGTTGCGGGAAGTTCTGTACCGCATTGCGATAAAAGGCCAGCGCCCCTGCGCGATCCTTTGTAGCGCGCAGCACTTCTCCGGCAAGAGTTTCAATCATAGCGTTATTTCGGGCCGTCGAATTGGTGTCGTCCATCTCCTTGCTCTGGGTCTGTTTGCGCAACAGCGACAACTCACGGCTGGCACGGCCGATCTCGTTATTGCGCAACAGCGACATCACCAGCCCATAACGCTGTGCAATCGGATTGCCGTAATGTTGGACGCTGAGTGCGTCGCTGAAATACGCGATGGCATCCGGCGCCGTCTTTTGCGCCGCAATGAGCTTGGTGCGCACCAGTTGAAAATCCAGGCTGTCCGGAATCAAGCGGTAAGGCTGGCTGTGTACGCGGTTTTCAATCTCTGCGATACGGTCGCTGGTGATCGGGTGAGTACGCATATAGTTGGGCGCATTGCTATCCAGCAGCCGTGTTGCCTTTTGCAGTCGCTCCAGGAATTCCGGCATGGCGTGGGTGTTGAAACCGGATTTCTGCAAGAGTTGCAGACCGATGCGATCTGCTTCCTCCTCGTATGAGCGGGTGAAATTGAGCTGCTTCTGGATATTGCCCGCCTGCACGCTGGCTATGGTTGCCTCTGAGACTTGCGGGCTGGTGCGTGCTGCGAGAATGGCAACGGCAATGGCTGCCATCGAAGCCAGACCATCCCCCTGCTGTCCTGCAATCATCCGAGCCAGATGGTGTTGCGTGACATGCGAGATCTCGTGGCTCAACACGGATGCCAGCTCGGACTCACTTTGCGTGACGAGCAGGAGCCCCGCATTTACGCCGACAAAACCGCCTGGCAACGCAAAGGCGTTGACGCTGTAATCATTGACTGCAAAAAATTCAAAGTCGAGCGACGGTTCGGGACTGCTTTCTACCAGTTTGGAGCCGATTTCATTCAGGTAATCATTGATCTCGACATCGTCCAGGTACTGTTTGCCGGCACGAATCTGCATCATACTCTGCTGGCCTATTTGGCGTTCCTGCAGCGGGGTAAGCACGGCCTGAGAGACATCTCCCAGGTCAGGAAGGCCATCACTCAGAGCACAGGGTGAAATGCACAGCAATACCAGCAAGGTCAATTCTTTCATGAGTACTATGATAGTTGTTATTGCTGGTAGTTCAAACTGCCCGACGCGTTACAATTGTTTCAAAGTGTACACTCCATATGGACAGCGCCCTGCAAAGCACGGAAAATTGAATAGTTTTTAACCCTGTGATCGGGAAATGGACAAAATAGGAAAATATGAAATAGTTCGCGTACTCGGTACTGGCGCAACCAGCACAGTGTACCTTGCTATCGATCCCTTCAACAAGCAGAAGGTCGCCATCAAGTTGTTTGACCTTGGAATATTGCGTGACCCCAATCAGGCCAAGATCTATCGCAAGCTCTTGATGACTGAGGCATCGCTGGCGGGCAAGCTGTCGCATCCGCATATCGCGAAGATTCTCGATGCGGTGATGGACGGCGATATAAATTACATGGTGATGGAGTATGTCGAGGGCAGTACGCTCGAACAATACGCCGAAGTGGATAATCTGCTGCCGATCAGTACCATTACGGAGATTGCCTACAAGTGTTGCAAGGCCCTCGAATATGCGCAGTATCAGGGCGTGATCCACCGAGACATCAAGCCGGCGAACATTTTGTTGCAGGGTGAAACCGATATCAAGATCTCGGATTTTGGGTCAGCGGCGCTCCTTGATCACCAAACGACACAAGTCAGTGGAATAGGTTCGCCTGCCTACATGTCGCCTGAACAAGTCAAGGAACTGAAACTGACGCATCAGACGGATATCTATTCGCTGGGCGTGGTGCTATACAAACTGCTTACGGGCAAGTTGCCTTTTGACGCAAGCAATAATTTCAGCATGATATATCACATCATTAACATAGAGCCCCCACCACCAAGCACATTCCGTCCGGAAACCCCGCCGGAACTCGATGCGATCGTGCAGCGCGCAATGGAGAAGGATACGGCCAGACGTTATCAGACCTGGGATGAATTTGCGAGCGATCTGGTCGGATACTCCAGTCACTCAGCACCTTCACAGAAGGAAATCTTTGATACAGAAAAGTTTGATTCCATGCGCGGCCTGGTGTTCTTCAAGAATTTCAGTGATGTGGAACTTTGGGAGGTGTTGCGTATCAGTGAGTGGCGCAAAGTCCCGGAATCCGAATACATCCTCCGGGAAGGGGAGAGCGGACGCTCGTTCTACATCCTCTCGCAAGGTACCGTGCGGGTGGCCAAGCAGGGGCGTCTGTTGAGCCTACTGCACCGGGGTGACTGTTTTGGGGAGATGGCGCACCTTTTGGAGCGAGACTTCAAGCGCAGTACCGACGTCATCGCCAAGAACGACGTAGTGCTGATCGAAATCAACCCGGACGTGCTCAAATTTGCAACACCCGGATGCCGATTGCAGTTTGGGGATGCCTTTTTGAGGATGCTGGTAAAGCGTTTGTCAGTTGCCAATACCCGGATCTCGCATTTGTTGGCTGACCATAATAAAACAGGGGATGAACCAGAAAGTGCCTAGTGAAATGGAGATCAACGGATACAAGAATGTTTCCGTTACAGATATGTGTGCGATGATGGAACAGGGCGGTCTGCGCTTGGTAGATGTGCGTACCGATGCGGAAGCGGCGCGTGGTAGGATTTTTGAAGGCGAGTCCATGCCACTCCATCTGCTGCCTCTGCGCTTGAGCGGCATGGACAAGAATTCCACCATAGTCTTTTATTGCCAGGTGGGCGGGCGCTCCGCGCGCGCTGCCGCATTGGCTTCGGCGAATGGCTTTACCAACGTCTATAACCTGCAAGGCGGAATCATGGCATGGGTGCGGGCCGGCTTGCCGATATACTCATGAAATTCGATGTCGAACTGGATGCCCGTAGGTTATCGTGTCCGTTGCCGATCCTGCACGCTAAAAAATCGCTCTCGCAAATGGCAAGTGGCCAAGTTCTCAAAATAGCGGCAACGGATAAAGGCGCGCCCAAGGACTTCCAGGAATTTTGCCGCCAGACCGGCAACGTCTTGTTGTCTATGACGACGGATGACGGCGAGTTTGTTTTCTATCTGCGTCGTCGTTGACTTCTCACTAACCCAGCTTGCTCCGCTGAGTTAGCAGCTGCGCCAGCGTTGCGCTGAACTCTTCCAGGCGCCTGCGCTCCTGTTCCACGACCGGCGCCGGGGCGCGAGCTATGAAGCTGGCATTAGATAGCTTGCCCTGCGCCTTGAGTAATTCAGCTTGCAGCCGAGCAGTTTCTTTGTCCAGCCGTTCGCGTTCGGCAGCGATATCGATTGCGACTTTCAGCATCAGCTTGAATGTTCCGACGACGGCTATTGCCGCATCATCGTTGGGCAGGTCCGTGACGACCTGCACCTCGCTGAGTTTGGCCAGGCCACTGATGTAGGGGGCTAGCGCATTGAGCGTCTTTGCATCACCGGCTGTGATCCCGGATGAGATTATTAGGGGTACGCGCTGCGCAGGGGAAAGATCCATATCGCTTCGCAAGCTGCGGCAGGCGGTAACAAGTTCCTGTAGCAAGGCAATTTGGCTGACTGCGGCTTGGTCGATCTTGCTGCTGTCTGCCCGCGGGTAGGCCTGGAGCATGATGCTGTCTTCAGCGTTGCCTGCAAGCGGTGCGACGGCTTGCCACAGTTCTTCGGTGATGAATGGAATGATCGGGTGCGCCAACCGCAGGATGGTTTCCAGCACGCGCACCAGCGTGCGGCGGGTGGCGCGTTGTTGCGCTGGATTGCCGATGGCGATCTGCACCTTGGCAAGTTCCACGTACCAATCGCAGTACGTATTCCAGACCAGCTCATAAACGGTGCGCGCCGCCATGTCGAAGCGGTAGTCAGCGAAGTGTTCCGCCATCTGCGCTTCGGCCTGTTGAAGCAGGCTAATTATCCATTTGTCTGCGGCGGAAAATTCCAGCGGTAAACTTTCATCGAGGCCGACGTCGTGCCCGTCGCAATTCATCAGCATGAAGCGCGTGGCGTTCCACAGTTTGTTGCAAAAATTGCGGTAGCCTTCGCAGCGCTGCATGTCGAATTTTATATCACGTCCAGGTGAAGCGAGCGAAGCGAAAGTGAAACGCAAGGCATCGGCGCCGAACGCCGGGATGCCTTCGGGGAACTCCTTGCGCGTGCGCTTTTCAATCTGCTCTGCCTGCCTTGGGTTCATCAGGCCAATAGTGCGCTTCCTCACCAGCTCGTCGATGCCGATGCCATCGATCAAATCGATCGGGTCGAGCACATTGCCTTTGGACTTGGACATCTTGTGGCCTTCTGCGTCGCGGATCAGGCCGTGCACGTAAACGTTGTTGAATGGGATCTTGCCGGTGATGTGCCTAGTCATCATCACCATGCGCGCGACCCAGAAGAAGATGATATCGAAGCCGGTGACCAGCACCGATGAAGGCAGATACATGTCAAGCGCAGGATTCGATTTCGTCGGATACTCCGGCGTCCAGTCCAGTGTCGAAAATGGCCACAGCGCGGACGAGAACCACGTGTCCAGCACATCCGGGTCACGCGTGAGCACACCGGCGTAGTCAGCATTGTCTGCAAGATGGCGTGCTTCGATTTCATCGTGCGCGACGAACACTTCGCCATTCACGCCATACCAGGCAGGAATCTGATGCCCCCACCAAAGTTGGCGCGAAATGCACCAGTCCTGGATATTGTTAAGCCATTGATTGTAGGTGTTCACCCAGTTTTCCGGATAAAACTTGACGTCGCCGTTGGCCACCGCGTCCAGCGCTTGCTGGGTGATGCTCTTGTCCGGCGTTCCATCCCGTGCCGGGCCGGGCTTGCTCATCGCCACGAACCACTGGTCTGTCAGCATCGGTTCGATGACTGCACCGGTGCGGTCTCCGCGCGGCACTTTTAGTTTATGCTTTTCACTTCTCTCGAAGACCCCCTCCGCCTCGAGATCAGCCACGATCTTCTTGCGTGCATCGAAGCGGTCTAGACCTCGATACTTTGCAGGTGCGTGGTCATTGATCGTTCCGTCGAGCGCAAGGATCGAGATTATGGGAAGAGAATGGCGCTGTCCTACCGCATAGTCGTTGAAATCATGCGCCGGTGTCACCTTCACAACGCCTGTGCCGAAGTTCCTATCCACGTACTCGTCAGCGATGATTGGGAGGTTACGATCGCATAATGGCAATTTCACCTGTTTGCCTATCAAATGCTTATAGCGTTCATCTTCGGGGTGCACCATCACCGCGACGTCGCCAAGCATGGTTTCGGGGCGCGTGGTGGCGACGGTGAGGTGGGTCAATCCGCGAACATGGTCCTTCTCGAGGAGCGGATAACGGATATGCCACATGAGTCCATCTTCTTCCTCCTGTACCACTTCCAGGTCGGACACGGCGGTATGCAGCTTCAGGATCCCAGTTTACCAACCGCTTGCCGCGGTAGATCAGGCCTTCGTTGTAAAGGCGCACGAAAGTTTCGGTTACGCAGCGTGACAGGCCCTCGTCCATCGTGAAGCGTTCGCGCGACCAATCCGGCGAAGTGCCGAGGCGCCGCATCTGCTTGGTGATTGTCCCGCCGGAATATTCTTTCCACTCCCACACCTTTTCGATGAACTTCTCGCGTCCCAAATCGTGGCGCGAGATGCCTTCGGCATCTAACTGCCGTTCCACCACAATCTGCGTGGCGATGCCGGCGTGATCGGTGCCGGGTTGCCATAAAGTGTTGTCTCCGCGCATGCGGTGATAGCGCGTCAGCGCGTCCATCAGAGTCTGGTTGAAGCCGTGTCCCATGTGCAATGTGCCGGTGACATTGGGCGGCGGCAGCAGGATGCAGAAATGTTCCCGCTTGCTTTTGTCTACCCCTGCCTTGAAATAGCCGGAGCTTTCCCACTTGGGATACCAGCGTGATTCGATGTCTTTCGGTTCAAAGCTTTTAGCGAGTTCCATTGTTTTCTGAGTAGGCTGCAATTAATAAAAAGGCTTCGTGATCCATTGCGATATGCGCAAAACTGACGCAAGTCAAAGGATCGGATTATATCAAATGCGATGCGGAGAACGACGGATTGTGCTTGTGCGGAGAGCTTGGCCGGGTTCGCTGGTCAACGTGAACTGAGATGCGCGTTCAGAGCTTCGCGCAGCAGCTCGGGTAACTCTGCTTTGAGTTCCCCGATGGCTCGATCGATGGCCAGTCGCTGCACTTGTTCGAGGTAAAGGGCTAGCTTTTGCGAGAACAGGATTTCGATACGCTTCTCGAGTTGATGCAGGAGTTGCTGTCTTTCATCGGCGCTCAATACCCCTGGTAAACGGGGATCAACTTCTGCAACAACCTCGGTGAGGACGGGCAAATTGTTCAGTGTCGTTTCGCCTGCCCCGCGGGTCGGCAAGGATGGTTTTGCAGGCGTATCATTGCCGAATTGTTTTGCGGCTGGATCTAGTCGGGTCATTTGTCTTGAGTCCCGAGGTTATCCGCATGGGACAAATCGATATGGCGCAGTTCATAGCCGCGGTCCCGATAAAATTTATACCGTTCACGGCCCAGGCGGCTGTCTTCCTCATCGTTGCTGATGATTTCGATGACACGATCGAAGCGGCTGAAGAATGGCACACATTCACTATGCAAGCTGATCAGTAGATTGTGATGAGGGAACTTGTCGCCACCATGATTCAGTACCACCGGCATGTGTTCTGATTCGCTGGCGTCACTGAAACAGTGCGGGATAAACGCCGTGGCTGGGTAATGCCACAGCAGCTTATCCAGGGCCTCCGTGGTCGCCGCGTCGGGTACGCTGATGACCGTGCATAGGCCG
This sequence comes from uncultured beta proteobacterium, assembly GCA_963833515.1. Classification (GTDB taxonomy): domain Bacteria; phylum Pseudomonadota; class Gammaproteobacteria; order Burkholderiales; family Gallionellaceae; genus Gallionella. Next base: position 123,475 of record CAWHYN010000033.1, on the reverse strand, counting down.
CTCTGCATCGCTTTATGGCTCAACTGGCAAGCGGTACGCAGTTTGTCGGTGGAGCCAGTGTAGAAATCGACCTTAGTCACTATTTTTGCGCACGGTTGATCAGGTATTGGGTCAGTAGTGGAACGGGACGACCGGTTGCGCCTTTGTCCTTGCCGGATTTCCAGGCCGTGCCGGCGATATCCAGATGCGCCCAACGATACTCCTTGGTAAAGCGCGAGAGGAAACAGGCTGCTGTGATGGTGCCGCCCGCACGTCCTCCGATGTTCTGCATGTCGGCAAAGTTACTATCCAGAAGCGGCTGGTAATCGTCCCATAGAGGAAGCTGCCAGACCCGGTCATTTGATTGTTCCCCGGCAGCCAGCAGCTCTTTGGCGAGGCTGTCCTGGTTGCTGAACATGCCGCTGGCGACATGGCCCAGCGCGATGACGCATGCGCCTGTCAACGTCGCGATGTCGATTACCGTGTCGGGATCGAACTTTTTCGAATAGGTAAGCGCGTCGCACAAGATCAGTCGGCCTTCGGCATCCGTGTTGAGAATTTCGATGGTCTGGCCAGACATGGAGGTGACGATGTCCCCCGGCTTGGTGGCGCGACCTGACGGCAGGTTCTCGCAGGTCGGGATGATGCCGACCACGTTGAGGTTCAAGCCCATTTCAGCTACTGCCTGCACCGCACCGAGGACGCTGGATGCGCCACACATGTCGTATTTCATCTCATCCATTTCGGGACCAGGCTTGAGCGAAATACCGCCGGAATCGAAGGTGATTCCCTTGCCGACCAGTACGATGGGCTTGTGTTTCTTGTCGGTGCCAGAATATTCCAAAATGATGAGCTTCGCGGGTTGCTCGCTACCTTGGGTGACCGAGAGAAAGGAACCCATGCCCAACTTCTTCATGTCCTTTTCTTCCAGCACCGTAGTTTTAACGGACTTGTGCGACTTGGCTAATGCTTGCGCCTTGGTGGCGAGATAGGTCGGCGTACAGACGTTGCCCGGCAGATTGCCCAGTGTCTTGGTGAGTTCCATGCCATGTGCTGTCGCAATGGCCTGGTCGAGCACCTTGTTCAACGTAGCTCCCGGTTTATCCAATGTGGAGAATGTCACGACCCTTAGCGTTGCACTTTTGGCAGGTTTGCTCTTCAGGCTGTCGGAACGATAGATGCTCTCGGTTGCTGCGAACACGGCCTGCCTGATGAGCCAAGCGGCGTCTTTCCCGATACCCTCATCGATGATATATAGCGCGGCATCCTTGGCAGGCGTATTGTTCAATGCACAAAAAATCGCGCGCAGGACGTCGACTGCAACCTTGTTAGTCAACTCTTCTGCCTTGCCCAGCCCGACCAGCAGGACACGCTCTGCGACGATACCGGTAAGATTGTGCAATAGAAGGGTTGACGCGGATCTTCCGGTCATGTCACCACGCGCGATCAGGTCGCTGAGGGCATGTTTTGCCGCCTTGTCCAACCGTTGCGCAGCGGGGGTCAGTTTGCCGCCTTCGAATACCCCAACGATAACGCAGTTGCTGCGCAGTTTTTCCGGACTACTTTGTTTTATGCTAAATTCCAACTGTTGCTCCTCAAATTGAAAATGTATCTTAATGGCTGATTATCCCCAAACTGACACTATAAAGTCAAAGCCATTGAGCAGTGGGATCTTCCATCGCACTTTGATTGCTGAATTTGCCGGCAATGGACTGCTGGTATTTGCGGTTTTGCTGGGCATTATTGTAATCAGCCAACTGATTCGATTGTTAAGCGATGCAGTCAGCGGTGTTATCGCAATAGATGGGGTACTGGCCCTATTGGGCTTCAGTGCCATGAATTATCTGCCGGTGGTTCTTTCGATAAGCTTGTTCATATCCGTTCTTGTGACATTATCGCGTTCCTACCGCGACAGCGAAATGGTGGTCTGGTTCTGTTCAGGCATCGGGTTGACGCGCTGGATACGTCCAGTCTTGTGGTACGCCTTGCCGATCGTAGCGTTGATTGCGTTGCTTAGTCTCGTTCTGTCGCCTTGGGCACTCCGAAAGGCGGACGAGTTCAAGAATAAATTGGAAAGTCGTGATGACGTGACGTCCGCAACGCCCGGCATGTTTCGCGAATCCAAGCAAGCAGACCGTGTGTATTTTATTGATAACGTTGATGCGGGATCGAACCGGGTCGGAAACATCTTCGTGCAATCCGAGCAGAACGGCAAACTCGGCACGATGGTGTCGCGCCAGGGCTTGCAGGAAACTTTGCCCAACGGGGATCGCTTTTTGGTGTTGCTGAATGGTACGCGCTATGAGGGTACGCCGGGCAAGCGCGATTATCGTATCGTGGAATTTGAAAGCTATGCAATGCGCATTGATGCGGCACCTGTCAAGCAGGCGGAGCCGCAATTGCACACCATGTCGACGCTAGAGTTATGGCGGAGCCATACGGCGCCGGACATCTCCGAGCTGGAATGGCGAATAGGGTTGCCCATCAGCGCGGTAATCCTTGCGTTATTGGCGATACCCTTGGGCTACATCAATCCGCGAGCGGGACGCTCACTCAATCTGATCTTGGCGATCGTATTGTATATGCTCTATAACAATATGATCAGTGTTACCAATGCCTGGGTGAGCCAAGGGAAAATGTCACCTGGTATCGGCTTGTGGGGGATACATGCGGTGATGCTGACCGTAACGATCATCATGTTTTATCGCCGCACGACGTTGTTCTCGCTGCGAAGAGCGGTTCAAAGATGAACTTGCTTACGCGCTATATCGGGAGGGAAATATACTTCAACGTTGGATTGGTGTTTCTCGCGCTCATCATGCTATTTTCCTTTCTGGACCTGATTCATGAGCTGAATACGATGGGCCAGGGACAGTATAGTTTGGGTTATGTCTTGCTATTCGTGGCGATGACCATCCCTGGGCATGTTTATGAACTCTTCCCGGTAGCAGTTCTGATCGGAACCATTATCGCGCTGGTACAAATGGCAGCCAATTCGGAGCTGACCGTAATTCGTTCTTCCGGAGCATCGCTTTTGCAGATGGTTGGTGCCTTGGGTAAGATCGGTATACCACTGGTCGCGTTGTGTTTTGTTTTTGGCGAATTCATTGCGCCACCAAGTGAGCGGATGGCGCAGCAACTACGATTGAAGGCGCAGAATGCACAAGTTTCGGTAAAGGAGTTTCGTTCCGGCGTGTGGGTCAAGGACGTACGGAATTTCGTGAATGTGAAGAACGTCATGCCGGATACCAGTCTATCGAATATCGATATTTACCAATTTGATGAAACTTATCACTTGCAGTCGATTATCAATGCCAAACGCGCGAATTATATAGAAGAGGGGAGTTGGCAACTTGAAGAGGTATTGGAGACACGGTTTGGCAAAGACGGCACGGACGTGAGGGTTCAGCCGCTCCAGGTGTGGCGTTCGGCCTTGAATCCCGGCATATTCAGCGTGCTACTGGTGGTTCCCGAACAGATGTCGGCTTGGGATCTTTATCGATATGCCGAACACTTGCGCGACAACAGCCAAAAGAGTGCGCGCTACGAAATTGCGATGTGGAACAAAATAGTATATCCGTTCGCGCTACTCGTGATGATGATGCTGGCGCTCCCATTTGCCTCTTACCATCGGCGCGCGGGCGGGATTGGGGCGATGATCTTTATGGGTATCGTGCTTGGCTTGGTATTTCATTTTACGGGCCGGTTATTTGCCAGTTTGGGTGCGCTCAACGACTGGCAGCCGTTCTTTAGCGCCACAGCTATGATTGGGCTGTTTTTGCTGCTTTCGATAGCGATGTTGTGGTTGACCGAAAGACGTTAAAGTTGTTTTAGGTATTCCTGAAAGATATAAAAAAGAATACATAGATAAAGAGGGAATGTAGCCTACTGAGTTGAGGGTCCGCTATCGGGAATTGCCACAGACGCCTTAGTGTCGCTTAGCGCCCGCTTGCGGCACTCCGCTTCGGCGCGTGCCGATTCCTCGATCCGTCTGGTCTGTTTATACACTTCCGCGAGCAGGCATACTGCCTGCAAGTCGGGTTGGGGTTGCTCCAGCGCGGCACGTAAAGGAGCTTCCGCTTCAGCTTTATGTCCGGAGTTTATCAAGGCAAGGCCAAGATTCGAGAAGGCCACTCCACGCAGGGATTCCGGGAGGCGCAACGACTCAGTCGCAGTACGTAAATGGACAACGGCATCTTCATTGTTTCGGCTATCCAACATCCATAAACCAACGTTGTAATGTACCAACATGTCGTTGGGGAAGGACGCCGTCAAACGCATCCACTCGGCGGCAAACATATTTGCTTTTGTTATCCAGAGGTTATTTATGGGTGGATTCCACTTGACTTGATCAGGCATCTGCTTATGGTCGAGCCACAGCTTCCAGAGCAAGGTCATTGCTTCATCGGGCTTGCCAGTTGCTTCAGCATTGCCTACAACATTGTCAGCGTTGATCAGCCCTATCGCAATATCCTGAAAGTCAGGGGCCGTTATGCTTCTGGCTGTGTTAACAGCTTCGCGAGTCAATCCGTGTGTGTATTGGTTAATGACTTTATATACAGCAGGCATAAAATATCCGGGGAAGCCTTGCACATTGGCGTCTATTAACGCTTCGAAACTGCGCCAGTCGTGTGGCCTCTCGAATGTTTGATGACCCCATGGCAATGCAATGACGAGCAAAAGTGCCGCCCGCGGTACTGGCTTCAAACGCCACGCCAGGACAACAACCAAAAGTATGACTGGCCACACTGCGAGGAACACAAATCGGTCTGACACAAGCGAAGGTAACGCGTAGGGAATCAGTTGCAGCGAGGGTATGCAGAACAACAAGAATGTGGCCAGGGCAAAACCTTCGAGTGATCGTTTGCGCAGCACGAATACTATGCCTGCTAAGGACGCTGCTAGAGCCGCTACCCCAAGAGCGACCCTGAAGGCAAGATATGGATCCTCGAACACCGGGTATAAGAGCTGACGGTTTTCGGGGCTGATGGAAAGTCGAACCAGCCATCCCAGCACGGCTAACGATCGGGTCGCCGTTTCAATTCCGAAATAAGGCGGCGTTCTTGATGTAATGATTGACGCGAAAATCACGGCAACACTCGTTGCCAGCAACAGGCTGGCGAAAGGCCACAGCAGCAGGGAGCGCAGCCTGTCCGGTGCCGGGATATCGCGCCAAAAAATGACCCACAACATGGCGATGATCGGTGCCACCCCAATTGCAGATGCCTTTGAAAGCATCGCTGCTAGCAGCGCAAGCAAAGCGGCGGCGGCATAAGGTGCGGAAATCCCCCTTTCCAGTCTGGCACTCACGGCGAGCCAAAGTGCAAGCAGCGAAAACATCGCTGAAAGCACGTCTTTTCGGCCAGCAATCCACACCACAGCTTCGACATGCGCAGGATGCAGTGCAAATAATGCGGTAACGGCTGCCGCTCCCCACGGTGCGCTTGCGGTATCTGACGGTCGGAAATATCGCCACATACCCACTGTCGTGCCATAAACCAATGGCAAACAAAGCAGATACAATAAAATATTATGAGCCCGAAACGCGGAGGGGATCAGACCGAACAGCTTAATGTCGAACCAGTAGGAAAGCTCCCGCAGCGGAAGGAATTCAGCAACATTATTATATGGTTCAGTAAAAAGTCGCCATATTTCGTGCAGCTGCAACCCTAGCAGTTTAGGATTCTCAGTGATGTAACCTATGTCGTCATAAACAAATGGGTAGTCGAGCGCTTGCAAATAGGCGACGACGGCGACAATCGCGCCGAGCAATACCAGTGCTAAGGGCGCAAATTTCCGCATAGCGCTGATAGTGGGATACGAATCCATGCGGCCTATTATAATAACAACTCGCTATCGATATGATGGCTAAATAATATCCAGAATGACCTGTTCGATCGTTAGTATATAGGACCGAAAGAGGTTAAACGCAGCCTCTGATCCAACTTGGATTCTGGTTCAAGTGACGTTTGCCCACAGACATATCGTGAGTATAGAGAAAGAAATTCAGCTGAAACAAACAAGCTTCTTGGAACATGCGGTGACTGGGAACTGGTCTATGGGTGCAAGGACGCCGCTGCAAAATGGGGAGCGGAGAATGCGGTCTGATTTGAGCGGGCAATGAACCAGTACCGGGCAAGCACTTATCCACGCCGCGGGGCAGCACAGGGGAAAATGCTGGGGAACAACAATGGATAAAGCCAACTTGATGTTGCTACTGGCAGTCGTGAGCAGCAGTGTATTAGCGGAGGAGTGGGTTGTGGTTGCCAGCACTGATGATGGTGGCCTTATTGTTTATGCTGATCAATCCACCGTTCGCAAGGAACGCAACATAGTGAAAATTCGGACGTTGGGGAACTTCAAGAAGGCAGAGAAATTGGGCAGCAATAAGGAATTCTTGTCCTTAACGGAACAATATGAGTACGACTGCAAGGAAGACCAAATGAGGCGCCTTTATGCCACTATGCACTCTGCAAACATGGGCAGGGGCGATGTGGTTGATTCGCACCCCATACACGAGGCATGGCAGTCAGTCCCGCCAGGCAGTCTGAACGAACAACTCTGGAAATTCGCCTGTGGGAAGAAGTAGACGATTATGAACTTATCGCGATTTGTCATCGTAGGTACGCCTGCGTCGCCTCTTGCTTTTTAGTTTCGCTGCATGGGATTCGACGCCGCGACCATCATGCAACCCTTGGAGCAATTCGGGACAGACCACATATCGTGATACGACTAGATAAAGCATTAAGCGCCTGGGGAACGTGCGATTTTGTGGCTATCCTTAAGCAGGAGATAGCGCAATTGGGCATCGAACATTTGCCGCTGCAACAAGGATTGGTCAATAGCAATTATGTCACTGCCGCCCCTATTACAGTCATGATCAACAGTGTTGCCGAGATGGAAAATGCAATCCGGGTCAAGGCAGGGATTTTTTATCAGGGTGTGTTGGGCGGCTGCAGCTGCGCAGACGATCCGGGTCCTACCAGCGAAAGCAATGAGTACTGCGAAGTGTTGCTGGACATCGACAAGACGACCGCAGTTGCTACAATTAGGCTTTTGGAATAATTGGAAATAGGCCCAGAGTTTTGATGGTCCGAATAGAGCATCTATAAAAAACCGCAAGTATCCCAAGGAAGACCCCCCGAATTGGATTTTCAATCGGGGGCGTACCAGATAATCCGCGCCCCCAATTGCCATAGCCACGAATCAGGGGATGTAAATCCAAGAAAATGGATCGGCTGAAGTTTGTGTTCCATAAGATAGAATGTGCTAGAGAAATATCGCTCGCGGAAGCGCGGCACGAAACAACAAGCAAGGAGGATGCGGGGAATCCTTGCGTCCAAGGTCGGCAGCATCATCGACGTTGGGGAAGAGCGGAGTAAATCCAAGGGCAATTTTGGAAGCCGCCGGAATTGATATGGCTGCCTAGATGAGTTACACAGGTAGCTAGTTATTGCCAGCGGCCTATTGGGGGTTGATCGTCTTGTCAAATTCATCAAGATAGAACTGCTGAATCTCCTTGCGGCGCTTACTGTAATCTCCCCATGAAATTGTGCCTTCATATAGATCCAGTGCATTTTTTTCCAACAACCTCTCTGTTCGTTCAAGAATCAGTGCCTCATCGAGGCCTTGGGCTCCTCCATAAGTGCGATAGGCAGACGCAGCCCTTTCGATGCGTGCCTGATTTTCTGATTGCAATTTTGGGAACAGCAATTTTTCAGTCGCTGAAATTCTGGCCGTGTCAGCAAGCTGCTCACGAGAAATGTCGGCAACCCTGCACGCAGATTTGAGGTAGAGCGGCAGGTACTCCTCGCGCTTGCACGCCTCCTTGTTCTCTTTAACTATCTGATCAACAGCTGTCTTGATCTGATCTGATTGATTAAGATCTGCTCCGAGCTTGGCCATTGGCGTACATGCCGACAGTGAGAATGTGATCAGAGGTATCAGTGCTTTAATGTTCATGGATGTTCCCCCAACACGCTTCGAGTCGCATGATACCCTACAAATCTCCAACTTCGGCGAAGAAATGCTGGCCGATACAAGCCGGTGCTAGCTAATAGACTGACCCAAAAAAAATTTTCCCGGGACCCGACGGACCACGGCCATACACCGACACGATCGAGCATCGGGCAATAGAGCGTGCCCAATGCCTTTCGGTTGCTGGATTGATCCGATTTCGCAAAACGTCGTGTGATTGCCTTGAAGATCCTGCGAAGTGGCATCGAAACGAACCCCTATGCGTGTTGAAAAGCATTAGTGCCGCACGATACCTCATTGACATCCTCCCCGCCCTCAGCCTGCGGCTGCCGCTTTTGCGGTAAGGGTGTGGATTCCTGCAGCCAGCGCTTGATGTCCCAAGCGGAGAATGTTCCTTGCGGCATTGATGTCGCGATCATGAGTGGCACCGCACTCACAACAGGTCCATTCCCTTATTCCAAGACCCGCTCTACCTTTCGGACTGCCCGCGGAGATGACTCCGCAGCTCGAACAAGTCTGGGTGGTGTTCTTCTCGTTCACTTCTAGAAACACAACTGACCGCGCCTTCGCTTTGTATTCCAGTTGAGTCCTGAGCATCCCCCATCCCGTATCCAGGACGGATTTTGCCATTTTTGTTCTTGCCAATTTGCTGCTGCTGACATTCCCGACGAAGATCGCCCCATGGTTCCTGACCGTTCCGGTCGTGAACTTGTGGATCGCATCGTTCCGTTTGTTCTTGATCCTGGCGTGAATCGTCTTGACCAGTTTGGTCTTGTTCACACGCTGTGCCCGGGCCAGCTTCCCGGCAAATTCCTCCGTGATGCGCCTGCGCTCCAACTTGAAGCCATCCGAGCAGGATGCCGTCGTCTTGAGCCCAAGATCGATGCCAACCGATTCCAGGCCTTCACCCGGCTTGGCTTCGACCTGTACCGTCGCATTGAAATACCAGCGACCTCTGGCATCCTGAGAGAACGAACCTGTGCCCAGTTCGTACTGCGACAAATCGTGGCTATCCCAAATGCCGAACAAGTGTCCGCAGAACCGGATCTGTCCGTTCACCCGCTTCACGCCGGTAGCCTTGAACGGGATCCAGCCCAGTGCACGCTTCGAGCCGCTCGATGCGCGCCACTGCAGCTGGTTCTTCTTGAACTGCCGGCGCGATCTGGCGTGCTGGGCGATCACGCTCTGGACGGTGGCAGCTCCAATACCGAGATTCCGCTCTTCGCGGATGCCGCGCAATTCCTTATTGAGATCGAACTCGCTTGTCTGGAGGTTGACGTAACCCACTCCGGGATCGGCACCCACGAGTAGTCACGGGTGATCTCATTGGCTGCATTCCAAACCTGGTTCACCTCATATGCCATTCCGGACAGCACGCTGGCGTGCATGTCCTTGACGCGTACCCGAAGGGTCTTGGTGTGCAAACTCATGTGCCGATTGTAGCAGAACGTTCGTTCTGTGCAAGTTCACATCGTTGCCATTCAATCAGGCAGGATGCCTGCGGCATCCGCGCCTTATATCCTCGCCCTGAACGGCAAGGTTTTACGGCGCAACAGATAATGACATGCAAGATGGGCTGCTCGGACGATGGCTTGGACTGCTGCATGGCTGGGCCGTCAGAATGAAGCAAGTACTGCACCAAAATCAAAGCAAGTCGCCCTGCAGTGGATAATTGACAACCCGCTCCAACGCGTGACGACTTTGTGGGTAAAAGCGAAGCTCAAAAGCCATTTCTAATTCTGCCCTGAACATCAACAAGCGCTCATTGTGACAAGACGGCCAGGAACACGCGATTTATCGAATGGTTACGCGGCATCGGCGCCCAACTCGGATGGAAAGCTATCGAGAAATCCAAATTAAGGAGTATCACAGCTGCAGTCAAGGCGTGATGCAGGTTGCGGTATGTTTTGGGGAAGTGTGGGGAAAGACCCGGATTACTTCTGGTTGGTCACTTGCGCTGGTGCTGGAGAAATTCCGCTGGATGGCTGCTGACCTTTTCTCGGTTGCTCTGCTTTGATCACCTGTTTTGCTTGCTCACGCTTTTCTGCTGGTGCTCTCTTAAAAGCACGATATTTCTTTCGAGCGGCTTCGCGCTGTTCAGGTGTAAGTTTGCTCCACTTTTCCAGGCGGTTAAGATATCGTTGCTTCTTTTCTGGCGTGAGTTGCGGATAGTGTTTGGCGGTTTCAAGAAGGCGGTGCCGTTGCAGTTCCGGCAATGTGTCCCACTGTTGCACCAGAGGGGAAAGAGCCTCTTGTTGGGCGGGCGTAAGCGCGCGCCAAGACTGTGCGGCTGCGCCAGCACTAGCCAAGCACAGCACTAAAAATGAAACAACGACAAAACCTCTCATTAATTCAAGGCAGGTTGTGAATCAATCAACAAGAGCTTCAATTGGCACGTCGTCGGTCAGGATTGCCAAATCAAGATCGCTAATTTGCTGTTCTTGAGCGTGATGCCATAGACCGGTTCCAATGATCAGAATAGCCAACACTAATATGCTTAAGATCCATTGCTGGACAGAGTGAGGCATCAGCTTGCCCCGCCAGTGAGCAGAGGAGTGCGCGGACGACGGACTAAGCGCAAAAACAGAAACTTCTACTGCCTGAAGCTTCAATGCGTTCTTGCGCGCGTCGGCCAATGCGGATAAAGTGCCGGCATCCAGTTGTCGCGTACTTTGTGTCAGCAACTGAGCGATCTTGCCTGTATCTAATCTAATATTCATGATAATTCAATGCCTTTTCGTTTAAGTGCCGAAGCGAGGGAGCGAACTGCCCGTGAACAGTGAGTCTTTACGCTACCCTCGCTGCATCCCATTGCTGCAGCTGTCTCATTAGTATCCAATTCTTCCCAGTAACGCAGCAGGAAGGCTTCGCGTTGACGTGCCGGGAGGTTACTCAGCGCCTCTTCGATGACGGCGATGATTTGTTGTTGTTGTAAAGAATCATCAGGAGCAGCCGGAGCAGATTGATTTTCTTTGTCTTCAAGTACATCCAATGGGTCAAAGTCCTCCTCCTCCTGCTTGGTCTGCATACCAGAAAAGAGGGTCAGCCACGTTGCACGGACTTTTTGCCTTCGGTAATGATCGCGAATGGTATTTTGTAGGATGCGTTGAAACAACATCGGCAGTTCATCGGCGGGTTTGTCGCCATACTTTTCCGCGAGTTTAAGCATCGCATCTTGAACGATGTCCAGCGCGATGTGATCGTCGCGCACGGCAAAAACAGCATGTTTATACGCTCGGCGCTCAACGCTGCTGAGAAATTGGCTCAATTCTGCGGAAGTACTCAGTTCTATTACCCCTGGTTTGTCCGCTCATGGTAGCAAATTGTTACGTAAACCGCTTGAAACCATGTTTCGGTCACGGCTTAGGTTGACCAAAGCGTCTCTAACCATTATCTTACGCGGTTCTACTTTGCTATTAATGAAGGTGTTTGAGATGGAGTTGACCGGTGCGGAAATCGTTATCCGCTGTTTGCAGGAAGAGGGGGTTGAATACATATTCGGTTACCCTGGTGGGGCAGTGCTGCACATTTATGACGCCCTTTTTCAGCAGGACAGGGTTAAGCACATATTAGTACGTCACGAACAAGCGGCTGTACATGCAGCTGATGGGTATGCTCGGTCTTCAGAAAAAGTTGGCGTGGCACTGGTCACCTCCGGCCCTGGCATTACCAATGCCGTAACAGGTATTGCTACTGCCTACATGGATTCTATCCCGATGGTCGTCATAAGCGGCCAGGTGCCGAGTTATGCGATTGGCGAAGATGCCTTTCAGGAAGTCGATGCGGTTGGAATCACGCGTCCCTGCGTAAAGCATAACTATTTGGTCAAGGACGTGAAGGATATTGCACCGACCATCAAGAAAGCGTTTTATCTGGCCAAATCAGGCCGCCCGGGCCCGGTATTGGTTGATATTCCGAAGGATATTTCCAACCAGAAAGCCGAGTTTGTTTATCAAGGCGGCGTCAATATCCGTTCTTACAACCCGGTCGGCAAGGGTGATAGCGCACAGATCAAGCGCGCCGCGCAATTGTTGCTGCAAGCCAAGCGTCCGATGATTTATGCCGGCGGTGGCGTTGTACTGTCGGGCGCATCCGCACAATTGAAGGAACTGGTGCGTCTGCTCGGCTTTCCGTGTACCACGACGCTGATGGGCTTGGGTGGCTATCCAGCGACTGACAAGCAGTTTGTCGGGATGCCGGGCATGCATGGTACGTATGAAGCATGCATGGCGTTGCAATATTGTGATGTGTTGATAGCGATTGGCGCGCGCTTTGATGACCGTGTCATCGGCAATGTAGAACACTTCGCCCAGGTGCCGCGCAAAATCATCCACATTGACATCGATCCTTCCTCCATTGCCAAACGCGTTAAGGTTGATGTGCCGGTGGTGGGTGACCTCAAATTGGTGCTGGAACAATTGTTGACCGAACTGCGAAGCAGCAAGCAGAAGCCTGATAGCTCCGAGATCAGCGCGTGGTGGAAGCAAGTGGGTGACTGGCGTACCAAGGGCGGCGGATTGCGCTACAAGAACTCTAGCGAGATCATCAAGCCACAATTTGTCATCGAGAAACTTTACGAGATCACGGGCGGAGATGCTTTCGTCACGTCTGATGTGGGTCAGCATCAGATGTGGGCAGCGCAGTATTACAAATTCGATAAACCACGTCGTTGGATCAATTCAGGCGGGCTAGGTACGATGGGTTTTGGTTTGCCGGCGGCAATGGGCGTGCAGCTGATCAATCCGGGTGCGACCGTGGCTTGCGTGACTGGCGAAGGCAGCATTCAGATGAATATCCAGGAGCTATCCACCTGCAAGCAGTTCCATCTGCCGATCAAGGTGCTGTCATTGAACAATCGTTATCTCGGGATGGTGCGGCAATGGCAGGAGTTCTTTCACGGCAACCGGTATTCCGAATCTTACATGGATGCTTTGCCGGATTTCGTCAAGTTGGCTGAGGCGTATGGGCATATCGGGATACGCATCGATATGCCTGGAGATGTCGAGCCCGTTTTGAAAGAAGCTTTTTCGCGCAAGAATGACCTGGTGTTCATGGATTTCCAGACGGATCCGACGGAGAACGTGTTCCCTATGGTACCTGGAGGCAAGGGCTTGTCAGAAGTCATTTTGGCGGAGGATCTGTGATGCGACATATCATTTCCTTGCTGATGGAAAACGAAGCCGGTGCATTGTCGCGCGTCGCAGGGCTATTCTCGGCACGCGGCTATAACATCGAATCATTGACGGTCGCGCCGACGGAGGATTCGACTCTATCGCGCATGACTATAGTCACCAGCGGTTCGGATGCAGTCATCGAACAGATCAACAAGCAGCTCAACAAGTTGATTGACGTCGCGGCCGTAATGGACTTGAGCGACGGTGAACATCTGGAGCGCGAGCTGATGCTGGTCAAGGTCCGTGCGGAGGGGGCAGCTTGCGTTGAACTGAAGCGCGTTACTGACATTTTTCATGGCCGTGTAATAGACGAATCGAATTCAACTTGTACTATTGAGCTAACCGATACTTGTGCGAAACTGGATGGTTTCTTGCACGCGATTGACCGCAACCTGATTTTGGAAACAGTGCGCACCGGCGCGTCCGGCATCGGGCGCGGTGAACGAATCCTGAAACTTTAATTTTTATATGTTTAAGAGGGCAATATGAAAGTTTATTACGACAAAGACGCAGACCTATCGTTGATCAAAGGGAGGCAGGTAACCATCATCGGCTACGGATCCCAAGGCCACGCCCATGCCCAGAACCTGAAAGAGTCCGGCGTGAACGTGACCGTTGGCTTGCGCAAGAACGGTGCTTCATGGAAGAAGGCTGAAGGCGCCGGACTGAAAGTGGCGGAAGTGGCCGCTGCGGTAAAAAGCGCCGATGTGGTGATGATGCTGTTGCCGGACGAAAATATCCCGCAGGTGTATAACGACGAAGTTGCCCCGAACCTCAAGGCTGGCGCGGCACTGGCCTTTGCGCACGGCTTTAACGTGCACTACAACCAGGTGGTGCCTCGAACTGACGTGGACGTGATCATGATTGCCCCCAAGGGACCCGGCCACACGGTGCGTTCCGAATACCTCAAAGGCGGCGGCGTGCCGACGCTAATCGCGGTATACCAGGACAAGAGCGGCAGGGCCAAGGATATCGCCTTGTCCTATGCGGCAGCCAATGGTGGCACCAAGGGCGGCGTGATCGAGACCAATTTCCGGGAAGAGACCGAAACCGACCTGTTCGGCGAGCAAGCGGTGCTGTGCGGCGGCGCGGTGGAATTGGTAAAGGCCGGATTTGAAACCTTGACCGAGGCCGGTTACGCGCCGGAAATGGCTTATTTCGAATGCTTGCACGAACTGAAGTTGATCGTGGACCTGATGTACGAAGGCGGCATCGCCAACATGAACTACTCGATTTCCAACAATGCGGAATATGGGGAATATGTCACCGGCCCGCGTGTGATCGGAGATCAGGCGCGCGCGGCAATGAAAGAATGCCTGGTGAAGATTCAGGATGGCTCTTATGCAAAGCAATTCATTCTGGAAGGACGTACCAACTATCCGGAAATGACAGCTCGCCGGCGATTGAATGCTGAGCACCCGATTGAAAAGGTCGGCGGTCAGTTGCGCGCAATGATGCCGTGGATCAGCAAGAACAAGCTGGTGGATCAATCGAAGAACTAAATGCAGGTATAAGCGCGAAGGGCCAACGATAGTGGCAGAGTCCGTTGGTTGTCCCTTTCTTTTCCATCTTCTCCCATAATTATTGTTACTTCCAATCGTTGATGAAAAGATATCCTCACCCCATTATTGCCCGCGAAGGCTGGCCAATTTTGGCGATCGTATTCGCTTTGGCTGCTGCAGCGACCTTCTGGTGTGCAGTATGGTCCATTCCACTGTGGGTCGTTGTGGCGTTCGTTTTGCAATTCTTCCGCGATCCGGGCCGCGAAATTCCGCAAGTCATCGGTGCGGTGCTTTCGCCCGCTGACGGGCGTATCGTTGCTGTAGAGCGCGTCGACGATCCATTCGTACAGCGCGAGGCAATCAAGGTCAGCGTATTCATGAACGTATTCAACGTGCATTCCAATCGGAGTCCGGTGGACGGCACGGTGCAACGGGTCTGGTACTTGCCCGGCAAGTTCGTGAATGCCGACCTGGATAAGGCTTCTACGGAAAACGAGCGCAACGCGGTGTGGCTGAAAACACCAGATGGCATCGACATCACATCGGTGCAAGTGGCGGGACTGATTGCGCGTCGAATCCTGTGTTATGTCAAGGCAGGAGACGTGTTGACACGAGGCCAACGATACGGCTTCATACGCTTCGGTTCGCGCGTGGACGTATATCTGCCACTGACTGCGAACGTGAAAGTCAGCATCGGTGACAGGGTCTCGGCGACCACGACTGTCTTGGCACTGTTACCGTAAAGCTGATAGTCTAGGTCCATGGACGAATTCAATACACGCAAACCGATGAATCTCCGTAAGCGCGGGATTTATCTGCTGCCCAATCTGTTCACCACCGGCGCGCTGTTTGCGGGCTTCTACGCGATTGTACAAGCGATGAACGGCAGGTTTGAATTTGCTGCGGTGGCTATATTTATCGCGATGGTGCTGGATGGTTTGGATGGTCGCGTGGCGCGACTGACGCATACGCAAAGTGAATTCGGTGCCGAATACGATAGCCTGTCAGATATGGTTTCTTTCGGCGTTGCGCCCGCTTTGGTGGTATATGAATGGGCATTGAAAGGCATGGGCAAATGGGGGTGGTTCGCGGCATTCATATATTGTGCCGCCACGGCGTTGCGTCTGGCGCGTTTCAACACCAACATTGACGTTGTCGATAAGCGTTACTTCCAAGGCCTGCCCAGTCCCGCTGCGGCGGCTCTCGTCTCCGGATTCGTCTGGGTGATGCATGATTATGATTTTAGCGGCGAATCCGTACGTGTTTATGCGGCTGTTCTCGCAGTGTTTGCCGGACTGAGTATGGTCAGCAATCTGCCGTTCTACAGTTTCAAAGACTTTAATATGCGCAAGAGTGTGCCGTTTTTAGTGATTTTTTTGGCGGCGTTGTTTCTTCTTTTCATCTCCAGTTACCCTCCAGGAGTGTTGTTTGGTTTGTTCATGTGCTACGCCCTGTCAGGCTACGTGTTATGGCTCTTGCGGCGGCGCCCGAAATAACGGCCGGAAATAACAGGTGCAGCCCATTGCATGAATTGGCAGAACTGGTAATATTGCTCTTATGCATTTTTCAACTCACATCGCAAGACTCCACTCCACCTTCAGCCTGATGGCTGCGCTGCTGCTGCGCGCCTCGCGCTAATCGAGCCCACACAAGTTTGAATCAAGCGCGGTAACCGCAGCGGTTCCGCAGGTTAAATCTATTTGCAATGGAGTTCAGCATGACAAACAAATTGATAATTTTCGATACCACGTTGCGCGACGGCGAACAGAGCCCGGGAGCGGCGATGACTAGGGAAATGAAGATCCGTATTGCGCGGCAACTGGAAAAGTTGGGCGTCGATATCATTGAGGCAGGCTTCGCAGCGGCTAGTCCAGGTGATTTTGCGGCAGTTAAGGCGGTCGCCGAAATCATTAAGGATTCCACTGTGTGTTCATTGGCGCGGGCAACCGAAAATGACATACGCCGTGCCGGGGAATCGATCCAACCTGCCAAATCCGGTCGGATCCACACTTTCATAGCGACCAGCAACATCCATATGCAGCACAAGTTGCGCATGAACGAGGACCAGGTGGTTGAGCGAGCGGTCAGTGCGGTGAAATGGGCGCTTGAATACACCGACGATGTGGAATTTTCCGCTGAGGACGCGGTGCGTTCCGACTTGGATTTCCTGGTGCGCATCTTTGATGCGGTTATACAGGCCGGGGCCACGACGCTGAATGTGCCGGATACGGTGGGTTATTCGATTCCTGCAGCGTGGGGCGAGCGCATCAAGCAATTGATTGCTCGTGTGCCCAATTCTGACAAGGTGATCTGGTCCACACATTGCCATAACGATCTGGGATTGGCAGTTGCAAACTCGCTCTCGGCTGTAATGAACGGAGCTCGGCAAGTGGAGTGCACCATCAACGGCCTTGGCGAACGTGCCGGCAATGCCTCGCTGGAAGAGATAGTCATGGCCGTGAAAACTCGCCGCGATATCTTCAACTTGGACACACGCATCAACACTGCGCAGATCGTGCCGACGTCCAAACTCGTTTCCAGCATCACGGGCTACCCGGTGCAGCCGAACAAGGCGATCGTTGGAGCGAATGCGTTTGCGCATGAGTCCGGCATTCACCAGGATGGCGTGCTCAAGCATCGCGAAACCTACGAGATTATGCGCGCCGAAGACGTGGGCTGGAATGCCAATAAGTTGACGCTTGGAAAACTCTCCGGGCGCAATGCATTGCGCCAGCGTTTCACAGCACTCAACATCGAGTTTCCCTCGGAGGAAGCTTTCAACGCCGCCTTCCAGCGCTTTAAGGAATTGGCGGACCGCAAGAGCGAAATCTTCGATGAAGATCTTCAGGCTCTGGTTAGCGATGAGGCTGTGGCACAGGTCAGCGAGCATTATCGTCTGGTGGCTATGGGTGCGCATTCCGAAACTGGCGTGTTACCGGTGGCGCGAGTGGTGATGAACATTGATGGCGTGGAGCATCAAGCGGACGCCCAGGGCGGTGGTCCGGTGGATGCCACCTTCAAGGCAATTGAACATATTGTTAGCAGCGGCGCCGAATTGCAGTTGTATTCGGTAAACAATATTACCAGCGGCACTGATGCACAGGGCGAAGTGACTGTGCGCCTGTCCAAGGGGGGGCGTATCGTGAACGGACAGGGTGCCGACACGGACATCGTAGTGGCTTCGGCAAAGGCCTATCTTAATGCGCTGAACAAATTGCACAGCAAGCTGGAACGCGCCCATCCGCAGGTTTGAACTTGGAACCAGCTATTTTGCCCGCCCGATCCGCCGTGCGCATGCTGGCGAACGCCCCTTTTCCGGGAAGTCGCCAACTGCTTACCATTACTTTAAACATGGTTTATAATAAATTTGGGTGAGCGGAATTATGTCGCCCCTGTTGTCTTTTGATGTGTGAATCAATAGTGGCCGGCTTATATTTTCAGCGTGGGCGTCCGCTATTAAACCGCAGGTCGGGATAAAATCGGCCCAAGTTTCTTCATTACATAGGAGAGTTAAAATGATTGAAGTGATTATTTTTATCGGCCTTTTCGTGATTGTTGGACTTGCTTTTCTCCAAGACGATGTGCAATGGGACAGAAAAAAGTAGTTGATCTGGTCCTCTATATGTTAAAAAAGCAGACTGAGTACTTTGTCACCGCATCAGGTACTCAGACGACCCGGGATGAAAACGCAGAATTACAGTCGGCATATAACAATGTCTGAGTAGTTTTGGTCTTGTCGGGTTGGTGGAATGGCCTTTCTTAGGGCTGGCATAGATTGCCAGCCCTTTTTTGTTCTGCCGATGCTTGCCATGCAGCGATGCATGCAGAATGCTCGGGTGGACATAGAAACGATAAGTAGGCTATGCTGATATTTCTATGATATTAATCTTCACCATCCACAAAAGGGTTTTCATCATGAAGAGAAGCTTGTCATTGCTATGCGTTCTTGGGTGTATTGCACAGCCTGTTTGGGCGGCTAACATCACTAAATTAGGCTCTCTGGGTCAGTCTGATTTCAAGTTGTTCTCAGAAGATCTGGGTTCAGGATTAAGCTACAAGGCCGTCACGCCGGCTGCCCCGTTGGGTGTCACTGGTTTTGACCTGGGTCTGGAAGTGACGTCGACCAAAATGCAGAACACGGGACTCTGGTCCAAAGTCACAGGCGACGCTTTGAACTCAATGATTGTGCCGAAGTTGCACGTCTTTAAAGGGCTGCCTCTTAACATAGATGTTGGAGCTTTTTACTCCGCAATACCATCGTCCAATATCAAGCTTTATGGCGGGGAACTGCGCTATGCGATACTTGAAGGCGGTATTGCACAACCTGCCGTTGGAATCCGCGGCGCGCTGACCAAAATGAGCGGTGTGAGTCAACTTGACCTGAATACC
The DNA here is from genome assembly GCA_963833515.1 of uncultured beta proteobacterium. GTDB lineage: Bacteria > Pseudomonadota > Gammaproteobacteria > Burkholderiales > Gallionellaceae > Gallionella. The sequence continues at coordinate 104,454 of CAWHYN010000033.1, read as the reverse complement.
AAGAGCCTGGACCTTTCTATTTCCAAAGGCTTCGCAATGTTCACGCCCTTTGCTGGGGTAGGCGCCGTCTGGGTTGACAGCACCCCTAATGGGATCCCGACCCTGACCAGTGAATCGTTCCATCAAAATAAGTTCTTTGCCGGGGGCAATCTCAATTTTGGGGTGGCGAATGTTGCCGTGGAATATGACAAGACCGGTTCGGCACCGTCATACAGCGCCAAACTGGGTTTCCGCTTCTAGCAGACGTAATCTGGCAGATTCAAATGGCCGTTTAAAGACAAGAACCGTCCCCAACGGTCCTTTTTTTTAGTAAGGTCAGCAGGCCCTGTGACGGATCGGTGGCCGCTTCCGGAAAATCCAGCCGCCATATTCGTTCGTCACCGCGCACATCCAGCCCATCGCAATCCAATCCGATTGCCTGAACATCCGCTAAATCGCGTCCGTCCTTTTGCTGCAGCAGATGTATCAATACATCTCGCTGCTGGGCGTTTATCTCAGCGAGCAAAGCCTGTTCGTGCTGTGCGAATATTTCAGCCTGGGGAACCGAGTAAGCCTCCATGTCGACCCAGTGGATCTTTCCAAAGCCACCTATGTAGCGGACGGCAACCGGAACGATGCGGTAGAAGGAAAAATCGTGCATTTCGAAGTAAGTTCGCGCTTCCGGAAAATGGCGCAGATAGCGCAGTCTGGCACGCTCGCGATCTGCCTCTGGCTGAGCATTGCCGACTGCGGTCACCCTCCCTTGGCTTTGGACGCGAGGGTCGCCTTGGTCATGCGTGAGCAGGCTGACGCGAGGGTCATATCCAATGTTCTTGGTATGTTCCGCGAGGGCGCTGATGAGAACCAACAGGCTGCCATCATGATCTACCAGATATGGTGTGATCGATCCGAACGGGTAGCCGTCAAATTTTTTTGACAGCGTACTAAGCGCGCCATAGCGATGGGCGCGCAGCATCCTGCGAGCTTCGTGGGCATTGCTCATGCAGAAAGTTTCAATGCAGTTTGTGCCAAGCGACGACCCAATGCAAGGCACAGTTTCTTTTCGGCTTCAGCAATCGGTTGATCGCTGGCGACACCGGCGACATGGCTGGCTCCATAGGGTGTTCCGCCTTTTTGCGTGGCGGATAATTCCGGTATCGAATAGGGCAGGCCGACGATAACCATGCCGTGGTGCAGTAAAGGCAACATCATCGACAACAGCGTGCTTTCCTGCCCTCCATGCATCGTGCCGGTGGATGTGAACAGGACGGCGGGTTTGCCAACCAAAGTGTGTTTGATCCATATATCTCCGGTTCCGTCCCAGAAGTATTTCATTGCCGATGCCATGTTGCCGAAGCGTGTCGGGCTGCCCAATGCCAAGCCTATGCATTCTTCAAGATCGCGCAATTCGGCGTAAGGCGCACCGCTATCTGGGATGCCCGATTCCGTTGCTTCACAGACGGCGGAAACCTTCGGTACCGTGCGCAACCGCGCGCGCGCACCATCTACTTGCTCGACTCCACGGGCAACCAGCTGGGCCATTTGCCGGGTTGCGCCATGTTGGCTGTAGTAAAGCACGAGGATTTCTTTGTCGGCTATCATCAGTTCATTATAGGGAATCGGTAAAGCAGTGCAAAACAATTTGCTGGAGTTCGCGCTCCGGCCTGTTTGGTTGCGATGCCCCTTTTGTGCGATCGCCGCATGGAGATTGCTGCGAACCTGCCTTTTAGGATGTTCTTGTCGCTCGCCCGGATTCCGGCCATGTGCTTGGCTGTATTCTCGACTTTTTTGGCGTATGATGATAATTCGATTTAGATTGAGATTTACCGGCTGAACGCTTTGATTCTGTTTTGCGTCCCGCGGGCGCAATCAAGAGTAACCGAGCGGCGTCCCTCATTATCTGACGGGGCATAGCAAGGTCACATTGCCACGCGCCACCGCAGTCTCGCGGGGCCGGATTGTGTGCTTGCTGCGGGCCGGCAAGCCGGGTACATCCGGGAGGAGCAGGGCCGTGCTTGGGTAACAAGATCAGGATCGCGGGCTACTTCGGGCTGCGCCGGTCGTTTGTTCTCGCTCTGCAGATACCGGCTGCGGTGCGCGGTTTGTGCGATACGGGGTCCCCTTTGGGACAGAGTGTCGGCCATATGGGTCGTGTTTTGACCGATGGATAATAAGCAAGACCGGCACGGTCATTGTCTTGAAAAGCAAGCTCACTTTCATCTTATAGGCGCATCAGATCACTCACAATGGACGATCAGATAACAATGGGACTTCCATATCCGTCGAGGTTGTTGCAAAAGTTAAAAATTTGCAGGAGGTAATGCTATGAAAAATATATTGTTTATCGGAGTTCTTGCAGTCCTATGGATCGCCCCGGCTTACGCTGCTGATGGCGGAGTAGGTCGAGGCGGAGGAGGTGGTGGCCATTCGGGCAGCGGGGGCCAGTATGGAGGGGGCCACTCCGGAGGAGGTCATTACGGGGGGGGCTATTATGGAAGAGGTTATTTCGGAAGAGGCTATGGGTATTATGGGCGTTATGGGGGAAACCCCGGGTGGTGGTGGCTGGGTGCCGGTGGTATATGGTATTTCAGCGCCGGCCCATATTACCCTTATCCATATTATCCGTATTACCCTTACGCCGTTCCCTATGCGACTCCAACACCTCCTACGATAGTGGCCCCGCAGCCCAGTGTTGCCGAGCCGCCGCCCGCCCACGTCTGGTATTACTGTGATTCGGCAAAGGGCTATTATCCCTATGTGCCCGCGTGCCCGAGCGGATGGCAGACAGTACCGGTCAGTCCGCCGGCTGCTTCCGCGAGCGTGCCGCCAAACGCTCCGGCACGATAATACAAATAGCCTATCGATAATGCGTTCTGGGACCGGAAGTTTTCTATTGGTTGGCTCCATGCTTCATGATCGTGGATTCGACCAAGCCTAGCGCCACTAGTGATTCAAAGGTTATGGGGCCTTGCAGACGGGCGCCATCAGTTACGTAGGCAAGTGTCGCTACGTTTGCTGGCGTCCCCGGACCGCTTCGAACTTGGATTAGCCAAGCACAGCGAACGCAATCAGCAAGCCATATCAATGACCAGCGACTCCTGGATTCTTCTTCCTGTTTGCAGCGTAATGTTAAGCTTCCTGGGAACGCCCCTTATGCGATTCGCCACGACTCAGCCACCCTGGTCGGCTGAGTGGATTTGGAGCCGTTGCGGGCAACAGGTGCCATCGGTACACCGGTGTCCTGCACCATTCACTCTTTGAGTGTGTATCGCAACTTGGGCAAAACTCGACCATTGCACTGTAGGCGCTGTTTTGCGTGACGGACTGCCTTGAATGATGCTTGCCCGTCGCCATGAATTGAGCTTTAATGCGCGGCGATTTGAAAATCGAAGTTTGTGGAGGTTGGATATGAAGTTCATCGAAACTTTGTTTGAAGGATCATTGTGGAACAGCCGTTTTATTGTATTGGCGGCAGTGCTGGGAAGTTTGTTTGCTGGCTTTGCGATTTTCTACATGGCGACGGTGGACGTGGTCTTTCTGGTGCAGCACATGCTGCATTACGCAGATCCAGACATGACGGAAGAGGCCCGCAAGCTGCTACATGACAGAACGGTAACGCACATCGTGGAAGTGGTGGATGGATATTTGCTGGCGACAGTGATGATGATCTTTTCGTTCGGTCTGTATGAACTGTTTATCAGCGATATAGACCAAGCCCATGATAGCCAGGGCTCCAATAAGATACTGGTGATCAACAGCCTGGACGACTTGAAGACTCGCCTGGCTAAGGTGATCCTGATGATCATGATCGTGACCTTGTTTGAAGAGGCGCTGAACATGAAGATGGGCTCGCCAATAGACTTGGTTTATCTCGGAGGCGCCATCGCTTGTGTCGCGCTGGCGCTGTATCTCACTCATGGCTCGGAACATGGCGCAAAGAGGGGCCATGAGGAAGAAGCTGATGGCGAACACGCGACGCATGGACAGGAGCCGGATTGATACTGTCGGTACGTGCGCTGCTGGCTGCCTATATTCTGCTGCTAACCCTCGGTGCAGCTGCGGATGATTTTACGCTGCAAGATACACAAGGCAATACGCATCGCTTGGCTGATTATCGCGGCAAGTGGGTTCTGGTCAATTTTTGGGCAACATGGTGTCCGCCATGTCTGGACGAGATTCCCCAACTGGTCGACCTGCATAACGCCCATTATGAAAAGGATCTGATTGTGATCGGTATTGCGATTGATTCGGGGTCGAGCAAAGTGGTGGCCGATTTCGCGCAAGCCCATGGAATCAACTATCCGGTGGTGATAGGTGATCGTAAGGTCACCGCCCAGATCGGTGCTGTGGATGCGTTGCCCGTCAGCTATTTATATAACGCCAAAGGTGAACCGGTGGCTTATCAGGCGGGCGAAGTGACGCGCGCAAGTATCGAGGCGTTTATCAACAGAAAATAGATCAACCGGCTGAAGAGTAGTAGTTGTTGACCGTGTGGTGCGGCAAAGCCCAATGGTTTCGCCATGCAGCGCGCACCAGATTGGGGTATTCCGGCTTGCCTAAAGTGCCGTTGTAACGCCCCAGAGCGCGATATAGATTGCCTCTTTCCAAATCAAGATAATGGCGTAGGATGGTGCAACCGTAGCGCAGGTTTATGCGCAAATGAAACAAGTCGTGTTCTTTAGAGCCTATTTCATCCACCCAGAAAGGCATCACCTGCATATAGCCGCGCGCGCCCACCTTGGATACCGCATATTTATTGAAACCACTTTCGACTTCGATCAGACCCAGGACCAATTCTGGATCCAGCCCCGCGCGCGCGGCTTCGTAATGAACAGTCTTGAGAAAGGCCATGCGGAACGATGCGTCAGGCAAATTTTTTTGCAGGCGACGCGACATTTCACTGAGCCAGGAGTCTGCTTCATATTGCGTGGCGAACGCCAGCTTGATTGGAGCCTGATCGGAAACGCTGCGTTGCATGACGGCGCGCACACTGGCGGATAAAGGGGTATAGATCTGTCCGCCAGCTTGCACAGAATAGGAAAACAACAGCCCCGCCAAGCATAGTGGCACTGCTAGAAAACACAATAACTGTTGTCGTTTCAGTTGCACAGCCTTGATTCTACGAATTTCAGCGCGTTTTGCAAGGGGATGGGCTGTGCGTTGGCATCGCGCCGTCCTTGATATTCAACCATACCGTTCTTCAATCCGCGCTCCCCGATGACGATACGGTGCGGGATGCCGATCAACTCCATGTCGGCAAACATCACGCCGGGGCGCTCGTCCCGGTCATCCAGCAACACCTCGACCCCAGCGCCTTTCAGCGCGCCATAAAGTTGTTCTGTCGCATTGCGAACAGCCTCACTCTTGCCCATGCCGATTGGCACGATTGCGATCTGGAACGGTGCCATCGCAGCTGGGAGCGTGATGCCGCGCTCGTCGAAGTTCTGCTCTATGGCGGCAGCGACGATGCGTGATACGCCGATCCCGTAGCAGCCCATCTCGAGGACTTGCGTCCTTCCTTGCGCGTCCAGAAAAACGGCTTTCAAGGCTTCTGCATATTTGGTGCGCAATTGAAAAATATGACCGACCTCGATCCCGCGACAGATTTCCAACGTGCCCTTGCCGTCTGGTGAGGCATCTCCCGCGACCACATTGCGCAAGTCATAGATATGACTTGCATCAAGATGGATGTCACGACCGAAATTTGCTCCAGTGTAGTGAAAGCCATCAACGTTCGCGCCGCATACAAAATCGCTCAATGCAGCGGCTGAACGATCAGCAAGGAAGCGCAAATGGGTAGCGACGGGCCCAATATAACCTGCGCGGCAACCCATGTTTTCTTCGATTTCCTCCTCAGTCGCAAAGCGAAAGTTTCCCAGAGCCGGAATCTTGCTTGCCTTTACCTCGTTCAATGAATGGTCGCCACGCAACAGCAACAAGGTGAAGCCGCCGATGTCACTGACGACAGCGATACATTTGAGGATTTGTTGCTGTGTGATGTTCAGGAAAGCCACGACCTCTGCGATGCTCTTTTGCCCGGGAGTGGCAACTCTTGTCATGGGTTGTGTCGCGGCTGCGCGCGGCGCGCTCGGCGCCACAGCTTCCGCCAGTTCCACATTGGCTGCATAGTCGGAGGTCGGGCAGTAGGCCAATGCGTCCTCACCGGAATCCGCCAACACATGGAACTCGTGTGAGCCGCTGCCGCCGATTGCACCGGTATCCGCCGCGACGGCGCGAAATTTCAGGCCAAGGCGCGTGAAGATACGCGAATAAGTGTCGTACATGATGCGGTAAGTTTGCAACAGGCTTGCGTAATCTGCATGGAACGAATAGGCATCCTTCATTAGGAATTCGCGTGCGCGCATCACGCCGAAGCGTGGTCGCACCTCATCCCGAAACTTGGTCTGGATCTGGTAGAAATTGATCGGGAGCTGGCGGTAGCTGCGAATCTCACGGCGGGCGATATCGGTGATCACCTCTTCATGGGTTGGCCCGAAGCAGAATGCATTGTCATGCCGGTCCTTTATCTTCAGCATCTGCGGGCCGAATACTTCCCAGCGCCCCGTTTCCTGCCACAGTTCCGCGGGCTGCACCGCGGGCATAAGCAACTCGATTCCGCCGCTGCGGTCCATTTCCTCCCGCACAATATCTTCCACCTTGCGCAGCACGCGCAACCCGAGCGGCATCCAAGTGTACAGTCCGCTGGCCAGTTTTCTGACATAGCCTGCGCGCATCATCAGTTTGTGGCTGGCGAGCTCGGCTTCCGAGGGCGCTTCTTTGAGGGTTGAGATGAAGAATTGTGAAACGCGCATGTGAATACGGACTGATTATGGTTGTAGATTTGCGATTTTACAGGGAATGTCCCTGCTTCGGTATGGCAACGAACTTCAAGGCCATTGATTCGCTTTTCATTGCGGAGGAAATATGAAAGAATCTGCCCATTGAAATTAACTTAAAGTAGAGTGGAAAATGATAGACAGAGACGGCTATCGCCCGAATGTCGGCATTATCATCACGAACAACAGGAATCAGGTGCTTTGGGGCAAGCGGGTACGACAACATGCGTGGCAGTTTCCACAAGGGGGGATCCAGCACGGTGAGACCCCGGAGCAGGCGATGTACCGCGAGTTGCATGAAGAGGTAGGTTTAATGCCGGAACATGTAAAGATACTCGGACGCACCCGGGACTGGATGCGTTATGAGGTTCCGCAGACTTGGAGCAAGCGTGAATCGCGCGGTGTTTATCGCGGACAAAAGCAGATCTGGTTTTTGTTGCTTCTGATTGGGCGGGATTGTGATGTCCACCTACGTGCCAGCGCGCACCCCGAGTTTGATGCATGGCGTTGGAACGATTACTGGCTGGACATCAATGCCGTGATCGAATTCAAGCGTGAGGTTTATAAAAGAGCCCTTAATGAGTTGGCTGGCTATCTTCCTGCCGTTAAACATAAGGCTGTGCGCTCACACCAGTTGCACAGGTAGTACCGAAATCATCGTGCACAGTGACCGTCGGGGAACCGGTTTCGCTGGCCATTCTTGACCTGTAACGGGTCAATGCTTGCCGGTACTGCCGAATCCACCGCTGCCGCGTTCGCTTAACGGGAATTCCTCCACGATATTAAACCTGGCTTGCATGATTGGTACGATGACCAGTTGCGCCATGCGCTCCATCGGCATCAGCGTGAACGGTATCTGGCTGCGGTTCCAGAGCGAAACGAAAATCTGCCCTTGGTAATCCGAATCGATCAGACCCACCAGATTGCCTAGCACGATACCGTGCTTATGCCCCAAGCCGGAGCGCGGTAATATCATCGCAGCATAGCCCGGGCTCCCCAGATGAATAGCAATGCCGCTGGGGATGAGTTCGCACTGCTTGGGTTGGATCACCATGTTATGTTCGATACACGCGCGCAAATCAATCCCTGCGGACCCGGCAGTTGCATAACCAGGCATATTTTCATGCAATCGATGGTCGAGAATCTTGACATCCACAGGGATGTGTTCGGTTGGGGCAACGTGTTTCATTTCAGTATTCCTCCATTAATTTGTTGTGCGATGCGCTGCATCAACTGGCGCGCCAGCGTGAGTTTATCGGCGCGCCGCAGAATATGCTTGCCGCTGTCATCAAATAACACCAACTCGCTGTCGTCTCTGCCAATGGCTTGTTGCACCAGATTGCCCACCAGCAAGGGGAGTTTTTTCGCGCGGCGCTTTTGCTCGGCATATTCGGCCAGATTTTCGCTTTCGGCGGCAAAACCAACGCAGAATGGCGGATGGGGCAAGTTGGCGACATAGGCCAGAATGTCCGGGTTAGGGACAAGTTCGAGCGTGAGCTTGTCTGTACTCTTCTTGATCTTATGTGCGCTGGGCTGTGAGACGCGGTAATCGGCGACGGCCGCGACACCTATAAAGATATCGCAATCGCCGACCGTGCGCTTTACAGTTTCAAACATCTGATCGGCGCTCTGTACGTCTATGGATTCCACTCCTCGTGGTTTTGGAAGCGCAGTGGGCCCAGATACCAGCAACACATTCGCGCCGAGCTCCAGGGCCGCCTGCGCGATCGCATAGCCCATCTTGCCGGAGCTTAGGTTGGTGATGCCGCGCACCGGGTCTATTGCCTCGTAGGTAGGACCAGCCGTAACGAGGATATTTTTGCCGGATAGGCTCACTTGAATAGGCAGCTGTCCGCTTTCTCGTTCCCGCACGGGGAGAAATGGGGTGGCGGCGGGCACATCCCGTTCTTTGTCAGTCTGCAAAAATGCCATGATGTCCTGTGCCAATTGAGCGGCCTCCAGCAGCCTTCCCAAGCCTTCCTCGCCGCACGCCTGCGCACCGCTTTCCGGTCCGAGCACCCGGACACCGTCGGCAATCAGTTGTGCGACGTTACGCTGTGTTGCTGCATTTAGCCACATCTCACGGTTCATCGCCGGAGCAACGATTAACGGACAGTTACGTGCGAGGCACAAGGCCGAGAGCAAGTCGTCAGCCAGGCCATGCGCCAGCTTGGCCAGGAAGTCGGCACTCGCCGGTGCGATCACGATCGCTTGTGCGGCACGGCTTAGATTGATGTGCGCCATACTGTTCGGCACGCTCGGATCCCACTGCGTGATGTATACCGGCTTTCCGGAAAGACCCTGCATGGTAGTTGGCGTGATGAAATGACACGCCGCATCAGTCATGACGATCTGCACGTCGATACCCTGCTTGATCAATAGGCGCAGCAATTCAGCGGCCTTGTAGGCTGCGATACCGCCTGTGATGCCGAGTACGATCTGTTTTGTCAGGGTCCGCTCCATAATGCCGCGCATCTTATCAAGAAACGGTGCTTCTGGGCTGAGAGGGGATTCATGTGATCTGCGCAATGGCAGGAAGACAAGGTCTAAACCGGCGACGCGCTCATCCAGGCTTTGGCGAACAACTGCCGATGTCATCATCGCCCGAAACCATATCTTTCACGTTGCTGAAGCCTGTCAAACGGCTCGCCATAAGCGAGTCCGCCCAAGTTGGCATTGGGGAGGATGGATGCCGTATGGCAAGTGCCCCACGGTGGTCTGGGGGCAAAGTCTATCATTTGCAGACCCGAGCCAGTTGTAATCGCATTGGAGAATGCGGGCTTCGCCATTCATCCGAAAATTCAACCATTCGTCGGCAAGGCTTTGACTCGAATATCACTCATCCCCTAGCATACGGGAACTTGGCAAACTTATCGAAAGATAAGGACGCAAAGTCACCGGCCTAAGGGAAGCTATGGTAGCGGGACTGCGATACGGACGCTCGTCCGTGTCCATTACTGCCGTGCGTAAACCAACTGCTCCTTGACTGCCATCGAAAACGAGGTTGAGGAGAATCGATGCGTTCAGATCATGCGAGGATTATCCAAGGCGACCTGCTCCTCGCGCCATTATTGTTTTTGGCTGCCTGCGGAGGTGGGACATCAACTCAACCCGCGACGCCCACACCCTCCCCTGTTCGCGCCGCCGCTGCGGCGGTCACATCGGCTGGAACAGATTTCTATTTAACCCTGCCGGATCATCGTTGTGTGAGTGAACCCTCTTTCTGCGTTAATCCATCCGTAACCAATAAGCTGATTGTGGCTGCGGCAACTGCAACCACGGGTGACGTGACATTTGAGGGCGTGACCACCCCATTTTCCGTTGCGGCAGGTGCCGAAACCGTGCTTACGCTCGATCCTGCGGTCGTTTTGACGGCGAACGAGACGATTGAGGCCAAAGGCATTCATGTGACGGCCCTGTCTCCTGTTTCCGTCCATGTGGTTTCTGAAAACGCGAATTCTGCCGATGGATATCTGGCCTTGCCGACACCCGGCCTTGGAACGAATTACTACGTAATGTCCTACGCGAGCGCCAGATACCCGGGATCTGAATTTGCGGTGGCTGCCACCCAGAACAATACCACTGTCACTATCACTCCAACCGCTGCGGGTGCAACCAAGCCGGCAAATATCGCATTTACGATCGTACTGAACATCGGAGAAACCTATCAGTTTTCGAATCCGGCCAACGCGGACATGACGGGTACCCATGTGACAGCCGATAAGCCCATCGCGATGTTTGGAGGCCATCGCTGTACCGATTTGCCGTCTGGCACGGATTTCTGCGACTATCTCGTCGAACAGCTCACTGACGTGTCTATCTGGGGCAAGACTTTCCACACATCCCCGTTCAGTGGCCGAGCGCGTTATACGGTCCGAGTTATGGCCTCCCGGAATGGCACCACTCTTACAACGGTACCATCCGGATTGATTGCCGGAACATTGAATGCCGGCCAATTCGCAGAGGTCGACTTGACGGGAGACAGCGAATTTATCTCCAACAACCCGGTGCTCCTTGCTCAATTCATGCGCAGTTATGACGATGATCCGGCCGGCAAAGGCGATCCGAGCATGGTTCTGGTTACGCCAGCGGAAATGGGGACGACCGATGCGACCTTCGGGGTTCATGGGCTTGTCGGAAGTTCTGGAGCCTATATGAACGTTGTCACCGAAACAGCAGCACTTGCAAACCTGAAGCTAGATAGTGTACCGGTGAACTCCGCGTTATTCACCCCGATCGGTGGAAGCAGCATTTACTCGGTTGGAACGATTCAGGTCGCTGCCGGAGTGCACTCTCTTGTTGGTTCCGTGCCCTATAGCGCACTTGTCTACGACTATGGTATTCCATGGAATGCGGTTTCCTATGCGTACCCTGTGGCCGCCTCACTCTCGTTGCCCGCTTCAGCAGCAAGCTCAAAAGGGTGCGGTAATCAGCAGCAACCCGAAGATGGTGATCAACCTGATTCGCATGACCCTTCTGGACATGCCGCGCACGCTACCTAGCATCCCCAAGGACCTGACAATGATAATGGCCATGAATGTCACCGACTGCCTAAACCCTTACGAAAAGGGCCGAGCAGATGTCACGGCATTTTCAATCCTTGTAATTTCGATGTTTTTTGGGTTGATGTCCGCAGCAAGCGGAGCGTACGGGCAAGAAACCGGGCAGAATGGGCATCACGGTACAGAACCTCTAGCCAGCAAGCCGGTCAGCATTGATGCCTATGAAAAGCTACTGCGCGAGGCCGATGAGTTGGTCAAGAAGGGCAAACCGGCCGAAGCTTACGCCCTATTGGAGCCGCTTGAGTTCGACCATTCTGGCGAGGAGCGCTTTGATTATCTGATTGGCATTGCCGCACTGGACAGTGGCAAGCCTGATAGGGCGACCCTAGCGTTCGAGCGGGTTCTGATGGTAAATCCCAATTCTGTTGCCGCTCGACTGGACATGGCGCGCGCCTATTATCAGCTGGGTGATGTGCCTCGCGCCAAGACCGAATTCACGACCTCATTGCAACAAGACCCGTCGGAAGTGGCGCGCGCCAATATTGAAAGATATCTGGATGAAATTGCGGTGCAGGAAAAAGCAAAACAGACAACCTTCGCTGGCTATGTCGAGGGAACGGTCGGGCATGACAGCAACGTCAATAATTCCACCAACCAGTCGCAGATATTCGTCGATGCAATTGCGGCAATCGTCGCGCTCGATCCAACTAACGTGAAGGCATCGGATAGCTATTATGGGATAGCCGCTGGCGCTGAAGCAACTCACAGGCTGGATGCCAACTGGAGCATCTATGCGGGTGCGGATCTACACGAGCGTGGCTATCGCACTGAAAAGGGCTTTGACTCCTTGGGGTTGGACGTGCGACTCGGCATGACGTTCGGTGCACAAGCGGAACGCATTCGCGTCGGGGCGATGGCTGGGGAATACACCTTGGGTAGCTCCCGCAATAGCGATTTGACTGGCTTGAATGCGGAATGGAACCACGTGTTTAGTCCGAGCAATCAACTAAAGGCATTTGGTCAATATGCGCAATATCGCTACGTTGATCCGCTTATGCAGCCGAACGATTTCGACCAGCAGGTGGTGGGTGTCGGTTGGTCGCATGTGCTGGCAGGCGGCAGGTCGATGCTGTTGGGAAACCTGTATGGGGGCACGGAGAAAGATGTTTCCGCGCTCATAGCGCCACCCGCAAATCCAGATGGCGGAAGAACGGATGGTGCGAAGCGCTTGTGGGGATTGCGAGTTGGCGGACAGACCACTTGCAATGACAAAATGACATTATTTGCCAACGCAGGTGCGCAAAATGGCGATTATGAGAAGGTCAATTACTACTTTCAGCGTCAGCGTAGTGACCATTTGTATGACTTGACGGCCGGAGCGAATTGGCGATGGAACAAGTTGTGGGCACTGCGCCCGCAGTTGAACTACTCAAAGAACGATTCCAACATCATCATTTATCGCTATGAAAGGATGGATGTTTCTTTGACTATTCGTCGAGATTTTCCGTGAATCAATTCGAGTGAGGTACAAATCATGAATGCCGCAAAATATGCAATTACTCTTGTGAATATCTCGCTGGTCGTCTGCCTGATGGTGTTGAGTCAGGCAGCTTTTGCCGGGATTGCAGGAAATGTTCAGTTCGTGAATGGCAGCGTTCAGGTAACCAACGAAGCGGGGCAGGCGCATACCTTGCAAAAGGGTGATGTGATTCACGAAAGCGATACTGTGACGACCGCAAAAGGCGCTTCCGTACAGATCAAGATGCGGGATGGCGGCTTCATGGTCGTCCGCCCGGAGTCCCAGCTCAAGTTCGACAGCTTCGTATTCAGCGGTGAGGAGGACGGAAGTGAAAGGAGCTTCTTTTCGTTGCTAAAAGGGGGTATTCGTGCGATTACCGGTCTGATCGGGCATCTGCACAAGACAAGTTATCATATCACCACGTCTTCATCGACCATCGGCATTCGTGGCACCGACCACGAAATCTTCGTGGTTGTGCCGGGGAGTGACTTGGCCGCAACCGTGCCGCCAGGAACCTACAACAAGGTGAATGTCGGTGAAACCACTATGACTACCGAAAGAGGTACGATTTCAATCCTTCCCAACCAGATGGGCTTTGCTGGCGGGTTAGCTGAAATGCCGCACCTGCAGCCAGTCAATCTTAATATCTTCACCGTGACGCCAGCTCCTTTGCCGCAAGCGAAGAGTGGGACTAAGGGAGGAAAGGTACGAGACAGTGCGGTAGTGGACAGCGTCATTCAAGGCAATGCCGCCGCACCGGGAAATGCGGTGCCGAAAAGCAATATTCAGACGCCGATTAAGAGCAAGGCTGGCGGGACAGGGGGGCCTGGGCCCCAGGTTGTGTTCTGACGTGCCCTCGTTTCCCGACAAATTCGCGAAACGCGGGCTTGTTGATGGAGGGCTTTAGCTGAGGGTTAGATCCGTCTTGCCAGTTCTGCTGCCTTGCCAATGTAAGTGTCCGGTGACAGTTTTAGCAGACGCTGCCTTTCCGGCTCGGGAATGTTAAGCGTGTCGATGAAGGCATGGAGCGACTCCCGGTTGATGCCTTCCTTTCCGCGCGTCAGTTCCTTGAGTTTGTCGTAAGCGTTCTGTATGCCATAGCGGCGCATTACGGTCTGAATCGGTTCGGCCATGATTTCCCAGCTTGCGTTCAAGTCCTCTGCCAGGCGCTGCGGATTGGCTTCCAGTTTATTAAGGCCTTTCAGGCAAGATTCATAAGCGAGCAAAGTGTAGCCTAGCGCAACGCCCATGTTGCGCAATACCGTGGAATCGGTCAGGTCGCGCTGCCAGCGCGAGATCGGCAGTTTTTCACTGAGGTGACGCAGCAGTGCATTTGCAAGGCCCAGATTTCCTTCAGAATTCTCAAAGTCGATCGGATTGACTTTGTGAGGCATGGTCGACGAACCAACTTCCCCCTTGACCACTTTCTGCTTGAAATAGCCGAGTGAGATGTAGCCCCAGATGTCGCGGTTTAGATCGATCAGGATCGTGTTGATGCGCGCGTAGGCATCGAACAGTTCCGCCATGTAGTCGTGAGGCTCGATCTGGATGGTGTAGGGGTTGAATGTTACCCCGCGCGCCATGACAAAACGCCGCGCGAAATCCTCCCAATCCACGTCCGGATAAGCCGCAAGATGCGCGTTGTAATTGCCCACTGCGCCGTTGATCTTGCCAAGAATCTCCGTCGCAGCCAAGCGTTGTTCGGCACGCCGCAGGCGATATACTACATTGGCCATTTCCTTGCCCAACGTGCTCGGCGTGGCAGTTTGACCATGCGTGCGGCACAGCATAGGCTGATCGGCAAGTTGGTGGGCGATACTTTGGAGACGGGTAATGAGGACATTGAGCGTGGGCAGCATCACGGCATCGCGCGCACCCTTGAGCATCAGCGCATGGCTTAGGTTATTGATGTCTTCAGAAGTGCAGGCGAAATGGACAAATTCCAGCGCCTTGGCTGTTTCCGGATTGCCTGATAATTTACCGCGCAACCAATATTCCACGGCTTTCACATCATGGTTGGTGGTGGCTTCCGTGGTCTTGATCGCGAGTGCATCCGCTTCGCAGAAGCCTGCATTGAGCGCGTCCAGCTGCGCGATGGTCGCGGCGGAGAACGGTGTGATTTCGGCGATCTTGACTTCTGCGCTGAGTGCTTTAAGCCATTCGGTTTCGATCAGCACGCGGAATCGGATCAGGCCGAATTCACTGAAATAAGCGCGCAACGCATCCACTTTGCCGTGGTAACGGCCATCCAGTGGCGAGAGTGCAGTGAGTTTGGTGAGCATGGTCATGGTAAGGGCACCTCTAAAAATCCAGATTTCATTCCAACTGTTGCAATACGGAAGAAACTCTAAGCTTACATATTGATCATATGGAGCGTGGCAAAACGACGTCTCAAGGCACGGTAACCTTTAGGTGGGCTGAAGGGGAAACATTCTCCACGCCATGTATTTGGGCGAACCCTGAATCTCTTAGAAGGCACCATAATATCGAAGCCAAGCGGGTATTTTACGCGAATCAGTCTTTTCTCTGTTCGATGATTGCACCGCCCAGGCAGACATTACCGTCATAAACCACTACCGACTGGCCGGGTGTCACAGCCCACTGTGCCTCGTCAAACGCGATTTCACATGAGCCCTCAGAGACGCCCGTAAGATGGCAGAGCGCGTCTGCCTGGCGGTAGCGTGTCTTGGCCGCATACCGATGGTTCAGCAAGGGAGCCGATCCGCTGATCCAGTGGTTGTCCAGCGCCGCCAGATGCCGCGAAAATAGCGCGGGATGGTCGTGCCCCTGCACCACAATCAAACGATTGCAGGCCAGATCCTTGCCCGCCACGAACCACGGCTCGCCGGACGCATGCTTCGCGCCGCCGATACCCAGACCCTGACGCTGTCCTATCGTATAGAACGATAGCCCGATGTGTTCCCCAACGACCTTGCCGTCCGGCGTCCACATCTCGCCCGGCTGAGTGGGCAAATAGCGATTGAGGAATTCGCGAAAAGGACGCTCACCGATGAAGCAGATGCCGGTACTGTCTTTTTTGGCGTGATTGGGAAGACGGTGTTGCGCGGCAATGGCCCGAACCTGTGATTTCAATATTTTGCCGAGCGGGAACATCGCGTGACTTAACTGTGCCTGGTTCAGACGATGCAGGAAGTAGCTTTGGTCTTTACTGCCGTCGCAGGCCTTAAGCAACTGGAACAGGCCATCCGACTCACGAACTTGCGCGTAATGCCCGGTAGCGATGGTGTCCGCGCCAAGATTCATCGCATGTTCCAGAAAGGCTTTGAACTTGATCTCGGCATTGCACAGAATGTCCGGATTTGGCGTCCTTCCGGCCTGATATTCGCGAAGGAAATCGCTGAACACCCGTTCTTTGTATTCCCTGGAAAAATTCACCGCTTCGATGGGAATGCCGATGGCGTCAGCCACCGAAACGGCGTCCAGTAGGTCCTGGCGCGACGAACAATATTCGTCGTTGTCGTCATCCTCCCAGTTTTTCATGAAAAGGCCGGTCACTTGGTAACCTTGCTCTTTCAGCAACAAGGCCGTGACGGAGGAGTCAACTCCGCCGGACATACCAACGAAGACATGCCTACTCATAGTGCGTCAACAACTCCAACGGATAGCGCTTCCCCGCCAGATAATCTTCCACGCAGCGCAGGACCAGCGGGCTGCGGTGGCGTGGCTGCGAAGCGCAGATTTCGTCGGGCGTCAGCCATAGCGCTTGCCGGATACCAGTGTCCAGCGGACGACCGGCCTCATGCCCAGTAATTGCTCCTGCAAACGCAAAACGCAGGTAAGTCGTGTCCGATGCGCTCGAGTGCCAGCGATATATGCCGAGGAGATTTTGCGGAACAAAACGATAGGCCGATTCCTCCAAGGCTTCGCGAATGACTGCGGCGGTTAACGATTCATCAGACTCAAGATGCCCGGCAGGCTGGTTGTAGCGTAGACCCAGTGAGGTTTCTTCTTCAACCAGCAAAAATTTCCCATCGCGCTCGATGACCGCGGCAACAGTGACATTAGGTTTCCAGATCATGGCGGTATTCATTTCATAAATAAAAAAGGCAGGGTAACCCCTGCCTTCCTTAAGTGCGTGCTAAATTACTTCGCAGCAGCGTCAGCCTTAGCTTTCTTGTGCTTCTTGCTCTTCTTTGCTTTCTTTTCCTTCTTGGCAGGCTTAGCAGCTTCTTCTTTTGCTGGTGCAGCAGCAGGTGCAGCGGCAGCAGCAGCTGGTGCTGCCTTAGCAGGAGCCATGGCAGCGTCAGCAGCGACAGCGGTGAAAGAAACGGCAGCGAATATTGCAGCGACCAGTACGGATAACAGTTTGCTCATTGTGAACTCCATTTTTTAGTAGATTAATAAACGTTTACGACACTACAGTGTCGGTGCCTATAACGCACTGCCCATTTATTCGGTTGACAGCGTTAAATGACCTTGCCCATGTGGTGCCGGGGGAGGGACTCGAACCCTCACACCATTTCTGGCACCGGATTTTGAGTCCGGCGCGTCTACCAGTTCCACCACCCCGGCCAAGCGGGGCGCATTATCCATGAAGCGACGTCCCATATCAACTACAATCCCACTTTTTCAAGGTTTCCACCGTTGGTCATGCGTACTGATGAATTTGATTTTGTCCTGCCCAGGCAATTGATTGCACAGCATCCGCCGGCATCGCGGGGTGCCAGCCGCCTGTTGTATGCGCACGATCGGATGATTGAAGATTGCCGCTTTGCCGATTTGTTGCGTCTTGTCAGGCCAAACGACGTGCTCGTGCTGAATGATACTCGGGTTATCAAGGCGCGATTGCTTGGTGCCAAGGATAGTGGCGGAAGGATCGAGGTGCTGGTCGAACGAGTACTGAATGATCATGAGGTGTTGGCACAGGTACGAGCCAGCCATGCACCCAGAGCCGGTGGGGTCTTGCATTTGGCCGGTTCATTGTCGGTTGATGTGATGAAGCGCGAGGGCAAATTCTTCCGCTTGCGTTTTTCTTCCTCGGAAAGCGTCTTGGATCTCCTGGATCGGCATGGACAACTGCCTTTGCCGCCGTATATTGCCCACGCAGCGAACGATGACGATGAGCTCCGCTATCAAACGGTGTTTGCACGCGAGCCAGGAGCGGTGGCGGCACCGACGGCGGGGCTGCATTTCGACGCAGCCATGCTGCAGGCCTTGTGCAATAACGGGGTACAGATCGCCTACGTGACCCTGCATGTGGGCGCAGGCACTTTCCAGCCGGTGCATGCTGAGCATATCCACGATCACACCATGCATAGCGAACGCTATGTGATTCCCCAAGCCACCGTGGACACCATAGCCAAGGGCCGCGGCACGGGCGGGCGGGTGGTTGCGGTGGGGACGACCAGTTTGCGTGCGCTGGAAAGCGCTGCGATCAGCGGCGAGCTGAGTGCGGGGGAAAGCGAGACAAACGTCTTCATCATCCCAGGGTATCGCTTTAGGGTGGTGGATGTGCTGCTCACCAATTTTCATCTGCCACGCTCGACATTGCTGATGCTCGTTTGCGCCTTTGGGGGCATGAACGAGATGCTTGCCGCTTACCGCCATGCTGTGGAAAAGGAGTACCGCTTCTTCAGCTATGGGGATGCCATGCTGATCGAAAGAAATTCATGAAATTTACTGTCCATAAGTCGGATGGCCTCGCCCGCCGAGGAACCTTGCAGCTTGCCCATGGCAGCGTCGAAACTCCAACCTTCATGCCGGTTGGCACCTATGGCACGGTCAAGGCGATGTCGCCGCTTGAGCTAAGGGAAATCGGTGCGCAGATAGTGCTGGGAAATACCTTCCACTTATGGCTGCGTCCGGGCCTGGAAGTGATAGAGGCGCATGGCGGGTTGCATCGTTTCATGGGTTGGGGCGGCCCGATACTTACCGATTCGGGCGGTTTTCAAGTGTTCAGCTTGGGGCCGCTGCGCAAGATTACCGAGGACGGGGTGAAGTTCCAGTCGCCTGTGAATGGAGATAGATGTTTCCTCTCGCCGGAAGAGTCCATGCGCATTCAAAAGGTGCTAAATTCGGACATCGTGATGATTTTCGACGAGTGCACGCCGTATCCGGCGGATGAACGGACGGCCGGGGAATCCATGCGCCTCAGTTTGCGCTGGGCAGAGCGTAGCAAGCGCGCACATGCGGGCAATACCAATGCGCTATTTGGCATCGTGCAAGGCGGAATGCATGAAAATCTGCGCGAGGAATCGCTGCGCGAACTGGAATATATCGGCTTTGACGGATATGCCATAGGGGGCCTGTCGGTGGGCGAACCGAAGAATGATATGTTGCGGATCCTTCAGCACATCGCGCCCCAACTGCCTCAGCGCAAGCCGCGCTATTTGATGGGCGTCGGTACACCGGAGGATATCGTAGCCGCCGTTGTCCAGGGCATAGATATGTTCGACTGCGTGATGCCTACGCGCAATGCGCGCAATGGCATGCTATTCACCCGCAATGGCGACATCAAGATCAAGAATGCGCAATACCGGCTAGATGTCCAGCCACTGGATGAGAGTTGTGCCTGCTATACCTGCCGCAACTTTACCCGCGCCTATCTGCATCACCTGCATCGGCTTAATGAGATTCTTGGGGCGCGCCTCAACACGATCCACAATTTGCATTACTACCAGCAGTTAATGAGTGAAATTCGCGTGGCGGTCGAGGCGGGCAGATTTGCGGATTTCGCGGCGCATTTCAAGGAGGTGCGCGGACGGCGTGAAGCTTTGGGAGTGGGAATGCAGTCCGCCAATGGGGATTCAGGTTGACAGCGCGACAATTCGGCACCTATTCGAAGGTGTGGAGCCAAGCCATCGCTTGCATCGTGTTCATGTCGCGCTGTTCCAATACTAGGGATAAGAACTCATCGGGCGGTAGGGGACGGCTGAATAGGAAGCCCTGTGCAAGGTGGCAACCGAGGTGTTGCAAGCATGATAACTGCGCGTCGGTTTCGACACCTTTTGCGACTACTGCAAGCTCAAGGCTATTCGCCAATGCAATGATCGTCGTTACGATCGCCACATTATCGGCATCGCCGGGCAGATTCTGAACGAACGCACAAGGGATCTTGAGCGTGTCAATCGGGTAACGTCTCAAATATCCAAGACTTGAAAAACCGGTTCCAAAGTCGTCAAGCGAGAACTTGATGCCGACGCGCTTGAGTCCCTCAAAATTGGTGAGAACGGATTCGTCGTTGCCGGCCAGCAAGCTATCTGAGATTTCGAGGTGCAATGCTCCTGGATTGATCTCGGCCTGTTCGATCACCTCGGCAATCATCGTTGCCAGGCCAGCAGTTGCGAAGTGACGAGCGGACAGGTTGACCGCCATGGTGAGATGGCCCAGTTCATATCCACCCTCTCGCCAGGATTGCAGCTGCATGCACGCCTCGCTGACAATCCATTCGCTCAGCGGCACGATAAGCCCGCATCGTTCGGTCAATGGGATCAGTTCCGCCATTGAACGCTCTTCTCCATGAACGTTGGGCCAGCGCAGCAGTGCTTCAGCTCCGACGATGGCACCTGATGCTAAGTCGACGATGGGCTGGTAATAGAGCGCAAACTCATTGTTCTCGAGGGCGCGCCACATTTCATCCTCGAACCGTGTTTGCTGCTGCACACGTTCACTCATTTGTTCGACGAACATTTGGTGACGGTTGGAACCGAGTCGTTGGGCACTCTGCATCGCCAAATCGGCTTTACGCATCAGCGTCTCGGCATCCTTCCCATGCTCCGGATACAGAGCGATGCCGATGCTGGCGGTGAGATGCAGTTCGAGTCCCGCGGCTTCCATAGGCATGGAAATGGCGCCGAGGATCTTCTGGGCGACCTGGAACAGGTTCACACTGGAATGTATATCGGGCAAACTCACGACAAATTCGTCATTGCCAAGGCGGGCGATGGTGTCGTTTTCGCGCAAGCAGCGTGTGAGACGTTGTGCCACGGTTTGCAGGACTTTGTCGCCGATAGCATGGCCCATCGAAATATTGATGTTCCGGAATTTGTCGAGATCGATAAGCGCCACTGCAAGCAGACTACTGCGGCGCTCTGCTGAAGTCAGTGATTGCTTGATCCGATCCAGTAGCAGATTCCGGTTCGGCAAATCTGTCAATGCATCATGCGTGGCTAAGTGCAGCAGACGTTCCTCCGTGAGGCGCCGTTGCTCGGATTGTCTTCTGATGACACTGTCGATGCGCCTTGCGATAAAGAGCAGGATGCCGTAAAGGGCGGCCAGCACGACGACCACGCTCAGGGTGAACAGACGCCCTTCCTTTTCGGCGCTTGCCTGTAGCGCTGTGATGTCGGTATAGATTGACATCACAGCGTCGATCGGCCCATCTGCATTGCTACGCAACGGAATGGAGCTCGACAATACATCACGGTTCATGAGCTCCTCACCGGAATCATTGAATCTTTTGTAGCGAGTGATTTCGCTTCGCGCCACCCCTTGGCGTGCGGAGATGAAACCAGGGTTCCCGCTATCGTTTGTGCCGATCTGTAGGGCATCACTAGAGAACAGTGTACGCCCGTCGAGTTGCTGAATTGTAACTTTGACCGTTGGCGTATTACGTACGGCATCACGAACGCTTTGGCTGAGCTTGGCGATGTCGGGATGATGACGAAGGGCGTCTGCGTCAAGCAGGCTGGCCGAATCGGCTAAGCTGCGAAACTGGGGCCAACTAGCGCTTGAAAAGGCCTGCACCAGGGCAACGTTCTGGCTTTCGCCAGATTCAAGGATATGGTGTTTTTCAAACAACTGATGGAGAACTGCGAGGACGATCGCCGCCAGTACCATTGAAACCAGGCTAGCGATCGAAAAATTGCGCAGTAGTCGAAACATGACTCCCCTCATTGCGCTGTATCATCAGTTATCCGAATGTTCCAGCGGAAAGGATGGTTAGGTAGAAGCCTTTCGCGCGGATTTCTTCACGTTCGTTTGCCGCTATTGTTTATAAGAAGTTGTAACTATCGGGTGCCGGTTCAGGAGAAACAAATCTTCAGTGCGCTCGCTGCGGCACTAATTGGCTGAAACACGCACAAACCTCGCCCAAACGGGCATTTTATTAATAAATCATATGAGAAGATTCTCCGCACTGTCAATTTGAGGGAAGCGAAAGGTGATTATAATAGTTGACGCACCTTGCCACTGCGCCGCCTATCTTGGCCAATACTGCTCTTACACCAGTTTCGCCGGGCAAACGAGATAAACATTGACCGGCTCTGATTGGGCGAAATGACAGCCGTGCAACATCACCTCCGCCCATGAAACCGGCTCGTAGGGTTACATGCATCTTCTTCTCTTTCAGCGATGCATTTCCAATCAAGTGACTGGCGATGGCGGCAATGGCTTTTGCCATCGCTGAAGCTGCCTTTCTAATGGGTTTAACGGGCCAGGGATATGTCGATGTCAATTCATCCGCTGGAAGTCAGTGCAATTGCGATAGTTGGGAATAGCCGGCACTGAGATTATCAAAAGCGGGCAGTGCTGAACCGAGCTTCGGCATCGGGTCAACGCTTGCAACACATGCGGATCGATGCGGCCACGCCGAAAGGGTGAGCATTGATACAGTCCAACCGAGAGGGCGACATTGGCGTTATGGACGACGTAATGTCGTGCCGTCAAGCCAGGTCGCCGAGAAAGTTTTTGATAGCGAGTACGCGCTGGTGGAGGTCGCCATACTTCAGTTCGACGCGTAGCTTGTCTTGTCCGGCCATCTTGATGTGGCGTTTGCTCTGGATCAGGGTGATGATCTTCATCGGGTCAATCGGCGGTTTCGGCACAAACTGGATCTGGATGGTCTCACTCGATGCGTCAATCTTGCTAATGCCAAGCGGCTTGGCAAGGATTCGCAAGCGATGGCAGTCGAGCAGGGTCTGCGCCGGTTCCGGCAACAAACCGAATCGATCAATCAGTTCCTGGTGCATCTCGTCCAAGTCCTCCGGCGTGGCACAATTGGCGAGGCGCTTGTAGATTACCAGCCGCTGGTGGATGTCGCCGCAGTAGTCTTTCGGCAATAGCGCCGGGCTGTGCAGGTTGATCTCGGTAGTTACGCCCAATGGCTGCGCCATGTCGGGTTCCTTCCCCTGTTTAAGCGAGGTGATGGCGGCAGAAAGCATGTCGCTGTATAGAGAAAAGCCGATCTCCTGCATCTCGCCGCTTTGCGATTCCCCCAGCACCTCACCGGCGCCGCGTATCTCAAGATCGTGCATCGCGAGATAGAAGCCGCTGCCGAGTTGTTCCATCGCCTGAATCGCATCGAGACGCTTTTTCGCCTGAGTAGTCAGAGCATCGGTTTCGACAAGCAGATAGGCATAAGCCTGATGGTGCGAGCGCCCGACGCGGCCGCGCAATTGATGCAGTTGAGCCAGGCCAAAACGGTCGGCGCGGTTCATGATGATGGTGTTTGCACTGGGCACGTCAATGCCTGTCTCGATGATGGTGGTACACAGGAGCACGTTGAAACGCTGTTGGTAGAAATCGCGCATCACCTGTTCAAGATCCCGCTCGTTCATCTGTCCGTGCGCTGTTCGAATGCGCGCTTCCGGAAGCAGCGTCTCCAACTTCTCCGCGATGTTGGCAATGGTGTCAACTTCGTTGTGCAGGAAATACACTTGCCCACCGCGCTTCAGTTCGCGAAGTGCTGCCTCGCGGATGATGCCGTCGCTGGCCTGAGTGACGAAGGTCTTGATGGATAGCCGCCGCTGCGGCGCAGTGGCAATCACCGAAAAATCTCGCAGCCCCTCCAGCGACATCGCCAACGTACGTGGAATCGGGGTAGCGGTCAGCGTCAGC
The DNA here is from genome assembly GCA_963833515.1 of uncultured beta proteobacterium. Classification (GTDB taxonomy): domain Bacteria; phylum Pseudomonadota; class Gammaproteobacteria; order Burkholderiales; family Gallionellaceae; genus Gallionella. The sequence continues at coordinate 80,821 of CAWHYN010000033.1, read as the reverse complement.
ACATCGACTTCGGAGCGCAGGGCTTTCAAGCGTTCCTTCTGCTGTACGCCAAAGCGGTGTTCCTCATCGATGATGACCAGACCCAGGTTGCTGAATTTCACGCCCTTCTGGATAAGTTTATGTGTTCCGATGATGATGTCGAGCTTGCCCTCGGCCATGTCCTGCAGCGCCTGTGCCTGCTCCTTGGTAGAACGGAAGCGCGACAATTCCGCGATCTTGATCGGCAGATCCGCAAAACGGTCGGAGAAATTCTGGAAATGTTGTTCGGCGAGCAGCGTGGTCGGTACCAGAACCGCGACCTGCTTGCCGTCCATCGCCGCGACAAACGCGGCGCGCAGCGCGACTTCGGTCTTGCCGAAACCGACGTCGCCACAGATCAGCCGGTCCATCGGCTTGCCGCCTTGCAAGTCAATGATGACCGCTTCGATTGCGGCGGCCTGATCCGGCGTTTCCTCGAAACCGAAGCCGGCAGCAAACGCTTCGTAATCATGGAGATTCAATTTGAACACGTGGCCCTGCCGTGTGGCACGCTGAGCATATAGATTCAACAATTCGGCCGCGGTGTCGCGCACCTGCTGCATTGCGCGGCGCTTTGCCTTGTCCCATGTTGCCGTGCCCAGCTTGTGCAGCGGTGCGGTCTCGGGTGCGCCGCCGCTGTAACGGCTGATCACGTGCAGTTGTGACACCGGTACATATAGCTTGTCCTCCCCTGCGTATTCGAGCGAAAGGAATTCGTTCTCGCCTTCCCCAAGATCCAGATTGATCAAGCCCTGATAGCGTGCGATGCCGTGTTGCTCATGCACAATCGGGTCGCCGACCTTGAGCTCGGACAGGTCACGCAACATGCCTTCCACGTTGCTTTTCTTTGCGGCGCGTGCTGTGCGGCTGCGCGGCTGCGCCGCGTACAGTTCGGTCTCGGTGACGATGGCCGTGTTGTCATCGGTGCGGATGAACCCGAACTGCACGGGCCCGGTCGCGAGCATGAATTTTTCCTTGTTGGCCAGGAAAGAAGCAAAGTCTTCGCATACAGCCGGACTGAGACCGTATTCATTCAGGTAACCCAACATAACCTCGCGCCGCCCGAGACTGTCGGCCAGCAGCAGCACACGTCCGGTGTAATCTTGCAGGAAGTTTTGAAATGCCTGCGTGGGGAGTTCGATCCGGCGGTTGACGGCAATATCGGGCAGGGGTGCGGTGGGGCAGAATGTTAGCGACGCGGCTTCAGGTTGATTGGCAACGATGTCGAGCCGCGCGAAATCTTTCGCAAGTACGAAGAAGCGCTCCGAGTCCAGGAATAGCTCATGAGGCTCCAGCAACGGGCGCTGTGGATCGCCTCTAAGCAGGTTGTAACGGGATGCGGCATCTTTGCTAAAAATGCCGATTGCATGGTTCACATCGTGATGTAGACACACCGTGGCCTGTCTGGGCAGGTAATCGAATAACGTGGCGGTTCGCTCGAAGAACAGGGGCAGATAGTACTCGATGCCAGCCGGAGCGTTGCCCTTGCTGACGTTCTTGTATATTGGCGACCTGGAAGGATCGCCCTCAAAGCGCTCCCGAAAACTCCGGCGAAAGCGCGATTGGCCGGCATCGTCGAGCGGAAACTCTCGCGCCGGCAACAACCGGATCTCGGGTACAGGATACAACGTGCGCTGCGTATCAGCATCAAAAGTGGCAATGGTTTCGATCTCATCATCGAACAGGTCGATTCGGTAGGGCAATACGCTGCCCATCGCAAAAAGATCGATGATGCCGCCGCGCACGCAGTATTCTCCGGGCGACAGCACCTGTTGCACATGGCTGTATCCGGCGATGGTCATTTGCTCGCGCAGTCTGCCGAGGTCGAGCTTTTCGCCCCGCTTGAGGAAAAAAGTGAATGCGGCAAGGTATTCAACGGGAGGCAGCGGATAAAGGGCGGTGGTCACTGGCACGACCAATACATCGCAGGATTCGCTGCGCACATGGTGCAGCGTGGCGAGCCGCTCGGAGATCAAGTCCTGGTGAGGCGAGAAGTGATCGTATGGGAGCGTTTCCCAATCAGGCAGCAGATGTACGCGCAGTTCGGGCGCGAAGAAGGGAATCTCCTCCACCAGCCGCTGCGCCTCAAGGGCGCTGGCTGCGATTACCACAAGCGGCGAGTGCTGCGCTCCATATTGCGCCAATGCCAGCGCGTCGGAGGAACCTTGAAGCTGTGTATAGCGCGGGCGGGGATGTCTAGAAGAGAAAAGCACGATGAACTGTCTGAAACAAAGACGCGCATTATAAGCCAAGCGCGAGAACAAGCTTTTAATTTACAATCACAATTATGTCCGACTTTTACGCATTGGTTCCCGCCGCAGGTCTTGGTGCGCGCATGGGACACGAGTTGCCCAAACAGTATTTGCCGCTGGCGGGGCGGCCTATGATCGCGCACGCGCTGGACACGCTGTGTTCCAGCCCGGAAATCAGCACAGTGTTCGTTGTATTGGCTCCCGATGACGAGCAGTTCAAGAGTCATGACTGGTCACGTTTCGGCGACAAGCTGGAGCCGCTGTACTGCGGCGGGGAGATGCGCTCAGATACGGTCCTGAATGGTTTGATTGCATCGGAGATTGAGCCGGACGATTGGGTATTGGTGCACGATGCGGCGCGCCCCTGCCTGAGTCAAGGCCTCCTGGCCAGACTGATCAACGAGTTGCGCGACGATGCGGTGGGGGGCATCCTCGCGGTCCCCGTCGCCGATACATTAAAACGAGCCGACGATGAAGGACGCATTGCTTCTACCGAAGATCGCACAGGATTATGGCAGGCGCAGACACCGCAGATGTTTCGTGCCGGTTTGCTGACGCAGGGCTTGCAGCAGTGCAAGATTCGCCGCAGGGACGATGCCACAGGAAACTCGGCGAGTGATGGCCGTCCGTCTTTGTGCAGCGTCACCGATGAGGCTTCGGCGGTCGAGGCGCTGGGCCTGCGGCCTAAGCTGGTGTTAAGCGAATCGAGTAATTTCAAGGTGACCTATCCGCGGGACTTGGTGCTTGCGGAATTGTTGCTGACACAACGGGGAAAACGACGATGAGGATCGGTCAAGGTTTTGATGTGCATCGGTTGGTGGAAGGACGCAAGTTGATTATCGGCGGGGTCGACATCCCCTATGAAAAGGGTTTGCTCGGCCACTCCGATGCGGACGTGCTGCTGCACGCGCTTAGTGATGCGCTGCTCGGCGCGGTGTCACTGGGCGACATAGGGAGGCACTTTGCCGACACTGATGCCCAATACGAAAACATTGATAGCCGTATCTTGTTGCGCGAGGTGCTGCACTTGGTGCGTGAGCAGGGCTATCGTGTCGCCAACGTGGATGCCACGATCATCGCGCAGGCGCCGAGGATGGTGCCGCATATGACGCAGATGGTCGCCAACATTGCAGCCGATCTGCGCGTTGAGAAAAGTGCCGTCAACGTGAAGGCGACCACTACCGAGGGGCTAGGACTTACAGGACGCGGCGAGGGGATTGCGGCGCAGGCGGTGGTGCTGCTGCTGGCAGACTGATTCACGGACGCCTGATGCGCATTCTTTCTTTGGACACTTCCACCGAGTATTGCTCTGTCGCACTGTGGCAGGACGGCGCGGTCGTCGAGCGTTCCGAGCTGGCCGGGCAAAAACATTCCGAGCTTTTGATTGAGATGCTGGATGCGTTGTTGCGTGGGGCCGGATTGAAGCTTGCGCAGCTTGATGGCATTGCATTTGGAAAGGGGCCAGGTTCGTTCACCGGCGTGCGCATCGCTTGCGGCGCATCCCAGGGCCTGGCGCTTGGTGCAAATCTGCCCGTGGTCGGGATATGCACCTTGCAAGCATTGGCCGAGTCTTCCGGCAAGCCACGCGTGATTGCTGCACTCGACGCGCGCATCGGCGAGATCTATCATGCGGCGTATCAAAGACATGACGATGTATGGGTTACCGTGAGCGAGCCTTGCTTATGTAAGCCGGAGGCTTCGCCGCAGCTTGGGGAATCCGATTGGATTGGTGTGGGCAGCGGCTTTGCCATGTATGGTGCGTTGTTGAATGAACGATATGCCGGACAGTTGACGGCGATCGACGCTACTGCCGTGCCGCGCGCCGCCGCGGTTGCAGCATTAGCGGCAGCGGAATTCGCATCAGGGCGAGGCGTGGATGCGGCCGAGGCCTTGCCCTTGTACCTGCGCGACAAGGTGGCACTGAAGACCAGCGAAAGAGTGAAAGTTTGATGCGCCCCATGACGATTTCGGATGTGGACGCTGTGCTTGATCTTGAACTGGAAGTGCAGGCCTATCCGTGGTCTCGCGGCAATTTCATCGATGCTGTGTCTAACGGATATGTGTGCCGGGTGGACGAACACGATGGCAAGATATGCGGCTACGTAATAATGATGCCGGTTGCTGATGAGGCTGAGCTGCTTAATATCGGCGTGGCGTCCTGGCAGCAGCGGAAGGGATTGGGGCGGGCCATGTTGCTCGAAATGCTGAATGAGGCGCGGGAAAGAAATATACGGCGCGTGTTTCTCGAAGTGCGGAATTCCAATGTTGCAGCGCTCGCTTTGTATCGTAGCCTGGGTTTTAACGAGATCGGCGTGCGGCGTGGTTATTATCAGTCTTCAAGAGGCGGAGAGGATGCCATTACGATGGCACGTGATACGAAAGACCTTTGTTCGGCCATCCCTTTGAAAGATAAGACTAATGGATAGACGCGAGGCGATCCTGCGGGAGATGAATCTGTATCCGCAGTGGGTGCGGCGCGGCCATGGTGTTTCTGTAGCGGAAGCGCCCGCCCAAGCACCAGCTACCAAAACGGCCAAAGTGCCGGATCTGGCTGCCGCGGACGTTGTGCCATCAGTCGGGCCGGCAGGGATGAAGCATCCGGCGTTACCGATAGCAGGAGTGGATGCACTTGATTGGCCGGAACTTAAGCGATGGGTGCGCGGGTGCACGGCCTGCAGGCTGCGCGCTGGATGCACGCAGACGGTGTTCGGCGTGGGCGATGAGCAGGCTGACTGGCTGTTCGTCGGCGAAGGCCCGGGGGCAGACGAGGATGCGTTGGGTGAGCCGTTCGTTGGTCAGGCCGGCAAGCTGCTCGACAACATGCTGATGGCGATCAAACTGAAGCGCGGTGAAAATGTATATATCGCCAATATCGTCAAATGCCGGCCGCCCGGCAATCGCACGCCCGAAGCAGATGAAATCGCGGCCTGCATGCCGTATCTCCAGCGCCAGATCGAACTGTTGAAACCTAAACTGATCGTGGCGCTAGGCAAAGTCGCATCGAATGCGATGGTCGGCAAGGATGTGACCCTCGCCAGCCTGCGCGGCAAGCCTCACGATTATCGCGGCATACCGCTGATCGCCACCTATCATCCCGCTTATCTGCTGCGTACTCCCTCGGAAAAAGCGAAGGCATGGAAGGATTTGTGTTTGGCGGTGCGGACTGCGGAGGGAGCGGCATCGTAGCTTGGACGGAGGATTGACGCGCGCTGCGCGCCTACATTTGCCCATGGTCTTGATCATGGCCGTGACGCCGGTAAAGCGCGGTCATGATGCCTGACAGCAGCAGGCCAAACACCAGTATGATGAGGTAGATGTTGAACCCGAGCTTTTGCATGGCAGCATAGAGCCCCAACATGGCAAAGATGCTTAAGTTTTCGTTGAAGTTCTGTACCGCGATCGAGCTGCCTGCACCCATCAGCAAATGCCCGCGGTGTTGCAGCATGGCATTCATCGGCACCACGAAATAGCCGCCCATCGTACCAATTGCTACCAATAGGATAGTTGCCAATATGCTATTGGTGATGGGAATCATCACTAGCACCATCAAGCCCATTGCGATGCCGACCGGCAGCACCTTCACCGAGTGTTCGAGCTTGACGAGTCTCGCCGCCAGCACCGCGCCGATGGCAATGCCGACTGCGACCCAGGCCGTCAACGCCGCTGCGTATGCCATGTCAAAATGCAGCGCGATCGCAGCCCAGCTGAGCACGAGCAGGCGCAGTGTAGCTCCGGTTCCCCAAAATAAGGTGGTCACCGCAAGTGAAACTTGCCCCAAGGGGTCTTTCCACAGCAGTTTGAAGCAATGCCAGAACTCGGTGAGCAAAAAAACAGGGTTGCGGCTGAGCGGCTTGTGATCGATCGTCACGCGCGGGATATAAAGATTGAACCATGCTGCGACGATGTATATTCCGATGATGATGGCGATTGCCAATTGTGGAGGAGTGTCTATGCCGGTATCAATGAAAGGCACATCCCACCACTGCAGCATTGGCCCGGCAACGCTGGCGCTTGTTAACAAGCCGCCGAGGACAGCGCCCAAAATAATGGCAAGCACGGTCAGGCCTTCCATCCAGCTGTTTGCCAGAACCAATTTGCCGGGTGGCAGATATTCGGTAAGGATGCCGTATTTAGCGGGCGAATACGTTGCCGCGCCCAAGCCCACCAGGCAGTAGGCAGGCAGCGGATGCACACCCGCCAGCATCAGGATGCAACCAATGATCTTTATGTTGTTGCTGAGGAACATTACACGTCCTTTAGGCAACGAGTCAGCGAATGCCCCGACAAAAGGTGCTAGCAGAATATAGGAAAAGATGAACCCCTGTTGCAACACCGGCGTGTGCCAATCCGGTGAGCCTAAATCTTTAAGCAGTGCAATGGCGGCAAAGAGCAGGGCATTGTCTGCGAGCGCGGAAAAAAACTGCGCCGCGAGGATGATGTAAAAACCGAGATTCATTCAACAAAATTCATGTTTGGCAGCTCGTTTTATAACACGAAAACCTTGCCCCTGCTATCATTCGTGTCTGATTATCGTGTTGTTTTGCAGCAGGTCAGGAAGCTTTTTGAAATTTATCTTTTGGGGTTGCAGGCCGGACACGGCGATATCCCGCATTTTCGATGGCAGGCCTGCTGTTCTGCGCTTCCTCACCAGAGGAGCATGGCGTACCGCGTTACCGGGTATTGCAACAGGTCTTGCAACGAATGACGCTAAATGCCGGATTGACAGACGAGGGATGAGTGGCAGGCAACGCCGTGCTTTGCCCAATAAACGACATTATAGAGGTTTCCACGAGTTTTCATGACGCGTCCTATACGAGCCAATATCGATTTGACCGCTCTGGAGAATAATCTCCAAGTCGCGCGCCGCGCGACCACGTCCCGCCTGATGTCCGTCGTCAAGGCGGATGGTTATGGGCACGGATTGATGCGCACTGCAGAAGCCCTTGCGGCGACGGATGGGTTCGCACTGTTGGATGTTCGTGATGCAGTTCTCTTGCGTGAGGCGGGTCATCGGCAAACCATTCTGCTGCTGGAGGGTTTTTTCGGCGAGGACGATTTAGCATTGGTTGCCAAATACGAATTGACCTGCGTGATCCATCGGTCCGGACAGATCGCCATGCTGGACGCCTATCCGGGCCGCAGGTCACTGGATGTGTGGCTCAAGGTGAATAGTGGCATGAACCGTTTGGGGTTCATACCGCAGCAGGTGGCGCAGGCAATGGAACAATTGCGGCGTCATCGCGCCGTGCGTGACATTACGCTCATGACCCATTTTGCCAATGCCGACGATGCCCGTGGCATCGCCGAACCTCTTGGCGTGTTTGACCGTGTAGCCGCTTCTTATCGTGTGGCGCGCTCGCTGGCAAATTCGGCTGCGCTGCTGCGATATCCCGAAACGCACGGTGATTGGGTGCGTCCTGGCATCATGCTTTATGGTGCGTCGCCATTTTCCCCAAGCGCCGAAGGACAGTTGAGCGCGCGGCATTTGGGGCTCAAACCTGCGATGACATTGAGCAGCAGCATCATTGCTGTCCAGGAATTGCAGGCTGGCGACGAGGTTGGCTACGGTGCTTTGTTCCGTGCGCAACACTCGATGCGCATTGGAATTGTCGCGTGCGGCTATGCCGACGGTTACCCACGCCATGCGCCGAACGGCACCCCAATTCTAGTGGATGGACAGCGCACCACGACCCTTGGGCGCGTCTCGATGGACATGCTGTACGTGGATCTGAGTGCTTTGCCTCGAGCCGATGTTGGGAGCCGCGTCGTTTTGTGGGGTGAGGGAATGCCCATCGATGAAGTGGCGTGTGCTGCTGGAACAGTCAGTTATGAATTGATGTGTGCGTTAACGACACGTGTACCGGTTGTGGTTTGAGATAACGGAGTACTTTATGTTGGGCATCATAGGCGGCAGCGGCGTATATGGTATCGAGGGCTTGGAAAATACTCGTTGGGTGCAGGCGGCGTCTTCATATGGCAAGCCATCTGACGAAGTTCTGATTGGTGAACTGGCGGGGCAGTCAATCGCCTTTCTGCCGCGACACGGGCGCGGGCACGGTATCCCGCCATCGGAGATAAACTTTCGGGCCAACATCGATGCGCTCAAGCGGCTCGGGGTCACCGACATCGTCTCGGTCAGTGCAGTGGGTTCGCTGCATGAAAGTCTCGCCCCCGGGATGTTTGTCATTGTCGATCAATTCATTGACCGAACCTTCGCACGCGAAAAGAGTTTCTTCGGCAAGGGCCTAGTGGCGCATGTCTCGATGGCGCATCCGGTGTGCCATCGTCTCGGCGAGCACCTTTATGCGGCAGCCCGGCAGATCGAGATTCCCGTCGTCCGCGGCGGCACTTATCTCGTCATAGAAGGACCGCAATTCTCAAGTCTCGCTGAATCGGAACTGTACCGTTCATGGAAGTGCGATGTGATTGGCATGACTAACATGCCGGAAGCCAAACTCGCGCGGGAAGCAGAGATCTGCTACGCGACCGTTGCCATGGTTACCGACTATGACTGCTGGCATCCCAACCACGAAAGCGTCACTGTGGATGCGATCATCAAGGTTCTGCTGGAAAATGCCGAGAAGGCGCGTGCGCTGGTAAGGAACGTCGCGCCGCGCGTCCAGGGCGATGCAAATGCGTGCCGATGTACTTGCCGCAGCGCACTGCAATACGCCATTATCACCGCGCCGGAAGCACGCGATGCCGAGATGCTGGGAAAATTGTCCGCCGTAGCCGGACGTTTGTTAGAGCCGTAGCATAATATTGGGGTCACCACCTTTGTTATGGCTGTTCACCATTCGATACTCAAGCATGAACGGTCGACACAATGGCTGCCAAGTCAGTATTTTCGAGGAGAATTAGAGTGCCCATCAAATCGCGGATTCGTACTGTAGCGCACTATCCCAAGCGGGGTATCATGTTCCGAGACATCACCACCTTGCTCAAGGATCCTGTAGGTTTGCGGGCAACCTTGGATGAACTGGTCCGCCGCTACAGAGACCTAAGGATAGACAAGGTGGCCGGCATCGAGTCGCGTGGCTTCATCGTTGGCGCGCCGCTGGCTTATGCGCTCGGCAAAGGGTTTATTCCGATTCGCAAAAAGGGCAAATTGCCCGCGGAAACGATAGGCCATGACTACGAACTTGAATACGGGACTGATCGCATCGAGATTCACGCGGATGCCATCTCAAGCGGGGAAAGGGTGCTGCTGGTGGACGACCTGATCGCTACCGGCGGCACTGCTGAAGCGGCTTGCAAGCTCATAGAGAAAATGGGGGGAGAATCGTCGAATGTTGCTTTATCATTGATTTGCCGGACATTGGAGGACGTGCGCGCTTGGAGAAGCACGGGCACAAAGTATTCGCGCTATGCGAGTTTGAGGGGGATTGATGGAAGACGCTAAAAGGCTGCCGTGGTATTCGAAGGCGGCATGGCAAGATGATCGTTCCTTGCGTGCCCGTCAATTGCGTCTCTGTCTCAGGACGAGGCGCGCGTTGCCGGCAAGCCGCGCACTCCAATATTTGGCAGGTTCCATGGGCGTCTCATGCTAGTCGCCGGTATCCATTATCGGTCGATCTGGCGCACCGAAGACGACGCGGCTGTGGAAATCATCGACCAGACCCGACTCCCACACACGTTTGCTACGCTGCGCTTGGATAACATGCGCGACGCCGAGCGCGCAATCCGCGACATGCGGGTGCGCGGTGCACCGCTGATAGGAGTTACAGCGGCATTCGGCGTGGCGTTGTCGATGCGCCACCATGCCACGGACGCGGCGCTGGCTGCGACCTGCAGCGTGCTGCTTGCTGCGCGTCCTACGGCGGTGAATCTGCGCTGGGGCGTGGAGAGGATGCGCGCTCTGCTTTCTCCTCTGCCTGAAAGTGAACGGGCTGCCGCGGCATGGGAAGAGGCGGCGAGGATCGCCGAACAGGACGTGGAGATGAACGCAGGAATTGGCAAACATGGCAGCGACATAATCCGAGCTGTTCATCAGCGAAAGAAATCCACAATCAATGTGTTGACTCACTGTAACGCCGGGTGGCTTGCCACCGTAGATTGTGGAACAGCGTTGGCACCCGTCTACACTGCGTTCGATGCTGGTATTCCGGTACACGTATGGGTGGACGAAACACGTCCGCGTAATCAGGGTGCAAGCCTCACCGCATGGGAACTTGGCCAGCACGGCGTGCCGCATACCGTGATCGTGGACAATGCCGGAGGGCACCTGATGCAGCATGGCATGGTGGATATGGCGATCGTGGGCTGCGACCGCGTCACCGCACTGGGTGACGTGTGCAACAAGATTGGAACTTACCTCAAGGCGCTCGCGGCCTACGACAATGGCGTCCCGTTCTATGTGGCGCTCCCGACACCGACGATCGATTGGATGCTGCAGGATGGCGTGAAGGAAATCCCGATCGAGGAGCGCTCGCAGGAAGAGGTGACGCACGTCGCGGGACTCTGCGATGACGGGCAAGTGCGTTTCGTCCGCATCACCCCGCAAGGATCGCGCGCCTCAAATTACGGCTTTGACGTGACCCCGGCACGGCTGGTCACATCATTGATCACGGAACGCGGCGTGGTAGCCGCGAATTCCCGGGCTATGCAGGCCCTGAAACGGACGGAGGTCGAATGAACGAAACCGAATTGCGAAGCCAACTAGTATGTCTTGCGAGAAAGCTGGACGCACAAGGGTTGAATCGAGGCACATCGGGCAACGTTTCTGTGAGGCATAGCGATGGCATGCTCATCACGCCCTCCGGAAGCGGCGCGGAAGGCATCACGGAAGACGACATCGTTTTTGTGAACATGGACGGGGCCGCACACGGTCGTTGGAAGCCTTCCAGCGAGTGGCTGTTCCATCGCGATATATTCGCGCAGCGGCCGGAATTTTGCGCGATTATTCATACCCATTCCATCGCGGCGACCACACTGGCTTGCCTCAGAAAAGATATCCCGCCGTTTCACTACATGATCGCCGTGGCGGGCGGAGATACCATACGTTGCGCCGATTATGCGACATTCGGCACGCAGGAGCTATCTGATAATGCGTTGATTGCGTTGCGCGGGCGCAAGGCCTGCCTGTTGGCCAACCACGGCATGATTGCAGCAGACGGAAATATTTCCGAGGCGTTCCGCGTCACCGTTGAAGTCGAGACACTCAGCGAGATGTATTTGCGTGCTTTGCAGGTAGGTGAACCGGCATTGCTGACGAAAGAGGAATTTAAGGCGGCGGAGAACCGGTTTGCGACTTATGGCAAGCTTCGGCCGATAGGCAATTGAGACTAGTGGACCGGATCGTATGGCAAAAGACCCGACCGATTACAGCACTGTCGATTTCATTCCTCCAGTCCTGAACGTGGCCCGCGGCCAGGTGTTGATGAATAGGCAGCAGCAGATTGCCATCGTTGCCAAGAAAGGCAGAGCCTGTGCGCATCTGGTTCAGATGAAGTCGGGCGTGTTGAAGGTGGCCAAATATACGGCGGGTGAACTTATCGAGGAGTGGTCAGAGGCGGAGTGTTCGCTTGACCGTGCGCTAGCCAAGCTACTTGAGCTCGGTAAGCAACATGGGATTACTGACGCCGCGCGCAACGTGCTGGGAGAATTGAGCAGGACTGGACGCGAGCCCATGCAGCATAATTTGTTCGGCTAAACGTCAACGCTGGATCCCGGAGGCGCGAACATGGGAAATCTTTGAACTTTCGTCATGCTCGACAAACACCATCTGAGATTTTCTCCAGTCCTCCACTTCTTCAGCATCAACCTGGAAATGCTTTGCCTGCATTTCGACAGACACTGCCGGTCTAGGGTTACGCCTGGCAACGTGATTGAAGCGTTGGATGTTATAGGTCGCCCACGCGATCAGACTTCCTCCGAGCGAAAAAACAACCAGTGCATACCAGCCTAGCAACTGAACAAGGCCCTTATAGCCTTCCAGTTCAATCATGTGGTACTGAAAAGTCTTGATCCCAAAAATCCAGGCTAATACGCTGATAAACGGAATCCAGAGATAGAACCATAGCATCCAGAAAATGAGCGTGATGAATCCTAGCAAGATTCGCTGCTTCGGCTTCTGCCATTCAGGATGTTCAATGATTAATTTCATCTTGCCCTGATCCCGCGGTCTGGACTGACCCACACAGCTTTCTGCTTGTTATTGCGAACCAGAACTCTTGGGACCGCGACAACTACGGTTAACATGTTTATCATCCAGTAAAGCAAGGGATACCATATCATCCAGAAGTACATTTTCCAGAGTCCGACATCGTATTTGGAATCAAGGAACATGCTTACAGCTATTTGTATCATGCACGTCGTTCCGATCAGGATACCGTTCCATCCGGGCAATAACGGTGGTAGATGAAGGTAATCCGGCATGGGAAAAATCAAACCCAGCAGGGATAAGGAAATTGTTATCGACATTGTGTATGCCCATATCAGGCTTATTACAAATTCGACATAGATCATCCACATGCGCCGCTTGCGCCATGAAAATAGCGACGGGAAGTACTTGATCATCACTTGTACCCCGCCCATAGCCCAACGAAGTCGTTGCTTCCATAAGCCTGCAAAGGTCTCTGGCATCAAGATCCAGCACAATGCCTTCGGCTCAAACCGGACATCCCAATGTGCGAGTTGCAACTTCCAGCTCACGTCGATGTCTTCTGTGAGCATTTCCGGACTCCAGTATCCAACCTCATGCACGGCGGTCTTGCGAAAGGCCGAAATGACTCCGGATACAGTAAAGAGTCGCCCGTAAACCCTTTGAGCCCGCTTGATCATGCCGATAATGGAAGAGAACTCCCCGACCTGAACTCTTCCAATCAAGCTGGATCGATTTCGAATTCTCGGATTTCCGGTCACGGCGCCCACTCTGGGGCCAGAAATAAAATGCCGCATAAACCATGTGACCGCATGCTCATCAAGCAACGTGTCTCCATCGACACAGACCAAGAATTCCTTGCTCGTTAGCAAAGCGGCCATATTCAATCCGGCGGCCTTTCCCTGATTCTTGGCCAGATGTATTACGCGCAGGCGACTGTCTTGGCTCGCCATTTCCTCCAGTATCTCCTGTGTACGATCCGTGCTCCCATCGTTGATAGCGATTACCTCGAAATCGGGATATTTTTGAGTCAGTAGTTGTGTTACCGTTTCACGAATGTTTTCTTCTTCATTGCGGCACGGAACGATCATCGCCACGCCAGGATATTCTCCCAGTACGGGGGGCAATCTCAAATTGACAAACTGCTTTTCGAATCGCAGATAATAGAAAATGGCGCCCGTCATCCACAGATAAGCCATGAATAGGGGATAGTAAAATAAAAAATTAAAGAGAAATTCGACAAGGGACGTGAATGTTGAGACAGCAAGGAACGAGGTCGACGTGTCCAATTTATTTCTCGATGAATGGAAATACCTGAAGAGAAAAGCGTGGCTTGATCACATCGAAAGACGGGGAGTCATTCAGGAAATCATCCGGATAGTACCCGAAATTAAGAGCGCCTTGCAGCTGAAGCAGCTCCATCTGCTTTGCCAACAGATGACTGTCAATATTTCTTGAAGTTCGCCAATCAAATGACTGTAATTCAAAGACCACCTTTTGCAAGGCCCGAGGTTGCTTTGCAACTTGCGAAACGAGATTTTTCAGCCACGGTAGCGGCTTCGCGGCATTTTCCATATAGGGCATGGCCATGACGGCCGTATAGTCGAAACTACTAAGGGAATCCGGCAGTGATTGAGCAAACCATTCTTCCGAGGCGGGGTTCAATACGACTTCGGCATATAGGTTCTTTGCAGTTTGCATTTGGGGGTGGAACTGGCGGACAACAGCTGCAAGTTCAAGGGAAAATTCGGTCAAAAAGCGAGTTTTATCGTGGCTCCATTTTGTTAGAAGAGCCTCATTCTTCCGGATTTCTGGGATTGATCTTGGCAAGCCCCACTCTCTGCTGTAGTAGTCCAATGCCCAAGGACTGGCATCTTCGTAATCGCTGAGGGTAGCGTCGTCGTGAAACAGTATCCCATCAAATATCGCATGTTTGGCGAGGTCTTCATAGATCTCAGCGATCAATTGCCGAACTTTTGGGTCAAATGGTGAAAGCCTTGGGTAAGTGCCCTTGGATTGTGTTCTTGCATCTGATTGAACCCGGTGTGTTTCCAATCGGCTGCCGTGTGGCAGTTCAAAAGCCAGCAAGGGCATCCAGGCAAACACCCTTACCCCCGCCCGGGTCCGCAATTGCCACGCAACACGATTAAAGAGATCAGCTCGCATTGGCAAATGGCGGTTGGGAAAATACACGCTGTCCGCTGCACCATTTCCATCTGGATCAGCAAACGCCTGCAGGTATACCGTGGTTATTTTCATGGCCTTGACGCGATCAAGCAATTTGCCGAGATGTTGCTCTTGCAGTAACGGATCAGGGTCATAGATATTGTCGATGTCTACATGGATGACCCGTTGCGGCGACGGTTGGCTCGGTTCGGCTAGTTCATCAGCTAAACGAACCAGTGTTTCATTGGACTCCATTACGATCCTGTTTATTTTCCACAGCGGGGTATTCGCCAAGTTAATCCCGCCATCCAGAGCAAAGGCGATTGGCATACCCAATGAGCGCGCGATGTGGACCGCCTCCATGTTAAATTCGCCATATGGCCAAACCATTACACGCGGTCGCTTGCCTGTCAGCCGAGTGATGAATTTGGTGTTCCTTGTCAAATCGGATCGAATCCTGGTTGAATATTCTGCGTCCATCTCATAGGTCTGTTCTTTCGGATCATAGGCACGACTGACTACCGCGGGAAGCAGGTTGCCTTGAGGATTGGCTAGTATTCCATGGTGCAGATCATAAGTATGTGAAGCAATCTCGACCAACCCCGAAGAGGCTATCTCTTGAATCTGCGCGACATCAAGAAATGTTTCTCTGGTGTAGTTTTGTCCCTCATATTCCGCCTTTTCACCTGGTTTCAGTTCCAGCCACGAGCCGACAAGGGCCAGCACGGCGGGATATTTGAATTCCTTGAGAAGAGGAAAGACATGGGTGTAAAAACTTCGATAGCCGTCGTCAAAGGTCAGCATGATGGCTTTGGCCGGCAAAGGCCGGATTTTAGCCCTCGCCGCGATCAAATCGTCAACACTAATGACTTTATAACCATGCTCTTTTAACCAAGAAAATTGCTGCGCAAGTGCTTCCGTACTTACGGTGTATTTTTCCGGGTCTTTGAGCGGATCGTCTGATATGTTGTGGTAGCACAGCACATAGAAATTCTCGATATCCGACGTGGCAGCGCGCGCCGGAAAGGCAGAAGCGAGCAGTAAAGTGCAGCAAATTACTAGCCTAATGAACATCATCAGAATTTCCAGTCCGCCACAAAGGTTATGGCATTCTCGCCCACCTGTGTTCCGTCATAGGGATGCAATGATCTCCCTACGCCGTAACGCAGCTCCAAGCGGTCATTGGGAGAATAATACTGTTCGTATTTGAGGTTTGCTATGCGACCGGACGAAAAATTCTCCTCCGCGTAGGTTCCAATACCAATAGCCAAAACATGTTTCAGTGATTTTTCGTAGCGGTGGAATTGCAGCCATTCGTTCCGCAGCGTGATAGCAGTTTGTCTATCCCTTATTGGATTGTAGTAATCGATCGAGGTATCTTGTAAAGAGTTGTGTGACGACGAATATTCAACTGTCGATTCCAGCTTGTATCTCGCACTGGCCAGAATGCCTTCCATCCATGAGGCTTCAACTGAATCTCTTTGGTTTCCATCCGAAAAATCCATTTGGCCAGCCGTCACGCTGATGTCTCGTGACTCATGCCAGCGATATCCCCCCCCGAACTGGTAATTGCGGGCAGTGACGTTGTCTGCGTATGCTCTTATAGGAGCGGCCAGACTCTTATTTTCGGCCAATGCATTGATGAACCAATGATCATCAATATGGTAATCGCCGCCCAACGCGATGCCAGCGCCGGTATTACCCACGTTTCTCACCTCGGTCGTCGCGGTGAAATCGCGGACTCGATATTCCACCCCGGCTCCTAGCGTATCCCTGCTGACACTAAGTCCCGGGAATGTCGACCTTGCATACTGCGAGTGCAAAAAGGCACGCCACTTATACTTTATTGGGCTTGAGTACAAATGAGCATCAATAATGTCTTCCCTGCTACCGTTCGGCGTAACGCTGACGTCTGTACTGTTTCCAATTTTTGATTCAACAACCAACTCTCGCAGGTTGTGGGTTTCCCATTCACGCTCAGCCTTTTGGAGAGCTCTTTCCTCAGGCATCAACTGAGCCGCATCATCGAGGTGCTGCTCGGCGCTTTGAAAATCGCCGATTTCCATTTGATTTTCAAACAATCCAAGATTTGTCCAAACGTTTGCCAGCTGAGCGGCATTTAGCCAGGCTAACTCATTTTCCGCTTGGCGGGGCCAGCCACGCAAATTGTAAGTCGAGGCCAAGGCCTGTCGGATCTCAGTGTTATTGGGGGCGCGAGAAGCCAATAATTGCAGACGATTCTCCGCGTCGGATAGTCTGTTTGTTAAGCTAAGAACTTGTGCGCCAGTCAATTGAGCCTGCGTGTAGTCCGGATTAGGCTCGCGAATTGCCGGGAATTGTGGGTTGACCCACTCGTTGGTGGCAGATGTCAACTGATCAATTTGATTGTCAGCGTCCTTGTATCGCTCTCCCTCCAGCAATGCATAAATATAGCCAATCCTGCCATTAAAGTTGTTCGGGTCTTTCAGCAAAGCCGATTCAAACAGGGCTTGCGCTTTTTCCGGTTGTCGGTCATCCAAATATGCCTGGGCCGCAGACACCTGGACGTAGGGCTGGATCTCCCACTGTTTGGTTACCATATGTTCATAGAGCGCTATCGCGTCTTGCGTCCGTCGTCGTTCTGACAGAGCAACGACCAGGTCGCCGCAAGCCCCGCGGGCCACGTCGGATGGATCTCCTTCGCGTTCCGCCAATCCGCACAGGTCGCCCAGTTTTTTGATGACGGCATCCATTTCCTTCCAGCGAGACCCGCGCTCAGGCCTATCCGCGCTGATTCTTGCCCAGCGCAATTCAAAGGCAAGCCGATCACGTTCTGCATCGATTCGTTCAGACTCGGTTAGTACTGTTGCAGGGGTTAGGCGGGCCGCAAGATGGACTGCACCGAGCTTTTTCAATGCATAGAACCTCATTCGCAGCGCATAGGTGTTGTTCGGATTGATTTGCAGGATCTTTTCCGCTTCGGATACTGTGTCAATCGGTCGACCGCCACTGTCGCTTAAGCGAAGCGCAGCCTCCTTTACATCCATGCGATCAGGGTATTTTCCCCGCAAGATCGATAATTGAGTTTCTGCTTCGCTGTATCGCTGTGCATCGATCAGCGTATTTGCTATGGCAACTTGTGGTTCGGCTCGTTCAGGAAAACGCCTGACAATCAGATCGTATGTGGATAATGACGCTTCATATGCTTTGACTTCTCGTTGACTGGCGGCTAGAGCTTCAAGCACATATGCAGGTGCAACATCCAGATTCAGCCCTTTGGCAGCAACGGCCAGATCATGCCGCCCGCTCCAGCTGGCAATTGCCACGTAATCATAAAGATAGCGAGCATCATTTGGATTGGCGCGATGCAATTTATCAAGGATAGTCAAAGCAGCATTTGGCTTGTTTTGTTTATAAAGTCCCAAAGCCTTCTGATATTTTTGCTCCGAATCTGCTACGTCAATTTTCGACAATTCCATATCTTGGCAATAGCTCGCGGGCTCATATAGAGCAAAAACCTGAAAAGCCATGAGGACAACATAAACCTTGTTCTTCATCACAAAGTACCTAAAAGAGCCGAAAACACTGCAAAAAATTCAGGTTATGCCAATACCGAATAACGTGAATTCAAATGAAGTGCAATGCCTAACCCGAAGAATACCTGACATGGTGCCTGATATCAAAGGCGTTTTCTGAGTAAGGCGTCCTATTACATCGGCGTGAAAGCGATTGGATTTTGCAGGGTTGTGCTGGAGATGCTGTCTTGTTGTAGAAGGCCGGCAGACTGACAGATGCGATTACCCATTATCCGACTGAGCCGGAAAGGCAGGCTGGGCTTTGGCGTGCCACTCGACCAATTAGAATAATCACGAAGGCGTGTTTCCATGGCCACTGGATCAAAGCAGGGGTCCGTTCGATCATGGCGCCCGCTTTAGACGGCAACAACGAACAGTGCTTTTGTGGCGCCATACTGAGACGAGGCGCAAGGCGGCCATATAGGGCGACCAAGAACGGCGTACCGATCACATTTGAGCGACTTTTTAGGATGGTGCGCGGGATGGGCAACGCGAAGAAGACGTAGTGCTCGAACGATTGGGAGTCCCCAAGATCCAGTTGAAGCAATCGTTCCAATTCCAGACGCAACGTACGTGCTATTTGTGCGGGCTGCGAGGCGTCACCGAAATGTTGTCTTATGGCGGATCCCCAAGAAAACCGACAAGAAATTCCTGGGCAGCTTATCGCGAAAGGCGGATTTAGTAGATGAGCATTAAATCACTTTGACGCCGACCATCCCTTTCCGATCATGCAGCTCTTAACGGACTCCTCGATCAGCCGCTCTTCATTAAGCGATGACTTCATGTTTTGATTGGGCGCATTGAACCCCGGGGTTGCAGCTTCAGCATCGCGCTGACATTGTGCAAGGTCCTTATCCCTGTCAACTTCAGTAGCACCGCTTTTAGTCCAAGCAATCTCGGAACAGGCGGACACAGCCAATAATATTGCGAGTAGTATGAAGCGCTTCATTGTGTACCTCATTCAATTAAGTTGAAAAACTTAGATACATGTAACACCGATTCTTAATAGAGACGCGTAAAAGTGTGCGACTTTTTGGACCCGAGGTCAACAAGTTTAGATATTCTTCTTGGCAATTGTTTTTAAAGATATTTGTGTTGCATGTTTGGAATGGACTATAGGGCAAATCTTCCTTCGTAGCGGTACTCCAATAGCATCTGAAATGATTCAAAATTGAATGAATAGTTCATAAGCTGACCAAATCATGTCGCGCCAAGAAGAAATTATCTTGTTTAGGGACCTTTTCAGGGGTCAGGCCATAGGGTCGAAAGCTTCCTTTTGAAGGGGCGCGGCGATGTCATCCTCGGTAACATTATCGCCGACATTGCGTACCTCGGTTATGGCTGGCACGATGTACGTGCGATGACTCAGAGTTCCACAGCCCATTAGGCCAAAGGAACGCGGTGTGATGGCATAACGCCGATCGCCAGACGCTTTCGGTGCTTCTCTGGGTACAGCGACAGGATTTCTCCGGCTTTGGTGGACGACGTTAGACGAAGTCAGGCTGCAATTTGGTGTCCTCGACAGGAATCGAACCTGTAATTGACCCTTAGGAGGGGCCGGTTATATCCATTTAACTACGGGGACATTGGCTACATTTTAGCTCAAACACCAAACAATCGAAATGAGCCGACACAGACTTTCACCAACGAGACTGGCAGCGGCCTGGTCCCTTTGTGAAAAATATGACATCGGAAATGGTGACGTCGTTCAGCCTAAAGTACTTTGCGATGGTGCTAAGCGCCTCAGGTACGGCTTGGGGCGTTGCAACTGCTGCGTCGCGCCAACTAGTCGAACATGCAGTAGCTGAGGTATTGTGACCGCGTTCAACCGAGTGGTGATTGGTTTGTGGAAAGGCGCGGAGTTGACCACTGAGCCCTTTGCATGCAGACGAACCCGCTTATGGCACCGCGTTTGGCTGGTATCATCTTGCCCCTAACTTCAGTTCGATTCTCGCCGGAACGTTATTGGGCATGACTGGAGTGCGAACATAGCATTCTTGTATGTTGCGGGTTCACCTTGCTTTGCGTATTGTTCTTGCGCTTCTGGACTTTCCGGCATTTGATGGGTTAAGGGCATAGAAAATGAAATGGTTAGCTATCATAGCCGCGTTAATCGTCTTTGCGGCGCTGTTCGTGGCACGCGCCGCGCGCTCTGGTGAGTTGCCGGAAGTGGGCAAACCTGCGCCGGATTTCAACCTTCCCGATCAAGATGGGAAAAAGCATAGCTTGCAGGATTATCGTGGCAAATGGTTGGTGCTGTACTTTTATCCCAAGGATGACACTCCGGGGTGCACGCAGGAGGCGTGCGCTTTTCGCGACGATCTGAATCAGATCACCGAGCTTGGCGCCCAAGTGGTAGGCGTGAGCGTGGACGATACGAACAGCCATGCGGAATTTGCCAAAAAATACCACCTGCCGTTTTCGTTGTTGGCAGACAGGACGACCGAGACGGCTGCGCGCTACGGTGCGCTGATGGATCTGTTATTTATTAAGTTCGCGCGGAGGTATACCTATTTGATCGACCCACAAGGCAATATCGGCAGGGTCTATCTGAGTGTTGAAACCTCGCGCCATTCGAAGCAGATCATCGAGGATCTGCAACAATTGACCAGTGGCGGCAAGCGTTGACGGGGGCCTTTAGGCAATGATCTTCATTTCGACCCAATGTCCGCCGCTTTGATTAAGCAGCATATATATCCTTTCAGAGACATAATCTATGCCATTTATTACTTTAGACAAAGCATGTCTCGCCTTCGGTCACGTGGCATTGCTGGACCGGGCAGATTTTCAACTGGACGAGAACGAGCGCGTTGGCCTGATCGGGCGCAACGGCGGAGGCAAATCCAGCATGATGCGCGTGCTTGCCGGCCAGGCGAATCTGGATGATGGATTAGTATGGCGCGCGCCAACGGCTCGGATCTGCTATGTCAGCCAAGAGCCGGTGCTGTATCCGGATGACACCGTGTTCGATGCCGTTGCACAGGGCCTTGGCGCGTTGCATGTGCTGCTAAGCGATTACCACCATGTTTCGCATCAACTCTCTGAGCCAGAAGCAGATGTCGATGCCCTTTTGGAAAAGATGCAAATCTTGCAGAACCAGGTCGAAGCCCAGGATGGCTGGTCCGTGCAGGCGCGAATAGAGACCGCTATCACCAAGCTAGATCTTGATGCTGACAAGCGTATCGATGAAATGTCTGGTGGGCAGCGCAAGCGCGTCGCGTTGGCTCAAGCGCTCGTGGCCGAACCGGATGTCCTGATCCTCGACGAACCGACCAATCATTTGGATTTTGCATCGATCGAATGGCTGGAGGGACTGCTAAATGATTTTGCGGGCGCCGTATTGTTTGTCACCCATGATCGGCGTTTTCTGGACAAAGTGGCGACGCGCATCGTCGAATTGGATCGGGGCAAATTGGCGAGCTTCCCAGGCAACTTCTCCGCCTACCAGGCGCTCAAGGAGCGGATGTTGAGCGACGAAGCTGTGGTGAATGCTAAGTTCGACAAGATTCTGGCTCAGGAAGAAGTGTGGATACGCCAGGGCATAAAAGCCCGTCGCACCAGAAATGAAGGCCGCGTGCTGCGCTTGGAACAGCTGCGACGCGATCGTGCTGCGCGCCGCGACAGGGTTGGCAAGGTGGAGATAAGCGTGGATACCGGGGAGCGTTCGGGCAGGTTGGTCGCCGAGCTTGCCAATGTTTGCAAATCTTACGGCGGACGCAAGATCATCGACGATTTTTCTTGCCGCATTCAGCGCGGCGACAAAATCGGCCTACTCGGGCCGAATGGCGCTGGCAAGAGCACACTGCTTAGGATCATCCTGGGAGAATTACAACCTGATCAGGGACAGGTGAGACTCGGTACCAAAATTTCGGTGGCCTATTTCGACCAATTGCGCGCGCAGCTCGACGATGAAGCTACGTTGGCGGATACGATCAGCCAAGGTTCAGATTTTGTCGAGATTGGTGGGCAAAAGAAGCACGTCATCAGTTACCTTGGCGATTTTCTATTTGCGCCGGAGCGCGCTCGCTCACCTGTAAAGAGTTGTTCGGGCGGCGAGCGCAACCGTCTGCTTCTGGCACGTTTGTTTACGCAGCCGGCGAATGTTCTAGTGCTCGACGAACCGACCAACGATCTGGATATCGAGACGCTGGAACTTCTCGAGGAAATGTTGGCACAATATGACGGCACGTTGTTTTTGGTCAGCCATGACCGGTCCTTCCTAGATAATGTCGTTACCCAGGTGATCGCGTTTGAGGGCAATGGCAAACTTATTGAGTATGTCGGTGGCTATGAGGACTGGGTCCGCGTAAAAAAATACCAGGCCACCATTGCATCTGCTAAAAATGTGGTTCCCGCAATTCCACGTGTGGTTGTCGCACCCGTGGACAAAGTGAAGGCCACAGGCAAACTGAGCTTCAAGGAAGCGCGAGAGCTTGAGGAATTACCCAGACGGATCGAGGCCCTAGAGCGCGAGCAAAGTGACGTCGCCGCGCTTCTTGCAGATAGCGAAATCTATCGCGCCGATGCCAAGCAAGCCAAGCAATTGCAGGCGCGCAACCAGCAGATTGATGAGGAACTGTTGTGGGCGATGGCGCGTTGGGAAGAGTTGGAGGAGCGTTGTCATTGACGTACACAGCGAATATAAAAGGTTTTCGCTTTCTTGGTATTCGTCAAGCGCAGTCGGCCTAAGCAACGATGGGCGAGCGCAAATCGCGCAGTAAGCGCGTCATTGCCGCGGAACGCAGTAGTACGTTGAAAGATGCGAATACGCCAAGACATAAGCAAGGGTAGGGGCTTCCTGTAAAACGCACCAGGTAACGCCGTCACAGAATGGTCATTAGACGCCGGGCTCCCAAGGGTATTTGCTCGCTCCTCTAGGATCGGCATTCATCGGGTCCATGCATCTGGCTCGGTTTCAGCAATGTAGAACAACTATTGCAAAGTCCACTCTATCGAGCTGATGTGCCAGGGTAAAAGAGCGGTTGACCAAGTGGTGCGGGCAGCATTGCCATGCCCGCGTGCAATCGACAGGAGTACATGGATCTAAAGTCGATGGTGCGTTTATTGATGTAGAATGTGATCCTGTTCAAACAAGGAAATTTCAATGGTTCCCCCTGTCGGGATGGTTCCATTAAGTTGCGGAGTCAAACTCATGAAACAATATAGCAAGCGCATGGTGGCCGTTCATTGGTTGACGTTGGCACTGCTGATCGCCGCATGGTTTCTTGGCGATAGTCTGGGCGACGCGACCGATGAGAGCAAGGCAACCCTGACTGGATACTTTGTGCATATCTTGGCGGGCGGTTTGGTTTTATTGTTGACCCTGCTGCGCTTCACTTTTCGCCGCCAGGATGGTATCCCTCCGCCAGTTGGCGATTCGCCGATGGACAAGATGGCCCAAGGCGTTCATTACTTGCTTTACACAGTGTTGTTTCTGCTGCCAGTGAGCGGTGTTCTGACAATCATAACCAGCGATGCAGGAAAGGCTCTTTTGGCGGGCGATGCGAATTTGCTGCCCAAGGAACATGGTTATCGACACGTGTTGGCCCACGAGGTGCACCAACTGCTGATAACGGTATTGATAGTCCTAGTTGTGGTGCATCTTCTCGGTGCGCTCAAGCATCAATTCCTCATGAAGGATGGTTTGCTGGAGCGCATGATGTTCCGCAGAAAGGATTGATCCGGCGCAAAGTCGGGTAAGGGAGTGGGAGTACAGCACGGCGGGGCGGGGCGCAGAACCCGCCCTTGGTTTTTGGTTCCCGCGGAGCAGCCGCATTGGCTGTTACAGGGTCAGCTTGTCATTCAAACAAGTCTTGGCTCGCGCCAGTCGCGTTAAGGTGGGCAGCAGATTCAATCCGGTCGAGCCTTTTAGCGCCAGCGCGCCTTCCTTCAGTTCGCGGAAGGGAATCTCAACAGGATTGCCTCCCGCCGCGAAGGCAATTGCATTGCCACTTTCGCATGATGGGAACACCAGCGCGCGGTGTGAAAAGGCGGTCATGATCCGTTGCATGCTTGCTTCGAATCCGTGACTGCGTCCTAGCAGGTTGATCGCCACTATCCCGTCATCACTCAAGCGCGCACGGCATGCTTGATAGAACGGCAGTGTATCCAGTGCCCCGGCACGAGCGTTTTCGTCGAAGCCATCCACGAGGATCAAGTCGAATTTCTTGTCGCTGTTCAGCATGTATTTCGCACCGTCGCCCATGACAAGGTTGATGCGCCTGGGGTCTTCAGGTAACTTGAAGAATTGTCTTGCAGCGGCGACCACGGCGGGTTCGATCTCCACTACGGTGAGTTGCGCACGCGGATAGTATCGATACAGAAATTTTGTCAGGGAAGCTGCACCTAGCCCGACTAGCAATACGGCGCGAGGCCACTTCGGATCATCGCGCAGAAGCAAGCTGGCCATCATCTCGCGGGTATATTCCAGTTCCAAATTCCATGGGCGCGCGATGCGCATTGCGCCTTGTATCCAAGTTGAGCCAAAGTGCAGAAAGCGCACACCAGCTTCTTCACTGATATCGATGGGAAAAGTCACGTGTGAGAGAGCCAATTCGAAAAGGGTGGGAAAGCAACTCGGTATGCTGACCGAGCAGCAGGCCTAGAGTCGTCGGTTGAGCAACCAGCGCGCCCACTCGGTTACCTCCGTCGCGGTCATGCCAATGGTGATGCCATGTTCTGCCAGTGCGTCCCCTGCCGCGCCATGCAGATGCACTGCCAACAACAGTCCGTCATCGGCGGGCATTCCCTGAGCGATAAGGGCCGCAATCATGCCCGTTAGCACGTCCCCCATGCCAGGCGAGCTCATCCCGGGGTTTCCGGTCTTGTTGATTAACAGATTGCCATTGCGGGTCGCGCATAGGCTGGCGGCACCTTTCAGCACCACGCTACACGCGTACTTGTGCGCAAGTTGCTGCACCGCCGCAACCCGATCGGCCTGGACTTCATCTGTGCTGCAGCTCAATAGACGAGCCGCTTCGCCGGGATGAGGCGTGAGCACGCAAGCAGCTTCGCGTGCGATTAGCAGGCCCTGCAGATCGGGGCGCTGTGCCAGGATGTTCAGTGCGTCTGCATCCAGCACAACAGCGGCTTGGCTGCGCAGGGCATCGAAAACAACCTGTTGAGCCATATTGTCGCGCCCCAATCCGCAGCCGACCGCCAATACGTCTATGCCGGGCAGTTGTAGCGCGGCAGACGCAGAGTGCAGCATCAATTCCGGTTGTATCATATCGATGACTGGCGCGTTCTCCGCCATCAGGCCGACATGGACGCATCCTGCGCCCAGCTTGAGCGCAGCGCGCGCGGCCAGCAGCGGAGCGCCGACCATGCCGGAGGCGCCACCGACTATTGCGACCGTGCCGAATAGCCCCTTGTGGCTGTCGCGTGGACGTTTGGGAAGCTTTCCCCTGACTTGGCTCGGGCGAATGGGTTTGGGTGAATGCGCGGGGGGCTTGGTCATTTCTGGGCAAATCAAGTGGGTAACACACATAGTATAATCCTGACCCAATCATAATTTCACGGTCTATGCCATGTTTCAAGTCTCTTTAGGCACCTCTGCCCTATCTGCCTTTCGACTGGAAAAGCTCAATGTTGCGCTGAATGAAGTTGCTCCCGGAGCCGTTATCGCGGCCACGCGCCACTGTTACTTCTGCGAATTGAAGGATGGGAAATTGTCGCGCGCGCACAGGAAATTGCTGGACAAATTGCTAGGCATCGACAATTCTGGAGGAGAGCCAGCCGATGCAAACAAGTATCAGTTCCAGTTGGTGGTGCCGCGCCTTGGCACGATTTCTCCGTGGTCGACCAAGGCTACCGAGATCGCGCAGCACTGTGGCCTGTCGATCGTGTTGCGCATTGAACGCGGTGTGGCCTATTACCTCGCTACGCCAAGTGGCAAACCACTGAGCGATGCCGAACAGGCGGTGGTATGGCCACTGTTGCATGACAGAATGACTGAGACTGTCCTTATCAATATCGATGGTGCCGCGGAAAGGATCTTTATGCACGGCGCGCCGCAACGGTTAACGACTGTAGATGTCTTGCAGGGCGGCAGCCACGCATTAGCGATCGCCAACATCGAGATGGGCTTGGCGTTGTCGCCCGACGAGATCGAATATCTGGTCGAAAATTTCCAGAAACTCGAGCGCAATCCGACGGATGTCGAGCTGATGATGTTTGCACAGGCCAATTCCGAGCACTGCCGCCACAAGATCTTCAACGCTGACTGGGTGATCGATGGCGAGGCGCAATCCATCTCTCTGTTTGGCATGATCCGTAACACGCATAATGTCAGTCCCCAAGGCACGGTAGTCGCGTATTCCGACAACTCATCGGTCATCGAGGGGGCGCGCATCGAGCGTTTTTATCCGCGCGCGGACGGCGGTTACGCATTCAGCGATGAGTTGACGCATACGCTGATGAAGGTTGAGACGCATAACCATCCCACTGCAATCGCTCCATTTGCCGGCGCGGCAACTGGTGCCGGTGGCGAGATACGCGATGAAGGCGCAACAGGCAGAGGCTCCAAACCGAAGGCAGGGTTGACCGGATTTTCTGTTTCCAACCTGAACATTCCGGGATTCGTACAACCATGGGAGACAGCTTATGGTCGGCCCTCTCGGATTGTCTCGGCGCTGCAAATCATGCTGGAAGGCCCCATCGGAGGCGCAGCATTCAACAATGAATTTGGCCGGCCAAATTTGGCAGGTTACTTCCGAACGTTCGAAGAGAACGTCAGCGGCGAGATGCGGGGTTATCACAAGCCCATCATGCTGGCTGGCGGTATCGGTAACATAAGAGCGGAGCATACCCACAAACACGGACTGCCCGTTGGCGCGCTGGTGGTACACCTGGGGGGGCCTGGCATGCTCATCGGATTGGGCGGTGGTGCCGCGTCAAGCATGGACACTGGCGCGAATGCAGAGCGTCTCGATTTTGATTCGGTACAACGAGGCAATCCGGAGATGCAACGACGCGCGCAGGAAGTGATAGACCGGTGTTGGCAGATGGGGGCGAACAATCCCATTCTTTCGATACACGATGTCGGTGCGGGCGGCATGTCGAATGCACTGCCCGAACTTGTGCATGGTGGAGGACGCGGAGCACGCTTCGAGCTGCGCAATATTCCGTTGGCTGAGACTGACATGTCGCCAAAACAGATTTGGTGCAATGAGTCCCAGGAGCGCTACGTGCTGGCCATCACCCCGGAGCGCTTTGAAGAATTCCGTGCTTCGTGCGAGCGCGAGCGTTGTCCGTTCGCCGTCGTGGGAACGGCGATCGCCGAAGACCAGATCACGGTGCACGACAGGGTATTCGGTGATTATCCCGTGGACATGCCGTTGTCAATGCTGCTCGGCAAACCGCCAAAGATGACGCGTAATGTGGCGCGTGAAGTTCCTCGCCTTCACTCCTGCGACTTGTCAGCGACCGAGTTGCGAGGTTCCATCGAGCGATTGCTGCGCTTGCCTTCAGTGGCGAATAAGACGTTCCTGATCAGTATCGGCGACCGTACCGTGGGCGGCATGACGGCGCGCGATCAGATGGTCGGTCCTTGGCAAGTTCCGGTCGCGGACGTCGCAGTGACATTGATGGGGTTTAATACTTATCGTGGTGAGGCTTTCGCACTGGGTGAACGCACTCCGCTGGCTCTAGTGAACGCAGCTGCCTCGGGGCGTATGGCGGTGGGAGAATCGATCACCAATATTGCGGCAGCGCGCATCGAAAGGATGGGCGACATTAAGCTGTCGGCGAACTGGATGGCGGCTGCCGGACACCATGGGGAAGATGCAGCGCTTTTCGATACCGTGCGCGCGGTGGGTATGGAGCTTTGTCCGCAGCTCGGCATCAGCATTCCGGTCGGTAAGGATTCGATGTCGATGAAGACCTCATGGAAGGAAGGCCAAGTAGATAAGGCAGTCACCGCTCCTTTGTCCTTGATCGTCACCGCCTTTGCGCCCTGTGCCGATGCGCGGGACACGCTTACACCGCAATTGGCCGCTTATATGGATACCACACTCTTGTTGATCGACCTGGGGCAGGGCAAGAACCGCATGGGCGGCTCGGCACTGGCCCAGGTATACAAGCAGGTTGGCGATGTTGCACCGGATGTGGACGATGCAGCGTTACTCAAATCATTCTTCGAGTTGATACAACGCCTGAATATCGAGGGGAAATTGTTCAGCTATCACGATCGCTCTGATGGAGGGGCATTTATCACGTTGTGCGAAATGGCCTTCGCGTCCCACATTGGCCTGTCCATCAGTCTTGATGAGCTGCATGGCGATACCCTGCGTGCCTTGTTCAATGAAGAGTTGGGAGCCGTGATCCAAGTGCGCAACCGCGATGTCCAGCACATACTGGGAATGATTCATGATGCGGGACTGAAGAGCGTTCAGAAGATCGCCACATTGAACCAAACCGGCATGATCGAGATTTCACGGCACGGTGAGAAATTGTATTCGGAAAGCGGTGTCAATCTGCAACGCATCTGGTCGGAAACCACTTATCAGATGCAGACCCTGCGTGACAATCCTGCCTGTGCACGGCAAGAGTATGACCATCTGCTGGATGCCGCCGATCGCGGCTTGCATGCCAAATTAACCTACGACCTGAATGAGGGTATAGGCCCCGCTTTGCTGCGCAATCGCCCCAGAATCGCCATCCTGCGCGAGCAGGGCGTGAACGGACAGGTAGAAATGGCGGCCGCGTTCGACCGGGCCGGCTTTCTTGCTGCGGATGTCCACATGAGCGACATCATCAATGGGCGCGTCAAGCTCAGCGAATTCAAGGGATTTGCGGCCTGTGGCGGATTCTCGTTTGGCGACGTGCTGGGCGCAGGCGAGGGCTGGGCGAAATCCATCCTGTTCAATTCGCGTGCACGAGATGAATTTGCCGCATTCTTCCAGCGTGAAGACACCTTCGCTCTTGGCGTGTGCAATGGCTGCCAGATGATGAGCAACCTTCATGAGATAATTCCAGGCTCGGATAACTGGCCGCGCTTTTCGCGCAACTTATCCGAACAATTCGAGGCGCGTTTCGTGATGGTGGAAATCCAGGAATCTCCCTCGATCCTGCTTGACGGGATGGTGGGCAGCCTTATGCCCATCGTTGTCGCGCACGGCGAAGGTTATGCCAAATTTGGCAATGAAAGGAAACTGAAGGCCGTGCAACATCTGGTGACGATGCGCTATGTGGACAACGCCGGAAAACCAACAGAAAATTACCCCCTCAATCCGAATGGTTCCCCGCAAGGCATCACCGGCCTGACCACCCCGGACGGGCGCTTTAGCATCATGATGCCGCACCCCGAGCGCGTCTTTCGCGCTGTACAGAACTCCTGGCATCCGCGCGAGTGGCAAGAGAACGGTGCGTGGCTGCGGATGTTCCAGAATGCAAGGAGATGGGTACGGTAAGGGCTCCGGACTTGGAACGCAAAGCCGACCGAAATGTTGCTTCCCTGTAAATTGTTCTCTATCCCAGTTGGTTGAATTTCGGTTGTAACCAATCCAGTCTTTCGATAGCCACCAGGAACGGCCGAGCGATCAATGCGATGCTCCCGTT
Source organism: uncultured beta proteobacterium (assembly GCA_963833515.1). Lineage (GTDB taxonomy): Bacteria > Pseudomonadota > Gammaproteobacteria > Burkholderiales > Gallionellaceae > Gallionella. The sequence continues at coordinate 51,170 of CAWHYN010000033.1, read as the reverse complement.
GGATGGGGTGCTAAGGGGGTGCGGTCCGCTTCTGCAAGGGTATAATGCGCGCCTTTGGAGCTGCTGGCTTTACGTCTAATTATTTCTCCGGGGTCGCCTTGTTCAAGTTGATTGGTGTTGTTGCTGGATATTATTTTTTCGGTTTCTTCGGGGCGCTAATGGGCCTGTTCTTAGGCTCATTTTTCGATCGCGTGAGGGTTTACGGCACTGGTGCCGTGAATCCGTTGCAGAATGAACTGCGCCAAGCCATCTTCCTGGAGACGGTTTTCATCTCGATGGGTAAGCTGGCCAAGGCTGATGGGCATGTCTCACAACAGGAGATTGAGCATGTCGAGCAGTTTATGCAGAAGCTGAACATGACTCCTGACCATCGCCAGAAGGCAATCAGTCTATTCAAGACAGGAGCAGATCCAACGTTTGACATCGAACCGACATACAGGAGGTTCATGGCGATTTGTGGACATACGAAGAATTTGAAGCAGGTATTGCTCGTCTATCTTATCGTGATGGCCTTGGCGGACGGACATTTCCATCCGGCTGAAGAAGCATTGCTTGTCGACATTGCAGGGCATTTGGGGATTAACCGCGCCACGTTCAGGGAAATGCTGGACATGGTGCTGAATCAAGCGCACTTTGCCGGTGGGCAAGCCAATGCAGCCACAGCTTTGGATGACGCCTATAAAGCGTTGGGCGTATCCAAGGAGAGCAGCGACACAGACATTAAGCGCGCATATCGCAAGCTAATGAGCCAGTATCACCCTGACAAGCTGATCGGACAAGGCGTGCCAGAAGACATGATCGCAATGGCAACCGAACAGGCAAAAGAAATTCAGCTTGCATACGATTTGATCAAAAAAAGCAGGGCCTGATCAAGAGAAACGCGATAAATGAAAGTGTTTTTAGTGCGCCACGGCGAAAGTGAGGCGAACGTCGCCAATCGCATCAACGATGATCCCACTCGGCTCGTGGGCCTTACAAGAAGGGGCAGGGCGCAGGCCAATGCTGCTTCGGAAAAGCTACGCGCGATTCGTTTTACTCGCGCTTACTCTTCCGAGTTTCCACGCGCCCAGCAGACCGCAAAGATCCTCCTGCGGCACCATCCCCAGCCACTCCATATAGACCCAAGGCTCAATGAACGTCGGTCCGGCATGGAAGGCTTGTCAGTGGAGATATTCAATAATCTAGTACGGCCTGATCCCTTACGCGTCAAGCCGGAGGGAGGGGAGTCATTTCTGGAGCAAATGGAGCGGTTGCGCAGCTTTCTCGATGATGCGGCCATGCGTTATGCGGATGGGGTATTGCTGGCGGTATGCCACGAGAACCCCATCATTGCGGCACTGGCTTTGACGCGTGATGATCCTGAACAGGTGGTTCGAAGTAGAATTGCAAACTGTGAATGGGTGGAATTGGATTGGCAGGTTTCCTAGGCCCTTTCGTCCTGTGTCATTCCTCTCAAATGCTTATAGTTGAGTCGGTCTTTCCGCACAGCCTGATCGGTTTCGTCGCGGCGCCCGGATGTTTCAATAGCATGCTGTCGCATCACTAGTCCCCATTGCGAATGCCGAAGAATTCATGCCATCGGCGCAAGTGGCAAGAGCACGGATGGAGGCCGCGGATATTCAGAATGAGCGGAAAGAGAAGGGTCGAATAAAAAGGGGATGGCAACGGCATCCCCTTCTTTCTACTGATGGGTGTTACCGATTACTCGATCTTTGCCTTGCTGCGCAGGTCGGCTATGTATTCCTGGATGGCCTGTTGCTGCATGCGCTGTTGAATTTGCGGCTTGAGTTCTTCGTACGAAGGAATTTTCAGGTCGCGCACGTCATCCAATTTGATGATGTGCCATCCGAACTGCGACTTAACTGGCTCCTTGGTGTATTCGCCCTTTTTAAGACTTAGAAGTGCGTTGGCAAAAGGGGGGACGAAGTTGCTAGGGACCGCCCATCCCAAGGAGCCACCCTGCGCTGCGGAACCGGCATCTTTAGACTTCTCCTTAGCGATCTTGTCGAACTTTCCCTTCTTGCTGAGTTGCTTGATGATGGCTTTGGCGTCGTCTTCGGTATCTACCAGGATGTGCCGGACGTTATACTCACTCTTGCCGAGATTGACTTTAAGCTTGTCATATTCCTGCTTGAGCTGGTCTTCGCTGATCTCATGTTTCTTCGCATAATCTTGCACAAATGCTCCGACCAGCACCGACTGGCTGGCCAATTCCGTTTGTTGAATTACGTCGGGATCCTTGTCCATTCCCGCCTTTTTCGCTTCCTGCGCAAGTACTTCGAGGCTAATCATGTCGTCACGGATTGCTTTGCGTAGCTCTGGCGTGTCAGCCTGCCCCTGCGTGCCAGCGATCTTTACGCGCAGATCCACTCGCGCCTGAGGAATGGAAACGCCGTTGACCATAGCGGCGGATTTTTCCTCGGCAAAAGCCGGGTTGATCAACAGTGCGCCCAGTATTGCCAGTGCTACATATTTTCCATTTTTCAACATGGTAATTCCTCTTCAATGAATAAAAAGTAAAAAGTTAGATTTCATCTGGCGCACGCGCCTGTATGGTGAGTGCGTGGATTTCGCGCTTCATCAACTCTCCCAGAGCGGAATATATCATACGGTGACGTGCAACCGTATTACGACCGACAAATTGCGCCGAGGCGATGTGCAGCACATAATGCCCCCCGCCATCGCGCGCACCTGCATGTCCCGCATGTCTGTGGCTTTCGTCGATAATTTCCAGATATACCGGATCAAGCTCGGCAAGCCGTGCGCGCATTTTCGCTTCAAATTCACTCATTGCGGGAATGTTTTTCTGAATGGTTGAACCCGAACTTCGGCATATACACCGCCCGTTACGTAAGGGTCGGCGTTCGCCCAGTCTTGAGCTGCCGCCAATGAAGTGAATTCGGCGACGATCAGGCTGCCGGTGAACCCCGCGGCGCCAGAATCATGCGCATCAACGGCAGGAAACGGACCAGCCAGTAACAGGCGGCCTTGCTCCTGTAATCTTTGCAAGCGAGCAACATGTGCGGGTCGGCTCGTCACGCGCTTATCCAAACTGTTTGGCACGTCGTGCCCAATGATTGCGTACCACATGATCTATGTAGGCTCCATCAGTTGTGTTCCTTCTTCTCATCTATATATCTCGTGAGCCAAACGCCTTGTGCCAGGATGAATATAAGCATCAATCCTGTAAAGCCGAACAGTTTGAAATTCACCCAGCTGTCGGTGGAGTAATTGAAAGCGACGTACAAGTTAACGATACCGAGGACCGCAAAGAACAGACTCCAGCTAAGGTTGAGGCGATTCCAAGCATGCAGGGGCAGGGCCATTTTTTCATGGAGCAACGTGCGCATCAGATTCTTATGGAATAGTAAATTCGAACACAACAAGATTGCGGAAAATGCCCAATAAAGCACGGTAGGTTTCCACTTAATGAAACTTTCGTCATGCAGAAGCAGCGTTGCGCCCCCAAAGACGCTGATGATGGCAAAGGATACCCATAACATCACGTCGACTTTGTCATGCCGATATTTTGTCCAGATGATCTGAGCCGTGGTTGCAGCAATTGCCACCCCCGTGGCGACATAAATGCCCTGAAATTTGAAGGCTACAAAGAACAGGAGGACGGGAAATAAGTCGAATATCAGTTTCATGGAGATGGTTGGGGAGGTTTGTATTTGTCCAGCGTAAGTGCCGCAGAGTTAACGCAAAATCGCAATCCAGTCGGTTGTGGGCCATCCGGGAAGATATGCCCAAGGTGCGCCCCACATTGTCTGCAGCAAACTTCTTCGCGTGTCATGCCGTAACTAGTGTCGGTGCGCGACACGACATTTTCAGGTTTATAAGGTTGCCAAAAACTTGGCCACCCTGTGCCGGAATCGAACTTGCTTGCTGAATCAAACAGGGCGTTGCCGCAGCAAACGCAGCGATATGTTCCGGCATCATGGCAGTCCCAATACGCGCCTGTAAACGGCGGTTCGGTGCCGCATTCGCGGCACACATGATATTGCTCGGGCGTGAGCTCGTTGCGCCATTCTGCATCGCATTTTTGTAGTTTGTTCATTATCTGAAGCATCTCCCGCGGGCGCGCAATTCCTCACGCTCCTACAGTACCTCGCCCGCATAATCCGCCAAGCGAGACCGTTCGCCGCGTAGCAACGTTACGTGACCGCCGTGCGCCCAGCCCTTGAAGCGATCTACCACATAGGTGAGCCCTGAGCTACCTTCCGTGAGATACGGCGTATCGATCTGCGCGATGTTACCCATACATACCACTTTAGTGCCGGGGCCTGCGCGGGTCACCAGTGTCTTCATCTGCTTTGGCGTCAGATTCTGTGCCTCGTCGATGATCACATATTTGTTGAGGAACGTGCGCCCGCGCATGAAGTTTAGCGATTTTACCTTTATTCGGGAGCGTATCAAATCGCGTGTCGCGGCACGCCCCCAATCGCCGCCTTCGTCGTCAGATTTATTAAGCACATCGAGGTTGTCTTCCAAAGCACCCATCCATGGCGTCATCTTCTCCTCTTCGGTTCCGGGCAGGAAGCCGATGTCTTCGCCTACGGGAACTGTGACTCGGGTGATGATGATCTCGGAATACAGCTTGGATTCCAGTGTCTGCGACAACCCTGCCGCCAGTGTCAGCAGAGTCTTGCCTGTTCCTGCCTGTCCCAATAGGGTGACGAAGTCGATGTCGGGATTCATGAGCAAGTTAAGCACGAAATTCTGCTCACGATTACGCGCAGTGATGCCCCATACGTTGTTCTTGCTGTGGGTGTAATCGGTCAGGGTACGCAGAAGGGCGGTCCGATCATTCTGCTCCAGCACCACCGCATAGAATGGTGTGGTGCCATTTTCCTGGAAAACAAATTGATTGACGAAAAACGCCCCACAAAGCGGGCCTTGTATCTGATAATAGGTGTGGCCTTCCTTCTGCCAAGACTTCATGTCCTTGTCGTGACGTTCCCAGAAATCGGTTGGTAAAGGCAGCACGCCGGTATAGAGCAGGTCGCTGTCTTCAAGAACCTTGTCGTTGAAGTAGTCCTGTGCTTCCAGGCCGAGCGCGCGCGCCTTGATGCGCATGTTAATGTCCTTGCTGACCAGAATAACGGATCGCTGCGGTTGCTCCTTTTGCAGGCCGATAACCACGCCGAGAATCGCATTGTCTGCTTTGCCAAGTTCGAGGTTCTGTGGCAACTCATATCTGACGAAGCTGGTCTGGAGGAATAACCGGCCCGAGCAATTCTTGTGCGCGGGCGATTCGAGCGCAATGCCTTCTTCGATCTTATGTGGTGCATCGCTGACAATCTGATCTAGGAAGCGACTCGCCTGGCGCGCATTTCTCGCGACCTCGGTCATGCCCTTTTTCTTGTTGTCGAGCTCCTCCAGCACGAACATTGGCAGGCAAATGTCGTGTTCCTCAAAGCGGAACAAGCTGGTGGGGTCGTGCAATAGTACGTTGGTGTCCAGCACGAATAACTTGATCTCTGTATCCTTCGCTATCTTGACCGATTTGCTGCGTGGGGGTGGTGACATGACGTTCCTTTAGTCAAGGGTCTTGCAAAAATCCAGCACTTCTTGCGCGTGGCCATCGGCCTTAAGTCCGCGCCATTCTCGGCGCAAAGTACCATCCTTGTGGAATACGAAGGTGCTGCGTTCGATGCCGCGAACCTGCTTGCCATACATGTTCTTCGTCTTGATCACGCCAAATAGGGTGCAAACGGTTTCTTCGGTATCCGAGAGCAGGGCAAAAGGTAGCATGAACCTGGTCTTGAAATTCTCATGCGATTTGAGGCTATCCCGCGAAATACCGACCACTTCGCAATTCGCCTTCTTGAATTGCGGGTATAAATCACGGAACTGCTGTGCCTCGGTGGTGCAACCCGGAGTATTGTCCTTGGGGTAAAAATAAATGACCAGATGCTTGCCGCGCGCGCCGGATAGGGTGAAGGTCTGATTGCCCGTAGCGGGCAGGGAAAAATCTGCAACTTTGTTTTCTGACATGAATGAACCTGCTTGATAGGATGACATTCTTGTAAAAAAATGCATTAAAGGCAAGCACAAAAATGCTCCACCAAAAATTGTGTCCTTCGGGTAATAGTATCAAAATCCCATTGGCTTGCATCGGATATTTTGTTTGCCATGGTGGGTAGCTCCTTGGATGCCACGCAAAGCCCCGCACCCTGGCTGAAGTAGGGGATTTATTTGATGCCTGCACGCGCCAAATTCTTAGCGTACACAGGGTGAATCGCCTTTTTTGCCTGGATACCATTGGCATTGATTCGCGTACGGGCTAATGTCTCAACAACTCGCCTTTAATGCGATTGTCGCTTTAATCATATAACCTTCCGTCTTTGCAATAGGCGCGGTTACGATTATGCTTCAAGCTAACCTTTCAAAAAGCATCCATCCAAAACCCAAGCTCGTGGCTTTTGGACATACAAGGGAACCTTGCATTTATCGAATCGATGTATTCAGTTCGGCAGTTACCGTCCGATTCCATTGGGTCATCTTCCAGGATTTTTAGTAGCAAAGTCATGCAACCGATACTATCCGCATCGTCAGCCTCGCCTTTGCGCAATCGCAGTTTTCTCATCCTGCTTGCGTTCCGCATGCAGATCGTCCTGGCCTATCAGGTCACTGCTGTGGTGGTTGGATGGCATATCTATGAACTGACACATGATCCTCTGGCGCTTGGATTGATCGGCCTGGCCGAAGTGATTCCCTATTTTTGCTGTGCGCTGTTTGCGGGATATGCCGTCGATCACCATTCGCGGCGGAAGTTCGGCGCCTTGGCGAGTTTGGTGACAAGTTTGAATGCGATGGTACTGGCTGCGACCACGACCGTATTGGCACAGGGAAATCCGTCGCTTTGGATTTACGGATCGATTTCGTGCGTTGGCGTCGCGCGCGCTTTTATCGGTCCTTCTTACAACGCACTTTTCGCGCTGGTGTTGCCGCGAAATCAATATGCCAGAGCTGCCGGCATCGGCAGCTCGGCATTTCAGCTGGGATTGGTGGCTGGGCCAGCCTTGGGGGGGGCCTTGGTCGGTTGGGCGAGCATTACTGTTGCGTACGCGGTGTCCGCTGCCCTCGCCATGAGCGCAACCGTCACGTTGCTGTCCTTGCGCATCGTCGAACCGCCGTCCGCCAAGCCCTCTGCCGTATTGTCCAGCATAGCAGAAGGCTTGCGCTTCGTTTTTGGCAACCAGATTATCTTGGCCGCACAAGCGCTGGATATGTTCGCAGTACTTTTTGGCGGTGCCGTCGCCATGCTGCCTGCATTCATACACGAGATCTTTCACTATGGACCTGAAGGCTTAGGTATCTTGCGTGCTGCACCTGCCATCGGCGCTATCGTGGTTGGCATTATTCTCGCCAGATATCCATTGAACAAGCACGCGGGACGTTTGCTGCTGATGGCAGTGGCTGGCTTCGGCATTTGCATAATTTCCTTTGCACTAAGCACTTACTTCTGGTTTGCGGCACTGTTGCTCATGTTGTCCGGCATTTGCGACGGGGTATCCGTCGTGATGCGTAACACCATCATGCAGTTGGCAACGCCCGACATGATGCGAGGCCGTGTTTCTGCGATCAACGGAATCTTCATCGGGTCGTCCAATGAGCTGGGCGCATTCGAATCAGGCTTGGCCGCTCGCCTGATGGGATTGGTTCCATCAGTCATTTTTGGCGGGATAATGACACTGGTAGTGGTGGCGACAACGGCGCATCTCGCACCCAAGTTGCGCACCCTAAACCTGAAAGAATTGGATTAGAAAGGCCAAAGTGCATAATGTCTGAGGGACGTTGAGGGAATCCGCCCAAGTGGATTGTTTTCTGCGCCATTCTCGGAATCAGGCTCGAGATGTGTTCACTGGCCCGGCTTCAACCGCGAGCAATGATGTCAGTCACACGGATCGATTTCCTGCCATCTGGCCGGACTATTTGGTTTTCATCGTGCCCCTTGGCCGGCATTCTCTGCATGTCACTCAATGTTAGTCTATCTTCTCTTCCGCTCGTGCACGGCAACGGCAACGTCATTCGCAACGATTGGATCTGCGCGCGCGCTGCTATGATCGTCGACCGGCGCATGCTCAAACAACCTGTGCTGGGATCGTTCAAACGAATATTGATGTTCCCGCAATTCTTTAGCAAGTGCTTGCAAAGACGCTTCGGTCCGTTCGCCTTGTTTGCTCGGGATCCAGCGGCGCTCTCTTCAACTCCGGCACAATGATAGAATCAGCTTGAGCCGCCATGTTCCTTGCCTCACTGTCGTTTGCAGTCGGCTCTGTTCTTTGCGAATCTCGCTTTTTTTTCCCGTACAATATCATCTATGGCATTACATGACTTGTTCTATCCCGCATGCATTCTCCACTAGACCAGAAGGATCTCGTGTTCATGCGCGCTGCACTGGAACTGGCGCGCCGAGCTGAAGCGGCAGACGAGGTGCCGGTTGGCGCTGTCGTGGTGCTGGATGGAGAGATCATCGGACGTGGTTACAATTCGCCGATCTCGCGCCACGACCCTTCCGCCCATGCAGAAATGATCGCGTTGCGCGATGCAGCGCAGCATATCGGCAATTACCGGTTGGTGGGCTGCGAGTTGTTTGTCACGCTGGAGCCATGCCTGATGTGTGCCGGGGCGATCATGCACGCACGAATCGGGCGTTTGGTTTATGGGGCGAGCGATGCCAAGACTGGAGCTTGTGGCAGCATTATGAATCCGTTCGCCGAACTGCGTTTGAATCATCATGCTGACGTTGTTGGCGGCGTTCTGGCCGAAGAATGCGGTCTAATGCTAAGCAGATTTTTTGCCCTGCGTCGCGCGGAGCAGAAGGCGTCGTGAAAATAGAGGTCCAAATCGCAAAGCAGCAACTCGAATTGCTGGATGACGCGGGACGGGTGCTGCGCCGGTATGCAGTGTCCAGTTCTGAAAAAGGAGTGGGTGAGATGTTCGGCAGTTGTTGCACGCCGCGCGGTAAGCATATTATTCGAGCCAAAATAGGAGCGGGTCAGCCGGAAAACACCGTATTTGTGGGCCGCCGCCCGACCGGAGAAATCTATACGCCGGAACTGGGAGCGCGGTTTCCAGAGCGTGACTGGATACTGACGCGTATCCTGTGGCTGTCCGGCTGCGAAGTGGGCTTCAACCGGCTTGGAAAAAGCGATACCATGCGCCGATACATTTATATCCACGGTACGCCTGATTCCGTAACGCTTGGCATGCCTAATTCGCATGGATGTATTCGGATGCGCAATGCCGATGTGATCGAGTTGTTCGATTTGGTACCTTGGGGAACAACAATCGAAATCATCGAGTGATTTTCCAGGGGGGGATGCAAGCATGAGTAATCCTTTTACTGTCAGTCTGGTGTGCTGGCACGACGGCGAACCGTTGCTTAGATCAATTCGCGACGCAGTATTCATCCAGGAACAGGGCGTCCCTGCAGAGCTGGAATGGGATGGCCTAGATGAGGGTTGCCGTCATGCACTGGCACTTAGCCATACTGGCGATGCTATCGGCTGCGGAAGAATTCTTCCCAACGGACACATCGGGCGCATCGCAGTTCTACCGCAGTGGCGCAAGCAAAAGGTTGGAACGGCAATCATGGAAGCGCTGCTTGATTATGCGCGTGCACACGATTACAAGATGGTTGATGTGGATGCGCAGACTTACGCATTGCCCTTTTATCATAGCCTTGGATTCATCGAGCATGGTAAGGAATTCATGGATGCGGGGTTGCCACACATCAAGATGTCCATGAAACTGTAGTTTCCCCAGGATCATTTGCGCTACCCAATTTGCGGTGAAGTTTTTATGCACTGGTGAAGGAGGGACGCCATCATAAAATGGATCGGCCGTAGGTTTGCTCATTAAACCGAACCCGGCGAATGCCCCAGGATGAGTTTTGAATATCGTTGCAAATGATCAATTCAGGAGGCTGCTGTCATTTTGCATCTGCCGCATGGCAGATGGCCTGTAGATATTCCAGTAGTTGCGCATTGTAAGCACGACGTCCATGCGATCGACGGCAGACTTCTCATTGCTGTCGCGACTCGTTAACGGTGTGTGGCGATGGCAAATGCTGACACCGACATCGACGAGCACGAGGTATCGGTCGGGGCGGATCTCTTATGCAGCATGACGCTAAAGAAAATCTTCAGGGTGATTGTCGAGCGTGCTGCATCCACACTCGGTTCACACAGTCCGGCAAGATTCCCGGCGGGCGTGCCATAGGGCGATCAACAGGCGTCGGGGGAACATTCAGCACTTTATCCTTGTTAATTGCTGGGGCATACGAATCGGAATGGATTGCCCAGCGGGAAGCGGCGCTCAATCATCGGACAACGGATAAGGCATGGGTAAGAACTGCAGGCTATCACCCGTTAATGTCTTCCAGTGTACCGTTTGCGTCTGGCGGCTGGAGGTCTGTACCGATGCCAACACATCATACCCACCCTTAGGCGCGTGCGCGGCATTGACGATCATCCCGCTGGCCTGGTTTCCCATATCCGCGCTGAATAGCTTGTCTCCCGCTTGCGGCGCTTCGCGGCTGCCCAGATGTGCCAGATACATGCGGCGCTTCGGTTTGCCAAGATACTGCATGCGCGCCACGATTTCCTGCCCAGGATAACAGCCCTTTTTGAAACTCACACCACCGATGAGTTCGAGATTAGCCATCTGCGCAACTAGCTGTTCCTGCGTTTGCGGCAGGATGACCGGGATGCCCGAACGAATGTTGAGCCAATCCCAGCACTCACTGCCAACTGGTCGCCCGCGCTCGCTTAGCGCAGACCAAAGCGACGATGCCTGTGAGGCGTGGGTATTTATCTGCCAGCGCATCGCGTCGATCTTTATTGTTTCGCCTAGGGCAGTAGGTATGACTCCGAATCGGAGTCCGGGCAATTCGCCAAAGGGTGCGGGTAAAATCGCCGGGATATTTGGGCCGGACAGTCCCACTGAAACGATCTCGTCGCTGGCATCTGCAATATTTACCTTGGCACGCAGAACATACAGGGCCAGTTTCTTTCGTATCGCATCGCACAATACGCGCGGCAGTTGTAACACAAAGGCGTCGCGAACGCGCGAGACCAGCATGGTCGCCAGCAGGCGGCCTTTTGCGTCGTTTAGACTGCTTAATTGCGCGCGGGAATCGCTGACTTCGTTCATGTCGTTACTCAGCAGGTTTTGCAGGAACGACTGGGCGTCCTCGCCGGATACGCGTAGCGTGCCAAACTGGGACAAGTCGCAAAATACAGTGCCTTCAGCTGTCGAGTTCAGCTCAAGGGCCAGGTTGCCAAAGTGTTGCACTAACCCAGAAGCAACGGATGCGCCGTGTTTTGTGAGAAAATCAAGCCAGTCGGAGTTCATGTTTATTTTGGGATATTGGGTTTTTAGGTGCTTGGAAGTTCCGATTGTTTGCGCGCACAGTGTTGTTCAATGAGTTGTCTGTGTCAACATCCATTATGACGCACGTGCACTATTCCGATAAACTTCGTCCCATGCGAGTCATATTTGCTTCCCTGTTGGCCGTGCTTCTTCCCGCCTGTGACAGCGAGTTGTGGAATAATCCTTATCCGGCGGCAGACGGTGGTAAGTCCATTTTCTATACTGCATTTACAGAACGCCCCAAGCATCTCGATCCAGCGCAGGCGTACAGTGAAAATGAATATGAGTTTCTCGCTCAGATCTATGCGCCGCCGCTGCAATATCATTACCTGAAGCGCCCTTATCAGCTGGTCCCTTTGGCGGCGGCGCAAATGCCTACCGTGCATTATCTTGACAGACACCGGCGGCCGCTCCCGGACAATGCACGGGAAGACAAGATAGCATTCAGCGTGTATGAGATTCATATCAAGCCAAATCTGCGCTATCAGCCGCATCCGGCATTTGCGCGCGATTCCCAGGGCAAACTGGAATATGATCATCTGACGCTTTCTGATCTGCGGGATATTCATGCTTTAAGTGATTTTTCCGATAGCGGAACTCGCAACGTGACCGCTGCAGATTATGCGTACCAGATCAAGCGTCTCGCGCATCCTCAATTGCATACCCCGATTTACGGGGTGATGAGCGAATACATAGTCGGCCTGAAGGATTATGCCGCGACCCTACAGGAAGCGGCAAAAAAAAATCCAGACGCATTTCTCGACCTGAATGAGTATTCGCTTTCGGGCGTCCAGGTGGTGGACGAATACACCTACCGAATCGAAATCATTGGCAAGTATCCCCAGTTCGCCTACTGGTTAGCGATGCCGTTTTTTGCACCCATGCCGCGTGAGGCCGAGCGGTTCTATGCGCAACCGGGGATGCATGAGCGCAATCTCACTCTGGACTGGTGGCCGGTGGGCAGTGGGCCCTATTATCTGTCCGAGAATAACCCAAACCAGCGCATGGTGTTGACACGCAACCCCTATTACGACAGCGAAAACTATCCTGCCGAGGGGGAAGCTGGCGACGCCCCCGCTGGGTTGTTGGCGGATGCGGGTAAGCCGCTGCCGCTGATCGACCGAGTGGTTTTCACGCTAGAGAAGGAAACAATTCCTTACTGGAACAAGTTTTTGCAAGGGTATTATGATGCCTCGGGCATCAGTTCAGACAGCTTCGACCAGGCGGTACAGGTGACGGTTGGCGGCGAGGCAACCGTCACCGATGCGATGCATGCTCAAGGCATCAAGCTGTCCACATCTGTGGCGACTTCAACCATGTATACGGGCTTCAATTGGCTTGATCCAACGGTGGGTGGAAACAGCGACCGGGCGCGCAAGCTGCGGCAGGCGATTGCGATTGCGGTGGACTTCGAAGAGTTTGTGGCGATCTTTGCTAACGGGCGCGGCATCGCAGCACAGTCGCCAATTCCTCCAGGTATCTTCGGCTATCGAGAAGGCGAACCGGGAATGAACCACTATGTGTATGATTGGGTGGATGGCGCCCCCCAGCGCAAGTCCATCGAATCCGCTAAGCGGCTGCTCGCCGAAGCGGGCTATCCCGACGGCGTGGATGCCCTAACTCATCAGCCTCTGGTGATCAATCTGGACACCACTGGGACTGGGGTCGGGGACAAATCTCGGCTCGACTGGCTGCGTAAGCAATTCGACAAGATCAATGTGCAACTGGTGGCGCGCAGCACTGACTACAACCGTTTTCAGGACAAGATTCGCAAGGGCGACACACAGATGTTCTATTTTGGCTGGAACGCCGACTACCCTGATCCGGAAAATTTCTTATTCCTGTTGAGTGGTGCGCAAGCCAAGGTGAGCAAGGGCGGGGAGAACGCCGCGAATTACAATAACCCTGAGTATGACCGCCTGTTCGAGCAAATGAAGAACATGGAAAATGGCCTGGCGCGTCAGGCTATCATAGATCGCATGCTAGAAATCGTGCGTCGTGATTCACCGTGGCTGTGGGGCTACCATCCAAAAAATTACGTGTTGCAGCACGCCTGGTTGAGTAATGTCAAAGCCAACATGATGGCAAACAATAAGCTCAAGTATTGGCGCGTAGATGCAAGGCAGCGCGATGCGATGCGGCGCAGATGGAATCGGCCCGAACGCTGGCCACTGTGGATGGGGATTGCAGCTCTTTTGTTGTCAGTCTTTTGGCTGTGGCGCGTGTTCCGTCAGCGCGAGGACGCAAAGTGACCATGTTGGGAATGCGGAGGTATTGCCGAAGAGCCAAAGGCCAATATCCGGTTCACTTGTTCCGATAAACGTATGCAAAACTCCACGCTCCCACAGTGGCCAGCCATGCGATGATTTTAAAGATGACTGCGTGGAATATCAGAAAATCGAATTGAAGCATCACCGCAAAGGCGGTGACGTTGAAGGCGATCACGGCAAAAAGGACGAAGAATGGATAGGGTAAAAACTTGTTCATAGATAGTCATCCAAGTTGACTGATTGCCATAAGCAACCAATCTAATTATGCGCGCCAATTGAATTCACACCTTCCCGATGCTTTCTATTACAAGCCCCTTTCACCAATTAGCGCGCCACCGCGCGGTGGCGTAGAATCGCTGGGGTTACGCAGAATCTATTTTTTCTCAGAGGTTGGGCTTGGCGTATTCATCATATTGCCTGTGGCCAATCCTACAATGACGATGCTCAAGAAAACGCAAATAATTCCAAGTGCATGGCCAACCACAAATCCACCAAGCAGCCATAAGATGACCGCTATGACTACCGACAATACGAGTGTGCGAGTTTTGGAATCCATGATAAACCTTTCATATTAAATGTCTGCCCGTGCCGCATTATTTTTCAATGCTGGTGAAATGATAGCTCAATGTCGCGGGAAAAGGTGGACTGAAGGCAAAAAAATGATCGAATCAGACCGTCTGGCGAGCCTCGCACGTTTGCCCGTGTCTCCGAAGCCGAATTCCCCGTGTAATCTGTTTGGGTGATGGATCATTAAAGCTGCTGTACGACTGTATCCGCTACCCGTTACCTGACTACTGTCCGGAAATATACTCAGACAACGATTCGAGTTCGGCGTCGGTCAGTGACTTGGAAACCCCGTTCATCACTCCACCCGGACTATTGCTGCGATCACCCTTCCTGAAATTGACGAGTTGTCGATGCAGGTAGTCCTTGTTTTGTCCGCCAATCACCGGAATCATCAAAGGATTCGGATCGATCCCTTTGCCGTTGATACCGTGACACTTGACGCAGGCGACGATTGCTCGGGAAGCATCGCCGCTTAAAAATAATTCCTTGCCAATGCCAGTGTCTGCCAAACCGTCGCCCTTCATTTTATCTCGGCTAGCAAAATAAGCGGCAATATCGATAATGTCGTCATCGTTGACGGTGGCCGCCAAGTCACTCATGATCTGGTGTGAACGCGTTCCAGCCTGAAAATTGTGGATCTGCTTCGAAATATAGGCAGCATTTTGTCCGGCGAGTTTGGGAACGAGAGCCGCAAGGCTGTTGCCATCTTCGCCGTGACACCCTTGGCACAACTGGGACTTGACTTTACCGGCCGCCGGGTCGCCGGGGCGAGGATTGGTTGATCTCGCGCTATCGTCCTGGGCAAATGCCGCCATGCACTTGAACACCGCGACCAACGCCACGGCAGCAGCAATGTTGTTCTTCATGTGAATCACGCCATTCTCCCCAATACCATCTGAATATTTATAACTATTTCCCTTAATCGCTGCCATGTCAACACATGCTTAAAGTCACTAGTGTCCCAACGTTAACCGCTGGGTCGATTGTAATAGATTGACGAAACGGAGATATTTCATAATTTGCTCTGGTCTCGATTTGAATTTGGCACGTAGCATTCGGGGTACTTTAAACCCGATTGCGAGGACTGCCAATGAACACGGGCAAACTTGTATTTGCGCAAGTGATGTCGCACTTGCCGCTGACGACTTTCCGCCGTTGTGTCGCTCGTTACGATGGGGAACACAAGGTCAAACATTTCACCTGTCTCGACCAGTTTCTGTGCATGGCGTTCGCGCAACTGACTTATCGCGAGAGTCTGCGCGACATCGAAGCCTGTCTGCGCAGCCAGTCCGCCAAGCTCTACCATATGGGCTTTCGCAGCAAGGTTTCGCGAAACACGTTGGCCAATGCCAATGCGGTTCGGGACTGGCGCATCTATGCCGACTTCGCGCAAAGCCTGATTGGAATAGCCCGTCCACTTTATGTGGACGAACCGTTTGGCGTCGATCTCTCCGAGACGGTCTACGCACTGGATGCGACCACCATCGATCTGTGCCTGTCGGTATTTCCATGGGCACCGTTTCGTTCGACCAAGGCGGCGATCAAGCTGCATACGCTGCTCGACCTGCGCGGCAACATCCCCAGCTTCATCCACATCAGCGATGGCAAGATGCACGATGTGAACATTCTCGACCAGATCATTCCCGAAGCCGGGGCGTTTTACATCATGGATCGCGGCTATCTCGACTTCGCCAGACTGCATCGCTTGCATCAAGCCGGCAGCTTCTTTGTGACGCGAGCCAAGGGGAATCTGCACTTTACGCGACGGTACTCCAGACCAACAGATCGTTCGTCCGGCATCATCTGCGACCAACTGGGTACTCTGGCCGGGTTTTATTCTCAGCAACATTTCCCAACAACGATCAGACGCATCAGCATCAGAGATGCCGATGGCAAGAAGCTGGTCTTCCTGACCAATCATCTCGACCTGTCGGCTCAGAGCATTGCCGATCTTTATCGCTGCCGTTGGCAAATCGAATTGTTCTTCAAATGGATCAAACAACATCTGCGTATCAAGTCCTTTTTCGGTATTTCGGAGAATGCAGTCAAGTCTCAAATATGGATCGCCGTCTCGGTTTACGTTCTGGTCGCCATCCTGCGCAAGCGACTGAATATCACTGCGTCGCTCTACGAAATGCTACAAATCTTGAGCCTCACTATGTTCGAGAGAATGGCTCTAAATCAGCTGTTGGCGCGTACCCCGCCAGATACAAATTCACCAGATTCAGCCAACCAGTTGTTTCTGTTCGATTAACGTTGGGACACTAGTGGCTTAAAGTATTAGTAAAATAACCAATAGATGCCGGGGTCTTATGGTGTCCCGGAAAGAAGGTGAGTATCGACACAGTGGAGTCATGGGCGAAATGCGGGCGAAGAGATGTGAAATAAGATGGACGATCGTAGCAGGAAAGGTGGGCTGCGGGTACGATGGTTTGGATATGTGCTTTGTGCAACGTTCAAAATCCGAGCGTTTTTGGAAATGAAATTTGCGAATTCGATCCTGGGATTCCGTGGAACCCTGATGATGACTCAGCGAATGCTCCCCTGCTATTGTGCGGAAACATACTCCGCAAGCGATTCGATTTCGGTGTCAGTGAGCGTGTAGGCAATCCGGTTCATGATGCCATTAGGACTGTTGGTACGATAACCGTTCCTGAAATTGACGAGCTGTCGACGAATGTAATCCTTATGCTGGCCGCCAATGACGGGAAACATTGAAATTTTTGGCTCTAGCCCCTTGCCTCTTACGCCGTGGCAATTGACGCAGGCAAGCCTCAATTTTTTTGTGTCGCCGTGCAGAAATAGTTCCTTTCCGAGTGGATTGTCTGCAGACCCGTCGCCTTCCATTTTAGGCTGGCTGGCGAAGTAGGCAGCAATGTCCGCTAGATCACTATCGCTGGCGATGGTCGCTGCCATGGCATTCATGATCTGGTGTGAACGTGTGCCGGCCTGGTAATTGCGGACCTGCTTTGAGATGTAGTTTCCATACTGCCCGGCGAGTTTAGGAATCAGAGGTTCGGTGCTGTTGCCATATTCTCCGTGACAGCCTTGGCAGAGCTGCGATTTTTCCTTGCCTTCGGCAGGATTGCCGGAGCCACTGCGCAGCTTTATTGATTTCTCACTTTCGAGATCAATATCGACATCACCTTTGAGCGGATTGATCGTATCGGTCTGGGCGAACGCCGTAGGCAGGAGCAGCACTAGCAGTGTAAGGCTAGCGGCAATGTTGCTGTTAACGTCAAACATGCCATCCTCCTCTTGTCATAGTGGCGCGCATAGCCAAGTATTCTTCCAAGTTGTCGTCCCATCAACATATAGCTCCTTCGGCATCAGATGGCAAGGCAACTGTCGCGTCTGATCCCCTTCTGATATTCGGCCATGCGTAAAGCGGATAAGGTGATAACAGGAGACCCGAAAGACAGGACTTGAAAATGTCTTGTGTGTGAACAGGGGAGCCGACCATATTTGCAGTGGTAAAAGAACAGCATATTGATGATTTCTGCAACTGCGGGCACTCCAAGTCTCCTGTCTATCTTGAGCGTATCCTGTCTGTCCGCCCTTGCTGGCCGACTTGCAGCCGGCTGCCTCCAGCGGGGCGTGCCGACTGCTGGGAAACATACTCTGCCAAGGATTCGATCTCGGCGTCAGTCAGTGTGCGAGCCATCCGGTTCATCATGCCATTAGGACTATTGGTGCGAGAACCATTCCGGAAGTTAATGAGTTGTTGACGGATATAATCCTTGTGCTGGCCGCCGATTATCGGGAAAACTGAAATTTGTGGGTCCAAGCCCAATCCTCTCTCTCCATGGCAATTGACACAGGCAAGCCCAAGGCTGGAAATATTGTTATTGAAGAACAATTTCTTTCCAATCGGATTGTCTTCCGAGCTGCCCCCTTCCATTTTCTTCTGGTTGGCGAAATAATCGGCGACATCGGCCAGGTCTTCATCACTGACGGTTGCCGCCATGGCGGTCATGATCTGGTGCGTACGCTTGCCAGACTGGTAATTGCGGACTTGCTTTGAAATGTAGTTGCCAAATTGTCCGGCGAGTTTGGGAATTTGAGGATCGGTGCTATTGCCGAATTCGCCGTGGCACCCTTGGCACAGTTGCGATTTTTCCTTTCCTGCATTGGGGTTGCTGATTCTGCTGCGCAGCTTGATTACTTCTTCACGTTCGATATTGGTCTCTGCACTGACCCGTCCGCCGATAGTCTCCGTGTAAGGGGTAGTATCGTCAACCTGAGCTAACACGCCAGTATTCACGAGCAGTGCGGCTAGTGCCAAGCCATTGGCAATGTTGCTGTTAATGTGAAACATGCCATTCGCCCCACCTGCCTATCTGGCTGCTCTACTGCCCTGACACATAGTCCGCCAATGCTTCAAGTTCGTCATCAGTGAGTTTTTGCGTAATTCTGTTCATTATGCCGTTCGGACTGTTGGTTCGATCCCCTTTCCTGAAATTAACGAGTTGGCGACGAATGTAGTCCTTTTGTTGGCCGCCTATCACAGGAAACATTGAGGTATTCGGGGTCAGCCCCTTGCCGTTAACGCCGTGACAATTGACACAGGCGACCACCGTTCTCGATATGTCACCACGCAAAAATAATTTCTTCCCGACCTCGTTGTTTGATCCGGCCCCCTTCATCTTGGTCCGACTCGCGAAATATGCGGCAATATCGGCTAAATCGTCATCGCTGATGGTTGCCGCCATGGCATTCATGATCTGGTGTGAGCGCGTGCCCGCCTGATAATTGCGGAGTTCTTTGGCGATATATTTCGAATATTGTCCTGCGAGCTTGGGAATCAAACCCTCGATGCTGATGCCCTCTTCACCGTGGCAGCCTTGGCACAACAGCGATTTTTCCCTGCCAGCGACCGCGTCACCGGAACCGCTGCGCAACTTGACTGATTCAGTGCTTTCGTCGGCTGGGTCGACACCGATTCTTCCAGTAAGCGGATTCGTGTTTTCGTTCCGAGCAAAAGCGACTGTAGTCGCGACCAGAAACAGCAAGGCTAAACCGACGGCAATTTTGTTTTTGATGTGCAACATATCATTCTCCTCCGCTTGAACCAGATATTGCAGCGGTGTCCTTAGGTTACGAAGTAATGGCAATGGCGAACCACTATTGCAGCCATCGCCAAGGCCAAAACGTCAAATTACTTCTTGGTGGTATTTTCCTCCGGTGCTACCCTGGGAGCCGTCGACAGGAAAGCTGCGATGTTTGCGATGTCGTCATCTGTGAGTTTTTTCGCGATTCCCCGCATTATTCCAATCTTATCGACGGTCGGATCATTTGCCCGGCTGTCGTCACGCCAGCTATTCAACTGATTGACCAAATATACAAACTTTTGCTGGTTGATCGCCGGAAACCTGGGGTCGCGTCCGTTAAATCCATGACAGTCTTGGCAGGGCGGCAGCTTGCCTTTCACGCCTTGTGTGACAATGGCTTTGCCCAACTCTGGCTGGCCCACCTTGTTTCCATCGGCTGCAAGACCTTTCAAGTCGGACGGATCAATCTCGTAGTCCAAGGTGTTGAGAAACCCGGCCAAATCACGGCGATCCTGCTCGCTTAACGCCTTGGCAAAATCATTCATTGCCGCTCCTGCACCAGAAGGGGTACGCTTGCCTGCGGCAAATTCCGTAAGCTGCTTGATGATGTAGGCTTGGCCAATATTGGCGAGACGCGGCGCCCCCATCGCATCGTTACCCAATGCCTTTTCGCCGTGGCATCCCTGACAAGCAGCGGCATCACCTTTGCCTTCGTTGAAGATGGTTTCGCCGTTAGAGATATTGACGCCCACGGTCGACTCGCCTGCGTTAGCGGTTCCTAACGCTAGGAGGCCGATGACCGGTATAATTAATAACGATAACATAAATTCAAATTTGCTCATTATTCCCGCCTTCATTCTTGAAATAATTGTCGAAGCTGCCCATAACATTATTCTCTCACCGCCAGCTGCCCTGCCTTTAATCGTTCATTAACCTAATCTTTTCTCAACCCAGTTTAAGTCTGGACATCAGATGATCAAAGTACACATGCGGACTAAAGTCGTTAGAGTCCCGAAACGTATTCCGCCAATGCGTCGAGTTCTGAGTCAGTCAGCTTCTGGGTGATTATGTTCATTACGCCACCAGGGCTGTTGCTGCGATCGCCAGCCCTAAAATTAATGAGCTGTCCACGCAAGTAGTCCTTATGCTGGCCACCAATCACCGGGAACACATGATTGCTGGGCGATTTGCCCTTGCCGTTTACACCGTGGCAGTTTACGCAGGCGACCATCATTCTCGACATATCGCCGTGCAAAAATAGATTCTCCCCAATCTTATTATTCGAGCCGCTTCCTTTCATTTTTTCCTGACTGGCGAAATATGCCGCAATATCAGCCAGATCGTCATCGCTAACAGTCGCCGCTACGGCGCTCATGATTTGATGCGTACGGGTACCTGATTGGAAGTTGCGGACTTGTTTTGCAATATATTTGCCGTATTGCCCAGCGAGCTTGGGTGCCATGCCTTCGAGACTAATGCCCACCTCACCGTGACACCCTTGGCACAGCTGAGATTTTTCCTTGCCCGCAACCGGATCGCCTGACCCGCTGCGCAATTTGATTGCTTCCGGACTGTCATCGGCCATGACGGCTCCCTCTGAAGCAGCCGGAGCCGCCGCTTTCTTTTTGGAAGATGCTGCTGGATGGGTGTCTGTCGCGAACGCAGCCGATGTCGCGAAAAGAACGACCATGGTGAGGCCAACGGCGATGTTGTTTCTTATGTGAAGCATTTCATTCTCCTCATTGCATTCTCATCATGTCATTTTTATATTGTATTATTTGATAATATCAACTTGCAAACATATTTACCCGTTTACACGCAGTCTCCACGCGGATAAAACGTATTCAAGCAGTCCCTGCTTCAGACTGGCAAATTGACGCTTCTGAGACGTTTTTGAGTTGCACGGTGAGAATATCAACATAAATCACAAGAACAATTGGACTTTGGTACACCTTTTTGCATAAGGGTCCGGCAAACAGGGATTAAGATTGAGCAGTTTTAACGGCACTTCGCCAAAGTTATACTGAAATACCGGGATTAATTACTGAATGACAGCCTATTTAATCCGCCGCGTCTTATATGCCCTGCCTATCTTGATCGGGGTCAACCTGCTTACCTTTGCGCTGTTTTTTGTGGTGAATACGCCCGACGATATGGCGCGGATGCAGCTCGGCATAAAGCGCGTTACACCGGATGCAATCGAGAAGTGGAAGCAGCAGCGCGGGTACGACAAGCCATTGTTCCTGAACACCTCCGCGAACGGCACTGAGAAAATCACCGACACTATCTTTTGGCAGAAGTCCGCCAGTATGTTCGTGCTCGATTTTGGTTTCTCGGATGACGGGCGCAGCATTAGCCGCGAAGTCGCGACACGTATGGGACCAAGTCTGGCGATTGCGCTGCCGACGTTTCTGGTCGGGCTGGCGGTATACGTGACCTTCGCGCTTCTGATGACACTGTTTCGCGCCACCGCTCTGGACATGGCGGGAGTGGCCTTGTGCGTGCTGCTGATGTCTGTTTCCGGGCTTTTTTATATTATCGGCGGACAGTTCCTGGTGAGCAAACTCTGGCATCTGGTGCCAATTTCCGGCTACGGTGGTCCCGGTTATGACGGTTTCATGGGCAGTATCAAATTCGTGGTATTGCCCATCATCATAGGCGTGAGCGGCAGCGTCGGTTCGAGCAGTCGCTGGTATCGCACCATCTTCCTCGAAGAAATCGGCAAGGATTATGTTCGTACCGCGCGTGCCAAAGGATTGTCGGAATTCGCGGTGCTGTTCCGACATGTGCTAAAGAACGCGATGATCCCTATCCTGACCGGCGTGGTGGTGGTCATCCCGCTGCTTTTCATGGGCAGCCTGCTCACCGAGTCGTTCTTTGGCATTCCAGGTTTGGGCAGCTATACCATCGATGCGATCAATGCGCAGGATTTCAGCGTGGTGCGTGCGATGGTATTCCTCGGTTCGCTGTTGTATATCCTCGGGTTGATTCTTACCGACATTTCCTACACGATTGTCGATCCAAGGGTGAGATTGTCATGAGCTTCATGCCCGTCATCCTTTGGAGCGATGCGCTGGTGTTCTTGCTGTTGGCGGCAGGCATAGCCGGTGCATGGTATGTGCGACAGCGCGAGCATTTGTTGCTGCCATGGCGACGCGTGGCACAGAGTTCGACAGCGATGGTGTCGCTGCTGATGCTGTCTTTTTTCCTGATTGTTGGGCTATTGGACACCTTGCACTACCGTGCGGCGTTGCCTGGCCAAAACGGCGTCGCAACGGTGTATTCGCCCGAAGTGCTGAGCGTGTTCGACAAACTGGTTACGCCACTTCGCGTACAAACCGAGAAGACTTATTCAGCGCCGCTTGCCGCGACGCTGTATGCCAAAGAAAGCGTCAGCGATGCGCGCGGTGGCGTGACGCGCGAGTATCCGCGTTTGCACTATGGTGGCGCACATCTGACTGATGTGCGCCAGCTGGGCAGCGATAGAATGTTGCGCGGACTGACGGGTGCTGTGGCCGGGTTGGTTACGGGCTTGCTGATTGCGCTCGGATGCAAGCATTGGCTGCCGAAACACCGCGGGCCGCAGCGTGCCATGATGATCACCACCCTGATTATTGCTGTTACCGTCGGCGTGACAGTCAATCTGGCCACCGCATACCACGTACTCGGCACTGATAAGGTCGGACAGGACGTACTCTACCTGTCACTGAAGAGTATCCGCACCGGACTGATCATCGGTACGGTAACTACTCTGGTTACCCTGCCGCTGGCATTGTTGCTCGGCATCGCCGCGGGCTATTTGCGCGGTTGGGTGGATGACGTCATCCAGTATGTATATACCGTGCTGAGTTCCATCCCTAGCGTTCTTCTTATTGCAGCGGCGGTGCTGATGATGCAAGTGACCATCGATACGCATCCGCAGTGGTTCGAAACGTCTGCTTCTCGTGCTGATCTGCGTCTGGTCTTCCTTTGCCTGGTCCTAGGTGTAACCAGTTGGACCGGACTATGCCGCCTGCTGCGCGGCGAGACGCTTAAGCTGCGCGAGCTGGAATACATACAGGCTGCGCAGGCATTTGGAGTGTCGCCATTGCGCATTATAACGCGCCATATCGTGCCGAATGTGATGCATATCGTGTTGATTTCACTGGTAATGGATTTCAGCGGGCTGGTGCTTGCGGAGGCGGTATTGTCATACGTTGGCGTGGGCGTTGATCCGTCCATGATCAGTTTCGGCACTATGATCAACGCGGCGAGGTTGGAAATGGGACGAGAACCCATGGTGTGGTGGGCATTGGCTTCCGCCTTTAGCTTCATGCTCGTGTTGGTGCTGGCGGCGAATCTCTTTGCCGACGCCGTGCGTGATGCGTTCGATCCGCGCTTGAATCGTACCGAAGTGGTTGGGTAATGGGGGACATTCTCCGTGTTTCTGGTCTGATCACGCAGCTGCGTAACGGTGTGCGCATCGTGGACGACCTTTCTTTGTGTATTGGGGCGGGACAGACTTTAGCGCTGCTCGGGGAATCTGGGTGCGGCAAATCCATCACGGCACTGTCGCTGCTGCGTCTGTTGCCGGATGGCGTGGTACGTGCGGGAGGCACGGCACAGTTGGATGGCGTGGACCTATTCGGTTTGCGCGAACGCGAGATGCGAGATGTGCGCGGTGGCAAGATGGCGATGATTTTTCAGGAGCCGGGCCTAAGCTTGAATCCGGTACTGACAGTAGGACAACAGATCATGGAAGTATTGGCGTTGCATCAGCACTTACGTGGCGCGGCGGCCCTAACGCGATGTGTGGAATTGCTGGTGCAGGTTGGCATACCAGATGCGGCCAGACATGCCGGAGAATATCCGTTCCAGCTTTCCGGTGGGATGAAGCAGCGCGTGATGATTGCAATGGCGCTGGCTGGACAACCCAAGTTACTGGTCGCCGATGAGCCGACCACAGCGCTGGACGTGACCATACAGGCTCAAGTGCTGCAATTGCTGCGTGACACGCAAGATTCTGCGCGCATGTCACTGCTGCTGATTACGCATGATCTCGGCGTTGTGGCGGAAATGGCGCATCAGGTCGGTGTGATGTATGCGGGGCAGATTATCGAGCAGGCCAGCCGCTCACAGTTGTTCGCACAGCCATTGCATCCCTATACGCAGAAATTGTTCGCTGCTTTGCCACATGCCGCAAGACGTGACGGCACCCTAACTGCCATTCCCGGCACTGTGCCACCGCTGGGCAGTATCAGGCAAGGCTGCCGCTTTTCCGCACGTTGCGACAAATCTTGGGCGCTATGCGGCGAGAAAATGCCGGCTTGGACCGTGCTGGAAGATGGGCGCGGAATACGCTGTCATCTCTACGAGGGTCAAATAGCAAGGGAGGAGCTGCACGGAACTGCGGCCGTGGTAAGAGAATATTCCGTTGAGTTCAGCAGACCTGACGGGAACCCTGCGCCCCGAGCCTCGCTGCTGCAAGTCAAAGACATCCGCGTCCACTTCCCGATTCGCAAGGGCGTGTTACAGCACGAGATCGGATGGGTGAAGGCGGTAGATGGTGTCTCGCTGGAGATTCCGCCCGGACGCACGCTGGCATTGGTGGGCGAATCCGGTTGCGGGAAAACTACCTTAGCCAAGGCGCTTTTGCAGTTGGTTCCGCCCACTGCGGGCAGCGTGCGATTCGCCGGACGGGAAATGATCGGATCCAATGCCAGGGAACAGCGTGCCGCGATACAGATGGTGTTTCAAGATCCATATGCTTCGCTTAATCCGAAAATGCGTGTCGCGGAGATCCTCGAGGAGGGTATGACCGCGTTGAATATCGGGACGGACAATGCTGGGCGGCAGGCGCGCATCGACACTTTGCTTGAGCAGGTTGGTCTCGAACGCAGTTCCAAGTGGCGATACCCGCATGAGTTCTCGGGCGGACAACGTCAACGTATTGCCATCGCTCGCGCGCTGGCAGTCTCACCGCAATTATTGATATGCGATGAGCCAACGAGCGCCCTGGATGTATCGGTGCAGGCACAGATTCTGAACCTCCTGAAATCGCTGCAACAGGAATTGAATCTGAGCTATCTGTTCATCACTCACAATCTGGCAGTGGTGGAATATCTGGCCCATGAAGTGTGCGTGATGTATCTTGGACGCATCGTGGAGCGAGGGACGGCAGAGGAAGTTTTGCGCACGCCAAAACATCCTTACACACAAGCGCTCCTGTCGGCCGTGCCGCGCGTTGATGGGCAAGGCATGCAGCGAATCCGGTTGGAGGGCGACATGCCATCACCGGCCAACCCTCCGCAAGGCTGCCATTTTGCCCCGAGATGTTCATATGCCGTTGAACGATGCCGTGCCATGTATCCGCCGGCCACGATCTATTCCGCATCTCATCAAGTGCATTGTTTCTTGAATTGAGTTTAAGCTCGCTCAGACTGAAATGGCGACATGGTTGGGTGATAAGCACCGAGCCGAGCAGTTGCCGGGACGTCAGCTTCCTGTCTGAGTACTCCGTTGATAAACTGCATTTTGCGCGAACTTGTTCGAACGATCCGTGGATTTTCTCGCGCGGTTATGGTTAATAGGTTTGCGTGCTGCATTCTGAGCGACCGCGATGATCTGTCCAGGCCTGATTATCTTCATTGACCCGTTCCATTGCTTCAGCCTTGCAACAGTGACGTGATAATGACGCGCGATGCCGGACAACGTTTCACCTCTGCGCACTCTGTGCTGAACCGATCGCCCGTGGTCGTCAGCGGCGAGATCCATGTTGAAGGCTTCAAATTCGTTCGCGCTAAGCTCACCGTTGATTGGGACCAGCAAAGTTTGCCCGGTGCTGATATTGCCGCGCGAAGTGAGACCATTCACGGATTTTAGATTCTCCACCGATAGGCCGAAGCGCGGCGCCAATTTGTCGAGGCGTTCACCTTTTTTGGGCTGGTAGGATTGCCAGCTGACCAGGGGCTTGTCATAGTTTTCAAGGTTTGCCTCGAAAATCTTGATCTTGTCTATCGGAAGCAAAATCACGTCGGTATTTTCTTGCAAAATCACGGGCCGGGTGTGCGCCGGATTGAGTGCGGTAAACTCTTCTTCAGAGATGTCGGCAAGTTGCGCCACCAGCTTCACGTCTATGTGTTTTGTCGTAGCTACGGCAGCAAAGTAGGGTTCGTTGCGAATCTCTGGCAGTGCCAGCGCAAAGCGGGCTGGGTCGGCGATAATATTCTTGATGGCAATCAACTTGGGCACGTAATTGCGGGTTTCCTTGAGCAATTTCAGGCTTGCGTAATTGACCGGCAGGCCACGTCTGCGATTGTGTGCTTGCGCGCGTTGCACCGCGCCCTCGCCGCAATTGTAGGCGGCCAAGGCCAGTTCCCAGTCACCGAACTGGTCGTGCAGCTTTTGCAGATAATCGAGCGCTCCGTTGGTTGCACTGATGACGTCGCGGCGGCCGTCATACCACCAGTTCTGTTGCATACCGAATTTCTTGCCGGTGGATGGGATGAATTGCCAGATGCCGGACGCACGGCTGATTGAATATGCGCCAGGATTGAAGGCGCTTTCGACCATCGGCAACAGTGCGATTTCGCTGGGCATGCCCCGCCGTTCCACTTCTTTGGTGATGAAATAGAGGTAGCGGCGTGCTCGATCAGTCATTCGCTCGAAATAATCGGGATGGTTGGCATACCATTTCTCGTGCTTGGCGACCAGTTTTGAATCCAGTTGCCGCATCGAGAATCCGCTGCGTATGCGGACCCAGAGGTCTTGCGCTTCCGAAGCGGATTTTGAGGAGTCTTGAGGCTCCGGTGCTGTGGGCGTTTCCGGAAGAAGTTCGATCTTGACGTCTCGCACCGAAGGAAGAAATGCCGGCGCAGCCATATCAGCGATAGGAGAGGCGAGGGCAAGCGTTTCTTGCGCATGAGCCAAGGTGGGCAAGCTGAATGTGCAAATCGCAAGCAGTGCGGAAAAAATCAATCGAATCAATAACACGAATATCCTTCCGGAAGTGAAGCCGGCGCGATAGTAGTCGAACAGGCGTCCGCCGGTCAATCGAAAACAGCAGGGAAAAGACGAAAGGCAGAAGATAGCGGACAAAAGGCGCCCAAAGAAGACACGGCTCATCCGATAATTGCCGACAAGTCGTCATATGGCAACGCAATGTGCACGCCGGCCCGGGCAATTCTGCCTATTGGACAATTGGGGGCACCGTGCCTGGCGCGCGCCTTTCTGGGGTACAGAAAGGCCAACAATCCAGCTTGCTTATCCTTATATAACAGGATTCTTGAGTTGTTCCAAAATTGCCGGATTCTCCAATGTGGAAATATCCTGACTAATCTCCTCACCATTGGCAATTGCGCGGAGCAGGCGACGCATAATTTTTCCGGAACGGGTCTTGGGCAGATTATCACCGAAACGGATTTCATCAGGTTTGGCAATTGGGCCGATTGTCTTGGCCACCCACGTGCGGAGCGTTTCTGCGAGTTTCACCGCGGCCGCGGATTCGGCAGGGCGTGCACCTTTCAGCACGACGAAGGCAACAATGGCTTCGCCCTTGATTTCGTGTGGTTTTCCAACCACCGCAGCTTCCGCCACTAGGGGGTTGGCGACGAGGGCCGACTCGATTTCCATGGTGCCAAGACGGTGACCGGATACTTTCAGAACATCGTCTATCCGTCCCATGATCCAGAAATATCCGTCCTCATCGCGGTGAGCGGAATCCCCTGCCAAATAATAACCACGCATTTCCTCGGGGAAATAGCCTTTTTTGTAACGTTCAGGGTCGCCCCAGATGGTGCGGATTTGTGATGGAAATGGACGCGTTATGACGACAAATCCTCCATGCTGGTCGTGCACCTCATCGCCCGCTTCGTTTACGATGGTGGCCATGATACCGGGCAGAGGCAGGGTGCAGGAGCCTGGTTTGATCGGCATTGCTCCTGGTAGCGGGGCGATCATGTGGCAACCGGTTTCAGTCTGCCACCAAGTATCTACGATTGGGCAGCGGGCCTGACCAACAGTGTTGTAGTACCACATCCACGCTTCCGGATTGATAGGTTCGCCAACTGTGCCGAGCAGGCGGAGACTCGATAGGTCATATTGCTTGGGCAATTCCCCGCCGAGTTTGATCAGCGAC
Organism: uncultured beta proteobacterium; assembly: GCA_963833515.1. Lineage (GTDB taxonomy): Bacteria > Pseudomonadota > Gammaproteobacteria > Burkholderiales > Gallionellaceae > Gallionella. Next base: position 22,782 of record CAWHYN010000033.1, on the reverse strand, counting down.
CGAATTGCGGTCGGTGCGGTGTAGAAGGTGCTCACTTTGTGGTTCTGAATCATCTTCCAGAAACGCCCTGCATCAGGGTAGGTCGGTATGCCTTCGAAAACCACTTGCGTCGCACCCATTGCCAGCGGCCCGTAAGCAACGTAGGTGTGGCCGGTGACCCAGCCTACGTCAGCGGTACACCAGAAAGTGTCATCGGCCTTGTAATCGAACACCCACTGCATCGACAACATCGCGCCGAGCAGATAGCCGCCGCTGGAGTGTTGTACGCCCTTGGGCCTGCCGGTGGAACCGGAAGTATAGAGGATGAACAACGGATGTTCTGAGCCGACCCATTCCGGTTCGCAAGTTGTCCCTTGTCCAGCCACCAAGTCATGCCACCAGACATCGTGTTGCGGGTTCCATCGGGTGTCAACCTTTGCGCGCTGATAGACAATAACGCTTTGCACCATCTCGCAACCACCCGTCTCCAACGCCTCATCCACGACGGGTTTCAATGGCATCACTTTGCCGCCGCGAAGTTGCGCGTCAGCGGTAATTACCGCACAGGCTTGCGCATCGGAGATGCGCTCATGCAGGCTTTTGGCGGAGAACCCGCCAAACACCACGGAATGAATCGCACCTATGCGCGCACAGGCTTGCATCGAGATAACCGCTTCGATACTCATTGGCATGTAGATGACGACGCGATCGCCTTTTTTGATCCCGCGTGACTTAAGGCCATTGGCGAATTGGCAGACGCGCGCATGCAAATCACGGTAATTGATCTTGGTGACCGTGCCATCGTCGGCTTCGAAAATGATGGCAGTCTTCTCCGGTTGACCAGAGAGATGCTTGTCCAGGCAGTTATAGGAAACATTTAGTTCGCCATCCTCGAACCACTTGAAGAACGGCGCGTTGCTCTCATCCAGCACCTTGGTAAATGGTCTCTTCCACTGCAAGGTCTCCCGCGCCAGCTTGCCCCAGAAGCCTTGGTAATCCTGTTCCGCAGCCCTGCACAAGGCTTGATAACCTGCCATTCCAGATACATTGGCACGTTTGACGAATTCAGCGGATGGCTCGAAAACGCGCATTTCCTTCAGTACAGATTCGATATTAGACATACGACCTCCCGAATGGCGATTATTGTTGAGGGTAAGAGAAAAAATTAGAGGTTCAGAATGTAGTTTTTTTTTGCACAGGCTGTCAATAAAAACCGAAGCTATCACGATAACAGGACGTTTGCAAAAATTGATTTGGCGAGACTGTCGCGTCGGCGTCATCGTCTTTTTCGATGTATTGATCCTGAATGCACAATCATCGATCACGCTCTGTATAATAACACTGGGACGGCGTCACTATAATGTGGTGTTTTCTGGTCGCTTTACCGGCGGCTTTTCGGGCGTGCTGCTTGCTTTGCATGCGGAGAGTCCGCCAAGGGAGAGCCTAAATGGGGTCGGCTTGTGCCGGTCCAGTGGGTCAAACTCATAGTGGGAATTCGCTCCAAAATAATATTCTGACCGTTGTGGCCAGAAAATTATTTTGGCCACAACGGTCGGGACGGAATTATTTGCGATGACATCTGGGAAACTCGGGACAGGAATTATGCAAACCGCTCAAGATAACGCTACACGTCACCAAAGCTTGGTTGTGGGCTTTGGATTATCATTTAATGACCTGTATGAACGAAATGGACTTGTTCGCCTCGACGCGAAGTTCCTTGATTTTCTGGGTGGAAGCGATGCCTCATTGCGCGCATCGCTGGAAGCCGCCCGGCTGGCACCTGAGTCACTTGCGAACAAGAAGGAAGAATCAGCACTGCTAATTGCGGTCGCACCCCATCTAGAGGACTTTTTAGCGCGCTTGTTTGGTATCGAAACGCAAGTGCAGGAATTGGCCGCACGTCATCATGAACTCGCGCCGTTGTATAGCTGCAAGCGTCAGTTCGTGCAACGCCGTGCCCTGACTAAGGTTAAGGCGGAAGCGGCCGCGATGATCGACGGTCCGGAACTTGAAGCGCAGTTGACCGCCTGCATCGGAACTACATTCAGCGAACTTGTTTTTGCCCGGCAAGTGGGCGCATGGCTGGAGGATGAAGCAGCCCACGCTGACGAATTGCAACTTGCTACCCGCTATGCGGCTTGGGCGGTGCAAACGCCAGCGGGACGCTCACGCCACCAGAGCGGCATTTTGTTCAAGGTGCCGGTCAAGCTCGATTTCGAGCATCTTGTCCCGTTGGCCACCGTGAGCCTTGATGAAATTGTAGCCTATCGTCTGGGCGGACACGCCTTTCGCCGCCGCCAAGGATTTGCGCTGACCGATGCCGGGACCGATTTAACCGGCGCTCTTGATCAGGCCAATTACTGCATATGGTGCCACGAACAAGGCAAGGATTCCTGCTCCAAGGGTCTAAAGGAAAAGCAATCGGCGGATGGCAGTGTGGCCGCATTCAAGAAGAATATTTTCGGCGTGAAATTGGCGGGTTGCCCGCTGGAAGAAAAGATTTCTGAATTTCATAAAGTCAAGGCCGAGGGCAATGCATTGGGCGCATTGGCGATCATCGCGATCGACAATCCGATGGTGGCCGCGACCGGACATCGCATCTGCAACGATTGCATGAAATCGTGCATTTACCAGAAACAACAGCCGGTCGATATTCCGCAGGCGGAGACGCGCACACTGAAGGACGTGCTCGAACTTCCTTGGGGCTTTGAGATATACAGTTTGCTGACGCGCTGGAACCCACTGCATTTGCAACGGCCTTATCCGAAGGCACCCAGTGGCCGTCGGGTGTTAATTGCTGGGATGGGCCCAGCTGGCTTTACGCTCGCCCATCATCTGATCAACGACGGCCACACCGTGGTTGGCATCGACGGCTTGAAGATAGAACCATTGCCTCCACAGATTAGCGGTGTTGCCGCCAATGGCGAGCGCGTGCCCTTTGCTCCTGTCCAGAATATCACCGATTTGTATGAGTCGCTTAACGACCGGGTTTTAGCTGGCTTCGGTGGCGTGGCCGAATATGGCATCACGGTGCGCTGGGACAAGAATTTTCTTAAGCTTATTCGTTTGGTGCTGGAGCGGCGCAGCCAATTTGCATTGTTTGGCGGCGTGCGGTTCGGTGGAACACTGACTGTAGACTCGGCATTTGCCGCAGGCTTCGACCATGTCGCCCTAGCCAACGGCGCCGGCCGGCCGACCGTGCTCGAGATTCCCAACGGGTTGGCGCGCGGCGTGCGCACCGCATCGGATTTCTTGATGGCATTGCAATTAACCGGCGCGGCGAAACAAAGCTCCATCGCCAATCTGCAGATACGATTGCCGGTGGTGGTGATTGGCGGCGGCCTCACCGCAATAGACACGGCCACAGAATCGCTGGCTTATTACCCTGTGCAGGTCGCAAAATTTTCGAATCGCTATAAGATTCTGGTTTCTGAAAAGGGCGAGACAGCGGTGCGCGAGCGCTGGTCACCCGAGGAGCGGCAGGTCGCCGACGAGTTCTTGACCCATGCGCGTGCCATCGAGGCCGAATGCGGCAGTGCTGCAGCAGTTGGCCGCGAACCCCGTATCATCGAGTTGCTGCAGAGTTGGGGTGGGGTCACGATAGCCTATCGCAAGCGTCTGATCGATAGTCCCGCGTATACGCTGAACCATGAGGAAGTTGAAAAGGCCCTTGAAGAAGGGATTAGCTTTGCCGAGGGACTCAACCCGACACGTATTGAGGTCGATGAATTCGGTGCCGCACGTGCAATTCGGATGTCGATCCAACATCGCAGCGACACAGGCGTTTGGAGTGCAGGCGACGAGGTCGAAATTGCGGCTCGCACCATCTTGATCGCCGCCGGCACCCAACCGAACACCGTCCTTGCGCGAGAGGACCCAGCGAATTTTGAACTTGATGGCCGCTATTTTCAGGCCTGCGACGAAGAAGGCACTCCGGTACAGCCCGAAGCGGCAAGCGCAAAACCGAAGATCGCGCAAGTGCTGTTGTCAAGACGTCCTGATGGCCGCTTCGTCAGTTTCTTTGGCGATGTGCATCCGTCATTCTTTGGCAACGTCGTCAAGGCCATGGGGGGAGCCAAGCAAGGTTATCCATTAGTCAGCACGGTGCTGGGGCGCGTTCGCCCGGCATCGCAATTGACTGACGCCAAATTCGTGGCAGAGATGAATCAAGCATTGCGCGCCTCCGTCCATGATGTCATTCGCCTGACGCCAAATATTGTCGAAGTGGTCATCAAGGCACCGCTAGCCGCACAGCGTTTTCGTCCGGGACAATTTTACCGGCTGCAAAATTATGAGACTCACGCGCTTGAGGTTGACGGTACGTGTCTGGCAATGGAAGGTCTTGCCTTGACCGGTGCCTGGGTCGACCCCCAACGCGGACTAATTTCGACTATTGTGTTGGAGATGGGCGGTTCAGCCGACCTGTGCGCGACCCTCAAGCGCGGCGAGCCAGTGGTATTAATGGGGCCAACGGGAACACCTACCGAGATCCCGGGCGATGAAACCGTGATGTTGGTGGGCGGTGGACTCGGAAATGCTGTGCTGTTCTCGATTGGGCAGGCGCTGCGGACTGCCGGGTCCAAGGTCCTCTATTTTGCTGGCTACAAAAAGGTAATCGACCGGTACAAGGTGGCGGAGATCGAGAATGCCGCCGATTCGGTGATTTGGTGCTGCGACGAACATCCCGGATTTACGCCGTCGCGTCCCCAGGATCACAGCTACGTCGGCAATATCGTAGAGGCCATGGTAGCCTATGCGGGCGGAAATCTCGGAAGCCAGCCGATTCCATTTGTCGACACCGATCGAATCATCGCCATCGGCTCGGACAGCATGATGGCAGCAGTCGCTGCGGCGCGCCATGGGGTGTTGCAGCCCTATTTGAAGCCACATCACTTTGCGATTGGCTCGATCAATTCGCCGATGCAGTGCATGATGAAGGAGATCTGTGCACAATGCTTGCAAGCACAAATCGATCCAGAGACCGGCAAAACGACATATGTCTTTTCCTGCTTCAACCAGGATCAACCACTGGACCGCGTGGACTTCCCGGGGTTGAAAGCGCGCCTGCGCCAAAACTCCGTGCAGGAGAAATTGACCGCGCAATGGATAAATCGCTGTTTGATACACCTTCACCGACGGAGTGCCACATCGGCATAATTGATTGGCTGGCCTTTATTGCCCTCGGCGAACGTTCAGGAAGGAGGTATGTCGGCCGCAGGGATGCAGGTCGGGCGCAGTCGTGTCTGGGGGAGTCCAAAAGCAAATTGCACGACTAGCCGATTCAGCACAAAGCGGCCAATCCAGGCGGCCGATCAATGCAGGCCGTCACAAGATGATGCACCACTGCGGAAACCCGATCTTTCGGAGAAAAAGATCCGTCATCGCTCCCGCGAGGTAGCCCCCGCTGTTGGCAGCGAGCGGAGAGGCATTAAGCCAGAACTACCCGATAATGGCGGCGAACCCGACAGCGTTTCCGGTGTGCCGTGAGAAGTCTGGGGCGGCGATGGTTGCTTCACACGATGGTCATCGGCAGATGTCTTGTTCGCTCGATCTCCCTAAAAGCGTTAATCTAAAAATTATTGATAGGTTATCATCAACCTGCATCTCAAGATCGTTTATCCAGCCAACAATGCACCTAAAAGATGTTATTACATGAATGAACGCAAATATCTTGAATACTTGACGTTAGTGGTATTGCTCATAACGTTCTTTGGTTTTTTCGCGGTCAAGGTCTGGGACATCGATTTCTGGTGGCATATCGCTGCCGGCAGGAACATCCTGGAGACCGGCGCTATTCCCAACATTGATCCATTCGGAATGTACGACGCCGCCAATGCGTGCGGCCAGACGGTGCTCAGAAGCGAATGGCTGGGTCAGGTGTTGTTGTATTCGGTTTATCGCTGGTTCGATATTGATGGCATTATTTTCCTCCGAGCCTTGGTGCTGGCGTCATGTTTGGCCATTGTGTATTGGCGCTCCCGCCTTGCCGCGTCCACTAGTTCATTCGCGTTGATCATTACGGCATTGGCGGGTCTGGCGATATTGCATCATACCGGCGAGCGTCCCCAGCTTTTTTCATTCCTGTTGGTGTCCTTGGTCTTCCTCTTGATTGATGGATTCGTGCGCAGCGGCAATCGCTGGCTCCTGTGCTGCGTTCCCGCAGTCGTGCTTGTGTGGAGCAATGCTCATGGGGCCGTGTTGCTGGGAGTGGGGGCCTTGGCATTATTCGGAACGGGTTATGTGCTGGAAAGCCGTCGGTTGGAAGGCCGCTTTAACACGCCGCAAAACAGATTAATGCTGGCGGTGGTAACTTTGAGCGCTTTTATGCTATTGCTGGCGCCGAGCGGCCTTAACAGTCTTAAATGCATGATCCTTCAGCAAAGCGGCTCAATTCGAGAAACGGTGTCCGAATATGCCAGTCCATGGTCGTTGTGGCCGGCCACGCTGTACTATTGGCTGTTCCTGGGTGTGACATTGGTGTCACTACCGGGGCTTTTTAGCAAAGCCCATTTGAAACAAGGAACCTTGGTTCTTGTTCTGGGAATGATCAGCATCATCGGCTACCGATATATCCCGCTGTTCGTCTTGACTACAGCACCATACGTGGCAGCCAGCATGAATCGGCTTCTGGGCAGGGTCAAACTGCCCATGGTCGCGATCCACATGCCAGTAATGGTCGTGGCGCTGGCATTTCTGGGGTACGGTTTCCGGCAGGAGAAAGTATTTCTGCATGGCGTGCAGGAGCAAAGATTCCCGGTCGGGGCTGTGACCTTTATCAAGGCCAACAAACTTGGCGGTAAAATGTTCGACACCATCAACTGGGGTGGTTACCTCCTTTGGAACTTGTCTGGCACGACAAGCTTGTTCATCGATGGCAGAACGCTAGACGCCCGACGTGTGGCGCCCTACACCAATATATTATGGGCCACGCCGGAAGGCCTACGATTTTTTGAGCAAGCGGATTTCGATATGGCGCTAGTGCCTTACAGCAGTGCGTTTAGTCGTGAACGGTACCCGATCATCGAGTATTTGCAGAACAATCCCAACTGGCAGATCGCATACAAGGATGGATTGGGTTCTCTTTTTGTCAGGCGAGTCCGGTAAGCGGCGGTTATGCCCAGGAACGGAACCGTTTGCGGGGAACTGTTCCAGTCGCCTACGCGACGGCCTTTTTTAGCTGCGCGATGACCTTATCCTGAGCTTCGTCCATGCCCACCCACAGGGGCAGGCGTAGCAGCCTATCCGCCAAATTGCCGGTATATCGCAATTCTCCGCCCAGTCGGCCATATTTTTTTCCGGCTGGAGAGCCGTGTAGCGGCACATAGTGGAACACAGCGTTCGTCCCGCGTTCTTTCAGGTATGCGATCACCTCGGTGCGCTTTTCCAAGGATTCCAACAGGACATAATACATGTGCGCATTGTGCTGACAGCCATCCGGGATAATAGGTCGGCGCAACTTGCCGGCGGCTTCAAGTGGAGCCATGGCTTCATGGTAGCGATCCCAGAGATGCAGACGCTTCTGCGTAATACTGTGGGCTTCTTCCATCTGTGCCCACAGAAATGCGGCGTTTACCTCCCCTGGCAAGAAGGAAGAGCCGATGTCCATCCAGGTGTATTTGTCGATCTGGCCGCGAAAGAACTGGCTGCGGTTAGTGCCCTTCTCACGGATGATCTCAGCCCGTTCGATAAATCGCTTGTCATTGACGAGCAATGCGCCACCTTCGCCGGAGATGATGTTTTTCGTTTCATGGAATGAATATGCACCGAGGTGTCCGATCGTACCCAGCGATTTCCCCTTGTATTTTGACATCACAGCCTGCGCAGCATCCTCGATGACTAACAGGTCATGACGTTGTGCGATGTTCGTGATCGCGTCCATTTCACAAGCAACGCCTGCGTAGTGCACGGGCACGATCACTTTGGTCCGCGGCGTGACGGCCGCTTCGATCTTGGTTTCATCGATGTTCAGGGTATCCGGTCGGATGTCTACAAAGACCGGGACGCCTCCGCGCAGCACAAATGCATTGGCCGTGGAGACAAATGTATACGATGGCATGATCACTTCATCACCGGGAACGATATCCGCAAGCATCGCTGCCATATCGAGCGACGCCGTGCATGAATGGGTGAGCAACGCCTTCTGCGTGCCGGTGCGCTCTTCGAGCCAGACGTGGCATTTCTTTGTGAACAGGCCGTCGCCAGCAAGATGTCCATTGGTATGAGCCTGTGCGATATACCACAGCTCGCGGCCCGTCATGTAGGGTTTGTTGAAAGGAATATTATTCATGCGTTGTTTGTTGCCGCTATATGATAAAAATTGAAGAGGTACGCCTTATTGCCGTGGCTCCTCGCACCGCACTTGTTGAACCGTTATCCAAGAAGTCTGGTACGTTATGACTCGTTGCAGTTGTCCCGTCAAGTGTTCTTCGCAATATGTTCGCAAAAATTCAAGTCTTTTTGGTGATGCAATAATCGGAATCCCAGTTTTTGTTTTTAAACGTTCGACTAGTCCACGCCCTGTCGCTTCTTCGGCGTAAGCCACGGAGAAGGGGGCGGGAGTGAACGAGTCCAGCCCATAGAACCTGATATTGCGGGGAATAGGATCGTCGGCCAGTAACGGGAACGCCAATTCGAATGGAAAATCCTCACCCCAACTCACGAAAGGTCCGGCGGGAAAGCCACGAATATCATTCCGCACTTGCTGTGTCCATTGCTTATGCATCAGTGCCGTAGGGATGAGCCAATATGTGTTTCCAATACACGCGATTAATAGTATGAGCGCGGCCAGCCGTCGGCGAGCTCCTTCACTCCAGTTCCCAATAACGAGGGGCGAGACGAGTAACAGGCTTATCAACGGCACGTACACCCGCAGGATGCCGGGCCGCCCCATAAGCCCGATTGCAAACAGTGCGGCAAGGCAGATCATCCATGCAAGTGCCATCGGCCAGCGGGGCATCAAGACCAAAAGACCTAGTGCAGGCAAAAGTAATGGCAGCAGTGCCGGGTTGAAAAGTGCTGTAACGGCGGCAACGCCGGATTTGATGCTGCTCGTCTGCATGGGAAGTGGGCCGAGTTCAGCCAGCATCGCTCTCAGAGATTCCGTGTTGGCGACCGTTCTGTCAATGGAAAACCAATTGCCAACCAGGTCAATATCGTTTTGCGACTTCGTATGACGAGCCAATATTTCAGGGTGGCGTTTGAGATACCAGCCCGCGTTGTAGTCTGTGAAAGGTATCCGGGTTGAGTTGAATTCCGAAAATTGTTGCCATTCCGGCCCACTGTATGACCAATCATCAAAGACTGCCGCCGAGACAACGGCCAAGCCCAGTAACAAAAACGCGATCTGCATCGGCCGCCGTTCCCGCAGCGCACGCCACGGCAGAAATGGGAGAGCGACCAAAATGACCAAGAAGAACTCCTGGCTGCGTATCAGGTAGCCAAAAAATGCTAGCAGGCAGGCAATAAACAGATTGCCGGTCCCGCCCAAGCGCGCGTAAACCTGCCATCCGATCACGGCAGCAACAGTCAAGAGTCCGGCATTCACTGTAAACTGAGGCATCAGAGTTGGCTCGGCAATAAGCAAGGAAATCGCAAGCAATCCAAGGAGGTACCCAGCGCCTAGCCGAATCAGGAAGTAAAATGTTGCCCACGCGAATACCAGCAACACGGCCATCGTGGCGAGCGAATAACCCAACACGCCCCCGATGGATGGGACGGTTCGAACCATATATCCCCAAAGCACATTCGAGAAAACCAGCTGTGGAGATCCATAACCGGCCAACCCATAACCGTGGGCAATCATCGACATTGCGACGTCGTCGTTTGTCGACCAGGAAGGATCAAACATAAGGCAGAGTGAGACAATAAGCGTCGTTGCTAATAGAAATGCGGGAAGTGCGGGACGATGCTTCATGTCGCCTGAAAAGGAGGAAAAGCTACGCATGGACATCCGTCACTCCACAATCCTAGCGGGCTTTGTATGTCGGAATTTTCGAACAAATTGGTGACTGCTGGAAACCTGCCTTTCGAGATAAGTGCCCGAATTCAGACAACACGAGTCTATGGAGCCAGCAGGAGTGCAGCGCGCGAGACATTTTTTCATTGATTGTCCCCACGGCGGGTCTTTGTGTTTGGGAAAACAAAATACCTGAAAGTTATAAAAAGAAAAGCTGCAACCACGACTATTGCTGCCGCCTGAACCCATCGATGAGGGTAACCAAGCCTGTCGACAAATATTAGCAAGATGAGAAAGTTGGTCAGGTACCCAAACAAATGTGCGATCAAAAATCTTGCACCAGAGCCAAGCAAAGCCCCTTGGTGTGCAAATGTCCATTTTCGGTGACCGACAAAACCAACGAACATGCCAAAAATATATGAAATTGTCATGGCCATTTTGGGTTCTACGCCGAGGTATGTGATAAGCAAATAAAAGAAATAAAGAGCCAAATTAGTCACTACCCCGATCAACCCATAGCGAAACAGTTGCGGGATCGGTTCGCCCAGTACTGAATTATTTGATGACTCCATCATGATTCAAGGGGACAAGAGAAAAATGGGTTAACCACACTGTACCTAAGCACGGAGTGGCGTGGCAGGAGGAGAGTAGTTGAACGTCATGGCACTATGTGATGATAAACATCTTGAGGATTTGTGAAGGCGAAACCAAGAGATGAATACAGGTTGAGTACGGGGAGATTTGCCGCAGATATCGAGCTCTTTACTTCGTGATACCCTGAGGCCATCAGTTCGCCACACACCGAGCTCCACCAGTATTTCGAACGACCCTTGCCTCGATGCGGTTCCGCCAGAGCATGTAACACGAGGTTACAGCCGCTGTGACCGATAAAACCTGCCAGTTCATTCTGCCAGAAAAGCCCGTAAACCTGCTTGGCAGAGAGCAGGTCCTTCAGCCAGTTGCAGTAGCGCAGATCAGCCGCAGACCTTGACACATTAAAATCACGATGAAAGCGACCGTGCGAGAAGGCGCCCTCACAAATGTCCAAAGCCTGCGCAACATCGACTTCCTTGGAAATGGTTGCGTCTGGGTGTCCAACCGCACGTAACCGCATCGCATTACAATGCGGCTCTATTAATGTGTCGCAATAATAAAAGCCATATTCGTGCAACAGCCGTTTATTCGCTAAAGGATCCACCTTCAGAGAATAATGCCCTGCGGTTTGCATTGCTTGTCGCAGAGCCCTTTCGGAATATTCGGTCAGCTCCCAAGTGGGCATGCCAAACGCCGCCGAGTCCCATGGTGTGGACCTAATCAGTGGTACTGTGTTCATCAAAGGTTGATCGCCTGACGATATAGAGGGGTCGTTTCTTGCTTTCGTCAAAGGTCTTGCCCAGATAGATGCCGGTAATGCCCAGCATCGCGATAATGATCCCGCCGAGGAAATATAGCGAGACGATCAAACTATTCCAACCCGGAATGGGTGAACCGTAGGTCAATGCGCGCACCAATATGAATAGACCATAGCAAAGCGCCAGTGCAGCCATGCTAAAGCCAAATTGGACGCCAATACGTAACGGCTTATCTGAATAGGCAATAATGGTTTCGGTAGCAAGCTTCCATAACTTGGCAAAGGTGTAGGACGAATTACCCTCAAAACGTTCGGCATGTTCCACTTCTATGCTGGTTGCAGGAAATCCCAGCCACTGCACAAGTCCTCCGAAGAAGCGCAATTGTTCGCCCATGCGGCGGAAATTTGTCACTACCTTACGCGACATGATGCGGAAATTGCCGCTTGCGCCATCGTAGTCTATATCTGCCAAGTAACTGAAAATCTTATAGAATAATAATGAGGTGATGCGCTTCAGCGGAGGATCTTGCCGCATCGTCCGTCGTGCCAGAACAATGTCGTAGCCCTCCTGTGCCTTGGCATACAGCCGGGGAATTTCCTCAGGGCGATCCTGTAGGTCGCAGTCCATTACCACAACCCATTCACCGCGGCAGTGGTCCAGGCCGGCGGTGATGCCGTAGTGCTGGCCGAAATTGCGGCTAAACTGGATGCCGCGCACGCGTGGGTCGGATGCCGCCAATCGTTCGATTACCTGCCATGAGTTGTCGCCGCCGCAGTCTTCGACTAGCACGATTTCAAAATCTGGCGAGATGCTTTCCAGCGCTTCTTTTAGGCGAAGATAAAGTTCATCCAAGCAATGCTCGGCCCGGTATACCGGAACGACGACTGAAATGATATGCATTTTTCCATTCATTGGCGGGGCCACCAGATCGGCGTAATTTCGTTGGGATAGTATGTTCCAATCGGCAACGGGAATGGATCATACCAACCATCCACTACATTCGCTTTCAGAAAATCGTCAAGGGAGCCACGAAATCGACTCGACTTCCTGACGAAATACTGCAAGTCGTAAGGCACGCCGTCTATTTTGCTGGTTCCAACGTACACATATTCATCCCACCTTGGGTCACGTGACCAAGAGAGGTAGTTCCCTAGTTGGCCATGCCCAGTTTGAAGCCACGACAAACCCACTTTTCCGGGGTGTATCACAAGATCGGGTGACCACGAAAAGAAGTAGTCAACCAGTTGATTTTTGTCGCGCGTTCTTGCTATGAATCCGTCATTCAGGCCAACCACGTCAAGCCACAATGCGCCAGTGAAGTATGGAATCACACCGGAATCCGCAAATGCGATTCGAACTTCTTTGATTTGCGGAAAGTTGGCTAGTGCCTTTGCTACACGGTACTCCTTTTGCGCGGGCGTTCTGACCGCCTGCGCCCTGTCATTAGAGATTATGTCTTTGGCGTTATCGTAAAAATGAAGAATATCAGATACACCAAGTGCGAGCAAAAATGCGACCATAATTACGGGAATCACAAAAGCCTTATGACTCTGAATGCATTCGAAGAAACCGAGCACTTTGGCAAGAGTTGGGGTCGCCAGCAAAATGACCAAGGGGACGAGGGGATATAGGAAACGCCCATAATCGTCCATTAGCGTATCAACGTGAGCGAAGAATAAGCAGTAAGCAACAATGAAGGTAGAACCCGTCAGTGCAACTATTTTATTCCAGCGGTGGTCAGGGTGATTAGCATAAAGGCTGAGAATCAGACTCGAAAGAACTAACGCCAGAAGTTGGCAATAATTGCCTATGAATGACATTACGCTTCCGATGCCAATCGGACTGATCAGCGCTGGCCCCGATGCCTTCAAATAAAATGGATTAGGGAGAAATCGCCCAAAATGCGAATATTTCCATACCAGATATGTGCCGCCGAAAACCAGAAGTGTTATAGACCCAACCATGAGCGACTTCAAAGGGACGTTGTAGCGGATAGCAACAAGCAAAGATGCGATAAATATGATCGGATATATGAGTGCCGCTTCTGGGCGGAGTAGCATAGCAAGAAAAAGGAGACAACTAAATATGATGGAATGGCTGACTTTTTGACGGTCTATAACGGCGACACCTGCGATGAACGAGGTCAGAAGAAAGAATGCGTAGATGACGGTCTCCAGCCCGACAAGACATAAGGCGGCCGTTGCCGGGACGAGGAAAATAATGGCAGCAATCATAAATGCGGTGTTTGCTGAACAGTTATATCGACGCCTCGATACCGCGAACAGTATCCCCGATATTGCTATGACGCAGAGGAGGCTCAACGCTCTCGTAACCAATAAAGGGTCGAGGCCGGCCCATATGGTTGGTGCGAGAATGAGGACTAAGAGAAAATTCGTGTAGCCTTCTGTGGGCGGTTGGCCCGGATTCCACGTAATCCCATGCCCCATGGCAAGGTTTTGTGCATAGCGATACGAAATAAATGCATCATCGTAAACCCGATTCCAGTTTTGAATAGCGACGCTTGTAAAGGCCAGTAGAATAGGAAGGACAAGAATTAGCCATGACAGTGAGGTATAGATTCGAGCAATCCGTGAATTCACGCCTACAGAATTGGGCGGATTGCCATGAGGTAACGTTCCATCTTGCGTTTCCGTTATCATGCAGGCACCTCTAAAAATCGATTGTTGAAGCGTGTTTGGTGCATCAAAAAATATTCCGCAGAATCATCACGCCTGAATTTTATTGTGTGCGCTGCATCTGTATGATGTTAACAATTGAAAATATGACCAAATAAAATTGTATCAAAATTAATATGGTTCAACTGCACATGTTGCCAATATCCAACGAGTCATGGGTTCCGCAACCGAAAGCGAAACAATGAAATCCAGAGCCTAGGTTGCAGGAATGAGGATGCTGCATAGCATTTGCGATTCTGTACAATACTGTCAGGGCGCTTTTGCATTTGCTTCTCTCGAAATGCATGGCTGGAAGAGTTATTGCTTATGCGACAAGTGGTTATCTGGCACAAATGATGGATACTAAATCAAAATTAACGGTGGAAAAATTTTCCACTGCGCGTAAACGCCTGCTTCAAATGCACTTCGATAGCGGTGTCGGGCATATTGGAGGAAATCTGTCGGCGCTTGATGCGATGATGATTGTTTTTCATGAGTATCTGGGCGGAGAAGATCGATTCATATTATCGAAGGGGCATTCTGCCGGTGCGCTTTACATCACGCTTTGGAGCTTGGGGCGTCTTCAGGATCTAGATCTGAAACAATTTCATAAGGACGACACACTGCTCGCAGGTCATCCCCCGGCAAAGGGGATTGATGATATCCAATTCGCTACCGGCAGTCTGGGCCATGGTTTATCTCTTGCCGCGGGTACGGCGCTCGCATTCAAACTCAAGGGCAACAAGGCCAGGGTTGTCTGTTTGACATCGGACGGTGAATGGCAGGAAGGATCGACGTGGGAAGCGCTTATCTTCGCTTGTCACCATCGGCTGTTCAATCTGACGGTGATGGTGGATCACAATAATCTGCAGGGGTTCGGGTCAACCGCGGATGTCGCTTCGATGTCCCCCCTATGGGACAGGCTTCAGGGCTTCGACGTTGATCTGCGAATAGTTGACGGCCATGATCCTGATGCTATCCGCGCTGCGCTTGAGAGCGAGAAGCAGCGGCTTCGCGTGATCGTTTTGCGCACCGTCAAAGGGCATGGTGTCGGCTTTATGGAAAACCGGATGGAATGGCATTACCTGCCGCTATCGGAAGCACAGTTCAAAATGGCCATCGAGGATATCGATCCTAAATGAGAAAGCAACTTTGCGACGCTTTGGTTGCCCGGGCAGCAAGACCAGAGATGGTGTTCCTCACTGGTGATCTGGGATTCATGGCGCTGGAGCCTCTGCAGCAGGCATTGGGGCCCAGATTTATCAATGCGGGCGTGGCTGAGCAAAACATGGTTTCGGTCGCAGCGGGGCTTGCGCGGCAGAACCTGGAAGTGTGGGTATATAGCATCGCACCATTTTGCTATGCACGGCCATTTGAGCAGATAAGAAACGATATCACCTTTCATAACCTCCCGGTAAAGCTGATCGGCAATGGAGGAGGGTATGGATACGGCGTCATGGGCCCGACCCATCACGCGATCGAAGATTATGGGGTCCTGTTGACTCTGCCCAACATGTCCGTTTACGTTCCCGTGTTCGATGAGGATATGGATGCCGTAATTGCACGCGCTGGCGCATCTTCCCGTTCTGCCTATATCCGCATGGGCCGAGGTGAGCCTCCTAAGGGGTACACGGTGCCAGCATATGCTCCATGGCGACAGCTGACGGGCGGGAGCGGCCCCGTGGTGATTGTAGTTGGGCCGCTGGCTGGAAACTATATCGAGGCTTTCGAGCGCAAACCGATAGAGAATCGCCCGAATCTTTGGGTTGTCACCGAACTTCCTATCGAACACAATCCATTGCCAGCCGAACTTTTAAATCAGCTGGGCAAATCCAAGGTTCTGTGCGTTGCGGAAGAGCATGTGCGGCAAGGTGGATTCGCTTCCGAACTGATGCTGTATCTTGCTGAGAAGAACATTACGGTGCCCCGCTTTAGGCATCTCTACGCTCGCGCCCATCATTTTGAGCGGTACGGATCACAAAACTTCCTGCGGAAACAGTCTGCCCTTGATGTCGATAGCATGCTTGCAATCCTGGAGGATCATTGAATATGTCTGATTTGCAAGCTTACATCCGAGCTCTCAGAGGCCCTGTTTTGGTCGCAGGTGCATCGGGCTTTGTCGGTGCAAACCTGTACAAGAAGCTCGCAGCCGTTCGCGGCGATGTCTATGCAATTGTGAATCGCGAGAAGGGTTGGAGACTCGTTGATGTTCATGATGAACGCATAATTGCGGTCGATCTAAACGATTTCGCGGCGACCAAGAATCTTGTCAACAGCGTAGGCCCACAAACGGTCTTCGATTGCGTGGCCTATGGTGCTTACTCCTTCGAGGAAGACACGAACCTGATCTACCAGACCAATTTTCAGGCCATCGTCAATTTGGTCAGTCTGCTTGCAGCCAAACCGTTTTCCGCATATATACATGCCGGCAGTTCGTCCGAGTACGGAACGAATTGCACTGCCCCATCCGAGGATAGCGTGTGTGAGCCGAATAGCCCCTATGCCGTGTCGAAGGTCGCGGTCGCGGGGTACCTGCGTTTCATGGGCAAGCAGCGCGAATTTCCTTGCGTCAATCTGAGGCTTTATTCAGTATACGGTCCGCTGGAGGATACTTCCAGATTGTTCCCAAACTTGCTCAGGCAGGCCCTTGCCGGGAAATTACCTCCATTGGTCGATGCACGCACTTCACGGGATTTCATTCACGTGGATGATGTCTGTTCCGCGTTCATTATGGCGGCGGCAAAAATGCATCCGGGAATATATGGAGAGAATTTTAATATTGGTACCGGTGTCAAGACAACCATTGCCGAACTTGCGGCAATCACACGTCGGATATTCGGTGTGGCGGCAGAGCCGCAATTCGGGACGATGGAGGGGCGAGCTTGGGATCTTGCCGAATGGTATGCTGATCCGCGCAAGGCCATCGAAAAGCTTGGCTGGCAATCACTCGTGAAGTTGGAGGATGGGCTGAGATCCATGGCCGACTGGGTGGCGCAACTTACCGATAGTGAAATGGTCTTGGCAACCAAGAAAAATGTCAGCGAGCGCAAGCGCAGTCTCTCTGCCATTATTGCCTGTTACAAGGATGCACAGGCGATTCCTGTCATGCATCAACGCTTGAGCGATACTTTCCGCAGACTGGGCATCGATTATGAAATCATCTTCGTCAACGATTGCAGTCCCGACGACAGCGCCGTGGTGATACGCGACATCAGCGCGAAGGATCCACGTGTAATCGGCATTTCACACTCGCGTAACTTCGGTTCGCAGATGGCGTTTCGCAGCGGAATGGAGCTCTCGACCAAGGACGGCGTGGTGCTGCTAGACGGCGATCTGCAGGATCCACCAGAGTTGATCGAGTCGTTTTACGCCAAGTGGGAAGAGGGTTACGACGTCATTTACGGTCGTCGCATCAAACGCGACATGCCTTGGCACTGGGGCTTTATGTACAAACTTTTCTACCGCATATTTGCGATGTTCAGCTATGTAAGCATCCCACTCGATGCCGGCGACTTTTCATTGATGGACCGGCGTGTCGTCGGCTGGTTGCTGAACTGTCCCGAACGTGATTTGTTTGTACGCGGCCTTCGCGCCTACGTCGGCTTCAACCAGACCGGCGTTGATTACGTAAGACCAGAACGTATGTTTGGGCACTCCACGAACAGCTTGATCAAGAATATCGACTGGGCAAAGAAGGGCATTTTTTCGTTCAGTAATGCCCCCCTCACTATGCTTACAACCATCGGCGTCATGTTGTTTATGCTTTCAACTTTGACGGCCATCATAGTCGCTCTGTTAAGGGTATTCATACCGGACATCGCGCCACGTGGCGTTACAACCCTTTTGATTACGATTTTGATGTTCGGTTCGTTCAACCTGTTTGCAATCGGTTTGGTGGGTGAGTATGTGGCAAAGATCATGGCGGAAGTCAAAGGCCGTCCCCGCTTGATTCGATCTGCGCTGATTAGGAATGGCACAGCTACCGAACTGTTGCCGGATGGAAAGATGCACTGAGGAAGCAATTGGTTAGAATTGATGCCCGGCAGATGAGCGATAAGGTTAAAGATACAAGGGTGTTTCGTGAATAATGAAACCGACCTGAAACAGAACACTATGTATGTGAAACCGAACAGTATGCTGGATCTGCTGGAAATGACAGTGCTCGCTACTGCCGTCGCTGGTTTGTTGTATTTCGGGTACTTTCAATTGGCCCCTTGGATATGGAGCCAGAATCTGACGATCGACCCTGCAGATATCCCGCCTTGGTACCTTGCAGAATTGGAGGAGCGGGATGGCATCGAGTTGTATGCATTATATGCCCTGATGTTTATCAACTTGCTTTCCGCATACGCCCTTACCTTGGGATTGCAAAGGCTTCCCGGGAAGTCTGACCGCTATCTTCTTGTTTTAGCTCTGGTAGTGGCTTGCGCGTTTATCGGATCGATTGGCTTTCACCCGCCTCTTAATACCTTTGCCAGCCGTGCGCCCTCCGAAATATTTGCTCAGTCCCTTACCGTAAGTTTGGTCATCCTTCCGATTATTGGATTGCTATATCATCTGCAGCAGCGCTCAACATATTGGGCATTATCAGTTGCAGGTCTCTTCCTGATCCCAGTCTGTTTCATCTCCACCGCACCGATCGAGTGGTACGATTATGCATATATTCTCGCGCCGGCATTGCGCTTGCTTCATGGTGCGAGGATATCTGAAATCTATTTTCAGTACGACCTCCTTCTTTCACTTATTGGTTTGGCATGGATGAAACTTCGGCTTGACCTGAATTCGTTTCAGGTTGTCGGCCAGTGCTCCTATTACCTGTTTCTGTTGGGTGTCTTTGCCTTTTCACGGCAATGGTTTCTTGACAAACGGCTTCCCGTCTTTCTGCTGATTGCCGCAGTTCTGGTGCGCATCTATGCCGGGCCGGCGGAAGCAGTCCATTCCTTTCAGGTGACACCTTTACGCCTCGATTTGTGGCTAATCTTGCTGACCCTTGTCTATCTTAAGGGCCCCCATCATTGGAGTGCGGGCCTGTTTTGCGGTCTGATGCTGATTCTCCACAATGATTTTGGGATAATCTATAGCGCCGCCTATATCCAGTTGCTGGTGACCCTCCGCATAATCAATAGGATTACAATTCCCGGCCAGGTCATAAGAATGATATCAACCAATCTGAACACATTTATAAAGGAGAATTATCGTAATCTCACGCTTATTCTGGGATGTGCTCTCGCGCATTATCTGATGTTCAGGAATGCCAATGCCCCTAACGATTTTAATTACGTGCGCATAGGATTTGATTTCATTCGGATCACGAGTAATTCCTTTTACTGGTACATGGTGGTGGTGTCTGGCTTGTCCTTTGTACTCTTGATGAGGTGGCGGTCAATGGTTTCCAGCCGCTATCTTGCGGCCGGCTTCTCTTTGATCTACCTGGTTATTGGGAACTCACTGTACTTCTTCGGCAGGAGCCATGAAAACAATATCATTAATATTTCCATCATCTTATTGCTGCTTTTCTTTATGTTGATAGATATAAGCGGCCGGCTTGTTGGGGGTTCTTCCGACGGATCGACCAAGCCGTTTATGAATCGAAATCTGGCGATTGTCGCCTCTCTAATATTTGTGACATCGATATCCGTCTGGTACGGAGACAGCATCAACGAAAAAGCCACGACCCAAGCGCGCAATGTTGCCAAGGGGCAATTTATATATCCGTCTGAGGTTCCCGAACAGGATATCCTGAACACCCTCGCTGAAGTTAAGGCGGCTACCGGCGGTAATCCCAAGGTCTTTTTTGTCGGTGACAATGACTTTTTATTGAATTATTACGGTGGATTTGTGCCGCTCGGCTACTACAACCCGGTATATGCGTGGATATCAAGGCGTGAGTTCAGCAAGTTTTTGCGGGAACTGTTGGACCAAGGATACTATGTTGTCATTGACAATGGCCTTGCCAGGGACGTGTTGTCTTCCGTGAATATTACAGGCTACAGATACATACAAGGACGCGTAGTGGCATGGAAATAGCCTATTAGTGCTTTACCATGGTTCGGAAGACATCCGTTTCACCAGATCCTTTTAGGGTTTGCGCAGCTGCACCTTTAGGGAAGTGTTTGCAGGCAATGGTCGTGATTTGGAAGAAATTTGAAAATCAGTCCACATCACTAGTGTCCCAACGTTAATCGAACAGAAACAACTGGTTGGCTGAATCTGGTGAATTTGTATCTGGCGGGGTACGCGCCAACAGCTGATTTAGAGCCATTCTCTCGAACATAGTGAGGCTCAAGATTTGTAGCATTTCGTAGAGCGACGCAGTGATATTCAGTCGCTTGCGCAGGATGGCGACCAGAACGTAAACCGAGACGGCGATCCATATTTGAGACTTGACTGCATTCTCCGAAATACCGAAAAAGGACTTGATACGCAGATGTTGTTTGATCCATTTGAAGAACAATTCGATTTGCCAACGGCAGCGATAAAGATCGGCAATGCTCTGAGCCGACAGGTCGAGATGATTGGTCAGGAAGACCAGCTTCTTGCCATCGGCATCTCTGATGCTGATGCGTCTGATCGTTGTTGGGAAATGTTGCTGAGAATAAAACCCGGCCAGAGTACCCAGTTGGTCGCAGATGATGCCGGACGAACGATCTGTTGGTCTGGAGTACCGTCGCGTAAAGTGCAGATTCCCCTTGGCTCGCGTCACAAAGAAGCTGCCGGCTTGATGCAAGCGATGCAGTCTGGCGAAGTCGAGATAGCCGCGATCCATGATGTAAAACGCCCCGGCTTCGGGAATGATCTGGTCGAGAATGTTCACATCGTGCATCTTGCCATCGCTGATGTGGATGAAGCTGGGGATGTTGCCGCGCAGGTCGAGCAGCGTATGCAGCTTGATCGCCGCCTTGGTCGAACGAAACGGTGCCCATGGAAATACCGACAGGCACAGATCGATGGTGGTCGCATCCAGTGCGTAGACCGTCTCGGAGAGATCGACGCCAAACGGTTCGTCCACATAAAGTGGACGGGCTATTCCAATCAGGCTTTGCGCGAAGTCGGCATAGATGCGCCAGTCCCGAACCGCATTGGCATTGGCCAACGTGTTTCGCGAAACCTTGCTGCGAAAGCCCATATGGTAGAGCTTGGCGGACTGGCTGCGCAGACAGGCTTCGATGTCGCGCAGACTCTCGCGATAAGTCAGTTGCGCGAACGCCATGCACAGAAACTGGTCGAGACAGGTGAAATGTTTGACCTTGTGTTCCCCATCGTAACGAGCGACACAACGGCGGAAAGTCGTCAGCGGCAAGTGCGACATCACTTGCGCAAATACAAGTTTGCCCGTGTTCATTGGCAGTCCTCGCAATCGGGTTTAAAGTACCCCGAATGCTACGTGCCAAATTCAAATCGAGACCAGAGCAAATTATGAAATATCTCCGTTTCGTCAATCTATTACAATCGACCCAGCGGTTAACGTTGGGACACTAGTGAGTCCACATAATAACTAAGGAGTCGTTGTGTCAGAAATGTTTCAACCAATCGCTGTGCGACCGCCAAGCGAAAACCGTCTGCTGTTTTGGGTGCGGTGCCTAGCTGACCTGCAGCTGCTGACCATTTTCCGCTTTCTGGCAATGCGTCTGGGATCATGTTGCGGCCGCCTACTCGATGTCGGCGCGGGGGAAGCGCCTTGGAGAGACCTGCTTCCTGCTGGCGTTGAATATGTCGGTGTCGATGCGGATTTATCCGGTGAGTTTGGGATGCGCCATCGATCGAACATCACTTACTATGATGGGAAAACGCTGCCGTATGGCAATGGAAGCTTCGACCACGTACTTTGTACAGAAGTATTGGAACACGTTTCTGATCCCTTGGCATTCTTGGCCGATATTCAACGCGTGCTGCGGAGCGGGGGCTCTTTGATATTAACGGTACCTTGGTCTGCCAGACTTCATCACCTTCCATATGACTACAGTCGGTTTACACGCTTTGGATTGATCAAACTGCTAGACGCAGCCGGATTTTCCAGTGTAATCATCGAGGAGCGGGGAAACGATATCTCGGTAATTGCCAACAAGTTATTGGTCCTGCTGATCCGTTTAATTCGGCCCAGACGGTTCCGCGACTGCATCTGGACGTGGGTTCTGGCTGCTTTGTTGCTACCAGTTACGATTGCGTTTCTAGGTGTCGCGCATGCTTCGTTGTTTGTGGGTGCCGGCTCGAAGGAAGATCCGCTTGGGTATGGGGTCATTGCCTTAAAGGGCTGAATGGATGGGATGTTTTTGCACCGGATAGAATTGGCCGGATGCCAAAAATTTTCCGATATTGATAGTATGAGGAAGTAATAGACAGTGGGAAAGTCCCGACCTTGTCCGGTATGTCATACTGGTTCCGAAAAAGCGATCCTGCTTTTCGAGAAAAACATCGACCCTGCCAAGTTGTCAGGGCTGAGCTTTGCGTCGCGCAAAGAGCCTGAGTATATGTGTCACCGGTTGGTGCAATGCCCTAACTGTGATTTGGTCTATGCCGACCAGCCACCTGGTGAGGATGAGCTCGCGCATGCCTACCACACGGCCGACTACGATAGTTCAGAAGAGGCGAACGACGCTGCCGCGGCTTACATTCGGGCCATAGAGCCAGCTTTGGGGATGCTGACGCGGCGACAACGGGCATTGGAGATTGGTACCGGGACCGGGATCTTTCTCGAAAACCTGTCAGCTGCGGGCTTTAAAGAACTCATCGGTGTTGAACCATCCTCTGCAGCAATCGCCGCTGCTCCGGAATATCGCCGGGGCTGGATACGTGAGGGCGTATTTGACGAGAAGGATTTTGC
>CAWHYN010000032.1:0-20295 GCA_963833515.1 uncultured beta proteobacterium | reverse complement strand
GAATGAGACAGTCGGAGTTGCGGTAAGCGGACGCTCAGAAGTACTGAAGCTGGGGTGATTCAGTAACAGAGTTACTTGAACCTATCAACTGTGATAGCCCTGCTTGCCCGACCGGCAGCACTGCAAGCCAAGGCACCAGAGCCGTGCGTTTAGACAATTCGCTGATCACATGACGAATGAAGGGCACTTCAAAGTCTCCACGCAGGCGCAACAGTGGGTCTATAGTTTCGCTGGAAAACAGGCTCTGGTTGATAACCCAGGCGTAAGGACTAATACCAGCACGGGCCAAATCCTGCTGCAAGCGCTGAGCTTCATGCACAGGCGTAGCTTCAGGCAGGGTGACAATCAGTATGCGCGTGAAATTCGGATCACGCAGTCGTGGTAGCAATTCCACAACGTATTTTGGCATATCTCCCTGTGCTCTTAGAACCTCACGATGGTAGGCTTCGGCAGCATCGAGCAGTAACAGAGTATGTCCAGTGGGCGCTGTGTCCAGCACCACAAAGCCATCACTCCCCTTGTCCACGATTTGAGCAAATGCGCGGAAAACCGCAATTTCCTCTGTGCAGGGAGAACGCAAGTCCTCTTCGAGTAATGCGCGGCCGGCTTCGTCCAAATTTGGCGCAGCACGAGCCAGGAGTTCTTCGGTGTAACGGGCCACTTCACGAGCCGGGTCTATACGACTTACCGTCAAACTAGCAATGTCGCCAGCCATTGCCTCCGCAACATGAGCGGCTGGATCGGTGGTAGAAAGATGTACTGCATGGCCACGCTGCGCCAGAGCCAGTGCGATGGCAGCTGCCACGGTAGTCTTGCCTACGCCGCCCTTACCCATGGTCATGATGATGCCCCGACCAGCTTCCGCCAGACTATCTACCATATCAGCCAGACTTGGCGGTAGGTCTATCGATCCATCAAAAGACGGCGCCGCATGTTTGATGCACGTAGTCTGTGCAGGATTAATTAGTTCGCGCAGTGCATCGAGCCCCACCGTTCCGCGCGATATCAAAGGGGTCGTGCTTCCTGGAAGTTCTGCCAGCCCGGCAGGCATAGCAGCGAGCGCCGCCACACTGCGACGTGTCATGGCATCGGCCACTGCGTCACCGGGCACGGCAGCGGTGAAGACGGCGTTCAGGGCAAGGTAAAGATTTCTCACTCCCAGTGAACCTAATTCCCCGCGTGTGCGTTCAGCTTCGCGTAACGCAGCAAACTCGGGGCGACTAACCAATATGACGCTCGTCAAGGCAGGATCGGACAATCGGGCAACGGTAGCGGCATAGAGTGCTTTTTGCTTTTCCAGTCCGGCCAGTGGACCGAGACACGAAGCACCACCCGCAGAGGATGCCATGAAGCCACTCCATGCCGAGGGCAGGGTGAGAAGACGCAGCGTATGGCCCGTAGGCGCAGTATCAAATATCACGTGATCGAAATCGGAAGTGGCGATCGCATCGCCAATCAGTTTGGAGAACTCATCGAATGCGGCGATCTCAACTGTGCAAGCACCAGAAAGCTGTTCTTCCATGCTGGCGATGGCGGCGGTCGGTAACACACCACGATAAGGTGCGACGATGCGCTCGCGATAGTTGCGTGCAGCCGCTTCAGGATCAATATTTAAGGCATAGAGTCCGGACGTACCGTTTACCAGCGTTGGTGTGGAAGAAAGCTGGGTTCCCAGCACTTCGTCGAGATTGGATGCCGGATCAGTGCTGACGATCAGCACTCGTTTGCTGGCATCGGCCAAAGCAAGGCCCATGGCACAGGAGAGCGAAGTCTTGCCGACACCGCCCTTGCCCGTAAAGAATAGATAACGCGTATGTGCTTCAGGCAATGCCATCTGGCATTCCTTAGCAGCAGCCAGATTTCGGTGAACAGCAGGGCTGCTTTTGGATGGGCTGCACTGATGCTTCATTTGCGGACATACCCAATTTTTGAGCAAGTTGCTGACGCGATGGATAGATGCCCGTCGAAACGATATGCCCATCCACAGCCAGAATTGGCAGTCGATCCATACCGGCTTCCATCTCCTTGATTACCGCAGGGTTGGCGGCGAAAGCCTGGGGTTCCTGGCCGAGATTGTATCGATGCACGGAAACAGCCTGTTCTGCTACCCATTTCAGGTCGGCGGCAAACTGCGCCAACACGGGATCCACATCCACGCCGCAGACACCGGTGGAACAACACATGGCAGGATCGAATACTTCGAGTTTCTTCATGATTTACTCCTTAATTTTTGGCCGGATTCATACCAGCTCTTGCTTGAATTGACCACGCGCACCACTAGTAACATTACCGGTACCTCGATCAGCACGCCCACCACCGTCGCCAGCGCAGCGCCGGACTGGAACCCAAAGAGGCTGATGGCTGCTGCCACGGCCAGTTCAAAAAAGTTCGATGCGCCAATCAACGCCGACGGACAGGCGATGTTGTGCTTCTCGCCGACGACCCGGTTCAGCCAGTAGGCAAGTGCAGAGTTGAAAAATACCTGAATCAGAATAGGCACCGCCAACAGCCCAATGATCAGGGGTTGCTCGATGATGGCTTTGCCCTGAAAGGCAAACAGGAGTATCAGTGTCATGAGCAGCGCCGAGATCGACCAGGGTCCGATCCTATCCATGACAGCATCAAAGTGTTGCTGGCCCTTACTCAGAAGTTGCTTGCGCCATAGTTGCGCCAAGAGCACCGGAATAACGATGTAAAGCACGACCGACGTAAGGAGCGTATCCCAAGGCACATGAATGCTTGAGATACCTAGTAGCAATGCAACAATCGGTGCAAAGGCGAAAACCATGATCGTATCGTTGAGCGCCACTTGGGATAGGGTGAATAGCGGATCGCCGTTCGAGAGACGACTCCAAACAAACACCATTGCCGTGCAGGGTGCGGCGGCAAGAAGGATCAATCCGGCGATGTAGCTGTCGAGCTGGTCTGCGGGCAGCATCGGAGCAAACAAGTTGCGGATAAACAACCAAGCTAGAAACGCCATTGTGAATGGTTTGACCAACCAGTTCACGAACAGCGTCACGCCGATGCCGCGCACATGTTGCCTGACCTCGTGCAAGGCGCCGAAATCGACCTTGACCAGCATCGGAATGATCATCACCCAGATCAGCAAGCCCACCGGCAGGTTGACCCGTGCGATTTCCATCCTCCCGATGGTCTGGAATAATGCCGGGGCCAACTGTCCGAGGGTGATCCCGACCACGATACAAAGAAATACCCAGATGGTCAGATAACGCTCGAAAATGCTCATCGGCGCTCCGGTTCCGGCTTTGACTCCGATTTCACACTGAACACTCATATGACATTACAGACTAAGAGCATTCCGCACAGCTGGCAAAAGGCGGGCGCTGATGTCATCGCGTACTTGCACAAAGCTCTCCAGAGGCTCTCCATGTGGGTCGTGAAATGGAAGGTGAATTTGCGGCACAGGGCGTGGAAAGATCGGGCAGGCTTCCTTGGCGTTGTCGCAGACTGTCACCACCAGATCAATGGGTTCGTTCATGAAAACATCTACATCCTTGGGATACAGTCCATCGGTTGGAAGACCAGCAAGCTTTAAGGCCTCAAGGGCACCGTCGGCAACTTTGGGTTGGGGACGAGTACCGGCTGACAGGGCACGAACTTTGTCGCCGAGATCGTGTTTGAGAATCGCTTCTGCCATTTGAGAACGGCAAGAGTTACCAGTGCATAGTACAAGGACGGTCTTTGGAGTAGTCATGGAATATATCTTTGATTTAAAAAGTTGGTATAACCTAGCTTATAGCCCTTGCTCACGCAGATGACCGATGGTGTCCAATTCCTTCTTGAGTGACATTGCATCGATTTTGCTGAAGGGCAGGCTGAGAAATATGGAAATGCGCCTGTTGAGTTGTGTGAAGGCATTGGCAAAAGCCTGGCGTTTATGATCTTCGCTTCCTTCCACTGCCGCTGGATCCTCAATGCCCCAGTGTGCCGTCATGGGTTGACCCGGCCAGACGGGGCACACTTCTCCAGCAGCCTTGTCGCAGACTGTGAAAACGAAATCAAGCTCTGGCGCATCCTGTATAGAGAACTCTTCCCAATTCTTGCTGCGCAGCCCCTCGATGGAAAGGCTCGCGCGTTGCAACTGCTCGATGGCGAAAGGGTTGACCTGGCCGGCAGGATGGCTGCCGGCGCTAAAGGCGCCGAAGCGGCCTTGGCTGAGACGGTTGAGGATAGCCTCAGCCATGATGCTCCGTGCCGAATTACCGGTGCAGAGAAACAATACGTTGTAAATTTTTTCCTT
Organism: uncultured beta proteobacterium; assembly: GCA_963833515.1. Classification (GTDB taxonomy): domain Bacteria; phylum Pseudomonadota; class Gammaproteobacteria; order Burkholderiales; family Gallionellaceae; genus Gallionella. The sequence continues at coordinate 16,031 of CAWHYN010000032.1, read as the reverse complement.
CACAAACGCCTCCTTCAGATCGCCTTCCTGATAACTCGCCTGTGCTTTACAGCGGAATTGACCGCTGCCGTTTTGGGCAGACAGGCTTCTCCTTGACAGCAATTCTTGGCAAGATATGCGATCAAATCGTCCATGGCCGCGTAATTCGCTGAATAGAAGATGAAACGGCTCTCCTGACGGGAATTGACAAGTCCCGCCCGTGCCAAATTTGCCACGTGAAAGGACAACGTTGCAGGTGGGAGATCGAGCGCATCGGCAATAGCGGTGGCGTTCAGTCCCTCCTCGCCCGCTTCGACCAGCAACCTGAAAATCCGTAAACGGGATTCCTGGGCAAGCGCAGTAAGCCTATCGACCGCCTGTTTCACATTTGTCATTTTATGCTTCCATTATTACGGAATTGTTAAAGTATATTAGCTAATTTCGTTACCTTGTCAACAAAATTTGTTGGGGGGCGATGATGACTCGATTATCTTTTCAGCGAATAGCAGTTATCGGGAACATTCTCGAAGGACTGCTCTGGCACAAACCCGTTCTTGGCTTCGCAACGATGCAGAAAAAGCATCGTCGGCGCATCTGCCGTGAATCAAACGGAATATCAAGTCGAATTTCCAGAGTTGCCGCGATTATGCCCATTAGGTAACGAAGATTCCGATATCTATTTCTCGCATGATTGCAGACATTCAACCTCAAACTGATTGACGGACCTTATGCGACACGAAATAGACAGTTGCAGCTCCGTTAGCAGACATTTGCCACCGCATTGTGGCCAACTGCTATTGTGGATTATGACGCCCGATAGCAACGTTGAAATCGGCTCAAGTGAATGGTCATTCGGTAACTTCCTTTAGCCAATACGTTTGTTTGTGAGCACCCGCCGTCAACTCAGCAATTCTCATCTCAGCCGACTCCCGGACATCAAGACTATCAACTAAAAACTCGTTACCGTTGTCATCAAATCGCCAGATTTCGTAAACGTGGTGTTTAGATTGTGTTTTTTCTTTCACTCTTTGATACCTTGGCAGTCGCTATCCGACACATAACACTCGTTCAAGATTCCAGAAAGGGGTCGTTGCCTGGGGATTTGCGACCCCCGGCCTTGGGTCATTTTGTCAACTATTTTCATGATTGCTCTGGCAGGCACAAGATGAGTGGTTCGAGTCGTTACTGAAACAGAGGTCATCGTTGCTGATCTTGAGGTGGCTGGCGACTGTCAGCTTCCATGAAGAGCTACTTTCCCATTGTCGACGCTTTAGGTCACCTTGGTCTGATTTCGAGAACAAATTGTCAAGGCCTAATGGGTGGTTCGGTGCCAAGGGGGTCGCTGGTACTAGCTGAAAATCACGCTAACAAGTGTCCGACCTTCACGAGATTAGGTACCTTCAAAACACCACTTGGCTTATTCGAGGCAGTAACTGTCTTGCCGGAAATTCATGCGGACGAAAGTCAGGTGGCCTAGCATCATCCCTTGGCGCAGCACTCCCCATTTCAATCCAAACTAATTCCCCAAGCCGAATGCCGTAATTAGAACTAGACTTCCGACTGCGGTCGCGATCGATGTCGCGCACGCCACAACGATGGTCTTGGCGCCGACTTGCTTCAGCTTTAATAGGTCTGTCCCGAGACCGATCGCTGCCAACGCAATCAGAATTGACCACTTTGTTACCTGGCTCATAAAACCGGATATGTCCATGCCTGAAAAAGACGTCATCCAGCCAAACAATCCGATGCTGTTGAGCGTGGCCATCATCAGAAAGCCCAGCACAAATAACGGAATCGACTGCTTTACTTGGGTAACGAAGGGGACACGTTTTCCACCAACCTGCCCGCTCACGTAGTTGCTATAGACAAACGCGACGATGGGAATAATCCCAACCATAAGGGCATTTCGCGTCATTTTGATGATTGCCGCAATGCCGCCCGAGAGCGGGCTATACGACTCGCCGGCAGCCACGACCTGGGCGGTGTCGTTAACCGCGGCTCCTGCCCAGAATCCGAATACTGCGTCGCTTAAACCGAAATAGTGCGCTATCAAAGGAAGCAGAAAAACCGCGATCGTCCCCATCAAGGTATTCATCGAGACGGCAAATGATAAATCCTCGTCACTTGCCTTGATGACCGGCGTTAGCGCCGCGATAGCACTACCGCCGCATATTGCGGTGCCGCCGGCAATCAGGGTTGCCAAGCGGAGTGGGATGCCGAATAACTTTCCCAGTGTATGCGCTACAACGAATGCAATTACTATAACGGCGAATATCAGCAGCATGGAAGTTCCGCCAATCTGCAGCACGTCGTCAAACATGATGCCCGCCCCCATAAGGACAATGCCAAACCGCAATAAATGCCTCATGCAAAATCGAATGCCCGGAAGATATGCCATTCGCAATATGAATGCGTTGCTAAGGAACACACCAAGCATCACAACAAAAAGTACTGAGCTGAGAGAGCCCTTCAACACACCGGAAAGTGATTCATGGAGAAGCCATCCTGAAGTTGAAACCAATACGGCCAAGATGACCCCAGGGATGAAGGATGTCCAGCTTTCCGACTTGCCAAGCGTTTCCGAGATTTCTGTGACAACGGACTTGAGGTGCTTTTCGTCATCGTCGTTGAACGCCGTTCCATCCAATTTGTTCAGCATCTGCGCAACGCCGATGCTTTTGCCCGCCTTGTCCCTTACGGGCATGCACAGCACCGATCGGGTTCTAAAGCCGGTCTGCTTATCTATTTCCTTATTGAAGCGACTATCCGCGTAAGCGTCCGGAACACGGACGACCTCGCCTTTCCAGAAGGAATATCCGGCAAGCCCCTGCGGTGGTTCAACACGAATGTCGTTAATGAATTCATGCTGAATGACGGCCGACCACAACTCCTTTGTCCTTTCGTCATATAGAAAGAGCGTTCCCTTTTCGCAGCGCATCTTTTTTGCCGCAGTCACCATGACACGATCAAGCAGTGACTTTTCATAGTTCATGTCCGGTCACCCTTCATGTTCGATGGGCTGCGAGGGACTAAAATTCCTTCCATTCCGCATCGTTGTTCTCTTGAACTTCGTTTGTCCGCGTGCGTGTTCTTCGGGCCGGCGCGGCCACAGAAATAGCATGATGCATGGCGGCGGGTTCGTTTGCTTGTTGGATGGTCAATTTAGCAAGAGTTGTCCCCGTGCCTATCTTGCCAGCGTCCAGCTTGAATACACTCACCGCTTGTGACAAGCTGCCCGCCTGTTCCTGCATCGCCTCGGCGGCCGCCGCCGCCTCTTCCACCAATGCGGCGTTCTGCTGCGTCACTTCGTCCATCTGGACGATAGCCCGATTCACTTGCTCGATGCCTGAACTCTGTTCGTTGGAAGCAGCGGCGATCTCGGCCATGATGTCTGTGACGCGTTTCACCGCTTTGACGATCTCATTCATCGTTGCACCAGCTTGGTCCACTTGTTTGGAACCGGTATCGACCTTGTCCACCGAGTCTTCGATCAGGGCCTTGATCTCCTTGGCCGCGGCGGCCGAGCGCTGCGCCAGATTGCGCACTTCGGCAGCGACCACCGCGAAGCCGCGTCCCTGCTCTCCGGCGCGTGCCGCTTCCACGGCGGCATTCAGTGCCAGGATATTGGTCTGGAACGCGATGCTTTCGATGACACTGATGATGTCGGTAATCTTCTTGGAGCTGGCGCTAATCGACGCCATGGTGTGCACCACTTCTTCCACCACTTGCCCACCCTTGACGGCGATGTCCGATGCGTTGGACGCCAGCGCGTTGGCCTGTTTGGCGTTCTCAGCGTTCTGTTTGACGGTCGAGGTAAGCTCTTCCATGCTGCTAGCGGTTTCTTCGAGGCTGGAGGCCTGCTCTTCGGTACGTTGCGACAACTCGCTGTTTCCCGCTGCGATCTCTTGCGAGGCAGTGTTGATCGAGTCGGTAGTGCTGCGCACCTCCGAGACGATGTTAGTAAGACTTTCGTGCATACGCTTCATCGCAAACATCAAACTAGACCGGTCGTTTGCCTTTGTTTCAATTGTCACGGCAAGGTCGCCCCCAGCGATTTTTCTTGCAATTTCAGTCGCGAACTCGGGTTCGCCTCCCAGCTTATCAAGAAGAGACCGGATGATCCGAAACGCCGCAATCGTCCCCAATAGAAGACTGATACCGAATATAGAAATCCCGAAAAACACAAGTCGCTTGCCATTTGCTTTGTTGTTTTCGTACGTTTGCTTCACTGCAAGTTGCTGTTCTGGAAGCAGCACCGAGATCGGCTTGATCAGGCCGCTATGAAATGCCGGCCATTCGTCTTCCAGCATTGGCGTGATCAGGGACTTATCATCCTTTTCATAAGCGCTATCCAACTTGTCCAAAAATGCCGGTAGCAAGGCGATTTGTTTGTCAATCTTGGCGATTTGTGTCCTGGTATCTCCGTTAAACTCATTCTCATTTGTAGCTTTTTTAAAGTTCGGCCAATCTTCCAGGATTTTCCCACGAACTTCCTTGAGATGATTACGTGAACCTGCAGAAGGCATCTGATCAAGTAACACACCCGCCATTCTGAAACGGATTTCCTTGAGGTCACTATCCATTTCCTCCAGTGCCGCAGTCGGTTGCATCCGGTTTTCATAAACGTAGGCCAAAGCATCGTTGCCCTTATTGACGCTATAGACATCAACGATAGTTAGCAGCAGCGAAGGGATCACAGAGAGCAAAGACCCAACGATAAGTTTCCCTTTAAATGTTTTGAAGTTCATTGGGAAATTCTCTGAAATGCTTCATGCCCAAAGTTGATTGGAAAGGAGAAAGAGTGACGTCAAGAAATTGCTAATTCGCCTAATGCAACAAGGCTTAATGGATTGGCACCACCCATGGGCCGACTGTCATTCCGTTGGATAACCTTTGGCTTTCCATTCAGGAATACCAAGACGGAACCAATAGACGGTCTTGTAGCCGGCTTTAATCGCGGCTGTAGAGGCCTTGTAACTCTTCCAGCATTCGGGGCCGTTGCAGTATATAAGTAAGGCTGTATTTTTATCGGTGGGAAGCTTGCTCAGGTCGATGCTATCCTGTTTCGGATCAAAATCCACAGTCTTGGCACTCTTTTCTTTGTAGGGAACGTTAAGTGCGCCCTTGATATGGCTTTCCGCATATTCGTTGGCAACTCGCGAATCGATCGCCATGACACCAGAATCTATCAGCGATTTGGCTTTGATTGCATCAACCACAGTGGCACCCTTCAGGGCATCGGGCGTATCTGCAAAAGCTGAGTTACCCATCAGCAGAAAAATTACAGCCGCTACTAGAAAACTTGTATTTCTTAAGATGTTTCTTATGTCAATACTCACGTTGGTTTTCCTCAATGTTGGTTAAAAGCGAATTGGTGTTGCAGTAAGTCGCGAATTGACCCAGATAACGAAATTGGACTGAACCATCTCAACTAATAGCCCCAATGCTCGTAATCACTTGGTCAATGAAATTTCGGCATATAGACCTACCTTCATCTCGCGGTGACCGCATATCACACTCAAGAGAGTCCATTTACAAAAATGCTCGCCTTGGCTACAAATATCCCGTCGTCAAAGAAATATACAGTTCCGTCGGTGACATGTCCACCTCGTTCACTGCGGGAGCCTGAGCAACTTTCGCATGAACGATGTAATCACCACGTGCGGGAACCACCACAGCAGCCAGAATGCCGATAAACGCCACCATGATCGTCCGGTCAACCATGGTTAGACCTCGGTTAATATTTTTCATAATAATGCTCCTTATATGAATCGGACACAATGACCTTATGTGTCGCAAGCATATAAGCAGAAGATGTGCCAATGTTGCTCCCCGCTGATTTTTATTAGAAATCTGGCTTTATGATTTTTGTGAATCACGAATATCATCATCCTATTGACGGAATATCATCGATGACTGCCAATTTTTTGACATGAACGTTAGGATCGGATTCCTAGCGGCCATTGAACTACAATTTGCGGCGGTCGCTTTGCACATATCGGACGCTCGCAGTCGTTTGTTTGCGACCCCGCTCTGGTCAATCGCATTTTCGGCAAGCTGCCGCTCTGCGACAACGCTGTGAGAGCCTTCAATACAACGGGCACCGTAACCTGACATTGGTCGGACGAGATAGACTCGCAACTCGAACGCGCACTGACCAGGCAAGCCTGTCAGTTCCACTCGAGTTTGCTGCGCGGGTGTGGGTGGGGGGATTCTTTCGGAGTTTGTCTCTCGGTAAGGAGAACAGATGTGGGCATTGACCCCTCCACCCCGGCTTTTTAACTGTTACATAAGAAAACCGATGCCACGCCCCGAACCATACAAGCGACGTTCACGATAAGCAAAATATTTGGCAAATTTCGCCTGATGTCTTGGCTGAGAAAGGAGCTAGGCGCGATCCAGCAAATTTACAGACTCTGTAGAGTCTCCACGTTAAGCCATCAGGTTATGAATGAGCGTCTTCACCTATCGGGCATTCGCTGCCGCTCTTGCAACATACGTGAGCATAGGCATTATGCATACGGTTCTGAGTCAATGTAATGGTCAACGCACGCACGACATGCTCTTGCCAAGCCAATTGAAAGAAAGTCTTCAGGCGCCACTTGAGCCCCCAATCAGAAGTGGAAAATTCTTAAGTCGCAGAAATGAGTTACGCAGATCAGAAACGGTATGCGAGATGGATCTGGTTAAAATCGACACCATTGTTCGGCTTCTTGATGTTGCCGTTTGACAGATGCTGGAAGCGATAACCCAGATCAAACTGGCGATGCTCACCAAGGCTTACCCCGAACCCCACGGTGTGTCCGAACTGGAATGCAGTGCTGAAATTGCGTCCGGAGTAAATAGAGGTCGGGGAGATCAGATGCATACCAAGTAACCCACCCTCCAGATATGGCATCATGCCTGAACCCACCTTCTGTGCCAAACGAAACACCGGCGTAATCCCAATATCGGTAATGGTCTGGTTGTTGGCATCAGGTTTATAGCCGCGCCAGCTGCCCAGCGACGCCTCCCAGAAGCCGGTTATCCCCCAGTGACCCTCGTTCAGCCAACTCTTATCCCACTTCCACTGCGCCCCCACACGATACATGTCTACCATTGACGAGGATGATATTACTGAGGCGTTTCCCCGTCCGTATTCAATGAAAAAGCCATCCATGGCGCTTGCATGTGTTGCCGTCAATGACAGGAACATCAGTATGAACAAATTTTGCATCGTTGCTCCGGCGATTGAAATGGGTAGGGAGGGGCTTGGCGTATCCAAATCATAGCTTGATGGGATCCGACCCATTACGGACGGTCAGAGGTGAAAAAAAGCATGCGTCGAACAATGAAGTTGAGGAGCGAAGCTTTTTTTTGGGGACGTCCGTCTCCAACGGCCAGTAAATTTCACATTAACAAGCCCACTCTATGCCAGCTTATTTTGTATTGCAGCCATATTTGGCTGTGAGAGGCTTTGATTAAACCTGGCTTAATCTTACATAACGGTCGCATAATATTCATTACACGTCAAAAATCTTTTTGCCAGGCGCCAATGCCAGTCCATGTTGGCAAAACCGCGGATTATACGCGTGGCTCGACTCATCTGAACGCACTTTATGTGGATCACGTACATGTCGCCATGTTGGCTGGTTTGTGGGGGATGGACTATTGCTGCAATTATGGGTCGCAAAACATTTACAACGGAAGCAAAGATGTCTACAGAGATCTATAACCAGCTTCGATTATTTGCGGGATTAGTCAGGGCATTATCGATTATATTCTTGTGTAAATCCGCGTTGGCTGTCGACGATTCCTTATGGGTCACAACCGGATTGCGCTCTTGGCATACTCAAGAGGCTTATTGGCATTATAGGCAGAACAATGACGGGATCGGTTTATCCTACGAAATGCCCCACGAAATAGATATCGTGGCAGGCACATACATGAACAGCGACAATAACCGAAGTAACTATTTCGGCGCAATTTACGAACCGGTGGATTTCTTTGGTATCCATTTGGGGATCTTAGGGGGGTTCTTCAGTGGTTATACTTCCGCAAGGTTGGCAACGCCACTTATACCGATGGCAAGCTACAAATATAAGAGAGCGGGAATCAATTTGTTTTGGGTCCCCTCGAAAGTAACGGCGTTGCAGCTCAAACTTAAGCTGGCAGATTTTTGAATGATAACCAAATAAGCTTTGCAAAATATTCCTGACTGCTGCTTTTGGCACACTTGGGCCCGTTCGATATCGCAGACGTGATTGGCCGTTATGTGGCCTACTTCAGACATGATATCAGCGGCGGCCTTATGGTCGCTAACGACACTGTCGTTTGTAGAGCTATAAACTAGGCAAACGCTATCAGGCGTCATTTGCCAGAGCAAGTTCCGGGACTGCTACAGATTGCCTGGATAGATTATTCCTGGGTAGGCAATTACGGCGCCGCATCAAATGGCTATTTGATTTCAGTAACAAACTTTTCGCGGGGACGGCGAACCTTCTTCAGGTTGACCAGCCAATCCTTGCCTGCTTCACGGTAGCCTAATGGCATGATCAAGACGCTACGCAGGCCGCGCGAGCGCAAGTTCAAAATCTCATCGAGTGCGCCCGCGTCGAAGCCCTCCATTGGCGTGCTGTCCACTTCCTCGAAGGCCGCTGCAATCAGGGCAGTGCTGAGGCCGATGTAGGCTTGCTTGGCCGCGTGCTGGAAATTCACCTCGGCACCGCGATTGGGGTAGCGGCTTAACAACAGATTTCGATAGTTTTCCCAGTCCTTGCTGGTGAAACCTCGTTCTTCGTTAGTCAGGTCGAACATCATGTTGATGCGTTCCGGCGTGTAGTCATCCCACGCGGCAAAGACCAGCAAGTGCGAGCAATCCGAAACCTGACCTTGTCCATTCGCGATGACCTTGATCTTCTCGCGAACTTCTCGATTCGTAACGACAATGACCTCATAAGGCTGAAGCCCGCTTGACGTCGGGGCTAGGCGCACGGCCTCCAGAATGCGCTCGACCTTGTCCTGGGGCACGGCCTTGGCCGGGTCCATCTTTTTGGTCGCATAGCGCCATTTGAGCTGCTGAATGAGTTCCACTGAAAATGTCCTTTGCCTTTTCTAGCTTGGTGAGGGTATCGAGTTTAACCCAACAGTTGCCGGTCACGAAAGCAGACTTTAGCCGAAGCTGGCCTAACTATCTATCTATTGGCACGGAGAGGTCCTGTGAGCATGATTATGCCTTCCCGCAAGGGAGCCGCCCAATGTTGCAATCGCCTCAATAAATGCAGCTTGCCGGGCAGCTGATGCTGTTGGGATAGCGTAACCGACGCATGCCTGATTCGTCATTCTAAGAAACTTGGGCACATGGGCTAAAATTTGATTGATAATGATAATTATGGGCGTACAACGCAAAAATCCACAGGAACGCCACCAGTACACCCAATTAGAGGGATAATTTTCGATGATTTCTGGAAATACCAATGAAGAATAAATTACTGTTGATATTGCTTGCGTTTACTTCAGTTGCGCTCAATACAACGCAGGCTGCTACGGAGCTTATGCCGCTGCAACAACAGGCTCAAGCCGCGCATTTATCCGCTGAGGTTCTAGGCCGGTATCATTACAAACCCATAGCGCTTGACGAGAGGTTGTCATCGAAAATATTCGACAACTATCTGAAGGCACTGGATGGCGAAAAGGTATTTTTTCTACAGGCTGACATCGACCGATTCGCCAATGCGCGAACCAGGCTTGACGATGCCATTTTCGACGAAGACTTGAGCATCCCGTTCGCCATGTTCAATCTCTATCAGCAGCGTATAACTGAACGCTTTAACTATGCTCGTTCCTTGCTAACCAACGGTTTCGATTTCAAGAGCAAGGAAAATTATCAATTTATACGGAAGAATGCGCCGTGGCCAAAATCTGAAGATGAATTGAATGATTTGTGGCGCAAGCGTGTCAAGAACGACTGGCTGCGTCTGAAACTAGCCGGTAAGGATGATAAAAGTATCGTCGAGACCCTAGCCAAACGCTACGACAATTCCTTGAGCAGCCTATCCAAAGTCAAGAGCGAAGACGTATTTCAAAACTTCATGAACGCCTTTGCGATGGCTATAGATCCGCATACCAATTATTTTGGGGTGCGTGCTTCAGAAGAATTTGATATTTCGATGAGGCTGTCGCTTGTCGGCATTGGGGCAGTGCTTTATGACAAGGATGAATACACAACAATAAGGGAATTGGTGGCAGGCGGCCCAGCGGCCCTATCGGGCAAGTTGAAAGTCGGTGACCGCATCGTGGGTGTCGGGCAAGGCGAAAATAGTTCCATTACCGATGTAATGGGGTGGCGCATTGACGACACGGTGGCCTTGATACGCGGATCCGAGGATTCAGTGGTGCGTCTAGATGTGCTGCCGGCAGAAGCAGACGCTGACGGCAACCACAAGCTCATTTCACTGGTTCGAAAAAAGATCAGTCTGGATAAACAGGCCGCAAGAAAATCGATTATCGAGATAAAAGACGGGGGTACAACGCGTCACATCGGTGTGATCTCCTTGCCTGGGTTTTATCAGGATTTTGCCGCCCGCCAAAAAGGCGACAAAGATTACAAAAGCGCGACTAGAGACGTATTGGGCCTGTTGGAGGAACTGAAAAATGCCAAAGTGGATGGCGTACTGGTGGACCTTCGTAACAATGGGGGTGGTTCATTAAATGAAGCCATCGAGCTGACAGGCTTGTTTATTGACAAGGGGCCTGTAGTACAACAGCGTGACTCCGAGGGTAAAATTTCCGTTGAGGGTGATACTGATGCCGGCCTTGCATGGAATGGTCCCTTGGGAGTACTCATTAATCGTGCCTCCGCATCTGCCTCGGAAATTTTCGCCGCAGCGATACAGGATTACGGCCGTGGGATTGTGATTGGTGAGCCAAGTTTTGGAAAAGGCACGGTGCAGACCGTGGCAAACCTCGATCAAATCGCGAAAAACGATAAACCAAAATTTGGTGAACTCAAAATGACCGTGGCACAATTCTTCCGTATTAACGGCGGCACCACACAGTTGCGCGGTGTTACCCCGGATATTAGCCTTCTGACAATGACTGATGCTGAGGATTTTGGTGAATCCACCTTCGATAACGCCTTGCCCTGGACACAAATCAAAGCGGCCGACTACACGCCAGTCGCTGATTTGACGGGTATCGTACCCTTGTTGATGGCAAGCCACGATAAGCGCGTAAGCCGTGACAAAGACTTTCAATATTTGCGTGAAGATATTGCCGAGTTTAACACGCAGCGCCGGAAGAACCTGATCTCTCTCAATGAGGCGGACCGCCGTAAGGAGCGCGAGGCGCAGGAAGTACGGGAAAGAATTCGTGAAAAAAGCAGGGGCGCCAATAAAGGAAGCGATGCAATAAACAAAGCATCGGCGGAAGTCAGGAGCCTTGTACTTCGAGACGATGGGATGCAGTCCAACGAACGTAATCTCAATGCTGAGCTGGCAATCGAGAACGCGAGTAAAAACGCCAAGGACATATTGCTGAACGAAGCCGTGCATATACTCAGCGATGAGGCTGGCCTGCTGAAAGCCAATCCCAAACTCACGGCCAGTGTATTGCCATAGATGGGCATGCGCTAACGCAGTTTAGGCATGCCTTCAACTGGAACTGCCGACTTGATGATGACAAGTCGTAGCAAAGCCGGAACCAATGAGGCATCTTAGAGGCCACATTACGAAGCGGACGTATAGTTCGTTGCTGGCAGTGTGTTGTCGAGCGGCCATGTCGTGCTAAATGTGACACTTCAGCATGACATGCTGAGAGGCTCCGCTGTCGAGGTTCGCATCATGCGCCCTTTTTCATTAGCGAAATATGGCGTTTGCTGCTAGATTGCTGTCCCACGTATTCATGGTCCGCGATATTGCTCGACTGGGAATAAATATCTTTGAAATCATGTCGCTCTGAAGGAACTTACGATGTCAGATAAAGAGCTCTACCAAATAATTGCTGATGAGTTAAAGACCAAGAACACAGATGCCGCACTCTGGATACAGGCTAAGGAAGCAGCTGGAGGGGATCCGGACAAGACTGAAGCCGCCTATATTCGTTTAAGATTCTTGGATCTCGTAAAATCCTCCGTTTTGCCCCGTCAATCCGTATCACTTGTTGCTAGCACGAAGACAAAGCCTGAAGTCAAACCCAAAGATGAAGGTCTGTTGCGGCTACGCACTGAATTGGCGAAGAAATTATTGAATCAGCAGAAACATAGTCTGTATTCAACTCTTAGGCTTCAGCCTGATGCAACTGACGCAGCAATTGCCGCGGCAATTGGTGAGTTGGAATCCGGGAATCTGGTGGGGGCGGGTATTAATCTCGCAGAATTCAAATACGCCAAAGATACATTGAGCAATCCCGATGTGCGCGAACAATATGATCGCCAACTCTTGGAAAGCATTGCTAATAATATACCGAATCCTTATCGCGCCTATGCTGTCCAACGGATAGACCGTGAATACTCTTGGTGGGCATCGCGCAAGACATCGATGGTTATTGGAGTCCTGTCATTGGTTCTTTTCGGCTATTTGGGACTCAATTATCTGAAGGAACGAAATGGCAGCAAAATACAAGAAGAAGCTGTGGGTTCGCTGAAGGAGGCCGTGCAGGTATCCTCCGATACAGAGAAGATGAGGACAAAGGCTGATATTGACTTAAGAGCCGAAGCGTTAAGACTTGCGGCAGAGAGGCAGAACCAAGATTTGGTGTATCGTGCAAGAACTACTGATCAGATTCTAGATCAGCAACGTGCAATTCAAGAGAGCCGGATGCTGGCGGACCAACAGCGGCAGAAGGCCCAGCAAGATCAGGTTGAAAATATAAAAAAGATGCAGCAAGACCAGGCTGACAATTTAAGAGCAATGAAAGATAAGCAATATTGGGCTTGCATGAACCAACAGTTGTCCCAACGTGATGCAAATAGTTATAACGCAGGAATAAGATGCGCTATGTATCGTTGAGGTCTTTTTGTGCCAATTAAATCAAATGGCAATCAGAAAAGTACCGGCCAAGGAAATAGCCAACCAATCCAAATCCATCCATTTCCTCGCGCATGAAGGGACGCCCTGAAAGGACGAAGGATGCCTATTGTAATGGGTTGAACAGTAGGGGTACGCGACCACCAATCCGTTCGATTTTCTGGGCTTCGCATTTTACTGTGACATGGTCTAATTCCATTGACTTCATTAATGGAATCCCCTTTTGCCGGGCGCCCTCCCGAGAAGGTAATGCTGGACAGCAGGCGCCATTGTGGTTGCGCCCTGTCGGAGACCGCATGGAAGGTACGGTCGTTGCATGTGAATTGCGGAACGCATAGCGTTGCGATTCATATCGATGCCAAAATGGAAAATGGACAAATCAGAACCTCGCTAGCAAAGGTCCAACGTTCGGCGGGTACTGTTCGACCTTCGGGATTGATATAATGCAACCGGAATCGAAATCCAAAAAATTTAACGGATGGCTAATGCATTAAAGGAGTTCTGAGATGCGTAAATTTCTCTTGGTGATAACTTTATCCATGACAGTCCTGTCATTCGCATGGGCTGATTCGCGCTATGTGATTCGTGGCGCGGAGGTTTATGACTCGCGCACCAAGCTGACCTGGGCCCGCTGCAGCGTTGGGCAGGATTGGAAAGACGACCGTTGTGTGGGTACTATAAGCACCTTCACATTTGCGTCTGGGCAAAAGCTGGCCGGTAACGGATGGCGGGTGCCAACCAAGGACGAACTCGTTACGCTGATTGATCCGGATCGCAAGACTTTCCCAACCATGGACATTGGGGCATTCCCTGACATGGACGCGAGCCATCCCTGGTATTGGAGCAGCACCCCTAACGGCAATGCGATTGCATGGTATGTCGATTTCAGTAATGGCTACACCAGCGGTTTTATTGACGGGGTCAACACCTTGGCGATTAGACTGGTACGAAATAATCCGTGATTTTTGTCTTTGTGCCCGTGGGACATTTTTTGTGAACATTGATTGCCTGATATTTGGCAATTCGAAGTGATCGGCCTGGTTTCATTCCATTGTTATTAAAGCCGTGGCCGCTTCTTGAATCCTCATTGTCCGCACAAGCCAGTTGGTCCCGCCTAGGACATGATGGGAAGCTCGCGCGCCTCAGCCATTCAGAACATTATTGATCTCCACGTCCCGGCGGATTACTCGCAGCCAACCCGTTTTTCTTGAAAAAAGTGGCATTGCTGCCCAGATGCTTCCATAACAACAACGATGGGATGTCTTTGACTTTTGAAGTTAAGAGCGCGGCAGCCATATCTAAAATTGGCGTCATGGGTAATGTAATAATGGGCGCAGTTATAACAGCCTTTTGGTTTGTCGTCCGGTTCCGTATTCCGGGGCATGGCGTCCTCCAGTGCATAAGTGCGTCTTGAAGATGGAAGCTGTTATTGCTTGACTGGACAGCCAGACCAGGTCTGTTCATATGATTCAGATAATGAACACGACGGCAGATTCTTGCGACAGACGCGACGACAGCTTCACCAATTGCGAGGCCTAGAATATCCTTCGGTTAGAACGTCAGCCCCAACAGGTTCTCTTCGCTACTATTCAGCGTAACAGAACAGCGTAAAAGCTGTAGGCCGTCCAATCCCGTGACATGAGTCTGCGTGCCTCTCCATTTTTGACGGGATCATGAAATGGATCTGTCGAGTAAGTGTAGCGCGTTCCAATAAATTTTTTGATATGCTGCCCCACTAGTGTCCCAACGTTAATCGAACAGAAACAACTGGTTGGCTGAATCTGGTGAATTTGTATCTGGCGGGGTACGCGCCAACAGCTGATTTAGAGCCATTCTCTCGAACATAGTGAGGCTCAAGATTTGTAGCATTTCGTAGAGCGACGCAGTGATATTCAGTCGCTTGCGCAGGATGGCGACCAGAACGTAAACCGAGACGGCGATCCATATTTGAGACTTGACTGCATTCTCCGAAATACCGAAAAAGGACTTGATACGCAGATGTTGTTTGATCCATTTGAAGAACAATTCGATTTGCCAACGGCAGCGATAAAGATCGGCAATGCTCTGAGCCGACAGGTCGAGATGATTGGTCAGGAAGACCAGCTTCTTGCCATCGGCATCTCTGATGCTGATGCGTCTGATCGTTGTTGGGAAATGTTGCTGAGAATAAAACCCGGCCAGAGTACCCAGTTGGTCGCAGATGATGCCGGACGAACGATCTGTTGGTCTGGAGTACCGTCGCGTAAAGTGCAGATTCCCCTTGGCTCGCGTCACAAAGAAGCTGCCGGCTTGATGCAAGCGATGCAGTCTGGCGAAGTCGAGATAGCCGCGATCCATGATGTAAAACGCCCCGGCTTCGGGAATGATCTGGTCGAGAATGTTCACATCGTGCATCTTGCCATCGCTGATGTGGATGAAGCTGGGGATGTTGCCGCGCAGGTCGAGCAGCGTATGCAGCTTGATCGCCGCCTTGGTCGAACGAAACGGTGCCCATGGAAATACCGACAGGCACAGATCGATGGTGGTCGCATCCAGTGCGTAGACCGTCTCGGAGAGATCGACGCCAAACGGTTCGTCCACATAAAGTGGACGGGCTATTCCAATCAGGCTTTGCGCGAAGTCGGCATAGATGCGCCAGTCCCGAACCGCATTGGCATTGGCCAACGTGTTTCGCGAAACCTTGCTGCGAAAGCCCATATGGTAGAGCTTGGCGGACTGGCTGCGCAGACAGGCTTCGATGTCGCGCAGACTCTCGCGATAAGTCAGTTGCGCGAACGCCATGCACAGAAACTGGTCGAGACAGGTGAAATGTTTGACCTTGTGTTCCCCATCGTAACGAGCGACACAACGGCGGAAAGTCGTCAGCGGCAAGTGCGACATCACTTGCGCAAATACAAGTTTGCCCGTGTTCATTGGCAGTCCTCGCAATCGGGTTTAAAGTACCCCGAATGCTACGTGCCAAATTCAAATCGAGACCAGAGCAAATTATGAAATATCTCCGTTTCGTCAATCTATTACAATCGACCCAGCGGTTAACGTTGGGACACT
>CAWHYN010000031.1:0-352480 GCA_963833515.1 uncultured beta proteobacterium | reverse complement strand
TGCTGCACCGGGTAGCCGTGCTCGTCGAGGATGCCGAGCATCGCGTAGCGGTGGATGATCAGCTTGGCGACATAGGAAACCGTCGAGGGGTAGCTTTCCATCTTGACGCTGCCGGGCACGCGCGCCATGAAGTCGCCGAGCGGCTCGCCGAAGTTGAGCAGCTTGCGCAGCTTCATGCCGATCCAGGCCGGGATCGATCACGCGCATGTCCAGGCTCAACACCTTGCACAGTCCGTCGAGCGCGCGCGGATACACGCCGGACAGCCACATCGAGTAGGGGCGGCGCTGTCCGTCCGGCAGCACCAGTTCCTTCAGGCCCAGCACGAAGTCGTCGCCGGTGCCGGCATTGGAGATGTCCACCGTCCAGCTCATCGTGCCATCGGTGCCGGTCTTGGGCTCCTTCTTCGCGAACAGCGCGTCCATCATCGGCGTGGTTCGTGTCGGCACTGGCTTCCAGCGCGCCCAACTGCTTCGATGCGGTATTTCAGCAAGTGCGCGAACGCCGAAACCAGGCTGGGCATGCGTCTAATATCTCGCCGTTGGGCGGCATCGGCATATCAAAGGCATCGTCCCCTGCGGTCTTCATCAGCATCTCCACCTTCATCCGCACCCATACCGGATCGCGGGTGCGCATGTCCATCGACAGCGATTTGGCCAACGCACCGAGTCCGCGCGGCTGTTCCGAGCCATTTACCCAAACCTCGAACGGATGGTTCTTGCCGTTTGTTGTATGAGAAACGAACATGACGAAACTGCCGAGCGGATGCTTTACCACCTGGGAAACCCAGCCCGCGCTGCCATTCGGCAATTCGGGCGGCCTGGCCAGCGCAACGAGGCGAGGGCGGGTTTCGGGGTCGGCTTCGAGCACGATGCGCCTATCCTGGTCAAATATGAAATCCTGCGGCTGTTCCTCCTTTTTCTCCGGCGTGACCGACAATACCGAGCCCAGTATGTTATTGGGGCGATAGGTGGCCAAGCCCTTTAATCCAGCCTTCCATGCTTCGGTATAGAGGTCTTTGAAATCCTCATACGGATAATCGGCGGGCACGTTGACAGTCTTGCTGATCGAGGTGTCGATGAATGGCGCGACAGCGGCAACCATCTTCATATGATCGATCGCGGAGATCTCCAGTGCGGTGACAAACGCGGACGGCAGTTTGTCCGTATCGCCGCCCATGCTTTTGTATACGCGCCAGGCATGGTCTATCACCGCGTAATCCTTGGTCGTGCCATCCGGCATGCGCTTTTTGCGCGTATAGAACCAGGAAAAGGCAGGCTCGATGCCGTTAGAAGCATTGTCGGCGAATGCCAGCGAGATGGTGCCGGTGGGCGCGATCGATAACAGGTGGCTGTTCCGGATGCCGTATTTCCGTATCTTCTCCTGGATTTCGTCTGGCAAGCGCGACGCAAAGTGCGGCGGCGCAAGATATTGCTTGGTATCCAGAAGGGGAAACGCGCCGCGTTCCTGCGCGAGATCCACCGAAGCAAGGTAGGCCTCGTCGCGCATGACACGCGAGATGTCGGCAGCGAAGGCGCGCCCCTCATCAGTATCGTAGCGCAACCCCAGCATCACGAGCGCATCGCCCAATCCGGTAAATCCCAGTCCAATGCGCCGCTTGTTCTGTGCTTCTTGTTGTTGCTCAGGAAGCGGCCAAGCCGTCACGTCCAGCACATTGTCCAGCATACGCACGGCAACGTGCACCAGTTGCTTGAATTGTTCGAAGTTGAAAGCCGCACCAGCCGTAAAGGCGTTCTCCACCATGCGTGTTAAATTGATCGACCCCAGACAGCAGCAGCCGTAGGGCGGTAGGGGCTGCTCTGCGCAGTTGTGTACGTATAGACCATTGGCATCGAACGCGTGAACCTCGGCGACGGTAACATCATAGACATCTTCAATGCCATCCTCTTTCAAGGACAGCACGGTTGCGACGAAGCGTTCGGCGCACGGCGTGCTCTGACAATTGGCCAGAAGGCCATTCAGCATGTCCATCTTGTCGCTGTCTGCAAAGCCGATCAGATCTGCATAGCGCCCGACGTTCTCACCGCTGATGATGAGTCCATGCAACCGCGGGCAAGTAGATTCACTCAAAGCGTCTTTCCCGTCGGACATGGCCTTAATGCCACTAAATGGGTGATTCGCAGCAATCGTCGAGAAGATGCCGAGGCGTTGTAGCATGCGCTGGATCACATTCAGGTCGCAAAGATCGATCTGGGTCAAGCGAACGCTGATGCAATCTTCTGGGGTGCACTGCACTGACCCGTCGATGTCGAACACACCCCGCAATACGCCGCGATAAAACTGTGACGATGCGGCTTCCATCGCCGCAGTGAATTGCTTGCTGCCGGGAGTCAGCCCCAGTTGAAGTGCAAGTATCCGCAGCGCACTTGTCGCCAGACGATATTCTCCGCGGCCGACAACTTGGTTCTGGCAATCGCTGAAGTCGGCACGGTACGACAACGAGCGCGCCGCCTGTTCGGCGGTGCGCATGACGTCGACCATTCCATCGGCAGGAATAATATCAGCGCCATTCGCCACTTTCAACGCAGCGGAATCCCGAATGCCCGATGCCGCTGTGGCCCACGTGGGTATTCCATCGCGGATGAGCAGGCCGATCAAATAGCCTTCGTCTTCATTGTGCTCCCCGTCCCAGGATTGCATTGTGCGATGATCATGCAGCAGTATCTTGTCGTCGGCATGCAGTTCAGCCGCCTTTACCCATTCCGTTTCGCGTGTAAAGGTAGTCATGCGGGAAACGCGCAGCACAGGATGGTCTGCGGTGAGGCGCAACGAATGTCCTTCGGTGGTTTTCAGTCGCAACACGGGCTTGGTGCCGGTGAAAAAAAAGCCCTGCGATTCTGTCGGGTAGGGCTTGCCGTCGATCATCGCGGTGAAGGGCATGCCGATGAGATCGCGAACCTGGCGCGCTCCCAGGCCCGTCATCACCCATGTGTCAGCGGTGACGCACGGGTTGGTCGCCTCGATTGTTTCGCAATAGGAAAGGTTATTGTCGCGGTTTATGCGATCGATGAACAATACGCCGGGTTCGGCATGATCATAGGTACTTTCGATGATCTGTTTCCACAGATCGGCAGCGCGCACCGTGCGATATACCCACTTGCCGTCGTCGCGGCGTTTGGCCCCTTGGTCCTTGAGCGCGTCAGCAGGCTCTGCGCTATGTACCAATTCGAAAGGCTGGTCATTCTGCACTGCTTGCATCAACGCATCCGTTACACCGACTGAAATGTTGAAGTTACGCAGATCACCTTTGTCCTTCGCATGAATGAATTTCTCGATGTCGGGATGATCACAACGCAAGACGCCCATTTGCGCGCCACGCCGTGCACCTGCTGATTCCACCGTTTCACATGAGCGATCGAATACGCGCATGTAGGAGATTGGTCCACTGGCGCGAGAATTGGTGCCTCGCACGATTGCACCTTCCGGGCGGATCTCCGAAAAATCGTAGCCGACCCCGCCGCCGCGCCGCATGGTTTCAGCGGCCTGCTGCAGGGCATCATAGATACCGGGCTTGCCGGCGATGATGCCGGAGATTGCATCTCCAACCGGCTGCACAAAGCAATTGATCAAAGTTGCCTGGTTCTTTAGACCTGCCGCTGAATTGATACGACCGGCAGGTACAAATCCATTTTCCTGAGCGAGAAAAAAGGCCTCTTCCCATTTGCCACGTTGTTGCGGGTTTTCAAGGTGCGCCAAGCCACGCGCAACACGACGGCGAACGTCTTCAACGGAAGTCTCGCCGGGCTCCGCGTACTTCTCCAATAATACTGCGATACTGATTTCTTGCGTCATTACAATGGTTCCTTGATGGACGACATGCCTGCGATCCGATGGTTGGTCTCAGACTGATTTCCCGGTGGTCCAGATAAAGACCGGTCGCACGGGGAACTGGATAGAAGAATTCAAGTCAATTTTTGGAATAGCAGCAGTGCGTATATGTATATTATAACCAATTGACGGAGTGAAATTTGGGAGTTGGATGATCAGGCGTCCAAATGCCTTGCGCCAATTTCCCAGCCATTGAGGTAAAGAATTCGGTTTGTCGCAATATTCGGTGATCGCGTTGTGAACCAAGGCCCTCGCATTTTGGGGGCACGATTTTGGGGCAGTTCGACGGGGGGTCCATCTGCCGGTTGTCTGGGCACCACCGGCACGACGAATTCGCTCGTTCCGGATGTTCCTGGAACAGTTCCAAGCCCTTTTCCTGGACTGTGACCAGATCCTCAGGAAAAAAGCTGGATGCCGGAATCCCACCGCGACTTGCTGCTTTGAGGGTTGGTTGGCTCTCTGGCGAGAGCGCGGCGAAATTCATCGACCTTGCGATGGAAATCTTCCTCGTCGCCGTAGCGCAGGAAAGTATCGTAGCGGGGTTGAAGTATGGGTACTTTGCGTGCATGCTTGATCGGACAAAAATACTGTTCGGTGCGGGCGGCTATCTCACCCGTGTAGGCCAACAGGCCGACCGTATACGAGCAGTAAAGGCAGTGCGCTTTCTCGATAATGTTCAAGTAGGACAGCAAATGGTGGTCACACCCGATGTAATCGGCGTCCTTCACCTTGGCGAAGCCATAGATCGGAAAGCAGGTCATCTGGTAGACGCTGACACAAGTCGAAAAGCACCAGCGGAATGGCCATGCCGTAGATGATCGGCATCGTGAAATAGTTCAGCGAACGCACAGTGAGAAACCATTGGAATACTCCCAGCTTGACCCTCTGATGTGCCTCCCGGATGGCTTTGTCGAAAACGATGCGCTCGCCTTCTATCTTGTAGCGTAACATGCCTTCCTGCTGGGCGATCGCTGCATGCAATTCATCCTCCAGTACGGTGATCTGCTCAAGGATCTGGTGTATTTCATCATTCATGGCCCTCCTTTGGTCACGCGTGCGACGGTGCCGGACACTGTTTGCTGATATTTACCGGCTCCCGCGCGGCAGTCAGACCGGGTTACCCTATGGTGCCAGCAGGGTCGCCAATCCGTCCAGGCCGACAAAATTCAGCGCGTAGGTGGCCCGTTCGCGCACCATCGGCTTCGCGTGATACGCGATGCTGATGCCCGCCAAGGCCATCATCTTCAAGTCGTTCGCCCCATCGCCCATCGCAATGACCTGTTCGGGCTTCAGATTTAATTCCTCGCGGACCTTCGCGAGCGCATCGGCTTTGCCTTGTGCATCGAAGACTTCCCCGCTCACTTTGCCGGTAAGTTTGCCATTGCTGATTTCCAGCGCATTGCCGAAGGCATAGTCGAGACCGAGTCGCGTTTTGAGGCGCTCGGTAAAGAACAGGAAGCCGCCGGATACCAGCAGGATCTTGATACCGTGAGCGCGCAGTGCCGTAAGCAGGGTCTCTGCGCCCGCTGAAAGGCGCAGACGTTCGTCATATACACGATGCAACGCCTGTTCGTCCAGACCCTGCAATAGCGCGACGCGGCGGCGCAGACTTTCGGCGAAATCGATCTCACCGCGCATCGCAGCCTCGGTGATCCCAGCGACCTGTGGCTTCAGTCCATGCATATCGGCAATCTCATCTATGCATTCAATCGTGATAAGTGTCGAATCCATGTCCATCACCACAAGCCCGAAATTCTGGAGCTTCCGGTCGCGAGGGACGAAGCCGTAATCCAGTTGGTTTGCCAGGCAGTAGGATGCAATGTCACGATGAAGCTTTGCTCCTGCATAACGAAAGGCGAAAGGGGCAATCTGCTCACGCTGCTGACTTTGTGCCAGGCCGGCAAGATGGTCCAGATGAGTCGCGGCTATGGCGCGATTGGCTTGTATGACGAGGTTCATGTTTTCAGAACGAAAGTTAAGGAATATTTTATGTTTCGCATGCGGCGCGCCGTCTTGCCGCATTTTAATTCAATTCCCGGTCCGGGCTGCGAAGTTGATTGAGTTACGTGTCAAGGTAGGTAGGTCGCCGCGCCTTCGTGGTAGAATGCGCGCCTTTTGATTTATCGGGGAGAAGATATGTTTATTAATAATGCTTACGCAGACGCGGCTTCGGCCGCGCAGGATAGCGGGATCATGAATTTTCTGCCGCTGATCGCATTGGTTGTGGTCTTCTATTTCTTGATATTGCGTCCGCAAACCAAGCGCGCCAAAGAACAGAAGGCCATGATTGCGGCACTGCAGCGCGGTGACGAAGTCGTAACGGTCGGCGGTGAAGTCGGCACTGTCAGCAAGGTCTACGACCAATACTTCGCCTTGGAAATTGCCGAGAACCTTGAAGTAAAGGTGCAAAAAAGCGCCATTCAAAGTGTGTTGCCAAAGGGAACGATTAAGGCGATCAAGTAGTTAGATCTCGCCGCGCGATTAATTTTAGCCAGTTCGTGTTCCGACGGCACACGAGTGGGGTTTTCAAGAGGTTGCCATGAACCAATATCCGTTGTGGAAGAATCTGCTGATTTTGGCTGCGTTGCTGGCCGGGCTGATATATACCCTACCAAATTTCTTTGGTGAATCGCCTGCTGTTCAGGTGTCTCCGTTGCGCGCAAGTTTGAAAGCCGATGCCGCATTGCTGGAACGCGTTGAAAATATTCTCAAGGCCGCTAGCGTGGGCTCGGAATTGGCAGTGCTGGACGGCAGTAGCATCAAGGTTCGTTTTTCCGATACCGACAGTCAACTGAAGGCTAAGGACATACTGGCCTCTCAGTTGGGGGAGGACTACGTCGTCGCGCTTAATCTGGTTCCGCGCTCACCGCAGTGGTTGACCAAGCTTAATGCATTGCCGATGTACCTCGGTCTGGACTTGCGGGGCGGGGTGCATTTCTTGTTGCAGGTGGATATGAATGCCGCGCTGAACAAGGCACTGGAAGCGGCTGCGGGAGATATTCGCAGCGCGCTGCGCGAACAGAACATCGGCTATTCAGGTGTGAATCACGACGGCAAAGTGCTAACGGTAAAGTTTCGCGATGCCATTGCTCGGGGCAAGGGCGAGGACGAGATCAAGCTGCGTTTTTCCGACTACGCCCTGACCAGCGCAGATGAACACGGGGAATACAACTTGGTCGTTACGCTGAGACCAGAAGCGGAGAAGCGCATCCAGGATTCGGCGGTGCAGCAGAATCTGGTCACGTTGCGTAACCGCGTTAACGAGTTGGGGGTAGCCGAACCCGTGATTCAGCAGCAAGGCGCGGATCGCGTGGTGGTTCAGCTGCCAGGTGTGCAGGACACGGCTCGTGCCAAAGATATTCTGGGGCGCACCGCCACGCTGGAAGTGCGCATGGTGGATGAGACCCATCAAGTCACCCCCGGTGCGACCGCACCATTTGGCACCGAAATGTTCAAGGATCGCGAAGGCAGGACGCTATTGGTGAAGAAACAGGTGATACTGACTGGCGAGCGCATCAATGACGCGCAACCCGGCTTCGACAGCCGTTCCAATGAGCCTGCGGTGCATATCAATCTGGATGGTGTGGGCGCCCGCCAATTCAAGGACGCAACGCGCGAAAATGTCGGCAAACGCATGGCGATCATCCTGTTTGAAAAGGGCAAAGGTGAAATCGTAACGGCTCCGGTCATCCGTGAGGAGATCGGTGGGGGGCGCGTACAGATCACGGGTCAAATGAGTACCGTAGAGGCTCAAAATACCGCATTGTTGCTGCGCGCCGGTGCCCTGGCCGCTCCGATGGAGATC
Organism: uncultured beta proteobacterium; assembly: GCA_963833515.1. Lineage (GTDB taxonomy): Bacteria > Pseudomonadota > Gammaproteobacteria > Burkholderiales > Gallionellaceae > Gallionella. The sequence continues at coordinate 344,828 of CAWHYN010000031.1, read as the reverse complement.
ATCGAAGAGCGCACCGTCGGGCCCAGCTTGGGCGCGGAAAATATCACGCGCGGATTCAATTCCACCAAGATCGGTTTCATCATGGTTGCGCTATTCATGATGGCTTATTATTTGATGTTCGGCACGATCTCCATGCTGGCGTTGGGGGCGAACTTGCTGTTGCTTGTGGCATTGCTGTCCATGATGCAGGCGACGCTGACATTGCCTGGAATGGCGGGCATCGCCCTTACTCTCGGCATGGCGATCGATGCAAACGTGCTGATCAACGAGCGCATCCGCGAGGAGCTACGCAACGGAGTTACACCCCAAGCTGCGATCCACGCGGGTTATGACCGGGCATTCGGCACCATCCTTGACTCCAATGTGACCACCTTCATTGCCGGAATTGCCTTGTTCATGTTCGGCTCTGGTCCGGTCAAGGGCTTCGCTGTGGTGCTGTGCCTTGGTATCATGACGTCGATGTTCAGTGCGGTGCTGATATCGCGTGCGCTCGTAAATTTGATTTATGGCCGTAAGGCGCGGCTCAGCAAAGTGGCGATTGGTTAAGGAAGACGATATGGAATTTTTCAGGATCAAGCACGACATTCCGTTCATGAGTTACGGACGCTACACCACTGCGATTTCGCTGGTGACGTTCTTGTTTGCGATATTTTTTCTTGCTACCAAAGGATTGAACTTCGGAGTGGACTTCACTGGCGGTACGGTGATTGAAGTGCATTACGCGCAGTCCGCGGATCTGACCAAGGTGCGCGCGCAACTTGCCGAGACAGGTTTGCCGGATGCACTGGTGCAAAATTTTGGTTCAAGTTATGACATATTGGTACAAGTGCCGTTCAAACAGAATATCGCCGGAGCGAAATTGAGTGAGCAAGTAATTGAAAGCCTGCGCAAGCAGGATGCCAGTGTGGAAATGCGCCGGGTGGAATTCGTCGGTTCCCAAGTTGGCAAGGACCTGATTGATAACGGCGAGTTGGCACTGCTTTTGGTTTCGCTTGGGATCGTCGGTTATCTATGGTTACGTTTCGAGTGGAAATTCGGCTTGTCTGCCATCATCGCCAACTTGCATGACGTAGTGATCATTCTCGGTTTTTTTGCATTTTTTCAGTGGGAATTTTCCCTATCGGTACTGGCGGCCGTTTTGGCAGTCTTGGGTTATTCGGTGAATGAGTCGGTGGTGGTATTCGATCGTATCCGTGAGAATTTCCGAACCATGCGCAAGGCGGAAGTTTCCGAGATTATCGACAACGCTATCACTCGCACGATGTCGCGCACGATCATTACCCACGGTTGCACACAGATGATGGTCGGAGCTATGCTGTTCCTTGGTGGCGAAACACTGCACTACTTTGCCATGGCGTTGACCATCGGCATCCTCTTCAGTATATATTCTTCAGTATTGGTTGCCAGCCCGCTGTTGATGCTGTTCGGTGTGTCGCGGGAAGATTTCATCAAGCCTGAGAAGCCTGACGTCGAAGAAGTGCTTCCTTAATCCGTGGATTTGCTGGCCGCATTCATCGATATTATCCTGCATCTGGATTCACATTTGCTGGCACTTACCCAGCAGTATGGTGTCTGGGTCTATGCCATTCTCTTTCTGATCATCTATTGTGAAACAGGCCTGGTGGTCACGCCTTTCCTGCCGGGTGATTCGTTGTTGTTTGTGTCGGGGGCATTGTGTGGAATGGGGGCGCTGGAACTGGGGTGGCTCGCGCCATTGCTGGTGCTGGCGGCTTTTGGCGGCGACAATACGAACTATTGGGTTGGTCGACTGGTCGGGATAAATCTGCTTAAGCACGCCGGCCCGAGGCTCATACGAAGAGAACACCTCGATAAGACCCGTGCTTTTTACGAAAAGCATGGCGGCAAGACCGTGATACTCTCGCGCTTCTTGCCCATCATTCGCACCTTCGCGCCGTTTGTGGCGGGAATAGGCATGATGCGCTACCGGCTATTCCTGCTATTCAGTGCGCTAGGCAGTATCGCGTGGATCGCCAGCCTGACGGTTTCAGGCTATATGTTCGGAAACATCCCTCTGGTAAAAAACAACCTCACTTTGATCGTTATCGGAATTATCGTGATTTCCTTGCTTCCGGCGCTAAGTGAATTCATTCGCCACCGCAAGGGTAGTCAATCTGCTTGAACGAACTGAGGTGTCGGTTCCTTGACCGACAAAATCCAGTTGGCGCCGTGGTAGTCGGGTTAACTCTATAGGATCTGATTCGCGTGGCGCATAATTGGCGTGGCGCGATATCGCATAAAGGTCCTTTTGTCGTCGGATAGCTTGCTGATTGAGTGCGAAGGCAGTCTGCAAGTGGCAGAAGGCGCTGTCGTGGGCACGGTTGCTTTCTGGCTTTCGATATTCACAATATAAATAGACGTGGCGTTTGAATGACCGAAATATTGCAATGACGGACGGTTATATACATTCCTTATAGCGATTGTTCAATCAAACCGCGTCGTAATGATCAGCATCCAGGCAGGACCACCATCTGGAGATCATGCCTCCCGAAGCGCCCGGATCTTTCTCTTGTCATTAAACCGATTGTCAATTTTGTCTATAATCGGCTTCATTCATCCGTAGTTCGACGGGCGACCTGAATGGGGTCGAGAATATCCAATGATCGATCAAGGGATCTAATGGTTCCGGTAGAAATCATTAAGACGTCAGCATTTAAACAGACCGAGGGGTGTCGATGATTGATGAAGAGGACTTTCGTGCGCTATTCGACGTGGCCGCGGATGCAATGTTTATTCTTGACCAAGACCGTCTCATCCGAGAAGTTAATCAGATCGCCTATAAACAGTTAGGCTATACGAAGTCGGAAATGTTGGGGAAGCATATCGGCGATTTTATATTGCCCGAATTTGCGGCAGTGCTCGACTATCGGATTTCTAGGGTTCAGAAGGACGGCTTCTTGGTCTACGAATCGGCCCAGGTACGCAAGGACGGTTCCGTCTTGCCCGTGGAAATATGCAGCAGGGCGGTAGCGCTGGACAAGCAACAGGCAATCTTTAGCATTGTCCGCGATATCAGCGAGCGCAAGCTGGCTGAAAGGATGCTGCGGGCGCGCGAGGAACGCTTCCAGATAATGTTTGACCGGGCCAGTGAAGGCATAGTGATCTTGGCGCCGAACGGAAAATTTGTTGCGGCCAACGAGTCATTCGCGCGGATGCACGGATACACAACCCGGGAAATCCAGGCCATTAACCTTAAGGATCTCGATACCCCCGAAGGTGCACGAATGATTCCTGAAAGGATGCAACGCATTCTTTCAGGGGAATCCTTGACCTTTGAGGTGGAAAACTATCACAAGGACGGCCACATAATTTCGATGGAGGTATCGTCAAGCCTCATCGTCGTGGATGGTGAGCCCTTGATTCAGTCGTTCGCCCGCGACATAACGAAGCGCAAGCGTACGGAAGCTGCCTTGCGCGAAAGCGAAGAAAAATTTCAGGCAGTCATGAATGCATCCGAAGTCGCCGTTGCGTGGGCGACTGAACAGGGAAAGATCGAATATGTAAATCCCAAATTCATTTCGATGTTCGGCTACACGCTTCATGATGTTCCCACTGTTGAGCAATGGTATCTGCACGCTTACCCGGACCCGGCCTACCGAGCGAAAGTCGTGACTGAATGGAATAGCAAAATAGCCCATTCAATCTCGGCAAGAACACCGATCGGGACAATGGAAGTAGACGTCGCTTGCAAGGACGGAACCGTTCGCAACATCTTGCTTATTAGCTCATGGGCCGGGACCAGGCTCTTGGTCAACTTTAGCGACATCACGGAGCGTAAGCTGGCAGAGAAGGCCTTGCGTGAGAGCGAAGAAAAATTACGTGGACTCTATGAGCTCTCTCCCTTGGGTATCGCATTGACGGACATAAATGGCTCTTATGTTGAGTTCAACCAGGCATTTTTGAATATCTGTGGCTATACGGGGGAGGAATTGAAGCTGCTCGACTACTGGAAGCTGACGCCCAGAAAATACGAAGCGGACGAGGTGCGGCAGTTGGAATCTCTCAACAGCACCGGACGGTATGGCCCTTACGAAAAGGAGTATGTACGCAAGGATGGCAGCTTGATTCCTCTGCGACTTAACGGCGTACTTATTGCGGGCAGCGACGGCCAGAAATACATCTGGTCTATTGTTGAAGACATAACGGAGCGCAAAAGGTCGGAGGATGAGATCAAGCATCTTGCTTTCTACGATCCACTCACTCACCTGCCCAACCGCCGGCTTCTACAAGATCGACTGAAGCAGGCGTTGATTTCCAGTTTGCGCACTGGCCGCTCGGGCGCGCTGCTGTTCATTGATCTGGACAATTTCAAGAACCTCAACGACACGCTCGGCCATGACATCGGGGACATGCTGCTCAAACAAGTCACGCAACGCCTGGAGGCATGCTTGCGTGAAGGTGACACGGTGGCCCGCCTGGGTGGAGACGAGTTCGTGGTGATGCTGGTCGACCTGAGCGAACAAACCATGGAAGCCGCAGCCCAGACGGAAGCCATCGGCGAGAAGATCCTTGCCGCGCTCAATCAGCCCTACCAGCTTGGCTCCTATGTGCACCGCTGCACCGCAAGCATCGGAGTCACGCTGTTTGCAGGCACACAGCAGGCGATGGATGAACTGATGAAACAGGCCGACATCGCCATGTATCAGGCCAAGAAGGCGGGCCGCAATACCCTGCGCTTCTTCGACCGGCAGATGCAGGAGAATATCTCTTCGCGTGTTTCATTGGAAAGCGAATTGCACCATGCACTGGAGTTCCAGCAATTTCATCTGCACTACCAGATCCAGATGGATGGTTCACACCGTCCGTTGGGTGCAGAGGCCCTGATCCGCTGGTTGCACCCTGAACGTGGCACGATATCGCCTGTGCAATTCATTCCGCTGGCGGAGGAGACGGGACTGATCCTTCCCATAGGTCTTTGGGTGCTGGAGACCGCCTGTGCCCAGATCAGGGCGTGGGGGCAAGATGCACGCACCCGCGAGCTGACGCTGGCGGTGAACGTGAGTGCCCGGCAATTCCGCCAGGCCGATTTCGTGGCGCAAGTGCAGGCGGCCGTGCAGCGCCATGCCATCAACCCGCGCCTGCTCAAGCTGGAGCTGACGGAAAGCCTGTTGCAGGAGAACATCGAAGAGACGATTGCCATCATGAATGCCCTGAGCGACACCGGAGTCCAGTTCTCCTTGGACGACTTCGGCACCGGCTATTCATCCCTGCAATACCTCAAGCGGCTGCCGCTCGACCAGCTCAAGATCGACCAGTCGTTCGTGCGCGACCTGGCCTCCAACAGCAGCGACATAGCGGTCGTGCGCGCCACCATCGCCATGGCGCGAAGCCTGGAGCTGGACGTCATCGCCGAAGGGGTGGAGACCGAGGAGCAGCGACAACTTCTTCTGGACAATGGCTGCACACACTACCAGGGCTATCTGTTTGGCAGGCCGGTGCCAGTTCAGCAGTTCGAGGCGCTAGTGAAGCATGGTTGACCCCATGCGGGGCTCCTTGTTGGCATTATTTTGATGGGCATCCTGTCGGAATAAGCGGTCAAGTTCACCGTTATGCCATTTCAGATCTTGATATGGGAAATCACATCCCTTTGACCGATCCATTTAGTTTGCAAGCAACGAAGAAATAGTTTAGCTTGCGGGAAAATCCAAGAAAAAATGAACTCGTACTTGACCTCCAACATGCGATTATTCCGGCTGCTGCCCGTTTTCCTGATGTTGTCGGTGCTGGCCGGTTGCGCCAGCATTGCAGCATCCGCTACCAGCCGACTTGCCAACAATTTATCCGGCGCGATCCTCAACCAGGACGATCCGGAGACGGTTGAGGCCGGTGCGCCTGCCTACCTACTACTCACCGACAGCCTGATCGCCGGGGATCCGCAGAATGAAGACTTGTTGCGGGCGGGCAGCAAGTTGTATGGTGCATATGCATCGGCGTTTATCAAAGAGCCGGAGCGCGCCAGTCGGTTGACGCGAAAGGCACGCGACTACAGTGACCGCGCGCTATGCGCCCACGACGCGCATCTATGCAATTTGGTGGAACGGCCCTATGATGAATTTTCTGCTGCCATCAGCTCACTTAAAGTTGGCGACGTGCCGGTGTTGTATGCCGGTGGGGTGGCTTGGGCCGGCTGGATACAGGCCAACAGCAGCGATTGGAACGCTATTGCCAGTTTGGCCAAGGTCAAGGCCATGATGGTTCGGGTCGTGGAACTGGACGAGACTTATGACCACGGCGAGGCGCACCTGTATCTTGGCGTGATTGCCACACTTCTCCCGCCGGCGCTTGGTGGCAGGCCTGAAGAGGGGCGCTTCCATTTCGAGCGCGCCCTGGAACTTTCGGGGGGACACGACCTGATGGCCAAGGTAGAATATGCGAGGCGTTATGCCAGGATCACTTACGACAGGCCCCTGCATGACCGCCTGCTGCGAGAAGTACTGGATGCTGACGTTGTCGCGCCAGGTCTCACTCTGAGCAACGTGTTGGCCAAGCGGCAGGCACGCGAGTTACTGGCGAGCGCGGACAGCTACTTCTAATAACCTGGCGGGAAAACGGCCCGTCCACGAGCAACGGAGAAGAAATGCGTTCAAACTTGTTACTTATGCTTGCTGCGCTGCTGGTTGTCCCTTTTGCCCATGCCCAGGCGCTTAATCTGAAAATTGCCACGCTCGCCCCAGATGGGACACTTTGGATGCAGGAGTTGCGCAAGGGTGGAGAAGAAATCGCGCAGCGCACTGGCGGGCGGGTCACTATCAAGTTTTATCCGGGCGGCAGTATGGGTAGCGACCGTGTCATACTGCGCAAGATTCGCGCCGGCCAGTTGCAGGGAGGCGCCCTTACCGGTGGTGCATTGGCCGAAATTTACCCGGATGCACAGATCTATAGTTTGCCGATGCTGTTTCATTCCCTCGATGAACTGGATTATGTCCGTGCCCAGATGGACAAGATAATCGCGCGGGGCATCGAAAGTCGCGGATTTGTAACGTTCGGTTTCGCCGATGGCGGATTTGCCTACCTGATGTCCAGTTCGCCACTGCACCATGTCGATGACTTGAAGAGCCAGAAGATATGGGTGCCTGAAGGTGATGACATCAGCCGTGCGATGTTTGAGACCTTGGGCGTGTCCTCCTTGCCGTTGCCACTCACTGATGTGCTCACGGGGCTTCAGACTGGGCTCATTACAACCGTAGGTGCCACTCCCTCAGGCGCCGTCGCGTTGCAGTGGCATACCAAAGTGAAATACCTTACCGATATTCCCACGATGTACATATTTGGTGCTCTGGCTGTGGAAAAAAAGGCCTTTGCCAGCATGAGTCCGGATGATCAGGCAGTCGTGCGCGAAATCATGGAACGCGTTTATGCGTCGATGAACCGCCAGATCCGTATCGACGACAACGGCGCGCGCGAAGCGCTGCGTAAACAGGGCATCGAGTTCATTACGCTGGGACCACAGGAAATCGCCAAACTGCGCACCGCTGCCGATCAGAGTATTGATCGCCTGAGCGCACAGGGCGCGTTCTCCCCAGAATTGGTCAAGGAGTTGCGTTCACATCTTGACGCATACCGCCGCAGCCATCCCTCCCGTTAACGCATGCCGATACGCACCCTGCCACCTCTTCTTGCCCGCTTGGTAAGGGTAGTCACCTGGGCGGAGAATGCGCTGCTAATTGCCATGCTGGGATTGATGGTTTTGTTGGCCGCCGTTCAGATCCTGCTTCGCAATTTCCTGGACATGAGCATCTTGGGAGCCGATCAGATGCTCCGCCTGATGGTGCTGTGGGTGGGATTTCTCGGTGCTGTTGCCGCAAGCCGTGAAGGGAAGCATATTCACGTGGATGCCATCGCACGCTGGCTGCCTGACCGGATCAGGGCGGGTGTGGCGGCGCTGACTGATCTGTTCACTCTTGCGGTATGCCTGGTGTTGGCATGGCAGGCGCTGCGCTTTATGCAGAGTGCACGCGACTCTGGCGAGGTGGCTTTCCGGGCTCTCCCGGTGTGGGCTGCAGAACTCATCCTGCCGCTTGCCTTCACGCTGGTTGCGCTGCGGTATGCCTTGCGCTTCACGCATCATGTTCAGCAGGCCCGCGGCCGCGAGAAGGTGAAATGATCCTGGTCGCTGTCTCGCTCGTCATCATGGTACTGCTCGGTGCGCCGTTGTTTGCGGTGATTGCTGCGAGTGTGATGTTGAGTTTTGCACAGCAAGATGTAGACCTGACGGTAGTGATCATTGACATCTACCGTTTGGCAGAAATGCCGGTATTGCTTGCCATCCCACTTTTCACTTTCGCGGGTTATCTGCTGGCTGAATCGCAGGCGCCGAATCGCTTGGTGCGTATCACGAATGTCTTCTTCGGGTGGATGCCCGGCGGACTCGCGGTGGTGGCGCTGGTCATCTGCGCGATGTTTACCGCCTTCACCGGGGCCTCTGGGGTAACCATCGTTGCGCTCGGCGGCCTCTTGTATCCAGCCCTTAAGCAGGCAGGTTATTCGGAACGATACAGCCTCGGGTTGGTCACCACATCGGGCAGCATCGGCTTGCTGTTTGCCCCCTCCCTGCCGCTCATACTATATGGCGTGGTGGCCCAGCAACTGAATATCGGCCATCCGGTCGCGATCGGCGATTTGTTCCTGGCCGGTATACTGCCCGGTGCTCTAATTGTGTTTTTGCTGTCGATTTTTGGATTGTGGCAGAGGCGCGGCCAGCAGGTGGCGCACGCGCCCTTCACAGGTCGCGAAGCGCTGTCTTCGCTGCGCGAGGCGGCTTGGGAACTTCCATTGCCCATCATCGTACTCGGCGGTATCTACAGCGGCTACTTCGCTGTCTCCGAGGCTGCGGCGGTAACAGCCATCTATGTGTTTATCGTCGAGGTACTCATCAACCGTGAGATCAGCTTTTCTGCGCTTCCCAGGATCATGCGCGAGTCGATGGTGCTGGTTGGCGCGATACTGATTGTGCTTAGTATGTCGCTGGCGTCCACCAATTATCTGCTCGACGCCGAAATTCCGACGAAGCTATTCACCTATATTCGCGAACATGTGCACAATGCATTCAGCTTCCTACTGCTGCTGAATCTGTTTTTGCTGGGGCTCGGGATGATGCTCGATATTTTTTCCGCGCTAGTTATCATGGTACCGTTGATCCTACCAATTGCGGTCGGCTATGGGATTCATCCGGTGCATCTCGGGATCATTTTCCTGGCTAATATGGAGATCGCCTATCTGATGCCGCCGATGGGCATGAACCTGTTTATTGCCATGTATCGCTTCGATCGGCCAATGCTGGAAATCTTCCGTGCGGTTCTGCCATTTGTCGCGATTCTGCTGTTTGCCGTGCTGATAATCACCTACTGGCCGGAACTATCCCTGGCGCTGATCAAGAACTGAACCAACTCGGATGCGTGAGCTAACCATGGGGTCGATAGAGCTAGAAAAATTGAATCCGCAAAACCATAGTCCGTATAGCGTGACGACCTTTTCGGTGTTTGGAAGGAAGTAATTGAGCATTCGTAATTGTGCTATTCCGCTGCAAAAATGCTGCGGTAGCTACCCTGCTGAAAAAAGATCTTTCAATACGATAAGGCTCATTTGGAATAGTGACAGGTTTAACCTTTGCGGGGTCAAAAAAATATTAAGGGAACACAACCCGTCTTAATCTAATAACTAAGTCCGCACATCGTAACGGAACGGCTAGAACTTGGCCCAGGGCCTTTTAGCTTATAAATCAAAATACGAGCAGATCCGCCATCGCGGCGAGGGATGAAGTGACGGCGATTAACCAAACCTTCCCGTGATGTAATCTTCGGTTTCCTTGCGCTTCGGATTGGTAAACACCAAGCTGGTCTCACCGAGCTCGATCAGGTCACCCAAATACATGTAGGCCGTGTAGTCGGAGATACGCGCAGCTTGTTGCATATTGTGTGTGACGATCACGATGGTGAAATCTTCTTTCAGTTCATCAATCAGTTTTTCGATGTGTGCGGTGGAGATCGGGTCGAGCGCGGAGGTGGGTTCATCCAGCAACAGGACTTGCGGTTTGACGGCGATGGCACGCGCGATGCAAAGCCGTTGCTGCTGACCGCCCGACAGGCTAGTGCCGCTCCGTTTCAGTACGTCCTTCACTTCAGTCCAGAGTGCAGCCTTGCGCAATGCCCATTCAACCCGGGCTTCCATGTCATGCTTGCTAAGGTTTTCATATAGTTTCACGCCGAATGCGATGTTGTCATGAATGGACATCGGGAACGGCGTGGGTTTTTGGAAGACCATGCCGATTTTGGCTCGCAGCATGTTGAGATCCTGCTTGCTATCGAGAATGTTTTCCCCATCCAGCAGTATCTCCCCAGTTGCTTTCTGTTTGGGATAAAGCTGGTACATCCGGTTAAAAACGCGCAGCAGTGTGGATTTACCGCAGCCGGATGGGCCAATGAACGCCGTCACCATATTTTCCGCAATGCTCAAATTGATGTCTTTGAGCGCCCGGTAAGTGCCGTAGTAAAAATTCAGGTCCTTGATGACGATTTTCGGATTGGCGATGGTTTCGATGTCCATGGATTTGCCTTGTTAATGACCTGATTTTGATGGCAAGTCTTAATACGTAACGGCGCTTTGCCGGAACAACACTCGCGCCAAGATATTGAGTGTAAGCACACTGATCGTGATCAGCAGCGCACCCGCCCAGGCAAGGTTTTGCCAATCACTGTAGGGACTCATAGCGAACTGGAAGATCACCACCGGCAAATTGGCCATAGGCTGATTCATGTTGCTGCTCCAGAATTGGTTGTTGAGCGACGTAAACAGGAGCGGTGCCGTCTCGCCGCTGATTCGCGCAACGGCCAGCAGGACACCGGTGATGATTCCGGCGCGGGCAGCGCGCAGTGTGACGAAGTTGACCACTTTCCACTGCGGGGCCCCTAACGCGGCAGCCGCTTCGCGCAGCGTGGTGGGAACCAGGCGCAACATATTTTCGGTGGTGCGGATGACGATAGGAATCACCAGTATCGACAGGGCCAGGGTACCGGCCCATCCGGAGAAGTGCTTGACCTGCACGACATATACCTCATACACAAAAAGTCCGATCACGATGGAAGGGGCGGATAACAATATGTCGTTGATGAAACGGGTGAGAGGTGCAATCCAGCCTCGCTGGCCGAACTCAGCCAGATAGGTGCCGGCCAATATGCCGATGGGTGTACCGATCAACGTACCGACCAGAGTCATCATCAGGCTGCCCGCGATGGCATTTAAGAGGCCGCCAGTGCTGCCTGGAGGCGGAGTCATTTGTTCGAAAACCATCGGGGTGAGTGTGGACAGCCCTTGATCCAGCAAGGTTATCAATATCCAGCACAGCCAGAATAAGCCAAACAGCATGGCCAACACCGAGACGGTGAGACCCAATGCGTTGATCATGCGGCGGCGTGTATATAAGCTCAACATGGCAATTATGTGACCTGTCCTTCGCGCAACCCGAGTTCGTAGAGCATAAACCGCGCGATGGATAGCACGAGGAAGGTGATGAAGAAAAGAATCAGGCCGAGTTCGATGAGCGAGGACGTATACAGGTCACCGACCGCCTCGGTAAATTCGTTGGCGAGCGCGGAGGAAATGCTGTTTCCGGGAACCAGCAGCGATTTGCTCAGTTCATGCGCATTCCCAATGACAAAGGTGACTGCCATGGTCTCGCCGAGTGCCCGCCCGAGCCCAAGCATGATGCCTCCCACTACACCGATCTTGGTGTAGGGAAGCACTACGTTCCACATCACTTCCCAAGTGGTTGCGCCGAGCCCATAAGCGGACTCCTTGAGCAGTGTGGGTACTACGTCGAACACGTCCCGCATGACCGAAGCGATGAACGGGATTACCATGATTGCGAGAATGATACCGGCGGTCAGCATGCCGATGCCCATCGGCGGGCCGGAAAAAAAAGGGCCTATGTAGGACATGGTGCCGATGTGCTTGTTTATCCACGGCTCGACATGATCCGCGAACAGGGGGGCAAACACGAAAAGTCCCCACATGCCGTAGATGATGCTGGGGATACCCGCGAGCAATTCGATCGCGATACCGAGCGGACGGCGCAAAATACGAGGCGAGAGTTCGGTGAGGAAAAGAGCGATACCGAAGCTAACGGGGATACCGATGAGCAGAGCAATGCTTGAGGTAACTAGCGTTCCGATGATAGGAACCAGCGCACCGAATTTATCATTGACCGGATTCCAGTCGGAACTTGTCAGGAAGCCCAAGCCAAACGCATGGAAGGCGGGCATGCTGCCGACGATGAGAGAAATGATGATCGCTCCCAACAATGCCAATACGCCAATGGCGGAAACGCGCGTCAGGCTGCGAAACAGCAAGTCGAATACTGCTTGCCGTTTAAGGCGTGCTTGGTGCGAAAACATCGGCATGGTTGCCTACTTTATAACGAGAAATAATATTTGAAAAATAATGGGGGCTTCCGCCCCCGTAATTATAGCTTAAGGATGTGCTGGCTCAGTCACGCTCCGCGAGATTATTTCCAGACAGCCTTGCCTGCTGCGTCCTTGATTTGTGCTTTCCATGCAGCACGTACCAATTCTTGGACTTTTGCCGGCATCGGTACATAGTCCAATTCGGCAGCCATCTTGTCACCATTCTTGTATGCCCAGTCGAAGAATTTGAGCACTTCCTTGGCAGTTTCAGGCTTCTCCTGAACCTTGTGCATCAGGATAAAAGTGGCGCCGGTAATCGGCCAGCTAGCTTTGCCTGCTTGTTCAGTCAGGAGGAGGTACATACTGGGAGCTTTGTCCCACTCCGCTCCTGCCGCTGCAGCCTTGAAAGAGTCATCGCTAGGATTGACGAACTGGCCATCTCTATTTTTGACTTGGCCATAAGACATCTTGTTTTGCAGTGCGTAAGCATATTCCACATAGCCGATGGAGCCCTTTATACGCTGAACGTAAGAAGCCACACCTTCATTGCCTTTGCCACCGGTACCAGCCGGCCAAGCCACGGATGTGCCTTCGCCGACCTTGGTCTTCCACTCTGGACTAACCTTGGACAGGTAGTTCACCCAGATAAACGTAGTGCCGGAACCATCTGAGCGATGCACGACGGTGATTTCCTGGTCAGGCAGATTAACGCCCTTGTTCAGTTCTACGATTGCAGGATCATTCCACTTGGTGATCTTCCCCAAGTAGATATTCGCCAGCAACTCACCTGTGAACTTAAGTTCACCGGGGGCGACGCCGTTCAGGTTGTATACCGGCACGTCGCCACCCATCACTGCCGGGAACTGCATGAGGCCATTTTTTTCCAGATCATCGGGTTTCAGCGGCATATCAGAAGCGCCGAAATCCACCGTGTTGGCTTCGATTTGCTTGATGCCGCCGCCTGAGCCGATTGATTGGTAGTTCAGGCCGATGCCGGTCTGCGTCTTGTAGGCATCAGCCCACTTGGCATAAATAGGGTAAGGAAAGGTCGCGCCCGCGCCAGTGAGCTCAAGTGCTTGGCTTGCGCCAGCATAACCTATCGTTGCAGCAGCACTGATGCCGATGATGAGTTGTTTCAGTCTACTAGTCATAATTTCTCCATTGGGTTGAGATTGTTACTTGTGGCTGCTTGGATAGCAGTTGAACGAACAACGAATTCTAGTGAATTCTATCTTAGGCCGAATGTGTTACAGAATTATTACAATGGATCTCAAAAAATCCGAATTTTCAAGCATCTGCCATGCAATGGATCGGGTTGGGTGCGCTATTGCCCTTGCGTAGGGATTCAGTGTGGCTTCTATCTGTTTGTTATTTCTGGACTTCATGTTCGATTTCCTCTACCGTAATATGGCGCACATCGCGCCCCTTTACCATGTAGACCACGTATTCGGATATGTTCTTGGCATGGTCGCCTATGCGCTCGAGTGCCTTGGCGACAAGCAGGATTTCCAGCGCGCTGGAGATCGTCCGGGGATCTTCGATCATGAACGTGGCGAGATAACGCAAGAAGGCGCGGAATTCGTCGTCCACCTGTTCGTCCCGGCGAACGATCTGTGCAACCCCGGAAACATCCAGCTTGGCAAAAGCGTCCATCGACTGAACCAGCATGTCCAGCGTCAGTTTCGTCATAAGCTTGAGCTTGTTGAAACGGGGCAGGGTAACGCTCTTGTTCTGCGATAGGTTCTTGGCCGCAACGGCGATCTTTTTTGCTTCATCGCCGATGCGTTCGAGATCGGTTATGGTTTTTATCACCATCATCACCATGCGCAAGTCATTCGCCGTTGGCTGGCGGCGTGCAATGATTTGAGTACAGCTTTCGTCCACGCCGACTTCCATCGCATTGACGCGGTGGTCATCGTCGATGATGCTATCCATCAACGCCACATCGCCTCCGGTCAGAACATCGATGGCCCGCCGGACCTGCCTTTCCGCCATCTCGCCCATCAGCAACACGCGTTCCCGCACGGATTCGAGTTCAGCGTCATACTGTCTGGAAGTGTGTTCGTTTCTAACCATCTGGGAACTTCCTAACTGGTTAAGCTAAACGACTGATGCTAACAAGGTATTGTGACGTTTTTGTTACCAATCAGATCATTGCCACTACCTATGAACATGATGAAAGCGATACAGGTGCCAGTGCACTCCCGGCCTTGGCGCAACTTGCGGTCCGGTCCGTCCATCGTTTGTTGGACGCTATTCCGTGATGAACCGCAATCGTGTTCGTAGGGTGCCATGTCGCTGAAAGTGCTCCGTATTGCGGGCTGTCGGGAGTGGCGCTAAGCGAACCCAACATGATCTTCGGCTTGGCCCAGGGGTTGGCATGGTTATATGATACGTGGGCGTATGGATATTTTCCTCTGGCGTCGTGTTCTTCTGCGAGGCCCGCCAAGGCGTGCCGGTCATTGTTGGGCGAGTTATTGAACGATTCAGCCAAATATTTCAATTGCACACGATTTTCAAAAAAGCTAATCTGTACCACAAGAAGAAATCGTCAACCTCAGGGCGGGCGAATGTAAGGGATAAGGTCGGCTTCCAGGACAAAGCTGACAAGAGCCGCAATTTATGGATGAAATTGATAATGACGAAAGACAATAAAGCAGATTATTTGGCCAAGGTTAAGGCTTTGACCAAGGAAGAAACCGAGCGCTTGTTGTCCAGAATGGGCGGCAAGATACCGCGCCGTCTGGAGAAGCGTAAGATAAGCCAGGAAGAAGCATTGGCCATGCAACTGGAACTGGAAGACGAGCAGCTTCAGGAATGGCGCAAAGTCATGCATAGCCTGAAGAAGAAGGAAGAAGCCAAGAAAAAGGAAAAGACCAAGGTCGCAGAAAAGCCCAAGGCGGTGAAGAAGAAGGTCAAGGCCCCGGCAAAAGCCAAGGCTCCGGTAAAGGCCAAGGCTCCGGTAAAGGCCAAGGTCGAACCAGGCAAATGACAGCCCGTCTTCTGGCAGGAATGCAGACATTCATCCAGACTATTTAAAATCCACAGCGACGGGCATGATGAACGAGTTGCCTGACTCGTTGATGACCCGGTCGCATATGAAACTGCCACGCCAAGCGTAGCAACTCCCCGACAAAATCAGGAATCAAGCCACTCCTTGACTTGTTGCGTTACCCAGACGCTGTCGTCCAGGGGCAGATCGTGTCCCGCCACAGGATGCAGGCGGATCGCGCACCGCCAATGTTCTGCCAGCGTGAGCGAACACTTAACATTGACTAACTGGTCTTGCTGTCCGGCCAGCAACAACACGGGTGCGGATGGCGCAGTCGGCGCAGCGCGATAACAAAGGGCAGCTTGCAGTTGCCGCAGGATGTTGGCCCGCGTGACGGGACATTGTCGGGCATAGGCTATCCACTCATCCAATATTGTCTGCCGGTGTTCTGAACGACTTTTTAGTGTGCTAGTGAGGCGAAGTATCAGGCTTTCGCGCTGCGCTGCCGAGTTGGAAAGCAGGAAGCAGACCAAGGCAGGATAATTTGCGGGTCGCAGCCTCTGGTAGAAAGGGTTATAGGGCGCCAGGCTGGTGTTGATCAATACCAATCTTTCAATTTCGGGCGGATACAATTCACACCACGCCATGGCAACCATTGCTCCCAAGGACAAGGCTAATAGGCGGTAAGGGGGGGCGTGCCCAAGTTGCCGGAGCTGCGCACGGCAATCGCTTGCCATCGCCGCCACGCTGGTAGCGCTTGTCTGTGCATGCAGGGTGCCATTGCCGGGAAGGTCCAGGGTTACGACTCGTTGTGCGTCCATGGCATCCCGAAACAGCGTCGGAAAATCGCCCCAGTGGCGCGCCTCGCGCATCAATCCACGCAATAGGACCCACGTTGTCACGCTCCGTACCAGCGCGCCACGGCGCGCTCTTGCAAGCGGTTGCGACTAGGGCCCTTGACCAGCCAATTGTCGTAGCTGCAAGCGGCACGCATCAGAAAATCCAGCCACACAGTGTGTCCGCGCAATACCCGGTGCAGGCGATGCTCGACAGAAGGATTGAAAATGCCCTGACGGGAAAATATTTGGCGGGGGTTCTTTTTTACCCATAGCCAGGAACCCATTTCCAGCGTCAGCGGAAGAAAGGTTTTGCTCTTGTCCTGTTGTGCCTGGAGATAAAGATAATCCCACACGTCACCATGTGTGCGATATTGCACACTTTGTGGCTCAAACAAGTACTTGTTGTTGGGGTAGATCTTCTGAAATAGCTCTTCAAGCGCGAGAATGTCAGCGAGGTTTGCGATCGGGTTCGCGCTATGCGCGTACGGAAACCATACCCGGTCGCGAGAACCGAAGCCGGAATGACAATCGACGGCAATGCTAAAAGGACGCGCCAGCAATTCTTCCTGCACAGTTCGGGACAATGCCTGGTTTTCGCTTTCCATCTCAGCCCCCAGGGCGCCGCGATACCAGGGCAAGCGGGGACTTATCCTGTGTCCCCCCAATAGGAAGGGGACCTTGCCTGCAGCGTCTACTGGCGCATTGCGCATCAAATCCACGCCGTGCGGATTGCTGCGCGTAGACTGCCACATGCCGCCCGGATTGATCAGGGGCATGAATACCAGGCGCACGTCCCGCAGCAAATCATGCAGGTTGTTGTCCCACTCGAGACGAGCGAGCAACCCACGTAAAAAATACAGCAATACCTGCGTGCCGATTCGTTCCAGGCCATGGATGCCACCGAAAAATCCGATGGCGGGAAGCTTGGGATCGGGGTTGCCCAAGGTCAACCGATATACCGGAAAGCGCCTGTCGCCTGCGCTGACTTCGCAGGCAATGCGCGTCTCCAGATGGCCGCGGCCCAACTCCAGCAGTCGTTCCAGTTCCATTAATTCAGGCAAAGTGGGCATGGCGATGTTGGAATCTGCACTATGGGCTGTGAATGCTTTTGGTTATGCCTTCATTTGCGTTTGCACCAACAATATCATTTTAGCGGATGCAACCAATATTTTTCTCATGGACATTATTCAATTCACGCAACGAACCAATTTACAGCGTTAAAAAAGCACAGCGGTTACAAGAAGTATCGAGGTAACCTAGGCGTCAAATCGCATGGATTATTTGAGGATTCGATTCAGAGCAGGCAATAGAAATGGCCTCAAGGAGACTCGACATGCCGCGCGCTGCTTGATGAAGTTGCCTAAATGCAGCTGACCGTTTGCACCGACTTCTTAGAAGCGGTTCACAATTTTAAAAAGTGCTTGGCATAGCGACTGCTCATGCGCGACATCGGCAGCAGGATGAACAGGTCGGCGGTGTTGAATTCAGGATCCCACGCCGGTTCTCCGCAAATATAGGCACCCAGCCGCAGGTAGCCTTTGAGCAGCGGGGGCACGGGCGCATCAAGATACGGGTTCAATGCCCTCAGCGGCAGCGGGCAGCGCGGGAACACGCTGTATTCGGCCGGGGCCGCGTAGATGCGGTGCAATTTGTGGTAGATGCTCGCTGCCACATGGCCGCCGTCGGCCATGCTGATGCTGGCGCAGCCGATCAGGTATTCATGGCCGTGCTGCTGCATGTACTGGGCCAGTCCGCTCCACAGCTGGGTGATGGTTGCGCCGTCGCGATGATCCCAATGCACGCAGGAGCGCCCGACTTCCACCATGCGGTCGCTCAGATGCAGTAGGCGGGTCAGGTCGAATTCGGTCTGCGAATAGTAGCCGCCGATCTTTTCCGCCTGGCCGGGCGAAAGTATGCGATAGGTTCCCACGACCTTGTTCTCGGCACTCTCGCGCACCACCAGATGCTCGCAGTAATTGTCGAAGATGTCGCGGTCGATTCCTTCCTTTGCACTGGGCAGATTGGCGCCCATTTCTTCGGCGAATACCTTATAGCGCAGGCGCTGCGCCTCCAGGATTTCCGCGTCGCTGCGTGCGATCGAGGTGATCAGGCGCCGCGCGGCGGCGGGTTGCGCTTGTCGGTTGAGTTCCAGCATCGCAGCTCCTTTTGACGGGTTGAAGATGCGCACAGACTAGGGGCCTGATGTTGCAGCGCGATGACCGGATCATGAATAAAGGATGAAATTGCTACTTGCGAAGCTGGTTTAGCAGCGGATCGATAAGCAACGCATAAGACGACTGTGATGAAAGGGTCGTCCCTGGAAGGGCGGAAGGCTCCTTTGTTGTGGCGGTTTTCGGCGTAGTGTCGATCGTTTCTAATACTTGAGCGATGGATTCACGTGCCGAGCGCGCCAATACACGGCGGTTCGCGCTGCCAGCCATCAGTGCGGGGGTGAAGATCACCAGAGCGTGAAGATGCGGGGCACGCACAATTGTCCAGATGGACTGTACAAGCGTCATTTCACCGGTGAAGGCAGCAGCAGAACTTAGATGGCCCTCTTCATTCTGATAGCGCAATGCGATCGGACAAAGCCTTATGCCCGCATCAATCGCGGGTTGGAACAATGCCGAGTGAAAGTGGCCGACCTGCCTGCCGTCCGTCGTCGTGCCTTCCGGGAAAAGCCCCAGGCAAGCACCCTGACTGAGCAAGTGGCCGACGCGCTGGTTGATCAATGAAGCACCCCGGCGCAGGGCACGTTCAATGAAAATGGTGCCGCTGCGTCGGCTTAGCCAACCGATGATAGGCCAGTTGCGTATATCCGATTTGGCGATGAATTGCGATGGATGGATCGCATTCAGAACGAAGATATCCAGCCACGAGACATGGTTTGCGACTATTAGGCATCCGCCCTGGCCGCGCGTGGGTTGATGCCCGTTGATCTGAATGTCGATGTTCAGGATGGTCAGCAGGTGTCTGCTCCAAGCTTTCACGATGTCACGTTGCTTGGCCTGATCGAGATGGGGGTGGAAGATCGCCAGCAGTATCCCATAGCAAATATGCAAGGCAAGCCGACCACATCGAAATAGGCTGACCAGCATTTTCGGCGAATTAGTTGCCATAATACACTCCTGAATTTCCTTCTTGCTTTTCAGATACCTGATGTTGAAACAGGTGACGCCGTTCGACGAACAGACTGTTGCCACGCTTTTCCTTGGCTAATCTCTTGGCGTCAGTGGCGGCATCTGTCACCGCATGCTGTGATTCGAACAATTTTGGAATGATCCAAACTGCACCGATTGAGAGAGTCGGCAGCGGATGATGGACAATGCGACCTTGCCGATCCGTGCACAGATAGCCGCCGATCGAACGATGGCTCTTGTCAAATAGCGCTGAGGAGGTGTGGGCAAATGCTGAAAGTGCCGCCTCGCAACGTTGTTTCCAATCCGGGCTTTGCAAGACCAGGATGAAATCGTCACCGTGCGTGTGGCCGATGAGGTCTGTTGTCGGATCACAGACATTACCGAGTAGCTCACCTGTGATTTGGATCAACTCGTCACCCTTGCGATAGCCGTATACATCGTTGAAGAGTCTGAGGTTGTCTATGTCAACGAAACAGACGGCGAATGATTTCCCGGACTGAAGCAAATGCTCGATATGTTCATTGATGGGGACATGGCCTGGCAACAATGTGAGGGGGTTGGCATAGCGTGCGGCGTCGATCTGGGTTTTGGTAATCTCGCGCAACACTCCCTGTCCGGTACCAATTCCGATGTAGCGGCCTTGCTCGGTAATGATGAAGCCTTCGGCAAAATGCCTGATTTCGCATTGACTCAGAAATCCGCTTAACTCATGGATCGGTGTGGATTTATCTACCAGCAATGGCGCTGCATTCATCGTGTCTGCGCACGGCATTTCGGCAGGTAATGCGGGGACACAAAGCTGGGCAAGGCTGTTCTCAAATGCATGGCGGTCGATCAATCCAACAGGACGCTCCCCGTTAAGGACGGGAATGGCGAACAAGCCCTTGTCTTCAAGAAAGCGACCCAATATCGTCTCAAGCGTCGTTTCTGTTTGGACTGGCTCGACATAGCGCATGACCGCTTCTACCGTGACATTACTGGCGATGTCATATTGTTGCCTAATAAGCGTACGATTTGCCCTTGCTTCTCCATTGTCTTGGATATTCATGGCGTACACTTTCTCATCCGAATAATAAGGTTTGATGAATCATTCGTGAGGATTTTGTGACAACATTCAACCCAGTAGAATTAGTGCCCAAACCAAAATGACATTCAGCAAACTTAACAACACTGCGGCACTGCCAATGTCCTTGGCGCGTTTGGCTAGTTGGTGATGGGCCAGCGAAGTATGGTCCACGGCGGCCTCGACGGCGGAATTGAGCAATTCGACTATCAAGACCAGAAGCACGCTGGCGACCATCATGGCTTTGCCGATCGCAGTTGTCGGAATGAACAGCGCCGTGGGCACGAGGATGATTGCAAGCAGTACTTCCTGGCGGAAGGCATCTTCATGGCGAATAGCTGCGCTCAATCCGGCCAGTGAGCAGAAAAATGCACTCCAGACGCGTTTCAAACCGGTCTTGCCTTTGAAAGGGCTTTCCATTACTAGTCCCGATGAATTTCCCCCTGGATGGGGACGGCCGGCAGCGTAAGGCGTGAATGTTTCAGCTTGATTAAGGTTCTGGATGGCCGGAATTTGACGGTTCACCCAAAATTCAGGTTGAACATTCCGGATTCCTTCGGTAGAATCCGCGCTCTTTTGAAATCGGTTTGGAGTGGAGCCATGGCACGTGTCTGTCAAGTAACGGGGAAATCCCCGATGACCGGGAACAATATTTCCCACGCAAACAACAAGACCAAGCGTCGTTTTTTGCCTAACCTGCAACGTCGTCGTTTCTGGGTTGAAAGCGAAAATCGCTGGGTTAGCCTGCGCGTTACCAATGCGGCGCTGCGCACGATCGACAAGAACGGTATCGATGCAGTGCTGTCAGATATGCGCGCACGTGGCGAAAACATTTAAGGGGCCTAAAGATAATGCGCGAAAAGATCAAACTCGAATCCAGTGCCGGTACCGGGCATTTCTACACCACGACCAAGAACAAACGCACCACGCCGGAAAAGATCGAAATGAAGAAATACGATCCCAAGGCACGCAAGCATGTCACGTATAAGGAAACCAAGCTGAAGTAATCCGGTTTGGTTCCGCAGTGAAGCAAAGATCCCCTTAAGTCATATAACCTAAGGGGATTATTATTTGGATCGTCCCACTTGGCTCGGACCGATCGGATCTTCAAACTGCGACTCCATCTGCTGATTACCGCATTTACAGCAAACAGCAGCTGAGGCAGATCAAAATGCAAGGGCATTGCAACGCCGTCGAACCAGAATCCCCACATCTGGCTAAACGGGCAGCCGTGAGGCGGCTATTTTCGGAACTGATGCCGTGTTATCCGGTGAGGCCACTTTCGGTGGCGAGAGCCGGAGATCAGGAGCGGTCTTGTCAGCGCAAGAAGACCGTTGCTCTGGAACGACGGCCGCTCGATCCAAACAAGGCCAGAAACACCAAGACGGTCACCGGCTTCCCTGCAGGGTGATGATCGTCCCAAGGGTCAAGGGATTGTGCCAAAGGTGTGAGAATAATCCCCTTCAACATTCAAGGGGATTTCATCGGGCATGGGATTGTCCGACCTTGGCTGCCAACGTTTGCGCGCCACGAAAATATGGCAGGGGAGCTTTATTCGCGTCGTGCAGTGTTCGATGGGCAATTCCTTGCCCTCAATTTCTAGGGCCGAACCCAAGCCCGTGCTTCTTTGTAATCCGTAAATACGCGTATATCCGCATCCACAAAGATGCGTGACAGCCATGCCTGCCAAGTGATCCATTGGTTGTCAGTGACGACGGCGATTTTGGCGAAGTCATGGTTATGTTCGCGGCGGAAGAACTTGATTTCTTCCCAAGCGACATCGAGGGTGTAGCTGACCATGGCCCGCAGGTCGAACAGGAGGTTCAGTTCGCCCGGAAACTTGAGCTTGTACAAGGATTGGTCTTCGAATGTCTTGAAATCGGCGATGGTGAATTCGCCAAGGACGGCAACGTTGACGAGGTTCTCGGTTTGTTCGATGGTGATCATTCTATTTTTCCTCTTAATGCTTTGGGCTTAGTTGTAAGCTTAGCACACCGCCAGCGATGATGAGCGCCATGCCAATCCAGCTGGAGAGCGGCAGCACTTCATTCCACAGCAACATGCCGAACAGGCTTGCGAACACGATGGTGCTGTATGCCAGGTTGCTGACGACCAGCGTGTTGCCAATGCGATGGGCATGGGTCATTGCAATCTGCGCGAGCGTTGCGCTGCCGCCCAATCCGAGCAGGATGGGGAAGTCGTGCCAGGTGATGGGATGCACGGTGTCGAATAGCATCCACGTCCCGCTGCTGACCGTGGCAGTCAGGCTGAAGTAGAACACGGTGCGCGGCGCCGGTTCGCCGAGGACTCCGAGTTCCTTGACGTTCAGGTACGCGACACCGGCGAGGAAGCCCGAGATCAGGCCGAGCAGACCAGGCAGCAGCTGGTCGCGTGCCAGCGTCGGATGCAGCAGCAGTACCACGCCGCAAAAGCCCAGCGCGATCGCGGTGGTCAGAGGGAAATGGAATTTATCCTTGTGGACCATCATCGTGAACACAGTGAGGAACAGCGGGGCGGTGTAGTTGAGGCTGACTGCGGTTGCGAGCGGCAATACAGTAATGCAGTAGAAGAACAGCGCCAGCGCGACCGTCCCGGAAATGCCACGCCATAGGTGGGCGCGCCAGTGTTGCGTGGCCACGCTCAGGCCCCTGTGGCGCATTATGCCGTACACCATCAGCACTCCGAGGAATGACCGGTAGAACACCAGTTCGATGTGCGAGTAGTAAGGCGCACCAAGTTTTACGAACACGCCCATGCAGGCGAACAATAGTCCTGCAACCAACATCCACAGCGAACCGATGCGGCGCACTACTATGAACCTGCTGTTCTGCCCGAACTGGCTTCTAGCCGCACCATGGGTACTGCCTTACAAATGTGACGCAAGATTGCGGCGCAGGTATTCGTGGAAATGCAACATTCCATCTTCGGTGGGCGACTGGTAGGGGCCGTGCTCCTCGATGCCGCGCTGGTACAGCGACTTGCGTCCGTTATGCATGCGCAAGCAGATGATGTCATCCTCGACAGCTGTCTCGTTGTAGGCCTGTTGTTCCGCCTCGACGTATTCACGTTCGAACAGCACGATGTCCTCGAGGTAATAAAATTCGACCATGTTGGTGCATGCCTCAGGACCGCGCGGCATCAAGGTACTGACCACCAAGGTGCCCGGATACCATTCAACCATGATGTTGGGGTAGTAGGTGAGCCAGATTGCTCCATACCTCGGGAGTTTGTCGCCGTAATAGCGCAACACCTGTTCGTGCCATTTTCCGTACACATTGCTGCCGACCTTGCGCAGTCCGTTGCGAATGCCGACGGTCTGTACGCTGTATTGTTCGCCAAACTCCCACTTCAAATTTTCACAATCCACGAAATTGCCCAAGCCGGGATGGAAGGGCACCACGTGATAATCTTCCAGATACACTTCGATGAAAGTCTTCCAATTGAATGCATATTCGTCCACTTGGATACGGTCCAGCATGTAACCGGAAAAATCGATGTCGTGCATCACGCCAACCTTCGCCAGATCCTTGGCGACGTCGCGTTTGCCCGCAAACAACAGGCCGTTCCAGCTTTGGAGCGGCGACTTGCTCAGATTCAAGCACGGGTTTTGCGGGAAATGCGGCGCGCCCAGCAGATCCCCATTGGTTTTGTAGGTCCAGTGATGCAGCGGGCAAACGATGTGTTGCGAGTTGCCGCGCCCTTGAAGCATGATGGCCTGCCGATGGCGGCAGATGTTGCTGACCAACTCAACGCCATTCTCGTTGCGCACCAGTACCTGTGCCCCACCTTCCAGAACGTGATAGTCGCCCGGATTGGGCACCATCAGCTCATGGCCGACGTAATGAGGCCCTTGCTCGAACAGCAGGCGTTGCTCGATTTCCAGTACCCTGGGGTCGAAGTACCAGCCGAGCGGCGGTTGAATCGGAACTCGGGTTAGCTGATTTATGTTGGCGATATCGGACATGCCCTACCCTGATGTTGAATATGGTGTGAGGGAGACAGGGATTGTCTCCGAAATCAATTGGGGGGGCAACAAAAATTGGCTCAGCGGATGTTGGTTGGGTAAAATGCCAGTCTTTCCCATGGATACCTCGATAAATCCAATCCACGTCAAAATGCGGCGTTTCTCAAATTGATTTTGTCGCTCAGACATTCTGGATATGCTGCGCACCAAAATGTCGCTCGCACCTAGTCTCGTGCAGGATCTTGAATTTATGGAGTCATCCACATTATGGAGGTTTTTATGGCGGGCAAGTCACAAAAATCGGTGAGCTTCGAATCGGCTATGGTCGAGTTGGAGCAAATCGTTGCCGACATGGAGGCGGGTAAGTTGTCGCTGGAAGATTCACTGGCTGCCTACAAGCGTGGCGCGGAATTGTTGTCATTCTGCCGCACCCGTCTTGAAGATGCGCAGCAGCAGGTGAGCGTGTTGGAGGATGGTGTGCTGAAGGATTTTTCTGGACCAGGTGAGTCAGGACAATCTTGATGCGAGCTGATTTCCGGAGCTGGATCGCAGCACATCAGGCGCGCATCGAGGGCGTGTTGCGGGATTTGCTGCCGCGTGCGGAAGTGGCCCCGCAGCGATTGCATGAAGCGATGCGCTACGCGGTGCTGGACGGGGGCAAGCGCGTGCGCCCTTTGCTGGCGTTTGCCGCGGGCGAGCTGGCCGGTGCGGACGTCGCGCGGGTGAATGTTGTAGCGGCGGCGGTCGAGCTGGTGCACGTCTATTCGCTGGTGCATGACGATATGCCATGCATGGACGATGATGTCTTGCGCCGAGGCAAGCCGACGTGCCATGTGCAATACGACGAGGCAACGGCGTTATTGGTCGGGGACAGCCTGCAAACGCTTGGGTTTCAGTTGCTGGCTGAACATCGATTGAGTGACGATGCACTGCGCCAATTGGAAATGATCAAGTTGCTGGCGATGGCGTCCGGCTCGCGAGGCATGGCCGGTGGGCAGGCAATCGACCTTGTCAGCGTGGGTAAATCGCTCACGCTTCCCGAACTGGAATTCATGCACATCCATAAAACTGGTGCACTGATCCGCGCCGCTGTGTTGCTTGGTGCGCAATGTGGTTCAATGTCCCTTGCGCAAATCGATAAACTGGATCGTTTCGGCAAGCTAATCGGCTTGGCGTTCCAAGTGGTAGATGATGTCCTGGACTACGAAACCGATACCGCAACGCTGGGCAAAACTGCGGGAAAGGATGCAGAAAACGCCAAGCCTACCTACGTGAGCCTGCTGGGAATGCAAGGCGCGCGCGACATGGCCCGGCGACTGCACGGCGAGGCATGGGAAACTCTCGAGGGGTTCGGCGATTCCGCGCAACGACTGCGCGAGTTGGCTAACTTCATCATAATACGAAAGTTCTGATGTATACCTTACTTGACACCATCGATACTCCTGATGAACTACGTGCCTTGGATCGCGAGCAGTTGCCGCAATTGGCAATTGAGTTGCGCGAGTTCCTGGTCGAATCGGTCAGCAAGACCGGCGGGCATTTATCCTCCAATCTTGGCACGGTCGAGTTGACGATCGCGTTGCACTATATCTATGACACGCCGGATGACAAGCTGGTCTGGGATGTGGGCCATCAGACCTACGCACACAAGATTCTTACGGGACGGCGTGGGGCGATGAGCAAACTGCGCATGGCAGGAGGCATTTCCGGGTTCCCCAAGCGTGAAGAAAGCCCGTATGACACGTTTGGTACCGGGCATTCGAGCACCTCGATTTCAGCGGCACTGGGTATGGCGGTCGCGGCTCGATTGCAAGGTTCGGAGCGCCGTACGGTGGCGATCATTGGCGATGGTGCGATGAGTGGAGGCATGGCCTTCGAGGCACTAAATAACGCCGGCGCCATGGACACAAATGTCCTGGTGATACTCAATGACAATGATATGTCCATCTCGCGGCCAGTCGGGGCACTGAATAATTATCTTGCCAGACTGATGTCGGGGCGCTTTTACGCGGCGATGCGGCGCGGAAGTGAGAAAGTGTTGAAGGGCATGCCGCCGGTGCTGGAATTCGCCAAGCGTGCCGAAGAACACGTGAAGGGGATGGTGATTCCCGGAACGCTGTTTGAAGAATTCGGCTTCAATTATATCGGCCCAATCGATGGGCATGACCTTGGGGTGTTGCTGGATACGCTCAGCAATATCCGCAAGCTGACCGGTCCCCAGTTCCTGCACATTGTCACCCAAAAGGGCAAGGGCTATGCGCTCGCCGAAGAGAATTGCCTGCTTTATCACGGCGTTGGTAAATTCGACCGGACCAATGGGGTCATACCTAAAGTGGCAACGCAGCCAAGCTACACACAAGTGTTCGGGCAATGGCTGTGCGATATGGCAGCACAGGATGAACGGGTGGTGGGCATCACGCCGGCGATGTGCGAAGGCTCCGGGCTGGCCGATTTTGCCGGGCGCTTTCCAGACCGCTATTTTGATGTAGGCATCGCTGAACAGCATGCGCTCACCTTCGCGGCAGGGTTGGCTTGTGATGGATATAAGCCGGTGGTGGCAATCTACTCGACCTTCCTGCAGCGCGCCTATGATCAGCTCATTCACGACATTGCGATACAGCATCTGCCGGTAGTTCTGGCAATCGACCGCGGCGGGCTGGTGGGTGCGGACGGCGCGACACACGCGGGCAGCTTTGATCTTTCTTATTTGCGCTGCATCCCTAACATGACGGTGATGGCGCCCGCTGACGAAAATGAATGTCGCCAGATGTTATACACCGCGATGCAATTGAATACGCCCAGTGCCGTGCGCTATCCGCGAGGAACCGGACCTGGCGTGGCGATCGATCCGGAGATGCGTGCGTTTCCCATTGGCAAGGGTGAGGTGCGCCGTTCCGGCAAGCGCGTCGCGATTTTGTCATTTGGTACGATGCTGGCTCCTGCGCTGGCCGCGGCACAGCAAATCGATGCGACGGTGGCGAACATGCGTTTTGTAAAGCCGTTGGATGGAGAATTGGTGCTGGATCTGGCGAACGCACATGATCTGCTCGTGACTGTGGAAGAGAACACTGTACAAGGCGGCGCGGGAAGTGCAGTAGCCGAATGTCTGCAAACGCAAGGCATCACCATCCCGTTGCTGCACCTCGGCTTGCCGGACAAATTCATCGAGCAGGGAGAGCATATGCAGATGCTCGCGGATTGCGGCCTTGACGCCAAGGGGTTGCTCAAGGCCATAGAAAAGAAATTGGCCGGGCAGAAGATAGATTGACCTAGTAAATTTATCGGGATTGGTTATAATTTTCAATTCCCAGAGCCTGATAGGAAGTCTGCCATGAACACTGCTGTGCCAAATTTCATCCCCGACGTGCAAAGTTCGGCCGATACGCGCCATCTCGCGATCAATCGTGTCGGTATAAAGGGCATACGCCATCCGGTGAAAGTCAAAGACAAAAGTGTCGGCGTCCAGCACACCGTTGCCACTTTCAATATGTATGTGCATCTCCCGCACAATTTCAAGGGCACGCACATGTCCCGTTTTGTTGAGATTCTCAACCACCATGAGCGCGAGATCTCCGTCGAGTCTTTCGAAAGCATTTTGAGCGAAATGGTGACGCGTCTGGAGGCGAAGTCCGGTTACATCGAAATGAGCTTCCCCTATTTCGTGAACAAGACTGCGCCGGTGTCCCGAGTTGAAAGCTTGCTAGATTACGACGTTACGCTGATCGGTGAGACGATACACGGAAAACCGCGCGTCACGATGAAAGTACTAGTGCCAGTCACAAGCCTGTGCCCTTGTTCGAAGAAGATTTCTGAGCGAGGTGCGCATAACCAGCGTTCGCATGTCACGCTCACTCTGCGCACCAATAGCTTCGTTTGGATCGAAGACGTGGTCCGAATTGCCGAAGATCAGGCTTCTTGTGAGCTGTATGGCCTGTTGAAGCGTCCAGACGAGAAATTCGTGACGGAGCATGCCTATGACAACCCAAAATTCGTCGAGGACATGGTGCGCGATGTCGCGGCGGTGCTGGATAGGGACGAGCGCATCGATGCCTACGTGGTCGAGTCGGAGAATTTCGAATCGATTCACAATCACTCGGCATATGCGCTGATCGAGCGGGACAAAACCCAGGATTGAATACCGAGGAACGATGACTGAAAAATCGCTGTGCCCTGTCTTTGATTCGATCCGAAAGCTTGAATGATGACCGTTGCCATTTTTCGCCACGCCCGCACGGAAGGGCCCGGCTATCTGGCCACATTTCTCGACCAACGAGCTATTCCCTGGCAACTGATTGGTATCGACTCGGGAGATGCGGTGCCGCCAAGCGCGTCGGCGTATTCCGGCCTCGTTTTCATGGGTGGGCCCATGAGCGTCAACGACGACCTGCCGTGGATACCGAAAATCGAGGCATTGATTCGTGACGCGGTTGCCAAGGACATTCCGTTGTTGGGCCATTGCCTGGGCGGGCAATTGATGTCCAAGGCGCTGGGAGCCACAGTTTCGCGCAATCCAGTCAAGGAGATCGGCTGGGGCGAGGTGCTGGTGTCGGACAATGGCATCGCGCGCGAGTGGTTCGGCGACCTACGGAAATTTGAAGCATTTCACTGGCACGGTGAAACCTTCAGCCTGCCTCGGGGCGCGACGCATCTGCTATCCAGCGCGCATTGCATCAACCAGGCCTATGCCGTCGGCAAGCATCTTGCGCTGCAATGCCATGTCGAGATGACTGCGGCGATGATCGAGACATGGTGTGCCGCAGGCCTGGGCGAGGTGGCGGCGGCCAGAGGCAGTCCGGGGGTTCAGTCGGTGAGCGAGATGAAGCAGCAAATTGATGCCAAGCTGCCCCATTTGAACAGCGTAGCAGTTCGGCTATATAGTCACTGGGTCGATGGCTTGTCCTATTGACGAACACGCGATGAATGTTGCTGATGGAATGTACCGATTTGGCTATAATGCAATCCTTCCGCTGTAGGTGGGACAAAATTGACAATTGATACCGAGGAGAATTCCATGAGAAAACTGATCGCACTGGCTGGTTTGGGTTTTGCATTTGCGGTTTCGTCGCCGGCCTTCGCGGGTGCGCAGCAAGACAAGATGAAGGGTTGCAATGAAGAAGCAAAGGGCATGAAGGGTGATGAACGCAAGGCATTCATGAGCAAATGCCTGAAAAAGGACTACGTGCTGAAGTCGGCCGCTCCTGCCGCAAAGCCGACGCAACAGGACAAGATGAAGTCATGCAACGCAGACGCGAAAGCGAAGGCGCTAAAGGGGGATGAGCGCAAGAAATTCATGAGTTCCTGCCTCAAGGGTTGAGCGTAGTTCGCCGCAGCGAAAGCGCGCCGCAAGGCGCGTTTTTCTTTGGGGCTGTATAATTCGTTACCTTTG
This sequence comes from uncultured beta proteobacterium, assembly GCA_963833515.1. Taxonomy (GTDB): domain Bacteria; phylum Pseudomonadota; class Gammaproteobacteria; order Burkholderiales; family Gallionellaceae; genus Gallionella. The sequence continues at coordinate 315,028 of CAWHYN010000031.1, read as the reverse complement.
CGCGGCTGAGTCGCGTCTAATCTTTTAAAGATCGCATGATCAAAAAATTCCTCAAGCGGGTATTCCGCAAGCCTGCCAAAATCAAATCGGTAGGGAATGCACAGGTGATCCCGCTCAAGTTGCATGGAGTGGCCCGGGAGCAGATCAGCTATGGAGCACTCAAAGTCACTGATGGGCTGCAAGCCGCGGGTTATCGGGCCTTTGTGGTGGGCGGGGCGGTGCGCGATCTGTTGCTGAATCGTATCCCAAAAGATTTCGATATCGCGACCAATGCCACTCCGGAGGAGGTGCGCAGCGTTTTTCGCCGGGCGCGCATAATCGGGCGGCGCTTCCGCCTCGTGCACGTGATGTTCGGCGAGGAAGTCGTCGAGGTATCCACGTTCCGCCGCATGATTGAGGCCGAAGATGCGCAGACCGACGAACATGGGCGCCTGCTACGCGACAACGAGTTCGGCGATCAGGAACAGGATGCGGCGCGGCGCGATTTTTCGGCCAATGCGTTGTTCTATGATCCTGCAACACAAGAAATATACGACTATCACGGCGGATATGCCGATATCCGGAATGGCCTGTTGCGTATCATCGGCGACCCGATCGTGCGCTACCGTGAAGATCCGGTGCGCATGCTTCGTGCCGTGCGGCTGTCCTCCAAGTTAGGCATCAGGCTGGATGGGGCAACTGCGGCGCCAATCGCCAAAATGAAAGATCTGCTCGATAACGTTCCTCAGGCCCGCTTGCTTGACGAGGTGTTGAAGATGCTGTTGTCTGGACATTCGGTCGAATGCATTCAGCATTTGCGCAAGATGAATCTGCATCATGGCTTGCTGCCGCTGCTGGATGTGATTCTCGAACAACCGGTGGGTGAGAAGTTCATCATGCTGGCGTTGCGGAACACCGACGAGCGTATCAGTCAGGACAAGACGGTCTCACCCGCATTCTTGTTTGCTGCATTGCTGTGGCATGAGGTGTTGGCGGCATGGAACTTGCGCGTTCGGCAGGGCGGCCGACCCGTTGGGGCAATGCACGAGGCGATGGATGAGGTTTTGGCCAAGCAGAAGGCACAGCTCGCCATTCCACATCGGCAGGATGCGGTAATGAAGGAGATCTGGCTGATGCAGCAGCGTTTTGAGCAGCGCGCGGGGCAGCGTCCTTTCCGTTTGCTGGAGCAACCGCGCTTCCGGGCCGGCTTCGATTTCTTGCTTCTGCGCTGTGCCAGCGGCGAAGTGGATGATGAACTTGGATTGTGGTGGGACGAGTTTCAAGATGCAAGTGCCGAGCGCCGGGCCGAGATGTTGCAGCCGGAAAAGGCTGGAGACAAGAAGCGTCGACGCCGCAAGCCACGCAAAAAGCCCGAAGGATCGGCAGTGGATGAGTCCACGGTGGCAGTGGACGAGCCGTTAGCATAATGCTGCACATTGCCTTCATCGGGCTAGGAAGCAATCTGGAAGATCCGGTTACCCAACTGCAGCGCGCCTTTATCGATCTTGACGGACTGCCTGACACGCGGTTGGTTGCTCGTTCTTCGCTGTTTCGCAGCGCGCCGCTGGATTGCATCGACCAGCCGGATTTTGTGAATGCAGTGGCGAAGATTGCGACACGCCTGACGCCGCAAGCGTTGCTCCACGCGTTATTGAACATTGAGTTCAAGCATGGCCGCGCGCGCACTTTTCGCAACGCGCCGCGTACGCTGGATCTGGATGTGCTGCTGTATGACGAGACGCAACTGCATGAGCGAGGACTGACCATCCCGCATCCACAAATGCATTTGCGCGCCTTCGTGCTGGAGCCGTTGCTGGAGATATCGCCTGGTGTGGCTATACCCGGGATCGGCCCGGCCGAGTTGGCGCTCGCGCGTTGCCAGGATCAAGTGGTGGAGAGGATTGCCGATGCTGTTTGATAAGTATCGTTACGTGGTCATTGAAGGGCCGATAGGCGTTGGAAAGACCAGCCTCGTGCATCGTCTCGCGCAACATATCGGTGCCACGGTGTTGCTGGAAAAACCCGATGAAAACCCCTTTCTGGCGCGCTTCTATCAGGATCAGCCGCGCTATGCACTGGCGACGCAGTTATTTTTTTTGTTTCAGCGCGGCAATGAAGTGCGCGACCTTGCCCAGATGGATCTGTTCCGAAACAGCACGGTGTCGGACTATCTGTTTGAAAAGGACGCGCTGTTTGCACGACTCAATCTGAATGAAGAAGAGTTCGCTCTTTACCAGCAGATTTATCGGACATTGCAATTGCAGGCACCCGTGCCGGATTTGGTAATCTATTTGCAGGCGGCACCGGAAACCCTGGTTGAGCGAGTGCGCCGGCGCGCCCAGCCATACGAAGTCGGGATAAGTGAAAGTTATTTGCTGCGTCTGTCCCAAAGCTACAGTGATTTCTTTTATCATTACGACGCTGCACCGGTTTTGATGGTGAATAGCGAACATCTTAACTTTGTCGATGGCGACGAGGACTTCGCCTTGTTGTTGAAGCGGATCGAGGGGATGCGCGGACCGCGCGAATTTTTTAGCCGGGGGTAGCATGAGAACCACACTAACCAAGTTGCAAAGCATGCGCAGCAAGGACGAGAAAATCGCTGCGCTGACTTGTTACGATGCCTGCTTTGCCGCGCTGCTGGAAGGGCAGGGTGTAGACGTGCTTTTGGTCGGCGATTCGCTCGGCATGGTGTTGCAGGGGCATGAAACGACACTGGCAGTCACGCTGGATGATATGGTATATCACACCGCCTGCGTAGCGCGGGGTTCAAAGCAGGCTGTCATTCTTAGCGACATGCCGTTCGGAACGTTCCAAATCAGCCCCGAAAAGACCTTTGAACATGCCGCACAATTGTTGGCGGCAGGCGCAGAGATGGTCAAGCTGGAAGGCGGCCGGGAGATGGCCGATACGGTCCGCTTCGTCACGGGGAGAGGCATTCCGGTGTGCGGCCATCTCGGACTGACCCCGCAATCTGTGCATTTGCTGGGCGGATATCGGGTCCAGGGCAAAGAGTCTGCATCCGCACAAAAATTGCTGGCAGACGCGATGGTGCTCGAACAAGCGGGTGCAAGCATGATCGTTCTGGAAGCGATCCCGGCGCTGCTGGCGGCGGAGATCACCGCTGCACTATCGATCCCCACCATCGGCATCGGCGCAGGCTTGTCGTGTTCGGGCCAGGTGCTGGTACTGCACGATATGTTGGATGTGTATCCTGGCAAGAAGGCGCGCTTCGTTAAAAATTACATGGATGGCGCGGCATCTATTGCCGATGCTGTGGCGAACTATGTTGCCGAAGTAAAGGCGGGCACTTTCCCGGCACAGGAACACAGTTTCTAATGCAGGTTGTCTCGACCATTGCCGAGCTGCGTGCGCGACTTAGGAATGAAGGTTCCATCGCATTTGTGCCGACCATGGGCAATCTGCATGCGGGGCATCTTGATTTGGTGCGCCTCGCACGCGGGCATGGTGGCTGTGTGGCGGCAAGCATCTTCGTCAATCCGCTGCAATTCGGGCAGAACGAGGATTTCGATAAATACCCGCGCACGCTGGAAGCAGATTGCGCCAAGCTCAACGGTTTGGCGGACGTGGTGTTTGCTCCTTCAGTTAGCGAAATGTATCCCGCGCAGCAAGTGGTGTTTGTCGAGCCACCGCCAATCGCTAATGAACTGGAAGGCGCCGTGCGACCCGGACATTTTCGCGGTGTCGCAACGGTGGTGACGAAGCTGCTGAACATCGTGCAGCCGCACGTCGCGCTGTTTGGCAAGAAGGACTACCAGCAACAGCACGTCATCCGCCAGCTGGTGGCGCAGCTGAATATGCCGGTAAGCATCGTCTGCGGCGAGACGGTGCGCGCGGAAGACGGCTTGGCGCTGAGTTCGCGTAACCAGTACCTGAGTGCGTCGGAGCGAGGCGAGGCAGGTTTCCTTTACCGGATTCTCCAAGACATGCGCCTGGCCATCCTGCAAGGTGAGCGGGACTTTGAACGATTGCAGCAACAGGCAGTCAAAAGCTTGTCACAGAGGGGTTGGTCTGTTGATTATGTGTCCGTACGCGACCAAGCCGATTTGCGAGTGCCAAGCCGGGCACAGGCGGATGTGTCGCAGTGCGACCTGGTTGTGTTGGCGGCCGCCAGGCTGGGCAATACCCGTTTGCTTGATAATGTTGAAGTATCCCTGGCTGGTAGATGACTTGTTGATTGATTACTAAGACGTCAGTGTGCTATATAATCCGCGCCCACTGAAATTAGAGGTGTCCTATGCAGAGAATCATGCTTAAAGCCAAATTGCACCGGGTGCATGTCACGCACTCCGAGTTGCATTACGAAGGCTCCTGCGCGATTGACGACGACCTGTTGGATGCCGCCGATATCAGGGAGTATCAGCAGATCGATATCTACAACGTCACCAACGGGGAACGTTTCACTACCTACGCGATCCGGGCGCAACGCGGTTCTGGCGTGATTTCCGTCAACGGTGCGGCCGCGCATAAGGCAAGCCCTGGCGACATCATCATAATCGCCAGTTACGCCATGTACAACGAGATCGAACTGCAAAAATTTCATCCGCAGCTCGTTTATGTGGACGATCATAACCGCGTCGTGGCGCGGCGCGACAAGATTCCCGTGCAGGCCGCCTAGGCGGGAGGGGAGCTTTGGCGCCCCTCCTGTACTCCTCATTTGATCATCCACTATGGGTGATCGGAATCGATTTGAATGAAGGTATTGCTTTGGTGGATGCCTTGGCCAGGTCTGCCAGCGTGTATTTGTCGAGTACGCCCAGAAAGCTGGCTTGCGCATTGAACAGGACGCCTTTCAGGCTGCAAGAACGCGTAATGACGCATCTGTCTGTCGCAGGATTAAAGCATTCGAGCAAATCAAAATCGGGTTCAGTGGACCGGACCACTTTGCCGATCAGGATTTTCGTCGCCGGCAAGGCGAGCTTGAGACCGCCCTGCCTCCCCCTTGCTGTCAATATGTAGCCGCTGAGACCGAGATTGTGTACCACCTTTACAAGATGGTTACGCGATATCTTATAGAAATCCGCCAGTTCACTGATCGTCACAAGTTGATCTTCCTTGTTTGCAAGATAGAGCAGGACGCGCAGTGAGTAATCGGTGTACAGGGTTAAACGCATTTCGTGCCTTTCCGGATCAACAGAGTATTAATAGATTAGCAGAAGGATGCGATCGCCGGGCTCGGAAGCCATCTTCCAGAATGCCTGCTCGAAAAATGTAATCATCGCATTTCTCCCGAATGTTTTTTTTCCTGGGCACTTGCGCCAGGTTTTTTCGCCGTTGTCAGCGCAATTCCGTTGACAGGATTACGCAAAGGTTATAACATATATTCCGTATATATCTTAACGCCGCGTCTGTCTACGGTGCTTCGAATATACATCCTAGGGATGCAATTAAACAGCTGCTGGAACATGCTGGCAGTCAGATCGAACTTATCAGGAGAATGGAAATGAGTCTGTATACCGAAATTGGTGGAGAAGGTGCTGTTAACGCCGCAGTGGATATCTTTTATCGTAAGGTTCTGAAGGATGATCGTATCAAGCGTTTCTTCGAGGGTGTCGATATGAACAAGCAGGCAGCCAAGCAAAAGGCCTTTCTGACAATGGCTTTCGGCGGACCGAACAACTATACCGGCGAGGACATGAGGAAAGGCCATGCGCATCTGGTGGCAAGGGGTCTTAACGACTCACATTTTGATGCTGTGGTGGAAGACATTGCTGCCACGCTGCAGGAGCTTAAGGTTCCTGATAACTTGATTGCACAAGTTGCTGCGATTGCCGAAAGTACCAGAAAGGACGTCTTGGGCAGGTAACCCCAAGCACCGATGTCCAAGATTGTTTATGGCGGGCAGTCATATGAGTGCGGGGAAAGCTCGGTTCTCGACTGTTTGACTGCCCAAGGCGTTCCTGTTCCATCTTCTTGCCGTTCCGGTGTTTGCCAGACCTGTCTGATGCGCGCGGTCAAGGGCGAGGTGCCCGAGAAGGCAAAGGCGGGGTTGAAGGCAACCCTTGCCGCGCAGAATTATTTTTTGGCTTGTTCCTGCTACCCGGAAACAGACATGGAGGTGGTCCTGCCCGAGGCTGGGATGGGCAAAATTGAGGCAAAGGTCACCCATATCGAATATCTCAATGCCGACATTCTCGGCATCAGGCTAAAGCCTTCCCGACCATTCGAATATAGGGCCGGACAGTTCATCAATCTGTTCAAGGACGCAACGACTGCGCGCTGCTATTCACTGGCGAGTGTTCCCGCCCTCGGCGAGGAACTTTTCCTCAACGTAAGAAAGGTCCCAGGCGGACTGGTGAGCGGCTGGGTTTTTGCAAAACTCAAGGCAGGGGACGACATCACGATTTCAGAAGCTACCGGCGATTGTTTTTACGTCCCAGGCAATCCGGAACAGAATATTCTCCTGATTGCCACCGGCTCCGGCCTTGCCCCGTTGTATGGCATTATCCGTGACGCGCTATTGAACGGGCATCGGGGCAAGCTCAGTCTTTACCACGGCAACTACAATGCCGATGGATTTTATCTGGTGGGGGAATTGAAAAAGCTTGCTCAGACCTATCGCAATTTCAGTTATGTGCTATGCGTATCTGAAGGGCAAGCTCCGTCTGGATATGCGTCAGGAATGGTTTTGGATATTGCGCTTGCTGACCATCCTGATCTGTCGGGCTGGCGCGTTTTCATATGTGGTAATCCGGCAATGGTAAACGCGGCGAAACAACAAACCTTCTTTGCCGGCGCGTCGCTACGCGACATTTTCGCCGATCCGTTCTAGCTTGCCATGTCTTGACCAGAATCACCTCCCGCTTTTATCGCAGCGATGCCAATCGCACCGCTATGCACGCAAAGGCCGTCACCAATCCACGTCACATTACGTTTCGTTCCGCTCGTTTCGTCCGTTTCGTTGACCACAAATGTGTTCGCGGGTAGCATCACATCCTCTGGGGTCTTATGGGGTAGAAACAAGATGCGCCGCAAACTGGTTGTGGGAAATTGGAAGATGTATGGTCGCTTGGCACGCAATCAGGCATTATTGCAGGGTGTTCTGGCGGGCGTGCGAGACCTGAATGGTGCCGACTATGCGGTTTGCGTCCCTTACCCGTACTTGGCTCAAGCACAGTCCCTGCTGCAGGGCAGCAACGTGGCCTGGGGCGCGCAGAATCTCAGTCCTCAAGAAGAAGGTGCATTTACGGGTGCGGTCGCTCCCGGCATGCTGGTCGATTTTGGTTGCAGCTATGTGATCATCGGCCACTCGGAGCGGCGCGGACTGTTTCATGAGAGCAATGAAATCGCATCCGCTAAGTTTGACGCAGCCATCAAGGCCGGTCTGAAACCGATCTTTTGCGTCGGTGAGACATTGGCGGAGCGCGAGTCTGGTATCACCGAGCAAGTGGTTGCTACGCAGCTGGCTGCGGTGCTGAATCGTGCGGGCGCACAGGCTCTTTCGAAGGCGGTGATCGCTTACGAACCGGTTTGGGCGATCGGAACGGGAAAAACCGCTACACCACAACAGGCGCAAGCGGTTCATGCGTTCATTCGCCAGCGCGTCGCACAACAGGATAGCCAAGTGGCGCAGAGCTTGTGTATACTGTATGGTGGGAGCGTAAAGGCGGCGAATGCGGCCGAGTTGTTCGGGATGCCTGACATTGATGGCGGACTCATCGGCGGGGCTTCGCTGGTGGTGGAAGAGTTCGTGGCGATATGTCGCGCGGCACAAAGATAATTTTAGTGGTTTGGGGTAGAGAGTGGAAACATTAGTTTGGGTAGTGCACGTATTGACGGCAGTGGTCTTGATCGGTCTTGTCTTGATGCAACATGGCAAGGGTGCAGACATGGGGGCAGCATTTGGCACCGGTTCGGCAGGCAGTCTGTTTGGATCCAGGGGTTCTGCAAATTTTCTGAGCCGTAGTACGGCTGTGGCCGCGACGCTATTTTTTATCACCAGTTTGTCGCTGACGTATATTTATTCCCATCCCACAGAGAAACTCGGGGTGATGGATAAGATAAATCCGGCTGCCACTCAAGTGGCACCGGCGGCGCCTTCGGCGATTCCGGCAGACGATTCTAAATCCAAGGAAATTCCAAAATAGATTTGGATCTATCGCGGTTGTGGTGGAATTGGTAGACACGCAAGCTTGAGGTGCTTGTGCCCGAAAGGGCGTGGGAGTTCGAGTCTCCCCATCCGCACCAGGATTTGAGGCGACGCTTGCGCGTGCTGGCAAGTTAAGCGATTAATAAGTAACTCAGGGTTAACTTGTTAACAATAAACAGGGGGGCGTAGCCCGATGTTGGAAAATTATTTTCCGGTGCTGTTGTTTGTCTGCGTAGGCATCGCAATGGGCGTCGTTCCGGTGATACTTGGGAAATTGGTTGCTCCCAATCGTCCCGACAGCAGAAAGCTCTCTCCCTACGAGTGCGGTTTCGAAGCCTTTGAGGATGCGCGCATGAAATTCGACGTGCGCTATTACCTCGTCGCTATCCTGTTTATCCTGTTCGATCTCGAAATCGCCTTCCTCTTTCCTTGGGCGATTGTGCTCAAGGAGATCGGCACCTTCGGATTCGTTTCCATGATGATCTTCTTGGCGATCCTAGTGGTGGGGTTTATCTATGAGTGGATGAAAGGAGCCTTGGAATGGGAATAGAAGGCATCCTGGAGAAAAGTGTCGTCACGACCTCTCTGGACACTATCATCAATTACACGCGCACCGGCTCATTGTGGCCCATGACTTTCGGTTTGGCGTGCTGCGCGGTGGAAATGATGCATGCTGGTGCAGCGCGCTATGATCTCGATCGTTTCGGTGTAGTGTTCCGCCCCAGCCCGCGTCAATCTGACGTGATGGTCGTGGCCGGCACGCTGTGTAACAAGATGGCCCCCGCTTTGCGCAAGGTCTACGACCAGATGGCGGAGCCACGCTGGGTGATCTCGATGGGTTCCTGTGCAAACGGCGGCGGCTATTATCACTATTCCTATTCAGTGGTGCGCGGCTGCGATCGCATCGTGCCGGTGGACGTGTATGTGCCGGGCTGCCCGCCGACGGCTGAGGCTCTGCTGTTTGGCATCATCCAGTTGCAAAATAAGATCAAACGCACCAACACGATTGCACGCTAGGGTGATGAAATATGGCCGCTGACTCGAGTACCTTGCGCGTAGGCTTGACCGGTTTGTTCGGCGATAAGCTCGCCAGCGTGGAAGAGAGATTGGGAGAATTGACCGTCGTGGTCAATGCTGCAGACATGCTGGTCGTACTGAAGACCCTGCGGGATGCCAAAGAATTGCGCTTCGAGCAAATGATAGACCTGTGCGGCGTGGATTACTCTACATACGGCAGCGACATTTGCGAAGCTGGCGCCTACCTCAGGTCGGATGAGTCATCTGCGAGCTTCCCTTCCCGCTTTGCTGTGGTGTACCACTTGTTGTCTGTGACACACAACGCGCGCCTGCGGGTGCGAGTGTTTGCCGGGGACGATGATTTCCCGGTGCTCCCTTCCGTCGCGGAAATATGGCCATGTGCAAATTGGTACGAGCGTGAAGCATTCGATTTGTTCGGCGTCGTATTCACCGGGCACCCCGATCTGCGCCGTATCTTGACCGACTATGGTTTTGTTGGGAATCCATTCCGCAAGGACTTTCCGCTTTCGGGCAATGTCGAAATGCGTTATGACCCTGACCAGCAGCGCGTGATCTATCAACCGGTCTCCATCGAGCCGCGCGAAGTGACGCCGCGCATTGTTCGCGAAGAAAACTATGCCAGCACTCCGGGGCGCGGTCATGGCTGAAATCAAGAACTACACCATGAATTTTGGGCCACAGCATCCGTCCGCGCACGGTGTGTTGCGTCTAGTGCTTGAGCTTGACGGTGAAGTCATTGAACGCGCTGATCCGCACATCGGCCTTCTGCATCGCGCCACCGAAAAGTTGGCTGAACACAAGACCTTTTTGCAAGCCTTGCCCTACATGGATCGCCTGGATTACGTCTCGATGATGAGCAACGAACATGCTTATGTACTGGCGGTCGAGAAGCTCGCGGGGATCGAAGTGCCATTGCGTGCGCAATACATCCGCGTGATGTTTGACGAGATTACCCGTCTCCTGAATCACTTGCTGTGGTTGGGTGCTCACGGCCTGGACATCGGCGCGATGACTATTTTCCTATATTGTTTTCGCGAGCGTGAGGATTTGATGGATGCGTACGAGGCGGCGTCCGGAGCGCGTATGCATGCTTCATACTACCGTCCCGGGGGCGTGTATCGCGACCTTCCTGACAGTATGCCCCAATACCATGCATCCAAGATCCACAACGCGGCAGCGGTAAAAAAACTCAATGAAAATCGACAAGGCTCACTGCTTGATTTTCTCGAAGACTTTACCAGCCGCTTTCCCAAGTACGTGGATGAATACGAGACTTTGCTGACCGACAACCGCATCTGGAAGCAGCGTACCGTCAATATTGGCATCGTTACACCGGAGCGCGCCCTGGCGCTAGGCTTCACCGGTCCGATGCTGCGCGGGTCGGGCGTCGAATGGGATCTGCGCAAGAAACAGCCTTATGAGGTCTACGGCCATTTGGACTTTGATATCCCCGTCGGCAAGACAGGTGATTCTTATGACCGTTATTTGGTGCGTGTCGAAGAGATGCGCCAATCCAACCGGATCATCAAGCAATGCATCGCCTGGTTGCGTGCCAATCCCGGCCCGGTAATGACAGACAATTCCAAATTTGCTCCGCCCAGCCGCGAAACCATGAAGCAGAATATGGAGGAATTGATTCATCACTTCAAGCTGTTCACAGAAGGAATGCACATACCTGCAGGCGAGGCTTATGCTGCCGTCGAGCATCCCAAGGGCGAATTCGGCATTTATCTGGTCTCAGATGGCGCGAACAAACCTTACCGGATGAAGATACGCGCGCCGGGTTTCGCGCACATGGCTGCCCTGGACGAGATGGCTCGCGGCCACATGATTGCGGATGTGGTGACTATCATTGGCACTCAGGACATCGTTTTTGGAGAGGTGGATCGCTGATGTTATCCGAACAAGTTCAGGCCAGGATCGACCGCGAGTTGAAGAAGTATCCGGCGGATCAGAAGCAGTCGGCTGTGATGGCCGCGTTGCGCTTTGTCCAGGACGAGAAGGGTTGGATTGCTTCTGATGACATGGCAGAGATCGCGTCCTATCTGGGTATGCCGCGCATAGCAGTATACGAGGTAGCGACTTTTTACCACATGTATAACCTCAAGCCGATGGGCAGGCATACCATCACCGTGTGCACCAATTTGTCCTGTCAATTGGGGGGGGCCAATGAAACGATCGAGTACCTTAGATCCAAGCTGGGAATTGGGTTTGATGAGGTGACAGCAGACGGGAAATTCGGTTTGCGTCAGGGAGAATGTATGGGGGCATGCATCGATGCGCCACTGTTTACCATCAGCAACAGGAAATTGTGCGGCCGTCTGACAGCAGAAAAAATCGATCAAATTTTGGCGGAACTATCCGAGTCATGAGCGGCCCAGTCATTTTTACCACAATGAATTTCGACCAGCCATGGACGCTGGAGAATTATTTGAAGGTTGGCGGCTATGAGGCGCTGCGCAAGGTCCTGACCGAGAAGATGACGCCAGACGAGATCATTGCTGAAGTCAAGCTGTCGGCATTGCGGGGGCGGGGCGGCGCGGGATTCCCAACCGGGTTGAAGTGGAGCTTCATGCCACGGCAATTCGATGGCGACAAGTACATCGTCTGTAATTCTGACGAGGGTGAGCCGGGCACCTGCAAGGACTGGGACATTCTTCGGTATAACCCGCACCTGCTAATCGAGGGCATGGCGATCGCGGCCTATGCGATGGGGGTTAAGACCGGCTATAACTATGTGCACGGGGAGATATATCAGGCCTATGAGCGCATGGAAGAGGCGTGTGAGGTGGCGCGTGCTGGCGGTTATCTGGGCGACCGTATTTTGGGTTCGGATTTTTCATTCGATCTGCACAACCATCTTGGCTATGGCGCATACATCTGCGGCGAAGAAACTGCGATGCTGGAGTCGATCGAAGGCAAGAAGGGGCAACCGCGTTTCAAGCCGCCGTTCCCAGCCAGCTTTGGCCTGTATGGCAAACCGACTACCATCAACAATACCGAAACCTTTGCCAGCATTCCATACATCATCAATCACGGCGGCCAGAAGTTTCTGGAACTGGGAAAGCCCAATAACGGGGGCACCAAGCTCTTTTCGGTATCCGGGCATGTGAATAATCCCGGCAATTTCGAGGTGCCGATGGGTACGCCATTCAAGAAGCTGCTGGAAATGGCCGGGGGGATGCGCGGCGGGCGCAAACTCAAGGCGTGTATACCAGGAGGTTCGTCGATGCCGGTACTGCCGGGCGACATCATGATGGATCTGACCATGGACTACGATTCCATCGCCAAGGCGGGCTCGATGCTTGGAACGGGCGCCGTCATCATCATGGATGACACGACCTGCATGGTGCGCGCGCTGGAGCGATTGTCTTATTTCTATTTTGAAGAATCCTGTGGTCAATGCACGCCGTGCCGGGAAGGTACCGGCTGGTTGTATCGCATCGTGCATCGTATCGAGCACGGCGAGGGGTGCAAGGAAGATCTGGATTTGTTGTTGAGTGTGGGCGAGAACATTGCCGGACGGACGATCTGCGCCTTGGGCGAAGCGGCGGTGTGGCCCGTGCAAGGGATGCTCAGGCATTTTCGCGACGAGTTTGAATATCACATCGAGCACAAGCGCTGCTTGGTGTGAGGCTGATGGGTTAGGTGAGTAATGATCAACATTGAGATTGATGGCAAGTTAGTGGAAACCGAGCGTGGTTCCACCGTGATGGACGCAGCGAATAAGCTTGGCGTCTACATCCCGCATTTCTGTTACCACAAAAAATTGTCAATCGCGGCGAATTGCCGCATGTGCCTAGTCGAAATCGAAAAGGCACCTAAGCCGATGCCTGCCTGCGCGACCCCGGCAGCAGAGGGCATGAAGGTCCGCACGCATTCCGAGATGGCCATCAAGGCACAAGCAGGCGTGATGGAATTTTTGCTGATCAACCATCCACTCGACTGCCCGATCTGCGATCAGGGCGGAGAATGTCAATTGCAGGATCTGGCAGTCGGATACGGCGGAGGCAGGTCGCGCTATCATGAAGCCAAGCGCAGCGTGATGCACAAGGACATCGGGCCGCTGGTATCCACTGAAGAGATGAACCGCTGCATACACTGCACACGCTGCGTTCGTTTCGGGCAGGAGATCGCGGGCGTGATGGAGCTGGGTATGGCCTTCCGTGGCGAACATTCAGAGATCATGAGCTTCGTGAATAGCACCGTAGATTCGGAATTGTCCGGCAACATGATCGATCTTTGCCCGGTCGGTGCGCTGACGAGCAAGCCGTTCCGGTATACCGCCCGCAGCTGGGAGTTGTCGCGGCGCAGATCGGTCAGCCCGCATGACGGTCTAGGCTCGAATCTCGCCGTGCAGGTCAAAGACAATAAGGTGCTGCGTGTCGTTCCGATCGAGAACGAAGCGGTCAATGAATGCTGGATCTCTGACAAGGACCGCTTCAGCTATGAAGGACTGAATGCGCCAGAGCGTTTGACCAAGCCTATGCTCAAGCAAGACGGAAAATGGATGGAAGTCGAATGGCAGGCCGCGTTGGAGTATGTGGCGAACGGCTTGCGCCAAGTTGCCGGGGCTGCCGGAGCGGAACACGTCGCGGCGCTGGCTACCCCACACAGCACGCTGGAAGAACTTTATCTTTTGCAGAAACTGATCCGCGGCATCGGCAGTGGCAACGTGGATTTCCGATTACGCCAGTCCGATTTCAGTGCCGATGGCAAGCTGGGAGGTGCGCCGTGGCTGGGAATGCCAGTCGTTGACATCAACACACGTGACCGCTTTCTAATTATCGGCAGTTTCTTGCGCAAAGATCATCCGTTATTGGCGCACCGCGTTCGTCAAGCGGTAAAGAAGGGCGCTCAAGTCAGCGTCGTTCATTCTGTGAATGATGATCTGCTGATGCCGGTGACGAACAGATTCACCGTTGCGCCGAGCGAGTTGACGGGCAGCCTGGCTCAAATATTGAAAGCACTTGCCGCCGAGAAGGCGTCTGCGCTTTCCGCCGAAGTGCAAGGAGTCATCGATGGTGTGCCGATTTCGGAATCAGCGCGCGCCATCGCCAAAAGTCTGGCGAGCGGCGAACGCGTCGCAGTATTGCTGGGAAATCTTGCGCAACAACATCCGCAGGCTGCCCAGATTGCGATGATAGCCGAACAGATTGCGTCGCTATGTGCGGCGAAGTTCGGTTACCTTGGCGAGGCAGCGAACAGCGTCGGCGGTTATCTAGCCGGGGCCGTCCCGTTCGGCAAAGAAGCGCCGGGCATGAACGCCGTGCAGATGCTTGCTTCGCCGCGTAAAGCCTACATGCTGCTGAACGTGGAGCCGGAGTTGGATATGCACGATCCGCAGCGGGCAATGAGCGCGATACGAGCGGCCGATATGGTGGTGGCGTTATCTGCCTACAAACATCAGGCGACCGATTATGCCGACGTGCTGTTGCCGATTGCGCCGTTCACCGAAACTTCCGGGACGTTCGTGAATACCGAGGGGCGCGTGCAAAGCTTCAGGGGGACGGTCAAGCCATTGGGCGAAGCGCGACCCGGGTGGAAGGTGTTGCGCGTGCTGGGAAATCTGCTGAACGTTTCGGGTTTTGATTATGACACCAGCGAGGCGGTTCGGGACGAAGCGCTGTCCACGAATAATGTGGCGGACAAGCTGAACAATCATATTTCCGGCATGGCGCTGCATGCGCTGCCAGCCGGCGGCAATCAGGGGTTGGAACGCGTGAGCGACGTGCCGATTTATTTCGCCGATGCGATCGTGCGTCGCGCAAGTGCCTTGCAGAAGACTCGTGATGCGGCCTTGCCTTGCGTAGCGCTGCATGGCAGCGAGTTGCAGAGGCTGGGCGTAAGCTCCGGGGATACCGTCAAAATCAGCCAGGGTAACGGAAGCGTGCGCCTGACAGTGCAAGCGAACAACCTGCTTCCGGCGCATACCTTGCATGTCGCTGCAGGGCATCCCGCAACTGCGGCGCTGGGGGCGATGTTCGGCACGATAACTGTGGAGCGGGCATGATGGATTTGCTGCAAACTATCGAACACGCCGGTCAGGACCTGTTCGGCGCGGCTTGGATGCCAATCTGGACCTTGGTGAAGATTCTCGTCATCGTGCTGCCGATCATGGGTTCGGTAGCGTATCTGACGCTGGCAGAACGCAAGGTCATCGGCTACATGCAAATCCGTATTGGACCAAATCGCGTCGGTTATTTCGGGCTGCTGCAACCGATCGCCGACGGGGTCAAATTGCTGCTCAAGGAAATCATCATTCCAACGGGATCAAGCAAGTTCCTCTTCATTGTTGCGCCGATCATGGCCTTGGCACCATCTCTGGCGGCATGGGCGGTCGTGCCATTTGGCGACGGGATGGAACTTGCAAACGTGAATGCCGGGCTGTTGTATATCCTGGCGATGACTTCATTGGGGGTGTATGGCATCATCATCGCCGGGTGGGCATCCAACTCCAAATACGCCTTTCTCGGTGCGGTACGCTCTGCGGCGCAGATCGTGTCGTACGAGATCGCGATGGGCTTTGCGCTGGTGTGCGTGCTGATGGTTGCGCAAAGCATGAATCTGGGTGACATCGTGCGCGGCCAGCAAGGCAACCAGGGAGCATTGAACTGGTACGCGATACCGCTTTTCCCAATGTTCTTGGTATACCTGATCTCCGGGGTCGCGGAGACCAACCGGGCGCCGTTCGATATGGCCGAAGGTGAATCCGAAATCGTCGCAGGTTTCCACGTCGAGTATTCTGGAATGGCCTTCGCGCTGTTCTTTCTGGCCGAATATGCGAACATGATCCTGATCGCCTTCCTGACCTCGATCATGTTCCTTGGGGGATGGCTGAATCCTTTTCACGGCTGGCCTATGCTCGGTGCGCTGACTGATTGGATCCCGGGTCTCGTCTGGCTGCTCGGCAAGGTTTCCTTCATATTGTTCCTGTTCCTGTGGTTTCGCGCGACGTTCCCGCGTTACCGCTATGACCAGCTCATGCGTCTTGGCTGGAAAGTCTTTATTCCGCTCACGATCATCTGGGTTATCGTGATCGCCGTGTGGATGCAGACCTCGCTTTGGGTTTGGTAAGGGGAGGAGAAGACGATTATGCAGATGATCAAAAATTTCTTCAGGACCTTCCTGCTCTATGAATTGGTGAAGGGCATGGCACTGACGGGAAGGTATTTCTTTGCACGCAAGATCACGGTCCAGTTTCCCGAGGAGAAGACACCACAAGGATTCCGTTTCCGCGGCTTGCACGCTCAGCGCCGCTATGCCAATGGCGAAGAACGTTGCATCGGTTGCAAGCTTTGTGAGGCGGTATGCCCCGCGCTGGCGATCAAGATCGAGGTGGCCGAGCGGGAAGATGGCACGCGGCGGACCACCCAATATGACATCGACCTGACCAAGTGCATCTTCTGCGGGTTCTGCGAGGAGTCATGCCCGGTGGACGCGATCGTCGAAACGCGCGTGTTCGAATATCACGGTGAGAAGCCTGGTGACTTGTATTACACGAAGCCGATGCTGCTTGCGATAGGTGACAAATATGAGGAACAGATTGCCAAGGATCGCGCAGCGGACGCGAAATACCGTTAGGCCATAGCCAATTACCCACAGCCAGGATAGAGGGCAAGTTAATGAATTTCGTAACCAGCAACTTTGAAACCGTCGTCTTGGTTAATGCAATTGTTCGCAGCGTTTGCGGCATTGCGTATTCGCTGCATTGCGAGTGATCACTGCCCGCAATCCCGTACATGCGGTGTTGTATCTGGTGCTGGCATTCATTAGCTCCGCGGGCATCTGGCTATTGCTGGAAGCGGAATTTCTGGCCATAGCCCTGGTGCTCGTCTATGTCGGAGCAGTGATGGTGTTGTTCCTGTTTGTGGTGATGATGCTGGACATCAATCTGGTACGTCTGCGCGAAGGCTTCTGGAGATGGTTGCCATTTGGTGCGGCCTTGGCCGGTTTGATGTCGTTCGAGATGATATGGGTGCTGGGTTCACGCGAGACCTCCAAGGGAATCACCGCAATCAGGCATGCCGCGAATTACAGTAATACCAAAGAGTTGGGGAGGTTGATCTATACCGACTATGT
This sequence comes from uncultured beta proteobacterium, assembly GCA_963833515.1. Classification (GTDB taxonomy): domain Bacteria; phylum Pseudomonadota; class Gammaproteobacteria; order Burkholderiales; family Gallionellaceae; genus Gallionella. The sequence goes on along the minus strand of CAWHYN010000031.1, from coordinate 297,819 downwards.
CTACCCGTTCGAGATCGCCGCCGTGATCCTGCTGGTGGCCATGGTGGCCGCGATCGCCCTGACCTTGCGACACCGCAAGGATGCCAAGTCGCAGGTAGTAGGGGAACAGGTTGCCGTAAGGAAAGAGGATCGTTTGCGGGTCGTTGCGATGCAGGCCGAGAATCTTTTGTCCGGGCATACTTCCGAGCATAAAGACTGAAACAACCAAGAGAGCGAAAAGACCGTCATGTTGACCCTTTCACATTATCTGGTACTGAGTGCCGTGCTGTTCGCGATAAGCGTGGTCGGCATCTTTCTGAATCGCAAGAATCTGATCGTGCTGCTGATGGCCATTGAAATGATGCTGTTGGCGGTGAACACCAATTTTGTGGCGTTTTCGCATTATATGAACAATGCAGCCGGACAAGTTTTCGTGTTCTTCATTCTTACAGTCGCTGCTGCTGAAGCCGCCATCGGCTTGGCGATTCTGGTTGTACTGTTCCGTAACCTGAACACCATCAATGTCGATGATCTCGACAGTTTGAAAGGTTGACGCAGATGAACATGCAAAGCCTCTACTTGTTGGTCCCGCTGGCTCCGCTGCTAGGGGCGATTGTGACAGGTTTGTTCGGACGATGGCTTGGCCGCGCGTGGTCCCATCGCATCACGATCGCGTTGGTCGCCGTATCCTTCGTTGCTTCGCTGGCGATTTTCGACGATGTGCAAGCGGGCCATAGGTTCAACGGTTCCGTCTATACCTGGCTTACCTCTGGTGACACCAGGTTTCAGCTTGGCTTCCTGATCGACAATCTCACCACCCTGATGATGCTGGTGGTCACCTTCGTATCGCTGATGGTCCACATCTACACTATCGGCTATATGCAAGACGATCCCGGCTACCAGCGCTTTTTCAGCTACATCTCGCTATTCACCTTCTCGATGCTGATGCTTGTTATGGCCAACAATTTCATGCAGTTGTTCTTTGGCTGGGAGGCAGTGGGGCTGGTTTCGTACCTGCTGATCGGTTTCTGGTACAACAGGGAAACGGCGATTTATGCCAACCTTAAGGCTTTCTTGGTGAATCGTGTGGGGGACTTCGGGTTTCTGCTAGGAATCGCATTGGTGTTGATGGTCTTCGGCACCCTGGACTATGCCGCCGTGTTTGCCAATGCGGCGAGCCATGCTGCCGATATGGCCCCTATCCCGGGCCTCTCGGTGAACCTCCTGACCGCCATATGCATATTGTTGTTCATCGGGGCGATGGGTAAGTCGGCACAGTTTCCATTGCACGTCTGGCTGCCGGATTCCATGGAAGGTCCAACTCCGATATCTGCACTGATCCACGCCGCCACCATGGTGACCGCCGGAATCTTCATGGTAGCGCGCATGTCGCCTTTGTTCGAGTTGTCCGATACGGCATTGTCCTTTGTGATGGTTATCGGCGGAATCACCGCCTTGTTCATGGGGTTCCTGGGTATCGTCCAGAACGATATCAAGCGCGTGGTGGCGTATTCCACTCTCTCGCAACTGGGCTACATGACTGTGGCGCTGGGCGCGTCCGCCTACTCGGTGGCGATTTTTCACTTGATGACACACGCATTCTTCAAGGCATTGTTGTTCCTTGCGGCAGGTAGCGTGATCATCGCCATGCACCACGACCAAGACATCCGCAACATGGGTGGACTGAAGAGATATATGCCGATTACCTGGATCACTTCGCTGATTGGGTCACTGGCTTTGATCGGCACTCCGTTCTTCTCGGGATTCTATTCCAAGGACAGCATCATCGAAGCGGTTGAGTTGTCGCATTTGCCCGGAGCCGGGTTTGCCTACTTTGCGGTGACAGCAGGCGTGTTTGTAACGGCGTTCTATTCATTCCGCATGTACTTTCTCGTGTTCCATGGCGAGGAGCGATTCGGTCGGCACGAGGCGCATCCAGTCAATCACGAGACAGGGCATCGCGATGAGGAAGCACCCCATGACGATCATCATGGCCTTGCACCCGGACAGAAGCCGCATGAATCCCCTTGGGTGGTGACGCTGCCCCTTGTCTTGCTGGCGATCCCGTCCGTAGCCATCGGCTATTTCACCATTGAGCCCCTGCTGTTTGGCGACTTTTTCAAGGATGCAATCTACATATCAGTTGATCACGCCAGCATGGCCGAGCTGGCCATCGAATACGCAGGTCCGGCTGAAAAGGTATGGCATTCACTTCAGGAGCTTCCGCTTTGGCTCGCCTTGTCAGGTGTCATGACCGCATGGTTCTTCTATATGAAGCGTCCGGACATCCCTGCTGCGATCCAAAAGCGTTTCCATGCAATCTACACGCTGCTGGATAATAAATATTACTTCGACCGTTTCAATGACTGGTTCTTTGCCGGCGGCGCGCGGGGTGCGAGTCGCTTCTTGTGGAAGTTCGGCGACGTGAAGCTGATCGACGGGATTATGGTGAATGGTTCGGCAAGGCTGGTCAGGATGTTTTCCGGAGTGCTCAGGCATCTTCAGTCAGGCTATATCTATCACTATGCTTTTTCGATGATCATTGGTGTGTTCGTGTTACTGCTTGTGCGAAACTGGTTCGAATAAGACCAGCCGTCCTGGCCTTGCTTCGCCGCGCTTGGTGCAAGCGTGTCTGGGGGTTGTGAGGGGCTGGGCTGGAATTAAAATGAAGGAACAACAGCATGTTTTTTGGACTACCCACACTTAGCGTTGCGGTCTGGCTGCCGATCATCTTCGGCGTTTTGGTGCTGGCTACCGGCGACGACAAGAATGCAAGGCTGGCACGGATCCTTGCCATGGTCGGATCGGTGCTGGGCTTTCTGGTGACAATCCCCCTGTATACCGGATTCGAGCGCGACACTTCTGAGATGCAGTTCGTCGAGATGCATAACTGGATCACGCGTTTCAACATTCATTACCATCTCGGCGTCGATGGCATCTCCGTACTGTTTATTCTGCTGACCGCTTTCTTCACGCCGATCGTGGTGCTGGCTGGATGGCAGGTGATCGAGAAGCGCGTCGCGCAGTACCTGGCATCCTTCCTGATCATGTCCGGCATCATGATTGGCGTGTTCGCGGCACTCGATGCCGTGCTCTTCTATGTGTTCTGGGAAGCCATGCTGATCCCGATGTTCCTGATAATCGGCGTGTGGGGCGGTGCAAATAGAGTCTATGCGGCAGTCAAGTTCTTCCTCTATACCCTGCTTGGTTCACTATTGATGCTGGTTGCGTTGATCTACCTTTATAACCTTTCCGGAGGCAGTTTCGAGATACTTGATTTTCATCAGCTCGCCATCCCGATTACTGCGCAGATCCTTATTTTCATCGCTTTCTTCTTCGCTTTTGCGGTGAAAGTTCCGATGTTTCCAGTGCATACTTGGTTGCCGGACGCACACGTCGAAGCACCTACCGGCGGTTCAGTGGTTTTGGCGGCGATCATGCTTAAAGTGGGAGCTTACGGATTTCTTCGCTTCTCCATACCGATCGTGCCGGATGCCAGCCATCATTTGGCCGGGGTGATGATCGCATTGTCGCTGATTGCGGTGCTGTATATTGGCCTGGTGGCATTGACGCAAACCGACATGAAGAAACTGGTGGCGTACTCGTCGATTTCTCACATGGGTTTCGTTACGCTGGGTTTTTTCATCTTCAACGACTACGGCATGGAAGGTGCACTGCTCCAAATGATATCGCACGGTTTTGTATCCGGCGCGCTATTCCTGTGCATCGGGGTGCTATATGACCGGATGCACTCCCGCAATATTGCCGATTATGGCGGTGTGGCAAATACCATGCCGGTGTTCGCCGCATTCTTCATGTTGTTTGCGATGGCCAACAGCGGATTGCCCGGTACCAGCGGTTTTGTCGGCGAATTCATGGTAATCCTGGGTGCCGTAAAGGCAAATTTTTGGTATGCCTTTACCGCCGCATCTACGCTGGTCTTCGGAGCGGCATATACGCTGTGGATGTATAAGCGCGTGATTTTTGGTGCAGTAGCCAACCAACATGTTGCGAAGCTGGTCGACATCAGCCTGCGCGAAAAAGTGATCTTTGCGATCCTGGCGCTTGCCGTGCTCGGTATGGGGCTGTATCCGTTGCCATTCGGCGAGATTATGCATGTGTCGGTGAATGACCTACTGATACACGCGGCCCGCTCGAAGTTGCCGCTGTGAACAGACTGCATACAAGAACTACTAGTCGTTGGTTACCAGTTTTAACAACGAACGACCAGCTGAAGACTAACGATTGATTTTGGGATGAATATGGATCTAATGACTAATTTGATGCCAGCCAGCCCGGAGATGTTCCTGCTGATCATGGCGTGCGTGATTCTGATTGCGGATTCTCTGATCAAGCAGAATGGCAGGTTGGTCACATACGTGCTGGTGCTGTTCACCCTGATGGGTTGCGCACTGATCACCGTGGGCAAGCATGAAAGCGGTGTGGTTTACCTCTTTAACAAGATGTTCGTCAGCGACTTGATGGGCGACGTATTGAAATTGCTGACCTACCTGGCGGTTTCCATGATGCTGGTATATTCAAGGATATATCTCACCGTGCGCGGCCTGTTCAGTGGTGAGTTCATGGCGCTCACGCTGTTCGCTACCCTGGGCATGATGGTGATGATTTCCGCCAATCATTTTCTTACGTTGTATCTGGGTTTGGAACTGCTTTCCCTTAGCCTGTATGCGATGGTCGCATTGCAACGCGATTCATCAGTTGCTACTGAGGCAGCGATGAAATATTTCATCCTTGGCGCGCTTGCCTCCGGTTTGTTGCTGTATGGGATGTCCATGCTGTATGGCGCCACCGGGTCCCTGGAACTGGGAGTGGTATCAAACGCAATCCAGTCTGGCCACGCGAACAAGACCCTGCTCGTGTTCGGGCTGGTGTTCGTGGTTTCCGGCTTGGCCTTCAAGCTTGGAGCGGCGCCATTCCACATGTGGGTGCCTGATGTTTATCACGGCGCGCCGACAGCAATGACCATGCTGATCGGATCGGCACCCAAACTTGCCACTTTTGCATTCATTTCGCGCATACTGGTGCAAGGCTTGCAGCCCCTGGCGCAACACTGGTCTGGCATGTTGATGATTCTCGCGGTCGCCTCAATGGCGCTCGGTAACATTACCGCGATTGCGCAAACCAACCTCAAGCGAATGTTGGCCTATTCAACCATTGCGCACATGGGCTTCCTGCTGCTGGGATTCATTAGCGGTGGTTTGGAGGGCTATGGCTCGTCGATGTTCTACGCCGTGATCTATGTACTGATGTCGCTAGGTGCGTTCGGTATGATCATGCTGCTTTCGAGGGTTGGCTTCGAGGCTGATTCCATCAATGACTTCAAAGGTCTGAATCAGCGCAGTCCATGGCTCGCATTCTTGATGTTATTGCTCATGTTCTCCATGGCCGGCGTGCCACCGACCGTGGGGTTTTACGCAAAATTTTCGGTGCTGAATGCCGTTGTTCAGGCAGGCCACGTCTGGCTGGCAGTGGCCGCGGTATTGTTTTCGCTAATCGGGGCTTTTTACTATCTGCGTATCGTCAAGTTGATGTATTTCGACACGCCGGAAAGTCATGCGCCGATTGTCTTCGCGCAAGATACTACTGTGCTGATCAGCGTGAATGGCTTTAGCCTGTTATTGCTTGGCCTCCTGCCCGGCACTCTGATGTCAGTTTGTGCCGTATCCGTCCAGCAATCCTTGTTGCTGCATTAGATAGTCAAAGTGCTTGATTGGATCTGGCACATTTGCGTCATCACGGATAAGCGGCGAAGATGGATGATGAGATCTTCTGAGGCGGCTTGGAGCCGAAAGCGAGCCACCGTAATGATCAGGAACGATACCATATAGGAGCGGGCCACGGCCCGCTCCCATTTTGATAGCAGGGCATTTTACGGTATCATCGCGCCCCATGACCAAGTACATCTTTATCACCGGTGGCGTTGTTTCTTCTTTGGGGAAGGGCATCGCCGCCGCGTCGCTCGCAGCTATCCTGGAATCACGCGGAATTAAGGTGACTATGCTCAAGCTCGACCCTTATATCAACGTCGATCCCGGTACCATGAGCCCTTTCCAGCATGGTGAAGTGTTCGTCACCGAAGACGGAGCGGAAACCGACCTTGATTTGGGACATTATGAACGGTTCATTTCGGCGAAGATGCGCAAATCCAACAACTTCACCACTGGGCAGATCTATGACAGCGTGATCCGCAAGGAGCGGCGCGGGGAATATCTGGGGAAGACCGTGCAGGTAATCCCGCATATCACCAACGAGATACAGGCATTTGTCGAACGCGGTGCGGCAGCCTCGCATGACGGCAAGGCGGATGTTGCGATTGTCGAGATCGGCGGTACGGTTGGTGACATCGAGTCACTGCCGTTCCTGGAGGCCGCGAGGCAGATGGGCCTGCGCCTGCGCCGTCATCAAGTCGCGTACGTGCATCTTACCTTGGTGCCCTACATAGCTGCCGCAGGCGAATTGAAAACCAAGCCGACCCAGCATAGCGTCCAGAAATTGCGCGAGATAGGTATTTTCCCCACTGCGCTGATCTGCCGGGCTGACAGGCCGATCCCTGATGACGAGCGCGCGAAGATTTCACTGTTCGCCAACGTGCGTGAAGAGGCTGTGATTTCGATGTGGGACGTGGACAGCATTTACAAGGTACCGCAAATGCTCAACGTGCAGGGTCTGGACCGAATTGTATGCGAAGAGCTGGGCCTGGATTTGCCACCTGCCGACCTGTCGTTGTGGGCGAAATTGGTGATAGCACTGGAAAATCCTCAACATCAGATCACCATCGGTATGGTCGGAAAATATGTGGACCTCACGGAATCCTATAAGTCGCTGATAGAGGCGTTGCGCCACGCGGGGATTCATACCCAGACCAGGGTGAATATAGAATACGTCGATTCAGAAGCGCTCGAAACAACCGGCATACAAGGATTGGAGCGGTTCGATGCAATATTGGTCCCGGGTGGCTTTGGCAAGCGCGGCACCGAAGGAAAGATTTCCGCAATACGTTTTGCGCGGGAAAATAAAGTGCCATATCTGGGCATTTGTCTGGGCATGCAGCTAGCGGTGATCGAATATTCGCGGAATGTTGCAGGCATGGCCGATGCAAACAGCACGGAATTCAATCTGGAAACCGAGCATCCGGTGGTCGCGCTGATCACCGAATGGTTGAACCGCGACGGCAAGGTAGCCATTCGCAGCGTGGACTCAGATCTGGGCGGGACTATGCGTCTCGGATCGCAGCGTTGTCCCATCAAGCACGGAACACTTGCGCAGCGGATCTACGGTGACGAGGTGAATGAACGGCACCGTCATCGCTATGAAGTCAACAACCACTACGTCCCTGCGCTGGAGAAGGCCGGGCTGATCATATCCGCGCGCACACCAAGTGAAAACCTGCCGGAGATAATGGAATTGCCGCAGTCCGTACACCCGTGGTTTGTCGGGGTGCAGTTTCATCCTGAATTCACCTCTACGCCACGGACCGGGCATCCATTGTTCAAATCCTTCGTGGAAGCAGCTTTGCAGCGCCAAGCCATCACTATCGAGCAGCGGAGGGTGGTGGCATGAACATGGCGCGTACGCGGTTGGTTCGGATAGGTTCGGCAGCTACCGAATCCCTTGTGAGTGGCGTCCCGTGTCGCGATGAGGAAGTGGCGGGATGAACCTGTGCAACTTCGAGGTTGGCCTTGATCACCCACTGTTCCTCATTGCCGGGCCGTGCGTGATTGAGTCGCAACAAATGGCGCTGGATACCGCGGGTCAGCTTAAAGAGATCTGCAGCGAGTTGCGGATGAATTTCATTTATAAGTCATCATATGATAAAGCCAATCGCAGCTCTGGAAGATCGTTTCGGGGTTTTGGCATTGATGCGGGGTTGAGGATACTCAGCGAGGTGAAAGCGCAATTTCGCGTCCCGGTGTTGACGGACGTGCATAGCATCGAAGATATTGCCGCGGTTGCGGAGGTGGTCGATGTGCTTCAGACACCGGCATTCCTGTGCCGCCAGACCGATTTCATACAGGCGGTGGCACGCAGCGGCCGCCCGGTGAATATCAAGAAGGGGCAATTTCTGTCCCCGTGGGATATGCAGAACGTTGTGGAGAAAGCGCGTGAGGCCAGTGGTAAGGACAACATTATGGTGTGCGAACGCGGCGCCTCATTTGGCTACAACAATCTGGTGTCGGATATGCGCTCGCTTGCGGTGATGCGCAATACGGGTTGTCCGGTGGTGTTCGACGCGACACACTCGGTCCAGTTGCCTGGAGGACAAGGCACCGTCAGCGGCGGGCAGCGCGAGTTTGTGCCGGTACTGGCTAGGGCGGCTGTGGCGGCGGGCATTTCTGGTTTGTTCATGGAGACACATCCGAATCCATCCAAGGCATTGTCGGATGGGCCGAATGCCTTTCCGTTGGGCCATTTGCGCGACTTGTTAAGGACCTTGATGGTGTTGGACGCAACGGTCAAGCAACAAGGTTTGATTGAAGAAATAATCGATTTGAAAAACGTTTAGAAGAAGGAAGAAGGTACAAGGAATGAGTGCAATCGTTGATGTCATCGCCCGTGAGATTCTGGATTCGCGCGGCAATCCTACCGTGGAAGCGGACGTATTATTGGAATCCGGTGTAATGGGGCGTGCCGCTGTGCCGTCTGGCGCGTCTACTGGCGAAAAGGAAGCGATCGAGTTGCGTGATGGCGACAAGCAACGCTATCTGGGCCGGGGGGTGCTGAAAGCGGTTGAATTCGTCAACACCGAAATCGCCGAGGCAATCATCGGCCTGGATGCCGCAGAACAGGCGTTCATCGATGAAACCATGATCGATCTGGACGGCACGGAAAACAAATCCCGCCTTGGAGCAAACGCAATCTTGGCTGTATCCATGGCGGTGGCGCGTGCCGCTGCCGAAGAGAGCGGATTGCCGCTGTACCGATATCTGGGTGGGTCGAGCAAGATGTCCATGCCGGTGCCGATGATGAATGTCATCAACGGCGGAGCACATGCCAACAATAATATTGATATGCAGGAATTCATGATTATCCCAGTCGGCGCACCGACTTTCCGGGAGGCACTGCGCTACGGTGCGGAAGTGTTTCATGCTTTGAAGAGACTGATCGACGAAAAGGGCATGCCGACCACAGTCGGCGACGAGGGTGGCTTTGCGCCGGACCTGCCGAGCAATGAAGCCGCGCTGCAACTGATCGTCGCAGGCATTGAAGCGGCTGGGTATGTCCCCGGCAGAGATATCGCCATCGGACTGGATTGCGCCAGCTCAGAGTTTTACAAGGATGGCTTTTATCACCTTGACTCTGAAGGGCTGAAGTTGACCTCCGGACAGTTCGTCGATTATCTGGCCAACTGGACTGAAAAATATCCGCTGATAAGCATCGAAGACGGCATGAGTGAGCACGATTGGGGAGGATGGAAGTTGCTGACGCAGCGCCTGGGTAAGACTATCCAGATCGTGGGCGACGACGTGTTCGTGACCAACACCAAGATTATCCGTGAAGGTATCCGCCAAGGCTTGGCGAATTCCGTTCTGATCAAGATCAACCAGATCGGGACCCTCACCGAAACATTTGCCGCGATCGAATTGGCCAAACGCGCGGGTTACACCGTCGTGATCTCGCATCGTTCTGGTGAAACCGAGGACAGTACTATTGCTGACATAGCCGTCGCCACCAATGCGCTGCAAATCAAGACTGGCTCAATGTCGCGTTCGGATCGCATGGCGAAGTACAACCAGTTACTGCGCATCGAAGAGGATTTGGGCGACATCGCGAACTATCCAGGACGCGATGCATATTTTCAGTTGGGCTAATGCGTGCGGTTACACTGATACTGGTCCTATTGCTGGTGCTGTTGCAGTACCCGCTGTGGCTAGGCAAGGGAAGCTGGCTGAAAGTGTGGGACTTGAATCGCCAGGTCGAGGCGCAGCAGCGAGTCAATCAGCAGACAAAAGCGCGCAACGTCTTGCTGGATGCAGAAGTGCGGGATCTTAAGCAAGGTACCGCTGCCTTTGAGGAACGCGCGCGCAGCGAGTTAGGCATGATCAAACACGATGAAGTCTTCTACCAGTTCATTGAAGGCCCTTCTGCCAAGATAGCGGGAGAGGCAGCAATCTCATCATCCGCTACCGCCGTTTCAAGTTCTTCAAAATAATACCCATCCATTCTGCGGGGCTTGCCGGGGGAAACGAACGCCCCGGGCCGCGCAAGGCTGTTCACTCCGGCGTGACCGGCGCCAGCTTGGCGTCCGCCTTCATGGGCGCACGCACCAATAGCAGGAGCGGCAGCATCATGACGAAGTTCAGGGTGGTAAACCAGAAACTGTCGATATATGCGATGTTTTGCGCCTGCTGCAGTACGGCCTTTGCCGCGACCGCGATGCCTTGCGCGTCGTGCATGCCAAGATGAAGCGGCGCGAGATAGGCGGGCAGCGCTTCGTTATACGGGGTGATCTCTCCTCGCAGCAGATTCCAATTCTGCTGGGTACTGCGGGAAAAGTAGGTTGCGAGTATCGAGATGCCCAGTGCAGAGCCCATGGAGCGGATCAGGCTGTAGATTCCTGCCGCCTCGGCGGCGAGCTCCTTCGGCAGCGTTGTGAAGGCCAGTGTGGAGATCGGGACGAAGATCAGTCCCATGCCCACGCCCTGTAGCATCATCGGGACAATCAGGTCGTTCGTAGTGATATTGGAGGTGAAGCGTGTCATCAGCCAGTTTCCAGCGATACTGGCGCAGATGCCGACGAAGATGAAGTTGCGCGGGGGGATCTTGCCGACGAATTTCCCGACGAAGATCATCACCAGAAACGAGGCCAGCCCGCGCGGAGCCATATAAAGCCCGGCTTCGAACGTTGGATAGCCGAGGAAGTTCTGCAGAAACAGGGATTGCAGCAGCATACCGCCGAAGAAGCCGATGCCGATGGTGGTCATGATCAGGCTGGCCACGAGATAGTTGCGGTCTTTAAAGATGCGCAGATCGAACAGCGGATGGTGTTTGCCGGTGAGCGTGTACCCGATGAAGAAGATGAAGGACGCGGCGGAGATAACTGCGGCGAAAACCAGTGTCTGCGAACTGAACCAGTCGTCCTGGTTACCCCGATCCAACACCAGTTGCAGCGTGCCGATTCCCAATGCCAGCGTGGCGAAGCCCATCCAGTCCATGCGCCGTTCGCGTTTCGGAGTGTCGTGTACGTGTCGCACAGCGAGCAGGAAGGAAGCGATGCCGACTGGCAGATTGATGTAGAACGTCCAGCGCCAGCTGATCTCCTCAGTGAGCCAGCCGCCCAGCGTCGGCCCCATGATAGGCGCCACCATCACGCCCATGCTCCAGATGGCCATGGCCTTGCCACGCTGCTCACCGGGGAAGATTTGTAGCATGATGGACTGCGACAACGGCACCAGCGAGGCGCCGAAGATGCCTTGAAGGAAACGGAACAACACCATCTGCGCAAGGCTGGCAGCCATGCCGCACAGCGCGGAGGTTATGACGAATCCGGCGATGCTGATCAGGAGGAAGCGCTTTTGCCCGATGCGGTCGGTGAAATAGCCGGTGAGTGGCATTATGATCGCTGAGGCGATCAGGTAGGAGGTGAGCACCCAGCCGATGTTGTCAGGCGTCGCATCGAGTTGGCCTGCCATGTTGGGCAGTGCGACATTAACGATGGTGGTGTCCAGTACCTGCATGATGGTTGCTGCCATCACCGCGATACTGGTCAATACCCGATTGCTGTTCATCGAATTATTTCAGCTGGACGCTCACGGTTGCGGTGGTTCCGATGCGCAGTGGATGGTCGGCATCCGTCGGGGCGAGCTTGATGCGCACCGGCACGCGCTGCGCGATCTTTACCCAGTTTCCGGTAGCGTTCTGCGGCGGAAGCAGCGAGAAGGCGGTGCCAGATCCACCGCTCAGGCTTTCCACTGTCCCTTTGAAATGCTCGCCGGGATACATGTCGATCTGGATGTCGACATCTTGCCCGGGGTGGATGCCGAACAGCTCAGTCTCCTTGAAGTTGGCATCGATGTGAAAGCTGTCCTGCGCGATTAGCGCGAATAGCGGCACACCGATGCCGACCAGTGATCCTGGAGTAAGCGTCAAGTTGCTGATCTGCCCGTCCTGCGCCGCCGTTGCGTGGGTGTGCTCCAGATCGAGTCTTGCTTGCGCAATGGCCGCCTGCGCCTTCAATACGTCCCCGCGTTCCTCGGCATTCTCCGGCACGGAAAGCGCCTTGGTCAATTTTGCGCGTGCCTGTTCCAGCGAAGCCTGCAAGGCCTGCATGCGCGTCTGCGCATCGTCGAGTGATTGCTGTGACAGGAAATGCTGCGCGACGAGTTCCTGGTCGCGCGCATAGATGGTGCGGGCATTGGACAGATCGCTTTCGCTCTGTGCGATCTGCGCACGCGCGACCGATATTTCCGCGTTGTCCTGTCGGGCCGCTTGTCTGGCGAGCGCGAGGTCGGCCTGAGCGCGCGACAAGGCGATAGCGAACGGCTCGGGATCGACGTCGAACAGGGCATCGCCCTTGTGCACATACTGATTGTCTTTTACATGTACCGCAACAATCCGCCCCGCGACCAGCGAAGCCACGCTCACCACATCAGCATTGATATAGGCGTTCTCTGTGCTGCGCGAAAGGCGCGAGAAATGCACAAAAACAGCGCCGACTACCAGTGCGGTCAGCACTGCCACGATGGCGAGTTTTTTTGTGTGTTTCTTGAAGCGTTCCATGTGCATACTCCTTTGCTACCTTTACCCGCCTGGCCTGTCGCCGACAGGTCTCAGAACCGCCAAGCCATGCACAAGCGGCCGGGTGCTATTTCGCGCTCCGCTCCGCAGCCTGCACGGTATTTGCGACCAGCATCGCGATTGTCATGGGGCCGACACCGCCGGGCACGGGTGTGATCCAACCGGCGACTTCCTTTGCGGAATCGAAATCCACGTCGCCGCACAGCTTGCCATCAGGCAGGCGATTGATGCCGACATCGATGACGGCAGAACCGGGCTTGATCATACTGCCGGTAATCATTTTTGCCCTGCCGATAGCTACTACCAAGATGTCGGCGTCACGGGTATATTTTGCGAGATCGACGGTCTTGGAGGTGCAGATGGTGACGGTAGCATTGTGCTGCAGCAGCATCAGTGCCATCGGTTTCCCGACGATGTTGCTTCGGCCGACCACTACGGCGTGTTTTCCTTCGATGGGTACGCCGCTTTTCTCCAGGAGTTTCATCGCACCGTAGGGTGTGCACGGCGGGAAGCGGATATTGCCGGTGACCAGGGCACCAACATTTAACTGGTGGAAACCATCCACATCCTTGTCCGGGCTGATCTTTTCAAGTACCTTGTTGTTGTCGATGTGCTTTGGCACCGGCAGTTGAACCAGGATGCCGTGTATCTTCGGGTCTTTATTTAGCGCGTCGATCCTTGACAGCAGCGTGGCTTCGGATGTGTCGGCGGACATGACGATGTGTTCGGAGTGCAGCCCCAGCTCGGCACAAGCTTTCACCTTGTTGGCGACATACACCTTGGAAGCAGGGTCTTCGCCGACGATGATGACCGCCAGACCAGGCGTGATGCCGCGTGCCTTTAGCGCATCGGCACGCATTTTCCATTCGGCGCGAACCTGTTGCGCAATTGACTTGCCGTCGATGATGCGTGCTGTCATTTTTGCCCCTTCGTGCAGATTATTGGTTCGCTGTCGTCTTGTAGCGCTCGATGCCCTTCATGATTTCCGCCTGTGCCGCCGCGACGCCTTCCCAGCCTTTGATCTTGACCCATTTACCCGGCTCCAATGCCTTGTACAGTTCAAAGAAATGTTTGACTTGTTCCAGCGTAATCTCTGGCAGGTCTTTGTATGTCAGCACATTATGGTACAGCGGGGTAAGCTTGTCCGTTGGTACAGCGATTATCTTGGCATCGCCACCCCCTTCGTCTTCCATGCTCAACATGCCCACAGGACGGCAGGGAATGATGGCGCCATGAACGATAGGAAACGGGGTGACCACCAGCACGTCCACCGGATCGCCATCATCGGCGATGGTCTCCGGGATGAATCCGTAGTTGCAGGGGTAGCGCATCAGCGAGCCGATGAAGCGATCCACTACAAGCACGCCGGATGCCTTGTCCACTTCATATTTCACTGGATCGGCATGCTTCGGAATCTCGACGATGACATTGCATTCGTGAGGCAGATTGTCGCCGGGGCGGACATTGAGAAGACTCATAATGCTTTCCTCGCTATTAAAAAAGTTGGCAATTATAAGCGATGCGTTAATAAGCCGCGATAGCATATTAGGTTTAGAATATGACGAGTTCAACCCAGGGAGACGAAGCTATGGCAACGCAAGGGAAGTTAATCGGCAAAATGGTTATCGGACAGTCGGGCGGCCCCACGGCGGTCATCAATCAATCGCTGGTGGGAGCAGTGCTCGCGGCCCGCAAGCAGCCTAACATCACCGGCATCCTGGGCGCCCGCCACGGCATCGCCGGCATCATGAAAGAAGATTTCATCGATCTGACCAAACAGAGTGTCGAGCAACTCGAGCTGGTCGCCGCGACCCCGGCGGCGGCACTTGGTTCCGTTCGCCTCAAGCCCGGTAAGGCCGAGTGCGAAAAGGTATTCGAAGTTTTCAAGAAGAACGATGTACGTTATTTCTTCTATATCGGCGGCAACGACTCTGCCGAGACCGCACACATAATCGCCGAGATGGCGAAGGAAGCGAATTACGATTTCTGCACCGTGCATATACCCAAGACCATTGACAATGACTTGAGAGTCACAGACCACTGTCCTGGTTTTGCATCCGCCGCGCGTTTCGTCGCGCTTGCGTTCATGGGAGATGACCGCGATAACCGCGCCTTGTCAGGTATCAAGGTCAATGTGGTCATGGGGCGCAGTGCCGGCTTCCTCACGGCCGCATCCGCGTTGGCCAGACAGGCTGAAGGCGACGGCCCCCATCTGATCTACCTGCCTGAGCGTGTTTTCGATGTCGGCAAATTCAAGCAGGACGTGCGCGATGCTGTGGCGAAGTATGGGCGCTGTGTCATCGCCGCATCCGAAGGCATCACCGACAAGGAGGGCAATCCAATCTCCACCAGCGGTGAGCGCGATTCGCACGGCAACATCCAATTATCCGGCAGCGGTGCGTTGGGTGATACGCTGGCGGCGCTAGTGAAAGAAGCTTTTCCCGGACAAAAAGTGCGCGTCCGCGCCGATACCTTCGGCTATTTGCAGCGCTCATTTCCCACTGTCATTTCTCCGGTAGACGCTAAAGAGGCGCGCATGGTTGGGGACTTTGCGGTGAATCATGCAGCGGGCAGCGGGCAGCCTGGCTCAGTGGCGATACGCCGCTTGAGCAGCAAGCCGTATGCCAGCGAATGCTTCATCACGCCATTGTCGACGGTGGCAAAGGTAGCCACCGAGATGAAGGACGAGTACATCAATGCAGCGGGCAATGACGTCACTCAGGCTTGGCTGGATTACGTCGCTCCGCTGGTGGGCGACTTGCCGAAAATGGGGAGGCTTTAGCGCATATTACTCTGAGGAAACGGCTGAATGGCGGTTGGCCGTTCCGCTAAGCAAACAGAAGACCGACCGGATTGGCAAGATCTTTCCGCTAAGCCACTTGAAATCTGTGGACAGGCGGCGGTGATTGATGCGCTCGTCAATTCGGAACTGTACGACCGCGAAGAGTCATGCCCGTGACGCGTTAAGTTGCGTGGCTCCGAAACACCGGCCGTTAGTCAAGTAGGGTCGTCACGGTATTGAAATGCTACGGATGTCGCAGGAAACTCCTGACACGACGATCTTATCCCGGTCGCATACATACTCCTTGTCCAACCCAATGGTTGATGACGAAGAGATGTCGCAGTATGGGATTTCCAGGATCGCAATCGCTTTGCTTCCCCGGTATACGATGATTTTGTGCGTGTTGATGTTCGACCAATTCGTCGCGTTGCTTAAATCGGCACATGCAGCCCACGCAAATGAACTCGAGAGCCCATAGATTATTAGCATCACAAGGACGTCAGCAATCGTTTTCAAATCCCCCCCTTGGACAGCGCCCAACCTGAAGTACTTTGGTTTTCTTTTTATGCTGTACTTCCATAAGAAACAGCATTTGGCCGACTCGCTATTCCCAACACCAGTTTCGTCATTGTTATTATGAGCGCTGCGAATATGAACAAAGGATACTAGCAATCTATTGTCATTTGGATGAAATTAGACACTTTTTTTCGTCGAAAGACAAGCGCAATCAAATAACTGGGGCGGGGCAGCGCCAGAGATATTTTGGATCTATCAGGCGAAAGGCAAGGAAACAGGGCCGATCGCGCCCTGTTTCTGGTTCCGCCTGTTCCTTCAGTCTGATCTGTTTAATGAAGCAGCGGCACGATCATCAGTGCAACGATGTTGATGATCTTGATCAGCGGGTTCACAGCGGGCCCCGCCGTGTCCTTGTATGGGTCACCCACGGTGTCGCCCGTGACTGCGGCCTTGTGAGCATCCGAGCCCTTGCCACCGAAGTTGCCCTCCTCGATGTATTTCTTCGCGTTATCCCAAGCGCCTCCACCGGCAGTCATGGAGATCGCTACGAAGATGCCGGTAATGATGGTGCCGACCAGTACGCCACCCAGCGCCTGTGCGCCCAGTGTCAGGCCGACGATCAAAGGTACCGCAATGGGCAGCAGGGAAGGGACGATCATTTCCTTGATTGCGGCCTTGGTCAGCATGTCGACGCAAGTGCCGTATTCAGGTTTGCCGGTGCCTTCCATGATGCCGGGGATTTCCTTGAATTGCCGGCGCACTTCCACGACGACCGATCCTGCGGCACGGCCAACTGCTTCCATGCCCATCGCCGCAAATAGGTAAGGCACCATTCCGCCAATGAACAGGCCAATAATGACCATGTGGTTGGAAAGATCAAAGGTCGTGACAGCCCCGCCCAGCTTTGCCTGCAATGCGTGGGTATAGTCTGCGAACAACACGAGTGCCGCCAGACCGGCGGAACCTATGGCGTAGCCCTTGGTGACTGCCTTGGTGGTGTTACCGACCGCGTCCAGTGCATCGGTTATCTTGCGAACGTCAGCAGGCAATTTGGACATTTCGGCGATGCCGCCGGCGTTGTCAGTGATCGGTCCATACGCGTCGAGTGCCACGATGATCCCGGCCATGGACAGCATTGAGGTCGCCGCGATTGCGATGCCATACAACCCCGCCAGTTCATAAGCACCCCAGATCGCCAGACAAACCACTAGTACTGGAGCGGCGGTGGCTTTCATCGAAACGCCTAGTCCGGCGATGACATTGGTGCCATGGCCAGTGGTTGATGCTTCGGCGATATGGCGTACGGGTGCGTATTCTGTGGCGGTATAATACTCGGTGATCCATACCATGGCTGCGGTCAATGCCAGCCCAATCAGGGTCGCAAAGTAAAGATGACTTGATGAAACCATCATGTCACCTATGGTTATCCCGTCGCCCATCATCATGGTGGTGATCGGATAGAAGGCGATTGCCGCCAGGACACCAGAAACGGTTAGGCCACGATAGAGCGCGTTCATGATCTTGCCACCCTCGCGCGCCTTGACAAAGAAGGTACCCACAATGGATGCGATTATGGAGAACCCGCCCAGTACCAATGGATAGATGACGGCATTTGGTCCCGCGCCAGTTATCAGCAAGCCACCCAGCAACATGGTCGCGATAATGGTGACCGCATAGGTTTCAAAAAGGTCGGCGGCCATGCCGGCGCAGTCGCCGACATTGTCGCCGACGTTATCGGCGATCACCGCCGGGTTGCGGGGGTCATCCTCCGGTATGCCGGCTTCGACCTTGCCCACCAGGTCGGCACCCACGTCGGCTCCTTTGGTGAAGATGCCGCCGCCAAGACGGGCAAAGATGGAAATCAGCGAACCGCCGAAGGCCAGACCCACCAGCGCATGAGTGGCCTCTCGCGAGTCGGCGTGCATCATTAAAGTGAGAAATGCGTAATAGCCTGCCACTCCGAGCAGACCCAGGCCTACGACCAGCATCCCTGTGATTGCACCTCCCTTGAAAGATACGTCCAGTGCGGCGTTAAGGTTTTCTTTGGCGGCTTCTGCGGTACGTACGTTTGCGCGAACCGATACGTTCATGCCGATATATCCGGTCAATCCAGACAGGATCGCCCCGATGGCGAAACCGATGGCTGTCGGCCACTTCAGCGAGACCAGGATGACGACGAACAAGATCGCACCGACGATGCCAATAGTGGTGTATTGCCGATTCAGATAGGCCGATGCGCCTTCCTGGATCGCGGCGGCAATGCTGCGCATTTTTTCATTCCCAGCAGACTTGCCGAGTATCCATTTGATGGAAAATACACCGTAGAAAATCGCAAATATGGCACATAACAACGCAAATCCGAGACCACCTGACATGATTACCCTCCCTATAGATCAAACAACGAAGCATCCAGATATCCATTCGATGCAGCATTCACTAGCAACCTCAGGCGCTAGGATACTTTGGATTTTGGATGATGGCATTATTTTTTTTCCGGGCCGATCTTAATGGAAGACATTGATGTCCAGCTCGGCCTTGTGGCGAGAGGGGAAACGCATAAGCCTGGGGCAGGCCGGCATTGCCGGAACCGGGACCTAACACCTTACGGGCGGTGCGAGGCAATCAGGCCATCTCGGTACTCAGACATAAGTTCGACATAATGAGCCGCGTTGGTATGTAGCCCGGCTATTTCTGTTTCGGTCAAAGTCCTGATGACCTTTCCTGGCGATCCTAGCACCAGGGAATCATCTGGAATAACTCGGCCTTCGGTGATCAGTGTGTTTGCGCCAATCAAGCAGTTTTTGCCGATGATGGCGTGGTTGAGTATTACAGCCTTGATACCGATCAGGCAGCCGTCACCTACCGTGCAGCCATGCAACATGGCCTGATGACCCACCGTGACATTGGCTGCGACAAGGAGGGGCGCTCCAAAATCGGTGTGCAGGACAGCGCCATCCTGGATGTTGCTGTTTGCACCGATGCTGATGGATTCCATGTCGCCACGTAACACTGCGTTAAACCACACGCTGACATTGTTCTCCAGAACGACGGCGCCGATGATTGAGGCATTTTCAGCAACGAAATGCGCTTTGCCGCGCAGCACGGGGATGCGATCGCCCAAGCGATACAACATGGCTAGCTTTTCGTCAGCGCAGCCACACCTGCGGCTGCGACTTGTCCGTCTTCGGAAGCACGTGCGCCACTGACGCCGAGGCCTCCCAAAATGTTCCCATCCAGCACCAGTGGCACACCGCCCTCTGCAGGGATGACGCCGGGGAGGGCCAAGTGTATCAATCGTCCGCCCAGTACGGCATCCTCCGACACCTTGGTTGGGCGTTGAAAAGCTACGGCCGCATGTGCTTTCTTGATTGCGATCTCCACGCTGCCAAACTGAGTGTGATGGTCGCGCTCCAGATAGAGCAGGTGGCCCCCCTCATCGACCACCGCGATAACCACACGCCACTCATTGCGCGCCGCTTCGGTCTGCGCCGAAGCGGCGATGCGCTTGGCGTCTTCCAGGGAGAGAAAGGGTTTCCTGTCCACGATCATTTGCCGTTCAATGCCGCGAAGATTTGGTCGCGGATTTTTTCAACGCCACCAGTGCCTTTTATTTTCGCATACTTGGGAGCATTCGGGTCGCCGGATTGTGCCCAGGCGATATAGAACTGGGC
Organism: uncultured beta proteobacterium; assembly: GCA_963833515.1. Lineage (GTDB taxonomy): Bacteria > Pseudomonadota > Gammaproteobacteria > Burkholderiales > Gallionellaceae > Gallionella. Next base: position 278,115 of record CAWHYN010000031.1, on the reverse strand, counting down.
CAGTGGCTTGGTTTGGTCATGGTAAACAATGAGGCGCTTGATAACGGTATCCTCGATGTCGTCCGGGCGTTGCACCAGGTCTTCCCCCGTCACATCGTCCTTGCCCGCGACCTTGGGGGGATTGAAAACCAGATGATAACTGCGGCCGGATGGCAGATGGACCCGGCGCCCGCTCATACGTTCGATGATGTCGCTGTCAGGTACCTCGATCTCGACCACGAAATCGATCCGGATGCCGATATCTTTCATGGCCTGTGCTTGCGGAATGGTGCGGGGAAAACCGTCGAATAGAAAGCCATTGGCGCAATCTGGTTCCTTGAGGCGATCTTTCACCAGACCGATGATAATGTCATCGGAAACCAGATTTCCTGTATCGATTACCTTCTTGGCCGCGAGCCCCAGCGGTGTGCCAGCCTTGGCCGCAGCTCGGAGGATATCGCCGGTCGAAATTTGCGGGATGTTGTATTTTTCCTTGATAAGGTTTGCCTGTGTGCCTTTGCCCGCCCCTGGAGGGCCCAGTAATATTAGTCTCATGATGTGTTCTCTCGATTTGTCGCGACAAAGATTTGTTGGGCCACGTGAAGGTCCTGTTCGGTATCGACTCCCGCGGGCGGCGCATTCTCAGTAATTACGACCCCGATCTTGTAGCCATGATACAACGCGCGCAACTGTTCCAGCGCTTCGACGTTTTCGATCGCGGCCGGGGCAAGTTGTCTGAAAGCGCGCAGGAAACCCGCGCGGTATGCGTAAATGCCAATATGACGCAACACCTGCACGTCCGCGGGCAAAGAAGCCCGATGCGCAAAAGTATCGCGTGGATAAGGGATAGGGGCACGGCTGAAATATAGCGCATTGCCGTCCTTGTCGAGCACCGTCTTTACCGTGTGCGGATTCAGCATGGCTTCCAAGTCATGTATCGCATGGCTTGCGGTAGCGATCGCACACTCCGGATGATTGTGCAGATGTTGCGCAACGTCGCTTATCAGCGCAGGCGGTATCAGCGGTTCGTCGCCTTGAACATTTACCACGATCGTGTCGTCCGGCCAGCCCCGCTGCTCGACGACTTCGGCGATCCGGTCTGTGCCGCTGGCATGGCTTTGCTTCGTGAGGCAGGCTTTGAACCCGTGCGCATGCACCGCAGCAGCTATCGCATGATGGTCAGTGGCGATCCAGATCTGTTGCGCGCCGCTTTTTGCGGCCTGCTCAGCCACGCGAACCACCATGGGCTTGCCCGCGATGGGCAACAGCGGCTTGCCGGGCAATCGCGTTGAAGCATGTCGCGCTGGAATGACGACGTGAAAATCGATCATTGGATCTTTTCGGCTTCTTCGGGGGTTAGCTTGCGGGCTTCATCGACCAGCATCACCGGTATGTCGTCGGCTATTTTGAATGCCAGGCGATCTGCTTTGCAGATCAGTTCCTTGGCCGATTTATGGTAGACCAATGGCGATTTGCACAGTGGGCAAACGAGAATATCAAGTAGTTTTGGATCCATGGGCTTTGATTTTAGTCAGTATGAGTTCGAACAGGGTCGGATCGATCTGTGCATCGACACGCAACACCCAGTATCGCGCATCTGCGAATGAGGCGCATTTTACCGCATCTTTTTCAGTCAGAAGTATCGCATCGCAATCAGCGAATGAAAGTTCTGCTGCTCGGTAAGGGTGGTGATCCGGGAAAGCGTGGGGCGTGAAGGGGATATTCAATGCTTCCAGATGCCGGAAAAAGCGTTCTGGATTTCCGATGCCGGCCACAGCATGGATGTGTCGGCTTTGAAACGCGGCTGGGGATGCTGTCTTGCCTGGGGCGATCAAGCTATGGAAGGTCTGTCCCGACAGGTGCATCGCAAATTGGCCGGGTGGGGCGTCGCCGCCATTTACCACGATCGCATCCAGGTCCAGCAGGCGTGATGCCGGTTCACGCAGCGGACCGGCCGGCAGCAGGAGTCCGTTGCCAAGGGCGCGTGAACCATCGATGACGGCAATCTCGACATCTCGCTGAAGACGATAGTGCTGCAAGCCGTCATCGCACAATACGACGTCGCATTGCGGGTTGGCTTGCATCGCCGCGCGTGCCGTTGCAACGCGATTTTTGCCTATCCATACAGGGCAGAGGTTGCGCCCCGCCATCAACAAGGGTTCATCACCTACTTGACGCACGTCGCTGTCTGCAGTCACTCGTTGTGTCTGGCGTGCTTTTCCGCCGTGACCTCGACTGACCACGAATGGATGCCAGCCGTGTTCGATGAATTCCTGGGCCAAGGCCAGCGTGAGCGGCGTTTTGCCGGTTCCACCGACACTGATATTGCCGACCACGATGACAGGCAACGGCAACCTATGGCTTGGCAGGATGCCATTGCGATAGAGCCAGCGACGCAGCGAACTCAGGGCAAGAAACACCAGGCTAATCGGGAAGAGAATCAAGTGAAGCGGGGTCAAACGATACCAATGCTGTTGCAGCCAGTGCACTTTATTTAGGTTGGCTCTGCGTGGTAAACGTGATGCGCCCGTACCCCGCTCTCCTTGCAGCCTCCATCACGTTTATTACGGATTGATGGGTGGCTTTGGCATCGGCGTTGATGACGATAGTTGGGTCGGTTTGATTCCCGGCCGCATTTTTCAGGGATGCGGCCAACGCATCTACACCAGTGTAAGACAGGCCCTGATTGTTTATGGCATAGTGTTCCGAGGCATCGATCGCGACGTTAATCGGCTTGACCTGAGGGCTGCTTGCCTTGCCGCCGGCTTCAGGCAGATTGATCTGCAACTCGGAGAACTTCGCATAACTGGTGGTCACCATCATGAAGATCAGAATCACCAGCAAAACATCTATCATCGGAATCAGGTTGATCTCGGGTTCTTCGCGTCGACGGCCAACTCGGAAATTCATAGCGGTCTAACTCCTCAGTTGGCCGTGAACAATGCCAACCAGTTTGAGAGCCTGTTGTTCCATCTCGATAGTCAGGCTATCCACTTGCGAACGGAAGTGGCGATAGAAAATCATGCTCGGAACTGCCACGATCAGACCATAGGCGGTGTTATAGAGGGCCACGGAAATGCCGTGTGCAAGTATCGCCGGCGTATTGCCTACAGCAGATTGTGAGCCAAAGATTTCAATCATGCCGACCACCGTGCCGAACAGTCCGAGCAATGGGCTGATAGAGGCAATGGTACCCAGAGTGGTGAGGAACCGTCCCAAATCGTGCGAAACCGCCCGCCCCGCCTCTTCTATAGATTCTTTCATAACTTCGGGTGGGCTTTTGATGTTCTTTAAACCGGAGGCGAATATGCGTCCTAAAGGTGAGCCATCGGCAAGTCTGCTTAACATGCCATCGCTGACACCACGCTGCCTGAGCTCCTTGATGACCTCGTCCAGGAGGGCGGGAGGAGCAATGCGCTGCCGGCGCAAAAACATCAGGCGCTCAATGATCAAGCCCACTGCGATGATAGAAGCCAGAATCAAGAACCAGATCGGCCAGCCGGCCGCTTCAACAATTACAAACACGCGGATTCTCCAGATGTGCTTAAATTAACAAGGCGCAACTGTAGCTTGTCGTGCTGACTTGAGCAACCTTTCTCAGGATTTACTTGAGCTATATTTTGCTAAGCTGCCATTTGAAAAGAATATTTTTGTTTACTCACAAAAGCTGTGGACAACTTTGTGGATTATGATCGGCAATAGGGGGTTAACTTGGCGTAGCGCAAGGGATTATCTTACTTTGCCTATTTTTTACAATTCTTTAATATACAATAAAAACAAAGTACTAGCGTAAGTTTGCGGATTTGTGACCCGCTGAGCTCGTCAAGAACCGCAAATTTCCTTGGAATGTGGATTATTTTGGGTTGTCAATATGTCTTTTGATCTTTTTGATGCTAAAAAATCGCACGTTTTTCGAGTTGCAGAACTCAACTTTGCAATCAAGCAGTTGTTGGAAAAGAGTGTCCCTTTGTTATGGGTACGGGGAGAAATTTCCAATTTAGTGCGGGCCGCGTCCGGCCATTTCTATTTTTCGTTAAAGGATGACCAGGCACAAGTTCGGTGCGTAATGTTCCGCCGCAAGAGCCAGCTGTTGAGGGAACCAGTCGCCAACGGGCAGCAGGTCGAAATATTGGCGGTTGCTACTCTATTCGAGCAGCGCGGTGATTTTCAGCTGACCGTCGAGCAGATCCGGCCGGCCGGGCTGGGACTGCTTTATGAACAGTTTGCCAGATTGAAGCAATTGCTGGAGAGCGAGGGCTTGTTCGCTGCTGATCGGAAACGCGCCTTGCCCGTCTTCCCCAAACGCGTCGGGATCGTCACCTCGCCCCAGGCTGCTGCGTTGCGCGATGTACTTACCACGTTGAGGCTGCGCATGCCCAGTGTTCCGGTGGTGCTGTATCCTACTCCTGTACAAGGACCAGGCAGCGCGGAAAAGATCGGCTCAGCCATCCAGATGGCCAACCGGCGGGCCGAATGCGACGTGCTGATCATATGTAGGGGTGGGGGCAGCATCGAAGATCTGTGGGCGTTCAATGAGGAAATTGTTGCACGCGCGATCGCCGCTAGTGAAATCCCCATCGTCAGCGGGATCGGGCACGAGACCGATTTCACAATCGCCGATTTCATTGCCGATGAACGCGCTCCGACACCAACGGCAGCTGCGCAACGCGTAGTCCCGGATCGGCTTGCCCTGCTGAGGGCTTTGCGTGACATGTCGCAGCATCTGCAGCGTGCACAACGCAATCGACTGCAGAATGCGATGCAGGCGCTGGACTACCTGCAGCGGCGGTTGGTTCATCCAGCGCAGCAGCTTCACCGCCAAGCGCTGCGCTTGGATCAACTGAACGAACGAATGCGGCGCGCTTTTGCCTATCGCAAGCAACACCAACATTGGCAATGGCAGTCGCTGGCGCGCCGGCTGCGCGCAGTGAGCACCGGTTTTGCTCGTCTGCAGGATCGCCAGACCAGCCTGGCGGATATTCTGGTAAAGGCGATGCGTGCGGGGCAGGCGCAACGAGTGGCGCGAGCAGATAACGCCGCGCAACATTTGGTCTTGCTCGATCCTTCAAGAGTCCTGCGGCGTGGCTATAGCATGGTGCAAGACGCAAGGGGCGCCGTGGTCTCGGATGGGGAGCAGTTGGCAGTTGGCGCGGAACTGCGCATAACGTTTGCGAAAGGCTGGGCGCGGACTGAAGTGAAGGAGCATGGCGGGGCTTGGCTTAAAGAGACAACGGCATCGCCAAAGGACTATTGAAAGTGATGTTCAATGCCGGCTTGATTTATTGATTGAGTTTTAAATTGGTCCATGGATCCCGGCAACAATCGCTTGGCGCGCCTCGAAAAGCATGCGGTAGCATCAGCGATGGCTGAGATACGCATCGTTCTTGCGCCTTGTCCAGCGTGAACACGCGCACGATTTGGATTGGAAGCACTGCAACGCGATTGGGCTCCATCATTCCATCACTGGACTTTGCTTTGCGGTATCATTCCGGCACCCCAAAATGCGTGATGCAATTCAACCGTAATGACGTCCCAAAATTTCATTGACCTTCCTCCGTTGCTCAGCGCGCTTGGCACGATCACGTTGCCTGGCTCAAAGAGCATTTCCAATCGCATTTTGTTGCTATCGGCTTTGGCGCAAGGGTCGACCGAGATTCGCGACGTGTTGCTGTCAGATGATACTGAGCGCATGCTGGAAAGCTTGCGCACGCTGGGTGTCAGGGTGGAACAACTGGAATCGCATGTCTTCCGTGTTCACGGTTGCGGTGGGGCTTTCCCGGTCAAGCGGGCAGAGTTGTTTTTGGGTAATGCCGGCACTGCGTTTCGTCCCTTGACAGCTGTGCTGGCATTATCAGATGGCGACTACACGTTACGGGGTGCAGCGCGCATGTATGAGCGCCCGATCGGCGATCTGGTGGATGCGCTGCGCGAACTTGGCGCAGACATTGAGTGCGTAGACAACGAAGGCTATCCGCCGTTGGAGATTCATCCGGCGACGTTAACGCAAGTGCCTGGCGTCAGCGTGCGCGGCGATGTATCCAGCCAGTTTCTCACCGCGTTGCTGATGGCATTGCCGCTATTGAATAGCGAAGTAACAGTGCGCCTGGTCGGCGAATTGATCTCGAAGCCCTATGTCGAGATCACATTGAAGATGATGGAGCGTTTCGGCGTGATGCTGCGGCGGGATGGATGGCGCAGCTTCACCGTTGCCGCGGGCAGTCACTATCATTCCCCTGGCGTGATCTACGTGGAAGGCGATGCCTCGTCTGCGTCGTATTTTCTTGCTGCCGGCGCGATCGGCGGTGGTCCGGTGCGCATCGAAGGCGTGGGCAGCGGCAGCATACAGGGCGACGTGCGCTTCGCCGATGCACTGGCGCTAATGGGCGCGCAGATCGAAATGGGTGCGAACTGGATGGAGGCGCGTGCGCCGAAATCTGGCAGGCTCAAGGCTATCGACCTGGATTGCAATCACATCCCCGATGCAGCGATGACTTTGGCGGTCGTTGCGCTGTTCGCCGAAGGCACGACTTCGCTGCGCAACATTGCTAGTTGGCGGGTAAAGGAAACCGACCGCATAGCGGCGATGGCGGCGGAGTTGCGGAAGGTGGGAGCGAAAATAGAGGAGGGCGAAAGCCATATTCGCATCACGCCGCCTGACAAGATTCGTCACGCCGCGATTGATACCTATGACGATCATCGCATGGCGATGTGCTTTTCTCTCACGGCATTTGGTCCGGAAGGAATGCGCATCAACGATCCGCGCTGTGTCGCCAAGACCTTTCCGAACTTCTTTACGTTGTTTCATGATGTGGTACAGGCAGTTCCGGTGATTGCGATCGACGGTCCATCGGCGTCCGGTAAAGGTACGGTGGCCCAGCTAGTAGCGGCTCGGCTCGGCTATCACTATCTCGACAGCGGCGCGCTTTATCGCCTGTTGGCCCTGGCTGCGCAGCGGGATCATGTATTGCTGAGCGACGAGGCAGGGCTGGCATCATTGGCCGAGCATATGGACATCCGTTTCGAGGGAGGTCAAATATGGCTTGACGGAGCATTGGTTGGCGATGAGTTGCGTGGTGAGCAGTGTGCGGCGGCCGCATCCAAGGTGGCTGCTTTGCCCACGGTCCGCGCGGCCCTGCTCGCCAAGCAACACGCTTTCCGTCGGGCGCCTGGTTTGGTCGCGGATGGACGCGACATGGGTTCAGTGGTGTTCCCGGACGCCGAACTAAAGATATTCCTCACCGCCAGTGCCGAAGCACGCGCGCAGCGCCGTTATAACCAGTTGATGGAAAAAGGAATCGGTGCTAATATTGCTACCCTTTTGCTGGAAATACGTGTGCGGGACGAGCGAGATACTCAACGCAGCGCAGCTCCCCTGCAACAGGCACCGGGTGCAAGCCTGCTGGATACCACTGTTCTTAACATCGATCAGGTGGTTCAGGAAATCTTGGCACGCTACCCGGCGAAAGGCTAAAGAAACTTTGGACCCATGCGACTCTCCGTCAATGGGAATTTCAACCAACCCTCTGTCGTTTGCGATAGAGAGAAATTTATTAGGTATATCCGATGAACGCAACCGCACTTGCAGCAGCCGTACAAAATCCCGATAGTTTTGCAGCAATGTTTGAAGAGAGTTTGACGCGCAAAGAAATGCGCGCAGGCGAATTGATTACCGCACAGGTCGTGCGTGTCGACCACAACATGGTGGTTGTTAATGCCGGACTGAAGTCCGAAAGTTTAATTGCGATCGAGGAATTCCTTGACGCGAAGGGCGAACTGGAAGTGAAGCCGGGCGATTTCGTCACGGTTGCGATCGAGTCGCTAGAAAACGGCTATGGTGAGACCAAATTGTCGCGTGAAAAAGCCAAGCGTTTGGCAGCATGGCACGAGTTGGAAGTGGCCATGGAAGAGGGCAAGATCGTTGAAGGTTTTGTCAGCGGCAAGGTTAAAGGCGGCCTGACGGCAATGGTTAATGGTATCCGTGCTTTCTTGCCCGGCTCGCTGGTGGATATTCGTCCGGTCAAGGACACCACCCCTTACGAGAACAAGACCATGGAGTTGAAGGTCATCAAGCTGGACCGCAAACGCAACAACGTGGTGGTTTCGCGTCGCGCTGTGCTCGAAGCAAGCGCGGGTGCAGACCGTGAAGCCGTCATGGAAAACCTCAAGGAAGGTGCAATCGTCAAGGGCGTGGTCAAGAACATCACTGATTACGGCGCATTCGTTGACTTGGGCGGCATCGACGGCTTGTTGCACATAACCGATTTGGCATGGCGTCGTGTCAAGCATCCATCGGAAGTGTTGACCGTGGGCGACGAGATCGAAGCGAAGATTCTGAAATTCGACCAGGAGAAGAACCGTGTCTCCCTGGGTATCAAGCAAATGGGCGATGATCCCTGGAATGGCTTGGCACGGCGCTATCCTCAGGGTACTCGCTTGTTCGGCAGGGTGACCAACCTGACCGACTACGGCGCGTTCGTTGAAATCGAACAAGGTATCGAAGGATTGGTGCACGTTTCGGAAATGGATTGGACAAACAAGAATGTGCATCCTTCCAAGGTCGTGAGTTTGGGCGATGAAGTCGAAGTAATGATTCTGGAAATCGACGAAGCGCGTCGCCGTATCTCCTTGGGCATGAAGCAATGCCAGTCGAATCCTTGGGATGATTTTGCGATCAACCACAAGAAGGGCGACAAAGTTAAGGGTGCCATCAAGTCCATCACGGACTTTGGCGTATTCATCGGCTTGGATGGCGGTATCGACGGATTGGTACACCTGTCCGACTTGTCATGGAGCCAGGCGGGTGAAGAAGCCGTGCGCAACTACAAGAAGGGTGATGAAGTTGAGGCCGTCGTATTGGCAATCGATGTGGAACGCGAGCGCATCTCCCTAGGCATCAAGCAGTTGGAGGGGGATCCGTTCGGCGGATTTGCAGCCAGCCATGAAAAGGGTGCAGTGGTTACGGGGAAGGTGAAGTCCCTGGATGCCAAAGGTGCAACGATTGCCTTGGAAGGTGATGTAGAGGCATATCTGAAGGCATCCGAAGTTTCGGCTGACCGTGTCGAAGATATCCGCAACCACCTCAAGGAAGGCGACAGCGTGACTGCTGTCATTATTAATGTGGATCGCAAAAACCGCGGTATCAACCTGTCTATCAAGGCTCTGACAAAAAGCGAGGATAATGCAGCGATGCAGAAGCTCTCTGCTGAAAGCAATGCCAGTGCCGGAACCACCAATCTGGGCGCGTTGCTGAAGGCCAAGATGGGCGGCAGCAAGCCCGAAGCTTGAGTTAGGAGGTTTTCGTTATGATCCGTTCCGATTTGATTGCCAAGCTGGCCGAGATGCATCCGCAGTTGCTGGCCAAGGACGCCGAGTTCGCCGTCAAAGTGATATTGGATGCTTTGTCCGCCACGCTGTCGCGCGGCGGGCGTGTCGAGATCCGTGGATTCGGCAGCTTTAGTTTGAATTATCGTCCCCCTCGTCAGGGGCGCAATCCGAAGACCGGTGACAGGGTGAAAGTCCCGGCCAAGTACGTTCCGCACTTCAAGGCAGGCAAGGAACTCAGGGAGCGGGTCTGCGAACAAAGGACTTGATCACAGGGGATGGGCGTCTCAAAGTGGCGGCATATCGCAAGGTATAGCCGCCTTTTTTTATGCTATCGTTGGATTGATTTTATCGGGGTGTGCCATGCGTTATCTCAATTGGACTATTAGGATCGCGCTGTTCATTGTGCTTCTTGGTTTTGCGGTGAAAAATGATCAGCCGATCACGCTGCGCTATTTTTTTGGCTACGAATGGCAGTCCTCTCTTGTGCTCGTGCTGCTAATATTCTTTTCCGTTGGCGCGGCCGTCGGCGTACTTGCCATGTTCGCAAATGTCTTGCAGCAACGCCGTGAGATCGCACTCTTGAAGCGCGATATTCGGGTCAAAAACAAACTTGCCGGTGTCGGTGAGACGGAACAAGCGCCTAGATAGGCTCTTTTAGTTATGGAATTTCAACTTTGGATGCTCCTGGTTTTCCCCTTGTTTTTCGGAATGGGGTGGTTGGCTGCACGCATCGATATTAAAGAATTGCTTTCCGAATCGAGTGTGCTGCCTCATTCGTATTTTCAGGGGCTGAACTTTCTGCTAAATGAGCAGCAGGATAAAGCTATCGAATCTTTCATCGAGGTGGTAAAGGTCGATCCGCAGACCGTCGAGCTGCACTTCGCCCTGGGTAGCCTGTTCCGCCGCCGCGGCGAAGTGGATCGTGCACTACGGATGCACCACAACCTTGTGGACAGGGCCGATTTGGACGATGACAAGCGCAAGCAGGCAATCTTCGAATTGGCGCAGGATTATCTGAAAGCCGGAATCCTGGACCGTGCAGAAAGCCTTTTCAGCGAGTTGGAGAACACGCAGTATGCCAGGCAGGCTTCGGAATTTTTGCTGGAGCTATTTCAAAAGGAACATGACTGGCTCAAGGCAATTGCGGTGACTCGGCGGTTGACGGCACTATCGGGGCAGTCATACAGCAAGCAGGCCGCCTTGTTCTATTGTGAATTGGCCAGCGAGGAAATTGCTGGAGGCAATTTGGCAGCGGCACATGATCACTTGGAGCAGGCTCTGCAGGAGGACCCGAAAGCCGTGCGCGCCACGATGATGCTGGGTGATATGGCAGCCGCTGAGGGGCGGCACGAGCAGGCTATCAGCATCTGGAAAAACACAGAAGAACAGGATGCTTTGTATTTGCCATTGGTCGCCGAACGCCTTCTGAACTCTTATCGCAACTTGGATCATGAGGAAGATGGCATTGCATTGTTGCGAGACTATTTGGACAAGTATCATTCGCTGGACTTGATGAACGTTCTGTTTGACAGCGTCCTGAAGAAGGAGGGTTCGGGTGCAGCCTATAATTTGGTGCGCGACGAGCTGGAGCGCAATCCGACCTTGTTGGGATTGGACAAGCTGCTTGAGGCGCGATTGCTGGAAGTTTCGATGGAAAGACGCGCCGATACGAAGCTGGTAAAGGATTTGATTCACAAGCGCACGCGGAATCTGGCCATGTATCACTGTGCACATTGCGGTTTCAAGGCTCGGCAGTTTTATTGGCACTGCCCTGCGTGCCATGCGTGGGACAGCTATTCGCCGCGTCGCGGCGAAGAAACGGGAATGCCGTTGTGAGCGACCCGAAAATCATCATTGCCCTGGATTATCCTTCAGCAGGATCCGCACTGGCTTTGGCTGACAGGTTGCAACCGTCAATATGTCGTTTGAAGGTGGGGAAGGAATTATTCACTTCCACCGGTCCTTCGTTATTGGATCAGTTGATGAGACGAGGCTTTGAGATTTTCCTCGATTTGAAGTTTCACGACATTCCCAACACGACCGCGCAGGCCTGCAAAGCAGCAGCCAGCTTGGGGGTATGGATGGTTAACGTTCATGCATTGGGCGGGCGCAAGATGCTGGAAGCGGCGCGCGAGGCGATCGTTAACAGTACGTCGCGGCCAAAGCTGATCGCCGTCACCCTGCTGACCAGTATGGCGCAACAAGACCTTGCCGAAATTGGCATCAGTGCTGCACCAGCGGAGATGGTGCAGCGTCTCGCAATGCTGGCACACGACAGTGGGTTGGATGGTGTCGTGTGCTCTGCACAGGAGGCGGCGCTGCTGCGCGAGCGCTGCGGCGGGCGATTCTGTCTGGTGACCCCCGGCATACGTCCGGCAAACGCCAGCGCAGACGACCAGTCACGAGTTATGACCCCGAAGGCGGCTATCCAGGCCGGCTCCAGCTATCTAGTGATCGGTCGGCCTATTACCCAGGCCGCGGATCCTTTGCAAGCATTGATGGCGATTAGGCGGGAGATTGGAGAGATGAGTTGAACTGGAAAAATGGAGAACTCGCATGAGCATGTTGCCGGAATTCAAGAGTGCAAAAATGCTGGTGGTGGGCGACGTGATGTTAGATCGTTATTGGTTTGGCGACGTTAACCGCATCTCGCCGGAAGCCCCGGTACCAGTGCTCAAGGTTGAACGTGTCGAAGAACGGCCAGGAGGGGCGGCCAACGTGGCTCGCAACATCGCTGCACTGGGTGCCCACGCTACGCTCCTGTCGGTGGTCGGGGACGATGAGGCGGGTGCATGTTTGGAAAAGCTGCTTAATGAGAACAGCAACCTCGCTTCGTTACTGCATCGCGATAGCACGATCTCCACCATCATCAAGTTGCGCGCTGTTGCGCGGCACCAGCAGTTGCTGCGCATCGATTTTGAAACGCCGCCCAGTCATGAGGTATTGCATACTGCCCTTAACGATTTTCGCGTACAGTTGCCGCTGGCGGATGCTGTGATTTTGTCCGATTACGGCAAGGGAGGATTGACGCATATCGCCGAAATGATCCGGTTGGCGCGGGAAGCGGGCAAGCCAGTGCTGGTCGACCCGAAGGGCGATGACTATGCACGTTACCGTGGCGCGACCCTATTAACGCCGAATCGCAGCGAATTCCGGGAAGTGGCAGGCAGCTGGAGAAACGAGGACGAGCTCACCGCAAAGGCCCAGAAACTGCGTAACGAACTGCAGCTTGACGCCCTACTGGTGACGCGCAGCGAGGAAGGGATGAGCCTGTATCGTGCCAACGAAGTGTTGCATGAGCCGACACAGACTCGTGAGGTATTCGATGTCAGCGGTGCAGGGGATACTGTGATCGCTACGCTGGCCGTGATGTTGGCAAGCGGTGCGGGCTTGCCTGACGCCATGCGTATCGCGAACCGCGCAGCGGGAATTGTGGTCGGCAAGCTGGGGACGGCCGTGGTGAGTCGCGAAGAGATCGTGCGGGACATGCAAGGTTGAGGAATGAGGCGTGGAATTTGGGTTTCTTGCCTGGTTTCGTTATCCTTCCCTGACAGGTTTTAGAGAGGAATAGCTATGTATTACATTATCACCGGCGCGGCCGGATTCATTGGATCAAACCTTGTCAAAGCACTCAACGAGCGAGGCGAGAGCAATATCATTGCGGTGGATCATCTTGAGAACGCTGACAAGTTCAGGAATCTCGTGGATTGCGAAATAGCCGACTACATGGATAAGAAAGCCTTCCTCTTGAAACTGCAGGAAGGCTTTTTCGATGGCTTGGTCACGGCGGTCCTGCATCAGGGCGCGTGCTCAGACACCATGGAGACCCGTGGCCGCTACATGATGGAGAATAATTATCAGTATACCGTGGAGTTGTTGAATTACTGCCAGGATGAAGAAATACCGTTTCTCTATGCATCGTCCGCTTCGGTATATGGCGGCGGTGGCGAATTTAAGGAAAGTCGCGAATACGAGGCCCCTCTGAATGTGTATGCGTATTCAAAATTTCTGTTCGACCAGATCGTGCGTCGGCGTTGGGAGCAGCGCAGTGCCCAGATCGTCGGCCTCCGCTACTTCAACGTGTACGGCCCGCGCGAGCAGCATAAGGGTCGCATGGCCTCTGTGGCCTACCATTTCTTCAACCAGTATCGTGCCGAGGGCCATGTGAGATTGTTTGAAGGCTGCGATGGCTACGCCAACGGCGAACAGTTGCGTGACTTCGTTTCGATTGAGGATGTCGTGAAGGTGAACATGTATTTCCTGGATAAGCCCCACAAATCCGGTATCTTCAATCTGGGCACTGGGCGCGCGCAAAGTTTCAACGACGTGGCCATGGCGACCATCAATACTCTGCGCCTTCAAGGGTCCAAAACTGTGCTGAGTCTCGCCGAGATGCAACAGCAGGGGTTGATCAGCTACATCCCTTTCCCCGAGCCACTGCGCGGGAAATACCAGAGTTACACTCAGGCCGACATTAGTGCGCTACGCAGTGCCGGCTATGCCGACCCGTTTCTGAACGTGGAGCAAGGCGTGGCCAAGTATGTGGAGCAGATGCACAAGGCGGCCGTCTAGACCAAGTTGCTTTGAAGATTGGAGAGTATACGTGCTTCCATATATAGAAGATTTCGTCGGGAACACGCCGCTCGTGCGACTCAAGCGCATTCCAGGGGACACCAGCAATGTATTGTTGGCCAAGCTGGAAGGCAATAACCCTGCAGGTTCGGTGAAGGACAGGCCTGCACTTTTCATGATTACGCGCGCGGAACAGCGAGGCGAGATCAAGCCAGGCGACACGCTGATCGAAGCGACCAGCGGAAATACGGGTATCGCGCTGGCCATGGCAGCGGCGGTGCGCGGCTATCGCATGATACTGGTCATGCCGGAAAACCAGAGCATGGAACGTCGCCAGACCATGCGTGCATTCGGCGCAGAGCTGGTGCTGACGGCCAGCGAAGGCAGCATGGAGCTGGCACGCGACGTTGCGGAAGGGTTGCGTGACCAAGGGAAAGGCTTCATCCTTGACCAATTCGCCAATACCGACAATCCGCTGGCACATTACGAGGGGACTGCGCCTGAGATTTGGCGCGATACCAATGGCAAGGTCACGCACTTCGTTAGCAGCATGGGAACAACTGGCACGATCATGGGGTGCTCGCGTTACTTCAAGGAAAAGAATGGTGCCATCCGGATAATCGGAGTGCAGCCGGAAGAGGGAGCACAGATTCCCGGCATACGAAAATGGCCTGAGGCCTACTTGCCGAGAATTTACAGCAGCAAGAATGTGGACAGAATGGAATATGTGAGCCAGCAAGTTTCCGAAGAAATGACGCGCCGTCTGGCGCGCGAGGAAGGCATCTTTTGCGGCATATCAACCGGCGGCGCGCTAACCGTGGCATTGCGCGTTTCGCAGCAAGTTGAAAATGCGGTGATCGTCTTTATCGCCTGCGATCGCGGCGATCGTTATCTATCCACGGGCGTGTTTCCCGCTTGACCAGCCCTTACGGCCGGAGCAGGCGCCAATTGAAAGCGCCCTAGACAATAGTGTTTGGTCTGGATTTCGTGAGCAACTTTATCACATCGTTATGCTCATTCTTTATGGCCATCGTAAGCGGCAGGTTTCCTTCGAGATTCTTGATGTTCATGTCGGCGCCATGATGGAGCAGTGTCCTGACGATTTCGATATAGCCTTCTGCGGCAGCTTTGTGCAAAGCCGTCGAACCGTCGCGTGTTGCCAAATTCAGGTTGGCGCCGCTGTCAACCAATAGCAGCACGTCTCCCAGCCGACGGCGCATCGTTGCCCGAAATAGGGGCGACAGGCCGGCATTATTGCATGCATCAACCGCAGCACCATTTTCAATGAGCAATTTTGCACTGGCTGTTTGTCCCGCATCGACCGCCCAGTGCAAAGCGGTGTTGCCCAGCAAGTCGCGGGCGAGCATATGGGCATGATGTTTGATCAGAATCTCGATGACTTCACTGTGCCCGTTGAAAGCGGCTAACATTAGCGGAGTCCAGCCACGTTCATCATGGATTTCGCTGTTGACATGACCTTCAAGAAATAGTGCAACGGCCGCGCGATTGCCTGTTTCCGCGGCGCGATGAAACCCTCTGGCCGAACTGGGAATGCCAAGCCTCTCAAGGGCCCTCGTTTTTGTTTCTGGAAGCGGCTTCCATTCATTGGTATTTTCGATAGAAACCGAAGGTCTGAAGTTCGTCAACTTATCCAGGGATACATCCCAAACATCATGCTTCTGACCAGAAGTATGCGAGTTGGCATGAACCAGACTCAAGCGCATGATTTCAGCTGCAACATCAGGAGGAAAACCAGCGCGGTCTTCGCGGTCGCTTACCATCAGTTGCATAAAATATTGGCTTATTCCGGGTTTATCCCATAGCAACACGATCTTTTCCAGTATCCGTGGATATTTGCTCTCCAGCCCATAGGGATAGAACTTCGTTTCACCGCCTAATATTCTGAGCAATTTTTGATCCATATCGGATATTCCCTTTAATTGAGCTGCGCGATCTTTGGTTTCGACAATGCCGGATTTTGGGCAAAGTATCGTTTGATGCCCCCCAGAATCGCATTGGCAAGTTTCATCTGATAGTTCTTGTCATTCAAACGGCGCTCTTCTTCGGGGTTGCTGATGAAGGCGGTTTCAACCAGGATTGATGGGATATCAGGTGATTTTAGCACGGCAAACCCGGCCTGTTCGACACGCCCGCGGTGCAGATCGTTGATATCAGCCAGTTCATTCAGTACATGCTTTGCCAGTTTCATGCTGTCAGTAATAGTGGCGGTTTGTGACAAATCGAGAAGGGTGCGCGCCAGATAGACATCTTTCACCGCGAGGTTCACTCCGCCGATCAAATCCGCTTCGTTTTCCTTTTTTGCTAGCCAACGTGCGGCTGTGCTGGTGGCGCCGTGTTCCGATAAGGCGAATACCGATGAGCCACGCGCATTCGCCTTGATGAAGGCGTCTGCATGGATAGAGATGAACAAGTCCGCGTTAACCCTGCGCGCTTTGGCGACGCGCCCAATCAGCGGAATGAAGTAATCGCCGTCGCGAATCAATACTCCGCGCATGTTCGGTGTATCATCAATCAAGCCTTTGACCTTCCGAGCGATTGCCAGTGTGACATTTTTCTCACGCGAGCCATGCCTGCCGCGTGCGCCGGGGTCTTCGCCACCGTGCCCTGCATCGATCGCGATGACCAGGGTGCGTGCCCGTATCTCGGGCACGCTGGGGGCACTGGTTGTACCTGGAAGGACCTTGTCACCCTTTTCAAGGTTCAAGCTCTGGGTCAAGTGCAGTTTGGCTTCGGCAGATGGTTCCTCTGCCGGTTGGTCCGTTGCGCTGGCGGCGACAGTCGCATTGGAACTGTCGGCTTTGGGTTGTTCGAGCAAAGCCATCAGCGGGTCAAGCGGCTGGGCAGGATATACGTCCAAGACGAGGCGATAGCCATACTCAGCGACTGGTTTAAGTACGAATAGCTGCGGCTTCACCTCGGCTTTCAGGTCCAGAACCAAACGCACTATGCCGGGCTTGAAACGCCCCACGCGCACACTCTTGATATAAGGATCATTGCTCCCGACCAATCCGGTCAGATCCCCTAGCGCTCCGCCAAGTTCGACTTCCTCTAGGTCGATTACCAAACGGTCCGGATTGTTCACGGTGAACATGTTGTGCCGGATGGGTTTCTTTGATTCAAGTGTCAGTCTTGTATAGTCCTGCGCGGGCCAAACACGTACAGAGCTGATCGTAATGTCAGCATATGCCTGTGGTAGCCAAAGCAGAAAGGATAACGTGACGAGGTTTAAAGCCGCTTTAAGCATTCTCTACCTGTTCGTGTGTTAGCTTGAATCTCAACATGACGACCCTGCCCAAGAATTTTGAAGTCGATCTTCACGTCGGCCTCAGGAATCAATCCCAGTGCATGTTCTGGCCATTCGATGAAGAATATATTCTGCCCGTTAAATTCATCGCGGAAGCCGGCCGCTTCCCATTCTTGCTCATCCTGCAGACGGTAAAGATCGAAGTGGCGTAAGTCTAACCCCGCGATGCGGTAGGTTTCAACAAGTGTATAGGTAGGACTCTTTACGCGACCCCCATATCCCAGTGCATTCAGCACGCCGCGCACAAAGGTGGTTTTCCCGGCCCCCAGATTGCCTTGCAGATAGATAACCATCCCTGGTTTGAGGCAGGCCGAGAGGCGTTGCGCCAAGGCGATCGTCTCGCTTTCATCGGCTAGGCTCATGCTGATTCGGCTATCATCGTGACTGTGCAAACAAAAAGTCCTCGACAAGTTGATTATTCGGCGCTCGCCGTACAAATACGTGCGTGGGCCTTTGAGCTTGGGTTCCAGGAAGTGGGCATCAGCGATACCGACTTGTCAGCGGCTGAAGGCGCTTTGCTGGAATGGTTGGCGTCTGGCCTGCACGGCGAAATGGATTATATGGCAAATCGCGCGACCAAACGTAGTCAACCAGCAGAGTTGGTGCCTGGCACGCTGCGTGTGATTTCCTTGCGCATGGACTATTTTCCACCCCGGGCACGTAATAGCTGGGAAGTGTTGGCGGAGGATGGACGCGCTTATATTTCTCGCTATGCGTTGGGGCGTGATTACCACAAGGTGATGCGTAACCGCTTGGCAATGTTGGCAGGCAGAATTCATGACGCGGTGGCGGAATTCGATGGGGCCGTGCTTGAGGGGCGGGTTTTCACCGACAGCGCGCCGGTGATGGAAGTGGAGCTCGCGCGAAAAGCCGGGTTGGGTTGGCGCGGCAAACACACTTTGCTGCTATCGCGTGAACACGGTTCATGGTTTTTTCTTGGCGAGATTTACGTGAACCTGCCGCTGCAGGCAGATCTTCCGCAGCAGGGGCACTGTGGGACCTGTGCGCGCTGTATCGAGATATGTCCGACCCGGGCAATCGTCGCGCCATATCGGTTGGATGCGCGCCGCTGCATTTCCTACCTGACCATCGAGCTCAAGGGCAGCATACCGGTTGAGTTGCGTCCATTGATAGGTAACCGCATTTATGGCTGCGACGATTGCCAGCTGGTCTGCCCCTGGAATGGTTTTGCCCGAGCGACAGTCGAGCCGGATTTCGCGGTGCGCCATGGGTTGGACGATGTGTCGCTCGTGGAGCTTTTCGCGTGGGATGAAGCAGAGTTCAAGGCCAAGCTCGCGGGTAGCGCAATTTATCGCATCGGACACGAACAGTGGCTGCGCAACATTGCCGTGGCACTGGGCAATGCATCGACAAGCACCGAAATCGTTGCAGCGTTGCAATCACGCGAAAAGTTTCCGTCAGCACTGGTGCAGGAACACGTCGCTTGGTCGCTGGCAAGACATGGACTTTAAGCGTCCTTTACTCGTGGGAGATCAGTGAGCAATGATCTCCCTGCGTTTATTGATCGGAAGTGCGATCCCTCGTTCGGGCAGTGCAATGCCCCCTTTTTGTTTCACGTCGGCGGCCATGGATCCATCTGCAGCGAGGTCAATATCTTGCCGTCGCTTTTCACCACGATTACCGCGATATCCTGATATTTTGCGCGCAAAGGCAGGAAGCCAAGCTCTGCCTCGGCTCTCCCGGTGGCGCTTACTGCATTTTCGATTTCGTTTACGCGATCAGGGTTGAACTTCTTTAGGTCTGCGATCGGCTTGGATGCGCGGCCGACTGCCGACGCGTGCTCGGCATAAGGCTGGTAGTATTGAGGAAACTGCGACAAATCCTTGCCGGAAAATGCGGACAGAACCACGTTGTTCTTTTGTTTGATATCAGCCGGCATTTCCGAATAGACGTAAACAGGGCCCGTAAGGGGCAGACGGCGGTAGTCTGAATATTTGGCGTTGGCTATATCTTCATCCTTCAGCATGTTCGCGGTGACCAGATCAAATGAGTCTATGCTGAAAACCACGAATACGGGGCGTGCATGAAACATGATGCTCATGCCATAAATCAGGGCTGAAAATTGCAGGAGTGCGATGACTGAAAGATCGAAAGCCAATGCTTTTCGGGTCTTCTTGGCATTAAAGATGATCAGAGTGATAAGGGGTCCCAGGGACACATCGACTCCCAGCAAAATCAGCAGGACCTGGTGTCCCCCGGCAGCTGAGAAAAAGGGGGGCGCGTACCAGACCATCAGCATGAGGGCAAGCACCGCGACCGCAATCACTGCGCTTATGGCTAGATGGATGACAGAGGCTTTCCAGCGGGACACCATAAAAAGATTCCAATATTTGAGGATTATCCATGCAATGCCTGAAGAGATTGAATCCATCAGGTTTGTCCACTCGTGTCAATTATGCCCCACAAATGAACCGCTCGCGCAGGTCTTCCAGATTCAACGCGTGCAATATATGCTCCAGCCTCTCTTGCGCATTCTTTCTCGGACCGTCTTTGCGAGTCGCGATGATCAGTTCGTTCTTCATTGAATGCTCCCAGCCCACTAACTCCGTGGCCGTTACCTGATAGCCATGCGCCTCCAGTTTTAGGCAGCGCAGCACGTTGGTGAGCAGGCTGCCGAATTCGCGGGTGTGAATCGGATGCCGCCAGATTTCCGAGAGTGGGGTTTTACTGAATGAATCGTTTTTGTTCTTGTTTAGTACCGCTGCGACCTCAGCCTGGCAGCATGGAACTAGCACGATGTATTTGGCGTACTTGCGCAACGCGAAAATTATTGCATCGTCTGTGGCGGTGTCGCAGGCATGGAGTGCGGTGACCACGTCGATTTGTTCCGGAAGTTGCGGCGAATAAATGGATTCCTTAGCCGGCAGATTCAGAAACGACATGTGCGCAAAACCCAGCTTGGCGGCCAATTGTTGCGAATGTCTGACTAATTCTTCTCGGGTTTCAATGCCGTAAATATGTGCGGGAATATGTTCAGCGTTGCGCGCCTTCAAGAACAGATCGTAGATGATGAAACCTAGGTAGGATTTGCCCGCGCCATGGTCCGCGAGTGTCAGGTTTGGTTTGGTGGCGAGTACTTCCTCGAGCAACGGTTCGATGAAATGAAACAAGTGATATACCTGTTTCAGCTTGCGTCGGCTGTCCTGATTGAGTTTCCCGTCACGCGTCAGGATATGTAATTCCTTTAGCAGTTCAACGGATTGACCTGGCCTGATTTCTGGGATTTTGTTCATGATCTCGCCTCACTCTAGCCGAACTTCAATTTCATCACCAGTACCGTGCCCGCCAGCAGCAAAGTGATCGAGTTGGCGACTATTATCGGCCAGGACCCCAGCAAAGCACCGTAAATAAGCCACAGCGCGACGCCAAGGGTGAACATTGTATACATCCCGAGCGAAATGTCGGCGGTGTGGCGCGTGTGCCATATCTTCCAGGCCTGCGGAATGAAGGCCGTTGTAGTCATTATGGCAGCGAGGCTGCCTATCCAAGCAGTAGTGTCCATGTTCATGGTCTCGGTGTTATTGTCGAGGGCGTGTCTAAGCGGGCGTACGCCGAGCGACGTCATGTTAGCGTGTTTTGTTGCGTGCGGCGGTGTTGAGCGAGTTCGCGCTGAACGAGTTCATGGCGAACAGATTTGCGAGGCTTGCGGCGACCCGGTTCGCGTTGGCAGAGGGAGAAATATTGGCTGGCCGGACGGTCGATGGCTTGGCTCTTCTGTTCCCTCAAAAGGGGCACCTTGCGTGCTATGAAACGCACGATTCATTAACTAGCGGCAAAAATGCAAATAGTGTTTGACGAGTTTGTGTGGCTTTGATATAGTGCTCGACTTCGCTGACGCGGGGTGGAGCAGCTCGGTAGCTCGTCGGGCTCATAACCCGAAGGTCATAGGTTCAAATCCTGTCCCCGCAACCCTCAGCCGTTCTTTAAAAGATTAAAAAACAACCGACGAGTGTAGGCGCTTGGTTCTTGGGAAGTTTTCGTATTCGTAAGGATACGGGGACGACTTGGAGAATAAAGCAATAGCTTACACAAAGTCGAAACAAATCATGCAAGTGATTTACTTTGAGTAAGACCGGTCCAGAGATGGACCAAAACAGGAATTGAACTGAAGAGTTTGATCCTGGCTCAGATTGAACGCTGGCGGCATGCTTTACACATGCAAGTCGAACGGCAGCACGGGGGCAACCCTGGTGGCGAGTGGCGAACGGGTGAGTAATATATCGGAACATATCCGGAAGTGGGGGATAACGTACCGAAAGGTACGCTAATACCGCATATGCCCTGAGGGGGAAAGGAGGGGATCGCAAGACCTTTCGCTTTCGGAGTGGCCGATATCGGATTAGCTAGTTGGTGAGGTAAAGGCTCACCAAGGCGACGATCCGTAGCTGGTCTGAGAGGACGACCAGCCACACTGGAACTGAGACACGGTCCAGACTCCTACGGGAGGCAGCAGTGGGGAATTTTGGACAATGGGGGCAACCCTGATCCAGCCATGCCGCGTGAGTGAAGAAGGCCTTCGGGTTGTAAAGCTCTTTCAGACGGAAAGAAACGGTCACGGCCAATACCCGTGACTAATGACGGTACCGTCAGAAGAAGCACCGGCTAACTACGTGCCAGCAGCCGCGGTAATACGTAGGGTGCGAGCGTTAATCGGAATTACTGGGCGTAAAGCGTGCGCAGGCGGTTTTGTAAGACAGGTGTGAAATCCCCGGGCTTAACCTGGGAACTGCATTTGTGACTGCAAGACTAGAGTGTAGCAGAGGGGGGTAGAATTCCACGTGTAGCAGTGAAATGCGTAGATATGTGGAGGAATACCGATGGCGAAGGCAGCCCCCTGGGTTAACACTGACGCTCATGCACGAAAGCGTGGGGAGCAAACAGGATTAGATACCCTGGTAGTCCACGCCCTAAACGATGTCAACTAGGTGTTGGGGAAGGAGACTTCTTTAGTACCGCAGCTAACGCGATAAGTTGACCGCCTGGGGAGTACGGTCGCAAGATTAAAACTCAAAGGAATTGACGGGGACCCGCACAAGCGGTGGATTATGTGGATTAATTCGATGCAACGCGAAAAACCTTACCTACCCTTGACATGCCAGGAAGTATCCAGAGATGGGCACGTGCCCGAAAGGGAACCTGGACACAGGTGCTGCATGGCTGTCGTCAGCTCGTGTCGTGAGATGTTGGGTTAAGTCCCGCAACGAGCGCAACCCTTGTCATTAATTGCCATCATTTGGTTGGGCACTTTAATGAGACTGCCGGTGATAAACCGGAGGAAGGTGGGGATGACGTCAAGTCCTCATGGCCCTTATGGGTAGGGCTTCACACGTAATACAATGGTCGGTACAGAGGGTTGCCAACCCGCGAGGGGGAGCTAATCTCAGAAAGCCGATCGTAGTCCGGATTGGAGTCTGCAACTCGACTCCATGAAGTCGGAATCGCTAGTAATCGCGGATCAGCATGTCGCGGTGAATACGTTCCCGGGTCTTGTACACACCGCCCGTCACACCATGGGAGTGGAATCTGCCAGAAGTAGGTAGCCTAACCGCAAGGGGGGCGCTTACCACGGTGGGTTTCATGACTGGGGTGAAGTCGTAACAAGGTAGCCGTATCGGAAGGTGCGGCTGGATCACCTCCTTTCTAGAGAATCCAGGGGCTGAGTGCCTACACTCATCGGTTGTTTTAAGGGCAGGAAACAAGGAAGGGCGGGGGCCGTGGCACGGGGGTGTCTTGGGTCTTCGGGTCCGGGTCCTTGATCCTGGTAAGTTGCAGGGTCTGTAGCTCAGCTGGTTAGAGCATTGTGTTGATAACGCAAGGGTCGTTGGTTCGAGTCCAACCAGACCCACCAGTGAAGAAGGGCGGCCGGTGGGCATGGCGGCGGAAGTCGAGACTGGAACGGGGGGTTTAGCTCAGCTGGGAGAGCACCTGCTTTGCAAGCAGGGGGTCGTCGGTTCGATCCCGTCAACCTCCACCACCGATTTGGGGTGGGTTGTGGTCAAGAAGGCGTTGTGAGAGTTGTGAAAGGTGCATCGTGGGCAGGAGGGGGTCCAGGGTTCAGCTTTCACCATTCAGGGTGAGCAGTTCTTTAAAAATTCGGAAGAAGTAAGGAAAGTGATTCACGCGCGAGCGTCGGCGGGGCGACCTGTTGGTGCAAGCGCATGAAAAACAATGGGTTTTGATTGTATGAAGCCGGCTTGTGCTAGTCGTACGGGCCGGTGGCAAGAGCGAGACGCGGATGACGCCTTGACAGAGATGTCGAGGGCTTAACGTTATAGGGTCAAGCGAATAAGTGCATGTGGTGGATGCCTTGGCGATTACAGGCGACGAAAGACGTGACAGCCTGCGAAAAGCTACGGGGAGCTGGCAATAAGCATTGATCCGTAGATGTCTGAATGGGGAAACCCGGCCCTTTAGGGTCATTCCCTGCTGAATACATAGGCAGGGGAAAGCGAACTCAGGGAACTGAAACATCTAAGTACCTGAAGGAAAAGAAATCAACCGAGATTCCGTAAGTAGTGGCGAGCGAACGCGGAGCAGCCTGCAATTTTTAGCTTTTGTGTCAACAGAACAGTCTGGAAAGTCTGGCCATAGTGGGTGATAGCCCCGTAAGTGAAGACATGGAAGTGGAACTAGGATTGCGACAAGTAGGGCGGGGCACGAGAAACCCTGTCTGAACATGGGGGGACCATCCTCCAAGGCTAAATACTCGTAATCGACCGATAGTGAACCAGTACCGTGAGGGAAAGGCGAAAAGAACCCCGGAAGGGGAGTGAAATAGAACCTGAAACCGCATGCATACAAACAGTGGGAGCGGACTTGTTCCGTGACTGCGTACCTTTTGTATAATGGGTCAGCGACTTACGTTCAGTAGCGAGCTTAACCGCATAGGGGAGGCGTAGGGAAACCGAGTCTGATAAGGGCGATAGTTGCTGGGCGTAGACCCGAAACCAAGTGATCTATCCATGGCCAGGATGAAGGTGTGGTAACACACACTGGAGGTCCGAACCCACTAGTGTTGAAAAACTAGGGGATGAGCTGTGGATAGGGGTGAAAGGCTAAACAAACTTGGAAATAGCTGGTTCTCTCCGAAAACTATTTAGGTAGTACCTCATGTATCACTCCCGGGGGTAGAGCACTGTTATGGCTAGGGGTCTATTGCTGACTACCAAACCATTGCAAACTCCGAATACCGGGAAGTGCGAGCATGGGAGACAGTCATCGGGTGCTAACGTCCGGTGACAAGAGGGAAACAACCCAGACCGCCAGCTAAGGTCCCCAAGACACAGTTAAGTGGAAAACGAAGTGGGAAGGCTAAAACAGTCAGGATGTTGGCTTAGAAGCAGCCATCATTTAAAGAAAGCGTAATAGCTCACTGATCGAGTCGTCCTGCGCGGAAGATGTAACGGGGCTCAAACTGTGCACCGAAGCTGCGGATATGTACTTGTACATATGGTAGGAGAGCGTTCTGTAGGCCTGCGAAGGTGTCTCGTGAGGGATGCTGGAGGTATCAGAAGTGCGAATGCTGACATGAGTAGCGATAAAGGGAGTGAAAGGCTCCCTCGCCGAAAGCCCAAGGTTTCCTGCGCAACGTTCATCGGCGCAGGGTGAGTCGGCCCCTAAGGCGAGGCAGAGATGCGTAGTCGATGGGAAACAGGTTAATATTCCTGTACCTCAATGCAATGCGATGTGGGGACGGAGAAGGTTAGGCAAGCCGGGTGTTGGATGTCCCGGTTCAAGCGTGTAGGAAGGCCCCCCAGGCAAATCCGGGAGGTCAATTCTGAGGCGTGATAACGAGTGCCCTTGTGGCGCGAAGTTGCTGATACCCAGCTTCCAAGAAAAGCCACTAAGCTTCAGTTGTATTGAGACCGTACCGCAAACCGACACAGGTGGGCAGGATGAGAATTCTAAGGCGCTTGAGAGAACTCGGGTGAAGGAACTCGGCAAATTAGCACCGTAACTTCGGGAGAAGGTGCGCCCCGGTAGAGTGTAGAGACTTGCTCTTGAAGCTCGATGGGGTTGCAGTGAAATGGTGGCTGCGACTGTTTAATAAAAACACAGCACTCTGCAAACACGAAAGTGGACGTATAGAGTGTGACGCCTGCCCGGTGCTGGAAGATTAAATGATGGGGTGCAAGCTCTTGATTGAAGTCCCAGTAAACGGCGGCCGTAACTATAACGGTCCTAAGGTAGCGAAATTCCTTGTCGGGTAAGTTCCGACCTGCACGAATGGCGTAACGATGGCCACACTGTCTCCACCCGAGACTCAGCGAAGTTGAAATGTTTGTGAAGATGCAATCTACCCGTGGCTAGACGGAAAGACCCCATGAACCTTTACTGTAGCTTTGCATTGGACTTTGATGAAACCTGTGTAGGATAGCTGGGAGGCTATGAAGTGGGAACGCCAGTTCTCATGGAGCCAACCTTGAAATACCAGCCTGGTGTCATCGAGGTTCTAACCTGGACCCCTTATCGGGGTTGGGGACCGTGCATGGTAGGCAGTTTGACTGGGGCGGTCTCCTCCCAAATTGTAACGGAGGAGTACGAAGGTATCCTAGGTACGGTCGGACATCGTACTGATAGTGCAATGGCAAAAGGATGCTTAACTGCGAGACTGACAAGTCGAGCAGATACGAAAGTAGGTCATAGTGATCCGGTGGTTCTGTATGGAAGGGCCATCGCTCAACGGATAAAAGGTACTCTGGGGATAACAGGCTGATTCCTCCCAAGAGTTCATATCGACGGGGGAGTTTGGCACCTCGATGTCGGCTCATCACATCCTGGGGCTGTAGCCGGTCCCAAGGGTATGGCTGTTCGCCATTTAAAGTGGTACGTGAGCTGGGTTTAAAACGTCGTGAGACAGTTTGGTCCCTATCTGCCATGGGCGTTGGAAATTTGAAGGGACCTGCTCCTAGTACGAGAGGACCGGAGTGGACAGATCTCTGGTGTACCGGTTGTCACGCCAGTGGCATTGCCGGGTAGCTAAATCTGGAAGAGATAACCGCTGAAAGCATCTAAGCGGGAAACTCGCCTTGAGATAAGATTTCCCTGGGGGTTCGACCCCCCTGAAGAGTCGTTCGAGACCAGGACGTTGATAGGCTGGGTGTGGAAGCGCAGTAATGCGTTGAGCTAACCAGTACTAATTGCTCGTGAGGCTTGATCCTATAACCTTGAGCCGGGCGTGAAGCATCGCGCCCGCCAACCGTGACCGCAACAATCAGGACCCCCTTTGCTTCTTCCGGATACGGTTCGCCCGGCGGGTGTCAAACCCCGCACGGCGCACCACAGACAGGGCAGGCGACAGAACAGTGCCGCGTGCCGAACAGTTTGTCTGACGACCATAGCGAGTTGGCCCCACTCCTTCCCATCCCGAACAGGACAGTGAAACGACTCCGCGCCGATGATAGTGTGGATTCCCATGCGAAAGTAGGTCATCGTCAGACTCCTTGCAATGCAACGGCGCCTCTCCAGTAATGGTGGGGCGTTGTTTTTTTCAGCAAAGCTTTGCAACTGAATCTCTTTGACAGATGAGTTGGCATTTCAGATAATGCGCGCCGCTTGGTTGTTTGTATAAAATGCATCAAATCGGGTCGTTAGCTCAGTTGGTAGAGCAGCGGACTCTTAATCCGTTTGTCGAAGGTTCAAATCCTTCACGGCCCACCACTAAGATAAAGGCTTGCAGAGATGCAGGCTTTTTTTATTTTCGGCACCATGTAAGCACTATGTAAGCATAGTGATCGAGGCTCGGCTCGGGGTGAGACTGAAGCCGACACTACCCAAACAACGCTGACATTCACTATATTAAGACAGCTTTAATGTCCCCCTCCTAGCCAAAACGTAAGTGGTCAATCAATGGCTATTTTCATTTTAGACCGACAGGATTAGAATGATTCAACTGGCTGTTAAATATGGCGAATTATATGGTGGGATTAAAACCAGTTGGGTCGCTGCTCAAAAAGGATTTGCGAATTACGAAAGGCACCACTATGGATTTACATTGGCACAAAGATCAAAGCATCGGAGACCCGCGAATTGATCTTATTCATCAAATGCATTTTGAATTGATAAACGAGATGAGCGCTGCAATCGGCGCAGGTGCGGGCAAAGAGCGGTGCATAAAACAGTTTGATGAATTCGCCCAATTTGTTCGGTTCCACTCTACGGCTGAAGAAAACGTCATGCGCGATACGAATTACGGTGAATGCGAAAGCCATAAAGATGCACATAATTATGGACTCGAAATGATTAAATCGGGAGTGGTTAATCTTCGCAACGGCACAATAAGTGCAAGTGAATTATTGGATCGAATTTGCAACTGGTACTTGATGCACATTTTATTGGATGATAAGAAGTTTGGGAGTCACCTAAGATTATTGATTGAGGAATTTCAAAAAGAGTTTGGCGACACGGCAGACAATTCTAAGACCGGTCTTTTGGCTTTTGAATATATTTGGCAAAAATTCCGTAACGATGCCCCGACAAGTTACACGTTATGTTTGCAAAAACACATCATTGAGTTCTTGCTTAACCGATCTTCTGAGTTTAGGAAAAAATATAGCAACCAGTGTAAGCAGTGGTTTGATGCTCATGCGGAAGTTGAGGTTAAAAATGAACCTTGCTCAACTTGCAAGATGCGGCCATTTTGTGCTGACGTTAAGCCCCAGTTGAATTGATGAGACCGTCCTCTTAGGGCACGATATACACGTTCCATTCACAGTCCAGTTTACGCCAGTAAGAAAGTCAAAACCTGCTTTGCATAACAGGGGGTTGTACTTTTAAAGTTATGTATTCGGGCCGCCCCCTCGTGTAAAGCACTACGTTCGAACAGGGGAAAGGCTATTTGGCCGTTACATCGTAGCGGGCAACAGTGTAGCTAAAACGTAACCACGTTGTTCGTATCGTTTCGTATTGAAGCGCTTCCTGTAGCTGCCTAACAAGCTTTGCGGGTGACACAAGGCATTGATAATAAAAACAGTTCTATTTTACTGGCTCGCCTCTTAATCCGTTTGTCGAAGGTTCAAATCCTTCACGGCCCACCAGTAAAATCGCAAGCGCCAATTTCACCCTGCCTTCAAGATTTTCAGTCAATCAGCGAATCACTCGTCAAAGCAACGTTGCACAATTGTGGAGAGGGAATCCCAATGTGATTGCCCTGCGCATAATCGACACCGAGTTCACGCAATAAAGCGATACTGTAGTCGTCGGCAACATTTTTTGCGATGGTCTGCATGTTCAATTCTGCCGCCACTTCCACGATGGCGCGGACAGCTTTTTGGGCGATCTTATCAGCCGTGATGTGTTCGATCAGCGAGCTGTCTATCTTCAGAAAATGCGCCGGGAACTTCTTGATGTAATTGAAAGAACCAAAACCTGCACCGAAATCATCAATGGCAAATCGGTACCCGCGTTGCGCGAGAACAGTCAGAATCGCCTGCAGCCGATCGATGTTCCGCACGATATAATTCTGGGACAGTTCGAATATAAATTGCGTCGGCTCTGCGTGCTGAGTGCCGACGATTTCGTCGATGAACTCGGGAATGTCGTCTTTCGCGAAGAATTGCTCGGAGCAGTTCACCGAAAGCACGACTTGCGGATCATTCAGCCCAGCCAATACCCGAGCGGCCTTGCGGATTACCTGACTATCGAATTCCGGCATCAGCCCGAAGCGCTCCGCCGCCGACATGAACGCGCCAGGGCTGATCACCTTTTGCTCCGTGTCTGGCAGCCTCAGGAACACCTCATGCAGATGTTTATGCTGATTCTTCAATCCGGACAGCGGCTGATAGTAAAGTATAGTCTGCTCTTTGCGCAGCACTTCGAGCAATCGCTCGTGCCAGCCGACCCCGGTTTCCTCGACAACGCTATGCGCGTCGCGTGCGAAGATACGGAAGCCATTGCGTCCAAGCGTTTTGGCCTGATGGACAGCCGCATCCGCTTCCTTGAGGTACTCCTGAATGGTGAGACTGCCATTGTCGATAAAGCTAATGCCGATACTGAAGTGAATCTTGATCATGTCGCCCGCTTCATAGAAGACAAAATCGCGCATTAGTGCGATGAATGATTCGGCAAGCTCTTGAACACTGTTTTGGTCGATGTCATAGGCCAGCAAGGTGAATTCGTCACCGCCGTAACGAGCGAACAAGTCGTTCTCTCGGATGCGCTGGCTCAGCAGCTTGGCGATTTGGATCAACAAGCGGTCACCGGCGGCATGTCCATAGGTATCATTGATGTTCTTGAAGCGATCCAGATCGAAGAAGAACAGTGCGCTAATGCCCGTGTTGCTGCTCCGACCAATCCTCCGGATTTCCTGCCCCAGTCGCTCGACAAAATATGCACGATTCAGCAACCCCGTCAGTGCGTCGTGAATAGCCAGCCGACGCAGGGCCTCGTCACGTTCCTTCAATGCACCGATTGTTGTGTTCAACGCGATACCTATGCGAGCAATCTCCTTATCGCCGGACGTCCTAACGGTCACGTCGGTCTCGCCGTTGGCCAGGCGAGTCAACGGCTCCTCAAGTTCGGAAAGCGGCATAAGCGCCCAGCGTATCATCACGCGCGCAACAATTGCCGCCGCCAACATCATCACGGCGATGAGCGTGCTGGCATAGAATATATTGCGGTTCAAGTCACTCGTTATTGTGCCGTAATCCAGCGCGACCTCGATGAATCCGATGGTTTCGACTCTCTCACCGGATTTTCTATTTAGGCTGTAATCGATCATGCCATCATTGGCGATCGACTTGATCCATATCGGTGCAATGATGCGCATCTGCGAGTTTCTGCTTTTCTCGAATAGCAATGTCTTCTGGTCCACGTCTACTCTGGCGAGCTTCCTGATCACGTCATCAGTCAACGGGGCAAAACCATCGATGAAGCCGCTCTTGCGCGTATATTCGGCGACAACCTTCTTCCCTGTTTCATTTAGGTACTTCGCCTGTGCGACCTCCGGAAAATCACGCAGAAAGCCGATGGCTTTTTTCAGCTGGGCGGGGTTATCCGTTGCGTAGATCGGCATACCCAGTTGATCCAGCTTGGCAATCCAGCCTTCCCCTTGATGGCGGATGCTGCTTTCGATGACCAGATTGGTAGCGAACCAGAGTGCAGCAATAACCAATATGTAGATACAGATCGCCCAGACGAATTGCAGCAATAAGATGCGATTGGTAAGACTTTGGGAACCGTTGCGAGCGAAACGAACGATGACGGCTTGTGCAATTTTTCGGAATTCGATGCGTCCCAGATTGCCGCGCAACCGATTTAGCCGCGCGCCTGCAGCCTCACGGAATTTGGCAACGCTAGAGCGCATGTTCATACTTCCGGTATGATTCCGGTATTTCCAAGTTGAGTCGCTGCGCCATCACGGGGTTGATGCTTAGTATCAATTTATCAGGATAGACGATATTGGGCCCGGGAATCGTCTCTTTTTGTTGTGCGTGCTCCAATCTGTCGAGCACCTGTTGGGCAATGTCCTGATGATCGGTGCTGGTGCTGAACAGGCCACCCATATTGAGTAACTCTTCGTTGAATACCGCGACCTGTTTTTTATTTCGCACACTAAAGGTCATCACGTCACGCAATATGTTTCCGCTCAATACACGGTTATCCGGCAGTAGCCAATAGCCCTGCACCTTGTCGGCCAGCTGCCTGTAGGCGTATTGGTACTCCTTATCGGATTTGACTGTTTCGTGATACAGAGTAATGCCGTAATTTTTTGCTGCCGCCCTGGCTGTTTGTATCATGTCCTCGAAACCGGGCCCGCTGATCACGCCGATGTCCGTAATGTTCGGCGCGAGCTCCCGCCAAGTGGCGAAGGTCTTGGAGATCGAAGGCATCATGCTCACGCCCTTATGCCTGGATGTGAGCAGTTCGTAATCTGGATAATTGAACACCTGACAGAAAACCACCTGCCTGTGGGTCAGTGTTTTTGCAGCAATCGAAGCATTCAAGCCGATGCTAACGAACTGTTTGTTCCCATCATTCTTGTATGCCGCAAGCACCTTGATGTTCTCGTAAGGACTTCCGTTCAGATACTGAATGCTGCCACGCGGCCCCAGCTCTTTAGCGAGCGCCTTGGCAACTTTACTGTAAGCAGGGATATCTTCGCTCACTAGGATAACTACTTCGCTGATGGCAGGCTGAACAGGAGGGTTCGGCGGAGTTACATTAGGTACCGGTCGGGCACAGCTTTGCAGTATCAATGCCACGGTGACAACTGTGAGACGCCAAAACGTGGGCGATGCTGACACGCCGTTGCGGGTTCTATGGAGCGAAGCGTCAGGACGCATTGCACGGCACCGATGAAGAGGTCGAGAAGAGGCTGCGCTGCCTGGAGTTCTCGGGCGATACATTCAATGTGGTATCCTTGATATTCATTGCTGATTACGCAGAATTTCATGCCGGCTTTGCGTTCGTGTCCGTGGCTTCGAAAGTAATGACTCAAACATGTTGCCGAAACCAGTTGATAAAATCGGGCTCAGGCAGCGCTCGGCTGAACAAGAACCCCTGTGCTTCATCACAGCCCAATTCCCGTAATAGGTCAAACGTTTGCTGATCTTCCACCCCTTCAGCCACTGTAATCAGGTCAAAATTGTGCGCGAGATCGATAATAGTGCGAACGAGTTGCTTGTCACCAATTGAGTTGTGTATGTTTTTGACAAAAAGGATGTCAATCTTTAGCTCTTGGATCGGCAAGCGCTTTAAGTAGGCTAGCGACGAGTAACCGGTGCCAAAGTCGTCGATCGACAAGCGAATGCCCATTTCCCTTAGCCTTGACAGCATTGCAATGGAAGCTTCGACATTGTTAATCATCGAGCTTTCGGTGATTTCAAGGGTCAGCGCCGAAGCCGGTACGCCCCAAATGTCGAGAGCCTGTCTGATGATTTGCGGTAGCTCATCATCTTCCAACATTTTCGGTGGCAAATTTACGCTTACGCCTATACCAACGCCCTCGCTAGAAAAGGCTGAGGTATGGCGCAGAGAAGTGTTGAGTATCCATAGGGTAAGTGGATTGATTAGACCTGCCCCCTCGGCTACGCCGATTAATAGACTAGGATTGACCTCCTGTCCCCATGGCGCGGTCCAACGCACCAATGCCTCGGCAGACATGCATCGGCCCGTTTGAATACTGATTTTCGGCTGGTAATGAACGCGCAGTTCATTTGCCCTGATGGCTTTGTCAAGTTCAACGTCGAGGCCGTTATACGCTTTTGGCTCAACCTTGTCCTTGGGTTGATACACGTAAAACCCATGCCGATCCGTGGCTGCAATTCCCAATGCGACGTCAGCATACATAAGCAAGCGATTGCTATCTTGAGCCGCTTCAGGGAAATTGGCAATTCCTATATGCGGACGCAGCGTGATTGTATGGGTTTCCACGATGAAGGATTTCTTTAGCTCGGAAAGAAGCTTGATTGCTGCCAGTACGCTGTGCTCCTTGTTGGCAAGATTGGGCAAAACAAGCAATATTTGTCCGCTGTCGAAATGGGCAAAGCGGTCCGCATCGCGGAGTACAGAATCGAGACAATGATCAACATGCTCTGTGATCGATTGGAAGGATATTTTTCCGGTGATCGCGTCTAGGCGGTCGGTTCGTCGCAGCGCGATAATAAGCACGGCGATTGACTTGCTTCCAGCCATGTTGATCTGATGACGAAGAAATTCGACAAGTTGCGGGTGCGTTAATTTGTGTTGCGACATGGTGTCGTCGGATCAGTGCGTATTTGTGGAGTCAAGCCAGATAAAATTCGCGTGCATCAAGACCAAATGCACCGGTTGGTAAACCGCGCTGAATGTAGAGCTCATTCCTCCCCGCAATCCGGGGCTGGTAGAGCAAGTCCAGTGTGGTCGGCTGAGGGGACGGGCGCTTGCTAGCGTCACTAATAATCAAAACGCGTGGTTTCAGTCGGCGTACTTTGCTGTGACTAATGACCACGGCAACTTCTCCGGAAGACAATTCGACCATAGAACCAACTGGAAAAACGCCGATTGCTTGGATAAATTGCTCGATCATCGTGGCTTGATAGAGCTCGGTGTTGAAGTTGCTAAGGCATTGCAGAGCCTCATAGGCAGGCATGGCTTCGGCATATGAACGCGGGCTGGTCAGCGCGGAAAATGAATCGACGATTGCTGCCATGCGTCCGAAGAGACTGATTTCGTTTCCAGACAGTCCTGCAGGGTATCCACTCCCGTTTTCTCGTTCATGGTGTTGGGCAATACCTTGCAGAACTTCCCGATGCAAGCCGGGCGTTTCCTTGAGGATGTCAATGCCGAGTTGAACATGACTTTTCATGGTTTCAAATTCTTCGGGATCAAGGCGCCCTCTTTTTTGCAACAGCGCGCTTGGCAATTTGAGTTTGCCTATATCAAGTAATAAACCAACCATGCACAGGCGATCGAGAAGGGGTTTCGGCAAGCCGAGATGACGGGCTAGCGCAACCAAATAGACGGCGACTTGAAGACCATGACCATAGACGAGTTCGTCTTGGTTACGCAAGCGAGTAACCCACATCATCGCGTCCGGATTGCGCACCATGCTGCTTACCACTTCGTGAATTACTTTTTCGGTTTCCTCAATTGCGAATTGTTTGTTGGCTTTTATGTCTTCGACAATGCTGTTTAGCGCCTCATTCGCGCGGCGGTGTGCCTTGATGGCTGGTGCAATCTCCTCTTCGACAGGCTTGGCGTCAACATACATGGATAGTTCAATGTTGCCAGGGATAAAGGCGGGCCTTTCAGTGCTCACGGCAGCATCTTCTGGAGGGGGGCGGCGTTGCTTCATGTTAATACTTGATTGCGGCGGATTTGGGTTGCTTTTGAAAAGGCCCATCATCTTTCCGGCAAAGCCGGAAAAGAAACCGTCCTGATCCGAATAATCTGGGAAAGTTGCCCCGCCTAACCCGCTGTCTTTTGGTGCGGCCTTCGGAGCAGGGGTAGGAATTTTATGCTTCGGGAACGGTGTGGTGGCAGGTGTACCCTGGAACTCGGATACCTCGGGGAGATCAATATTCTTGCTGGCAACCTGGTCTTTTGCTCCTATAGCTGAAACGTGCTGAATACTGCTCGGAGACTTATTGTTGGCAGACGTTCCAGACAATCGCGTATCCGTTCGATTTGTGCTTGGAATAGGTTGTGGCAAGGGTGACCTGACCCAGTCAACATGAACAAATTCGCAATATTCCTGTAGTAACTCAATGTCCTTTTCATGCTCAATTAAGAATCCTTGGAACATAAACGGAGTATCTACCCAAGGACGGTCAAGTGAAGACACGAACATGCCAATTTTAAGTTCGGAGGAATATACCTTCGTATCCATAATTATCAGTCTAGCGTAGTTTCCCTACTCGCCCAATGTGGTCGTATAGCGCGGCGTTGAAAAGCGCGGTTGCAATACGAGAAGCCGAATTTGATTTATAACGCTTTGCCTCGCCCTTATGATATGCAATTCGCATCAAGCCGCACACTGAGCATGCTAATGGCCTACCCGAGGGCGGTGCTTGGAGCGTTGCCATCAGGCCAATTATCCGGGTCAACTTGATAGGGTCATTGTTGGATATCATGTTTTTTGGTAGACAAGCCAAGTCATCTAATATTGATCATGATCCCGTTACGCCTTAAGAAGGGAAGCGTCCACGGCGGGCTATAGCGGGCCAGCCGTGGACCTGAGATAGCCTCTAGTGTTCGCGCTTTGATCCAATCAAACAACGCTGCGCTCTTCTCCTTGACGTTATCTTCCCCCGCAAATCCGGAAGACACAATGACTGCGGTTTTCTGCGCAGAGATCTCCCGAGAAAGAAAAGGGTCGGTCGGGGTGGGCAAACTTGTTAGGGTATATCTGGCCGGCATAACGAACTGCACACGCCACACGCCATCTGCGCTTTCCTCCATGATTGGTTCCGTCATCGCGATCCTTGCCGCGCCAGACACGATCGTAACCAGTGCGGTCACGGCAATCTTTTCGGACGCAGAACCCTGACGGCTTCGGTTGTCACCAAAGATATATCGCGCGATCAATCTGAATCCCCCATTAGATGCTTCACCGGGTGAGCTATCCACATCAGCTTCCGCAACGATCATTGGATAGCCTCAACTTGTGCCCAATGGCATCCCATGCACAGTTCCACTATTCAATGCGTGCATGGAAGCTGGCAGATCAAAAAAATTCACCTGGCTTACGCGTTCAGCTGAAGCGATGGCCGCCACAATGCCGACAATCCCTTCTAAAAAAAGCCCGTGGTCATATAAATTTCAGTCAGCGGGATTTGAGGGGCGCTTGCGTGAACCGCGCCTTGAGTGGCTTTCGCGTATACGGTGTATTCCCCATATGCAGGGATTGCCGCAATTGTCAAAACGCCGATAAACGCAACCATGATGATCCGGTCAATCATGGTTGAACCTTGTCGAATGTTTTTCATGATAAAGCTCCTTGTCTGAATTAAACACACCGATGTCATGTGTTTGTTCATAGGGAATGCAATTGCCGTGCCTATATTTAATAGCTTGTTTATTAACCATTAAAATATTTATTGGCTTGAGCAGAGAGCTTCAAGTGACTAAATTTCATCACAAAGCGCCAATTTTTCGGCAGCTGGCTCGAGCCGCAGCCTGCCATGATCAAAATCTGGAATGCTCTGTCACCGTTCACTGCCAGATTGGATTCGTGAACGTGTCCGAGGGTCCGCGAGAGGGCTAAGTTGACGACAGATCAAAGATGAACAGACGTGGTCGTCGCCCGCTGCATCAGTGTAAAATAATTGAAACCGCCAATTAATTTATTGGTAACATGCCCCGTCACGATCTGGCGGTGAGTTTTTACGGGCTGTTTACATCGAATTTCATATTCTGGCCAAACAAAATTTCTGGCGAAAGAAATCTGTCAAATGTGCTAACGAAAGGGAGTCAAACAATGAACACGAGAACATGGACACGCAATATATTTGTGGTGCTATTTTGGGTTGTAACGTTTCCTGTTCACGCAGAAAACGGCGTAACGCAAAGCGAGATCGTGATAGGCATGAGCAACGCGTTGAGCGGGCCCGCAGCCGGATTGGGAACGCAACTGAAGGCGGGCGCGTTAGCTTACTTCGACAAGGTCAATGCGGCGGGGGGTGTGAATGGCCGCAAGATCAAGCTGATCAGTTACGACGACGGCTACGAACCAGAGCAAGCCGCTGCGATGACCAGGAAGCTGATTGAGCAGGACAAAGTCTTCGCGTTGTTCGGCTATGTTGGCACACCCACTTCGGCTGCCGCCACCCCTTTTGCTACCAAGATGGGCGTCCCTTATATCGCTCCGTTCACTGGCGCGGACGCCTTGCGAAACCCTGTTCAAAAGCTCGTTTTCAATATACGTGCCTCCTATTTTGATGAGACAGATGCCATGGTAGAACGGCTGACCAAGGACCTAGGCATCAAGAAGATCGGCGTGTTCATGCAGGATGACGGCTATGGCAATGCGGGGAAGGCTGGAGTCAGTCGTGCATTGAACAAGCGGGGGCTGACGCTTGCAGGGGAAGGGAAATATATCCGCAATACGACGGATGTGGATGCAGGACTTGCAGCCATCAAGGCGGCCAATCCGGAAGCCGTGATCATGGTGGGAACCTATAAGGCGTGCGCTGAGTTCGTCAAAAAAGCCAGGGCATCTGGTTTCAACCCAAAATTCCTGAATCTTTCATTCGTGGGCACGAGTAACTTTATCAAGGAGGCAGGTAGCGCCGGAGAGGGTGTTTATATAACGCAAGTCATGCCCTCTCCTTTTGATGATGCCGCGGCCATCGTCAAGCAGTACCAAGCCGTCTTGAAAAAGGCAGACAAGAAGGTCGAGTTTGATTTCACTAGTCTCGAGGGTTATGTCGACGCGGTTGTACTGGTTGAAGCGCTCACGAAAGCCGGCAGCAATCTTACCCATGCCTCATTTGTCGGTGCCTTCGAGAGTCTCAATATCGACCTCGGTGGTCTCCAGGTGGCCTACAGTCCGACCGATCATCAAGGCAGCAAATCGGTCTTTTACACGGTAGTAAAAAATGGCAAGGCGGTTTCTATAAGCAAGTTTTGAGGATTGAGCGGCAATCTGCCTTTAGTGAAATGGTACGTGCAGTTGTTCCAGTCAATAAGCGCTCTTACTAGAAGGACGGTATATGAAATCTAACCTTTTCAAGCTAGATACGATCAACAAAAAGTTGCTTCTTCCAACGCTGCTGTTGGTGACGCTTCTGATCGGCGCACTGGGAAGTGTACTGATTGTCCAACAATACCGCGAGCTGACGTCAATGATGGAATCCAAGGCGGACGGACTGACCACTATGCTTTCAACGATTAGTGTGCAGTATGTGATCAATTATGACCTCTCCGCATTGGAGAGCTTTGTCAGACAAACAGTAAAGGACAAGGAAATCGCGTTTGCTGAGTATTACGATGCTGATTCCAAGTCACTTACGGGCGATGTCATGAAAGCACCTGCCGATATTTCACGGTTGATGGTATACGAGCGCGACATCCTTGGCACAGATGGCAAAGTAATAGGCAAGGTCAAGATGGGATACGAGACTAGTGCGCTCGATCGGACACTACGGAGTGGTATCGCCATTGTGGCTATAAGCCTTGCGGTAGTGCTCGCATTGCTCGCCTTTGGACTGACGCTAATTGTGAGGTCGGTCACTAATCCGCTTAAGAATGCCATGAATATTGC
Source organism: uncultured beta proteobacterium (assembly GCA_963833515.1). Taxonomy (GTDB): domain Bacteria; phylum Pseudomonadota; class Gammaproteobacteria; order Burkholderiales; family Gallionellaceae; genus Gallionella. The sequence goes on along the minus strand of CAWHYN010000031.1, from coordinate 240,211 downwards.
CAGGCGCGTGACTGATGGCGACCTCACCCAGCACATAGAAGTCAATTCCAAGGATGAGACAGGTCAATTGCTGCAGGCGCTCAAGGAAATGAACGAAAGTCTGGGCGTTATCGTCGGCGAGGTTCGCAATACTACCGATTCCATTACCACGGCTTCGCATGAAATTGCCTCGGGTAACGCTGACCTGTCGCAACGTACTGCAGAACAGGCATCGAGTCTGGAAGAAACTGCATCGAGCATGGAAGAGTTGGCCTCAACGGTCAGACAAAATGCGGAGAACGCCAGGCAAGCGAACCAACTGGCGACTAACGCTTCTGACGTGGCAGTTAAAGGTGGCCAGGTAGTGAATGAAGTGGTGCAGACCATGGCCTCGATCAGCACCAGCTCGAAGAAGATCGTCGATATCATCAGCGTCATCGATGGCATCGCCTTCCAGACAAATATCCTGGCACTGAACGCGGCTGTCGAAGCGGCCCGTGCAGGCGAAGAAGGACGTGGCTTTGCGGTCGTGGCAGCCGAAGTGCGCAGCCTGGCTCAGCGCTCAGCTGCTGCCGCCAAGGAGATCAAGGCCCTGATTGATGACTCGGTCAGCAAAGTGGATATTGGTGCCAAGCAGGTGGACCAGGCCGGCAGGACCATGAGCGAGATTGTCAGCGCGGTAAAGCGCGTCACGGACATCATGGCTGAAATCGCCGCTGCGTCCAATGAGCAGAGTGCCGGTATCGAGCAAGTCAATCGGGCGATCACCCAGATGGACGACGTGACGCAACAGAACGCGGCACTGGTGGAAGAAGCGGCGGCGGCAGCTGAAGCGATGCAGGAACAAGCGGGCAACTTATCGGAAGCGGTGAGTGTATTCAAGCTTGAAGCTGCTACCGAAGAAACGCCGGCGGTGACTGCGAAACCGGTTGTCCCACCGCATGTCTCGACTGCGGTGGTGCCTCACGGTAGAAAGCGCCGGTTGGTCAAAACCAAAGAAAACACGGATGATTGGAAGGAATTCTAGACATGTCAATATCTTGGAATGAAGCGCAAGTGCGCGGTGATTTTGAAATGTTCGGCTCGATCAATCTCGGGTCTTACTGGAGGCGGAAGAAATCAAGACGCCAGATTCGGAATTGATTTATGATTTATGACAACTTCACCTGCAATTAGTGCCTTCGGTCGATCGCTAATCGGGGCAAGCCGAACAGTATCAAGTTTGAATTCCCGCACATCCCCATGTTCCTTGCGTTTCGTGCGAGACCGACGCGAGTGATAGGATGGCGTTCTTGGGCATCTACCAAAATTGCGTACGCTCATCTCAAACTAATCGGCTTTTTTCCACACGATGACCAAGCTATGGTTGACTCAACCCGCAGGACGAATAAAAGGAGAAGCGGAATGGCCCTCGCAGGCATGAAGGTGAGCAGAAAACTGGCATGGGGTTTCGGAGCGGTACTGGTCCTTCTGGCAATCGTAGCCGCAATCAGCTACCGTGACCTGACCGCCCTCAAGCACGAAGTCGATGTGCTGATCACAGAAAAATTCGCCAAGACCGAAATCGCCAACGACGTGATCCTCAACAACAACCTGATCGCCCGCGCGATGCGCAACAGCGTGCTGGTCAAGAAGCAGTCCGAAGTTTCCGACGAACTCGACCGCATCGCCAACTCGACCAAGGTCATCAAGGCAGACCTCGACAAGCTCGAAAGCATGGTCGATTCCGAAGCGGAAAAGGCCAGTTTCAAGAAAGTGCAGGAGGCGCGCGCCAGCTATTCAAAGGCGAAGGAACATTTCCTGGACCTGATCTCCGGCGGCAAGCGCGACGAGGCGGTCGATTACCTGAAGCGCGATGTGGCGATCGATTACTTGCTAAGCGATGTGCGCCCGCTGCAGGACGCCTACATCGCCACCGTCAGTGACATGATCGCCTACCAGACCGCGTCCATGGAAGAGACCGGCAAGCAGGCGGACGCAGGAGTCAAAAGCGCGATCACCCAGATCATCGTCCTTGCCATCATCGCCGTTCTCGCGGGCGTGTCAGTCGGCTTCGTGATCACGCGCTCCATTACAGGTCCCTTGCAGAAAGCCGTCAAGGTGGCAGACGCCGTCGCCAAAGGCGACCTCACCTCGCATATTGAGGCTCACTCCAACGACGAAGCCGGCCAGTTGCTCGCAGCCCTGAAGAGAATGAACGACAACCTCGCGGTCATCGTCAATGAGGTGCGCGGCACCACCGACTCGATCCGCACCGCCTCCCAGGAAATTGCCGCCGGCAATACCGATTTGTCGCAACGCACCGAGGACCAGGCCTCCAGCCTCGAACAGACCGCAAGCAGCATGGAACAGCTGAGCGCGACCGTGAAGCAGAACGCGCAGAACGCAAGACAAGCCAACCAGATGGCGAGCAACGCTTCCGACGTGGCAGCCCGGGGCGGACAGATGGTGAACGAGGCGGTGGAAACAATGGCCTCGATCAGCGCCAGCTCGAAAAAGATCGTGGACATCATCGGCGTCATCGAAGGCATCGCCTTCCAGACCAACATCCTGGCGCTCAACGCCGCAGTGGAAGCGGCGCGCGCCGGCGAGCAGGGGCGCGGTTTCGCGGTGGTCGCAGCAGAAGTGCGCAACCTCGCGCAACGCGCGGCTGCAGCAGCCAAGGAGATCAAGACCCTCATTAACGACTCGGTGGACAAAGTCGAAACCGGCGCGAAACAAGTAAACCTGGCGGGAGGGACGATGAACGAGGTCGTCAGCGCAGTAAAACAGGTCACCGACATCATGTCCGAGATTGCCGCCGCCTCCAACGAGCAAAGTGCCGGCATCGAGCAGGTCAACCAGGCAATCACGCAGATGGACAATGTAACGCAGCAAAACGCGGCACTGGTCGAAGAAGCGGCCGCGGCCGCCGAATCGATGCAGGAACAAGCGGCCAGCCTGTCCGAAGCGGTAAGCATATTCAAGTTGGAAGCGTCCAGACAAACCACTCGGACAACTGCCACCAGGCCCATCGCTGCCGTTACAAAGACCAATCGCGCTCCTGCACTTTCCAGGGCCATGGCAAGGCTGCATACAGCGCCAGAAAATGCCGGTGATGACTGGAAGGAGTTCTAGGGGTGGTTCAACGAATTCTGGCGAATGGCGGTTTTATGTCCAGGATTGCGATGCAGCCCCGCATAAGAGCGTAGAAATTGCGCAATCCCCGAGGCCGGTATGGATCAATCCCGATAAATGGTCCCCATTTCTGGGTGGGCAGATTCATCCAGTGCGTCAGAAATTACGGCGAAGCGCCGCGCCTCAAGCGCGCCCAGGCTGCAATATCGACGTAGATGGAAAAACCGTTTAGCAGGTTGACCACGTTTGAGCGCTTCCTGATCCGTGTGAGTACTTGCTGAGCGTATCTTTAATGGTTAAGCGATGTGCGAAGTGGCTTCAAACATTAAATCATTGCGTGGCTAAAAAATCTGCTGACGCACTTTGGATCCGAAGATCATTGTGCCGAAAGCGAACAAGCCACAAAGCGTAAGCAACAGCCCCCTTTCAACAAATGGCGGGGAATATCGCAATGCTATGATATTTTTTCCCGGCTCCACTTGGACCGCGCTAAGGCCACCATCGACCATAAGAATCGTGGCTTCGCTTCCGTTCACTGTTGCTTCCCATCCCTTGTCGAACGGAATGCTGAAGAATACCAATTGCCCGATCTTTGCGTTGATCTCTCCCTCGATCCTGTTGTTTGAAAACCTGCTGATGTGAAAGCCGTTCGCCTTAAGTTTGTCGCTATCCAGCGCTAATTCGTTAGGGTCATAATAGGTTTCCTGAAGGTCCTTTTCTGAAATTCTGGTCATCGCGGACAAATCCGCAGACAAGTCGCCTGGAATCACGATTGCCTTAAGCAGTGCCATGTATTTTTGTTTCGTATCCAGCTTTTCAAAATTGCCTTTCAGCATGTAACTATCGTAAGCGACACCCAATGGTAATGCGTATCTGGATTGCAACACTGTTACGTCATCGAAGGTGCCAATTTCCGCATATTTGTCAGTCAATGAGCTAAACGACATCCAGTTACCCTTGACTAGAAGATACTTGACCCCAGTCAATATCTGCAACAGGGGTTCATTCTTGACACCGTCTGCCCATTTCGTTTCAGTTTCATTTTTTGAATCCAATACATCGCATGCACTCAGAAAATTTATGTAGTTCAACTGATTAAAAGAATGGTAAGAGCTGGTCCCAAAGTAATGCTGGACTTTGGAATCATTAAAGCCACCATAATTTTTTTCGACCCTGAAAAACCCCTTGTCTTGCTGTTTGATAAACGCAATTGCCTCGACAGAATGGTCGTTATACACAATTCTCTTGTACAGGTCTTTAGTACTCATCACATCGCGTGTATTGACGGTGTCGTGGGACAGGGTTCCCAGTTCGGCAAAAGCAATTGCCAGCAGAAATATCGGCGCAGAGTTTCTGAATCTCCATGTGGAAGATACAAGCAACGTGGCCGCAGTCAATGTCAGAAACAGGACAATCCTGGCTCGGATGCCGTGATCGATAGCAGCGTTCCATTTGGTCAGGTGGCCATCGTCTCCCTGAAAGCTCAAATCGTAGGGAAAATATAACAGAAGCATCAGGGCGGAAAAGGTGATCCCCAATACCAAAAGATTGACGGTCCGGCCCTTGATGAGCTTGTCCAATGCCAGCACCGCAAAAAGTATGAGGATGATGGAGAGGTACAAGGAATAATCCCGGAAGTATTCTCCCTGGAACAGCCAGAACGCCCGCCTGAACCAGGGAAAGATTTCACCGAAAATGAAAATCCCGATGAAGCTTCCGAAGACGATTCTTTGCCTGGTCTTCAAGAAAGTGAACAATTGTGGCACCAGCAGCAGCGTGATCAGGCCGCAATAACTCATCGGCGCCTCGAGGTAATTTCGCCACCCCTGATAAGCGCTGCCGTTCCCGAGCAGATCGCTGGAAAAAGTGCGCATGAGCAAGCTCAACAGATAATTGCCATCGCCTGGTCTGAACATTGGAATGGACGCCAGCTCGCCGGTGAGGGAGGCATTCCCCGAGACCCTTGGGCTCTCGATCATTTGAAGCAGGTTGGGGATGGAAAATACCGAGCTGATCAGTACGCCGAGCAAGCCCAGCAAGAACATCTGCCGAAATAGCCGCGGGAGCCTTGCGAAATCATGCTCTTCCTCGGCAAGCACCCTGAAAAGGACATAAAGCAGCAGGAATACGCTGCACGTGTACAGACTGACAAAGTTATAGGCGGCGATCAGCGACACCGCGACCGGGAACAGCCGCCACTCGTCCTCTGAATACAGCATTTCAAAGGACAACAGGAGCAACGCTGCATACAGGCCCAGCGTGGAAAATATATACCAGCTCCCCCCCACGATCATGAAGCCTGAAAAAGCATAAAGCAGGCCGCCGGTGTAGGCGGCCCTGCTGTCGAGGCGCAGTTTCTTCAGGTACCAGAAGAACAATAATCCGCTACCGGTGATCTTGAGAATCTCCACCCAGACGATGCCATAGGCCAGGTAATCGCTGCCCAGCAGATAGAGCAAGTAGGTGGTGGGATCGCTGAGGCTAAACGGAAATACATTCTGTCCCAGACCTTGCTCAAAAGACCAGCCCGGGAGGCCGTGCTCCCGCAACATCTCCGAAATGTTGACATAGGATGGATAATAGGCATTCAGCGTATCGCCTCCGATATCCTTGAACAGGTAAACCGCATCTCCGAGAATGAATTTATGGAAAACCACGAAGCTCAACAGCATCAGCAAGCCGAGCATTATTGACACTTCCCTGCCTGAAACAGGCACGGCGATTGCTGCCTTGCTTTGCGGTGAAGCGGGAGGCAATGGCGCAGCTGTTGTAGAGGTGTCTTGCTTTCTCATGGCATATTTCAGATTGGGTCTTGGTGCATCGCCTGACGTTCCAGAAAGACGTGGTTCTGTTTGGTTTGAAAAGATTTCATCTTTTGATCTGGGGCGCGCGGCTAGTTTTGCGCTCCGTGAGGCAGTGTAAGACGACATCGTCAAGTAAACCTCATCAGGCGCCTTGTCGTCAATCGATGAATGCAGGTGCCTTGTGGCCCGTCAGCGGGCGAATTGGTAACCTTGCTCAAGAAACAGCCACACAGGACTCTCGCTTGAATTCTGAATCTGAAGGCTATTCGATTTACGCGCCCTTGGGATTATGTTTTTCTTGTTACAGCTGTCACCACCATACATTGACGTTCGTCATTCCGGCTATTATGAGTCGAGGTAGAATCTGCATTATGAAGTGTTATTATTTCCTTTTGTATTGACGCCATGTTTGCTGATGCACATAATTCTTGCAGCCCCCTCACGTTAGGTTCATCATGACTACCATTCGCCAGCAGGACTTCATTGATAGCATTGCAGGAGCACTGCAATTCATCTCTTATTACCATCCATCGGACTACATTCAAGCGTTGGCAGGCGCATATGGCGCTGAGCAATCGCCAGCGGCCAAAGATGCGATGGCGCAGATTCTGACCAATTCACTTATGTGTGCGCAGGGGCATCGGCCTATATGTCAGGACACCGGAATCGTGGTGGCGTTCGTGCGGATAGGGATGTCGGTGCGTTGGGATGCGACGCTGAATATTGTCGAAATGGTGAATGCCGGGGTGCGCAAGGCCTACTTGGATCCTGATAACCCGCTAAGAGCGTCAATCGTTGCCGATCCTGCGGGGAGGCGCAAAAATACGGGCGACAACACGCCAGCGGTGGTTCATGTTGAGTTAGTGCAGGGGGATAGCGTAGAGGTGCGCATCGCTGCCAAGGGGGGCGGATCCGAAAATAAGGCGGTAATGGAAATGCTTAATCCGGCTGACGATATTGTCGAATGGGTGCTGCAACGCGTGCCGGAGATGGGAGCAGGGTGGTGTCCGCCGGGAATGTTGGGTATCGGTATCGGCGGTACGGCAGAAAAGGCCATGCTGCTGGCCAAGGAGGCGTTGATGCAGCCAATCGACATGCACGAGCTGAAAGCGCGCGGCGCAAGGAATCGCATCGAGGAATTAAGGATCGAGTTATATGAAAAGGTTAATGCGCTGGGTATCGGGGCACAGGGTCTAGGTGGCTTGACTACGGTTCTGGATATCAAGATATTGGATTACCCGACTCATGCTGCTTCCAAGCCGATTGCAATCATTCCGAACTGCGCGGCCACGCGGCACATTCATTTTGAGTTGGATGGCGAGGGGGTAGCGCAATTCATGCCTCCCAAACTGGAAGACTATCCCGAGGTGCATTGGCATGCGGCGGAGGACGCCCGCCGGGTTAATTTGGAAACGATAACGCGCGAGGAAATCGCGCAGTGGCGGCCGGGAGAGACGGTGTTGCTGTCAGGAAGGCTGTTGACAGGACGTGATGCAGCGCACAAGCGAATCACCGAGATGTTGGCGCGCGGCGAAAAATTGCCGCCCGGCGTGGATTTTACGAACCGCTTCATCTATTATGTCGGCCCGGTCGATGCAGTGCGAGATGAGGTCGTTGGCCCAGCTGGCCCGACCACTGCGACACGCATGGATAAGTTCACCGAAGCGATGCTGGCGCAGACCGGGCTGATAGGCATGGTTGGCAAGGCCGAGCGTAGCAAGGTTGGCATCGAGGCGATAAAGCGTCACCGCGCAGTGTATTTGATTGCCATAGGCGGCGCGGCCTATCTGGTGTCCAAGGCGATACGCAGCGCGAAGGTGCTCGCGTTTGCCGACTTGGGTATGGAAGCGATTTACGAATTTGAGGTTGAGAATATGCCGGTAACGGTGGCAGTAGATGTCAGTGGACGTTCGGTGCATGACATCGGCCCGGCAGAATGGCGCAAGCGAATCGGCATAATTCCAGTGCGTTCGGCTTAGCCGGGCGACGAGAATAACTGGTTCAAGAACCGTAGTGAACATCGTCAGGAAAGAGCACCAAACGTCATTTCAGTGTAGACTTATACTTATCGAAGGCTTGTGTGAAGCCGGGGCGATGGGCGAAAGCGAAGTTTCAGCGTATCCCACACGCAAATTGGCTCTTGCCAAGCGAAGAATTGAGTCCATAAGCGAAGCGGTCATGGTGATGCCCGGTCGGTGTCGAGCCGCTTCAATGAATTGGCGGGTCTCCCCGCATTGCAGCGTAGTGAACCTGGTCAGGTCCGGAAGGAAGCAGCCACAGCTACATACTGCAAGTGCCGGGGGTAAGGCTCGCCTCCTATTTGGTGTGCGGAGCAGTGATGAAAAAGATCGCTCACCAGGAATTATCTGATGATAATTCCAATAATCCAGAACTGGGTTTGAGCGTAATCAGATTCGTTCCACTATTAGATTCCAGCGCGGTGTAATTTGTCAGCCATAACTGTCCTTGCGCGCAAATGGCGGCCCAAGACTTTCGCGCAATTGGCGGGGCAGGAGCACGTTGTTCGAGCACTCACCAATGCCCTCACGCAAAATCGTCTGCATCATGCCTATCTTTTCACCGGCACGCGTGGGGTCGGCAAGACCACGATAGCGCGCATTTTTGCCAAGGCGCTGAATTGCGCGACCGGCATTACACCAACGCCTTGTGGAGAGTGTAGCGCCTGCAAGGAGATCGACAGCGGACGTTTCGTTGACTTGATCGAATTGGATGCGGCGTCCAACACCCAGGTAGACAATATGCGGGAACTGCTGGAAAGTGCGCTGTACGCGCCGAGCAGCGGACGCTTCAAGGTATATATCATTGACGAAGTGCATATGCTCTCCAAGTCGGCATTCAACGCGATGTTGAAGACGCTGGAAGAGCCCCCGGAGCATGTTAAATTTATACTCGCTACCACCGACCCCCAAAAGATTCCTGTCACCGTGTTGTCGCGTTGCTTGCAGTTCAATTTAAAGCAGTTGCCGCCAGCACTGATTTCGGCGCAGCTGCAACATGTTTTGGAGCAGGAACAGGTCGCCTTCGAGCCCGGAGCCATCGCTTTGATTGCGCGCGTCGCACAAGGCAGCATGCGCGACGCACTGAGCCTAATGGATCAGGCCATCGCTTTTTCTGCGGGCAAGGTCGAGGAGGCGGTGGTGCGCACCATGTTGGGGGCGATAGACCAAAGCTACCTGTTTGATTTGCTGGTTGTATTGCGTGATAGCAACGGAGCAGCGCTGCTTCAGGTCGCTGATCTTATGGCTGCGCGCAGTATTGCATTCGATGCGGCCTTGCAGGAACTGGCCACGTTGCTGCATCGCATCGCCTTGGTGCAGGCCATACCCCAGGCGATTGCCAGCGACGACCCGGAACGTGACAGGCTGCTGGAACTGGCGAAGATATTCACGGCGGAAGAATTGCAGTTGTTTTATCAAATTGCCATCCATGGGCGCGATGAAATAGACTTGGCACCCGATGACTATGCCGGCTTTACGATGACATTGTTGCGCATGTTGGCATTTGCGCCAGCCAGAGTTGCGGCGCCAGTGGCAGAGCCTGCCGCTGTCCAGTCAGCAGCGAAGCCGTTTGCTGATGCTGGCAAAGTAGCCTCGCCGCTCGAATGCGAACAAATCCCCGTCACATCGCCTGCGGTCAGCGAGGCATTATCTGGTAATTATGACTGGGGCGTTTTGTTAACGCAATTGAATGTGCAAGGCATGGCGCTGCAGTTGGCAAAGCATTGTGTACTGCGGGATTTCTCGGACGGACAGATCACGCTATGTTTGTCGCAGGAATATAAACAATTGCAAAACAACAAGTTGGCAACAGAGAAATTGCAGGCTGCGTTGAGCGATTATTTTGCCAAGCCGATGAGGCTGAACATCGTGACGGGAAAAATGGAGGCACCAACTCCCGCGGTGATAGAGCATCAGGGCAAACAACTCAAACAACAGCAGGCGAGCGATTCGATCGCACAGGATGGCTTCGTGCGCGAAGCCCTATCTGAATTGGGCGCGACCCTTGTGCCCGAATCGATTAAACCCGTACAGCAAGTCTAGGAGGACGACAAAATGATGAAGGGCGGATTGGGCGGCTTGATGAAGCAGGCTCAGCAGATGCAACAGAATATGCAAAAGGCGCAGGCCGAATTGGCAACGGTTGAAGTAGAGGGACAAGCGGGTTCCGGCACGGTTAAGGTGATCATGACCTGCGGCCATGAGGTGCGACGTGTGACGCTCGATGACAGCATGTTGGCCGATGACAAGGAAATGCTGGAGGATTTGATTGTATTGGCATTGAACGATGCGATGAAAAAAGTGGAAGCTACCATCCAGCAGCGCATGAGTGCCTTCAATGCGGGCATGCCCCCAGGGTTGAAGTTGCCGTTCTGATGATTCCTTCACGTCTGGAGGACCTGATCGCTGCATTACGCTGCTTGCCGGGCGTAGGGCCAAAATCTGCGCAGCGTATGGCTTACCATTTATTGCAGCGCGATCGCGCGGGGGCACTGCATCTGGCACAAGCACTGGAGTTGGCTGCCAGCAACATTCAGCACTGCATCAAGTGCAATAATTTTTCCGAGCACGAAGTGTGTAGTTTATGTGCGTCGCCAAGACGCGATCCTGGTTTGTTGTGCGTGGTCGAAATGCCGGCCGATTTGCTGATGATGGAACAAACACAGTGTTATCGCGGTCTGTACTTCGTTTTGATGGGCAGGTTGTCGCCTCTGGACGGGATAGGTGCAAAGGAATTGCATCTGGATCGATTAGTGAAGCGAGTACAGGAGCATCCGTGCGAAGTGATATTGGCGACCAATTTTACCGCGGAGGGGGACGCTACTGCGCACTATTTGGCAGCCCTGCTGCGGTCGCGGGACGTAAAAGTGTCGCGCATAGCACGCGGGCTGCCTGTAGGAGGCGAACTGGAGCAGGTAGATAGCGGCACTCTTGCGCAAGCCGTGCTGGAGCGGCGCGAGTATCAGCATGAACAGGAATGACAAGGTAGTGCCACAGATTGACGTTTCCGATGCGCGTTCGGTTGAAGATCAATCTGCCGAGCGAAAGCTGCAAGGCGAAAAATTACAGAAAGTGCTAGCCCAGGCCGGATTGGGTTCGCGACGTATGATGGAGGAATGGATTATTGCGGGACGCGTGAGTGTGAATGGCGAACCGGCCAGTTTGGGGATGCGCGTCGCGGAAGGTGATCTAGTGAAGACCGATCGACGCAGCATACGCGTCGGCGAGAGAGACCAGGTCACGCGTATACTGCTGTACCACAAACCCGAAGGTGAAATCGTCAGCCGAGTTGACCCGGAGAATCGCAACAGCGTGTTTGATAAGCTGCCTAAAGTGCGCGGCCAAAAATGGATTGCGATTGGACGACTGGATTTTAATACCAGTGGCTTGCTGATCTTTACGACTTCGGGCGATTTGGCAAATCGGTTGATGCATCCGCGTTTTGAAGTCGAGCGCGAATATGCCGTGCGCGTACAAGGAACAATGACGCAGACACAGATGGACCGGGCGCTCCAGCATGGAGTTGAGCTGGAAGACGGCTTGGTCAAGTTTGAAAAATTGCATGACGAAGGCGGCGAAGGTTTTAACCACTGGTACCGCGTGATGCTCAAGGAAGGCCGCAACCGCGTGGTACGTCGCACCTTTGACGCGCTGGGGCTGCCCGTCAGTCGGTTGATACGGGTACGCTTCGGCATAATCAAACTACCGCCGCGCTTGAAGCGAGGCATGACCTGCGAATTGGGTGAGGCCGAGGTGGCACAGGTTTTGGATTGGGGCGGAGTCACCGCCGAAGGCAGTCAAGGAGAAGCCGCAGGATTCGCAGCTATCAGTTAACGAATCTGACCGGAAACAATCCGAAAAATCCTGGCGTAAAACTACCGTCGCGGCGAGACCGTCTCGAGGTTCGGATCCGGCCAGCAGAAAGAAAAGTAAAACTGGTGTAAAACGCTGACTGCTACTAAAATCTGCGAGGTCACATTAGGCGAGCAATGAACCTGGGATATTGAGATAGCGGCAGATAGCCGGGATACTGGGATCTTGAATGGAAGAGCGCGGCAATAAGACCATCATGTGTAGTGTATTCTTTTTGGATATTGTGGAATATTCCAAGAAGTCTGTGGCTGGACAAATTTCGCTGAAGGATAGGTTTAACGGCTATCTTGCCGCCGCCATTCGCGAGGTACCTATGACTGACCGGATCATTCTCGATACCGGTGACGGTGCGGCGATCAATTTCCTTGGCGATGTAGAAGATGCGCTAAAGGCGGCGCTCAGCTTGCGGGAAAGTTTGCTTTTGGAAGATGCGAATACTAATCCTCCCCTGCTGGTGCGCATGGGGATCAATTTAGGGCCGGTGCGCCTTGTCAGAGACATCAACGGTCAGCCCAGTATCGTAGGTGACGGCATCAACGTCGCCCAGCGTGTTATGGGTTTTGCTGATGCCGCGCAGATACTCGTATCGCGTTCATACTACGACGCCGTCTCGCGCCTTTCCCCGCAATATGCAGGGATGTTCCATTATCAAGGCTCTCGCACTGACAAGCATGTGCGAGAGCACGAAGTCTATGCGATAGGCTATCCTGGCGATAAAGCGAACCATTCCGAAGCAACTAAGCCGCTGATCGCCGCGCAAGCTGAAAGCCCCTGGGCAAGATTAATGGGCAGTGCCAAGGTGGCTTGGAGCTCCGCCGCCAGCAGACTGGATGTCTGGTTAGCCCACCTGGTGGCCCGTTTTCAGGAGGCAGAACCCAAGCAACGTGCGCTGTATGTCGGAGGGACTGCCGTCTCCTCGCTATTACTGATTTGGTTGCTCGTAAATTTGGTGCATCATGAAGAAAGTGCTGTAGTCCCGACAAAAGTGGATAAACAAGCAGCCATTGTGGTTCAGCCAAGTTCGGCGATTGCGCCTGCTGCATCAATTGCGGCATACTCCAACATTAAGACTGACGGCACAATCCCCGCGATTTCCCCCGCGATTTCTCAGGCCGAGCAAAAGTCGAGTGTCAAAAAGAAGTTGGAGAACAAAGAGGCTAAAGAAAGGGGTAGCTACAAAACTCAAGAGAGGACTCAAGAGAAGACTGAGGACAAACAAAAGTCAAAGCTCTCAGAGAATCAGGCAAAGATGACAAGCAAGGATGAGGTGAGGGAAGATGCTGCCATCGCGACATCAAGCGGCAGTACAGATGCATTCATTTCGGTCACGTGCGCTGAAGGCACGGAAGTGTTCGTGGACGGTATCAGGAAGGGCCGGGTTGGTTCTTCGCCATTAACGGTATTGGTTTCTCCAGGTAAGCATACCGTGATCGTGAGCCATTCAAGCAGGGGTATCTTTACGCAGAGTGTCGAGCTCAATTCGGGCAAGCGGGTGCATATTAAACCCAGCCTTTGTAATTAGCGAAATTTGTATGATTATCAAGTTTATCCAAATGAACGTGGCAATAAAGACTCATTCGGGTGCACACAATGATTAGCCAATTGGGGCGCTATGAGATCCTGGGGGAGCTTGGTCAGGGCGCGATGGGCGTGGTCTATAAGGCCAGGGATCCGCTGATTGATCGCGTGGTTGCGATCAAGACAATTAACCTCAGCCTTGCATTGGATGAGAAGGAAGAATACGAAGCGCGTTTCTATCAGGAAGCTAAAGCGGCCGGGCGCCTCAACCATCCTAATATCGTGACCATTTATGATGTCGGGAAAAGTGGCGATATTGCTTATATTGCCATGGAATTTTTGGAAGGCCGCGAGTTACGCGATATCTTGAACGATCGAGCCCTACTGCCTATCGACCAAGTGTTGAACATCGTGGCCCAGGTTGCGCAAGGGCTGGCGTATGCCCACGAACATGACATCATACATCGCGATGTCAAACCTTCGAATATCATGGTGATTCGCGACGGGCATGCGAAAATAACCGACTTTGGCATTGCGCGCATGGCTTCTGCGTCCGTGCGCACCCAAACCGGTATGGTGCTAGGTTCGCCAAAATACATGTCGCCCGAACAGGTGATGGGAAAATCCATAGATCAGCGCTCGGATATTTTCTCTTTGGGTGTCATGCTCTATGAAATGCTGACCGGGCAAGCTCCGTTTACCGGCGAGAACGTCAACGCAATCATGTACCAGACCTTGAACGCGGTGCCGGCACCACCAAATACGCTAAATCCAGAAGTGCCCGAGATGGTCAATTTCATCGTAGCCAAGGCATTGGCCAAGGCTGTGGAAGATCGATACCAGAATGCGAAGGATTTTGCCGTTGATTTGCGCACTTGTTGCGATGCCCTGCCGCATTCCACTCAACAAGTTGACTTATCCAGATCATCCAACGCGACCGACAAGAAATCGCCGGATACCGTTGATATTGGCGTGCGGATGTCGGTAGGCGAGGAAGAACCTAAATCAGCGTCGAATATCAGATTATCCAAAGCATTTGATTCCGCGGTCGCGACAATGCGGTTGGCCGCCCTGACTGCCTCCAGTGAAGATGTTGACGAATTGTCCAAGACGTTCAATATGGCGCGCCCGAGCGCCGAATCAATCAATCAGGCTGGGCGTGCTGCATTGGCGGCCGCATCAACATTGCCGGCCCAACCTCGGCTTACCACCCGCCAGAGCTTGATGGAACCTTCTCAATCGCATGGGGGGGAACTGCTGATGGTTATTATTGTGCTGCTTGTGTTGTGGGGAATTATCCTGTTTTTTGTATTCTGATTCCATTCTGATCCAAAATCCGCAATGCTCAAACATGCCGGGCACTTTTTTTTGCTGCTCGGTTGACTATTTGCTAAGCATCGTTGCGCGTCTGCTGCCGACATACAAGCACATTGCATTTGGTCCGGTCGCTTCATGCGAACGAAGGTTGCGGTAGAGGTGGTTCGGCTCATTTCTCTGGGGCCGTTCTATTATCGGCCGCGTGACGCAGTGTTATTCATCCCGAACCCACGGCATATGATCTTTGACGATTAAATTAGAATGCCGTGTCGGCTATGGTGCGGTATGTGGATTCTGCGGTCCGCCGAAGTGCTCTTATCCGGGGGAAAGAATGGTCGGTTGCGGGTTGGGTAGAGTTTGCGGGTAATCCTTGCTGAAATGCAATCCGCGACTTTCGTGGCGCAACAAGGCGCTATGAACAATCAGTTCGGCGTTCAGTACGAGATTGCGCAATTCGAGCAAGTCTGAACTGATATGGAAGTTGGCGTAGTACTCGTCTATTTCGTCCTGCAGCAATTGGATGCGATGTTGTGCTCGCTGCAGACGCTTGTTGGTACGCACGATACCTACATAGTCCCACATGAAGTGCCGTAACTCTGCCCAGTTGTGCGAAATGACGATTTGTTCATCAGCATCCGTCACGCGGCTTTCATCCCAAGCCGGCAAGGGAGAGGATGCCTGGGTAGGCTTGTCCAAAATGTCACGAACTGCAGCGTCCGCGAATACCAGACATTCCAGCAGCGAATTGCTGGCCAGCCGGTTGGCGCCGTGCAAGCCGCTGTACGCCGTTTCTCCGACGGCATACAGATTCCCGACATCAGTTCGCGCGTGCAGGTCGGTGACAACGCCGCCGCAGGTGTAGTGGGCTGCTGGAACCACCGGAATCGGCTCTTTGCTTATATTGATACCTAACGACAGGCAACGTGCATAGATGGTCGGGAAGTGTTCCTGAAGAAATTCGACCGACTGATGTGAGATATCCAAATAGACGCAATCCAGTCCGCGCTTTTTCATTTCGAAGTCAATTGCTCTTGCCACAACATCACGCGGAGCGAGTTCGGCGCGCGCATCATGGCTAGGCATGAATCGTGTTCCGTCCGGCAGCTTCAGGATGCCGCCTTCACCACGCACGGCCTCGCTGATCAAAAACGATTTCGCGTGTGGATGGTACAAACAAGTCGGGTGGAACTGGATGAACTCCATGTTGGCCACCCTGCAGCCTGCGCGCCAAGCCATCGCGATCCCGTCACCCGTGGCCGTGTCGGGATTGGTAGTGTAAAGATAGACTTTGCCACTTCCGCCAGTGGCCAAGATGGTATTTTGCGCAGCGATGGTGATAACTTCGCCGCTTAAGCTATTGAGCGCATAAACGCCTAAGCAGCGATTATCAAGTCGCCCCAGTTTCTTGCCGGTTATCAAATCAACCGACATATGGTATTCAAGCACCGTGATGTTCGGATGGCTCAGCACGCGCGTAGCAAGGGTTTCCTGCACGGCGTGACCGGTCGCGTCGGCTGCGTGAATGATGCGCCGCCGGCTGTGGCCGCCTTCGCGCGTAAGGTGATAGCCCATATCATTGGATATGTCTTTGGTAAACGGAACGCCTTGCGCTATCAACCAATCAATGGCAGCTTTGCCATGCTCGACAACATAACGGGTGGCGGCTTCATCGCAAAGGCCCGCCCCGGCGGCCAAGGTGTCCTGGATGTGTGCATCGAGCGAGTCTTCCCCGGATAAAACAGCGGCAATACCGCCTTGCGCCTGACCACTCGCACCATCCAGCATGGATTTCTTGGTGATCAGTCCGACTTTTTGGCGTTCAGCCAGCTTGATGGCCAGAGTCAATCCGGCTAATCCGCTGCCGATAATCAGTGTGTCAAATTGCAGCAATTCGGTTCCCGGCGAAAAGGTTCACATTGCGACTATAGCAGACGGACGATATCAGCAATCATTCGGCTGGTTCTATTTCCAGACTTGGCCAGAAGGTCGCAGTTTCGGTGCGCCTAAATCGAGTGTCATAGACGACACCCAGCAACGACCCCATAAAACATAAAATGTGTCCAGTTATAGCTGACGTGGAAAGGCTGAGCGGTTATACTTGATATTATGCAGTACGTCGCGCAGCCACAATAATAACCGGAATGGTCAGGGATGACAGAGCGAGATGTCGATCAACAGCTGGTGGAACGGGTCCAGCGCGGCGATAAGCACGCCTTTGATTTGCTGGTATCCAAATACCAACGCAAGCTCGGGCGGCTGATTTCTCGTTTTGTGCGGGATCCGGCCGAAGCGGAGGATGTTACACAGGATGCCTTTATCAAGGCTTACCGTGCCTTGCCTGGTTTTCGTGGCGAGAGTGCCTTTTACACTTGGCTATATCGTATCGGAATCAATACGGCAAAAAACCACTTGTTGGCAAATAAGCGCCGTGCGCCGACGGTTACACTGTTTGATACGGAGGATGCGGAATCTTTCGAGGAGGCCAGCCTGCTTCATGAAGTAAGTACGCCCGAAAATGAACTTATGAGCAAACAGGTTGTCGACGTTGTGCAGCTCTCTTTGCAGCAGCTGCCAGAGGATTTGCGTAGTGCCTTGACGCTCCGCGAGATCGAGGGATTGAGTTATGAGGAAATTGCCAGTGTGATGAATTGCCCGGTCGGCACCGTACGGTCGAGAATATTTAGGGCACGCGAAGCGGTGGCGGAGAATCTGCGTCCGCTGTTAGAAACCAGCAAGGGTAAAAGGTGGTAGGTATGAAGCAACAGATTTCTGCACTGATGGATGGCGAGCTGTTTGAGGATGAAGCGGAAAATTTTCTTGGCCAGGTCAAAAATGATCCTTCGGTACGCAAAAATTGGGCCGTTTATCATCTAATTGGGGATGTGCTGCGGCAACCTGAACATATACATTGCGACCTGAGCGCGAAAGTGCGGGAGCGTCTGGTGGATGAACCGACAGTGATGGCTCCGCGCAGCCATGCGGTAAAACAGAAAATGCGCACTTTTGCGCTGTCTGCAGCGGCCTCTTTGACGGCTGTCGGTGTGGTCGCATGGATGTCGATGCAGATCAGCCCCGAGGCAGTGCCGAGAATGGCGATGCAACAGGCTGCTGTCCAACCGGTCAGTATGCAAATAAAGACCAATACCAATGATTATCTGATAGCACATCAAGAATTTTCTCCCAGCATGGCAATGAACAGCAGTGCTTCGTACGTCCGCACGGTGTCCTTCACGCGAGACCAGGCTGTACTTCAAGACAACCCAACCAAAAATCGGTCCAAATGAACAGCAGGATTGGGGAAGCATAGCGATGAGGCTGCCTGTGGCGATTTGTGGTTTCCTGTTGGCGTTTGTGGCGCATGCTCATGCCGAGGAAAGGTCAGCTCTTGATTGGCTTGAGGTCGCTGCGTCTGCGGGGCATCAGATCAATTACAGCGGCGTGTTCATTTATCAGTATGAAAATCGCGTTGAGACATCGAACATTATTCACATTTCCGAAGCGGGAGGCGAATACGAGAAGCTGGCCTGTCTGGATGGCCCCAAGCAGGAGATAATCCGACATGATGGTCTGGTTTGGAATTACACCCAAGACAGGTTGGTGCAGATGGACAGCCGATGGGACAGTGGCAGGTTCCCTTACTTGTTGCCCGAGCAGCTAGCGGCCCTGCGAGCAAACTATGAGGCCAAACTGTTTGGAGTGGAGCGCGTGGCGGGATATGACGCTCAAGTCATCCTGTTCCAGCCGAGAGATAACCTGCGTTATACGCACAAGATGTGGGTGGATACAGATTCAGGGCTGTTGTTGAAGGCTGCCGTATTGAGTGATAGAAACCAAGTGGCCGAGCAATATGCGTTCACTCAATTGCAGATTGGCGGGCAGATTGATCGTTCCTGGCTCAAGTCATTTGCTTCGGCAGGGGCAAATAGTAAGGGATCGCGTGACCTGCCGGAACCAGCGAAGGACATCACATCGGTAAATAGCGGTTGGGTGGCCGATATGTTGCCGACCGGATTTAAGAAGACGATGGAGATTCTGCGCACCATGCATGGAAAACATGCGCCAGTGACGCAAATCGTGTTCTCCGATGGAATGAGTGCGATTTCCATATTCATCGAGTCGAATGATGAAGATCAAGATGATGTGGAAGGATTGTCGAGTCGAGGTGCGGTAAGTATGTATCGCAAGGTAGTGGACAAGAATCTTGTGACCGTCGTGGGGGAAGTCCCGCCGCGCACGGTGATGAAAGTTCTGGATTCAGTACGCTACAACGGCAAATGATGATGCTGGATGCACGCGCGAAAATTATGAGAATCGAAGGGCAGCATGCTTTCGTTCAGGCCGACCACCGCAATGAATGTGGGGAGTGCAACGGCAAAGGTTGCGGGACAGGCAAACTGTCCCAGTTATTTTGCGGCAAACCTCGTGAGTTTCGAGTAGATAATCCGATCAATGCCGGGGTCGGTGACGAAGTCGTCATATCGGTTGCCGAAGGCGCGGTATTACGTGGGATCAGCCTGGTTTATGTGTTGCCGCTGTTATTGATGGTGATGGGTGCGATTCTTGGAGGTGGGTGGGTTGAACAGCCTCAGCAACGTGACGGATGTGCTGCACTAGGAGCGTTATTTGGCTTGGCTGCCGGTTTCGTCATCGTCAGGTGGATTTCCTTGCGCCACGCCACGAGCCGTCTTCAGCCGTTTATTGCACGACCATGGCGTGACGGGTAGGAGAAAGACGTTGCGAATAGGGTGAAGGAGAGAACTTGAACCTTATTTCTTAACGTTGGATGGTAAGGTGTTCGTTAATCTTTTGTGATTGTGGAGAAGTGCATGCTGAGAAAATTCGCCAGTCTGTTGATATTGCTCTTCGCAACGATTTGCAGCACGTCTGCTCAGACCAAGGAACTGCCAGATTTCACCGACTTGGTGGAAAAACAGGGTCCTGCGGTAGTTAATATCAGTACGACACAAATCATTCAAAGCACACAGGGTTTTCCAAATATTCCGGAAGATGATCCGTTCTACGAGTTCTTCCGCCGCTTTGCGCCGCAAATCCCGCGCGAGCAGGAGTCGCAATCGCTTGGTTCGGGCTTTATTATCAGCAGCGATGGCTACATCATGACCAACGCGCATGTGGTGGACAGCGCCGACAAGATTACTGTTAGGCTCACGGACAAACGCGAGTTTCGCGCCAAAGTCATCGGGGTGGACAAACGTACGGATGTGGCTTTGTTGAAAATCGACGCGACCGGTTTGCCGAAGTTAACTGCAGGAGACCCGAACAAACTCAAAGTGGGTGAATGGGTAATCGCAATCGGGTCGCCATTTGGCTTCGATAACAGCGTGACCGCCGGCATCGTCAGCGCCAAGGGACGTTCCTTGCCCCAAGATAATTTTGTGCCATTCATCCAGACCGATGTGGCTATCAATCCCGGCAATTCCGGCGGCCCATTGTTTAACATGGATGAAGAGGTTGTCGGCATAAATTCGCAAATCTATACCCGCTCAGGCGGGTCCATGGGCCTTTCCTTCGCGATACCGATTGATGTGGCGATGCAGGTGGCGGACCAATTGCGCAGCGGTGGCAAGGTGACACGAGGCCGCATTGGCGTGACGATACAGGAATTGACCCGCGAGTTGGCTGAATCATTTGGCCTGAGCAAACCCAATGGGGCACTGATCAGTAGTGTCGAAAAGAATGCGCCGGCCGACAAGGCCGGCATACAGGCAAGCGACGTCATTCTTAGCTTCGACGGCAAGCCGGTCAACAGTTCCAATGATTTGCCGCGCATGGTGGCGGCAGTCAAGCCGGGCACCAAGGTGGTAGTCGAGTTATGGCGCAAGGGCGAGACCAAGAAGGTCACCGTCGAGGTCGCGGAAATGCCTGAAGATGGCAAGCTGGCACGCACCGGCAAGAAGCCATCCGAAGATGGTGCTGAGACTGTTTCGCGTCTGGGTATTTCCGTCATGGAATTGAATGCTGAGCAACTTGAGGAATTGCAAGTCGTCGGGGGGTTGCTGGTACAGGACGTCCGCGGCTCCGCCGCTCGTGCCGCCGGATTACATCAGGGCGATGTGCTTCTGGCAATTGGCAATATTCAAATTCGTTCGCTGGCGCAATTCAACGAACTGCTCAAGCAGGTTCCTAATGGGCGTAATGTCGCTTTGTTGGTGCGAAGGGGCGATAACGCCCTATACGTGGCAATCAAGCTGGACGAAAAATAATCACCGCCTGCGTATCCCGCCCAAATCGGCTAGAATTCGCCCTTTGCGAAAAAATCGGCTCGGGCGGGATATCTATTTTGGACTCTATGCAGCATATCCGTAATTTCTCCATCATCGCTCACATCGACCATGGTAAATCCACTTTAGCTGATCGCATCATCCAGCTGTGCGGCGGATTGTCCGACCGCGAGATGGAAGCACAAGTGCTCGACTCGATGGATTTGGAGCGCGAACGCGGCATCACGATCAAGGCGCAGACTGCCGCCTTAAGCTACCGGGCGCGCGATGGACAGGTCTATAACCTCAACCTGATCGATACCCCGGGGCATGTGGATTTTTCCTACGAAGTATCGCGCTCGTTGTCGGCATGTGAGGGCGCGTTGCTGGTGGTGGATGCTTCGCAAGGCGTGGAGGCGCAGACGGTGGCGAATTGCTACACTGCACTCGATCTCGGTGTCGAGGTGGTGCCCGTGCTGAACAAGATCGACTTGCCGTCGGCGAATCCCGAAAATGCCATCGAGGAAATTGAAGAGGTAATCGGGATCGAAGCGCACGATGCGACGCGCTGCTCGGCGAAGACCGGCGAGGGTGTGCAGGAGGTGCTGGAAGCATTGATCGCCAAGGTGCCTCCCCCAAAAGGAGATCCTGGCGCGCCTCTGCAGGCATTAATAATTGATTCATGGTTCGACAATTACGTCGGGGTCGTGATGCTGGTCCGGGTGATGAACGGCACGCTCAGGCCCAAGGAAAAGATTCTGTTCATGGCTACCGGCGCCCAGCACTCGACCGAAAATGTCGGCGTGTTCACCCCAAAATCACAGACGTGCGACAGTTTAAGCGCAGGGCAAGTCGGGTTCGTTATTGCCGGCGTGAAGGAACTGAAAGCAGCCAAGGTGGGCGATACAATCACTCATCTGAACAGGCCAGCAAAACAGGCCCTGTCAGGTTTCAAGGAAGTACAGCCGCAGGTGTTTGCCGGATTATTTCCAGTGGAATCCAACCAGTATGAAGCACTGCGCGACTCGTTGGAAAAGCTCAAGCTGAATGATTCCGCGCTGCGCTACGAACCGGAAGTGTCTCAGGCATTGGGCTTCGGATTTCGCTGTGGATTCTTGGGGCTGCTGCACATGGAGATTGTGCAGGAGCGATTGGAGCGCGAGTTCGGCATGGACTTGATCACGACGGCGCCAACGGTAATTTATCAGGTGTTGCAGCGTGATGGAACGATACTGACGGTAGACAACCCGTCTAAAATGCCGGACCCTTCCAAGATCGAGGAAATCCGCGAGCCTATCGTCAAGGTCAATTTGTACATGCCGAACGAATATGTCGGATCGGTCATTACGCTTTGCACCCATAAGCGCGGCACGCAGATCAACATCAGTTACCACGGAAAGCAGGTGCTGCTGGTCTATGAGATGCCAATGGCGGAAATCGTGCTGGATTTCTTTGACAAGCTAAAATCGATATCGCGCGGCTACGCCTCCATGGATTATGAGTTCAAGGAATACCGGGCGGCCGATGTCGTCAAGGTCGACATGCTGATCAATGGCGAAAAGGTGGATGCGCTTTCGGTGATCGTGCATCGCGCGAACAGCCAGCACCGGGGCCGGGAAGTTGCGGCAAAAATGCGCGAGCTAATACCGCGGCAGATGTACGATGTGGCGATTCAGGCGACCATCGGGTCGAACATCATCGCGCGCGAAAACGTCAAGGCAATGCGTAAGAATGTTTTGGCGAAATGTTATGGCGGAGACATTTCACGCAAGAAAAAATTGCTGGAAAAGCAAAAGGCCGGCAAGAAACGCATGAAGCAAGTGGGCAGCGTTGAAATTCCACAGGAAGCCTTTTTGGCCATTCTTCGTGTGGATGATTAAGGAGCAGAAATGGATTTCGCATTAATTATGTTTGCGTTGTTGATAGTCACTGGCGGTGTCTGGCTGTTGGACCGCTTCGCATTGGCAAGCAGGCGCGGGAGCGGGGCGGCCGAGCCATGGTGGGTGGAATATGCAAAGAGCTTTTTCCCAGTCATCCTGGTAGTGTTTTGCATTCGGTCTTTTTTGATCGAACCGTTCAAGATCCCATCAGGCTCAATGATCCCGACCTTGCAAGTCGGCGATTTTATTTTGGTTAACAAATTCACCTACGGCGTACGGCTTCCTGTCATCAACCAGAAAATCATTCCGCTTTCCGACCCCAAACGCGGCGATGTGATGGTGTTCCATTACCCGGAGAACCCTTCTCTCGATTATATTAAGCGCGTGGTCGGGCTTCCCGGCGATACCGTCGAATATCGCAACAAGCGCTTATGGATAAATGGAATTGAACAACCCCAGCAGGCAGATGGCGATTACAACTATGTTGAGACTGGGCTGAACTTCGTTCATACCGAAAGACGCATGGAAACATTGGGGGAACATAAGCATGCGGTGCTAATCAATCCCGAGATGCCGACTTTGCGACTTGGTGCGGTAGCCGAATTCGCCGGGCGAGAAAATTGCAGCTATGACAATGAGATGGTTCGCTGCAAGGTTCCGCAAGGCCAATACTTCATGATGGGTGATAATCGCGATAACAGCCGGGACAGCCGCTATTGGGGATTTGTGCCAGACAACCAGATTGTCGGCCGGGCATTTTTTATTTGGATGAATTTTTCTGATTTGAAACGCATTGGAATGCCGATCAACTAAAAAAGGGGGAGAAATGAATACATCAATGCGACTGCAGCAGCGAGGTGTGAGTTTTGGCGGGTTTGTTATAGGAGCTTTCCTGTTGGTTTTTTTCGGCATCACCGCGCTCAAACTCATCCCGCCGTTCCTGCAGGAGGCGCAAATCAAGAACATCTTCGTCACGATGGCACGTGATCCGGATCTGCAAAAGGCTACACCACAGGAAATTTCGGCAGCTTTCAGCAGGCGTGCCTCCATCGACAACATAACGGCGATCAAGGCAGAAGACATCGATATTTCCAGCGATGAAG
Source organism: uncultured beta proteobacterium (assembly GCA_963833515.1). GTDB lineage: Bacteria > Pseudomonadota > Gammaproteobacteria > Burkholderiales > Gallionellaceae > Gallionella. The sequence continues at coordinate 216,384 of CAWHYN010000031.1, read as the reverse complement.
GAAGGCCGAATTTGAGCGCCAGCTATTCGGTCAAGATCCCGTTAGTTGCGAACATCAGTCTTTTCATCGAATTCCATCCAAGCAGTGCAAGTCAATAAGCGCAGCCAGAACGAGCAAGAATCCATGCATGGCGATGCGCTGTGCAAGAAATTGGGGCACGTCTTTAAGCAGCCGCAATTGTTGGAGCGTGCGCTGACACATCGTAGTTACGCTCCGGAGCACAATGAGCGCCTGGAATTCCTGGGCGACAGTATCCTTGGCTGCATTATTGCCAAACATCTGTTTGGGCGTTATCCGCTATTGAGCGAGGGTGAACTGTCGCGATTGCGTTCCAATCTGGTCAGGGAGGAAATGCTGGCGACACTTGCGCAGCAACTCGATCTGGGACGTCATTTAAGGCTCGGCGAAGGCGAACTTAAAAGCGGAGGCTTCCGTCGGCCGTCGATATTGGCAGATGCACTCGAAGCTTTGTTTGGCGCAGTCATGCTGGATTCTGGCTTCGCTGCGGCAGAAAGGACGGTCTTGCAACTGTATCGACCCTACCTTGAGAAGATTGACGTGCAAGCGCTTGGCAAGGATGCTAAAACCTTGTTGCAGGAGTATCTGCAAGGCAGACGGATTCCCTTGCCTACCTATAGCGTTATTGCCAAGCGAGGCGAAGCTCATGCGCAATCCTTTTTGGTCGAATGTGCCATCCCCTCAGTAAGTATTTCTGCCCAGGGTATGGGAAGCACCCGACGCAGCGCTGAACAACAGGCAGCACACGCCGCCTACCAACAGTTGACGGCCACATCATGATCGAGCCAAACTTGGAGTTTCGGAGCGGCTTCATTGCCATCGTCGGTCGGCCGAATGTCGGGAAATCCACGTTGCTCAACCATCTGATCGGACAGAAGATCAGCATCACTTCGCGCAAGGCACAAACGACGCGCCATCGTATCCACGGTATCTATACGGATGAACACGCGCAGTTCGTGTTCGTGGATACGCCGGGGTTTCAGACCAAGCATCTCAATGCGCTGAATCGTGGCATGAATCGTGTGGTGACAAGCAGTCTGCGCGATGTACAGGTGGTAATGTACGTCTTGGAGGCCTTGCGCTATGACGAGCGCGACCAGGAAGTGCTCAAGCTTCTGCCTGACAACCGCCCAGTGCTGCTCGTGATCAACAAGATCGACGCAGTTGCGGACAAGGGGCAGTTGTTTGCCTTTGCCGAGCGCGTCGCACAGGATTTCAAGTTTGCCGAGATCGTGCCGGTGAGCGCCAAGCTGGGCAGCAAATTGGAGGAATTGCGCGAGGCGTTGCGCCGCCATTTGCCCAAGGGCGAATTGATCTATGACAAGGACGACATTACCGATCGAAGCGAAAGATTCCTGGCCGGTGAAATATTGCGTGAAAAGATATTTCGTTATACTGGAGATGAGTTGCCGTACTCGACCAGCGTGGCAATCGAGCAGTTTAAAACGGAAGGCACACTGCGCCGCATTCATGCTGCGATCCTTGTTGACCGTGAAGCACACAAGGCGATGCTGATTGGAAAAAAGGGCGAGAAGCTGAAGGAGATCGCCACGCAGGCGCGGCTGGACATGGAAAAGCTGTTCGATGGGAAAGTGTTTCTCGAGGTGTTCGTCAAATTGCGCAGCGGTTGGGCGGACGACGAACGCGTGCTGCGCAGCCTAGGTTACGAATGACCCTGCGCTACGAATGATCGCAGCAAACCGTAACAGGCGGGAGGAAGATGATGCGTTTGTATTGCACAGCTATCCGTTCCGCGAAACCAGTCTGATCATCGATGTGTTCACCCGCCAGCACGGACGGCTGGCGATCGTGGCCCGTGGGGCCCGACGCCCTAGGTCTGCTCTGCGCGGCGTCCTGATGAACTTCCAGCCGTTACTGTTGAACTGGTTCGGAAGAGGGGAACTGCGCACGTTGCACAGCGCCGAGTGGCAGGGCGGACAGCCCTATCTGCAGGGCACTGCATTGATGTGCGGGTTCTATTTGAACGAATTGCTGCTGAATCTGCTGGCACGCGACGACCCGCACGGGCAGCTGTTCGACTACTACCGCGCCACCTTGTATCGATTGGCCCACGAAACGGACCACGCCGCAACGCTGCGCTGTTTCGAAAAGCACCTGCTTCAGGAATTGGGTTACGCGCTGGTGTTGGACCATGAAGCTGACAGTGATAAGGTGATACGGGCAGAACTCTGCTATCGTTACGTTGTGGAGCGGGGAGCGATACCCGATGACGGGGTCATGCAAACCGGCTTGCCGGTGTCTGGCAAGACCTTGCTCGATATGGCTGTAGATGATTATGCCGATCCGACCACTGTGCAGCAGAGCAAACAACTGATGCGGATGTTGCTGAACCACCATCTTGGAGGCATGATTCTGCATACACGGGAATTGATTAAGGACCTGCAAAGACTATGATCAAATTAGGGCTGAATATAGACCACGTTGCCACGTTGCGCCAAGTGCGCGGGGCACGCTATCCAAATGTGGTGCGCGCCGCCCTGCTCGCAGAATCCGCGGGAGCCGATGCGATTACACTACATCTGCGTGAAGACCGTCGGCACATCCAGGACCTTGACGTGGCGGTGCTGCGAGACATGCTGCAAACGCGCATGAACCTGGAAAGCGCTGCCACCGAGGAAATGCTTAAGATCGCATTGCGCGTCAAACCACATGATTTGTGCCTTGTTCCGGAGCGTCGCGAGGAGCTGACCACTGAAGGCGGATTGGACGTGATGCGTTATTTCGAAAACGTCAAAGCGGCTTGTGAACGCTGTGCTGAAGCGGATATCCGCGTGTCGTTGTTTGTCGACCCGGTATTGGGCCAAATAGATGCCGCGCGCCGGGCTGGGGCGCCGGTGGTAGAATTGCATACCGGCAAATATGCCTCGGCCGACAGTGTGCAACAGCAGCGGCATGAATTGGACCGTATCCGTGGCGCGGCGGAACACGCCCACGCGTTGGGTCTGCAGGTTAATGCTGGACACGGCCTGCACTACCATAACGTGCAAGCGATCGTGGAGATACCCAACCTCGCCGAACTCAATATCGGTCACGCCATCATCGCGGAGTCACTGTTCATCGGGCTGGAAGCAGCGGTGAAGAAGATGAAGGTATTGCTGCGTGGGCAACAGTGATTCACGGTATCGGCAGTGATATCGTCGAATATGCGCGCATCGAGTTGATGTGGGCACACTATGGCGAACGTTTTGCGGAGCGTATCCTGAGCGGCCACGAATTGCCGGCTTTCAAATCCAGCCTCCATCCGGCACGCTTCCTGGCAAAGCGCTTTGCTGCCAAGGAGGCGTTTGCCAAGGCGGTCGGCAGCGGGCTGCGCGATCCGGTTAGCTTGCGCCGCATCAGCGTCACACATGACGGCCTCGGCAAACCGATGCTGCAGTTCGACCAAGTGCTCGGCGCCCATCTGACGCAAATGGGGATCTGCAGCCATCATCTTTCAATTAGTGACGAACGCAACATGATCATTGCCTTTGTGGTGCTGGAAGCCAATGGCATGATCGTACCGTTGACCAAGAGTTAGGAGTAGCCATGAGCCTGGGACCTGTGATGCTGGACGTGATCGGAACACAGTTGACCGCTGAAGACGAGGCGCGCTTGCGTCATCCATTGGTCGGCGGCGTCATCCTGTTCGCGCGCAACTTTCAATCTCCTGGCCAGCTCGCGGATCTCACCCGCAGCAATCCATGCAATGCGGATCCCCCCGATGTTGATTGCGGTCGACCACGAGGGCGGCAGGGTGCAGCGTTTTCGCGAAGGCTTCACCAAGATCCCGGCGATGCGCGAACTCGGCAAGATCTGGGACATGCATCCGCAACGCGCGCGCCATCTGGCACAGCAAGTCGGCTACGTGCTGGCCGCAGAATTGCGTGCCTGCGGGGTTGATTTCAGTTTCACGCCAGTGCTCGATGTTGATTACGGGCGGAGCGCGGTGATCGGCGACCGCGCGTTTCACGGCGACCCGCAAGCGATTGCGGAACTGGCGCACGGTTTGTTGCTGGGTTTGAAGCAGGGCGGCATGCCCACGGTAGGCAAACATTTCCCCGGTCATGGATATGTGCATGCCGATTCGCATTTGGACATTCCGGTGGACGAGCGCGAACTCGTGGACATCGAAATGTCCGACCTGGTACCGTTCAGGCGGATGGTCAACTACGGCTTGACCGCCATCATGCCCGCGCATGTGATTTATCCCAAGGTGGACAGCCGGCCGGCGGGGTTTTCTCCGGTCTGGCTGAAAAATATCCTGCGCGGCCAGTTGGGATTCGAAGGATGCATCTTCAGCGATGATCTGAGCATGGAAGGGGCAACCGTTGCAGGCGGAATCATAGAGCGTGCGGAGGCGGCCCTGAATGCGGGTTGCGATATGGTGCTGGTATGCAATAAGCCTGAATCGGCGGATGAACTGCTTCACGGACTGCATTGGGAAATGCCCGCCACCAGCAAAGCGCGACTTGCGCAGATGCGCGGAAAACCGCATCCGGAATCGCTGGCCAAACTGCACGAGCAACACAACTTCCTCAAGGCACTGGATGATATTTCCGTTATCGGCATGAGCAACGCGGAATTGCCGCTGGCGTGACATTTATGGCATCGTTAGGCTGTCTTCAACGACACACACTCTGCGCAATGAAATATTTTTGCCAACTGTGCTTGTTGCTGGTGTTGGTGGGCTGCAATGATAGATATGTCGAGCCTCTGGTATTCGGCGCGGTTACTTGGCCCGGATATGACCCCGCTTATGTCGCACGCGAACTGGGTTATCTGAAAGAAGAACAGGTTCACCTGGCCGAGTTTACTAACACCACTGAAGTGCTGCGTGCCTTCCGCAATCGCCAATTGCACGTTGCCGGCCTGACGATGGACGAAGCGCTTGGATTGCGGCGCAGTATTCCTGATTTGCAGGTATTCCTGGTCACCGATTTTTCCAATGGCGCAGACGTCCTGATGGTGCGGCATGGCATCAATAATCTTGGCCAACTCAAGGGCAAGCGCATCGGTGTGGAAAAGACAGCACTGGGCGCTTACTACCTTAGCCTGATATTACAGGCGGCTGGTCTTTCCGGCAAAGACGTGCACATGGTATCGCTTCCGTTGGATGAACAGTCTCGGGCTTTTCGCGAGGGTATGGTAGATGCCGTCGTGACCTTTGATCCGGTGCGCAGCGAGTTGTTGCAGCAAGGCGCCGAGGTGCTATTCGATAGCACCAGAGTGCCGGGCAAGATCGTAGATACACTCGTTGTGCGTGCGGCGGATATGGAGGAGCAGGAGGGGCACGTTCATGCCTTGGTTAAGGCGTGGTTTCTCGCGCTGAAGGCGATCCAGGAGGACAAGGCACGTGCCTATCCGATCATGGCGCGTCATGAGCAAATTCCGTTGGCACGGCTGGAGCAAGCAATGCCCGGTGTGCTGCTGCTCGATCAGAAGCGAAACCTCCAGCAATTTTCCGGAAGCCCATCCGCATTGCTCAATACCAGCATGGAAATTCAACGCATCCTGAAGGAAAACGAGTTGATTACCGGCAGCGACGACCTGTCCAGATTTATCAATCCACGCATCATTGTGGAGACGGGACTTGACTGAACGGCGCTTCATGATCGGTAGCGTTGGCAACAAAGTCCTTTCGTTGCGCGTGCTGATTCCGATGCTGATACTACTCGTGGTTTTGTTGTTACTGGGGTTTGTGTTCGAACTGGACATGCAGCGTGAAACCGAGCTGGCTTATGACGAATATCAGGACAAGCAATTGCATGCTGCGGCCCATCTGCAAGCTGACATCGAACGCGATGCACGCCTCGGCTTGCGCGAATTACTGCAGCAAAGCCTTTCCGAGCTGAGTCTCGAGCCGGAAGTGCGGCTCGCCTTGCTGGTGGACGAACATGACAAAATCATCGCATCGACCCGCTTGTCACTGAACGGCTCGACCTTGGAGCAAGCAGCATTGCAATTTCCGGGGCCAGACTGGTTGAAGGCGCCGCCGGCTGAGGACATCGCCGAGATGACCGTCAAACAAACCGTCGACAGGCAGCGAAAGGCGCTGCTCGTTGATGCGCCGGTACGAATGGATGCGCCAGGCGTCGAATTGGCGCGGAACAAGATCGGTAGACTGTTCATCTATACGGATCTGAGCACACCGTTAGCCCGGCGCTACCACGATGTCAAGGTGCAAATGCAGCGACTGTTTGTCGGTTTGGTCAGCCTAGCACTGCTCGTTGGCTTGTTGCTGCACTGGACCGTGACGCGCCGTGTGGTGAAGTTGCTGCGCGGTGCAAAGCGTGTCGGAGAAGGGAAGTTGAACACCATTTCCGGGGTGGCGGGACCGGACGAGATAGGGCTGCTTGGCACGGAGTTTGACGGTATGGTGCAAAGGATGGCGCGGTCTTCCGCGCAGATACGCAAACTTTCTCGCGCCGTGGAGCAGAGTCCCAATACAATCGTCATTACCGACTCCGAAGGCATTATCGAATATGTAAACCCTCAATTTTCACGGATTTCCGGCTATGAGTCTCAAGAGGCAATCGGGAACGCCATGCGCATCCATCAGTCTGGCATGACAGCCGATCCGGTGTATGAGGACTTATGGCGGACCATCAAGTCGGGCCAAATGTGGCGCGGTGATTTGCTGAACAAAACCAAAAGGGGGACGTTGTACTGGGAAGATGTGTGTATCAGTCCGATCTTCGACGAAAACGGCAGGATCACGAATTTCCTGTCTGAACAAATCAACATCACCGCACGCAAACAGGCCGAGGAACAGATCCATCTGTTCGAAAAGGTGTTCGTCAACGCCAACGAAGCCATACTGATCAGCGACGCCAACAACAACGTCCTTGCCGTTAACCCAGCTTTTACTGCCATCAGTGGTTATACAGCTGAAGAGGTATTGGGAAGGAATCCACACATCTTGGCTTCTGGCCTGATGGACGCGGATTTTTACAGGAAGATGTGGGCCAGCCTTGCGACGACCGGCAAGTGGCAGGGCGAGATAGTGGACAGGCGCAAGGATGGGCAGATCTACGCGGAGTGGTTAAGCGTAAGTGCGCTGCATAATGACGACGGCAAGCTGACGCATTACGTTGCATTGATGACCGATATCAGCGAGCGCAAGGCGGCTGAAGAGCGCATGAGCTTTCTGGCTCAGCATGACATATTGACCGGCCTGCCCAACCGGATGCTGTTCTTGGATCGCTTGCAGCAGGCGATCACCTATGCCGAACGGCAACAGACCAATGTGGCCATCTTGTTTCTGGACTTGGACCGCTTCAAGAACGTGAACGATACTGTCGGGCACCAAATCGGCGACGCGTTATTGCAGGAAGTGGCACGGCGCATCCGTTTCTGCGTGCGAAGCAGCGATACCATCAGCCGTCAGGGCGGTGACGAGTTTGTTATCATGCTGCCGAGTCTGGAAGACCTTGGTGACATCGTGCACGTTGTCGATAAATTGATTGAGAATATCGGGAAACCTTATTATTTGAACGGCCACGTGATGCACGTGACGACGAGCGTCGGCGTAAGCGTATATCCGCAGGATGGCAGTGAAAGCGAAGCCCTGATCAGAAATGCCGACACTGCGATGTATCAGGCCAAATATGCAGGGCGCAACGATTACCGGTTCTTTACCCAGGAAATGAATCGCGCTATTGCCACGCGCGTCCGAATGGAAAACAAGCTGCGTCATGCCTTGCACAACGCCGAGTTGCTGTTGCATTACCAGCCAAAGGTCAATTTGCGCACCGGCGAGATCATTGCGGTCGAGGCCCTCGTGCGCTGGCAACATCCCGAAGATGGGCTGGTTTCGCCAGCCGAATTTATCCCGATTGCCGAAGAAACCGGCATGATCGTGCCATTGGGTGAATGGGTGTTGAACGAGGCCTGCCGTCAGAATCAGGAATGGCGTATGATGGGATTGCGCGAGATCGTGATGGCGGTGAATCTGTCGCCGGCGCAGTTTCAAGACCGCGAGTTGATCAGTGTCGTTTTGGCAGCATTGGCGAGCAGCGGCATGCCCGCCAGCTCACTTGAGCTGGAGATTACCGAATCCGCGATGATGAGATCCCCTGACCAAGCGATCATCATGCTTAACAAAATTAGCGCGCTGGGCATCAGAGTGTCAATTGACGATTTCGGTACAGGGTATTCCAGCCTCTCACACCTGAAGAAATTCCCTATCGATGAGCTTAAGGTTGACCAGTCTTTTGTGCGTGACTTGACCATAGACAACGACGATGCCGCAATTGTCAGCGCGGTGATCGGGATGGCAAAGAGCCTGGGTTTGAGTGTGATAGCCGAAGGCGTGGAGACCCTCGAACAGTTGCGATTCCTCGAAGGGCTTGACTGCGATCAGATACAGGGCTATTTGTTCAGTAAACCGCTGCCAGCCGACGAATTCAGGAAGCTGCTTGAGTCAGGACGGAAGCTGACGATGCCTTGACGTGAGATAATATAACTTGTTTTTGGATATTTCGTTACGGTTTCCCCTATGAGTGAATTACAAGCAGCGTTACTGGTGATTGGTTTGGGCGTGATCATTGCCGTTTACGGTTTTGGCTGGTGGCAGCAACGGCGTTACCACCGCAAGTTCGGCACGTCGTTCAAGTCTAGCCATACAGACGTGTTGTATCAGGAGAGCAGTGCCACCCAAGCGATGCGCATCCAACAATCCGTGGCCGTTGATGATGTAACAAGCGATTCAGCGGACAGCGCTGCCGAGGTCTCGATCGCAGGCGATACAGTCGCTACTACGTCGAACGAACCCTGTGGATTGCTGGATGTACGCAGCGATTTTATCATGGAGCTTCATCTTGCCGAACCCAGTCCTGCAGCCGTATTGGATGGCTTGTGGCACCGCAAATTCGATTTTGGCAAGCCGGTGCAAGTGTGTGGTTTAACGCTGGGTACCAAGAAGTGGGAACGCGCCATCGCCGAGAGCCAGATTCTTTATGCATGCTTTCGCATCGCCGTGCAACTGGTGGACAGGGGAGGCGCGATCAGCGCGGCGAAGCTGGCTGATTTCCGTGATTTGGTGCAGGGCATCGCCCTGCGCATCAAAGCCGATACAACAATTCCGGATATTCAGGAGGCGTTTCATCACGCAATCGAGTTGGATACATTCTGTGCCGAGGTGGATCAGATGGTTGGCGTCAATCTGGTGCCCCCCGACGAGAGGCTGATACCCGCGACAAAGATCGTACAGGCGACTGCCAGGCAGGGGATGGCATTGGAAGCCGATGGCGCATTCCATTTGCTGAGTGCGCACGGGCAAAGCATGTTTAGTCTGATCAACCAGAATTCCGTACCGTTCCAACATCACACACTGGAGACCTTCAGCACGGCCGGCGTAACGATGTTGCTGGACGTGCCGCGCGTGGAAAATCCAAGCCAGCAGTTCGACCACATGATGCAGGTAGTTCGGGAGCTGGCCGCGGAATTGCGGGTCAACGTGGTGGATGATAACCGCGTGGCACTCAGCGACAGTGGGCTGGCAGTTATCCGCGCACGCATCGCCGGGATGGAAGCAAAAATGCGCGATTACGGGATCGCACCGGGGAGCGCGCAGGCGCTCAGGCTGTTTTCCTGATGCCGAGTCGCGAGGTCGTTCGGCGTGCTGCCAAATTGCGCGAGGAGATCCGGTCGCACGACTACCGTTACTACGTTTTGGATTCACCGGTCATACCTGACGCGGAATATGACAAGCTGTTTCGCGAGTTGAAGGAGCTGGAAGAACAGTATCCCGAACTTGTTTCACCGGATTCACCTACCCAGCGCGTTGGCGGCAAGCCGCTGGATGCATTTCCGACGGTGCGGCATGCCGTGCCGATGCTCTCGATCCGTACCGAAACGGACATCAGCGACGGCGCGGCGCTCGCCTTCGACGCGCGGGTCCGGCGCGAGTTGGGTGAACCCGACGCAATGATCGAGTATGCCTGCGAACTGAAATTCGACGGGCTGGCGATCAATCTTCGTTACGAACATGGCATGCTGGTGCAAGCCGCTACGCGTGGCGACGGAGAAACGGGAGAGGACGTGACGCAGAACGTGCGGACCATCCATTGCATCCCCTTGCATCTTGATGGCTGTGACGCCGCGGTATTGGAAGTGCGTGGCGAGGTATACATGAAGCGCGCCGATTTCCAGCGTTACAATGAGAGGCAACGCACCCAGGGCTTGCCCACATTGATAAATCCTCGCAACGGCGCCGCGGGAAGCATCCGTCAGCTTGATCCGACCTTGGCCGCGCGGCGTCCTCTTTCGTTCTTCGCATATGGCCTTGGTGAAGTACGAGGTTGGAAGTTACCCGTCACGCACAGTATCGTTCTAGATGAGCTGGACAAGATGGGGGTACCGGTGAGCACGGAACGTGCGGTCGTACGCAGCGCGCAAGGGCTGGTGGAATTCCACCGCCGCATTGCGGCCAGGCGCGACCAATTGCCCTTCGACATCGACGGGGTAGTCTATAAGGTCAACAGCCTTGCCTTGCAAGCGCAGCTCGGCTTCGTTACACGGGAGCCGCGCTGGGCGGTCGCGCACAAATTCCCTGCGGAAGAGCAGGTGACCGTCGTGCGCGACATAGACATACAGGTTGGGCGCACCGGCAAGCTCACGCCCGTCGCCAAGCTGGAACCGGTGTTCGTTGGCGGCACGACGGTCAGCAATGCGACGCTGCACAACGAGGACGAGACACGACGCAAAGATGTCCGTGTGGGCGATACGGTGATCGTGCGTCGCGCCGGCGATGTAATTCCAGAAGTAGTTGGGGTGGTGTTGGACAAGCGCCCGGCGAATGCGGGAAAGCCATTTGATCTCTTCCGGCTTCTGCATGGGAAATGCCCGGTATGCGGCAGCGCCATCGTACGCCAGGAGGGCGAGGCAGACTGGCGTTGCACTGGCGGGCTATTTTGTCCAGCGCAACGCAAGCAGGCGCTGCTCCATTTTGGCAGCCGCCGTGCGCTGGACATCGAGGGGCTGGGAGATAAAGTGGTGGAGGAACTGGTAGACAGCGGTATCGTGAATACGCCAGCCGATTTGTATGACCGACAGAAGTTGAATTTGCAAACTGTAGCCAACCTGGAACGCATGGGAACGAAGTCGGCGGAAAATCTGCTGGCGGCCATCGAGCACAGTAAACAGACCACCTTGGCCCGTTTCATTTATGCGCTGGGTATTCGCAACGTAGGCGAGGCAACGGCAAAGGATTTGGCACAACACTTCGGGTCGTTGGATAATCTGCTCGCGGCAGACAGGGACCGCTTGCAACAAGTTCCCGAGGTGGGTCCCGTTGTCGCACAAAGCATCGGAGCTTTCTTCGGGGAGAAACACAATCTTGACGTGATCGCTCAACTGCGCGATAAAAGGTGCGGCAATATACATTGGCCAGAACACGCCGGGATGACTGTGCGAACGCTACCATTAAATGGAAAGGTCTTTGTGCTGACCGGGACGCTCGCCTCCCTGTCGCGCGAACAGGCGAAAGAGAAACTGGAGGCACTGGGCGCGAAAGTCAGCGGAAGCGTGTCGAAAAGAACTGACTATATAGTGGCAGGCGCGGAAGCGGGCAGCAAATTGGACAGGGCACTGCAGCTAGGAGTTGCAGTGGTTGATGAACAGCAATTCTTGGCACTCTTGGAAGACACATGAAAAGGACCACTAAAAATGCATTGTGCCTCGTCTGCCCATTGAACTTCGTCAATGGCGCTGACGCCAGCATGAACGATATTGGTGCGTACCGAAGGCGGCCGTTGTCGCATGCCAACTGGCCCCCTACAAATAATTACAAAGGGGGACCCTGCAAATGAAGGGCGTTACCAAGGCAGTTTTCCCGGTAGCCGGGATGGGCAGCCGTTTTTTGCCGGCCACCAAGGCAAGCCCGAAAGAAATGATGCCGATCGTGGACAAGCCGCTGATCCAATATGCGGTGGAGGAGGCGGTGGCGGCGGGCATCACCGATATGGTGTTCGTTACCGGGCGCAACAAGCGAGCAATCGAGGATCATTTCGACAAGGCTTACGAGCTTGAAGCAGAGCTTGCCCGGCGCGGCAAGGAAGAGTTGCTGCGTCAGGTACGGGAAGTTATTCCGGACAATGTGAATTGCATTTTCATCCGCCAGACGGAGGCGCTGGGGCTTGGCCATGCCGTGTTGTGCGCGAGACCGGTGGTTCAGGAGGAGCCGTTCGCTGTGATCCTGGCTGACGACTTGATATACGGGGATAGGCCCATCATAAGGCAGATGGTGGATATTTACGAGCGCCATCACTGTTCTGTACTGGGAGTACAGGACGTACCGCGCGAGCAAACCCAGCAATACGGCATCGTCAGTAGTACCAATCTGGAACCGGGTGTGGAACTGGTCAACGGCATCGTAGAGAAACCGGATCCGGCGGTGGCCCCATCGACGCTCGCGGTCGTCGGGCGCTACATTTTATCGCCGCGGATCTTTCATCACCTGGCGCGGGTGCAGGCGGGAGCGGGTGGTGAGATACAATTGACGGACGGTATCGCTGCGCTGCTAAAGGAAGAACGACTGCTGGCATGTCGGTTCAAGGGCATCCGCTACGACTGTGGCTCGAAGCTGGGTTATCTTCAGGCCCAGGTAGCGTTCGGCTTGCTGCATCCAGAAGTGCGCCATGAGTTTGCCGCTTATCTCGCTACGGTAAAGTAATGCTATCCAATTCGCAGCTACGCAATATCCTGCAACAAGCGGAATTGCTGTGTCCGGCGGAGCAGGTGCGAGCGGCGTTGCACCGCGTCGCCCGGCAGATCAACGCCAGGTTTGCGGATGAACACCCGCTAGTACTGTCGGTGATGGGCGGCGCCGTGGTGTTTACTGGGCAGTTGTTGCCCTTGCTCGATTTTCCGCTCGATTTTGACTACGTGCACGTGTCGCGATACGGCGATGCACAGAACGGGGGCGCGATGCACTGGAAGGTTGAGCCCCGCGATAATGTGCGTGGCCGTGTGGTGTTGCTGCTGGACGATATTCTCGACGAAGGCCACACATTGGCGGCGTTGTATGAACGAGTGTTGAAACTAGGTGCCACGAGCTGTTACAGCGCGGTGTTCGCCGACAAGCAGCATGGCGGCAAGAAGGCGATTCACGCGGATTTCGTAGGGGTGGACTTGCCTAACCGTTTCGTGTTCGGTTACGGCATGGATATCGAGGGCGCTTGGCGCAATTTGCCGGCGATTTACGCAGTGAAGGAGCAAATTTAATGTTGGCAGTCATTGGAGGCCGCGGCCTGACGCAGTTGGCAAATCTTAAAATCACCCATCAGCAGGTGATGCGTACGCCCTATGGCGAGCCATCAGGTGCGTTCTTGTTTGGTACGTTGAATGAGCATGAGGTAATATTTCTGGCGCGTCACGGTTATGGCCACACGATCCCGCCGCATCTGGTGAATTATCGCGCCAACCTCTGGGTGCTGCGCGAACAGGGAGCCAGCAAAATAATCTCGGTAGCGACAGTGGGCGGCATCCGGGCCGATCTCAAACCTGGCGTCATTGTCGTGCCGGATCAGATTATTGATTACACACATGGCCGCGATGCGACCTTCTTTGAGGCGCGCGACAGGCCATTCAGCAACGCCGACTTCACTTTCCCCTATAGTGCCTCGCTCCGAAACAGCATATTGCGCAGCGCGCAATCCGCACGGCAACCGTGTTTGGACGGTGGCGTCTATGCGGCCACGCAAGGACCGCGTCTGGATAGCATCGCCGAGATCAATCGATATGAACGCGATGGCGCGGACATGGTGGGCATGACCGGTATGCCGGAAACCGCGCTGGCCAAAGAATTGGAGCTCGATTATGCGGCTATTGCAGTAGTTGCGAATTATGCGGCAGGACGCGGCGACAGCGCGGCTGGAATCAATATCGAAAGCGTCAAGATCACTGCAAGTGCGGCGATGGAGCGGGTGCGCACTATCATTGAGCGCGTGGTGAGCGATGACGATTAGAAATGTATTGCGCATGGGCGATGCCCGCCTGCTGCAGCGCGCAAAGCCGGTCATCCACTTCGATTCACATGAATTGCACGCGCTGCTGGCGGATATGCGCGACACGATGCAGGCCTTGAACGGCGCGGGGCTGGCCGCGCCGCAGATCGGGATCGGCTTGCGCGTGGTGCTCTTCGGCGTGCATTCTAATCCGCGGTATCCCGATGCAGAGCGTGTTCCAGAAACGGTGCTCATCAATCCGGTCATCACTCCCCTGGGGGACGCATTAGAGGAGGACTGGGAGGGCTGCCTGAGCGTTCCCGGGATGCGCGGCTTAGTGCCGCGCCACGCGCACATTCGCTATCAGGGAGTGGACGAATACGGGGACGAGATCGATCGCACCGTCGGCGGGTTTCACGCACGCGTGGTGCAACATGAATGCGATCATCTTGATGGGATCCTGTATCCGATGCGTATCCGGAACATGAAGAACTTCGGCTTCAGCGAGGTGCTATTTCCCGACCGCGAGATGCAAGACGAGTAGATGGAATTCTCAGAATTTTACGAATCAAAAGTGGTCCGTAACCTGCAGTTTGCGTTGCTGGCCTTGGTATTGGTATTGATCGCAGGCAGTGTGGGCTATCGCATCATCGGAGGGGCGCAGTACACTTGGATGGATTGTTTCTACATGACATTCATTACGATCACCACGATTGGTTACGGTGAAATAGTTGATGTCTCGAAACATGAATATGGGCGGCTCTTCACGGTCGTCATCGCCATCACGGGCATCGGGGTACTGGGTTACGTGCTTTCCACAGTGACCGCATTTACGTTGGAAAATGATCTCAATATCGCTTGGCGGAGAAAGAAGATGCAGAAGAAGATCGAACAAATGGGCGGCCACTATATTGTATGCGGCGTGGGTTTGGTGGGCAGCAACGTTGCACATGATCTTGAACTCACAGGACGCGCATTCGTCATCGTTGATAGTGATACGAAGGATATTCAGCGCTATCTGGAAACACATCCTGGGCAGCCGTACCTGCTTGGCGACACAACAGACAACGATGTTTTGCTGGCTGCCGGCATCATGAGGGCCAAGGGAGTATTCGCCGTGGCACATGACGACAGCATCAATCTGGTCATCAGCCTGAGCGCGAAACAACTCAATCCAGATGTCCGTGTGGTGGCTCGTTGCCATGATCTGAAAAACGCCGAGAAGACCCGGTTGGCCGGAGCAGACGAGATCGTTTCGCCGGACTTTAGCGGCGGGTTGCGTATCGTCTCGGCAATGGTGCGGCCGAACGTGATGAACTTCCTCGATGAGATGCTAAAGTCCGAGTCCAATCTGCGCATGGAGGAGATCCATATAACCGAAAGCCTGGAGGCCAAGCCCTTGAGCGTGTTGTACCACGGAAATCAGGACAGCATGGTGCTGGGCGTCCATCGCCTTGGGAACTGGCACTTCAATCCGTCGGCCAGCTTTCTGCTGCGGAATAAGGATGTTTTGATGGTGATGACGACACCCGAAGGGCGCACTCGACTGGAACAACTGATTCAAAAAGAAAACTAGTCATCGTCGGTGTCCGCCAAACGACGACTTTGGTTGAGCGCCCATTAGACGGAAGACTATTGAACCAATTCCCGCAGCACGTACGGCAAGATGCCGCCGTGACGATAATAATCCACTTCGATTGGCGTATCGATGCGCAGCAACAGCGGAACTCGTTGGCTTGCGCCGTTCTTGCGATGTATGGTAAGTGTCACATCCTGCTGGGGCTTAAGGGTGTCATCGATTGCGCCGATGTCGAAGCTCTCCTCGCCGGTCAGGTCTAGTGTAGCGACATCGGTGTCGCCCTTGAATTGGAGCGGCAGTACGCCCATGCCAACCAGGTTGCTGCGGTGGATGCGCTCGTAGGATTTTGCGATCACCGCCTTGACGCCCAGAAGCTGCGTGCCCTTCGCCGCCCAGTCACGGCTCGATCCAGTGCCGTATTCTTCCCCGGCGAAAATGACCGTGGGTGTGCCATCGGCGATATGCTTCATCGCCGCTTCGTAAATGGTCGTCTGTTCGCCGTTGTAAAGCGTATAGCCGCCTTCGACACGACTGCCATCTGCCTTGACGGGCAGCATCAGGTTCTTGATCCTTACGTTGGCGAAAGTGCCGCGCATCATCACCTCGTGGTTGCCGCGCCGCGCGCCGTAGCTATTGAAATCCTTCGCTGCGACGTTCTTGGCCTGCAGATATTGGCCCGCCGGCGTGGTGGGCTGGAAGCTGCCCGCCGGGCTGATGTGGTCGGTAGTTACCGAATCGCCGAATATCGCCAGCGCCTTGGCATTGCGGATTCCGCAGATGCCGCCGGTCCGCAAGCTGAAATTGTCGAAAAACGGTGGACGTGCGATATAGGTGGAATCGTCCCATTTGTATCGATTACCGGTTGGTGCGGGAATCGCATTCCAGAGCGGAAGATCCTTGGTCAGGTCTGAATAGAGTCTGCGATATAGCGCCGGGTCGATGGCAAACTTCATTACGGCCTGCACTTCAGCGCTGCTTGGCCAGATGTCCTTCAGGAAAACCGGTCTTCCATCGCTGCCGGTGCCGAGCGGATCAGTGTCGAGATTGACGTTCATCTTGCCTGCGATCGCAAAAGCCACCACCAGCGGGGGGGAGGCCAGGAAATTGGCTTTCAGGTTCGGGTGGATGCGTGCCTCGAAATTGCGGTTGCCAGACAGAACCGCCGCGCAAACCAGATTGTTTTCTGTGATCGCCCTGTCGATATCCTCACGCAATGGCCCAGCATTGCCGATGCAGGTGGTGCAGCCATATGCCGCCACTCCGAAGCCGAGCTTTTCCAGCGCTGGCAGCAAGCCTGCGTTGGCCAGGTAGCTGGTCACTACGCGCGAACCGGGGGCAAGCGAAGTCTTGATGTGCGGCGCAACGGTCAGGCCCGCTGCCACCGCTTTCTTCGCCAGCAAACCCGCGGCAAGCAGCACGCTGGGGTTGGAAGTGTTGGTGCAGGAAGTAATTGCGGCGATCAGCACGTCACCGTTGCCCAGCGTAATGCCGTCCGGCCTGCTCGGATAGCGTCGTGTGAGCTTTTCCTTCGGCTGGTTGAAGCCATTTTCCGCCACCGGCTTGCTGAAGAGGGTGTTGAAAGTTTCTTTCATGTGAGATAAAGGGATGCGGTCCTGCGGGCGCTTGGGGCCGGAAAAGGGAAGGCTCTATGCTGTTCAGATCCAGCTCCACGACCGTGCTGTAATCGATGTGCCCAACTTGCGGGATGCCATATAGATTTTGTGCCTTGAAGTACGAAGACAACGCATCCACTTCCTCGTCGCTCCGGCCAGTGTTACGCATAAAGGCGATGGTCACATCATCCACCGGGAAGTAGCCCATGGTCGCACCGTATTCGGGGGCCATGTTGGCGATGGTCGCGCGGTCGGGCAGCGTGAGTGCCGCTGTGCCTTCGCCAAAAAACTCGACGAACTTGCCGACGACCTTTTGTTTGCGCAACAACTCGGTGACGGTCAGCACCAGGTCGGTAGCCGTTACGCCCTCGCGAAGTTTGCCCTTGAGATTTACACCAACTACGTCAGGAGTCAGGAAATACACCGGTTGACCGAGCATGCCGGCTTCCGCCTCGATGCCGCCGACACCCCAACCGACGACGCCAATGCCGTTGATCATTGTTGTGTGGCTGTCGGTACCTACCAAAGTGTCCGGGTAATACACGCCGTCCTTGTGCTGAACGCCGCGCGCAAGATATTCCAGATTCACCTGATGCACGATGCCGATGCCGGGCGGAACGACCTTGAACGTATTGAACGCTTGCATCCCCCATTTCATGAACTTGTACCGTTCGGCGTTGCGCTCGAATTCCAGTTCCATGTTGATCTTGAGCGCGTCCGGATTGTTGTAGCTGTCGATCTGGACCGAGTGGTCCACCACCAGGTTGACCGGAACCATGGGTTCAATGATCTTCGGGTCCTTGCCCATCGTGGCTGCGGCATCGCGCATCGCTGCAAGGTCCGCGAGCAGCGGCACGCCGGTGAAATCCTGTAGCACGATACGTGCAACCACGAACGGGATTTCGTCAGTGCGCGGCGCATTAGGCTGCCAATTTGCCAGCTGCCGGATATGCGCCTCGGAGATCTTCTTGTCATCGTAATTGCGCAGAACAGCTTCCAGAATGATGCGAATGCAAACCGGCAGGCGCGAAATCTTGCCAAGCCCGGCGCTTTCCAGAGCGGGCAGCGAAT
Organism: uncultured beta proteobacterium; assembly: GCA_963833515.1. Lineage (GTDB taxonomy): Bacteria > Pseudomonadota > Gammaproteobacteria > Burkholderiales > Gallionellaceae > Gallionella. The sequence continues at coordinate 198,157 of CAWHYN010000031.1, read as the reverse complement.
AAAATGTGCCCTGTTTGCCGTTAGACAGCGCGAAAGTCTTGCGGGAATTGAACAGGTTGTGCGCCATGGCAGAAGCTCCGAATGTGCGGGACGTTGTGAAGACGGGATTATAACCAGAACATAGATCACATGGGACAAGCGCCTCATTTTTACGGCCATGCTGCAATTAGGTTCGCAATGCTGTACCATTCGACTAGGGCCTACGTTGCGATGTGTTCTGTGTTTTGCTTGGCGCCCAAGAAGTCCAACCAATCGTGCGGATTGCCAAGGTCAGAAAAAGAGGCGACCTCTGCTACAACAATATGGCCAATCTATCGCCGACGCCTAATGTGACCGGCAAGCCCCCTTACCGGATCTTCGCGAAAGTCGTTTTCCTGGCGCTGGCATACTTTGTCGCTGGCAGGCTGGGCTTGGCGATTCCTTATGTCGATTCTCACATCACTCTGATCTGGTTGCCCACCGGTATCGCCCTGGCAGCTTTATTGCGCTGGGGTAATATCTGCTGGCCGGGAATACTTCTTGGGGCGTTCGCCACCAATTTTTCCATTGATTCGTCCCCCTTGCTGGACAGCAGTATCGCATTGGGCAATACACTAGCTGCAATCCTCGCAGCATGGTTGCTGCGAAGGCTGAGATTTCAAGGCACGCTTCATCGCGCCTACGACATCCTGCTCCTGGTCACGTCTGCCGTCGCGGGCATGATGGTCAGCGCCAGCATCGGGGTTGGGAGCCTCGTGATATTCAACGTGTTGCCGGTAGAGACCATCGGCACGGCTTGGGTCTCCTGGTGGGCGGGCGATTTCACCGGCGTGTTATTGGCGGCACCGATGTTGCTCAATATTTCCCGTGCTGCCTTGAAGGAACTATGGGCACTGCGTGTGGAATTGTCAGGCTGGTTCATTACCGCGTTCGTTGTCTATGGAGGCTTGTTTCTTCTCAAGAGCGATGAACTCAGGTACTTGCATCAGTTGGCTTTTATCGGGTTGCCGCCAATCGTTTGGGCGGCGATGCGATTCGGGGTGGTCGGTTCCTCGCTAGCAGTGTTGCTGTCTGTTTTCATTACGGTAGCGGGCACATCACACAGGCTGGGGCCGTTATATTCCGGCGAGCCTCAGCAAGGTATGTTTCAACTTTGGGCATTCTTTTTCACTCTGGTGTTGGTCCAGCTTATGGTGGCGGGCTTGCAATCCGGGCGCAAACGGGCAGAGGAGGCCTTAAGGCTTGAGATCGAATTCACAAAGGAAATGATCAATTCGCTGCCGGGTATCTTCTATCTATTCGATTCATCGGGACGCTTTCTGGTCTGGAACAAGAATCTTGAGAGCGTGCTTCGGTGTGGCAGCGAGGAAATGGCCCGCAGCAACCCGCTGGACTTTTTTGAGGGAAGTGATCGCATTCTGATCAAGGAAAGTATCGACAAGACTTTCGAGACGGGCGAGACGACAACAGAAGCCGCGCTGGTCGCAAAAAATGGTGCAAGGATCCCCTATCTATTTACCGGGAGGGCCATACATCGTAATGGCGAAAGATTACTGGTCGGCATGGGTATAGACGTCACCGAACGCCAACGGATCTTGAACGAAACGGAGGCTCATCTGAAGCGGAATCAGACATTGATGAAAACCGTTCTGGATGGAATCTATGTGCTGGACACGCATGGCAATATAGTGGAGGTCAATGACATCTTCTGCAATATGTTGGGATACACCCAAAAGGAAGCAAGCCAACTGAATATTGCCGATTGGAATTCGCAGTTGTCGAAGGAGGAATTGCTCGAGAGGCTCAAGAATTTAGTCGGAACGAACGCAAGGTTCGAGACCGTTCATCGGCGCAAGGACGGTGCGCTGATCGATGTCGAGGTCAGCGCCACGGGCGTCCAGACAGACGGGCAAGCATATTTCTTCTGTTCGAGCCGCGACATTACCGAGCGCAAGCAGGCCGAGCAGAAAGCCGAGGTGCTTATGCGACGGCACGAGGCCCTGATGAAGTCTGCGCTTGAGGGTATCCACATAATGGATATGCAGGGCAATATAGTGGAAGCCAATGATACCTTCTGTGCCATGTTGGGTTATACCCGTGAGGAAGTGATCAAACTTAACGTGGCTGACTGGGATACGCAATGGTCTAGAGAAGAATTGATGGAGCGCTTCAAGCAGTTGATTCTATTGAATAGCGCGTTGTTTGAGACCAAGCACCGTCGCAAGGACGGTATCGTAATCGATGTCGAGGTCAGTACTACTGGCGCTGAAATCGGAGGCCGCAATTATCTCTATGCCTCAAGCCGCGACATTTCCATGCGCAAGAGAGTCGAGCAAGAGCTTCGTGACAGCGAGCGGAAATTGCGCATGCTGATGGACAGTGCCGCCGATGCGGTGTTCGTGGCGGACCCGGAAACCAAGAGGTGGCTATATGTCAATGATCGGTTTTCATCCCTATTAGGCTATTCCAGAAAAGAGTTGTTGGGGGGCAGCATTTTTGACTTGGTGGCGCCCGACTATCGTGACGTCTACCGGGATCGTTTCCAGGCGATTGCACAATCAGGCGTGGTTTCGAATCGTGAGTTTCGGCTGACCAGAAAGGGGGGGGATAGCGTACTTTTGGAAATGAACGCAGTTACCTTGCCTGATGGTACCGTCTACGGTTCATGTCGCGACATCACAGAGCGCAAGAAGATCGAAGAGGGACAGCGTATCGCTGCGGCCACCTTTGAAACGCAGGAAGCGATCTTGATTACCGACCCCCAAGGCAACATCTTGCGCGTCAATAAGGCTTTCAATGAGGTCACTGGATACGACAGCGCAGAGGTGATCGGGAAGAGTCCTCGCATCTTTCAGTCTGGGCGGCACGATTCCGCTTTCTACAAGGACATGTGGTCAGCGTTGCTCAATACCGGGAAATGGTCTGGGGAAGTGTGGGATAAACGCAAGAATGGCGAGATATATCCAAAAGCCATGACCATTACGGCTGTCTATGATGATAAACATCAGAGCACACACTATGTGGCGGTGTTCCGCGACATCACCCGCAGCAAACAATCCGAGCAGGAAATCCATCGATTGGCTTTCTATGATTCGTTGACAATGCTGCCGAATCGTCGTTTGCTGTTGGATCGTTTGCAACAGGCGGTGGCGGTCAGCGCGCGCAATGGTCGGCACGGCGCACTAATGTATCTGGATTTGGATCACTTTAAGACCATCAATGACACGCAAGGCCATAAAATGGGAGATTTGTTGTTGATCGAGGTGGCACGCCGTTTGCAGACTTGCGTGCGCGAGGGTGATAGCGTGGCGCGGTTGGGCGGAGATGAATTTGTGGTGGTGTTGGAAGATCTGAGTGGCGTCGCGGATGATGCGGCCAGCCAAACCGAGTTTGTTGCCGAGAAGATCCGCGGCGAACTAGGTCAGCCTTACCTTCTGAAAGAGTATGAATGCCAAATCACGGCCAGTATCGGCATCAGCCTGTTTCGCGGCCATCTGGAAAGCGCGGAAAACTTGCTTCAGCATGCCGACGTCGCAATGTACCAGGCGAAGACAGCGGGGCGCAACATCATTCGCTTCTTTGATCCGCACATGCAAACCTTATTGGAAATGCGAGCCGATATGGAGGCGGATCTGCGGCATGCGCTCGAAAAGCAACAATTCCGCCTGTTTTACCAAATCCAGGTGGACGTTCTGCGCCGCCCGCTTGGCGCGGAAGTGCTGTTGCGCTGGGACCATCCCGAACGCGGCATGGTCACGCCCGGCGAATTCATCGCCTTGGCGGAGGAGATCGGGTTGATCGTACCTATCGGTCTATGGGTGTTGCGAAAGGCCTGCATGCAACTCGAGGCATGGCGGCATAACGCACTGACCCGCGACCTGACGCTAGCGGTGAATGTCAGCGCCAAACAGTTCCGCCATGCCGATTTTGTCGACCAAGTGCGCAGGGTGCTGCTGGAAAGCGGCGCGAAGCCATCGCACCTCAAGCTGGAATTGACCGAAACGCACCGTGCTGGAAAATGTCGAAGACACCATCAGCAAGATGCGCGAACTGAGACTGCTCGGAGTGTGCTTCTCGATGGACGACTTTGGCACTGGCTACTCGTCGCTGCAATATCTCAAGCGATTGCCGCTCGACCAGATCAAGATCGATCAATCCTTTGTGCGCGAAATAACCACCAGTCTGAACGACGCCGCGATCGTGCAAACCATTATCGCGATGACTAAGGCATTGGGCTTGCACGTGATTGCCGAAGGGGTTGAAACAGAGGAGCAACGGGAGTTCCTCGAAAATCTCGGTTGTCACACTTTTCAAGGATATCTGTTTGGTCAGCCAGTTTCGCTTGATTCGTTTGACGAGAAGTTGCGGGGCAAGTGAAAATCATCAAGACATAACTGGGCGCTGCCGTAGGCCGCTTCGCATTGCGCCGCAATGCTGACGGGCACACCGAGCAATCTTTCGCGCATCGTTCTCCAGGTGGCATTTTTCGCCCCGCCGCCGCTGGTTACGATGCGCTTGACCATCGGCGCGCCCAACTGGGCAAGTCGGGCGTAACCCGCCGCCTCGATACGTGCCAGGCCCTGTAATAATCCATGTAGGAATTGAGCGTCGCTTGCCGGACGGGGTCCCAATCGCGGCGCGAACTGCGCATCGTTGATTGGAAAGCGTTCACCCGGCCTGGTTAGCGGATAGTAATCCAGGGGGCTGTCACGCAGTGGATCGATCCGCGCGCTCAACGCGGATAATTGGGCGTCATCGAAAAAGTGGCGCAGAACCCCGGCGCCACTATTCGATGCTCCGCCCACCAGCCACAGGTCGCCGTAGCGATGGCTGTATACCCCATATTCTGGGGCTTCGACGCGTTGTTCAGACAGTTGCTTCAGTACCAGCGTTGAGCCAAGGGAAGTAACGCCGAGCCCTATGTCATTGACGTCCGCCGCGATGAAGGCGGCGCTGCTGTCGGTGGTTCCGGCATGGATGGCGCACTGCTGGGGGATGCCGAAATGTGCGGCAATGTCCGGTTGGATGTTGCCAATGATTGCCCCAGGAGCCAATACCGTCGGCAGCAGGTGCGTGTGCGGCAGGTTCATCAGCCATTTCGGCCAAGACAGATCTTCCGCATCATAGCCGGTTTTCAGAACGTTGTGATAATCGCTTATGCCCGGACGCCCGCTAAGCAGCGCGGTAAGCCAATCGGCCTGATGTAGAAAATGCGTGGCATGATCGATGTCGCAGTGTTGCGTCAGCCAAAGGAATTTTGCGAGACCGGAAGTGGCGCTGCAGACAATGCTGGCGTCAGGCGCAATACACTGGAGCTGAGTTGCCTGTTGTTGCGCGCGGCTATCGTTATATAGCAGTGACGGAGAACACGGTTCCAGCTCTTCGTCACACAGCAAGACAGTTCCCGAGGTGCCGTCAATGGCCAAGCCCTGCAGTTGGCCCGTAATGCCTTTCGGCAGCATGCATAGAAGCATGTGTAGCGCGGCGCGCCAGTTTGTCGGGGTTTGTTTCGCAGGGTCAGGGTATCCGACGCGCTGTTCCCAGACAATGGCTCTGTCATGGTCAATGACGCAGGCACGTGCTCCCGAGGTGCCGAAATCCAATCCTAAGAACATCGTCCTTCAGTTTCCCGTCACGTTTCGAACTGACCTAACCCGACGTATGGCGCGGGTTTCCAATCGTGCTTGCGGTGTTCTGCTGCCACATTGGTGAGGATTCCGCCACGGACATAGAATTTGGCCGTGAGGCGCATGAAGCGCGGCTGAGTGGCGGCGACCAGGTCATCCAGGATGCGGTTGGTAACATCTTCGTGGAAATGGCCTTCATTGCGGAACGACCAGATATACAGCTTGAGGCTCTTCAATTCGACACACTGTGCATCGGCGATGTAATCCAGGATAAGCGTGGCAAAGTCTGGCTGGCCGGTTTTGGGGCAAAGGCACGTGAACTCGGGCAATTCCATGTGGATATGGTAATCGCGCTGGGGCTTGGGGTTGGGAAAGGTTTCCAACATTTTGCTTGGATGGGTATTCATTTGGTATGCAGGGAAGGTTCGGTTAGAATATCAACATTATATCGATGTGGCTTTCAAATTGCGTCTTTCCCAGATCAAATTAGCCGGTTTCAAATCCTTCGTTGACCCCACTCACATCTCGCTGCCGGGCCAAATCGTGGGCGTGGTTGGGCCAAACGGCTGCGGCAAATCGAATGTGATTGATGCCTTGCGCTGGGTGCTGGGCGAATCCAAGGCTTCTGCATTGCGCGGCGAGACCATGCAGGACGTGATCTTCAACGGCTCCAGCAAGCGAAAGCCGGTGTCGCGGGCCAGCGTCGAACTCATCTTCGACAACTCGCTTGGCAAGGCGAGTGGCCAGTGGTCGAGCTACGCGGAAATATCCATCAAGCGCGTGCTGCAGCGCGACGGAGACTCCAGTTACCACATCAACAACCAACATGTGCGACGCAAGGACGTCACCGACATCTTCCTTGGTACGGGGCTGGGGGGCCGTGCCTATGCGATCATCGAGCAGGGAATGATCTCGCGCATCATCGAAGCCAAGCCCGAAGAATTGCGTATTTTCCTCGAAGAAGCGGCGGGGGTGTCTAAGTACCGTGACCGAAGACGCGAGACCGAGCTGCGTATCGCCGACACGCGCGACAATTTGCTTCGCGTCAGCGACATCCTCCAGGAGCTCGAAAAGCAACTGATACATTTGGGTGCACAGGCCGAAGTGGCGAAACAATACCGCGCACTCGAAAGTCAGCGCGATACGACGCAGCAATTATTCTGGCTGGTAAAGAAACAGGAAACGGAAGCCCAGCGGATCAAGTTCGCTCAGGCCACCGAAAGGATCCGCACCGAACTGGAAGCCGAAACCGCGCGGTTGCGCGACATTGAAAGCCAACTGGAAACGGCTCGCAGCGGCCACTACGCGATTTCCGATGCGCTGCATGTCAAGCAGGGCGAGCTATATACCGCGAATGCCGAGATCGCGCGGTTGGAGCAGCAAATCAGACATGTAGCTGAGCAACGCCAGCGGATGGTCCAGCAGCTCGCCAATACCGAGCGGCAAATAGAACAGCAACAGCACCAGCGTCAGGGGGTGCATTCACTATTGGAGCATTGGCAGCGCCAGCAGGAGGGGGCCGGAGCCAAAGTGGCGGAGGCAGAGCAACTCGCACAATCCGAGGGCCAGAACCTGCCGCAGGCTGAACAGGCGGCGCGTGCCGCGCAGGATCGCCACAATGAACTGCAACGGGAACAGCTGCAATTGCAACAGCAATTGCAGTTGGCCGAGACCCAACGCGAGCATCTGCAGCGCAACATTCAGCAATTTGAATCGCGCCGCTCGCGGTTGTTGCTGGAGAAGGACAATCTGCCGGTTGCCGATGCCGATGCGCTGCAAAAGGCGCGACAACAAGTGTCCGAGCTTGAACGGGAGCGTGCGGATCAGATCGATAAACTGGCGCATTTGCAGGAACAGTTGCCGTTGGCCGATACGCAGAGACGCAACCAGCGTGATTCATTGCAACAGAAGGAAAGAATGTTTGCGCAGACCGAGGCCAGGCTGCATGCCTTGCAGCAGTTGCAGCGGCAGATCGACAGCGACAAAAACCTCAATACATGGCTGCAACAGCATCACCTGGATAAATTCCCGCGCCTTTGGCAATCGATCCGCATCGACGACGGATGGGAAGACGCGCTGGAAGCCGTGCTGCGCGAACGCCTGAATGCGCTCGCTATGCCTTCGCTGGACATCGCGGCCGCATTGAGCGACGCGCCCCCCGCGAAGCTTGCATTGTTTGAGCCTTCCGGTACTGGCCAAGCCTATGATGAGCCTGTCCAGTTGAAGCCGTTGTTGGGTTATGTACAGTGCCAAGACGTTCAAGTGCTGCCGGTGATGCGAGACTGGCTGGCCCACGTCTATGCCGTCACGGATGTTTCAGAAGGCTTTGCGCAACGTGCACAGTTGCCTGCTGGCGGTTGGTTCGTCACTCCGCAAGGTCATATGATTGGCGCCCACAGTGTTTTGTTTCATGCGCCCGACACCCAGTTGCACGGCGTATTGGCGAGGCAGCGCGAGATCGAGAACCTCGAGCTCGCGCTCGTGCAACAGAATCTTGATGCGGACCATTCACGCGAACAAGTTGCGCGTGCAGAAGAGAACTATCAGTCCATCGAGATACAGATTGCGCCGTTGCTCGCGTCCGGTAACGAGGTCCAGCAGCGGCTACATGGCCTGCAGTTGAACATCCTGAAGCTCAACCAGGCCCATGAACGCAGTGTGGAACGTGCAGCGCAAATCGAGCGTGAGCTGCAGGAGGCGGCTGAACTGCTGCAAGCCGAGCAAAGTCAACAGCGCGGGATAGATGAGCAGATGGCCATGCTGCGGGAGCAGATCGCAGCATTTTATGCTCAGGTCGACGAGGCGCATCGCCATGCCAACGCCCAGGACTTGGCGTTGCGCGAGCAACGCAGCCGTGCCCAGCACGCCCAGCACGCATTGCAGGAAGCGCGTTTCTTTGCCAAGACGTGCACCGAGAAGATAGCCGACCTGCAATATAATATTCAGCAGATCACCGAAGCACTGGCTCAGTTCGAGCAGAACCTGACGCAGTTGCGGGCCGATCTGTCCATCAGCGAGGACGGTACCAACCAACTACTACTACAGGCGGCATTGCAAGCGCGCCAGGCTTGCGAGAGTGCTCTTGGCGAGGCGCGCAATGTTCTGGAAAATGCCACGGTCAATCTGCAAAAACTGGAGCAAGAAAGGCTTGCTTGCGAACACAAGCTCAATCCGTTGCGCGAGAAGCTCAACGAGATGACACTGAAAGAGCAGGAAGCGCGCCTGCATTACGAACAATGGTCCGAGCAGTTACAGGGAGTGGATGAGCAGGCATTGCTGCCGTTGTTGGAAGCCGGGAACAACAAGGCGAACACGCTACAGAGCGAGTTGATCCGCCTCAATGGGGACATAGAAGTGTTGGGCGCCGTGAATCTTGCGGCCCTTGAAGAACTGCAGGCGGCGACCGAGCGCAAAGCCTATCTGGATGCGCAAGCCAGGGATCTGAATGAAGCGATGGCGACGCTGGAGGATGCAATACGTCGTATCGACAAAGAATCGCGCGAACTGTTGATGGATACCTATAACCAAGTCAACCAGCATCTGTCTGAAATGTTTCCGGTTCTGTTCGCCGGCGGGGAAGCGAAGCTGGTGCTGACTGGCGATGAGATACTCGATAGCGGGGTGCATGTGATGGCACAGCCGCCCGGCAAGAAGAACAGTTCGATCCATTTGTTATCGGGCGGGGAAAAGGCTCTCACCGCAATCGCGCTGATATTCTCGCTATTTCAACTCAATCCGGCACCGTTCTGTCTCCTTGATGAGGTGGATGCGCCGCTGGATGATACCAACACCGAACGATTGTGCTCGCTGATCAAGAAGATGGCGCAACACACCCAATTCGTGTTTATCAGCCACAACAAGATAACGATGGAACTGGCACAACAGTTGGTCGGCGTGACCATGCAGGAGAAGGGCGTGTCCAAGGTGGTGGCGGTGGACATCGAGGAAGCCATGCGGATGCGCGACGAACAGCTGGTCGCCTAGTAGGGCTATTTGCAGAAATTGCTGACGTCCTTTTGTGCCTTTTCGAGCCGCTGTTGGCGTTCTGTATCGTCGATGTAGACACTTTCTCCATTGGCATTGATCTTCACTAGCCGTATGCCTGACTGCAAACCCCTGACATCTTCTTGTGCGTTGGCGCAGTTGACTTTAAGGGCGTCCGCTGCAGCCTGTTTCTGAGCGGCTTTTTCTGCCGCTTCCTGTTTAGCCTGCTGGGCTTTTTTCAGCTCTGCTTCACGTTCCGCAAGTGTTTTCTGTCCGGTAGGCTCGCTTGTCGAAGCCGCGCCGCCTGTATTCGTAGTAGCTTCCGCGTCGGGCGTGGCACGCAATTTTTCCGCCTTCGCATCCGGCGGAGGCGGTTGATCCGAATAATGCACCTGACCCTGGTCATCCACCCATTTGCTGACTGCAGCAAACGTGTTCGGGCTGGCCAGTATTAACAATATCAGCAAAAATTTGCTCATGGCAATCATCCCTGTGGTAATGGTTCCTTGATTGAAATAAAATTCAGCCTGAAAGTCTGCTAAATGGGCACATGAGTCTAGCATGTGGGCGTATGATTGCAAACTCAGCGAGATGTGCCGGATTTAAAGGAGCAAGAAGAATGAGTGTTATGAAGGATGGCAATGCTGGCGCTGTCAATAAAAGCCAAAGCGAATTGGATAGGATTTCCGAGGCGGTGTTGAAGCTTTTCAAAGCCTATTATCACGATCACAACCATTCAGGAAGGATTTACGACGACTTTCCCAATTTCTTTATGTTCAAGCCCGATGTGCTGGATGGGAAGGAAATTGCGACGCGGAACTCTGAAAAGTTATTGCTGGATGATGTCATTCAGCGTGCCAAGGCCCGCAACGGTTACATAGGCGTGTCAAAACATCATAATCCAAAACTAGGCTACTACTGGCTGGAATTATCCCCCATGCCTTTCATGATGGGTGATCCGGTGACGAAGGACAATAAGGGCGAGTTCTTTTATATACTCACAAAATTCATCGAGTTCACCAAGCAGAACCCCAAGGTGTACGGTGATTTGACTGCCGAGATCGAGTCGGACAAGGACACCGCGCTGATGCTTAATGGGATCAGCAAAATGGCGTCCCGCCTCGGCACCTCTCTCGAGATCTATCCGGAAGGCATGCTAGTTTCGTACAATCCCAAGTGGCCTGTGACGGAAGTCCAGAAACTGCTTCATTCACTCAAGGAGAACGATCAGGATTGGTGTGAAGTCTTCTTCGAGTACCTGATTTATGTGATGGGCAAGAAATCTAAAGTATAGTTTTCAACAGAACGAGTGCTGCTCCGCTTCCGCCCTGTTGGGGTGGCGCATCGCAGTAGCCCAATACGAACGGGTGTTGAGTGAGCCAGTGGCGCGTGAGATTGCGCAACACAGGTTCTCTTCCTTGGCTGTTCAGTCCCTTGCCATGTATCACCAGCACGCAGCGCAATTTTCGCTGCATCGCCTGATGCAAAAAATCCTGTAAGAGTTTGCGTGCCGAGTCGGTTTGATTGCCGTGCAGGTCGAGGTGGTCCTGCACGGGCCAAGTACCGCGACGCAGTTTGCGCAACGACATCCGCGACAGCCCGTTGCGCAAATATTCCTCCGGTGCACTTTCCGCCGCGAAATCGGATAACGTGTCGCGTATTGCGGGACGTGTGGCCGAGCGGCGAAGCAAAGGTTGGCGCGGGGCAGGTTGTGGTGCGATGCGGTTTTGCGCTGGCAGCGGTTTTACTGTACTTACTGCCGCCCGGAACAGCGCCGCGTCGTCGGGTTCACCACCGGCAGCTTGGTTTTTCAATGGTTTCTTCACAAGGTCAAGGATGCCGTTGGTGCGCCGGAATGTGTCGTTCGGATGGCATTGAAAAATTTAGCGAGAGGCGATCGGCCGAAGGTTGGGGCCGGCGAAACACGGTGCAGGGCCGCAAAATGATCGGCTGCCCACAAGTCTGGTGTTTTTTCGGCTTCGGATGCGCCATCATTGCCTTGCCGTGGTATTTCCAGACCCTGCTAGATCTTACCCAGCGAAGCAAGATATTTGTCGGCATCCAATGCGGCCATACACCCTGTTGCAGCGCTGGTGACAGCTTGGCGATAAACCTGGTCCTGTACGTCGCCCGCAGCGAATACCCCTGATATGCTGGTTGCGGTGGCATTTCCATGCGAACCGCCGTGGGTCTGGATGTACCCATTGGCCATTTCCAGTTGTCCAGCGAAAATATCAGTGTTAGGCTTGTGCCCTATGGCGATAAACACGCCGGTCAATGGGATATCTTTCTTTTCCCCGCTTTGCACGAGCTTGATGCGAATGCCGGTGACGCCGCTGGCATCGCCGAGCACTTCGTCCAGCGTGCTGTTCAATTGCAAGGTGACCGTTCCCTCATGGACCTTTATCATCAGATGATCAACCATGATGCGTTCTGCCCGGAAGGTATCGCGCCGGTGCACCAGTGTGACATGCTTCGCGATATTGGCGAGGTACAGGGCCTCTTCGACGGCTGTATTGCCGCCGCCCACCACGGCGACATTTTGGCCGCGATAGAAGAATCCATCACAGGTTGCGCAGCCGGAAACCCCGCGTCCCATATAGGTTTCCTCGGACGGCAGGCCGAGATATTGTGCCGAGGCGCCAGTACAAATGATCAGCGCGTCGCACGTGTACGTGCCGGCATCGCCCACCAGCAGGAACGGCTTTTGCTGCAGCTTTGCAGTATGGATGTGGTCGAAAATCAGTTGTGTGTTGAAGCGTTCCGCGTGTTGCTGAAAGCGCGCCATCAGTTCAGGGCCTTGCACTCCCATCGCATCGGCCGGCCAGTTGTCTACTTCTGTCGTGGTCATCAGTTGTCCGCCTTGCGCCAAGCCGGTGATTAGGACCGGCTTCAGGTTGGCGCGCGCGGCGTAGACTGCGGCGGTGTATCCAGCCGGACCGGAGCCGAGGATGATAAGGCGATGGTGTTGGTTCGTATTGGTCATGGTAGCCGACATTAAGCACGTTAATTTGAGAAAAATGGAATTTACCAGCAGTTGCGCAGGTGTGTCGAGCGTTACATCGGTTAGAATGGAAAAACCATGAATATACATAAGCCTATTATTGTTCTGTTGTTGGCTTTCATATCACCTGCAGTCCATGCCGCTACGCTGCCTGGAATCCCGGAATTCATCGATGAGATGGTAGCGAAGCACCATTTCAAGCGCGCTAGTCTGGAACGGGTGTTCAACGATGCACAAATTCGCCCGAACGTGATAGAGGCCATTTCCCGTCCGGCGACCATCAAGCCATGGCTTGAATATCGAGCGGCCTTTGTCAATCCGCAACGCATCAGGCTCGGCCTGGAATTCTGGCACCGATACCGGAAGGCCCTGCGACATGCAGAGCGGAAATACGGCGTGCCGCAGGAAATAATTGTCGCCTTGATTGGAGTGGAGACGATTTATGGGCAGGATGCAGGCACTTTTCGCACCATAGATGCCCTCACCACACTGGCATTTGACTATCCGCAGCGTGCCAAGTTCTTTCGTGCCGAACTGGAAGACTTTCTGTTGCTGGCACGCGAGCAACACCTTAATTTGCTGACTGTTCGCGGTTCATATGCTGGTGCGCTGGGCATTCCGCAATTCATGCCTAGCAGCTATCGCATCTATGCGGTGGATTTCAATGGCAACCACAAAATCAATCTGATGCGCGAAGCAACAGATGCCATCGGCAGTGTCGGAAATTACCTTAAAGGGTTTGGCTGGGTGAGCGACGCACAGGGAATTTCAAACGTTGCGCGGGCAGACACATTGCTGGCGAATAAGGTGCTTGTCAGCGCGAGAGCGCCGATCGCGGTTCGCGCGCAGATTAGTGAAGAAATTTGCGTCGGCGAGATCGCAACCCCGCGTCCTGTCGGGGCATGGGCGGAAGCGGGAATAGTACCGAGGCTGAATTTGGACCCGCGCTGGTCTGCGCGACTGATTGACTTTACAATCGGGGATGGGAAGGAGTTCTGGCTGGCGTTCAAGAATTTTGATGTCATCACGCGCTACAACAACAGCGATTTCTATGCGATGTCGGTATTTCAGCTGGCGGAGGCATTGAAAGAGGCGCGCAAATCCAAAAGAGCTACGTGATTCGTCGCGCACCGTTGTAATGGTTTTTCCAATACGCTTCGCGAATGTTCTCCGTGCGCACACTTCCGGTACTCGTGCTGGGCGCATGAATGAAGCGGTCATCACCAAGGTAGATGCCTACATGTGAGAATTTGCGGTGCGACGTGTTGAAAAAAACCAGGTCACCGATGCGCAAATTGCCCATGCTGACGGTTCGGCCGAGGCGACTCATCTCCTCGGAACTGCGCGGCAAGTCAATAGCAAGCGCATGTCGAAAAACGTGTCCGACAAAACCGCTGCAATCGAAACCATTCTCAGGAGAGTTGCCGCCAAATTTATAACGGATGCCAGTCAGGCTCACGGCATAATCCGCGAGGTTCCTGGCGGCAAGTTCACTTTCCGGCGATCCCCGATTGCCGTTCACGGACGTGCAAGCGCCGAGCAAGAATAATATGCAGAGCAGCAGGATGGCTTTCATGGCGATAGTTTAGTCCACCGTGCAAGCCTTCGCAAAGGGGCAATTCTGGAGCGTTCAGCGGGCACCAAATGGGCTGAGGCTGGGAAAAAAAGATGCCCGAGGACCTTGCATGGTTATCGGGCACAGGGGGTCGGACAAATGATTATTGTTTGGTCGGACAGGTGCTTAGACCCAAAATTGCATATGCCGGGCAAAAACCTATGATGCCGGTCAGCGCTGGAACTACGCCAATCCAGCCCCACAGGCCGATTGTTCCGCTGGCCGCCAGCCCAATCAGGACCAAGCCGGCTATTACCCGCAATGCTCGATCGATCATACCTTCGTTGGTTTTCATCTTGATCTCCTTGGAATCCGTTATCGGAAATCGAAGGTTAGAATATTCCCGTCTCCTTGTCTGTGATAAAAATCACACTCGGACAAATAATTGCAATGGACAAGCTCGGTTGTTCTTCTGGAAGCTGCTTCACTAAAGCGCAGCGAATTTCTTGAGGGCGGTCGCATCGGTAACCTCGATTTGCTCACGCCCAAGCTTGACCCAGCCCTGTTCGGCAAAGCCCTTGAGCAAACGACTGACGATCTCCCGGGCACTGCCAAGTTCGTCGGCCAGCGCCTGATGGGTGGCGTGAATCGGGCTGGGCTTGCTGGTCAGCAGATTTGCCAGGCGCTGGTCGAGCTTTTGAAAGGCGACGGCGGAGACGAGTTGCATCAGGTCGGTGAGCCGTTCGGAGAACAGGTGGAACACATAGCTGCGAAACGCTTCCTGTTTTTCGAGGAGTTGGTGGAAGGCCGTCGCCGGCAGCAACACCATCTCCAGGGACTTTTCGGCGATACCGCGCGCGTGGTAGCGCGTGTTGCCAAGAAGACAGCTGCTGGTAAGGATGCAGCTCTCGCCGGGCGTGACGCGATAAAGTTGTAATTCGCGCCCGTTTGGCGCGGCCTTTATAACGCGGATGTTCCCGGCTAGAAGCAACGGGAAGCCCTGACAAGGTTGGTCCTCATCGAACACCACCGTCCCGGCGGGGAGATGCAACACGCTTGCTGCTGCCAGCAAACCGGCCCGATCTGCGGCAGGCAATTCGCGCAACATGGGGTATTGCTGCAGCAGGCGTGACTGTGTGTCGCTGTCGAGCATTGCGTAAATGTTATTCCGGGCGCATTTGTGGGAACAGGATCACATCGCGTATGCTGGCACTGTCGGTCAATAGCATCACCAGCCTGTCGATGCCGATGCCTTCCCCTGCGGTGGGCGGCAGGCCATATTCCAGCGCACGCACGTAGTCGTTGTCCTTGAACATCGCTTCCTCGTCACCGGCATCCTTCGCGGCTACCTGGGCATCGAAACGTGAGGCCTGATCTTCTGCATCATTCAATTCCGAGAACCCGTTGGCAATCTCGCGCCCGACGATAAACAACTCGAAACGTTCAGTGATCTCGGGGTTTTTGTCACTGCTGCGGGCCAGAGGAGAAACTTCTACCGGATAGTCGATTATGAAGGTCGGCTCGAAAAGCTGCGCCTCCGCCAGTTCTTCGAACAGTGACAGCTGCAAGCCACCGATGCCATCAGTTACCTTGTATCTGGCTTTCAGGTCTTCGAGTTCCGCGATCACGAACTCGCGGTCATTGAGTTGAGCGGTGGTGAACTGGGGGTGATATTTCTGGATCGCCTGCACCATGGTCAGGCGATGGAATGGCTTGCCCAGATCCAGCGTTTTGCCCTGGTAGCTGATCAGCGTTTTGCCCAATACCTTTTGTGCAACTTCGCGGAACAGGCTTTCGCTGAAATCCATCAGGTAACGATAGTCACGGTATGCTTCATAGAATTCCAGCATGGTGAATTCCGGGTTGTGGCGCGTGGAAAGGCCCTCATTACGGAAATTGCGGTTGATCTCGAAGACCTTCTCGAAGCCGCCCACCACCAGACGCTTGAGATACAATTCCGGCGCGATACGCAGATACATCTTCATGTCCAGCGCATTGTGGTGAGTCTCGAACGGCTTGGCTGCTGCGCCGCCAGGGATCGAATGCATCATTGGCGTCTCCACTTCCAGATAGCCATGGCGGATGAAGAATTCACGAATCGATTGGATGATCTTGGTGCGCGTCACGAACACTTTGCGCGCGTCCTCGTTGGTGATGAGATCAAGGTAGCGCTGACGGTATTTTTGTTCCTGATCGGACAGCCCATGGAATTTTTCGGGGAGCGAGCGCAGTGCCTTGGTCAGCAAGCGCACGTGCGTAACGCGCACAGAAAGCTCGCCAGTCTTGGTCTTGAACAACACGCCTAGTGCGCCGATGATGTCGCCAAGGTCGTAATGCTTAAACGCGTTGTGCGCATCCTCTCCCGTGTCGCCGTTGCTGATGAACAACTGGATTCGTCCGCTCATGTCCTGTACCGTGGCAAAGCTGGCCTTGCCCATCACCCGCTTTAACATCATGCGTCCGGCCACCGCGACGCGAACCTGCGCAGCTTCCAGCTCATCATGCGTCTTGTCGCCGAATTCGGCGTGCAGGTCGCCAGCCAGATGCTTGCGCTCGAAGTCGTTCGGGAAGGCGATGCCTGCTTTGCGCATCTCGGCAAGCTTATGGCGGCGTTCCGTGAAGATCTGGTTCTCGTCTTGTTGGTGAGAGGTGGGCTCGCTTGTCATAACGGTTCTCTTTTTTGTGGCTTTCGGATCAAACGCCTTGTTTCAAACTGGCGGAGATAAAATCATCCAAGTCGCCATCCAGCACGGCCTGGGTATTGCCTACTTCGTGGTTGGTGCGCAAGTCCTTAATGCGAGACTGATCCAGTACGTAGGAACGAATCTGGTGTCCCCACCCGATGTCGGTCTTGCCGTCTTCCATTGCCTGCTTTTCGGCGTTGCGTTTTCGCAACTCTTCTTCGTACAGGCGGGATTTTAGCATTGCCATCGCTTCGGCGCGGTTGCGGTGCTGCGAGCGGTCGCTCTGGCACTGCACGACGATATTGGTCGGAAGGTGCGTGATGCGCACCGCCGAGTCGGTTTTGTTGATGTGCTGTCCGCCGGCACCTGAGGCGCGGTAGGTGTCGACCCGGAGGTCGGCGGGATTGATCTCGACTTCGATCGAGTCATCCACTTCAGGATAGACGAACACGCTGGAGAACGAGGTGTGGCGACGGTTGCCGGAGTCGAACGGTGATTTTCGCACCAGGCGGTGCACGCCGGTTTCCGTACGCAGATGACCGTACGCATAGTCCCCGCTCACTTTCAGGGAAGCGCCCTTGATGCCCGCAACGTCTCCATCGGACTGTTCGAGCACTTCGACCTGGAAGCCCTTTCGCTCGCAGTAGCGCAGATACATGCGAAGCAGCATGGAGGCCCAGTCCTGTGCCTCGGTCCCTCCAGAACCGGCCTGGATATCGACGAAGCAATTGTTCTGATCCATCGGGTGCGAGAACATGCGGCGGAATTCCATCGCGGCAACCCGCTTCTCGATGTCCCGGATGTCTGCGGCGGTACTGTTCAGGCTTTCGTCGTCCCCTTCAGCCTTAGCCATCTCGAACAGCTCGCGAGCATCGTGGAGATCCTGTTGGATTTTGCCCAGGCCGATCACCACGCCTTCGAGCATTTTGCGTTCGCGACCCAGATCTTGTGCACGCTTGGTGTTTTGCCAGATGGCCGGGTCTTCGGCGAGTTCAGAAACTTCGGTCAGGCGTTCTCGCTTGGTATCGAAGTCAAAGATACCTCCGCAATTCCGCGCTGCGTGATGCCAAATCTTGCAGTTGATTGGAAAGGGTGTTGAGTTGTTCAGCTTCCATTTTGCTATTGTCCCTCGCCTAAAAAAAAGAATTATAACGCAAACGAGCCCAGCAGCACCGTGGTTCCAAGGGCGATGAAAATGCCGCTGCGACAAGCCGCCGGTGCCATTGTCCTAAGAAAATGATTATTGATCCTTTTCACGTCGCCGCATTCCGCCAATGGCGGATGATGAGTTGCAAGGATTGGGCACCGTTATACTCATTAACAGCCAAGCTATACACGGCATGGATGTGTTCGGGCAGCATTTCATTGTGTCCGAACAGCATCGCCTCGATGAGTCTTCCCTTTGCGCGCAGCCGCAGCTTGAGATGTATTTCTCCGACCACACGCTGATTCTGAACCACGAAGTCGTCGTTGAATTGTGGGGCAGGAAAGCCTTGTCCCCATACGAATCCTTCCACTTGATGCGCTGTCTCCAGATTCATTTCTGAAATATCCAGAGCACCATCGGTTTCGATACGCTGAGCCAAGTCGCTTGCGTCGAGTAGCTCACCAGATACCTGTTCAAAGGCAGCGACGAAGTCATCCAAGTGCGCCTCGGCGATGCTCAACCCTGCCGCTGCAGCATGACCGCCAAACTTATTGATCAGGGCGGGATGACGCTTGCTCACCAAGTCCAGTGCATCGCGTAGATGCAACCCGGCGATGGAGCGGCCGGAACCTTTTAGCTCACCATTGTTCGAGCGTGCGAAGGCGATGGTCGGGCGATGGAATTGTTCCTTGAGGCGCGAGGCGAGGATGCCGATCACACCCTGATGCCAGCTCTCGTCGAACAGCACCAGGCTGAAGTGATTGGAAGGATCGATGCCATCGAGTGAGGCGAGCGCGCTGTCCTGCATATTCGCTTCGATGCTGCGCCGCTCGCGATTGAGCGTGTCCAGCATTCTGGCGATCGACATCGCCCTTGTAGAATCGTCAGTCAAGAGGCATTCGATGCCTAGCTTCATGTCGTCCAGTCTGCCGGCTGCGTTCAGGCGAGGCCCGACAGTAAAACCCAAGTCTCGGCTGGAGGCGCGCGCCAGATTGCCTTTTGCGGTTTGCAGCAGCGCGATGATTCCCGGGCACGCGTGTCCAGCGCGTATGCGTTGGAGTCCTTGCTCTACCAGGATGCGATTGTTTTGATCCAGCTTAACCACGTCGGCGACTGTTCCAAGTGCGACGAGATCCAGGAGTTCGGCAAGCCTGGGTTCGGAAACGTCGGCAAAGGCACCGCGTGCGCGCATTTCGGCGCGCAAGGCCAATAGCACGTAGAACATTACGCCTACCCCAGCCAAATTCTTGCTGGGAAATGCGCATCCAGGTTGATTCGGATTGACGATGCACGCTGCGTCCGGCAGCGTGTCGCCAGGCAGATGATGGTCCGTGATGAATACTTGCATCCCCAAATGATTGGCCTCTGCCACCCCTTCGACACTGGCAATACCGTTGTCCACGGTCAGCAAAACATCGGGTCGCGATCGTGCGGCCAAATGAACGATCTCAGGCGTCAAGCCATAGCCAAATTCAAAGCGATTCGGTACGATGAAATCCACTTGGGCGCCGAAGGCGCGCAGGCCGCGCATTGCCACCGCACAGGCGGTGGCACCATCGGCATCGTAGTCGGCGATGACAAGAATCACTTTTCGAGCTGCAATTGCATCAGCCAGCAAACGTGCCATTTCGCGAACGTTCTTCAGTGCGTCGAACTGCAAGAGTTCGGCAAGGGTAGTGCTGAGTTGTTCGCTGGCCGTGATTCCGCGTGCCGCAAAAATCTTCGCCAGTGGAGGCGAATATCCGCCATCCATTAAATGCTGCACGGCGGCTGCGGAAAAAATGCGGCGAATGATATCTGTCATTGGGATGCTCGGATATGGATATTTCGGAGTGACGGCCTGCACACACAAAAAAAAGCATATTAAGTTTAGCACCCTTCACACAGGGCAACCTTACTGTGAAAAATCGGGCATGATATTTTGTCGCCTCGTTTTTTTTGGTCAGTTGCGCTAGAATCGCGTCCACTTTTTCAGTCAGGCATAGAATACATCGTGGCATTGTTAGTGCAGAAGTACGGCGGGACATCAGTCGGTAGCGCGGACCGCATCAAGAATGTGGCGCGTCGCGTTGCTAAATTTAAGGCGCTCGGACATCAGGTTGTGGTGGTAGTTTCCGCCATGAGTGGTGAGACCAACCGTCTGATCGGCCTTGCACATGAAATCCAGAAACATCCAGATCCGCGCGAACTGGATGTGGTCATTTCCACCGGTGAGCAGGTCACCATCGGCTTGCTGGCAATGGCTCTGAAGGAACAGGGGCTCAAAGCGAAAAGTTACACCGGCGCGCAGGTAAAGATCCTCACCGACAGCGCGTTTACCAAAGCGCGCATCGTCAGCATTGATGAACAGAATGTTCGTACTGATCTGGCGAACGACTATGTGGTGGTGGTGGCAGGCTTTCAGGGCGTCGACGAACACGGCAACATCACCACGCTGGGACGCGGCGGTTCGGATACGACCGGGGTCGCGATCGCCGCTGCGTTGCGTGCCGACGAATGCCAGATATACACGGATGTCGATGGCGTTTACACGACTGACCCGCGTTTGGTTCCGGAGGCGCGCCGCCTGAAAACCATTACCTTTGAAGAGATGCTGGAGATGGCCAGCCTAGGCTCCAAGGTCTTGCAGATCCGGTCGGTGGAATTCGCGGGAAAATATAAGGTCAAGCTGCGCGTGCTGTCCAGCTTTGAAGAAGAGGGTGAAGGCACGCTGATTACTTTTGAGGACAACGACAAAATGGAACAAGCCATTATTTCGGGAATCGCGTTCAATCGCGACGAAGCAAAGATCACCGTTATGGGCGTGCCCGACAAGCCCGGTATCGCATACCAGATCTTGGGACCGGTCAGCGATGCCAATATCGACGTGGACATCATCATCCAGAACGTGGGTGTGGACGGTACGACCGATTTTTCCTTTACGGTCCATCGCAATGAATTCGCCAAGGCGATGGATATTTTGAAGAACAAGGTGCAACCGCATATTGGCGCTCGCGAAGTCATCGGAGATAACAAGGCGGCCAAGGTCTCCGTGGTCGGGGTCGGAATGCGGTCTCACGTTGGTATCGCCAGCAAGATGTTCCGTACGCTGGCGGAAGAAGGTATAAACATCCAGATGATCTCCACATCGGAAATAAAGATTTCCGTCGTCATCGACGAGAAATATCTAGAACTGGCCGTGCGCGTGCTACACAAAGCCTTCGGTCTCGACCAAGAGGACGCATAATAGTTTGACCTTTCGGGGTAGTTACATTACTATGCGCGGCCTTCGGAGAGGTGGCCGAGAGGTCGAAGGCACGCCCCTGCTAAGGGCGCATACGAGCTTAAACTTGTATCGAGGGTTCGAATCCCTCCTTCTCCGCCCAGGTAGTCTAAGCCCTTCCTCGAGAAGGGCTTTTTCTTTGCGGGATGCCCGGACCACGCGGGCTTCCGGGCCATACCGATATTCTCTGTCCTGGAATCACCATCAATTTCTGAAGGCTTTCATGAAATATTTGTCGTGAGGTTCAGATCGGACTTGGCTCACGAATTCCCTTATTCATTTACTGCACTGGCCAGCCGTTCCACTTCGTTGTGACGAACCGATTTCACATTGTGGGTGGCAGAATGGTGCATAACGAGCGGCTGGTTTGCTGCATTTCTAGTGGCAACTTTCGCGCATTATGCGTGGTGGAGGTGGTGCTCAGGATGCATAGCTTCACACTACACCTTAACGTGAGCGGGTAAATCGTTATAGTTATCTTATTATTTCAAAGTCGGAAAAGTTACCATCACATGGTTCGATTTCCACCCGCTCCACGTAAGCAAGCTCAGGGCCACGATGTGCCCACTTCACGAGTAGGTCCAGAATCTCAGGTTCGCCATGCACCACGGCTTCAACCTTGCCATCACTGCGATTTCTTACCCAACCAGCGATCTTTAGACTTTCCGCTTCACGCCGCATCGATTCGCGGAAGAATACGCCTTGCACGCGCCCATGAATAACGAGGCGTAAGGTAGTTTTTCTAAGGGAGGTGGGCGAGGACATTGTGCTTTACTAGGTGAATATAGATGTAAGCTTCATGTTAATGCTATCGTATAACGAAATAGTGCGATTGGCGGGTGAAAACATGAAGCTTGGTATAGACCTTGGCGGAACTAAGATCGAAATCATTGCGCTCGATGATAATGGCGTAGAGATATTGCGTCGGCGCGAGCCCACACCACAAGGTGATTACCACGCCACATTGTCGCTTATTGCGCATCTGGTTCAAACATCTGAGACTGAGTTGGGGCAGCGCGGGTCAGTTGGCATCGGCACTCCTGGCGCTATCTCCAAGGCAACCGGGTTGCTCAAAAATTCCAATTCTGTTTACCTTAATGGGAAGCCGATACTTCAGGATTTGGAAGCATTGTTGCACCGCTCGGTAAAAATCTGCAATGACGCGAACTGCTTTGCGCTTTCGGAAGCGACGGATGGGGCAGCTATGGGTGCTGCGGTCGTGTTCGGCGTAATTATTGGTACGGGTACAGGTGCGGGCATTGTGGTCAAAGGGAATGTTCTCACCGGCCCCAATAGCATTGCTGGCGAGTGGGGACATAATCCGCTGCCTTGGCCGAGGGCGGAGGAGCTACCTGGCTGGGAATGCTACTGCGGTCAGCGAGGATGTATCGAAACCTTCCTCTCCGGGCCAGGAATGACGAAGTTGCATCAGCACGAAAATGGAGAATCCCTAAGCCCGGAAAAAATTGTGTCCAAAGCTGCGGATGGCGACAGCGCCTGCGAGCGTAGTCTGCAAATTTATGAGAACCGTCTGGCACGTTCTCTTGCGCATGTCATCAACATCCTCGACCCGGATGTGATTGTATTGGGCGGTGGGATGTCCAATATTGATAGACTTTATTCTAACGTTCCTCAACTATGGGGGCGCTGGGTATTTTCAGATCGTGTGGAGACAAGGCTGGTAAAGCACCGATTCGGCGATTCTAGCGGTGTACGCGGTGCTGCATGGCTGTAATCGTATGAAAGGTTTATGGCTTAGTAACTACTGCCCCCTGATGCGTTTATTCGCTCCGGGGGACTTCTTTTGTGGCAAAAAAAGGCGAACTGCCACAGCCCCATTGGTTCCGGGGGCAATGACGTTTGTTTACTGTTGAGGTTGACCAATTGCCTTAAGCATTTGAGAAAGATCAACTGAGTCTTGTGTTGCCGCCTGCGGCCCCTCTATCTTTTCTTGCGTCCAGTCCACCATCTCTCCCCCAGCCCATGACACTACCGAGGCGAGCACGAACACCAGTAAGCCGCGAGTCATGCCCTTAGGGATTCCTTGCTTATCTAGATAAAGGCGAAGATACCAGACGGCTATGAAGAATATGATAGTGGAGATGATCAGGTTCCACATCGAGGGCAGTGTGAACATTATTGGTTTTCTCTTAGGTTGGAATGTTGCTCAACCTGCTTGTTCATTTGAACTGTACACCGGCAGGTTGAATATCAGTTATTTGCGGACGCCTTCGATTTTCGTCCTGGTGCTGCTTTTGGAGTGAGTCCAATTATCCGGCATCTAATTCCTTCAATTTTCCGCCCCTCCAGAAACCGAGTCGAATGGTAAGTCATGATCTCACCTTTGGCCGCAAGTTCTGTCAAATATAGGCGTGTTTTTGAAAGTGAAAGACCGGCAGCCACAGCAATCTCGGCATCAAGCCTTTCGCCATGCCTTTTTAGGTATTGCAGAATTCGTTCCATCGTTCGACGTTTGTTTAGAAGTTAAAAATGCCGGCTTACCACCGACCTTAATTGCTATAGCACCCTGTGCTCTAGGCAGATACCGGCCCAGCAAGCAATCCCTACGACAGTAGCCGTTAGCAGCCAGCCAAAGGCAATAGGAAACCCGTGTTCTTGTGAAAGGGTTTTGCTGCGATCTTTGAGGCTCATGATTAATCTCCGTGGTAAATCTGCGTTATTCCAATGTTCATTACGCACCAAATTCGACGTAAGTATTGGGAATTCGTTCCCTAACACTTGAGCATTGATTGAAGCAATACCACTGAGGATCAAAATTAATTTCACAAAAGTGTAATGGAACTATAACGCAGGTTGCTTAATCACACACGAAGATGTCAACCAATACGGTGCTTAGTTCGTTTAAGCAATTCAAGATCTTATATAGAGGTCTTGAAATTTTGGTTTAGTGTAGTAATTGCGAATTTTTCGTAAAGCAAGTTGATTACTAAGATTCAAAAATAAGATAGTGAGAAATTGTAATGAGTAAAAATGTCCGTTATCACGTCATCCCTGACGGGGCTAGTAATCGCGTGTTGATTTTTGATTCCCAAACAGGAGCTATTCAACGCCCAGAATGCTGGCAAGACCTTTCCGCCTATTATTCCTACCTCGTAGGCCGAGGTCAGATCCATGAATCGCAAAAACTGCTGGCTGAATGCATGGCAGGGAAGAAGCCGATCACAAAAATGTTGGAGCACATTTCCTGACAAGCCCCGCCGATAATCCCTCTGTTAAAGCTGTAGTCGCATGAAAGGATTTACGCTTAACAACTACCGATGGTAAAGAAGCTGAATTAATGGGAGGAGCCGGTTCGAATCCCAAACACGCATTCACCTTCCCTGTTCCCTAATATTGAATTCCCTGATATTATGCGCGGCCTTGAAGAAGGGGCTGTCGGGGAGTTGCTCTTGTACTGGGTTTGAACAGTGCATTGCCTTCAAGATGGCTCATGAGAACGTTGAAATTCGCAGTAAATTTCCCTGCAAACGGGAATTTACTGAGGTGGGTTAGCTGCAGACTACGCTCACCGCCAAGGCACAGTCTTACCGCGCCCGTAGCTCAGCTGGATAGAGTACTTGGCTACGAACCAAGGGGTCGGGCGTTCGAATCGCTCCGGGCGCACCATACATTCAATGGGTTAGGTCAGAAATGGCTTAACCAATTCTTCTTTTCCTCTTCTGGGGGAACGGCTGGGGGAACACCTTGCCCCTGTCAAATCTCCCCAACCTCATTTGCCTCCCAATGCTGATACCCTACATCGTCCAGGCCACAGCGCCATGCTACCCATGCAAATTCCTTTATAGTCGGGGGTCAAGCGCCTTTATATCTAGCCTGCTGTCGTTGTAATCAACACGGTCCGGGGTCTCCGTGATAAGACACTCGTGCAGATGTTCCAGCTTGGCGTGGCACACCAGTTTGACTGGAGCGAGGAGCACATCGTCATTGGGGGTGTCTGCCGCAGTGTGCTGCAAGCTGCCGTTCGAATGAATAGCCAATCTCTGCCGTGAATTTTGCTGTGAGCGGTCGGTTCGACCCAATTACAAACCGCCAAGGCAGAAGATACAACCTGCAGAACTGCGATAGAGTAAAATTATTTAATAAGTGCGCCAAGCAGGCGTCGGGGAAGAAGGTCATGACGGACAGCAAAGAAAAGAGGAAAGTCAAAACCCCATCATCCGCGACCCTGGTTAGCCTTGCTGCCGTTGCAGAAAATGCCCCTGACGTTCCGCTCCCGATCGTCGGCATCGGTGCCTCTGCGGGGGGACTGGAAGCTTTCGAGAGTTTTTTCCGTGCATGTCCGGCGGACAGCGGAATGGCTTTTGTGCTGGTGCCGCATCTCGACCCTGTCCATGAAAGCCTGCTGACAGAAATCCTTCAGCGCTCCACTTCCATGCCTGTGGTACAAGCAATGGATCAGGTCGCTGTCGCCCCGAACCACGTCTATATCATCCCACCCAACCGCGAGATGGCCATCCTTCATGGTGTGTTGCAACTCTCCATACCGGAACAGGTGCGTGGACAGCGGATGCCGATTGATTCCTTTTTGCACTCGCTGGCAGAGGATCAGGCGGAAACCGCCATCGGCATCATTTTCTCCGGCACCGCCACCGACGGCACGCTGGGCCTGCGGGCCATCCTCGGGGCGGATGGCATCTGCATGGTGCAGGAACCAACCACCGCGAAATATGATGGCATGCCACGAAGTGCCATCGCGGCCGGCTATGCCACCCACATCCTGCCGGTGGAGGAAATGCCGGCGATGCTGGTGGAGCGTACGCGGCACCAGGCCTTTCGCCGTCGTGTGGTGCCCATCACATCAAAGAAAGTCGTGAGCGGACTGAATCAGATTCTGTTGCAAGTGCGCAGCGGCACCGGTCACGATTTCTCGCTCTACAAGAAGAGCACCATCGGCCGTCGCATCGAGCGGAGGATGGAACGGCACAACATCGAAGATATGGCGATGTATGCACGCTACCTGAGGGAACATCCTGCCGAGGTGCAAGTCCTGTTCAAGGAAATGCTGATCAACGTCACCAGTTTCTTCCGCGACCCCGAAGCCTTCACTGTGCTGAAACAGGATATCCTGCCGAAGTTGCTGGCAGATAGGCCTACGGATTACGTAATCCGCATTTGGGTGGCAGGTTGCTCCACCGGCGAGGAAGCGTACTCGATTGCCATGCTGCTGCGCGAATATATGGATGAAACGCACAGGGAATTCAAGGTCCAGATCTACGCCACTGATCTAGACGATGACGCCATTGCCGTGGCGCGTAGCGGAAGCTACCCGCCTAACATCGCCCAGGATGTCACCGCGGAGCGCTTGCGGCGCTTCTTCGTCAAGGACGAAGCCGGCTACAAGGTCAAGAAGGAGATCCGGGAGATGATGGTGTTCGCCACCCAGAACGTCATCAAGGATCCTCCGTTCACAAAGCTCGACCTGCTCAGCTGCCGTAATCTCCTGATCTATCTTGAGCCTGAACAGCAAAACCGCTTGATCCAGAAATTTCACTACGCTCTCAAGCCTGGAGGGGTTCTCTTTCTCTCATCGTCTGAGAGCGTTAACAACGATCCATTACTGTTTACCCCACTCAACCGCAAGTGGAAGTTTTACCAGGCCATCCACACGGTGGGGATGCCCTACAGACATATATCCGGGAGCTTGCCTTTGGCTAACAAGGAAAGTGGAACACCTGTCAGAGTCTTGACGAGCAAAGCCAAGACTGGCAACGTCGGCGAATTGAGCAATCGCGTTCTACTGCAATCCTATGCCCCCGCATCAGTGACAACCGACATCAAGGGCAATATCCTCTATGTGCATGCGATACCGGAAGATATTTGCGCCCGGCCCCTGGCCCGGTTAGCAACAACGTAGTCGAGATGGCGCGCGAAGGCATGCAACTGGAACTACGCGCCGCCCTGCGCAATGCGGCTACCCAGACTGAGCCGACGCTAAGCCGGGAAGTGTCTATCAAGACCAATGGCGGATTCTCCACGATAAAGTTCACCGTGCGGCGGCTGCCAGTTGTCGGTACAAGCGCCGAAGAGAATTTGTTGTTGGTGAGTTTCCAGGACGTGGCCGTGCCTGATAAACCTGCCAAGACAAGTCGCGTCAAGCGCGCCGCCGTGTCGCCCGAAGCAAGCCGCGTCGAGCAACTTGAGCGCGAACTGGCTTATGCCAAGGAGAATCTGCAATCCACCATCGAAGAGCAGCAGGTGACCAACGAGGAATTGCAGTCCGCCAACGAGGAATTGCAATCCACCAATGAAGAACTTCAATCGTCCAACGAAGAGCTGGAGACCTCGAAAGAGGAACTGCAGTCGCTCAATGAAGAGACAATCACGGTGAACGCAGAGCTGAGCGCCAAGATTGAGCAGTTGAATGGCATCCAGAACGACATGAAGAACTTGCTGGATAACATCAATGCCGGGACATTGTTCCTCGATCACAACCTGATCGTCCGGCGCTACACGCGCGAGGCGCAGAAGATCTACCGGCTGATTGCTACCGATGTCGGTCGCCCCCTGAGCGACATCAAGTCGAATTTCGAAGCTGGGGATTTGCAGGCTGCACTTCAGACCGTACTCGATACCCTGGTCCCATGCGAGCGTGAAGTGCGCACGACGGACGGTGCATGGTATTTGGTGCGCATCCAGCCCTACCGGACATTGGACAACGTCATCGAAGGGGTCGTATTGACCTTCACAGAAGTGACGGACTTCAAGCTCGCGAGCGAGGTCATCCGCCGAAGTCAAACCATGCTGGCGATCGCACAGGAAATAGCCCATCTGGGCTGCTGGGAACTGGACGTGTCGACAGGAAGCATGAACTGGTCGGGCGAGATGTTCAAGTTGTTCGGCCACCCGCCTGTCAATACCCCCATGGCGCTTCAGGACGTTCTGAACACCCTCGGTCAGGAAGAACGGGAACGGCTTTCGATGGCAATCCAGAACTCCATCGCTACCCATACACCCTGTGACATCGAGTATCTCGTGACCCCCTCAGATGGTACGATACGAAAAATGCACTCCCGAGCCATGCCGATTGCCGACGCTAGTGGACGAACGACCCGCTTGATCGGCATAACCCAGGACATCACTGACAGAAGATGAGACCAGCCCTGAAAACTGCGCATCTATGAAAGAGACAGTTTGAGCGAGAAACAACAAGAACGACGTTCCCTGCGCGCCGATGCTGAGGCGCGACTCGCCTCCAAGCCGATGGCGAACGTGGCGGCACGCCCTGCCGAAGAGCTCCTGCATGAGCTCCAGGTGCACCAAATCGAACTGGAGATGCAGAATGAAACCTTGCGTGAGGCCCAGATTGCCCTGGAAGAATCGCCTGACCGCTACGTGGACCTCTATGAATTTGCTCCCATCAGTTACCTGACGCTGGACGAATCAGGGCTCATCGTCGACTTCAATCTCACCGGCGCCGCTCTGTTGGGCGTGGAGCGCAGGAAATTGCTGAATAGCCGCTTTGCGCAGCGACTCATCGCACCTCAGGACCAAGAACGCTGGCAACACTTCTTATCAGGCACGTTGCAACACGACGAGCGTCAGACTTGCGAAATGATTATGCAGCGCGGCGATGGCAGCTGCTTCCCGGCGCGCCTGGATTGCAAATATTCGGCAATGGTGGGTGGGACTCGGTCGTTGCGCATCACGATGACCGACATTACTCAGATGAGGCATGCGTCGGAAACGTTACGAGAGAAAGAGGAAAGCCTTCGGACCATTATCAATCAGGTCATCGTCGGCATCGTGCAGGCAGACCTGGCCGGCCATATCGTGTTTGTAAACGACCATTATTGCGAGATTACCGGTTACCAGCGCGAGGAACTGCTAGGCAAGCGATGGCAGGACCTCACACATCCGGAGGATGGATCGCGGAATGACGCATTTCTTGCGCAAATTGCGCGCGCAGACAAGCCGGTTTCATTCGAGAAGCGCTACATTCGCAAGGACGGTGAAACCGTATGGGTAAGCATCAGCACGTCCATGCAGCGCAGCAATGATGGAAGGATATTAGGCGGACTGGCTGTCGTGGTGGACATCACCGATCACAAGCGTGCCGCAGACTTGCTGAGAAGATCCTCCGACGAAATTGCGGACATATACAACCGCGCGCCCTGCGGTTATCACTCCATAGACAAGCATGGCATCATTCGCCGAATTAACGATACCGAACTAGAATGGCTCGGCTATACGCGGGATGAAGTAATCGGGAGAATCAAGGTGACGGATTTACTCACGCCCGCTAGCCAGCAGATTTTCCGGGAGACTTATCCGTGCTTCATGAGCCAGGGATTTGTCAATGACTTGGAGTTGGAAATGATTCGCAAGGATGGCGGCATATTTACCGCTCTTGTAAATGCGACGGCCATTTATGACGCCAGCGGGCATTACGCCATGAGCAGGTCATCGATCCTGGACATTACCGCACGTAAACAAGCGGAAGATAAGCTCAAAGAATCTCGCCAGTTGTTGCGCGACCTGGTGGATAAGTCCGAATCATTGCGGGAAGAGGAACGAAAGCGCATTTCCCTTGAGGTGCATGATGAGCTGGGGCAGATCTTGACGGCACTGCGCATGGACGTCGCCTTGATCAACCTGCGCTTTGGCGAGCACAATGCTGCGCTGCTGGAAAAGACACAAGATATGATGGGATTGCTGGATCGGGCCTCCCAGAGTGTGCGCAATATCGTCTCCAACCTGCGCCCGACCGTGCTGGATATGGGAATCGTGCCTGCCGTGGGATGGCTGTGCGATGACTTTACCTCCCGCATGCGGACTTCCTGCGTCTTGCATGCGACCGAGGAACGCATCGATCTGGATGAAGTGCAAGCAGTGGCCGTGTTCCGCATGGTGCAGGAATTGCTGACCAATGCGGCGCGCCATGCCAAGGCAAGCAGCGTCAGGATTTCCCTGGCCCGGCATGGCAATGATCTGCGTGTGGAGGTGCGCGACAATGGCAAGGGATTTGATCCCGCGGCCAAGGCAATGAACCTGTCATTCGGCTTGCTGGGGATACGCGAGCGAGCCATGGCCCTGGGCGGAACCGTCGAAATCGTCAGCACGCCGAGTCAGGGAACCGCGGCGACCATCATCGTGCCGACCCGACAGGGTGCGATGCAAAAGGAACGGAGGAAATCATAAATGATTCGCCTGTTGATCGCCGATGATCATGCCATCGTGCGCGAGGGACTGAAGCAGCTGATTGGGTTGTCATTGGACATCGAAGTGGCCGGAGAGGCGACCAACGACGCAGAGGCGCTGAAGCAGGTGCGCAGCGACGCCTTTGACCTTCTGCTGCTTGACATGAACATGCCAGGCAGCAGCGGCACCGAACTGATTGAACGCATCAAGGCGTTGCGGCCCGGTTTGCCCATCCTTATCTTCAGCATGCACAGCGAAGCCCATATGGCGATCAGTGCAATCAGGGCCGGGGCATCGGGCTATTTCACCAAGAACAGCGATCCAAAGCTGTTGGCGGCAGCCATTCGCAAGGTCAGCAGTGGCGGGCAATACATTGATCCGGCAATTGCAGAGCAGGTGGCATTTGAGAGCGCGATTCCAAGACAAACCCTGCCGCACACGCTGCTTTCGGATCGGGAATTCAGCATATTTCGCCTGCTTGTCGCCGGGAAGAGCGTCAATGAAATCGCCAAGCAATTGTTCATCAGCAACAAGACGGTCAGCACCCACAAGGCTAACCTGATGGAAAAGATGGACCTCCACACTGTCGCGGACCTGGTGCGCTATGCCGCGAAATGCGAGCTTGCCGACTGATCGATCTTCTATTTCTTCCTGCTAGGGAAATTCCTATTCCATTTTCTTCTTTCTTTGGCATCAAAATCCGATCCGTCCGATATCTTTGCAATGGCGGGCAAGCCATACTAGCCCCCGATCGAATTTATCATGCCGGCGCACTAACGGTTGCCGCAATGGTTCTTACCAATTGATTTTACGGCATGTTTTACCACAGCAATGAGAGAGGGGACGATGAGTGGCGATGCGATATCGACTGACGTTATCGGGGATACCCTTGAATTAATGCAGGACATCAAGGATGCGCTGTTGTGCCTGCACGAGTCCCCGACAGATATTGGCGTAGCCAATGCCATCCCCAGTACCACCCAGGCCATTCAAGATATGGCCAACCATTACGGCTTTAAGCATGTCGTTGCCTTCCTGTCTGTGACTGAGGGTGTGCTGAACAGAATACGCGATGCCGAATTGCAACCCAAGGCCAATCTGGTGGCCCTGTTGCTGATCTGCTGCGACCATGTCTCCGAAATGGTTGGTCAACTTGCCCACAGGGACGAGATATACCTAGGGTGCCTGACAAGGAGCCATGGGCTGATTCGCCAGTTGCACGCCTTTGAAGGACACACGCCCAAATATGCTGCCGCCGCCTGATGCAATCCGCCTCCACACTGAAAGGAAATGTCATGAGCCGCATTCTCGCCCAATTTGAAGAAGCCGCCCCTGTGCAGATGGCAACGAAAGGTCATGGCGCGGGGAAAAAAAAGCGAGACGGACTTCAGCCAGGTGGAACCCTTGGCAAGGGAGCGCGCAATGGGTTCGCCATTGGCGATGCGGGTAACAAACCGGCGGATTGTCTTCCCGATCCGTTGCCCTATGTTTGGAGCATGTAATAAACAACGCATTTAGCGTAACTGCAATTTAGCAAGGAGAAGTGTCATGAAATTGGAAGCGGTGCATAGCATAGCCAAGGCGCACCATATCAAACCCGGCCACCTTTCAAAAACCGAGTTGATCAAAGCGATACAAATCGAAGAAGGTAATTTCGATTGCTTCGCCACCACCAAGAACGGTGACTGCGATCAAGCGAACTGTATGTGGCGTGAGGACTGCTTTGCCGCGGCTGTGAAAGGAGGATTGTCATGAACCTGGTCAAATGGGATCCTTTCAGGGAGCTGAAAGATTTATCCAACCGGCCGAATTTTATCTTTTGCAATTTAAATGGAGATGCTGAACGGTCGATCATGGCCCAGTTGCGGCCTGTCAGATATTTTATCGCCAACCACTGCAGTTGGCAGATTGTGTTGAAAAACTCGCTTTCATTTTAGGCTGATTCAGTCGCTCAATTTTTTCTGCGTGTGATTTTTTTCGTGGCAGTGTGTTTTTTCTCAAGTCGAACCCCTTTTTCTTCGCTTAAGTACCGACCATTTCTGCTTCCTGTGCTACAGGGGTAAGCCATTTCGCCATTCGCCTCAAATTCTGCGCGGTTGCAGCCAGCAGAAATTCGTCTCGTGCACCACTTGGCCCTCGTAATCGGAGCTTATCCAGTTTCAATATCCGCTTGAGGTGTGCAAACAGCATCTCGACCTTTTTGCGTTCACGTCTTGATTGTTGATATTCCGGTGTCATGTAAATCCGACGTGCAACGTTGCGTGCATCTTCGTGGATACTGCGGGCGATCTTGCGTTTCGGAGCGTTCGGGCAACAATGATTCTTTTGGGGACATGCTGCACATTTATATTGGTTTGACGTATAGAGAATGGTGTCGGCTTTGGTGATTCGTGTGCGTGGTTTCTTGAAGATGCGCCATGCGCTGCGTAGCGCATGGCCTTCAGGGCAGCGATACTCGTTGGCCTGCTCATCCCAGATAAAGTCGCTGTTGGAGAAGGTGCCGTCCTCGCGCTCTGATTTATCACATACTGGCACATGCGGCTCGATCTGCTTCTCGTCCACTAGCCAGTTGAGCATGGCCGCAGAACCATAGTTGGTGTCGCCAACGAGTCGATCCGGTTTCATCTCATACTTGTCTTCAACGCGATCTATCATCGTCTTGGTGGCTTCCACTTCAGCTGTCTTGTTGACTGCTGAGGGTTCGACATCGACGATGATGCCGGCCTTGAGGTCAATCAGGTAATTGGTGGAATAGGCAAAGAATGCTGGGCCACCTGTGGCACCGGTCCAGGTGGCCGCCGGATCGCTCAGTGAGACGAACTTGGGAATGAAGTCAGGATTGTTCGTTTCCTCAAGCGCATCCAGATACTCTCTTACCGGACGTGCTGTTTCAGCGGAACTGGTCCAGTTCATGGCT
Source organism: uncultured beta proteobacterium (assembly GCA_963833515.1). Classification (GTDB taxonomy): domain Bacteria; phylum Pseudomonadota; class Gammaproteobacteria; order Burkholderiales; family Gallionellaceae; genus Gallionella. The sequence goes on along the minus strand of CAWHYN010000031.1, from coordinate 164,839 downwards.
TCTTCTCCATGAACACTATTCACGCGCTGTGCATCGGCCTTGATGATGCTGGCGTCGGTGGCAAAGCCTTCGCCTCGTACCAGCCCTTCCTTCATGCAGCGTTGTAGTACTGTCTCGAACAACTGCCGGAACAGGCCGCTGTCGCGGAACCGGCCATGCCGGTTCTTGGAGAAGGTGGAATGATCCGGTACTGCATCTTCCAAACCCAGTCTGCAGAACCAGCGGTAAGCCAGATTCAGATGCACTTCTTCGCAGAGCCTGCGTTCGGAGCGGATACCAAAGCAATAACCGATGACCAGCATGCGGATCATCAATTCTGGATCGATGGAGGGTCTGCCGGTGTGGCTGTAGTATTCGGCGAGATGCTGCCGGAGTTCGGTTAAATCCAGATAGTGATTGATGCCGCGGAGGAGATGATTCTGGGGAACGTGATCTTCAAGGTCGAATGAATAGAACAGGCGCTTTTGCTTATCTGTCTGAAACCCAATCATATCAAGGCTCCCAACTAATTCGATGGGTGATATTATAGCATTCGAAACATCAAATTACGCGGGAGTTTTTCAACACAATAGGCACATTGAAGGCATTCGCCATATGATTAGCGCCGTTATTTGATTGCTCCTCAGCGCCATACAAGCGGACAGCGCAAACTAAATCATTCAAGTAGCACCCCGAATATTCACCCCAGCGTTTCGGGCGTTTTCGACAGTGCCACCTTCAGCGCATCATCCACATGCTCCAGCCACACGAACTCGAGCTTCTCTCGCACCTCGGCTGGGATGTCTTCCAGATCCCTGCGGTTGCGGGCGGGCAGCATCACCGTCTTGATGCCGGCGCGTAGCGCGGCAAGCACTTTCTCTTTGACGCCGCCGATCGGCAGCACGAGACCGCGCAGGCTGATCTCGCCGGTCATTGCCACGTCGCCGCGCACTGGGCGCTGCGTGAGCAGTGAGGCGAGAGCCGTGAACATTGCTACGCCAGCACTTGGTCCGTCCTTGGGCGTTGCGCCCGCGGGCACGTGGATGTGAATGTCGGATTTATCGAGCATCTCGGCATCGATTCCCAGTTCCGCCGCACGCCCTTTTACCAGCGACAGGGCTGCCTGCACGCTTTCCTTCATTACATCGCCGAGCTGGCCAGTGACGATGAGCTTGCCGTTGCCGGGCATGCGTGCTGCTTCGATGAAGAGGATGTCGCCACCCACCGGTGTCCACGCGAGTCCAGTGGCGACGCCGGGCACTGCAGTGCGCATGGCGATCTCGGCCTCGAACTTTTGCACGCCGAGAATGGCGGGCAGATCGGCCGCATCCACGGTTACGCGCTCTACTCCGCCTTCGGCGATGCGCAGCGCGACATGGCGGCATACCGAGCCGATTTCCCGCTCGAGGTTGCGCACGCCAGCTTCGCGCGTGTAGTCTTCGATGATGTTGATCAGCGCGGCTTCAGTTATCTCGCACTGTGTCGGCAGCAGGCCATTGCGCGAGAGCTGGCGGTCGAGCAGGTAGCGCTGCGCGATCTTCAGCTTTTCTTGCGCGGTATAGCCGGGCAAGTGGATTACTTCCATGCGGTCACGCAGCGGGCCGGGGATGGTGTCTAGCACGTTGGCAGTACACACGAACAGTACCGATGACAGATCGTAGGGCACTGCGAGGTAGTTGTCGCGGAAGGTGCCGTTCTGCTCGGGGTCGAGCACTTCGAGCAGTGCCGACGACGGGTCGCCGTGGAAACCGCCTGCGCCGAGCTTGTCCACTTCGTCGAGCATCATCACCACGTTGCGCGTGCCAGCCTTTTTCATGCCCTGGATGATGTTGCCCGGCAGCGCGCCGATGTAGGTCCGGCGGTGGCCGCGGATCTCCGCTTCGTCATGTACGCCGCCCAAGCTCACGCGTACGAATTCGCGCCCGGTGGCCCGCGCGATGCTCTGGCCAAGCGAGGTCTTGCCCACGCCTGGCGGGCCGACGAAACAGAAAATGGGTGCCTTGCCCTGGGGGGTTAGCTTGCGCACGGCGAGGTATTCGAGGATGCGCTTCTTGATCTTCTCCAGGCCGTGGTGATCCAGGTCGAGCGTGTGGCGCGCCTCGGCAATGTCGATCGCCGGCGCGTCGGGCGCCTTCCACGGCAACTCGATGAGCCAGTCGAGATAGGTACGCACCATCGCGTATTCGCTGGCGGCGTCGGGCATGCGCTGCAGGCGCTTGAGTTCCTTCAGCGCCTGTTTCTCGACTTCTTCGGGCATGCCGGCCTCCATGATGGCCCTTTCAAGGTCTTCGAGTTCGGCTAGGTTCTCGTCGCTTTCGCCCAGCTCTTTTTGGATGGTGCGCAACTGTTCGCGCAGCATGTGCTCGCGGCCCTTTTCGCCGATGGATTGCTTGGTGCGTTCGTCGATCTCGCGCGACAGGCGCAACACTTCGGCGCGGCGCGAAAGAATTTCGAGCAGGCGGTCGAGCCGCGTACGCAGGTCGAAGGTTTCGAGCAGCGACTGCTTTTCTTCGATGCCGGCATCCATGAGGCCGGCGACGAGATCGGCCAAACGTGACGGCGACTCGATGGACTGCAGGCCGTTGATCATTTCCTCCGGCACCTGCTGCGGCAGCAGTTGGAGGATTTCGATCGCGCGTTGCCTCAGCGTCATGGCCCGAGCTTCGATTTCTTTGTCGGCCTGTTTGCTGTCCGCGATGCGCTGCACACGCGCGACGAGGAAATCGTAGCCATCAAGGAATTCGAGCACCCGAAAGCGTTCCTCACCCTGGCAGATGAGGTGATGGGCGCCGTCCGGCGCGGTGATGTAGCGCACCACGTTGGCGGTGGTGCCGACCCAGTGCAAGTCGTCGGGGCCCGGATCCTCGACGTCGCCCTGGCGTTGCAACAGCACGCCGATTGGATGCTGGCCGCGGGCGGCCTGCTGCGCGGCGGCAACAGAACGCTTGCGGCCGATGGTAAGCGGGACCACGGCACCCGGGAACAGCACTAGGTTGCGCACCGGCACGATGATCATGGCATCGTCAGGCAGCGGCCGAGATTTGCGCGTGCCCGATGCAGGTGTGGAGCCGCCTTCCGCTGCGAATGCGGGCGTATTGCTTTCCGCTTGCGCGGGAATGTGGGTGTTATCGGTATTATTTTCGGTCATCGCGTTCATCTCATCTTCCTTATGGTCAGTACCAGGCAGCCATCGCTCCATTGCTTAGAGTCCAGCTCAAGCCTAATCTGCGGCAGCACAAGGCGCCGCTCAAAGTACCCGTAGGGGATCTCCAGCCGCTCGATCGAACAGTGGCGATCCTGCAGCGTTATCCGGCGCTTGGCGCGGATCAGCAGGGTGCGCCCGTCGATCTTCGCCTCGGCATTGCTGGGCGACACACCGGGCAGCGCGACGACGACAACAAACTCGCGCTCGTCCTCGAACACGTCCACCGGCGGCTGCCACGCCACGTTCACCCCACGCGGAAAGTCAAGGCGGAAGAACTGCCGCTGCAGCCGCTCGGCCTGGTCTAGCATCTGGCAGGCTTCGGCCCACATCCACCCGATTGGGTTACGTGACGGCATAAAAGACCTCCCTGCGAATGTGTTTGAAAAGTTCGATCAGCATGTAAGACGATATGGGGACGGTTTTACCATTTTCTAGAGCAGTTCGTTACGAAAATGACCATCGTCGAGAAGGGTGTGACCGAAACGATCTCCATCAAAAACCTACTCGACGTCCTCCGTCAATTTCATTTCCATGGAGTCCGTTAGCGCTGAAGGTAAACGTCCGAAATGCCGTCAAAAGCAGCAAATCACAGGGGAGCAAGAGCAACTTCCCCAAACCATACAAGCGGCTATTCACAAAACATCGAACAGCGGGTATCCAGTATTGTGGATACATGCAAAACGCACCTAAAACATCAAAGCGTAGAGGCCGTCAGCCAGGCGCAAGCCAATACATCAGAAGCACAGGGATGATATAGCCGCTACTCATACACGCGTCTCGTTACCAGTTGCCCGAAGTTGTAACGATTAACATATAAACCGCATTATTTTCAAGACGAAACTTAAGATTCAAATCACTATAGAGCATGGATTTCATTGCACCCTCAGTCATTTCTTTAGTTGGTTTACCGAGTTTATCTACAATACTTTCTTCAGAGGTTCTTGTATGAATTCCTAAGATAGGTTGGCAGGAATCGACAAGGGAGTAGCAACTGATTTCTTTTACGTTTTTAAAATCTGAATCAAAGGTGATACCAATGGTTGCCTTGTTATCACTAATGTCGTAAGACCAATAGTCGTATTTAGTAATACTTCTCCCCAAGGGAGTTTCGCTTGCTTTCGTAATATTTATCGCGACCCCCCCAAGCCTCGGGTCGATTTCTCCAACATTCGTTGGCTCACCCATTGCCAGACGCACCTCTGGCTTGCTCATCCGTAGGGATATTCCGTCGTAGCTTGTTTGCTTTGTAGGCAGGTTGTTATAGTAGTTGAATCCAAAGATACCCATGGCGATTCCGCAGATACTGGCCACCAACCAAACGCCCCAATTATTTAGTATCTTTAGAGCGATATTACTTAATGTCTTCGTTAGATCCTTCCTTTTCCTAACCGAACGAAATTGAAGGAAACCAAGTATCAGCAGGGTCGATAAGAAAATGCCTAATCCGAATGTCATTCGTTGCCCTCATGGAAAACAACAGTGCCAGCACAACACTGGTCAATAGGAAAGCATCTAACTTATAGTTTCTCAAATGGTTATCTGCGAGTCACTCTTTGCAAGTCCTTAGAGAATCCAGCAAATCGTTTGACCAGCGCCTGAAGAAATACCTCCAAGAGGAGTCTATAAATTGCTGCCATCCCGCCATCTCTGCCGAAAAGGACTGCTATTAGGAGGTATAAGATGACCAATCCATCGCTGAACCGCTAAGTTTTTGTCATACAGATTCCCGGCACGCATTGGGAATGAGTAACAGCCACATCATACCGTTTATCAAATTCGATCGCGAAGTTCTCTCATTGCCGGGAGCCCGACTCCACAGCAAAACGCCTTCCGAAGCTGCGATTACAAGCCCGTATGAGTGAAGGAGCTTTAACGCAAAGGTAAAGCCGTAAAACAACCGATTTGTGGTGCCGGCATTCATTGTTTCAGCCACACCACATGCCAAAATCCTTACCAAGAAATGACCCTAATCGTCATGGCCACGAAGCCATGGCACATGAGTCCGGTAGGCCATGAGTGGTTACCATTTTCAGTCTTCGTTCTTCAAGCGGATTATTCTTCCGCGATTACGAAGCAACACCTTGGTACATAAACCGCGATCAGTGTTCGAGCGGCACGCGACGGGCAAGACTGTGGGTTTTTGATGGTGTTATTGCATGCACGGGGCTAAAATCTTCCCCTCGCCATCCTGGTTCGAAACGGAATATGTCTTTCCGCATATCCCTAAAGACATTGGCCATGACAGTCATCGGCCTGCTGGCCTTATACTTGGTGTTCGGCTGGCTAGCCCTGCCTCGAATAATCCAGTCCCAGGCAGAGAAGTACATCGCCGAAAAGACGGGGCGCCACCTCACGCTGGATCGGCCCCAATTCAATCCCCTTAATCTTGATCTGCGCCTTGCCAACCTTCGGCTGGATGAACCCGACGGCAAGGCTCTGTTCGCTTTTCGGGAACTGGAAGTTGAGCTTTCCTTTTCCAGTATCTTTCGACGCGCGCTGGTGTTCGACTTGATCAGACTGGACGGGCCGGAAGGAGTAGTCACCCTCAGACGCGATGGAAAGCTCAACTGGTCTGCGCTGCTGGACGCCCTAAAGGGCAATAGTGATAAATCCGAGGCACAAGACCATGTTGCTTTGCCGCGATTGACCATTGAGCACTTCGTCCTAAGTGATGGAAGGCTCAATTTTTCCGATGACAAGACAGGGTTTTTCACCCGTTTCCAACCGCTGGCCCTGGAACTTACGGACATTTCCACGCTGCCCGATGAGCAAGGCAGTTACAAGATCGAGGCCCGTCCAGCCTTCGGCTCCCACATACTCTGGCAGGGCCGGATGGAGCTCGCGCCGCTGGAAGTCAAGGGCACCATCGAGGTGGAGGGCGTGGATCTTGCCAAATTGGCTCCATATGTGAAGGAAGTGCTGCCGGTCGCGCCTCCGACAGGTGTGGTGGCCTTGTCGACCGACTACCGGGCTGCCTTTGAGGCGAACCGCTTCAATCTCACGCTGGACAACGCCAAGGTCAGCGTCAACGACCTGCGTGTGCGAGGTAAAAGGAATTCGGGTCCAGAGATTTCAATAGACAACATCGAGGCAGGCAAGGGGTATTTCGACCTGAACAGCAACAAGTTCATGCTGGGTGCGCTGACCATTAAGGGCACTGAGGTCATCGTGCCGAGGGCAGGCGCTGCCCCGGAGAAGCCACTGCGGCTCAGAACCCTGGCTCTCGAAAAGATCAGCGCAGATCTTGCCAATCATGACCTTGCCCTCGCGCGCGTCGCACTCGGCGATGGAGAGCTGAAGGCAATACGCAATCCCGGCGGACGCCTCGACGTACTCGATCTCGTCGATGTGATGCAAGCGTCATTCAGTGCCGCGCCTACAAATCCGAAAGAGCAACGCGACGACAACGTCGTCCCGTGGCATTACCGCGTAGACAAATTAGACCTTGCAGGCTTTTCCGTTGCGTTCCGCGACCAAACAGTCACGCCGGCGGCAGACTTGCTGCTGAAGGATATATCGCTTCAAGTAGGCGGCATCAGCGATAACCTAGCCAATCCGCTCCCTGTGCACGCGGAGCTTCGATCACGCGACGGCGGTAGCTTGAAGGTGAGCGGCAAGATCGTTCCAGCCGCGCCATCTGCCGACTTGCGCATCATCCTCTCTGGGCTGTCGCTGAGACCGATTCAGCCATACCTGGCCTCGGTGGCAGAACTCGCTCTGGCGGACGGTCGTCTTAACATTGAAGGTCGCGCCAGCTATGGCAAGCGTGGCGGCAAATTCAAGGGTGACTTTGCCCTGCGAGATCTGCGCCTTTTGGAGACCGGGACGAACGATACCTTTCTGGCATGGACATCGCTGAGCAGTCGGGACCTGGAGGCCACCCTGACGGGGATCAATATCGGGGAACTTGTGGTTGACGGGCTGGAATGCAAGCTTTTCATCGACAAGGACAAGTCGGTGAATCTCACCCGTATCCTTCACAAGACGGAAACGACCTCGGAGGCGTCTGTTGTAGCCGCGCAGACGCCGGTCCCGGAAACATCGAAAGAAAACGCCCCGACCTTTTTCGTGAATATTGATCGCGTCAAGATCGGAAACGGTGCGATGGATTACGCAGACTATTCTCTGGTGCTACCGTTTGGCACAAGTATTCACGACCTGAATGGATCGCTTGTCGGGATATCTTCGCGCCCCGGAGCGCAAGGCCAGATCGAACTGGATGGGAAAGTGGACGAATATGGTATGGCACGTGCACTGGGTCAGATCGACCTGTTCGATCCGGCCGAGAACACCGATGTCAAGGTTGTTTTCCGCAATATCGAGATGGTCCGCCTGACACCTTACTCGTCAACTTTTGCGGGGCGCAAGATTGTCTCCGGCAAGCTCTCTCTGGACCTGGAATACAAAGTCAAGAATCGACAGCTTGAAGGAGAGAACAAGGTCGTGATGGACACCTTGATTTTGGGAGACAGGGTCGAAAGCCCCAGCGCCGTGAGCCTGCCGTTGGATCTTGCCATAGCTATCCTGGAGGATTCCGATGGCCGCATAGACCTTGGTCTGCCTGTCTCAGGGAGCCTCGATGATCCGAAATTCAGCTATGGCAGCATCATCTGGAAGGCCTTCCTCAACGTCATGGGCAAAATCGCCACTGCTCCTTTCCGCGCACTGGGCGCGCTGTTCGGGGGTGGCGAAAAATTTGAAAGCATCGCCTTCGAATTTGGCAAACAAAACCTTTCGCCGCCCGAACAGGAAAAGCTGGTGCATCTCGCAAGTGCCTTAAGCAAGAGGCCCAAACTGTCCCTGACGGTGCATGGCGTATATGCAGATGCTGACCGCGTGGCGCTGCAGGATCTGCGCCTGCGCCGCACGTTGTCGAAGATGGCTGGACAGCATCTGGAAAACGATGAGGACCCCGGACCGCTCTCCACGGGTTCGGTAAAGGTGCAGGGGGCGTTGGAAGACCTGTATTCCCAAAGAATCGGTTCCGGCGAACTTGCCGTGTTAAAGGAGGGTTATCGCCAGGCCAACCCAGGCATGTTGCAAGAAGGCCTCAGTGGAAAGATGATGTCGCTCCTGTCGGGCATGTTCCGCGAAAAGCGAACTCTGAATGAGGATGAAGTGGAAAAACTGAAAGGAGTGGATTTCTATGCCTTGCTGTTCCGGCGCCTGCGAGATCGCGAGGCAGTCACAGATGCGCAGTTGCAAGATCTGGCCAGAATACGTGGCAACAACACCTTAGCCGCGCTGCAGGCCACCGGGTTGGCACCGGAACGCATGCTGCTTGCAGCACCTGAAAAGGTGGCGGGTACGGAATACGATGTGCCATTGAAACTTGAACTTGGCACAGGCTCCAAACCGGCTAACCCAGGGTCCAATTAGCGCAGTACCTCGAATAGTGCTCTAGCAGCTAGAAACCCGAGATTTGTGAGCAATTCGTCGGACAAGCTAATGAAGAGCATAGTGCAAACGAGCAGGAGCTGATATGGGCCAGATCAGGGTGATAGAATGTCTCGGCTGTCAGCGCGACAGGGACGTCCTGCCATTGGAATGTGCGATTAAACTGGAATTGTCGAGTTTGTTTCCACTAGCAGTTGCTCAACGCCCAAATGATCGGTTAAAGACGTCCTATGGCCAAACGAATCCTTGCTGCAGCACTTATTGCTTTAACAATAGTTGCAACTTCGGCGGAAGCCGATTGGGATACCGGGCTGGGTCTTGAGTACTACAGCTGGAAGGAAGATGTCCCAGAATTCGGTCATACCCTCAAGGAAGGTGGTCCTCGTTATGCTCTTTACCTGGATTGGATGGAAAACGGTGACAAGGGGTTCCTATTTGGCTATCGCGGCAGGCTCTATTTTGGACAAGTCAGTTACGATAGCTATACCCAGCTGACCAATACACCGGTTACGACAGACACCGAATACACCGGTACGGCGCATGAAGGGCAATTGTTCTATCGCAGCGACGTCGGCAATTACAAACTCGACTATGTCGGCGGCCTAGGGTGGGACTACTGGCGGCGCGCCATCGGTGCCGATTTGATTGAGGATTATTCGATCTTGTATCTACGCGGAGGACTCAACCTGGCGCTGTCTGGGCGCAGCCCCGGCTTTCACGGCGAAGGCGGGCTCAAATATCCTCTCTGGACCGCGGAAGATTCACAGCTTCAGAGCCAAGGCTACTATTCAAATCCCATCATCACCCCCGGGAAGAACATCAGCCGCTATGCAGAGTTCGGCTATCGCATCAACGACCATTTCGACGTTATCGGTTACTACGACAGCTGGCGCTTTAAAAAATCCAACATCGTCACCACAACCAATGCCATGGGAACATGGAGCATATGGCAACCCAAATCCAGCATGGACGCACTTGGGTTGAAGGGGATATATTCGTTCTAGGGGACTCTCGATGCCCGGTTACCGGATGGCCATTGCGGGAGCTGAGACGCGGCATGGATTTTCGCGGCAGCCGTATCGTTGGCCGATATTTCAGCCTGAGGCAAGCACACCTCAGTGACCTGATGCCGTGGCAGATGCGGGAACGGCTCCTGATTCTGCCGTGGGGAAGCCCCGGCGCTCAGGCCGGTGAGGATGTCACTATGGCTACAGCCTGATCGGCTGGGATTCGCAAAAGATATTTGAACGATTCTTAGGTGATGTCCCTGATATTTGCATGCATCGACTTCGATCTTCGATGGATGATCCCAGCAAATTACACAATCTTCACGCAAAGAGTGCGCACTGCATTGCTTTCCCGCAGCGCAACGATTGATTGGAAAGCGCCAGCCGATCCGGTTTCGGTTCAACCGCATCCCAAAGAGCCCGGACCATCCAACGCAAGACCCGGGCAGGCGCCATTTTTTGTGATTTTGGCCAACCTTCTATCAGCGAAAATATACCGTCTGTTCTTAATTTTTAGCCGCTTGTCTTCTCTTTAAAACATCCTCGAACGGCATTGGTGTCGTGTCTATTTTTTGCTAGTGTCTTCATGCAGCGTCTAATAGCTCGGGTAACGTTCAACCGGAAGGAGTAGACCATGAGTAAATTGGCCATAGTGGCACGTGACTGGGAACATCTCTATGCGCAGTTCAAGAACCCCAAGGGAGATTTGGTAGTGTGCATGATGCACAAAAAAACTAAGAAGTTTGTTTATTTTGACATTAAGTTGAACCGGTTGCTTTCAAAAAAAGAGGCCTTGATGTACAGGGTGGATGCAACGGGTATACATCTCATGCATCCGCAATCAAGTAGCTGATGTCGGTTAGCGATATACAACGTGCAATGTGTGCCACAATCGGCTGCGGAAATCGGCCCCTCCAACAAGGCTTCTTGACTCTTGCGGGGGAAAGCTGATACCGCCGGACGCAAGCAAGGGCGCAATTCGAGATATTCTTTAAGCGCGACAGATTTTTCAGGCTCGGTTTGGGACTTAGAAGTATGTTTGACCCGGACACTTGAATGACTTGAGCCTCAACGATCTTGATGTCGAATTAATGCGCGAATACATGGTGCGACCTCTCGGACACGCGGATTTGCGAACCCGTTGCGCATCATAGCGACCTTCGACAACTGTTTCCGCGATTACTGACCATCAATTCTCACGGCAGATACCGAATGAATCCATAATTGCGAGCAACTATATCGAGGCAGACGATCATACAAAACCACGTTGCTCTCGGGGTCAAGAGCCGAATAAAAATACCATTAAGTATTTAATTCATAACACTAGTGTCCCAACGTTAATCGAACAGAAACAACTGGTTGGCTGAATCTGGTGAATTTGTATCTGGCGGGGTACGCGCCAACAGCTGATTTAGAGCCATTCTCTCGAACATAGTGAGGCTCAAGATTTGTAGCATTTCGTAGAGCGACGCAGTGATATTCAGTCGCTTGCGCAGGATGGCGACCAGAACGTAAACCGAGACGGCGATCCATATTTGAGACTTGACTGCATTCTCCGAAATACCGAAAAAGGACTTGATACGCAGATGTTGTTTGATCCATTTGAAGAACAATTCGATTTGCCAACGGCAGCGATAAAGATCGGCAATGCTCTGAGCCGACAGGTCGAGATGATTGGTCAGGAAGACCAGCTTCTTGCCATCGGCATCTCTGATGCTGATGCGTCTGATCGTTGTTGGGAAATGTTGCTGAGAATAAAACCCGGCCAGAGTACCCAGTTGGTCGCAGATGATGCCGGACGAACGATCTGTTGGTCTGGAGTACCGTCGCGTAAAGTGCAGATTCCCCTTGGCTCGCGTCACAAAGAAGCTGCCGGCTTGATGCAAGCGATGCAGTCTGGCGAAGTCGAGATAGCCGCGATCCATGATGTAAAACGCCCCGGCTTCGGGAATGATCTGGTCGAGAATGTTCACATCGTGCATCTTGCCATCGCTGATGTGGATGAAGCTGGGGATGTTGCCGCGCAGGTCGAGCAGCGTATGCAGCTTGATCGCCGCCTTGGTCGAACGAAACGGTGCCCATGGAAATACCGACAGGCACAGATCGATGGTGGTCGCATCCAGTGCGTAGACCGTCTCGGAGAGATCGACGCCAAACGGTTCGTCCACATAAAGTGGACGGGCTATTCCAATCAGGCTTTGCGCGAAGTCGGCATAGATGCGCCAGTCCCGAACCGCATTGGCATTGGCCAACGTGTTTCGCGAAACCTTGCTGCGAAAGCCCATATGGTAGAGCTTGGCGGACTGGCTGCGCAGACAGGCTTCGATGTCGCGCAGACTCTCGCGATAAGTCAGTTGCGCGAACGCCATGCACAGAAACTGGTCGAGACAGGTGAAATGTTTGACCTTGTGTTCCCCATCGTAACGAGCGACACAACGGCGGAAAGTCGTCAGCGGCAAGTGCGACATCACTTGCGCAAATACAAGTTTGCCCGTGTTCATTGGCAGTCCTCGCAATCGGGTTTAAAGTACCCCGAATGCTACGTGCCAAATTCAAATCGAGACCAGAGCAAATTATGAAATATCTCCGTTTCGTCAATCTATTACAATCGACCCAGCGGTTAACGTTGGGACACTAGTGAATTCATAATAGTGTTTTGGCCACAATCGTTAGATATATTTTTCCAATTAATTGGAAAGTGAAACAACTTAATTATTGTCAAATCCAATAATTCTTCATGTTATTATCGGCTATGAAATATAGCCTATTGATGCAAGGCCTTATGAATAGCGATACTATGGAACCTAATGGATCATAAGGCATAGAAATTGCTCCCTTTAATTCACTCGACGCATATTCGGAGTTTCGTTCCGTAATTCAAACCGAAAGGCTTTGCCCGAAGGTTGTTTAGTCAAGGAAACTATATGGAAACTGCCAAAAAAACGCTAGTCCTGATTTTTCCCCCGATAACCGTGTCAACATCGCCTCCGCTGGGTATCGCGATGCTGAAAGGTTATGTCGAACGAAAATTGCCAGATTGGGATGTCAAATTACTGGACTTGAATCTGTGGGTCCTTGACGAAATTGTTTCTGGCCTTGAATCTGGTGCGGGCAAGATTGGCGATAGTGTGTTTGCCCAAATAGGTGCTACTAAAGAACAATTCCTTCAGGCTGCCAGGGTTTTTCGGGGGGTGGATAATGACATTCTTCTGACCCGTCCGGATATCTATGAAAAATGCGGTCAGGTATTCTCTAGATTCGTTGAGTTTATGACTAAGAGGTTAGCCGCAGATTGTGCGGAATTCGAACGTACCCAAAAGCTTCCGCCCATGCTCCAAGATTGCATTAAGGAGATACTGGCGTTAAAACCGAATTGTGTCGGTATTTCGATGATTTTTTCGGAGCAGCTTCCCGTCGGTGCGGCTCTGGGGCGTGTTCTACGCCAACAGGCCAAGCTGAAAGTCTTGATGGGAGGGAGTTGCCTAATAGAAGGCGCAGAACATTTTTTGAAGTGGTATCCAGAATCTGCAGACGTGATCGTGGCTGGTGATGGTGAAGAACCGCTCAGACAACTGTTAAGTAACGATTGCAATCCAAAGGGCATTGCCGGGGCAGTATATTGGGAATCAGGCAAGATAGTGAAGGAGCCGCCAATATTTCTCAAAGATGTCGATCAATTCGGTATCCCCGACTTTGGCGGTCTCGATTTGAACACCTACTTTTCACCCGAGCCTATAATCCCTCTCCTGCTTTCCCGCGGTTGCTACTGGCGGAAATGTACATTCTGCGTTCATTACTTTTCTGCCGGGGATACGTATCGAGTACGATCATTGGATTCGATAATCGAAACGCTGCGGCACTTCGTAGACAAGGGAATCCGAAATTTCTCCTTCGTTGATGAAATGATTGCGCCGGGACAGTTTGTCCGCCTGGCGGAGGCAATTAAGGATGCAGGACTGGACATCACTTATTATGCGTATTCGAAGCCCAACAAGACTTTTACGCCGGCCATACTGAAGACAATTGCCGAATCCGGGTGCAAGTATTTATTGTGGGGAGTAGAGAGCGGCAATCAACGGATTCTTGACTTGATGGGCAAGGGAACAAAGGTCCCGGAGGTCGCGGAGGTGATGAAAAATGCACACGCTGCCGGGATAGCAAATCATATCTTTATTATTTGCGGTTTTCCCACAGAAACGCACAGTGAATTTGCTGACACCCTCAATTTCTTGAATGATAACAGAGACTACATCTACGCTATCAACAGTGGTCCTTTCGGCCTTGATGCTGGATCACCAATTAGCAAGGACCTTAAGAAATTCGGCATTGAGGAAACCTGGATTCAGGGCAACACACCATTAGGAGGGCAGCTGGCTTACCGCTGTTCAAGCGGAGTCTCGATGGAGGAAGCGTGGAAAAATTTCCTGAAGGCAGTGCCGTACTTTAATCAATTCCATCCTCACGCCCCATTGCTTGCGTATTTCCGTGACCATGCGATGCTGGTCTACAAGCACCTAGGCCTCAAGCTATATCCTGAGTTCAGGCGATTTCCCAAGATGGCTGATGTTCTACCCCCCGCTGTGAAAATGGAACCTATTGAAAAACAAGTGGCGTAGACGGCTCAAGATAGTGACACGCCGGCTTCCGGTGCCCAGATTCATCTCTTCTGGCGAGCGAACGAAAACTTGAACCATGAACTTCCGGGCTTGGCAAAAGTGAGGGAATATCCGGCGCGTCTCGATCCGAACTTCACGAGCTGGCGGTTTTTAGGAAATGAAAGATGTCGGTCAGGGGGACAATTGGAACCACCTAAGATCGTCAACTGTCGATGTGTGTTCGATGCGTGTGGCAACACTTGGTCAGCTTAAAGAACAGATCGTGGTCACCTAGAATGGAATCCGCAATCGTGGCGGCGGGGGCTTGCAAAGCGTTGGCGTGATCTCTGAGACCAGCCGAGGACATATCGTGATCGATAAGCTGACTACGGATGGGAATACAATCCCCCTATCAATGCGCTTGGTGAGATAAAGTATGTGCCAGCTATTAGGGATGAACTGCAACACACCGACCGACATCTGTTTTTCATTCACCGGGTTCCAAAATCGCGGCGGCAAGACCGACGTACATGCCGATGGCTGGGGCATAGCGTTTTTTGAGGGCAAAGGGGTGCGCCTGTTTCTCGACTCGCAACCCTCGGTGAATTCGCCCATCGCCGAACTGGTGCGTAAATACCCGATTCACTCGCTCAACGTCATCGCTCATATCCGCAAGGCCACGCAGGGCGTAGTATCGCTCGAGAACACCCATCCGTTCGTACGTGAATTATGGGGACATTACTGGGTCTTCGCGCATAACGGGAACTTGGTGCAATTCCAGCCTGAACTCGATGGCAGCTTTATGCCCGTTGGTAATACCGACAGTGAGCTGATCTTTTGCTGGTTACTGCAAAACATGCGCCACCGTTTCCAGGATGGGCAACCCTCACGCGACGCCTTGTTCTTCGCGCTGCAGGCGTTCACCTATCCGCTCGCCGCCATGGGTATCTTCAACTACCTGCTCTCAAACGGCAGCAGCCTGTTTGCCCACTGTTCGACCGAATTAAGCTACATCGTCCGGCGCGCCCCGTTCACCGCAGCCCACCTCACGGACGAGGACGTGATGGTCGATTTTAGTCAGGTGACGACGCCCAACGATCGCGTGGCGGTAATTGCCACTCGGCCGCTCACCGGCAACGAGAATTGGGCGTCCATGCAGCGTGGCGCCCTTTGGATGTTCCATGACGGGGACGCTGTCAATCATCTCCATACCGTAGCGAGCCCGATCAATTCGCTGGGCGGCGTTTGACTTTCGCAATGCCGTCGAATCGGCGTATCGTTGGCCCTAATAACGTCGATGAACGGCCCTTTTCACTGTTTCGCCAAGCCGTTGGGTTCGCTTTGAAAAGGCACTCCACCCGAATCGCGTGAGCTTCGCACGCGCGTTGACACGCATATTTCGCGTTGTGCGGTGCGACACTTATCGGACCACTGGAGGTACCCGACCGATTGGCAGACCTTGGAGTGCTCCATCGCCACTGATTTTTGTCAGTTAAGTTGTGGCGGAGGCGGCCTTTCGTAAAGAAAAACCCGATCCAAAAAAGAATAAGGTAAAACAGATCCACGTCTTTCCACCCGTCAAGTGCATCCGAGCGAAATTAAGGATGTGCCCGAATGGCCACAAATGTCCATCTTCATCGACACTACTTTCGGGCTCAAATGCAGTGCAGATTCGTAGGCTGCAACACGCACAACCAGGATCTCATGCGGCAGTCAGCGTGGAGTGCAAATCACCAATATCGACCGTCTTGAATCGTGCGATTCAATGGCCGCAGGCCATTAAGAAGCAGACCTCATTTGTCGAAATTTTACTAACCCATTATCGCTAATAGAGTATTATTGTTTATCCACAAAATCTGTGGATAAATTTGTGGATAGGTTAAGTTATTGACCTTTAAAATTGAAGTGCGGCAAGGCCTTTGGTTACGCTGCCTAATTATTGGCTAAATAAATGCCTTTTATAAACATTATGTTACTGTAAGTTGAGGGTTCGTTTCAATGACGGCATCGTCAGAGTTGGCGAGTTTCCTTATTTTGTGGATTAATTTGAATTGTCAATATGTTTGCGAACATATTTTTGCAAAAATGGTCTAATATTTTACGCGGATCGATGCTTCGCGTTCTGTATGGTTGAGTGGCCTCTGTGCGTCACAATGGCGGTCGTCAAGCAACTCGCGGTTCTATGCCAGCCTTGTGACAGACGGGGCCATCCTCGCGCGCCTGTACCAGCATGCCTAGGCCGATCGGAAAATTGGTTGAGGCAGCCCTAGTCGAGTGCTTGTTTTTGATGCGTCCCAATGGCAACCAAGCTGAGGAATAAAAAATGAAAGAAGACGACACAAGAAAGATACTGCTGGACGACATTAAGGATTTTCGATTGAAGGCGAAATACTACAAGTCACTTCGGCTATTTGAAGCGGCAAGATATGCCGATAATCTTGCCTCAAACCTTGAATTGGCGCTTACGACGATGCCCTCCGATGGCGATCCGGACATTTTCTAAGGTGCATTGATTATGTCCGATTTGCTTCTCAGCGGTTACATAGCGGGAAAGCAGATGCGATGCAATAATTTCCGAATGTCCCGATGAACGTTGGACCGAGTCCAGCCAGCAGCCGGCATCAGCGTGGTTGCGTCGAAGTTTCGGACGGCATCGGGGGATCGTCCAGGGGGCACACTGAAATCGGTTGTTTTTCTGACCGTTGACGCTTAGCAACCCCGGCTGTCAGGACCCTTTCACGGTGAGCTATCGCTTGTTCAACCGTGGTCCACAACCTGCCGTCTCGAGCGCATTCGACTCCATAGTCGAATAGTTCTCGTGTAACGGATTCTCGAAAATCAAGCGGTCCATTGAAAGGGTAGTCTATTGGAATTACTGCAAGTTGGAAGTTCATGCCGTACTTCCGGGCAAATTCTGAGGTCAGCCCCATCTCCGCCCTCGCCATGTGATTGAGCTCTGCCGAAAGGCTTCGCGATAAGATTGAAATTGTATCGATCTTGGTCGTGTGCGGGATTACGCCCAATTGACCGTTAACCAGGACATAGATATTCGCGTCCTTGAGTCCCGTTGAATCGAGCGGGAGGACATAGGCTAATGCCGGCGCGACGAAAAACGGCACGGTGGCACTAGCGTCAACGTGCATTTCGTCATACTGTACTCCTGAGTTTTCGACTGGGATGATGATTGGTGAAAAGAAACCCGGGATGCTGGCTGAAGCCACCAGAACATTGCGGAAGAGCGTGCGGGCGGCTTTACCGCCATGGGCTGCAATCTGTCCCATATCCCAGATGATGGTTTCCTCTTTGTCCAAATCGGTTGTCGCCACCAAAAGCAATCTGCCGAGCGCGGCTTGGCCTGCCACCTCGTTGATCAACTCATCGGTGACGAAGTGATCCACAAACTCGACAAGCGGTTCATCTTGATACACTCCAGGATGGAACAGGACGCCTACGCCGCGAGAGACCAAAAAATCCTCGCTGCGACCGCCAGAAAAATTTTCAGCGAGCTGTGCATCCCAAGTTGGCCCCAAAAAGGCGAAAGGCGCGATGAGGGCACCCGCGCTGACACCCGTAACAATGTCGAACGGCGGGCGCCCGCCATGCTGACTAAAACCCACCAGAGCGCCAGCGCCAAATGACCCACCCGCGCCGCCACCCGAGAGTGCCAGGATGTTCAGCGCCGCACCTTTTGTAACGGCGCGACGTCGCTGAATGCTTTTAGAAAAGCGCGATTCGACTGCACTCGGGTCCGTATTAGCGTAGCGAATATCGGACGGAAAACCCACTGGCGCCGCCAAATTGAGCATCAATTCCGGTGCTGGCTCGCGACGACTTGTGGCGCAGCCCATCACGGCCAGAATAGCCGCCAAACACAGCAAATACATCAGCCTCATTTTGGGAATCGATAGTCGATCAGATTGAACTGTATTGTATGCTGACAGAACATTTGCATAATACGCCAGACCTGGTTTTGGTGCTGCTTTTGCAGCGGTGGACAAGCTATTGATCGGTGGACAAGCTATTGTTGGAATGCAGACCAATTTCGCTATCGCCCTCCATGTCTTTCTTCTTCGGTCAAAGTCATTTTGAACCTTGACGTTACCCCGTACCGCATTGGCTTCTGCCGGCGCGAAGGGGCAAAGGGATGCCCCGAGCAGCGCTTCGAAGATTGACTAGAGCAAGGACGGAACTCGCTTCCTGCCAAGTTGCTTGTCGGAAAACTAAATTGCAACCTTGGGTAAATTTGCCAAGGAAACTTGCAGCGCCTCTTCGGGATAGGCGAAATCCTCCAGTTCTCCCGCGAAATATTGGTCGTAGGCTGCCATGTCGAAATGGCCGTGTCCGGAAAGATTGAAAAACAAGGTCTTAGGCTCGCCGGATTGCCTGCAGCGTAGCACCTCGTCTATGCAGGCAGAGATCGCGTGATTGGATTCCGGCGCCGGAATGATCCCCTCGGCGCGGGCGAAGGTAACGCCTGCCTGGAACGTCGCGAGTTGAGGTACGGCCACCGCTTCGATCAATTTTTCATGGTAGAGCTGTGAAACCAGCGCCGAGTCGCCATGGTAGCGAAGTCCGCCAGCATGGATGCCCGGCGGCATGAAGTCGTGTCCCAGCGTGTACATCTTGAGCATTGGCGTGAGTTTGGCCGTGTCACCAAAATCGTACGCATATTGGCCGCGCGTCAGCGTCGGGCAGGACGATGGTTCCACTGCGACCAGCCGCAGGTTTCTGCCACAAGCCTTGTCGGCGAAGAAGGGGAAGGCAGCACCACCAAAATTGGAACCGCCTCCGCAGGGTGCAAAAATCATGTCGGGATAATCCCCAGCCAGTTCGAATTGCTTCTTTGCCTCAAGCCCGATGATGGTCTGGTGGAGCAACACATGATTGAGCACTGAACCCAGGGCGTAATTCGTATCGGAACGATTGGCAGCATCTTCCACCGCCTCTGAAATCGCCAAACCGAGCGAGCCCGGGTTGTTCGGGTCCGCAGACAAGGCGTTGCGTCCGGACTGAGTTTCCATCGAAGGGCTTGCGAATACTTCAGCGCCCCAGGTATGCATCATGGAGCGGCGGAACGGTTTCTGCTGATAGCTGATCTTCACCATGTACACACGTACCTCAAGCCCGAACATCTGACAAGCCAGCGCCATAGACGACCCCCATTGACCTGCCCCGGTCTCGGTCGCGATGCGCTTGATACCGGCCTCTTTGTTATAGTATGCCTGCGGGATGGAAGTGTTGACCTTGTGCGATCCTGCTGGGGAAACGCCCTCATACTTGTAGTAGATTTTTGCGGGGGTGCCCAAAGCCGCTTCCAGTCGATGTGCACGGAACAACGGCGAGGGCCGATATAAACGGTAGGCCTCGCGAACGGCCTCTGGGATTGGAATCCAGCGTTCGCTGGACACCTCTTGCATAATCAGGCTCATTGGAAAAATAGGTGCTAGCGATTCTGGCCCAATTGGCTTTGCATCTGGGCCAAGCACTGGAGCGGGAGGATTCGGCATGTCAGCCACCACGTTGTACCAGTGGGTGGGAATATCGCTTTCCTGCAAAATGAACTTTGTTTGTGGCATGACCTTCTCTCCGATTAGATTTTTGATGATAACGAAACAACGCGAGAAATCTATCACAGGTGTTAGGAAACAACCAGATTGTGCTTGCGAGTGGCACAAGCTCAAAATCTGATCTGAACGCCCTGTGCCACCCGCATCTCGTTTGGTTGGAAATCATGCAGCGTGGGGTCTGGCGGCGCGCCAATTGGGGACCTTCAGGAAAGTTCTGCACGGCAACCGCTCACCGGACATTGCCTCTAGGGGCGTGTTCGAATTCGAGTCAGTGGGGGCAAAGGCGATCGGTTCTGCTGGGCATGATTTTAGAAAAAGTCGGCGCTATAGGACGTAAATCTGGAAGTCCAGGGGGACCGAGCCAGATACGCTTAAAGGCATGGAACAAATCGAACCAAATGCCGATAGTTTGCTTAATGATTAGTCTTCAAATCCTTTCGGTTCTTGCCTCTCGGTGCTCCAGTCGCAAGGTGGCGAGCGTTCTTTCGCGCACGGCGTGCAGCAAGGTCTCGTTTTGGTCCAGCGATTCACCGTAGGAGGGAATCATCCGTTTCAGTTTACGCTTCCAATCAGCACTTTTTAGCTGCGACTTGAAGCATCGCTCGATTACTTCGATCATCGCCTGAACCGAAGTCGAGGCGCCGGGGGATGCGCCCAACAGTGCTGCGAGCGTACCGTCTTTGGCGGTAACGATCTCGGTGCCAAATTCCAGTCTCCCACCATTAACATCACAACCTTTTATGATCTGAACACGCAGTCCGGCTGAAGCTAATTCCCAATCTTGCTCTTTTGCTCCTGCATAAAATTCCTTCAGACTGGCGACGCGGTCCTTGTGAGATCTGAATGCCTCTGTGACGAGATAAAGGGTCAGTTCGACGTTGTCTCGGGCGACCGCGAGCATGGGCTTGAGGTTGCTCGATCTAAGTGAGGAAAACAGGTCCAGTACAGAGCCGCCCTTCAGAAATTTGGTGGTAATGCTGGCGAATGGCCCGAACAACAAGGCCGGTTGACCATCAATGATACGCCTGTCCAGATGCGGCACCGACATGGGCGGGGCACCCGTGGGTGCTTTGCCGTAAACTTTGCTGGAATGACGCTTTACGATGTCCGGATTCTTGCAGATCAACCATTGCCCGCTGACAGGGAAACCACCATAACCGTGGCTTTCGGCAATTCCTGATTTCTGCAACAGCGGAAGCGCCCCGCCTCCCGCGCCGAGAAATACGAAACCTGCGTCAATGGTCTTGCTGTGGCTGGTATGATTCTCCTTGACTCGCACATGCCATCGGCCATCGGGGAATTGTTTCAAGTCGGCAATCGTGTGGCCAAGTCTGAGGTCAAAGGTGGGATGTTTAGTCAGTGCTTTGACCAGCTTGCGTGTTAAGACCCCGAAATCAACGTCCGTGCCGTGCCTTACCTGTGTGGCCGCGACAGCTTGCCCGGCATTGCGGTGCTCCATCACCAGCGGCATCCATTTGCGCAATACTGCGTGATCTTCGGTGTACTCCATTTCTTCGAATAAATGATGGGTACGTAAAACCTCATAGCGTTTACGCAGAAAAGCCACGTCTTGCTCACCGCAGACAAAACTCTGGTGAAAGATCGGATTGATGAATTTTTCGGGTGCTGGCAAAACGCCATTTTCGACCAGATAGGACCAGAATTGCAGCGACACTTCGTACGCTGCGTTAATTGAAAGTGCGCGGTTGATGTCAACACTCCCATCCGGTCCTTGCGGGGTATAATTGAGCTCGCAATAGCCGGCATGTCCCGTTCCGGCATTATTCAGTCCGTGCGAGCTTTCGTGGGCTATCTTGCTCAAGCGCTCGACCATCATGATCTTTAGTGAAGGGTCTAATTGCGCCAATAACTTGCCCAGTGTCGCACTCATCACACCTGCGCCCACCAGCAATATGTCCACCTTCTTGAGCGACATGGTCAAATATTCCTAGATTCAGTCCGTAAACGGGCAAAGATAATTTATGTATACGGGAAAGTAGTGGATTGCTTGGGTGCGGCAGTCTCGCCAGCGAAGGTGAATTCCTTCGTCTAGGCTTCCAGTTGTTCCTTCAGCACCCTGTGGTCCAACTCCTTTTCCCAGTTCGAGATTACCACCGTAGCGACACCGTTGCCGATGAAATTGGTCAGTGCGCGCGCTTCGGACATGAAGCGGTCGACGCCGAGGATTAGCGCAAGGCCAGCCACGGGGATGGAGGGAACGACGGCCAGAGTCGCGGCGAGAGTGATGAACCCCGCGCCAGTGACGCCGGAAGCGCCCTTCGATGTCAGCATGGCAACGCCGAGTATGGTGAATTGCTGCGTCATCGACAGGTCGATATTGAGCGCTTGCGCAACAAAAAGCGCCGCCATGGTCATGTATATGTTGGTGCCGTCAAGGTTGAACGAGTAGCCTGATGGGACGACGAGTCCGACGACCGATTTTGAACAGCCGAGCCGCTCCAGTTTCTTCATAAGCGGCACGAGCGCGGACTCCGAGGAGGATGTGCCGAGCACCGTCAGGAGCTCGTCCTTGATGTAGAAGATGAAGCGGAAGATATTGAAGCCGACGACCGCGGCGATTAGGCCGAGCACGATGGCCACGAAAAGTCCGCAGGTCAGGTAGAAGCTGCCCATCAGCGCTGCGAGTGGCTTTAGTGCACCGATCCCGTACTTGCCTATGGTGAAGGCCATGGCGCCGCCTGCTCCCAGTGGAGCTGCTTTCATGACTGTATTCATCATGGCGAAGAAGATCAGTGAGCATTCTTCAATGAACTGGTGAACCTGCTGCCCGGTTTTGCCCAAGTGCATAATGGAGTAGCCGAACAGGATGGCGACCAGCAGAACTTGCAGCAGGTCACCGGAGCCGGTGAAGGCGTCAGTGAAAGTCTTTGGGATAATATGAAGGATGAAATCCACCGTGTTCTGTTCGGATGCCGCCTTGGCGTAAGTGCTGACAGCCTTGGCGTCAAGCGTCTTTGGATCGACATTGAACCCATCGCCAGGCCGAAGGAAGTTCATCACCATCAAACCGATGAGCAGCGCCAGCGTCGATACTGCCTCGAAGTAGAGCAGAGCCTTGCCGCCGACGCGACCGACCTTCTTCATGTCGTTGGCGCCTGCGATGCCGAGCACTACCGTACAAAAGATGACTGGGCTGATCAGCATCTTGACTAGAGCGATGAAACCATCACCTAGCGGCTTGAGCATCACTGCGGTGGCGGCATCGAAATAACCCAGCGTGCCTCCGGCAAGGATGGCCAAAAGTACCCAAAAATACAACTGACCTGTCAATCGTTTCATCATTGCGTCCCCGAGTCGTGTATCGCGCCACCCTTTGTGTTGTTTTGTAGCAAGTGGCTGCCCTGTGTTCCATCCTTGCGACCCAAAGCATATTCGCGAAAAGGCCATGGAGCATTAACCGTGCATTACCGCTATCCACCGAAAAATAGCTTTGTAGCAAATCGGCGCATCATTGTAGCTGACTAACGCCACAATGCGTCCTTCCGCTTGGCGTCCTTTTGAAACTGACGACCTGTGCGCACTTGATTTTCACCACGCCTTTTTGCCCGAATGAGCAACTAGACTATGGATAAGTCTATCAGACTGAAATAATATTGCGTCTGGTGATCAAGTTATTTGGCAATAGATGGAAGCCTGGAGCGTAAGGGTCGAGTTAGCTATTTCACTTTAGGTTTTGGCACGATCGGAATATAAAGATAATTCAGACCGCTTCGCTGCCGACCGTGACATTCAAGGGATGCGGCTTCGATCGGCTGGCAACCTTCAGACAAGGTGGGGATCAATGGCAGCCATTGGAGTACGTCTAGACAATGGTTCCAAATTGTCAGCGTGCAAACGTGTGGCCACTCCGAAGATTCTTTCGTTGGCTCCGCCAATGTCCAAGAAGTGATGAGCATCAATCTGGCCTAAGGAACATCAGGCTTCTTTTGAGGGGAAGACAAGTGTTTAATAATCATTTTACCCGCACCATTTTGGTAGTCGGCACCGTGCTGGCGTTTTCCTACGCCAGTGCTCTTGACCTCGGCGATCTGGTCAACAAGGAAATGTTGAAAAAACTCGATAGCACGAATACCCAGACATCGGCCACACCAGCGGAACACGACGGGCTGTCTAATTTTAGCAACGAGGATCGCGTGGACAGCCTGAAGGCCGCACTGAAGCAAGGCGCGGAAACGTCCGTTGCCAGCCTCGCCAAGGAAAATGGTTTCCTTGGTAACGACAAAGTGCGGATCCCATTGCCAGAGAGCTTGCAAAAAACCGACCACTTGCTGCACAGATTGGGCATGGGAAAATATTCGGATGACCTCATCACTTCCATGAACCGCGCCGCCGAGGCCGCAGTGCCCGAAGGCAGGGCCTTGCTCGTAAAGGCTATTAAGGATATGACCTTCAAAGACGCCAGGGCCATCCTGACAGGCGGCGACGATGCTGCGACGCAATATTTCCGCAAGAATACGGAAGCCGCGCTGGGTGACCAATTCAAGCCGGTCGTGTCCCAATCGATGCAAAAGGTAAAATTGGCAGAAGCCTATGATCGGCTTGCGTCCAAAGGAGCCCAATTCGGACTGGTAGACAAGAGTGATGCCAACCTTGAGGACTACATCACGCAAAGGACCCTGAACGGACTGTTCGTGATGATGGCCGAACAAGAAAGAGCAATACGGGCAAACCCGTTACAAGCCACCAGCGCCTTGGTGCGGAAAGTCTTTTCGGCGACTCATTCTGATAGCGGCAATTAACAAGGGAACCATCGGATGCTGGCTGACTTAGGCTTGATAGGTGTTGCGGCGCGCCGCAGAAAAGACTTCAGCGTGCAATTCGGTTCACATGCAATCGGGAGCGGGGGCTGAGGCCTGCGCTTTTGTTTCTTGAGCGCGGCGCCGACTTTCCGTAATGGTCGCATTGCGACGTTCAGGCAGATCGCAATTCAATGGCTGCGAATGGTCGAACCAGAGGCCATGGCTTTCTGCTGCATAGAACGGCCAAAGACGCGCTTCTAGCCCCTATTAGCAAATTACCAACTGTGGGCCAAGAGCAGGTGGACAGGGTCAGGAAGAATTGGCAAGGAAACGAACGATAGCCCACGCCAAAAGAGTGACCGTTTGCACCATGTGATGTCTTGCCTGCGAAATGCGCCTAAACCGCTAATTAAGCGGCCGCAAAAAAAACAAAGCCCACCACGCTGATAACGATGCCCATTGCAATAAAAAACTCGATGCTATGCACGGCATCCATGTTCTTTTCACTGGCAATACGTTCGAAAATATGCGAGTTCATGATGACAACCTCCTGCAGATGTCTTGCAACGACCATCGAAAGCTTGATGGTCACCGAAAACAGGTTTGAACTGCGTGATAAAACGTAGGTTCATTATACATACTATAGTATATTAGTCAAGTATTAACGGTGCTGTCGGATACATAGGATACATTGCTCAAGGTTCCATATTCGGCCAGTAGTCATCGCGCACAAGGTTCAAGAGAGAGCAACAAACGCTGAAGGTTTGTCCGCCATTTGGACCACTGAATGAGCGTTATGTGTCCAGCCAAGCAGCTTTGGTTCAATGGCTGCCGATCGTGGAAAAGTCGGGCGCCGGGCTTCAGATTGGTTGGCGGGCAAAGTGTGGCCAACAACGGACCCTCATAAGTCTTCCGCATGCCACACGGGTGGCCGCACCTGGATTCACCGGGATGTGTTGCCTCACCCTGATGTTTAAATTGAATCGGACTGCGAGAAATATCTTGAGGCGCCTGCGGAGTGGGAACACGGTGATTGATATCAGGGAGAATCATGCGACACAGAGGCCAAATAATGTAGCAAGCGGCCCCACTGGATAAATGGCCATCAGGGCGAAACATTTTGAATGTTCGCCTTGCGCAAGCCTGAAGATCCCATATGTGCCGCACGCTCCCCGTTGGCCGGCCTTTGCTTGAGTATGCGCAATCAAACCAGAGCCGGACGTTGGAATTTGCGATTTCGAAGTCATAACACCGTGCCAAGCACAGCTCGTCAATTGATCGCTTGGACTTGGCCGCTCGTCTGCCATACTTCGCCGTTCGTCGAGTCATGTCACCGAATGACTAGCATCATGCGCTAATGGCATCGTAGCAATCGTGATTTCGTCATATAACTTTATTGAAGGAGCGAACATGTTCAAGGATACGAAAACCGCAAAGACCGTTGTGATTGCAATGCTTGCCGTATTTGCATCGGGAATGGTTGAGAGTGCTATTGCCGAATCAAAGTTTGCCGAAAACCATCCCCGTCGTCATCAAGTGAATAAGCGGCTCAATAATCAGAATAAACGCATCCATCAAGAAGTGAAGGAGGGCGAGATGAGTAAGCACCAGGCAGCGAAACTGCACAAGGAGGACCACCAGATTCGCAACGAAGAACGCAGCATGGCTAGCCAAAACGGCGGGCACATTACCAAGCAAGAACAGCACACACTGAACCAGCAGGAAAATGCCGTCAGCAAACAAATCGGCCGCTAAGGCGGGCCTGGTCTGATTTAACTCGAGCAGTGTGGCCTATTTCGAACGAGGAATACAAAAATGAAGAAATTAATGATAATCAGCACGATTGCAATTGCCATGGCGTCTTGGGGTGCATCGGCACAACAAGCCACTCAGCAACCTGGTGGTGCGGAGGGCCAGCAGCAAAGCCAAGAGCATTTCAAAGATCAAAAGCAGAAAATAGCTCAAAGGATTCAGGAGCGGATCGGCAAAATGCAGGAACGCCTTGGCTGCGTTCAGAATGCGCAGGATCCAAACTCACTTCGCGCATGTTTTCCCGAGCGTGAGGGACGAGGCCAGAATCGTTCGGGAGGCGGGCAGGGTGGGAGACAGGATGGTCACGGTGCTGGTCCGAATGATGGCGGTGACGACCACGATGATTAGGCATGATCGAGAAGATGTCTGCTAACTAGATTTGCGATAGCTGTTCTAAACGTCCCGCTCGGACCATAGTGCAACACAACGACCCATCCGTTCGGTTGGGTCGTTGAAACGATATTGGTGTGCTACGCATACTCGTTGCGCGCCATCGTTAGATTGTTGTGTCATTCGGGTAAAGTCAGTGTGCCCGATGCTATCCTCGAAAATCGGCTCGCCTGAGCGACGCAGAATTTTCAGTGATACCTGAATATGGATGCTTGGGGCGAACGTCAAGCAACGTTTCGTTCGATGCCCGGCCGAGCATCCTGATCACTCTTCTGTCGTTGCTTATCCAAATACATCCGTTCGTCAGCCAGACTGAGCAGGTCGTTTGGGTTTTGGCCTTCGTCCGGATAAAGCGCCATTCCGATCGAAGTCCCGACATGTAAAAGATGTTCTTCAATTTCCAAGGGACCGGAAATGGACTTGCGCAGGCGAACAATCATTTGGTTGACATGCGCAATATCAATATCTTCCAAAATGACTACAAACTCATCGCCGCCTAGGCGCGCAACGGTATCCCCGGTGCGCACTTCTCTACTGATACGCTGGGCGACTGCGGAGAGCAAGATATCCCCAACCTTATGGCCGTACCGGTCGTTAATTTCCTTGAAACCATTGAGGTCAATGAACAGAATGCCAAAATGGCTGCCACGACTTCGCGCATGACGGTAGATTGACTGCATTAGGCGGTCATTCAGCAACCTTCGGTTTGGTAGCCCAGTAAGAGCGTCCTTCATGGCCAGTCCTGCCAACTCGACGCGATGGCGCAGCAACGAATACACACCGAAGCCCGCCACAAGAGCAAGCAGCCAGCCCATGATGCGCAAGGCTAGCAGTAAGCCCGCATGCTGATTTTCGTTATTCGCCCGCACGGCATATGACCACTGTGACCCTGG
Source organism: uncultured beta proteobacterium (assembly GCA_963833515.1). Taxonomy (GTDB): domain Bacteria; phylum Pseudomonadota; class Gammaproteobacteria; order Burkholderiales; family Gallionellaceae; genus Gallionella. The sequence goes on along the minus strand of CAWHYN010000031.1, from coordinate 137,234 downwards.
TACATCGGCCGTGATCTGAACCGCGTTCGGATCCTGAAACAATGCAGGGCTACCCCACAGCATGGCATCCTCCCCATCCTTGCTGCGCACCGCGAATTCGTAGTCCCCCTTTCCTTCCTCACCGAACGCCGCTTTCACAAAGCTGTTGACATCTATCACAGTGGAGAGCAATCCCCAATATTTCCCTTTTATGTAGATTGCCTTGCGGTAAATTAAACCTCTGCCGCCCTGTACCAGATTGATAGGGCCAAACAACACGCCATTCCCGCTATCGATGGCGCGTTGCACGCTAGGCCATTGGGTCGGTAAGTTTCGGTAATCCAGACCGATGACTTTCTCGTTGCCTTGTTCGGGATATATGTAGCGCAGCGTGTAGTCGACCGCAATCCCCAAATTGCGGATATGGTGGCTGTCATGCAGCAGCACAGCAAGAATGCGCTTGATCTCATCTTCTTCAAGGCTGCTCTTGCGCACTGACAGGTAAGCTTCCAGCCCGCTGGAAAGATACAATACTGCATTTAGTTCGCGGTCGGAGCGGGCGCGCAGCTCCGACGCATAAGAAAGTTCTTCAGCATCGACTTGAGAGTGGAGTGCCCGCGATTCATAATTGATGATCAGTTCTGCGACAGACACGATTACTGCAAATATCAACAAGCCGACCGTATGCTCCAAGCGCAATGGGTGAGGAAAATCATTCCTGAAGGTGGGCAGGGTCATCTACGTCAAACAAGCAAGATTCAAGGCGGAAAGCAGCTATTTTTAAGAATACACGATTGTGCATTCGGTATCCAAGCCGCCGCTGCATAATCCTGATCGCGGTAATCGCTGGAATAATCTGCCTTGTTGGAGGGCTGGGGAATTGTTAGCAAAGGGGGAAAAGAACGAGCCTTGATACCGCAGTCGAACGGGGCAACGCAAAAATATGCGGCAACTTGGCTGGATGCGAAGTTCCGGTTTGCGAAACGCCGAACCGCAAAAAAGTGTGGCAGTTGTTGGCTGTCGGTCGGCGAGGCCGGAGGTGCCTGGTTGCTCGTGAGGGTCAGCCTTGGAGCTTTCATCATCGAACCGGCTGCGTCCCCATGCATGATGTCGTCCTGAATAGCGGCAGTAAGGCGTTATTTCTTCACAGCACTCTGAATAACGTGGTCTTCCATCGGTTTATCAGCATATTGAATATGTGCGAGTACCTTGGTGAACGGCCAGTGATTGAACCATTCCGTGAACATCTCTTCTCCAACGTTGTCCAGTTTGTCTTTAAGACGACGTGCATCCTTTATCAGTTCCTGATGCTTTTGCTTGTGCGCCTCAATCTCTGGGTATCCCGACTGAAGCATGACCCGCTCTTCGGTTGCAAAGTGGACTCCGGTATATGAAATGATGTCATCAATGAGCCGGTAGATGTCCTTGCGCGACTCGTGATTTTTTACAGCATCATTCAACTTGTTAAACATCTTAACGAGTTCCTGGTGTTGTTGCTCAATTTCCGCCACGTCGAACATCTTCGTTCCTCCTTAATGATTGAAAATTCCTTTGAAAGATCAGGCTTGACGCATCACTTGCCAACTAGTATGCCTTGATTGAAAAAATAACACATCGTCCGTCGATTGAGAAACGGAATAATAGCCCAAAAAGCGTTGGGGAGATGGCTGGCGACTTTTCTCGGGAGGACTCCTTTAAGGAAATTCGAACCTACCAAAAGTGCCGGGCGCTGCTGCTCACCGGCATCCGCTTCAAGGCGTTGAAAACATCAAAGCAAATTCCTGGCCAAAATGTCACCTTTAGGATGGCTGCCAATTTATGCGTATAGGCGCAGATTCCAACAGCTGCCGTCAGCCTACTATGGTCGATCAGCATTAAATCCGTCCCTAATTCCTCCGAGGAGAATGGTTTCTCGATTGGGCTCTTGAGGAAATGAGAGAATAATACATGTGCTTTCAAACGTAACCAAGTATGCCAATTTCTAAATCGATCCGATCGGCCTCCGCTCGACGTGTATCTTCTCTTTGGGATTTGTGGCCTTTCCTGCGTCCCTATCGCGGGAGGATCTTGCTGGCCTTTGTACTTCTGTGCCTTGGTTCTGGAACGATCCTATTGGTACCGTTGGCGTTCCGCGATCTCATCGATTTTGGTTTCGGGCAGTCGCAAAGCGCGAATGGTGGGCTCATGGGCGCGCTGAGTTTGAATGGACATTTCGCAGCGCTCTTCGCTTTGGCCAGCCTGTGGGCTTTGACGGTTTCCGGGCGCTATTACACCGTGACCTGGGTCGGTGAGCGGGCGACGGCGGATCTGCGCAAAGCCGTCTATGGGCGAGTGCTGCGTCAATCCCCACAATTCTTCGAGACTTTGCAAACCGGAGAAGTTCTGTCACGCCTTACCGGGGACACTACGCTAATCCAGACCGTGATTGGAAGCTCCATTTCGATGGGATTGCGAAGTCTGTTCCAGTTTGTCGGAGGCATGATCATGCTGGCGGTGACCAGCTTTTATCTATTCTCTCTGAATCTTGGTCTGATGGCGTTACTCACGCTACCCATTCTTGCCATCGGTCGCAAAGTCAAGAAACTCTCTCGCGAATCACAGGACAAAATTGCCGATGCTTCCGCGCTGGCCGGGGAGATACTCAACGCCGTAACTACAGTGCAGGCTTATACCCAGGAACAACACGAAATAAAGCGCTTCGCCGATCGCGCGGAGGCAAGCTTCAATACTGCGATTCAGCGTACGCGCGTACGCTCGGCCCTGACGGCGTTGATCATAACGGCTGTGATGGGCTCCATCATCTTCGTACTGTGGGTCGGCGCGAATCAGGTCCACCAGGGAAGCATGACTGGTGGGCAACTGGCTTCTTTCGTCCTGTACGCGGTCTTGGTGGCTGGAGGCGTCGGAACCATGTCGGAAGTATGGGGCGATGTAATGCGTGCGGCTGGTGCGACCGAGCGCTTGCTGGAATTGCTTCATGCAAAGTCTTCAATCGCCGATACCCCGCTACCCCAACCCCTGCAGCAGCCCGGAAAAGCAGAGATCAATTTCGTCGATGTAACTTTCCGTTACCCGTCACAAATGCAAACGGCTGCGCTTGTTGACGTCACCCTGAACATCGCGGCAGGTGAAAGCGTCGCGCTAGTCGGCCCGTCCGGCGCGGGCAAGACCACACTGTTCCAACTCCTGCTGCGATTTTATGACGTGACGGATGGCGCCATTCGATTTAACGGGCAGGATATCCGCCAGCTCTCCTTGCAACTGTTGCGCGACAACATCTCCATAGTGCCGCAGGACCCGGTAATTTTTTCGGCCAACGCGCTGGAAAATATTCGATATGGCCGTCCAGCGGCCAGTCACGATGAAGTTATTGCAGCCGCGAAATCGGCGCAGGTCGATGAATTCATCAACCGCCTGCCAGAGGGCTATCGGACCTTTTTGGGGGAGCGCGGGACCCGCTTGTCCGGAGGCCAGCGCCAACGCATCGCCATCGCGCGTGCGATCTTGAAAAATGCGCCACTATTGCTGCTCGACGAAGCGACCAGCTCGCTGGATGCGGAATCAGAAATTCTGGTGCAACAAGGGTTGAATGCGGCCATGTTAGGGCGCACAACCATCATCATTGCACATCGCCTCGCCACGGTGCAGAAGGTCGACAGAATAATCGTGCTGGAGCATGGCCATATCGTCGAAACCGGTGCGCCAGAAGATTTACGAAAGCAGGGCGGGCTTTATGCGCGACTTGCACGATTGCAGTTCGATGTTTAATTTTGCAAAGGGCTTCAATGGGAAATGCGCGCGACGTGGCAACAAGCAGAAATTAGCGGCTTCGCCCCTGTCGGTTTGCAGCCGGGTGCGTTCCTCAATCCAAATGGCCAATACATTGGCGTATCCGAGGAATTGCAATTTGGAACGCCATCAAATGTTCCGCGGCGCTTTCGCGTCCGACAATGCACTCGGCGCCCGTGTTGTTCAGATTGCATAGTTCACGAAGCCTCAAATCGCATTTCAATATGCATCTAAGCGGTGCGAAAGGCCATTGAGGTGCCTGCTATTGGTGCGCAGATTCTCTGCCACAGCCATGATGATTTTTTAACTCCCTGTTTGGTAAGCAAAAAAATATTGGCACGCAATCTGCATTGCTAGACGTGCGGATTTACTTATCCTGGGTTTTAACTAGCCATCAAGAAAGGGGATCATGATGAAAAGCAAAATATTGACGTCGCGGGTCTTTGCGGTCTTTTCTTATGCATCATCGTTCACACAGTTGCCAATCGCTTGTTTAGGTTGCGCCTTGCGTAGCCTGATTTCGTAGCGCTTGTGATCCTGTTCATGCTGCCGATGGATTCTTTGGTCTTTACCTGATAATCGCTATGCGGATGATCTGAAACCCGTTTGGCAGATTATCAACCCAGAATCAGCGAAGTGATTGACATGATAAAGAAAAAGGCAAAACCAGTTGCACGAAAGACGGTTACAACAGCTACAAGTGGCACCCGCCAGAACGCCACTAAAGCACTAGTGCTGAAGACTGCAAAGAAACTTGCGTTGAAGGAATCGCTGGCAAAGAACCCTACAGTGAAAAATACGAGCGCGATGAAGACCGCTCTGAAAAGCACTATGGCCTTGGTGGCAGAGGCCAAAAAAGTTAAGACACCTGCAGCCAAGAAAGCATCAATCCCCGTTGGGGAAAAGCAGGCTTCTGCGATGAAAGCTGCGAGTACTATGGCCAATCCAGCGACGATTCAGAAGACGTTGACGACGCCAACCCCTGAGGAACGCTATCGTATGGTACAGACCACAGCTTAGTTCATTGCCGAGCAGCATGGTTTCGAAGGGCGGTCCGATGATCATTGGGCGGCAGCTGAGCGCGAAATTGCGGCCAAGTTGGACTCATAGTGTTGATTCATGGTGCTGGCAGGAAGGTCGAGGCTCTCGCTTGGGTGATTCCGGGACTCAGGCCAGGAATGCCATATCCGCAGTTGGGATACACCTTCATCAAGTTTAGGGACTTGTCAATCACGGCATTGTTATTGCCTGACATGTGGGGCCGGACATCTCGACTCACAACGAACGTATTGCCATGAGTACACCGAAAGTAGCCGCCTCATGCTTCGACCAGACAGAGGACAATCGTACTGGCTTGACCAAAGAGGTCCTGAAGCGGGCTTTTCTCGACAATCTTTACTATGTGCAGGGCAAGTTCCCGGGGCTCGCGACCAAACACGACTACTACATGGCGATTGCCCATACTGTCCGCGACCGCATGCTGCAGCGCTGGATAAGTACGGCCGCCGCGTACACACGGCATGGTTCCAGGACCGTGGCATATTTCTCCGCAGAGTTCCTGCTCGGACCACATCTGGGAAACAACCTGATCAACCTCGGCATCGAAGAGCCGGCACGTCAGGCGATACAAGAACTCGGTCTGAGTTTCGAGGAACTGCTCGGACAGGAAGTGGAACCCGGACTGGGCAACGGTGGCTTGGGGCGCCTCGCCGCCTGCTACTTGGATTCCATGGCGACTTTGGAAATCCCATCTGTGGGCTACGGTATCCGTTACGAGTTCGGCATATTTTCTCAGCATATCGTAGACGGATGGCAGGCAGAGCAAACCGACAAGTGGTTGTTAAAGGGCAATCCTTGGGAGATTTCACGCCCAGAATGGGCAACCGAGGTCAAACTTGGGGGACACACCGAGCACTGGACAGACGATTCGGGCTGCGGCAGAGCGCGCTGGGTGGCGGGGCGCACAGTCCTTGGTATTCCATATGACACACCTATTTTGGGCTACCGCAACAATACCGCCAACACCTTGCGCCTGTGGCGGGCTGAGGCGCCGGAATCCTTTGATCTGGGCATGTTCAATCGCGGCGACTATTACGGCGCCGTTCAGCAAAAAGTGGTGTCCGAGAATATCAGCAAGGTGCTATATCCCAATGATGAACAGATCCAGGGCAAGGCACTTCGCCTTGAACAACAGTATTTCTTCGTCTCCTGTTCACTGCAGGACATGTTGCGTATCTTGCGGGTCCAGAAGATTCCGCTGGATCGCTTCCACGAAAAGTTTGCCGTGCAACTGAACGATACACACCCGGCGATCGCCATCGCAGAGCTGATGCGGCTGCTGATTGATGAGAACGGCTTGGACTGGAGCTGCGCCTGGTCTGTGACGAAGCAGAGCTTTGGCTACACCAATCACACGTTGTTACCCGAGGCCCTGGAACGCTGGCCGGTTGCCCTGATGTCCCGTATCTTGCCGCGCCACATGGAAATCATATTGGACATCAATACCCGCTTTCTGGATGAGGTTCGAATGCGCTTCCCGGGGGACGCCGAACGTCTGGCACGCCTTTCCATAATCGACGAATGCGGGGAGCGCTATGTGCGCATGGCTAACCTGGCAAGCGTTGCCAGTCATGCCATCAATGGAGTCGCCGAGTTGCATAGCGAACTGTTGAAGCAGGATGTGCTGATGGATATACACGCCCTGTGGCCGAGCAAATTCACCAATATCACCAACGGTGTCACGCCGCGGCGCTGGATCGCGCTGGCGAATCCGCGCCTGACCAGATTCCTTTGCCAGGTCATCGGCGAAGACTGGATCAGAGATCTGCAGCAATTGCGAGGTATCGAGTCCCACTGCGAAGACACCAGTTTCCAACGCGAATGGCGCTTCATCAAACGCTCCCTCAAGGAGGACTTCGCACGTCATGCCCGACGTGTTACCGGCATCACCATTGATCCGGAGTCGCTGTTCGATGTCCAGGTCAAGCGTATTCACGAGTACAAGCGGCAGCATCTCAACGTACTGCACATCGTGGCGCTGTATAACCGGATCAAATCCGATCCCGATGCCGATATCCAGCCACGAACCTTCATCTTCGCTGGCAAAGCCGCCCCCGGCTACCACTTTGCAAAACTGATGATCAAGTTGATCACTTCCGTGGGAGATGTGGTCAACGGCGATCAGGTAGCGCGGGATCGCCTAAAGGTGCTGTTCCTTCCCAACTACAATGTCACGAACGGCCAACGCGTGTATCCGGCGGCAGATCTCTCGGAACAGATATCCACTGCGGGCAAGGAGGCATCAGGCACCGGCAACATGAAGTTCTCAATGAACGGCGCGCTTACCATCGGCACACTGGATGGTGCCAACGTGGAAATCCGGGAGGAGGTTGGCGCTGAGAACTTCTTTCTGTTCGGTCTTTCTGCGGAGGAGGTTCTGGCGACTTGGAAGAATGGCTACGATCCGCACAAGATATATCAGAACAACGACGAATTACGGGCAGCGATCGATCTGATCCGCAGTGGTCATTTCTCGCACGGAGACCGTGACTTGTTTCGTCCGCTTGTGGATTCGCTGCTTCATGGCGATGCCTACCGCCTATTGGCTGATTTCGAGTCCTATATTGATTGCCAAGCTAGAGTCAGTGCCGCCTACCGCGAGTCCAAGCACTGGACGCGCATGTCCATTGTCAATGTGGCGCGCATGGGGAAATTTTCTTCCGACCGGAGTATCGAAAAATACTCCCGGGAGATATGGAAAGTGAAGCCGGTGAAGATAGATCTTCTTACCCAGGACCAGGCCAATCAGGATTTTCTGCAATAGCCCCTTGGGAAATTTCGAGCGGGATGGCCACTATGCATAAACGTGGAGGTCGGCTTCCAGCCATACTGCGACCGCGAAGCAATTGGGCGCCCAACGGCCATTAAAGTGTCTATTGGCCGTTCGTTACTAATGTTGGCTGCTTTGATTTAGCTGGTGGATACAATCTAATGCGGCCAGCTTGTAACACTCAGCCAACGTTGGATAGTTGAAGACGTTGCTAACCAGGTCGCGAACGCTGCCGTGCAAGTTCATCACGAGCTGCCCGATGTGAACCAATTCGCTGGCCTGCTCCCCAACGATATGGACCCCCAGCAGTTTCTCATTTTGCGCGGCGACTATCAGTTTGAGCAGTCCCTGGGCATCGCCGATAATCTGTCCACGCGCGCTGTCTTTGAAATAAGCACGACCGATCACGTAGGGGATGTTCTCTTTCTGCACTTCTTGTTCGGTCTTGCCGACGTAGGAGATTTCCGGAATGGTATAGACCGCCATTGGCAGGTTCTCCGCAGTGACATGCATCTCACCGCCGAAAGCATATAGCACAGCTGCACGGCCTTGTTCCATTCCCGTGGAGGCGAGCGCCGGGCGGCCGATCAGATCCCCCACAGCAAAGATATGCGGCATGCTGGTCTGGTAATGGCGATTGACTGAAATCCAGCCATTTTCTGCGGCAATGCCTGCTTGCGAAAGGTTTAGTCCCGCACTGTTTGGTTCTCTTCCTTGCGCGTAGAGGACCGCATCAGTTTGAATCTGCCTGCCGCTTTCCAGCACGGTAAGCGTGCTGTTGCCTTCGCGGAGAATTTTCGCAACACGTTCTTGCATATGAAAGGTAACGCCCACGCGGAGAAAGCTGTCGGCCAGTACACCGACTACATCTTCACTAAGATAAGTTAGCAATTGTGCGTGACTGTCCACCACGCAGACTTGCACGCCCAGTGCTGCAAAGATCGAGACGAATTCGCATGCAATCACACCACCACCTACCACTAGCAGGCTGTCAGGCAGGTGGCGCAGATTCAAAATCGAAGTGGAATCCAGCACGGTCTTCTTATCGAAGGGTATATTGGCCGGACGACGTGGCCGGGACCCGGTGGCAAGCACCACGACCTCTGCGGAAATCTGGCGGATGTGGCCAGCGGCATCGGCGACCTGAATTGTGTGCGCATCGACAAACGATGCTTCTCCTGGGATCAATGCCACGCCAGAACGCAATAGGCGCTGCAGAATGACAGACTCTTGTTGAGAAATCACCATTTCCTTGCGCCGGATCGCATCCGCCAATAATCCATGACGGCTGCGGCCGTCAGGTGCCAGTGCCACGCGCATTCCACCGTATCCAGAGCGAGAGACAAGATAGGCGACTTCACGCATGGCCTTGCTCGGAATAGTGCCGGTTTGTAGTCCAGCTCCGCCGATCTTTGGCTTGCGTTCGATGATTGCGGCTCGTTTTCCCATGCGCGCGGCTTGCCACGCGGCATGCTGTCCCGCAGGACCCGAACCGAAAATGAGGACGTCGTAGTCCATGTCATCAATTAAACCTGAGTTCAAGATTATACAGAACCCGCTGCGGCAATGAGCCGAGCGACATTGTCCCGTGTAAAGAAACCTTTAAAATCACCGAAATGCTGCACATACTCGACTATCAACGCGGAAGATGCCGATGCTTCGGAAAATATTTGCTTCAACCCGGCATTTCGCGAACCGACCACATCTAGCAAGAAACCTTTTCCCTGACTGGCGATAGCGTCGACCACAAACTCAATGTTTTCCTTGCCGCCGCGCTCACCATCCTTCACCGCCAGGGCAATGTGATGTAAGCGCGCTCCATAATTCCTTACAAAAGTTTCTGTCGGGGAAGGCAATCCATCCAAGTGGTTAACGCAGTATGGAAGATTGTTGGCGGTGAATACTTTCGCCGGGCTGGCCGACTCTGGCAGCGGTCTCACGCTCTTGCATACGTTAGTTGAAGAATTCTGATCGGTAATGTCAAAACTACCCCAGTAATAATAGCTGGACAGGGCCAAATATTCCAGCAGGGCTGCTTCCCTGTTTTGGCTGTAGACGCGAGTCGCCAGATGGTCAATCGGTTGGATCAGATCATCTATTCCCAGCTTGTTCTGCAACTCCTCGGCTTTTTCGTAAGCATCCTGAGCGCGAGGCACGATGCTGCAATTTCCGAGTGGATGGTAGATGCTAACTTGGGTTGGCGCGCGCTCCATGTATCCGACTACATTTTGCGTATAGGGCGAAGGTTTGCTGACACTTACATTGCTTGGAAGATCAAGTTCAGATAGCGCATCCGAAGCAAAAAATCGAAACTCCCGCGCTTGTTGCAGTTCCACAACACTTTCGCGGTCCCTGACCCATAGAATTTCGCCCAGATAACGGCTATGCGGTCGCTGCGAACCAGCCGGATGAAGGTCATTAAGGCTGCGGAAGATATCGTAATGATTCGAATTCTTCACTTCGCGCAGCAGGATGTCCGGCGAATTCATGTCAATGCGCAGGATATGGGTCAGATGCCTGGGGCTGTCCAGTGTCACCAGATAATGGTAGGGGGTCATCAGGGCCAGTTCGGCGATGTACTCGATTGAATTTCCCGGCTCGACAGTGATCATGAGGGCTTCAATTTCGCCGATCATTTCCGTGAGACCACAACGGTCACGCTCCTCGAGCAGTCGCGGCAGATAGGTTTCGAAGAAAGCCGAATTGAGCTTGTCGCCGTTGCGTGCCCTATCCGACGATTTCAGTCTTGAGTCATATCGATCTTGCATATTCAGTTCCGGGATTCCTTGAGAAAACGCCAGGCAACAGTCTGTTTTTATTGTTGCCCCTCTTGCGCCTGTTTGGTTAACTCGCTTGGCTGACCGGGCGCCCCCTCCATCATTGCTTCCGGTGCGCGCCGCAAATCCAGCGTCAGCGGATAATCGGGATTGCGTCCCTCGCGTCGTACGTGCATCAGTCCAGGCGTGTGACCATGATTCCAGAAGCGGGCCACGCGCCGTGCCTCTGCCTCGTTGGCGTTGACAGGAAACGTATCGTAGTGGCGGCCACCGGGATGCGCGACGTGATAAGTGCAGCCGCCGATGGAACGGCCGCTCCAGGTGTCCACCAGATCGAACACCAGCGGTGCTTGCACGCCAATGGTAGGGTGCAATCCGGACGGCGGACACCAGGCGCGGTACCGTACTCCGGCGACATATTCTCCGCGCGTGCCGGTGGCGGCTAGCGGCAACGGGCGACCGTTGCACGTTAGGATGTGGCGATTGTCATTCATGTGGCGTACTTTGATCTGCATGCGTTCGACCGAGGAATCGACATAGCGTGCCGTGCCGCCCGCGCTGACTTCTTCACCCAGAACATGCCACGGCTCGATGGCTTGGCGCAATTCGATCTCGATGCCGTGATACACCACAGTGCCGAAGCGCGGGAAGCGGAACTCAATGAAGGGCATGAACCAATCGAATTCGAAGGCATAGCCGGCGCGTTGCAGATCCAGAACCACATCACGCATGTCCTGCGCGACGAAATGAGGCAACATGTACCGATCGTGGAGCTCGGTGCCCCAACGATTTAAGCTACCCCGATACGGTGCCTGCCAAAAGCGCGCGACAAGGGCGCGCAGCAACAGCATTTGCAGCAGCGACATCTGGGCGTGCGGCGGCATTTCGAAACCGCGAAATTCGACCAGCCCCAGCCGTCCAGCCGCGCTGTCAGGAGAATAGAGTTTGTCGATGCAGAATTCCGCGCGGTGCGTGTTGCCGGAGAGATCGACCAGCAAATTGCGCAGCAAGCGATCCACTAGCCAGGGCTGCAGACTTTCTTCGCCCGGTTTCAGGCGTTGCGCCATTTGCTGAAATGCGATCTCTAATTCGTATAGACTTTCATGCCGCGCTTCGTCCACGCGAGGCGCTTGGCTCGTGGGACCGATGAACAAGCCGGAAAACAGGTAGGAAAGCGCAGGGTGGTGCTGCCAATAGGTGATCAGGCTCATCAGCACATCGGGGCGTCGCAGACAGGGGGAATCAGCAGGGGTGGCCGCGCCTAACGTGATGTGGTTGCCTCCACCGGTGCCGCTGTGCCGACCATCAAGCATGAACTTCTCGGTGCCCAGGCGGGCCAAACGTGTCTCCGCGTAGAGCGTCTGTGTGGTCTCGACCAATTGTGTCCAGGTGGAGGCGGGATGGATATTGACTTCGATTACACCAGGGTCCGGTGTGATCCTAAATTCTTTCAGGCGCGGATCGGATGGCGGCGTGTAGCCTTCCAGGCGCAGTGACAACTTCAACGCAGCGGCACTGGTTTCTATCGCAGTAACCAAGGCGACAAAATCTTCGAGTAATGGCACCGGCGGCAGGAATACGCACAGTACGCCATCACGCACTTCGGCGCACAAGGCGGTATGGATGATCTCATGAGGATCGTAATGTTCCTTTGCCGCGTCAGCTGACGCTTTCGACTTCCCAGACGAAAGCTTGGTATCGGGTGATTCGTCGGTGGCATCGAACGGATCACGACCGAATTCTTCTTCCTTTTCGGCGGGTGCGACCCAAGGCAGGGACGCCAGCGGCAAACGCAGGCCCAGCGGCGAGTCACCAGCGATCAAATATAAATGCTTGCGACGCAGCGGCCAAGGGCTGGAGCGAAAGCCTGCCGCAGCCCCCGCCTTGGCGGCACGGCGAGTAGTTTTGGGCGGCAAGGCCTTCAGTGGTAGTACGTAACCCACAGGATCACCAAGTCCTCGCTCGATCAGCATAGCCAGCCGGTGACGCTCATCAGGGTTCTTGAGATCGCTTTGCAGGGGATCGAAGTTCTTCGGCCAGCGTTGTTCCTGTTCGACGATCTGGGTTACATCCTCGAACGCCGGAATCACGAAGTCCAAATCCAGCCCAAGCTCGTATGTGAGGCGCTGGATAAAGCGCAATGCATCTTCGGTTTTATTTGTGCCTAAACCGGTGTCCTTGGTGACCAGTAGCTTCCTGTCATTCCACAGCGGCTTGCCATCCGTGCGCCAATAACAGCCAAGCGCCCAGCGCGGTAATGGCTCACCGGGATACCACTTGCCCTGACCGAAATGCAACATTGCACCCGGCGCAAAATTGTCTTGCAGACGGATGAGTAAATCCGTCGCCAGTTTAAGCTTCTTGTCGGACAGCGCCGTGAAATTCCACTCTGGTCCATCCATGTCATCTATGGAAACAAAGGTCGGCTCCCCGCCCATGGTTAGGCGGACATCATATTTAGTCAATTCGTCATCTACCTGATGTCCAAGGTCAAGAACAGCCTGCCATTGTGCTTGTGTATAGGGCAGTGTAACGCGCGGGTCTTCATGAATGCGAGTGATATGCATAGCAAAATCGAAGTGTGTCTCACACACTTCTGTAGCGCCGATCACCGGTGCTGCAGAAGACGGCATGGCAGTACAGGCCAGCGGAATATGGCCTTCACCCGCCAAGAGGCCGGAAGTCGGGTCGAGTCCGATCCATCCTGCGCCCGGAATATAAACCTCCGTCCAAGCATGCAGATCAGTGAAGTCGTTGTCGGTACCTGTAGGGCCGTCGAGAGCTTTGACATCCGCCTTCAACTGGATCAGGTAGCCGGAGGCAAAGCGCGCAGCCAGCCCCAAGTGTCGCAGCGCCTGAACCAGCAACCAAGCTGAATCGCGACAAGAGCCGCGCTTGAGCTCCAGAGTTTGTTCAGGGGTCTGCACGCCTGCTTCGAGGCGCACGATGTAACTCACATCAGTTTGCACGCGCTGATTGATGCCGACCAACATGTCGATGGTGCGTAGTGGTTTGCCGAGCAGTTCCTTTCTTGTTCGATCAAGCCAATCGGTGAGCAAGGGCGTGTCGGGCGCCGTTTCAAGATACGGAGCCAGTTCGCGCTTCAAATCTTCCGGATATTCGAAAGGATGGTTTTCTGCGAAATCTTCGATAAAAAAATCGAAAGGATTAATGACGGTCATGTCCGCTACGAGATCAACTGTTATCTTCAGGCGTTCGGCCTTTTCCGGGAACACCAGGCGGGCGACCCAGTTGCCGAAGGGGTCTTGCTGCCAGTTTAGGAAATGATCTCCGGGCTCGACGTTGAGAGAATAACTGAGGATGGGAGTGCGACTATGTGCTGCGGGGCGCAGGCGAATCTCATGCGGCCAGAGTTTGACCGCCCGGTCAAAGCGATAACTGGTCTGGTGGTTGAGTGCAACACGGATGGTCATTGATAACCTTTCAGACTGAAATAACCGTAACGGTACAATGCATCCCCGTAGCTTTCATTCAAAATTCGGCAATTGAGCAAAAGCGCGGCGTACGCCTTCTCCCCAACTTTCGCGAAGTTTCTGCATATAGGCATCTTTTTCGTCAAAGCGATGAAATCGACCCAGTTGAAGCGAATCACGACTGTAACACGCCAGATCAATAGGCATACCTACCGTTAAATTCGAGCGCATGGTCGAATCAAACGACACCAGCACGCACTTGATGGCATTCTCCATGCGGGTGTCGGCTCTGATGACACGGTCGATGATAGGTTTGCCATACTTGACCTCGCCGATCTGAAAATAAGGCGTCTCTTGGGTGGCCTCAATAAAATTACCTTCCGAATACACCAGGAACAACCGCTGGTCTTCCCCGGCAATCTGACCCCCAACGATGAAGTTGGCGCTGCCATCGACGTTGTTTTCCATCAGAAAAGGACCGTCGCGATGTCGCACTTCACGCAGTGCGCTACCAATCAGCTCAGCTACGTCGTACATCGAATTGACACTCATCAGGTTCGGTTCGACATTGCGCCTGACTCCTTGGTCGAGATGATTGACCGTGGCTTGGGTGATGGCGAGATTGCCTGAGTTGACGATTACCAGTACCCGATCACCTTGCCGTTCGAAAATCTTCATCTTTCGAAAGGTTGAAATGTTGTCGACCCCGGCGTTAGTACGTGAGTCCGACGCAAACACGATGCCCGCATCAATCATGGCGGCGACGCAATAGGTCATTGCCGATAACTCTCGGGTTTCATTGGCCGACCGCCTCGTATGGCAAGCGACCCTCATGGAAATGAGCTAGTGAACGCACGACATCAAGCAACAACGCGAAAGCAAGATAAGGCATCATTCATCCGTTGACCAGAAATAGGTGGTGTTGATCAAATCGCCCAGTGAATGTATACGTTCAAGGAATTCCGACAGATATTCGTGCAAGCCGTGTGCGAAGATGTCATCGATGGTTCCGTATCGCAACTCGCTATGAAGCTGGCCGCAACGTCTCAACAATTCGCTCGAACGTGGGCCGTTGATTTCCTGCAATATGCGATTTACCTCGTTCATGCAGGCTGTCAGAGATCGTGGCATGTCAGGCCTCAGTATCAGCAGTTCGGCGACTCGCTTAGGGGTGATCTGGTCGCGATATACTTTTCGGTAAGATTCGAAGGCTGAGACCGAACGCAGGAGAGCACTCCATTGGTAATAATCTGCGGCGCCGCCAACGTCGTTCAAGCTGGGCAGTAAGATATGGTATTTCACGTCAAGAATACGTGCCGTATTGTCAGCGCGCTCGAAAAAGGTCCCTAACCGCAAGAATCTGAACGTGTCATCACGAAGCAATGTTCCGTGCGCGATTCCGCGCGACAGATGCGAACGTTCTTTCACCCACTCGAAAAACCGCGACACGCCATCTTCGGCGATTCCTTCTGCCTTTATCCGTCGCATTTCCAGCCAGGTAAAATTCAGTGCTTCCCACATTTCCGAAGTAATGGTGCCGCGAACGGCACGAGCGTTTTCGCGCGCAGTATAAATACTGTTATAGATGCTGCCAGGATTGTTTTCGTCCAATGCCATAAAGTTCATGACGTTGGCTGCACTGGGCTCCGTGTAACGTGCCTCGAAATCTTCGTGCAATCCGCTGATCGACAGCATGGCACGCCACTCGTGGTGAGGCTCGGACACTGCTTTGTTGAGTAACGACATGCGGTAAGTCACATCCAACATACGTGCAGTATTCTCGGCCCGCTCCATGCTGCGTGCCTTCCAGTAGAGGTGATCTGCAGTTGACGAAAGCATGTCAGTCTTCCAGTACCCAAGTATCTTTGGTTCCGCCGCCCTGTGACGAATTGACAACCAGCGAGCCATCCTTTAACGCCACCCGGGTTAGGCCGCCCGGAACCATGCTAATCTCCCTGCCGGACAGAACATATGGCCGAAGATCGATATGTCGTGGAGCAACGCCACTCTCGACGTAAGTTGGGCAAGTCGACAGCGACAACGTTGGCTGTGCGATGTAGCCCTCAGGCGAAGCAAGGATCTTGTCGCGGAATAACATGATTTCTTCGGCCGTCGCCGTTGGCCCGACCAACATTCCGTAGCCACCGGAACCATGTACTTCCTTGACCACCAATTCGGGCAAGTGCGCCATTACGTACTTGAGATCTTCACGTTTGCTCAACTCCCATGTTGGGACATTGGACAAGATTGGTTCCTCCCCGCAATAGAATCTGATCATGGCTGGAACGTGCACATAGATCGCCTTATCATCGGCAATCCCTGTTCCTACAGCATTCGCTAAAGTGACATTGCCAGCACGATATGCTCCGAACAGTCCGGGTACCCCCAACATCGAATCTTTTCGAAAAGCCGAAGGATCCAAAAAGTCATCGTCGATACGGCGATAAATCACATCAACGCGACGCGGTCCCTGCGTGGTACGCATGAACACTGTTTCGTCTCGCACAAACAGATCGTTCCCTTCCACTAACTCAATACCCATCTGTTGCGCAAGAAAGGCGTGCTCAAAATAGGCACTGTTGTATTGGCCGGGTGTCAGCACGACGACATTTGGATTGGCGACACCGACCGGAGCGACTGAGCGCATATTGTTCAGCAACAGGTCTGGATAGTGCTCAACTGGAGCAATTGCCTGGCGTGCGAACAAATCAGGAAAAAGCCGCATCATCATCTTGCGGTTTTCGAGCATATAGGAAACGCCCGACGGAGTGCGAAGATTGTCTTCAAGCACGTAGTACTCACCGTGCTTGTCGCCTTGGTCCGCCCGCACCAGATCGATACCGGCAATATGCGCATAAATCTGCTCAGGTACTTCTACGCCGACCATCTCCTGGCGGAATTGCGAATTGCGGAGCACCTTATCAGCTGGAATATGCCCAGCTTTAAGGATTTCCATGTCGTGATATATATCGTACAAGAAAGCATTTAGTGCCTTGACCCGCTGCCGCAACCCATCTGCCATGCGCTTCCATTCCTTTGCTGCAATGATCCGCGGAATGATATCGAATGGGATCAACCTTTCCTGGCCTGCGTCCTCGCCATATACGGCGAAGGTAATTCCAACGCGATGAAAAGCAATTTCAGCTTCCTGACGCTTGCGGGCAATGACCGTCTCAGGCATGGACTCCAACCAAGCGGCATAGCTTTTATAGCTCTCGCGCAAGGAACCATCGGGGGCATACATTTCGTTATAGGCACTCTTCATCGCAAGCCTTAGGGGGTTGTCTCTATCTACTATCAATCTAAAGCACGAATCACGCCAAACAATAATTATCAAATAATCATACAGTTAGTAGAGTATTGGGATGGTTGCGGAAAGCGTGCGCACTTATTTGGTGCGCCACGCCCCAAGCTAGTACGAGGCTTGGCAATTAACAGAAGGAAGAGCCAAGGTTGAATAAAGGCGTCAGGCTAATTTCGATATCATGACCAGATGGCCTGGTCTTGGACAGATTCCATAGGGGAAATCGATGGTCATTTCAGGTCGGAAAATCAATCCCGCCGTGTAAATGAAAGTTAGCTTCGGGGTCAGCCTGGCTGGAATCTACCAGATTTGCGCCGCAGTGCTCCAGCGATAGCGAGTTCCACATCAGCCTTGCGCTTGGCTGGTGTTGAGGCGGGGCGACCGAGCGGTCATTGGTCAATGTGGCGATTCCTGCTGCTCGATATACTGCTTGATAACCGACAATGGCGCACCAGCACAAGTGATGATGCAATAACTGCGACTCCAGAACACAGGTTTCTTCCAGTATACTTTTGCCAGCTCGATACCAAAGTCCCTGCGTATCAATCTGCTGCTCACTGTCTTGAGGTTGTTTACGAATATCGATGGAGCAACTTTCGGATTGAGCGATAGCAGCATGTGTACGTGATCAGCTTCGCCGTTAAACTCCAATAACTCACATTCCCACTTTTGGGTGAGATCGATGAAGATCGTTTTTAATCGATCAAGCATGGGTGCGGTGATGCACCTGCGGCGATACCTTGTTACTAGAACTAAGTGATAGCTGAGACTGTAAACGCAATGATGCAGGGACTTCATGGTTTGTTTTGTCATGGTAACCGTCTTATGATGCGCGGCATGGTGTTACGCAAAACCACATACCGGATGTACCCTGGAGCACAGCAATCGGACAAATTGTTGGAGCTGCTCGGTCTGCACCAGCGCGTGTACAACACGGCGTTGGAAGAGCGCATCCGTGTCTATCGCGAGAGCCAGAAATCCTTAGGCTTCGCCGCGCAATGCAAAGAGCTTACGGTGTGGCGCAAACAGTGCGCAGCACTGGATGCGGTGAATGCGCAATCTTTGCAGGTCACCCTCAAGCGGCTTGATCTGGCGTATGCCGGATTCTTTCGGCGCGTCAAAGCCGGAGAGGTGGCAGGGTTCCCGCGCTTCAAGTCCGCAGATCGATTCAGCGGATGGGGTTATAAAACCCACGGTGATGGATTCCGTCTGCACGCCGGAGACAAGATGAAACATGGACATGTTCGTCTGTCCGGGGTCGGCATGGTAAAACTGCGCGGCAAAGCACGCACGCCCGGCGAAGTCAAGACCGCAGAGGTGCAACACAAAGATGGGCGCTGGTATCTGTCGGTAACCGTTGAATGCGAGCCTCAGCGTGCCAGCGGCACGCAAGGAATGGGGTTGGATTGGGGGGTGGAAACCTTTGCCACGATCTGCGCGAATGATGAAACCACTCACTCGATCTCCAATCCTCGATTCCTGGATAAGCCGCAACGTCAAAGACTCAAGGTGCTGCAGCAAGCGGTATCTCGCAAGCAGAACAAGCGCAGCAATAACCGTCGCAAGGCCGTGTCCAAGCTTGCGACAGAATCACGTCGCATCTCGAACCGGCGTAAAGATTTCTTGCACAAAACAACTGCCGATCTGGTTAAAAAATACGGACTGATTGCCACAGAACAACTGGACGTCAAAAACATGACCGCATCCGGCGGCGCACATAAGAAAGGATTGAATCGCAGCATTCTGGATACCGCACCGTCAACCTTCCTAAGCCTGCTCAAGACCAAAGCGGAAGAAGCTGGGTCATTGTGGGTGGAAATACCGACCCGTCAGGTTAAGCCAAGCCAGACGTGTCATCGGTGCGGCGGTCAGCGCAAGAAACCCCTGTCCGAGCGGACTCATCAATGCGATTGCGGCGCAAGCTGTAGTCGGGATGAGAACGCGGCCAGGGTGATATTAAATTGGGCGTTAGCAGGTAACGCCACCGGGCAGGAACTGCCCGAGGTGGGGAGCGGGTGCAGTTTGGCCGTGAAGAACCACGAAACTCCACCAATAGCCGCCTTGGCGGCTTAGGTGGAGTAGTTCATTTCAACGATTGGACAGAGTTACTCCCAACATTCGTTGAATTGTTTGCCGGCATTTCCCAATAAAACTTGGGGAGGTGCTGCAGTGTGGATACCAGCCCCTGATTCCAGGATTCTGAAAGCTGTTTAGCAAACGGATCATCTTCTGTCATGCAAAGCTGATGGGTGAAATTCAGACTATCCCTCTCATAGACCAGCAAGTCGATCGGGGGACCTACAGTCAGATTGCTGCGGACCGTCGAATTCATGGACACCAGTGCACAGCGACCAGCTCCGTCCAGTTGCGTGTCCCGTTTTATAACTCGGTCAAGAATGGGCTTCCCATATTTTATTTCGCCGATTTGCAAGAACGGATGCTCGTCCGATTCATGGATGTAGTTCCCCTGCGGGTAGATCATGAGCGTTTCGGGGCGAGCTCGCCCGATTTGTCCCGCCAAGATAAACGTGGCTTCGAAGTTGACATTCACGCCATCTCGAACTACATGTAAGTTTTGAACACTGGTGCTAACCATCGCTACATAATTCACCGCTTCATGCATGTTGCTGACATTGAGCAGGTTAGGGATTGCTCCGCTATCGAGATCCGCCTGAAGCCGTTTGATTACCAATTGAGTGGTCGCCAAATTGCCGGCCGAGAGCAGCGCAAAAACCCTGTTGCTCGGCCAGACGAAGGTGTGCATCTTTGAATAGGTCGAGATGTTGTCAAATCCGGCGTTGGTTCGGGAATCTGAGCAAAGGACAAATCCGGCATCCGTGTTGATGGAAAGACAATAGGTCATTTGTATCCTTGAAAAGAACTGTTGGGACAATCGCCACGTCAACAGAATTTACGAATGAGAAACAGTAACATGCACACTGACACTTCGCAAACTTCCTGTTGCCGTGGACAGGAAAGCAGTCCGACCTGCCTAAACCCTCGACGCGGCAGAATAGCGTTGACAGCGGATTTGATCAATGAGCATGCATTCGACTGCACATTCCAACTATCTGCGTGGCGTTTCGTGCCTTGAATTCATTCGGACCCCGGTAACGTCAGTTCTTAAA
Source organism: uncultured beta proteobacterium (assembly GCA_963833515.1). GTDB lineage: Bacteria > Pseudomonadota > Gammaproteobacteria > Burkholderiales > Gallionellaceae > Gallionella. The sequence continues at coordinate 116,994 of CAWHYN010000031.1, read as the reverse complement.
GCTAATGTGAATGCGTTTTGAACATCCGCCTCCGGAAAAAACGCGACCTCCTTGTTTCTGTCGTAACCCGCCAGTCAGGTCACCTCTGAATCAGGAACAGCCAGTAAAGACCCGGCCTAGAAGCTACTGACGCAGCAAGTCGGTGAGTGCGCCAAGCAGATTGTCAAACTTGAATTGATAGCCCTCAGAGGACATCTTGCCGGGCAAAACTCTTTGCCCTTCGAGCAACAAGCACGCGCGTTCGCCCAATACCAATTTCAGTAGCAACGCAGGTGCCGCGAACAGGGCGGGGCGATGCAGTGCTTTCGACAAGACAGTACTGAATTCCTCGTTTGTGACCGGTTGAGGCGCAGTCATATTATATGGTCCTCTAGCTTGCGTATCGCTCAACAATATGATCAACATCATCAAAAAGTCATCGATATGCACCCAACTCATTTGCTGGTTTCCATTGCCGAACGACGCGCCCAAACCGAGATTGAACGGCGGCAACATGCGCTCTAGCAAACCGCCTTCGCGACTTAACACCAACCCAGTGCGCAAGAGGCACACCCTCACGCCGACTTGCTCGGCAGCACGCGCCGCGTCTTCCCATGCCATGCACAGCCTTGCCGCAAAATCGTGCCCGGCATCTGCTGTCTCGTTCAGTTCGACATCGCCGCGATTCCCGTAATAGCCTACCGCCGAACCGCTTAACAATACGGTTGGCTTGTGCACAGCAGAAGCGATATGCCTTACCAGAGTCCGGGTAAGGGTGACGCGACTGTCCCACAGACTCTGCTTCCGTTGCGCGGTCCACCGTGCATCCAGGATCGGCTCACCAGCGAGATTGATGACAGCATCGAAAGTCTTTTCGGGATGCCACTCGTCAAACGTCGCCATTGCGTGAATCCCTTTGCCGCATTTGACGGGGACGGATTCCGGCTTGCGGCTGAACACCGTCAATTCATGGCCCTCCGCCAGCAGTGCTCTGCATAGTTGGCGACCGATCAGGCCAGTACCACCTGTAATAAGAATGTGCATATGAAATATCCTACACCAAGATATCAAGACGAACCGGGTTCTTAAGGAGCGTTTCCACCTCACGAGCCGCCTTATCCAGCGAGCACGTCTTTCTCAAAGGGGAACGGGATAGTCAGTGCATTCTGGAGTGGGCGCGGAAATGCAGCGTGTGGTCGCAAGCACTGCTTCGGTGTAATGAGACCGCATTCAGCGACCTGCCGCGCATCTCGATGCCTTGGCGGGAATTTGCTTCATCAGGCCCCTAGGATCTGGCGGCCTGCCTGAATATCTCGCTGGTTATAAGCTTCATCCGCTACAAAGCACATGTTGTGTCGATTCATCGCTGCTCATGTCGCTTCTGCATCTTGGGGGTCATTTTTTAGACTTTTTTTCAGAGGGTTCAATGAACCATCGAGGTTGACGGGAAGCGGGAGCACGCTGCTCCATGTGCCCCGTGCTGTGCGCAGCCTCAGGTTTCCATGGCGATCTTCTGCCTTGGTTCAAGCTTCCCCGGGATCACTCTGAGCCATCCCCCTAACGATCTTCCGGATCGAATTTGCGCGGCTGACGCAACTTCTTGGTTGTGACATGCTCTCTGCTAGGCAGGACCGCCGAGAACCTACGCTATAGCATCTGAAGCAATCAAGGCCGGAATAGAAGGGGATGCGTATGTCGAAGAGCCAATATGATTCGCTCCGTTCCACCAGGGCTTATGAGAAACGCCTTTAATGCTCCCTTTTTGCAGACTCTATAGCTTCGTGAAGTTCATGCTCGGCATGACGTAGAGCTTCTTCCGCCTTGGCGGCATGACCTTTCATATCATAATGGTTCGCGGCTTGAGCTCGTTCCAATTCATGAATGGTCTGCACGATATGTTCATGAGCCTCCTCCAAGTCCTTCCAGTCATGAACTTCTGCGTAAGCCGAGCTCAACGACAGCATGGAAACACCAACCACCAATAATGCTTTTTTCATAATAGTCCCTTTCTGTTTCGGCTAATAATGCGCTACAACTTTATCAAGATAATTCACTATCAAATCAGAGAAGCTGGGCACTGCCAATGCTTCCGCTCGAACGTCGAATGGTCTACCACCCTAATGACAGATCTGGTTTCGAAACGGTTGCGGTAATGTTACGTTAAACCCATGCACGGTGTGGGTAATACGCATATCTATGAAATCATTGAGCAGAATCGCTTTCGACGTTGTCACTTTACTTGCGTTGTTCCACACTCTCACAAGCGCATAGGAATACGCTCGTGGTACACGGGCGCTTGCTGTGCCCGCGGGTAGCGGAGTAAAGCGATGAAACAATCCATAGTACCGCTTGGTTTCTATTTTCTTCACTTGCCTATCTGTTTGCTTACGGCATTCTCCTGCTGGTTCAGCGTCTTCTGCTCTTGCTTGGTGATGTGCCCGCCGTCTTGGGATGCCATGGTCCGTTCTTCATTCCGAATCTGGCGGTCCTCCTTATGAAGCTTGGCCGCTTGACCTTTGGTGATTTCGCCCTCCTTGACTTCCTTGTTGATGCGCTTGTTCTGATTTTTCAGGCGCTTGTTTACTTGTGCGCGACGAGGATGGTCTTTATCAGACTGGCCTTCGGCGGCAAAGGTGCTGGCCGCCATGCTGCCGAGCAGCAGAGAGGCAATGATTAAAATTGTGCTACGCATCGTACGTTTCATGAAGAGTTCTCCCAAAAATGATTTCCGTCTTGGCAATTGCCAGTCAACTGCCGTGCGTCGAATAACGCCGGCATCGGTAGCGTCGATGACCGAGTTTACAATGTGTTACATATGACCACCTAAAAGGCGGTCGGGAATTGCCAGGTTTCCATCAACGTTTTCAAGGCGGCAAATCTGTCGTGAAGGACAGGCGGGTTTGTCGTGATATAAAATGGTCAGAAACTAGCGCCCGGAAGACGACTCAATTGAAAAGAAAATGAGTGATAAGCCTGAACGTCTTCCGTCGCATACCAATTTAGGTCGCGAAGGCGCCTCTATTGTCAGGAGATTGCCAAATTCTTGTATAGTGTTGGCGCAAAGGCGCGCGCTGTTGTGATGCGAGCGTGAAAGACCATGGAGCCGAGCGTGCCGAGTCCGAGGCAAACAAGGCCCTTATGTTGGAGAATGGCATCAATACGACAGTGCCCCCGAGAGGAATGAGTATGTTTGGAAAATTTAGTCGCAGTCATATCGTCGCTTTGGTGCTTGGTGTTGCAGCGTGTGTGCTGGCGGGTTTCGCTAACGCGGATCCGCCGGGGCGCGTCGCGCGCCTGAGCTACGCGAGCGGTACCGTGAGTTTTTCGCCCGCTGGTGAGGATGATTGGCTGCTGGCCATGGTGAATCGTCCGCTGATCCCAGGTGACCGGCTGTGGACCGATGTCGATGCGCGCACCGAGATGCAGGTCGGCTCCGCCACGATCCGGATGAACAGTGCCACGCTGGTGTCGCTGGTGAATCTCGATGACCGTGTAGCGCAGGTGCAGCTGACACAGGGCACGCTGGATGTTCGGGTACGGCGTTTCAGTGCGGATGACGTGATCGAGGTCGATACCCCGAATCTTGCCTATTCGATCCGCCAGCCCGGCGAATACCGAATCGAGGTTGATCCTGGAGGCAATTCGACGACCGTTGTCCTGCGGGACGGACAGGCTGAAGTATACGGACAAGGGGTGGCCTATACACTGTATGCGGGACAGGCATATCGCTTTATCGGTCCCGACTTGCGCAATTATGACTATATCGACTTTCCGCCTTTTGACGAATTTGACATGTGGTCGAGCGACCGAAATCGTCGTGAGGATGAGTCAATCTCCGCACGCTACGTCTCGCCCAATGTGATTGGTTATGAAGACATGGACCAGTATGGCAAATGGTATACCGACAGGGAATACGGCATCGTGTGGGTGCCTAATGTGCCCTATGGCTGGTCGCCTTATAGTGAGGGACACTGGGCTTGGATCGAACCTTGGGGTTGGACCTGGATAGATGATGCGCCCTGGGGCTTTGCGGTATCCCATTATGGCCGCTGGGTTAACATCGAGGGACGCTGGTGCTGGATGCCCGGTCCGGTTCAAGCGCAGGCCGTCTATGCGCCTGCGCTGGTTGCCTTCGTTGGCGACCAGCGGGGGGGGGTTGCCTGGTTCCCGCTTGGTCCGAGAGAGGTGTATCGGCCAGCTTATCCGGTGAGCCGCAATTATTTCACCCGCATTAATAGCAGCAACACAGTCGTCAACAACACTAATATCACCAAGATGTATAACAATGCGAACGAAACCAATGTCGCGTACGCTAACAGTCATGTGCAAGGCGCGGTCATTTCGGTATCCTTGACCGCGTTCATTCAATCACATCCTGTGTCCGGAGAAGCGGTGCGGTTGCCGAAAGAAACGATCGCCAATGCACCGGTTAGAACTTGGGCTTCTGTATCCCCGACGCGCGCCAGCGTGGGCGGGGCCGCGAAGGAGGGACATAACCCTTCGCGGCAGATACAGGAGCGACCATTCGTTGCCAGGAATGCCCCGCCCGAACCGCCGCTAAGCTTTGCCGCAAAGGAACATCTGCTTGCAAGCAGGCAGGGGAAGCCACTCGATGTGGCAGAACTTCAGGCTCTGAAACGCGGCAATCCGGCACCTGAAATGAAAGTTCAATTGGTTCCCCCGACGCAGGTCGCGGCTCCGCTGGCGACAAGACCTGCACAGAGGGGAAAGTTTGACCAGCCGGGCCCATCAGACCAACGCGGCCAAGCATTCCAGCCCAATGTGCGGCCTCAAAGCATTGCACCTGCTATATCGCCACTCGATCAGCCGAGACAACCACAGCAAAGCAGGCAACCGCAAGCGCCCGACTCGAAGTCGGTGACACCGTTCAATGCGCCGCAAAATGGCGCGGGGAACAATCCTGAAGCCGTAAAACGCAGCGCGCCCGCAATCCCGCCTCTCGATCAGCCCAAGCAACTGCAGCAAAGCAGGCAACCGCAAGCACCCGACTCGAAGTCGGTGACACCGTTCAACGCGCCGCAAAATGGCGCGGGGAACAATCCTGAGGCCGTAAAACACAGCGCGCCCGCAATCTCGCCTCTCGATCAGCCCAAGCAACTGCAGCAAAACAGGCAAACGGAGATGCTTCCGGGTACACGGCCGGCAACGCCGCCGTCGGCACCGGGCGTCGCGCGCGATCAGTCAGAGCAACGCGGACAATTCCAGCACGCGCCGGACTCGACGTCGGCAACACCGTTCAATGCTCGGCAAAGTGGTATGGAGAAAAAGCCAGAAGCTGTCAAACGCGAAGAAGATGGCGCAGCGAAGGAAAGATCCGAGAAGCTGAAGGTCGAGGAGGAAAAGAAGAAGGACGAAAGTTCGTCAAGAAAGGATGAAGAGCGATAGGCCAACCCACTGCGGGGTGGGCCGTTCGTAACAGCTTGTTTGAATCCTCTTGCTAAATGATCTCGATGCTGGATTCTTTGATTCCGATATTCCAAAGTCCGTGGTCAATCGATCGATTGCTCTGATTTTGCGAGTTGTGCCAGAATGCAAAAAATGGCCAGTGCTAGTGTGGCCGCTCGAATCGTGCAGCTGGCCAGATGCCACAACGACATGGGGAGAATGACATGTTTCACTGCAAAAACATCATTGCCGCTTGCCTCGCATTGACCGCTCTGCTCACGTCCATGGGGGTGCACGCAGAAAAGAACAACCCGGCATCGCCAAACTCTTCGTCCAATGACTCCGTCGAGAAGCAGGCATCTAGCCCGGTCAAGAATGTTCCCAATGCTGGCGGCGATAGCCTTAATGAAACCAAGTTGCGCATCGGTCCCGGTGACCCGGTTGCGGGCAAGAGCAAGGCCGAGTTGTGCTATGGCTGCCACGGTGAAGATGGCAATAGCCCGGATACCCTGACTCCCAAGCTTTCAGGCCAATATGGAACATACATCGCGAAGGAGGTCCGCAATTATCAGGCGAGCATCCGCACTGACCAGACCATGAGCGCCATTGCGAAATCTGTTAGCGACGATGACTTGGCTGATATTTCTGCGTATTTTGCCATCCAGTCTGTCATGAACGGTGTTAGTCCATCCAACAACCAGATTGGAAAGAAACTGTTTGAAAAAGATGATCTGTCCAGAATGATGGTTCGCTGCAACGATTGTCACGGAGCAACGGGCAAGGGTCAAAATCCGAGCAACCCGCTGTTCCCCGTGATCGGGGGCCAGCATAAGGATTACCTGCTGAAGCAACTTCGCAGCTTCAGGAAAGGTTACCGCAACAACAGTCCGGGCGGAGTGATGAATATAATCGTTGAAAGATTGAGCGATGCCGAACTCGAGGCATTAGCAGACTATGTTTCTGGACTATGACCAAGCATTTCCGCTGAAGTCCCGCCTTCATCGGGATTGTAGCCTTGAAATTCAGAATAACCTTGGGAGCTAAAATGCACAAATCGCGATTCATGTCTTTTTCATTGCTTATGATGTCCATCGTTCCACTGCAACTTCAAGTGGCCCGTGCGGGTGATGCGGATGCCAACATTCGTGCGGATGTCGCAAATGGTCAAGCTATCTATAACGAAGGCAAAGGTGATGCGACGGCTTGCAAAGGCTGCCACGGAGAGAAAGCGTTGGGCAATGACGCCATGGGTGCACCGCGTCTGGCAAATATTGGTCAAATATATGTCCTCAAGCAACTCAATGAATTTGCAGCAGGCAAGCGTACAGGGTCTGGAGCGGGCGGAACAATGAATGAAATTTCCAAGGCGCTGGACGAGCAGGATCGCCGTGATGTGGCTGCGTATATGGACTCGTTTGAATATGAAATGGAGCCATCAGACCTTAAATCACTCGCCGCCGACGGAGGGAAGGTCGGCGACCCGAAAAAGGGAAAAATCATTGTGACGAAGGGAATAAAACGTCTGGTTCCGCCATGCGAGGACTGTCACGGGCTCAGCGGGCGGGCCCCGCTTATTCCGGCGGTTTACCAGCAGAAATTCGTATATTTGGTCAATCAGTTGAATAGCTTTCGTGACGGTAGCCGGGCAAATGATCAGACGGTCTATAAAGTCGGAGTGATGCGGGGGATTGCGAAAAGGCTTACCGACGAGAATATTGGTGATATTGCCGCGTTCCTGTCCACTGCTCCAGGAATTACACCGTGAACCCGCGTTTATGTTGTAAGCCTTATCAAAGCGATTCATGCTCACGCTTGAAAACCTGACCGCGACGATATAAAAAAAAGCAATACATATTCGCGCCATCAATATTAAACGGGGAGGATGACATGATTTACATCAAAAGCAGCCTGGCAGTCTCGCTAGGCTTGGGCGTTCTGCTTGCTGTCTCGGCAGCAGTCGCTCGCAGCGAAAGTCTGGATCCCCTCACTGGACGTGCGGCCGCGAATGACAGCGCGGGTGCGATCAAGCGTACTGCCGGTGCCGACCCGGTCGCCGGCAAAGAGAAATCGCGGGTCTGCCAGGGCTGTCACGGCGTGGATGGCAACAGCACCGATGAGCAGATTCCCAAGCTTGCCGGGCAATATGAAGATTACATCTCGAAGCAGCTCCGGAATTATCAGGCCGGGACGCGCTCCCACCAGTTAATGAACTCCATGGCAGCGGCCATCAGCGATGAGGACTTGGCCGACATTTCGTCTTATTTCGCCCATCAAGCGAAAATGAAGGGGAACGGATCGACGACCAACGAGCGAGGCAAGCAATTATTCCTAAAGGGCAATATAGCGGACATGGTGATGAACTGTGTCGGTTGTCATGGTGCAAGTGGCAAAGGGCTGATTCCAGACGCGCCGATGTTCCCTGTGATTGGTGGCCAGCACAAGGCGTACTTGTTGAAACAACTCATCGAGTTCAAACAAGATGATCGTGTAAACAGCCCCAATGCAATCATGAACAAGACCGTCAGATCTTTGAACGATGCCGATATTGAGGCATTGGCTGACTATCTTTCTGCGCAGTAATCAGTACACGAGCACGTTCGTTGCGGCGACGCATTCCGCAACGAAGGTTGCGGCGCCGACGACTGTAGCACCCTCAACCATGTCCGGCTGCGCAATCTTGCGTGCCGCAACGCATGGGCCGCACACATAAACCTTGCCGCCGGCGTCGATATAGGTCTTTAACAGGTCCTTGAGTGGTGGAAAGCCGGACGCGGCCACATGGTCGGCCATGCCTTTGACCGTCAGCATGACGCCGTTTGCCTGAAATCCCATCAGTACTTCGACGTCTGATGCCTGGGCCGTAACTGCCATGACAAATGGAATTGTCGAAAGCTCCGGGTCTTCCGGCCCGTGCGTGACCATCAACACCAACTTTTTCTGGTTCTCAGCCATGATAGTAGCTCCTCTCCAAATTGATATAAAAATAAAAAGATCGACCTGCGCAATGAAACCGGGTAGCTGAATTGTTTTCAGCCAGAGGAAAGCAGGAAGGCCCCGCAAATGATAATCCCGCTTCCCATCAGCCGGGCCAGGAAAACGTAATGCCGGCGCGTACCGACACCAACCGCGACGCCGCAGAGGTGCAAAATTGCTGTCGCACCAAGGAAGCCCAGTGCGTATGCCGCTGGGGCCGCGGATTGGGGCAGTTCAAGGCCGTGCGCGTAGCCGTGGAGCAGACCGAACAACGTGGTGATTGCCACGCTGACGCTTGTGGGAGGCCGCAGCGAAAGTGCAACAAGCAAGCCCAGCGCCAGTACCGAGGCGGCGATGCCAGGCTCGATCAGCTGCTGCAGCGACACCCACTGCCACTGCATCGCAATAGTTGCGCCGACGGCCAACATTGCCATGAACGTGGCGGGCAGCAACCAAACTTTCCGGCCGCCACACTGCGCGGCCCATAGTCCCACCGCCAGCATGGCGAGCAAGTGATCGAGGCCCGAGAACGGATGCGTCAGTCCGGCAGTCAAGCCCGAGAGGTTGTGTCCGGGATGCGCGACGGCGGTGCCGCTTGCGCCGAGCAGAAAGATTGTGATCAGAAATTTTGTGGTTGCATCAATCATGTTGCTTCTCCGCGATGGTTTATTTTATCTTGACCTCGACCAGTTCTTCCCCATTCGGATCGGTCACGTGCACCGCACAGGCGATGCACGGGTCGAAGCTGTGGATGGTGCGCAGAATCTCGATCGGTTGTTTTGGGTCATGCAGCTGGTGGCCTCTTAGCGCAGCCTCGTAAGGACCTTCCTGACCTTGCGCATCGCGCGGACCAGCATTCCATGTAGAGGGAACGACCGCCTGGTAATTGTCGATCTTGGCATCCTTGATTACGATCCAGTGTGCCAGCGCCCCACGCGGGGCTTCCATATATCCCACGCCTTTGGACAGGGATGGCCAAGTGGACGGATCCCACAGTTTTTCGTTGTGCGTTTTGACATCGCCTGCCTTGATGTTTGCGATTAGCTGATCGTACCAGCCCTGCATGGCATCCGCAAAGATCTTGGTTTCAAGGGAGCGTGCGGCAGTGCGCCCTAAGGTCGAATACAGCGCGCTAACCGGCAGATCAAGTTGTTTCAATGTCATGTTTACCAGTTCCTGGGCTTGGGGGTGACCCTTCGCATACAGCATCAGCACGCGCGCGAGCGGCCCGACCTCCATTGGCTTGCCCTGCCAGCGCGGCGATTTGAGCCATGAGTAGGAAGCATCGGTATCGAGATTGGAATAGGGCGGCTTAGGCCCGGTGTAATTAAGTCGTGTCTCGCCCTGATAGGGATGCAGACCTCTTTCTTTTCCGACGCTATAGTCGTACCAAGAGTGACTGACGAATTCCTGAATCTGGTTCTCGGCGCTCAGGTCCACCGGGTGGATCGTGGAAAGATCGCGATTCAAAATAACGCCGGATGGAATGAGGAAAGAGGAGGGATCACTCATCCCTTTTCCCGGGAAGTCGCCGTAGGTCATGAAATTGCCTACACCCTCACCCTGTATGCTCCAGTCCTTGTAGAAGCCTGCAATCGCCAGCGTATCCGGGATATATACCTGATCGACGAAGTCGCGCATCTGCCGGATGATGTTCTGCACGGTCTCCAACCCCACCATGTTGAGCGAAGTGGCCGCATCGCCATTGCCAAAGAGGGGGTCGTTGCCATGACCCTCGTGCTGCGGATGCACGCTGATGGCGCACGGAACGCCGCCGACCAGAAGATTTGGATGCGGATTCTTGCCGCCGAAAATGGCGTGCAGTTTTGCCACGTCGCGCTGCCATTCCAATGCATCCAGATAATGCGCAACCGCCATCAGATTCGCCTCGGGTGGCAGCTTGTAGGCGGGATGACCCCAGTAACCGTTGGCGAAGATGCCCAGCTGGCCGCCATCCACGAAGGTCTTGATGCGCCTCTGCACATCCGCGAAATAGCCTGGCGAGGATTTCGGATACGAAGGACTCACAGTTTGCGCCAGCGTCGAGGTGGCCTTGGGATCGGCGTTCAGCGCCGAGACCACATCTACCCAATCCAGCGCGTGTAAGTGATAGAAGTGCATCACGTGGTCGTGCACGAATTGTGCCGCAATCATCAGGTTGCGGATCAATTGCGCGTTGGGCGGCACTTCGTATTTCAGCGCGTCTTCTACCGCGCGTACCGAAGCGATGCCGTGCACCAGCGTACATACTCCACAGATGCGCTGCGCGAATGCCCAGGCGTCGCGCGGATCGCGGCCACGCAGGATGATCTCGATGCCGCGCACCATCGTGCCGGCACTGGACGCGCGCGTGATGCGATTATCCGCATCGGTCTCGGCTTCGATGCGCAGATGGCCTTCGATGCGGGTGACCGGGTCGACGACGATGCGTTGTGTTGTGGCCATGTCTGTTTCCTCAAGTCTTCAGAAATTCCGCCAGAATGCGGTATTGCGCTGGAATCTCGCCGTTTTCCGTGCCGCGACCGGTGGCGATGGTCTCGCAGGTGCGCGCCATGCGCGCATGCATCGCGGCATCCCAAGCCGGATTGCCACCGGGTTCGCCAGTTTTGACGCAGGCCAGCGCGGCTTCTGCGACAAAATGAGCGGCCTGGCTATGCCAGTCGCATTCATGGCCGCACCGTGTAAAGCTTTCCACACTGACAGTCCTGGCAGCTTGGCCTGCGCCGTCTAGTTCCGCTTCGGTGATGTCTGTCCGCTTGGCTGAATTAATTGCGCCCTTCACTCTAGGATCCGGGCAAAGGGCAAGCACGCTTTCTGCGAAACGCGCCGCCACTTGGCGCTGCCCAATTCTGGAAAGGCGACTCAAGGCGGACTTGAATTCGATGTCGTTGCTGATGGCCATCGCTTCAGTCCCCTTCCGTTAGGTGATTGGCGATCGTCTCAGTCAATCCCACCACCGGAATGTCCATGTGGTAATGCTCCAGCCCTTCCTCCAGCACGATGCGACAATTGGCGCATGCGGTGACCAAAGTCTTTGCACCGGTATCTTCCAGTTGCGCTTTCTTGACGTTGAAAGCGGCGAAGCGGAGTTCCTGTGCTTCGTCGATGGCACTCACTCCGCCACCGCCGCCGCAGCACCAATTCATCTTGCCAGAGTCCCTTGTTTCCACGTAGTTTTTCGCCACCAGATTCAGAAGCTTGCGGGGCTGTTCGAGCACGCCGCCGCGCCGGACTAGCTGGCAGGGATCGTGGAAAGTGAGCAGCGCATCCTCGAAGCCCGAGGTCTTGAGCAAGCCTTGGCTGTGGAACCCGTCCAGCACTTCCAGAATGTGCAGCACATCAAAGGCGTAAGCGCGACCGATGAGGTTGGGACCTTCCCAGCGCAACGCGGTGTAGGCGTGGCCGCATTCCGGGCTGACCACGGTTTTGACCTTCAGCTTTTCCGCACCATCGACGATGCGCTGGACAAGCACCCTAGCGATGTCGGAAACGCCGATCTGGATGCCGCTGTTGGTAGCCTCGAAGGCCTCGGAGCAGAGCGTCCAGCTCTTGCCAGCCTGCCTCATGATCTTGGCGATGGCACCCAGATATTCGGGAAAGTTGATGATCTCCATCGAAGACATCAGCACCATGTATTCTGCGCCGGCCACGTCCAATGGAATCTCGAGGCCGGTCTCTTTTTGCACGTGCCCCATCTGTGCCTTCAACGCGGGCAGACGGACGCCCATCGGGCTACCGGTCTCTATTGCGCGCTTCGATGCAGCGACCAGACCGCTGGGGGCGTGGCCGGAGATTGCCATGCCTTCGCGCAACCTCCGGACCATGTAGACAAGATCGTTACCAACGGGGCAGACAAGCGAACAACGCCCGCACAACGTGCAACTGTCATAGACCAGCGGCTTCCACTCTTCCAGTTCTTCGTCGGTGACCGGCTTGGACAAGCCTAGGATTTTCGAGAGCCTGCCAAGCAGCGTGTACTCCTGTTGGTACACGCGCCGCAGCGGTTCCAGTTTGTGAATCGGCGTGTACTTTGGATCGCCCGTCTCGGTATAGAACAGGCAGGCCTCGGCGCAGAGCCCGCAATGGACGCAGCTGCTGAAGTAGCTGGCGATGGGTGCGTCGATGACCTCCTTGAGGACACTGATTCCTTTATCCAGCGAGGCACTCATACCGGCACTCCTTTCTTTGCGTTTTCATCTCCGTTGTACCAGCGTGATCCCCACAGGGTGAAAACATGCATCAGCTTGGTGAAAGGCAAAAAGACCAGCAGCAGTTCCGCGCTGAGGATGTGCAGTGCCAGCATCCACGGGTAGGAAAATAACAGGTGCTTGTTTGTCAGATAACCGGTCATCACAGGCAGGAAGGTGAGGGACCATGCGGCATAGTCTTCGAAAGTAGAAAGGAATCGCTTGACGGGTCTGTTGATGCGTTGCACGAGCACCAACAGCATGGTCGCCAGGGTTACCACCGCAGTTGCGTCGATAAACTGCGACGGAAGGCCGGGCCATGACAAGCCTGTCAATCCACGGATCAGCATGATGTGTGGAATGAACATGAATGCCACGATCGCCAGGCCGAAGTGGAATATGTAACCTGCCACGTAACTGACGGCGGAGCGCTTGAACATGCCGGGTGGCGGCAGGCTGCGGCGGAACATGGTGTGCAGTCCAGATGCGCCGCCCCGATGACGGGGCACCGCAAGATCCGGCTTGCGTCCCAGCGAATAGATTTCGAAGAGTCGCCAGAGAATGCCCAGCACAAAGATACCAAGGGCAATGTCGAGTCCGGTGCTGCGCACCCAAGTCAGAAACATCATTTCGTTCATGTCATTTCTCCAGATCCTCGATCGTAGCAATCTGATGCGCCGATCTGGCGGCATTCTTCTTGACCCGATTGGCGATGGACACGGCGATGCCCGCCGCGGCGCCCGCCGCGACCGCGCCGGTGGCCAGCTTTCGCGGGGCTGCCGGCATGGACAGCGCACTGTAGAAACTGCCCGCGTCCCAAAAGTGCGGTTCCGAACAGCCCAGACAACCGTGCCCCGACTCGATCGGAAAGCTGGTGCCGCCGTTCCATTTGGTTGTGGCACAGGAGTTGTGGGTGGTCGGTCCCTTGCAGCCCAGCTCAAACAAACACCAGCCGTTGCGCGCGCCCTCATCGCCAAAACCCTTTGCAAATTTGCCCTCGTCATAGAACGGCCGGCGATAGCAGCGGTCGTGGATCGTCTCGCCGTAGAACGATCTCGGACGGCCCAGGTCGTCCAGTTCTGGCAGTTCGCCGAATGTAAGGTAATGCGCCAGCACGCCGGTGATGACAGCAGGTATCGGCGGACAGCCAGATATGTTGATGATCGCCCTGTCCTTGACGATGTCCGACACTGCCACCGCGCCTGTCGGATTCGGGTTGGCATTGGCGATCCCGCCGAACGAGGCACAGCTCCCCACCGCTATGATCGCCGCCGCGCCCTTGGCGGCTTCCTGAAGCAGCTCAAGGTTGGTCCTGCCGGCGATAGTGGAATAGATGCCGCCATCCCCGGTCGGAACCGAGCCATCGACTACCAACAGGTATTTGCCGAAGTATTGCTGCATCGCGTCCTCGCGTGATTTTTCCGCGCCGTACCCCGAAGCGGCTTGCAGCGTGTGATGATAGTCGAGGGAGATCATGTCGAAGATCAGGCTTTCCAGGGTCGGCGTATGCGAGCGCGTGAGCGACTCGGTGCATCCGGTGCACTCCTGAAACGACAGCCAGATCACCGATGGGCGCTTGGCCTTGATCAGCGCGTCGGCGATTGCTGCCGCGGTGCCGGGCGGCAGGGCCATCAGCGATGCCATTGCAGTGCAGACCTTGAGAAACGCCCGGCGGCTGATGCCTTGCTGCGCAAGACGATGTCCCAAGGTTCCTTGACTCGGCCCGTCATGGTCCGTCATTTGCTCACCTCATTCGTTGAGTCGGGCTGTCAAATTTGCGAGCCCTGCATGCACATCATCCTGTTGGCTCCTGAGGATCTCAGGAAACCAAGCGATCTCTATCATGTCTGCGACGATTTCGCCTTCCACGTTGTAATGCGTCACCCACCACACTCCGGAATATCGCGTCTCGATGATCTCGCTCGCGCCAATGGCGTCGAGACGCGCCGAGACTTCGCCGCGCCCGAGAGCCTGGCGCAGCTGTTCGTATTCCCCGGGCGCGAACGGCAGGCTCTTCAGATCAATCATCCCGCCCTCACCGTTGCTGGCAAGCCTCTCAAGGCGCGCTGCAATCTCCGCGAGCAGCGCATTGATATTGCCAATGGAATGGAGTTCTTCGGCTCGGGCGCGGATTGGATTTGTTTGCGGACTCATGCGTGCCACGTCCTGATGAGGAGCAATGCCTGATTGCAGGCTTGATGAATCGCGGCGGCGACGGGAGGGGAAGGCGTTTCGCTCCAGGCTATGCTATTCGGTTGGATGCCGATCAGTGCGCGCTGCTTGGGCAATTGATCGGAGAGACGCGCGATCATGAGCAGGTCGATCAGGCTCACCTCGTGTACGCTGCGCTTGCGGTTACTGCCGATGAACGCGTCCATCTGCTCTCCCACGAATACCTTGGTGGTGCCGGGTTCGCCATCGTAGTGCGCTGCATCGATCACGATAAGGCGAGCTGCATCTTCGATCGCGCCGGCCAGAGAGAAGCTCAATGTGCCGCCATCCATCAGCTCGACGTCGTCGCGCCGCGAAACCGCATCAGCAAGGAGTCGTACCGCATGGACACCCGCGCCCTCATCCTGCAACAAGATGTTGCCGATGCCAAGTACGAGGGTCTTCGCGCGTTCAGTCATGGTGATGACTCCCTGAGCAGGGGACGCACGCAATCTAGCACCATGATGTGAAAACTTCAATCATGCATTCATGAATTTATCGGAGTAAACTAGCAAAACTGCATCCCATGAAGTCTTTGCCATGTGCCTCGGCATCCCCATGCAAATCCTCGCGATCGAGGGCTACGCGGCGCGCTGCACCGCCAAGGGTGTGATGCGCGAAGTGAGCCTGCTCATGCTGCAGGGTGACACCATAGCCGTCGATGATTTTGTGATGGTACATGCGGGTTACGCCTTGCAGAAAATGAATGAGCAGGAGGCGCACTCGGTATGGGAACTGCTTGATGAAATGCTTGCTGCCGAAACAGGCTAGGGGCCATTCCAGCTAACTAATGAAGCTCACCGCGCAAGAGTGGCTGAACAAGATTAAGGGGTTGGCGCATGCATGCCGATCGGTCCATTAATGGTGTGGGACGACGGTGCTTGCCGGACCTGGCAGGTTGGCATGAAGTCTCCCACAACTACTGCAAAAAGCTCAACGGATCAGCTAGTATCTTCCGCCAAATCGGCAGGCTCGTTGCTGTGCAGAACCGAATCGCCAGTTTCGTTGCTGCTTCCAGATTTGCAGATGCTTTGGCGGTCAGTTGATCACCCAACTCAAAATCATGGCCGCGAATGCGCAGCAGAAAAGCAGGCGGCGCGTCCTTTCCGTACACCTGCCGATAGGCCTGCAGCAAGGCCGTTGGACTCATCGCATGGCTTGTGTAGCTGTCATCCCTTAGCGCGCTGATTTCGGAAAGCTCGAACGGCTCGTCACAGGAGATGTCAGCGTCTATGAACAACACCCGATCGCGCCCGGCCACGTCGGTGACGTGCTCGACTTGGAGTTGCATGTCGTTCTGACACTCGACATTGGCCAGATGCAACTGCGCGATGCGTTCGATGACCTCTGGTCCAAGCCCGTCGTCTCCGCGCCCGGGATTGCCGTAGCCAAACAGAAGCAGTTTTGCCATGATCTAAACACAACGGGCGATTTTGCCGTCGATCCCTTTTGTCAGGCGGTCAAGCAGCGTTCCGTCCGCACCGAATAAATCCACGTGTAACGGCATCTTGCCCAAGGCGTGAGTGGCGCAGGACAGGCAAGGGTCATAGGCGCGCACGGCGACTTCCAGATGGTTTAGCAGGCCCTCGGTGATCTCGTGGCCATCAAGGTATTCATTGGCGACCGAACGCACCGATTCGTTCATTGCCTGATTGTTGCTGGTGGTTGAAACGATCAGGTTGGCCTTTTCTATCAGGCCCTCCTCATTGATCTGATAGTGGTGAAACAGGGTGCCGCGCGGCGCTTCGATCACGCCGATGCCTGTGCTCTGTTTTTCGCCCAAATCCGCCATCAGTTCAGTGCCAGTGATTTCCGGATCATGCAGCAATTCGTGAATGGACTCGGCGCAATGGAGCGCTTCAATCATGCGCGCCCAGTGATAGGCCAGCGTATCGTGCACAAAACTGCCCTGACCGAATTCCTTGAAGCGTTTGCGCGCCGCTTCCGCCAGCGGCGTCGAGATGAAATCGCAGTCGTTCACACGCGCCAGCGGACCGACGCGGTACCAACCATGTTCTTTGCCCAGCGCAACCAGGAAGGGGAACTTCATATAGCTCCATGGGCGCACTTCTTCGCGGATGGCTTGTTGATAACCACGATAATCGAATTGATCGAAAATGACCGCGCCATTTGCCGAACGGGCGCGCAACCCGCCATGGTACATTTCCAGTTCTCCGTTGCTGCCGATCATGCTGAGGAAGTTGCTGCGGATGGTGGCGAACCGATGATGTTCGGGATACGCAGTGTGAATCTGTTCGTTTAGTGCGACCGCATCCTGGCTCCATGCCAGGATATCGTTGATCCCCGCCAGCAGCGTATCGCGCTCGGCGAAGCTGAGTATCTTGTTCATGCCACCCGGCACGGCCGCTGTGCCATGGATGCGTTTGCCGGCAATTGCCTCGATGATCTGTTGCCCGTACTTGCGCAGCTTCACGCCTTTCAGTGCGAGTTCTGGATATTTGTCCAGCACGCCCATGAGGTTGCGTTGCGCCGGATCACTGCCGAAGCCGAACAGCAAGTCCGGAGATGACAAATGAAAAAAATGCAGGGCGTGCGATTGCAGGGTTTGGCCGAAATGCAGCAAGCAGCGCAGCTTGTGTGCGGTCGGTGTGAGTTCGCACGACGCCGACAAGTTGATCCACTGCCTTCGCCGCGGCCAGATGATGGCTGACCGGACATATCCCGCACAGGCGCTGCACGAAGAAGGGCACCTCCCAATAGGGGCGTCCCTGGATGAATTTCTCAAAGCCGCGGAATTCGACGATATGCAGGCGCGCTTCATGGATGCGATTCTCTGTATCGAGCATCAGCGTAATCTTGCCGTGTCCCTCGACGCGCGAGATGGGATCGATGGCAACGCGCCTGACGCCGGGCGAAGGATTTTTAATGGGTGTGGAGGTCGCGTTCTTTTCCATGATGCAATCGCTTTAATCGTAATGGAGAAGTCTTTTGGGAAGCGCCGGTTCGCGGCCTTCCAGCAGATCGCCAAGCACGCTCAGAAATTCATCGGCGGACGGAGGGCATCCTGGCAGGTAATAATCCACATGAACCACCTCATGTAGCGGATGGACTTTGTCGAGCAGAAGCGGCAGCTCCATATCGTTCGGGATCTGAGGGCTCTCCACGCCAATCCCATTCAGAAAAGATTCTTCCAGGCATTCGCGCAGACTGAAATGGTTGCGCATGGCAGGCACGCCACCGTTGATGGCGCAGGCGCCGACCGCGATGAGGATCTTGCATTTGGCGCGGAACTCGCGAAGCACATGCACGTTGTCTGCATTGCACAGGCCGCCCTCGACCAGACCGATATCGCACAGGCCGCAATGTTTGATGTCGGTGAGCGGCGAGCGATCGAACTCGACACGTTCCAGCAAGGGCACCAACCGTTCATCCATATCGAGGAAGGACATATGGCAGCCAAAGCATCCGGCCAGTGACGTGGTGGCAATCCTGACCTTATTCATCGATATGCCTCGCTTTAGCCAGAATGACTTTTTCCAAACCGACCTCGCCGACGTGATGCAGGTCAAAAGTGCGCCGGCCGATCGGCACTTCATAGCCATGCTCCTTAATCAGAATCGCACCTACGGGGCAAATGTGTACCGCCAGGTCGCCAGTTTCAAGATTGCTCTCCGCCAGTTTGCCGCTGGATGAATTCACGATCAGGCGCGCAGCCGCACCTCGTCCTGAAATGGCGAACACATTCTTGCCATCTACTTCGCGGCTAGCGCGCACGCATAGCTCGCAGAGTATGCAGCGGTCGCGATCCAGCATCACGGTGGGATGGGAAGTATCGACTTCCCGGCGCGGGAAGAATTGTGGGAAATGCCCATCCAGCATGCCCAGATGATAGGCCACGGCCTGTAGCGTGCAGTTTCCGGTCTTTTCGCAGGACGGACAGAGATGATTGCCTTCGATGAATAGCATCTGCGTGATGTTCTTGCGCACTTCATTCAGGTACGGCGTGTTGCTTCTGATCTGCTGTCCGGCAACGGCAGGCGTAGTACACGCTGATACGCTCCTGAAGTCCGTATCGACTGGGGATTTTGTTTGCGTCCTGCGATCGGAAGCACTGGAAGATACGATCCTGGTGGTGATATCGACAGTGCACAGCTTGCAGCTGCCATGTGGCGTGAGTCCGGGGCGATGGCACAGATGGGGGATATAGACGCCGGCTGCAAATGCCGCATCCATGATGGTCTGCCCGCTGGTGAACGGGATGTCACTGCCGTCGATTTCAATAGTATTCCACGTGACGGTGGCGGGGATGCTCTTGTCTTGGTCTGCTTCCGCGCTCATATCATCCCCCGCCATTCGAGATGAGCCGCCGCGTCGTTTCGATGCGTGATTTGGCGCGCTTCTTCAAGCGCCGCATCCAGATCGAAGTACGGCTCAAAACTGCTGTGCGCCAAGCGCTGCTCAAAAAGGCGCGGAAAACGCCGCAAACTGTCCAGGATGGGATTCGCCGCGGTCTGCCCCAAGCCGCAATGCGAACGGCGTTTGATCAATGCGCCGATGCGTTTTATTTCATCCAGGTCATATTGCGTGCCATGACCGCCGAGGATCTTGTCGAGGGCGTTCTTGAGCAGCGTCGTTCCCACCCTGCAAGGCGTGCAGAAACCGCAACTCTCATGTGCGAAGAAGTGCGCAAAGTTGACGACGATAGCAAGCAGGTCGCGTTCCCGGCCAAACACCATGAACGAACCTCCGGTAGACAAATCCTCAAAGCCAAGCTTGCGAGTGAACTCGGTGCTGCCGATCAGCGTCCCGGAAGGTCCGCCGACTTGCACGGCGTGAACATCCTTTGCGCCACAGTCGTCCAGCACCTGCTGAATGCTGACGCCGAATGGATATTCATAAATCCCGGGCGCCGAACAGTCGCCGCTGACACTGAGGAGTTTGCTGCCCGCCGATTTTTCTGTGCCTGTTGCTCTGAGCCATGCACTGCCGTGCAGAGCAACATGGGCAGCGGTGGCAAATGTTTCCACGTTGTTGACCACGGTGGGTTGACCGAGATAGCCGTTCGTCACGGGAAATGGTGGACGGTTGCGCGGCACGCCTCTCTTGCCCTCCAGCGATTCGATCAGCGCCGATTCTTCGCCGCAGATGTAGGCCCCCGCCCCGACCACGATGTCGATGTCGAAATTGAATCCCGGACGATCGAGGATGTTCCTGCCCAACAAGCCAAGTTCGCGGCGATGCGCCAGCACGGTCTGCAATTGCGGCAACAGGTAGCGATACTCGCCGCGCAAATAGAGATAGCCTTGTTCCGCGCCGATCAAGGAAGCGCATATGGTCATTCCTTCGAACACGACACCGGCATAGCTTCGCAGCAGGACACGGTCCTTGAACGTGCCCGGTTCGCCTTCGTCCGCATTGCAGACTACATAGTGCGCGGCTCCGTGCGCCTCGCGGCAAAACATCCATTTCATGCCTGTGCTGAATCCTGCGCCGCCCCGTCCGCGTAGCCCGGACTGGGTGATTTCGGCCAGTGTCGCATCGGCACCGCGCGCCATCAACGCGCGGATGCTATCACCAGCGGCAAAAGCATTATTGAGCAAAATACCGCTGTTCCGAATATTGTCGTCAATCCAAAACCATTCGGCGGGCCAATCGGCAAGAGGCGTTTCCGCCTCTACGAGATCGGCCATCCGCATGATCTTGCTGCCATCGAGATGGGTGATCGGCAAACCATTAACCAGCAAAGCAGAACCATGATCACACATGCCGATGCATGAGGTTTCGCCTATGCTAACCAGCCCGTCTGCACGCGTTTTGCCGACAAGCACTCGCAGATGATGACTGAGCAACTGCAACAGGTTCTCGCGGCCTGCCTGATACCCGCAACTCGTGCAATTGCTTAGCAGAATGTTGTATTGTCCGCGAGGCGTTCTATAAAAGAAGGAATAGAACTCGGCGACCGATTCCACTTGGCCGACCGGCAGACCCAGATGTTCTGCGACTTCGCAGATGGCTTCGCGGGAGATGTGCAGGAACCGTTGTTGCAGCAAATGAAGAACATGCAGCAAGTGCCTGGATTGCTTACAAGCATCCGCAACGATTGCCCGCATCTGCTCAACTGTCACCGTCATATTTGGTGTACTCATCGCTGGTCCTTCTTATCTGCCTGCTCGTTGCAAACTTAAAGACAGAGGGAAGGGTGGCGAGAGGATGAAGAATCGCACAATTTGCCTGAGCAGAATTTTCACGTTCATAAGCAGAGTCCGTCGCTTGCCCAATCTGGGTTGCTGTTCATTGGTGAAAAATTAAAGCCGAAATCCCCATCGCGAAATTCTTGCCTCGTAACAGATTCTGAAGCGATGACGTTCGGCCGGATCTTGCAGGATTCTTAACGTGCCCTCCTTGGCAACTGGCAGGCGCCAACGTTGTCCGGCAGTCTCGATGATTTTCGTCACGCATTCCGCAATCGACATTCCATCCACAGCAAACTCGAATCTTATAGCCCACGCAGGGCGATACTCGATAACACATTCATTATGTTGAACCTGAAGTTCGGAATTGGCAAATATTTGCCAATGGTCAAATATTGTGCTTTCTGCGAGCAAATGTGCGTTCCGGGAATGTACAATGGTCGTTGTCGTGCCTCGCGGTGGACATTTGACAGGCTACAGACAGTGCAACGAAAAATCTTCCTTTTTGTTATTGGGGTGGTCGCTTTGGGCGCATCCGCCGCCACATGGTATTTCGGCAATCACCGCGCGGAAAGCACAGGTGCATTGACCTTGTATGGCAATGTCGATATCAGGCAGGTCCAGCTGGCGTTCAATGG
Organism: uncultured beta proteobacterium; assembly: GCA_963833515.1. Classification (GTDB taxonomy): domain Bacteria; phylum Pseudomonadota; class Gammaproteobacteria; order Burkholderiales; family Gallionellaceae; genus Gallionella. Next base: position 95,448 of record CAWHYN010000031.1, on the reverse strand, counting down.
TTCTGAGCGGATCGTCCGGATGCTGGCCAAAGAAGGGGAGCCGGTCAAGAAGGACCAGCTGCTCGCTACATTGGACACTGAACGGCTGGCGCGCAATGTCGATTTGCAGCAGGCGCAAGCAGCGTCCCAGCAGCAGATCGTTTCACGGATGGAGACAGGTAGCCGGCCGGAGGAAATCCTCAAGGCGCAGGCCGATGTGGAAGCTGCCCGCATTGATGCAGACAATGCGGAGAGCACCTATCATCGGATCAGGGCACTGGTCGAGCAGCACTTTGTTTCCTGGCAGCAGGCAGATGATGCGCGCGCAGCCGCAGACGCAGCCAAGGCCAGACACCATGCGGTACAGGAAACGTCGAGGCTGGTCCAGCTGGGGCCGCGCAAGGAGGACATCGCGTCCGCCAAATCCCTCCTGAAAGCTGATCAGGCTGCATTGGAGGTGGCGCGCAAGGCCTTGACGGACGCATCTCTTGTTGCGCCCGACGATGGCGTCATTCAGGAACGCATCCTGGAACCGGGCGATATGGCATCGCCGCAGCGTCCCGTCTACACCTTGGCACTCACTGATCCGATCTGGGTGCGCGCTTACGTGAAGGAACCGGACCTTGGCAAACTCAAACCGGGGATGCGCGCCGAGGTGAACACTGATAGCTTCCCTGGCAAGCACTACCGTGCCTGGATTGGCTATATTTCGCCCACTGCCGAATTCACCCCCAAATCGGTGGAGACTACCGATGTGCGCAGCAATCTGGTCTATCAGGTGCGGATATTCGTTTGCAACCCGCAGGATGAGTTGCGCCTCGGCATGCCCGCCACGGTGACCATTGCGCTGGATGAACCGCCTGTGCCGGAGCCCATCCGCTGTCAGGGTTCCTGAGACTGACGTGACTGCCGCCGAGACCATGACGGCTCCCTTTCCTCCGGCATATCTATCCGGTCAGATTGCCCTAGACGTTTGTGGTGTATCAAAGATTTTCCACGCCGGCGGGCGGCAGATGCATGCGCTGCAGCAAGTCAGCTTCAAGGTCAGGCACGGCGTAGTCACCGGCCTGGTTGGACCGGATGCAGCAGGCAAAACGACGCTGATGCGTCTTGCGGCCGGACTGTTGGTGCCGGATGCCGGGAGCATTACCATCCTCGGAATGGACGCCGCTACCGAATCGCTGCAAGTGCAGGGGGCCATCGGCTACATGCCGCAGCGCTTTGGTTTGTACGAAGACCTTACGGTGCAGCAGAACCTTGATCTCTATGCCGATCTGCAAGGCGTGCCTGAATCGGCTCGCGCAGAACGTTACGGCGAACTGCTGCACATGGCTGGGCTCGTGCCGTTCACCAAACGCTTGGCGGGGCAGCTCTCCGGTGGCATGAAGCAGAAACTTGGCCTGGCCTGCGCCTTGGTCCGGCAGCCATCCCTGCTGCTGCTCGATGAACCAACGGTGGGCGTGGATCCGCTGTCGCGGCGCGAACTGTGGGACATCGTTTACCGGTTGGTCTGCGAACGGGGCACAAGCGTGTTGCTTAGCACCGCCTACCTGGATGAAGCGGAGCGCTGCGACGAAGTCGTGCTGCTTCACGAAGGCAAGCTGCTGGCGCAAGGATCGCCCGCGGTGTTGCGCGAAACGATGCGCGGACGCACCTATGAGATCACCTCACAAGGCACGGACAAGCGTGCACTGCAAAACCGCCTCGCGCAGGCGCCTGGTGTGCTGGACGCATTAATTCAGGGCGACCATGTTCGTGTGGTGATGGAAACCGATGCGTGGCCCGATTTCGCAGGCTTGCTGCCCGAAGTGAACAGTATCCAAGTGGCGCCTGCGCTGCCGCGCTTCGAAGACAGCTTTGTTGCCTTGCTCAAGGCGAGGACGGGCGGCGCACAAACTTCACGGAAACGGATTGCGCAGGCGGCGCCGGTACGGCGTACTGCAGCTGGTGAACCGGTCATTGAAGTTCATGACCTGCAGCGACGCTTCGGTGGCTTCTATGCAGTGAACAATATCAGCTTCTCGGTGAACCAAGGTGAGGTGTTCGGATTGCTGGGCGCGAACGGCGCCGGCAAATCCACCACCTTTCGCATGCTGTGTGGGCTGCTGCCACCGAGCAGCGGGGCGTTGCGTGTAGTGGGAGCAGATTTGCGCCATGCTGCTGCGGCGGCACGTGCGCGCATCGGCTACATGTCGCAGAAGTTCTCCCTCTATGGCAATCTCAGCGTAGCCGAGAATCTGCGATTTTTCAGCACCGTTTATGGGCTGGCCGGGAAAAGGAAGTCCGACCGAATCGCGTGGGCGCTGGAGGAATTCGAATTGGGCGATATGGCCGACTTTACGAGTGGCAACCTTTCCCTCGGTTACAAGCAGCGCCTTGCACTTGCCTGCGCGCTGATGCACGAGCCGGAAATACTCTTTCTCGATGAACCGACCTCCGGTGTCGATCCGCTTGCGCGCCGTGAATTTTGGATGCGCATTAATGCGCTGGCTGCATATGGGGTGACCGTGATGATCACCACCCATTTCATGGAGGAGGCCGAATATTGCGACCGTCTCGCCATCATGGCGGCGGGCGCAATTCTGACCATCGGCGCGCCGAGCAGCATAAAGGCACAGGCCCGTTCCTCGCAGTTACCGGAGCCGACGATGGAAGATGCTTTCGTCGCCCTGATCAAGGCGCATGAGCGGCGAGGCGGCGAGGCATGAATGCCATTACGCGCCAGGGTTCGAGCCGCATGCGGTTGCGCGGGCTGATGCGCAAGGAGTTCACACAGATCGTGCGCGATCCGAGCAGTATTGTGATTGCTTTCGTGATGCCGATATTTCTTTTGCTGCTATTCGGCTACGGCGTGTCGCTGGACTCAGAACATATACCGTTGGCACTGGTGGTGGAGCAGCCTAGCGCGGAGACCTCAGACTTTGTCGCCGCATTCCACCAATCGCGCTATTTTGATTCGGTCGTGTATGCCAATACCCGGGAAGCGGAACGCGCTTTGATGGCGGGGCGCGTCAACGCCATTGTGGTGCTGCGCCAAGACTTCGCGCGCCGCCTGTACCAAACCGATGGAGCCCAGGTCCAATTGGTCGTAAACGGTGTGGATGCAAACACGGCGCGCATTATTTCTGGCTATGTGCAAGGCGCGTGGGGCAAATGGCGGGAGCACGCGGCGCTGCAGCGCGGAGCAAAGCTCGAAATGCCGGTGCAGATGGAACAGCGCGTGTGGTTCAACAGCGAACTGCGGAGCCGCAATTTCCTGGTTCCCGGTTTGGTCGCCGTGATCATGACTTTAATCGGCGCACTGCTCACAGCGATGGTGATGTCTCGGGAGTGGGAGCGCGGAACTATGGAGGCGCTGCTGGTCACGCCGCTATCGATGAGCGAAGTGATCATTGGCAAGCTGTTGCCCTATTTCATCCTGGGCATGGGCGGGCTGGTGCTGGCCGTGGGTATGGCACTGTTCCTGTTCGAGGTGCCGCTGCGCGGCTCGCTGTGGGTGTTGATCGCCACGTCTGCGCTGTTCCTGCTTACCGCACTGGGGATGGGCCTGCTGATCTCCACCGTGGCGCGCAGCCAGTTTGTCGCGGGGCTGGTGGCACTGATCACTACCTTCCTCCCGGCATTCCTGCTTTCCGGTTTCATTTTCGACATCGGCAGCATGCCCGTGGCGGTACAAGCCATTACCCACGCGGTTGCCGCGCGCTACTATGTCGCGATCCTGCAGACTGTGTTTCTTCCAGGAAATGTTTGGAGCGTCATTCTCCCAAATACGCTGGCGCTAGCGATTCTCGCCGCGATGTTTTTGGGGCTGACTTGGCGTAATGCCCGCAAACGATTGGAGTAGCGATGCTAGGACGCATATTCGCGCTGGTCGTCAAAGAATTTCTCGCACTCATGAAAGACAGGCGTAGCCGCTTTGTGTTGATTGGTCCGCCGCTTATTCAGCTGATAGTGTTCGGCTACGCCGCCACCTTCGACCTGAAGAAAGTTCCGTTTGCCGTGTACAACGAAGACCGCGGTGCCGAGGCTCGAGATATGCTAGCTGTCTTCGATGGTTCGCCCAGCTTTGTCCGGGTGGCACAGCTCACGCACGAGAGCGAGATAGCACCGCTAATGGACAGCAAGAAGGCACTGATGGTGGTACATGCAGGGCCGGAGTTCAGCGCGGATATGCTCAGCGGTCGGCCTGCTGCGCTGCAGGTCATCGTCGATGGCCGAAATTCGAACACCGCCATGCTCGTGATCAATGACGTACGCTCCATGATAGACCGCTTTAACTTTGCGTGGCTAGCGGGCCACGGCGGCAGCCAGCCGCCGGCGTACCTCGAGACCCGTGCGTGGTTCAACCCCAATTTGGAAAGCCGCTGGTTCTTCCTGCCTGGCATCGTTGGCATACTGACCCTGCTGATTACCATGCTGGTCACTGCGCTCTCGGTCGCGCGCGAGCGCGAACAGGGCACTTTTGACCAGCTGCTCGTCACACCGCTGCGCCCCGTGGAAATGCTGATCGGTAAAACGTTGCCGGGATTCTTGATTGGCATGGCGGAGGCAACTGTGATCATGCTGGCTGCGGTGTTCTGGTTCAAGGTGCCACTGCTCGGCAGCCTGCTTACGCTCTACACGTGCATCTCGTTGTTCCTGCTGACGGGCGTCGGCGTGGGACTGATGATCTCATCATTTGCAGTCACCCAGCAGCAGGGATTGCTGGGCGCTTTCCTGTTCATGGTGCCATCGATCATCCTGTCCGGTTTCGCCACGCCGATCAGGAATATGCCTGAACTGGTACAGGACATCACGCTGTGCAACCCGATGCGCTATTTTCTGGTAGTGTTGCGTGGTGTATTTCTCGAGGGCTTGCCGTTCAATCTGCTGATTCCGCAGTTCTGGCCGATGGCGCTCATCGGCGTGGTTGCCTTCAGCGTTGCAGGCTGGCTGTTCCGGCACCGCATGTATTGATAGTTGGGAAATTGGCGGCAGCGGATCGCCTTCAGGGACGGCCCACCGTCCCTGCCGCGCCGCTGCGTCTTGATCATCGTAGTCGCGTTAGCGGAAGCAGTCCTTCGCGCCTTTTGTTCGGTCAATCTATTCAGAATGTCCGTTGGCAGACACCAGTGCCGTGAAATATCCGCTCCAATGGAGGCGATCACGGCCCATAGAGTCAATCGTAACGATCGTTGGCGTTGACCATGGCCAGATGATCCACTTACTAATCATTATAGTGATCTCGTCTCGAAAATATCGGTCCGCCCTGATTGGAGTAATTGTCGTTTTGGTTTATGTAATGTTATGGTGTCTTCTTTATTGGAAGCCTCGGGACCGAGAATAATTTGTTTTCAAAGAAGATCGTTTTTCAGGAGAGCAAAAATGAGCAAGCTGTTCTCGCGGTTTAAGTTGCGCGGACTGGAATTTAAAAACCGGATATTCGTTTCTCCCATGTGCCAGTACTCGGCGCAGGATGGCATGGCGGAAGCGTGGCATCAGGTTCACTTGGGTAGCCGTGCTGTCGGTGGGGCTGGTTTGGTGATGGTGGAAGCCACCGCTGTCGTGCCCGAGGGGCGCATCACTCCTTACGATATTGGCCTTTGGTCGGATCGCCATGCCGAGGCGCTGGCACCGATCGCGCGCTTCATCCGAGATCAGGGCGCGGCACCTGCGATTCAGCTTGCCCATGCAGGACGTAAGGCTTCCACCGATGCGCCATGGTTTAGCCGGGGCCCGTTATTCCTGGAAAATGGCGGTTGGCAGGTTGTCGCCCCGAGTGCCATCCCGTTTGCGCCAGGGTCGCCACAGCCGCGCGAACTGACTGAGGCGGAACAAGACGGAATCGTGGCCGCTTTTGTCGCTGCGGCCAAGCGCAGTCTTGCTGCTGGTTTTGAGGTGGTAGAAATCCACATGGCTCATGGCTATTTGCTGCACCAATATTTGTCGCCGCTCAGCAACCGCCGCAATGATGCCTACGGAGGCAGTCTGGAAAATCGCCTGCGGCTGCCATTGTGGGTGGCGGAGGCAGTACGCGAGGCATGGCCCCAGAATCTGCCTTTGTTTGTAAGGATTTCGGCGACCGATTGGGTGGAAGGCGGCTGGGACTTGACACAGTCGTTGCAGCTTTGCCGGCGGCTAAAGGAAGTGGGCGTGGACCTGATTGACTGTTCAAGTGGCGGCTTGACCCCCGACGCAAAAATTCCGGCGGCTGCCGGCTATCAGACACCTTTCGCTACTGCAATCCGGCAGGAATTGGGCATCGCCGCCGGAACTGTCGGGCTTATCACTGCGCCGGAGCAGGCAGAGCAGATCGTGGGCACCGGTCAGGCCGATGCGGTCTTCTTGGCGCGCGAACTGCTGCGCGATCCCTACTGGCCGCTGCATGCAGCCCACAAACTGGGAGTCGAGGTGCCGTGGCCCGTGCAGTATGAGCGCGCCAAGCCCGCATAGGCCATGAACATGGGCAGCGGGTATAATCTAGCCGCTCGCGCGGCGCACTGCCATTTCCCAGTTGTTCTTTTCGAATTCTTCCGGGGATCCACATGAAATTTTCAAAGTCATTTCTGCTGGCATGCATTGTGTTCTTCTCGCTCGGTGCGCAGGCCGCGCCGGATGTCGTCAGGCTGGGCAATCTCAAGTTCGCCCATTACGGGGCGGTATCTTACATGAAGGAGATTGCGCATAAGTACAACCTGCAGATCGAAGAACGCGTTTTTGCCAAGGGTCTTGACATTCTGCCAGCCGTTATTGCTGGTGAGATCGATATTGCTGCGAGTGCCCTGGATGCAGCCGTGGCTGGCCGGTCAAGCGGTGTGCCAATCTATGTCGTGGCGGGTTTTGCCAAGGGCGGCGCGCGTATCGTTGCCCGACCTGACCTGAACATTAGGACGGTAGCTGATCTCAAGGGCAAAAAGGTGGGTGTTGCGCGCGGTGGTGCGCAAGAACTGTTGCTGGCGGCCGAGCTGGCAAAGCACAACCTGACTTGGTCCGACCAGCCGGGCAAGGATGTGCAGATATTCTTCATGCCATTCGCCGACCTGAACCAGGCGCTGATGCAAAAAAACATCGACGCCATGTGCCAGTCCGAACCGCAGTCCTCGCAGGCCATCAACAAGGGATATGGGGTCGAAGTGCTGAAGCCTTACGACACTCCGCTAGGCGAACCGGTTCGAACATTGGTGATGACCGAGAAGATGTATAACGACAGACACGATGTTGCTGAACGGGTGCTCAAGTTGTTTGTGGAAGCCACCCGGACTTTCCAGAATGACCCAAAGCTGGCGGAGAAATATGTGCGCGAGCAGATGTTCAAGAACCAGGTCAGCAGCGAAGACTATCAGGATGCCATGAGCAATGCGTCATTCACGTATGACGTCACGCTTGATCACGTTCAAGTCACCGCAGATCTGATGAAGCGATACGGAGTTGGCAAATTGGCCAATACACCGCAGGCAAAGGATTGGGTGCGCCTCGATCTGCTCGAAAAAGCGAAGAAGGAGTCGAAGATCAACTAAGCCGGAGTGCCCTGAGATGAAGAATCCCTATCTGGCAAAACTGATCGACACGCTGCAAGGCTTTTTGGTACCGATTGCGGTGCTGGCGGTCTGGCAGTAGCTGTCGTCTCATCAGATCGTTAATCCACAAATTCTGCCAACACCAATTGCGGTAATAGCGAAGTGGTGGGAGTACCTTTCGCCGACGGAAGCTTTCGATCCGGCAAAATCGAGCTATCTGGCGTGGCTATTTTCCGGCGAACTGATCCGTGATGCTTGTGCCAGCCTCTATCGCGTAATAGTAGGATTTGTTTTTGGCGCTGCGCTCGCTTTGCCATTGGGGCTAATGATGGGCGCAAACGACCGTATCTACAAATTGTTCAATCCGCTGATCCAGGTGTTGCGGCCGATTCCGCCAATCGCTTTCATCCCGCTGTCCATCCTGTGGTTTGGCCTGGGCAACCCGCCAGCGATCTTCCTGATTGTCATCGGCGCATTCTTTCCGATCCTGATGAACACCATCGCCGGAGTGCGTCATGTCGACGGCATCTATATTCGTGCCGCACGCAGCTTTGGAGCAAGCCAGACCACGATGTTCCTGCGCGTGATGCTGCCGGCAGCCACGCCTTACATCCTCACCGGGGCGCGCATCGGTGTCGGTACTGCCTTTATCGTGGTAATCGTGGCAGAAATGATTGCGGTCAACAACGGCCTCGGTTATCGTATTCTGGAAGCGCGCGAGTTCTTCTGGTCAGACAAGATTATCGCTGGCATGTTCAGCATCGGACTGCTCGGGCTGGCCATCGACACCGGGATGAACTGCCTTAACAATTATCTGCTCAAGTGGCATCGCGGCATTGAAAGCAAATGACTGTGCAGCCCCACATCCAGATCATCAACGTTAGCAAGGTATTCAGCGCCGGCGACCGCGAAGTGATGGCGCTTGCCGAAATCAATCTGGACATCAAGCGCGGGGAATTCATCTGCCTGCTTGGGCCTTCCGGCTGTGGTAAATCCACTTTGCTCAATGCGGTCGCCGGATTTTCTTCACCTACTACCGGTGCCATCCTTGTTGATGGCAAACCCGTGCAGTCGCCGGGACCGGATCGCGGCATGGTGTTTCAGGAATATGCCCTGTTTCCATGGATGACGGTAGAGAAGAACATTGCCTTCGGCCTCGAGATCAAGAAGCTGCCCAAGGCACAGATCAAGCAGAGGGTGGCGATGCTGCTGGAGATGCTGAATTTGCATGATTTCCGCGATCGTTACCCGAAAGACCTGTCCGGCGGCATGCGCCAGCGCGTTGCAATTGCCCGCGTTCTGGCACTGGATTCCCCGATCATGCTGATGGATGAACCGTTCGGCGCCCTGGATTCGCTCACGCGGCGCAATCTCCAGGACGAGCTGCTGCGTATCTGGACGGAATTCAAGAAGACGATAATTTTCGTAACCCACAGTATCGAAGAATCGGTTTATCTTGCCGACAGGATCGTTGTCATGACCTACCGTCCCGGCAAGATCAAGAAGAATGTCCGCGTCACTATGCCCCACCCGCGTGACCCAAGTTCGGCTGAGTTCAACAGTCTCAAGAAAGAGCTCGCATTGCTGGTGATGGAAGAGCAAAGCCGGCATCTTCAGGAAGAAATCAAGGTACCTGCCGCTGACTGATTTCCCGCTCGGGCCACTGACTGTTTGTATCGCAATTATGCAGTATATTATTGATCGCGCTCCTGAACCGCACGGCAAGCATGAAGCTGGTAGTGCCATTTTGGTCGGTGATGTGCCAAGCCAGCCTTTTTAAGCTTGGCGGTGCCGTTGTGTGATAAGCGGGATGGGCTTCAATAGGTCGTCTCGATAATTCGGCGTGTTGACTATTGGGCGGTATGGCATGCCCAGTGCTCAATTTTCTGTATCGATTCATTTGGGGGTCGGGAAAATTAATAAGCTTCTGAAGCAAGTGTCATTGGTTTGCGTGTGCATGCTTGTATTTACGGGCCAGGCTTTGGCCGATCCGTTCTCAGAAGCAAAGCAGGCATACGATGCGGGTAATTATGCAGAAGCAGCAAAGTTATTCAGGGCACTGGCAGAAAAGGGTGTTGCCTTGGCACAAGTAAACCTTGGCTTGATGTATAGCAAGGGCCAAGGTGTTCCACAGGATTACAAGGAGGTGGCGAAATGGTATCGATTGGCTGCGGGGCAAGGTAATACTTTTGCACAGGCTGGCCTTGGGTCGTTATATAACCTGGGAAAAGGTGTCCCGCAAGATTACGGGGCAGCGGCAAAATGGTATCGATTGGCCGCCGCTCAGGGCAATGCATTTGCGCAAGCGGGCCTTGGGTCGCTGTACAACCTTGGACAAGGGGTTCATCAAGACTACAAGGTGGCCGCGAAGCTGTATCGATTGGCCGCCGCTCAGGGCAATGCATTTGCGCAGGCTAGCCTTGGGTCGCTATATAACCTGGGAAAAGGTGTGCCCCAGGATTACAAGGAGGCCGCGAAGTGGTTTCGATTGGCCGCCGCACAAGGTGATGCATTTGCACAAGCTGGCCTTGGGTCGCTATATAACCTTGGAAAAGGTGTCCCTCAGGATTACAAGGAAGCCGCGAAGTGGTTTCGATTGGCCGCCGCACAAGGTAACTCATTTGCGCAAGCTGGCCTTGGGTCGCTATATAACCTTGGAAAAGGTGTGCCTCAGGATTACAAGGAAGGCGCGCAGTGGTATCGGTTGGCCGCTGAACAGGGCGACCCGTCAGCACAGGTAATCTTGGCGGGAATGTATCACGGCGGACAAGGCGTTTCGCAAGATTATGTTGAGGCGGTAAAGTGGTATCGATTGGCCGCAGAACAGGGTTTCGGACCGGCACAGTTCAATCTTGGTGTGATGTACAGCGCGGGGCAGGGCGTGTCGCAAGACTACCAGCAAGCGATGAAGTGGTATCGATTGGCCGCCGAGCAGGGTGAAGCGCCAGCACAGTTAAATCTCGCGGGAATGTATCACAACGGACAAGGTGTTCCGCAAGATCATGTGGAGGCGGTCAAGTGGTATCGATTGGCCGCAGCGCAGGGCTATGCGCCGGCACAATTCAACCTCGGTTTGATGCACGAGGGCGGAACAGGTGTTGCTCAGGACTACCAGGAGGCGGTGAAGTGGTATCGTTTGGCCGCGGCACAAGGTGATGCAAATTCGCAAGAAAGGATCGGCATTTTGCATTATAGCGGACAAGGTGTTCCGCAGGATTACAAAGAGGCGGCAAAGTGGTCTCGGCTGGCCGCAGAGCAGGGTAATGGACCAGCGCAAAACCTGCTTGGGGTGATGTATAAAAATGGACAAGGCGTTCCTCAGGATTATCGGGAAGCGGTGAAGTGGTTTCGATTGGCTGCAGAAAAAGGCGACTCATCGGCACAAACCAACCTTGGCTTCATGTATAACGCTGGGCAAGGCGTTCCCCAAGATCATGTGGAGGCGATGAAGTGGTATCGACTAGCGGCGGAACAGGGTTATGCGCCAGCACAATTCACCCTTGCGGGCATATATTACAGCGGACAAGATGTGCCCCAGGACTTTCAGGAAGCGGTGAAATGGAATCGACTGGCCGCTGAACAGGGTTTTGCGTCAGCACAATTCAATCTTGGTTTTATGTACAACGCTGGGCAAGGCGTTACACAAGACTACGCAGAGTCGGTGAAATGGTATCGGCTGGCAGCAGAACAGGGTGTGCCCTCCGCCCAAAAGAATCTTGGGCTTATGTATCGCAACGGACAGGGGGTTCCGCGAGATTACGTCCAGTCGTATATGTGGTTGAATATTTCGACTGATAATGCTGAAAGCTCAGAACTCGAGCAATTTATTGAATTGCGCGAGTCAACTGCGATGTTCATGACGGCCGACCAAATTGCCGATGCACAGAAGCTGGCCAGAAGATGCACCGCAAATGGATTCAAGGGGTGTTAGGGAAGGCTATCTTGCAACACGGAAGGATAAGCCTGCGGCAAACTGGCGACCGACCTTGAACGCCAAGCGGCCCTTGTAAGTAATATCGGCACTCGGATAATTTTTATCTGTTGCGCCGTAAAATCTTGCCGTTCAGGGCGAGGAGATGAGGCGCGGATGCCGCAGGCATCCTGCTTGATTGAATGGCAACGATGTGAACTTGGACAGAGCGAACGTTCTGCTGCAATCGGCACATGAGCTTGCACACCGAGACCCTTCGAGTACGCGTCAAGGACAAGCACGCCAACGTGCTGTCCGGAATGGCATTTGAGGTGAACCAGGTTTGGAATGCAGCGAATGAGATCACCCGTGATTACTCGTGGGTGCCGATCCCGGGTGTGGGATACTTCAATTGCGGGACCTCCGAATTTGACCTAAACAAAGAGCTAAAGGGGATTCACGCGGAGCGCGGATTAAGTATTGGAGCTGCCACCGTCCGGAGCGTGATCGCCCAGCACGCCAAATCGCGCCGGCAGTTCAAGAGGAATCAGCTGCAGTGGCGCGCATCGAGCGGCTCGAAGTGTGCACTGGGCTGGATCCCGTTCAAGGCTGCCGGCGGATCGCGGCCTTGTGCGTGTGGCCAGTCGATTCAAATAGGTGGTCATCCTTACGAGAGCAGTTTGAATCTGATCGCGGCGAGCATGGTAAAATTGAAACTGTTAATTTGATACGGATTCCGGCTCATGCCCAACGCTACCCGCAATCTGCTCATTGATTTTCTTTCCGACCTGGAACAAACCGCGATTCTTTGGCAGATAGCTGTGCTGGCGATAAGCCTCCTGCTTGCCTTGGGAGTAGACCGCTTGTTGTCGGCTCGGCTTCCCAAGTCTGAGCGTGTGTCGAAAGTCGGTCTTGGTGGCGTATCCCGAGTGGCGTTTCCGCTGATTTCGTTATTAGGGGTGATAATCGGAAAGGCCGTCCTCAAAAACTGGTATTCCGTCAATCTTCTGAACATCCTCGTTCCCCTCCTATTTGCTTTGATGCTGATTCGCGCTGTCGCCTATACGCTGCGCCAAGTTTTTGCCCCGAGCAGTCGGCTTCACGGGTCCGAACGATTCATTGCGATGACGATATGGGTCGGGTTTGCCTTGCACCTCACCGGACTACTTCCTGAAATCCTCGATGTAATGGATTCCGTCAGCTTTCACGTTGGCAACCAGCGAATCTCGCTGCTCAATATTCTCAGCGGCGTCCTCTCCATCCTTGTGACCATGCTGCTGGCGATGTGGCTTGCGAGGATGCTGGAACGGAAGGTAATGGCCACGGGAAATCTGGACATGAATTTGCGTGTAGTACTTTCCAAGGTGATTCGTGCTTCTCTCCTCATCTTCGGCATCCTGGTTGCGCTACCTTTGGCAGGCATCGACATCACCATGCTTTCCGTATTTGGGGGCGCCGTGGGGGTAGGGATAGGGCTGGGCTTGCAGAAAATTGCCAGCAACTACGTTAGCGGTTTCATCATTCTGCTTGACCGTTCTATCCACCCCGGCGACGTCCTTACAGTCGACGGGCGTTTCGGCAAGGTTTCTCAATTGACTACCCGCTATCTCGTGTTACAAAGTAGCGACGGTACCGAGGCGATTATCCCTAACGAAACATTGGTCAGCTCCACGGTCATCAATCATACCTATACCAACCGCCAGGTACGCATCGGAATTCCTGTCCAAATCAGCTACCGGAGCGACCTGCACGGCGCGATGGAAATCATGAAACAAGCGGCCGCGAATCAATCCCGGGTGCTCACAGACCCTGAAACAAAAGTCTTTCTCAAGTCCTTCGGGGACAATGGCATCGATTTGGAACTGGGCATATGGATTAACCATCCTGAACAGGGGCAACTTAACCTTTGCTCCGATATCAATATGGAAATCTGGCGCAGGTTTCAGGATGCTGGTATCGAGATCCCGTCCCCGCAGCGCGACGTTCGGATCGTAGGTGGACAATCATCAGCGTGACTCTGGCGATTTAGATTGACCTATGCTCACTGAAGACCTTCTGCCCTGATGGAGCGGACACCGGGCCTGAGGTTGCTTTAGGGCATACGGGCGCCATTTGCAGATGGTGGCGAAAATGCCTGATGCTCGCATGGCGGCATCCAACCGGACAGGGCAACCACCGGATCATTGCGACAGAACAGAACCCTTGGGAGAATACCTGGCGAACCGGTCGATCCTCTCCATCCGCACTAGGGATAATTCCGCGGCAACTCAAGGAGGACAGCTCCAAATAGTCATTTTGAGCGGTTTCAAATGCGACGAATTCGGAAAAATGATTCGAAGCGGAATCGTTCGATTTCAAGAACTTGGTAGCGTGAATATTCTGGCGTATATTCAGAGCGCGCCCATAAGTAAATAAACCATGCACTCGACACCGATATTCAAGTGAGGCCATGAAGAAAACAGCAGTCGCAATCCTTTGGATCCTAAGCGTAACGGCTTGCACCGGTCCCAAAGTAGCACCGCCAGTGGTGCCACTCGTAGTGGAACGTCCCCAAGCAAAGATCGCGCTCGCATTGGGTGGCGGCGCCGCACGCGGCTTTGCGCACATCGGCGTGATCAAGGCCTTGGAGGCACAAGGTATCTCTCCCGACATAATCGTTGGCACCAGCGCCGGATCCGTCGTTGGTGCGCTTTATGCGGGTGGATACAATGGCTTTCAAATACAGGAATTGTCCATGAATATGGAGGAAGACCAGCTTATCGACGGATCCGGCATATACCGATGCATTGCCGAGACTGTGATCTCAGATAAGCGCGGTTGCATCAAGGGGGAGGCACTGCAGGAATTTATCAACAAGAACGTCAGGTACCGCCCGATAGAAAAACTCGATAAACGTTTCGCTGCAGTGGCAACCAACCTAGGCAGTGGTGAAATGATCGTGTTTCAAACTGGCAATACTGGCATGGCAGTTCGAGCGTCTTCTTCCGTCCCGGTGTTCTTCCAGCCCGTTACGATCAACGCTCAAGACTATGTGGATGGCGGACTGGTAACTCCTGTTCCGGTAAGTGTGGCGCGCACACTTGGTGCAGATTTCGTCATCGCCGTCGACATTTCAGATCGCCCTCAGGATAGAACAATAGCCGGGATCGTTGACATATTGTGGCAGACTTTCACCATCTTTGGACAGACGATCAATCGCTATGAGCTTCCCAAGGCAGATGTAGTTGTCCGGCCGGTCACATACGGCATCCCCGCTACCGATATGAGTGGCCGCAATAAAGCCGTGCTTGAGGGAGAAAAGGCCGTTGCGGCAGTTTTGCCAGAGCTGAAAGCCAAATTGGCGATATTGAATGAGACGCGCCATGTGGCTGGCCTGCGCTGATCTGTTGCCCTTTCAAACGTTAGGTCAGAATCGCCCCCGAACCGCCGGACACCTATTGAATTGAAAAAATCAAAGGCGTACACCGCTTTGAGCTTTGAATGGCAGATCTTTGTCTGATAGCGTCCTTCAGGTAGCTTGCGGTTCAATGGCCGCCAACGTTCGAATCGCGGACGTTGGTTCCTGCGCCATATGATTAATGGGACCAATGGCGCCACAACCGGAATCGCTGGGGCCTTTAAATTGGAAGACTGAATAGCACTTCTATTCCGCCCGCCCGGTGTTAGCTTGTGCCTAAACCTGCGAACGGAACGCGTTAGCAAAAAACTCCAAGTCACTGATTGCCATCTCGGACACTGCCCAGAAGTTCATCCCATTCACCTCCCAATGTATCAGATGATAGCCTTGACGGCCCTGCACATGTGATGCCACATTTCTATCCATGCTTGGCCAGATATAAAGATTGATCGGGTGCTGATTATGCCGATAGATAAGCACTGCAACGGTGCGGTCATTGAGATAATCCAAACGCCCACCTATTAGAGGAAATCCTTGTGAGGCAAGGTCGATTACTGGTGGAGAAAACTCCAGCTTTCCGTTGAACCAAGGCTTTACAGTATGCTGGTCTGATGACACTACATCTGACAGGTGATTAACCTGTAGCGAGCGGACATGGCTCGAAATCAACTCATCCATGAGGCGGTCCTGAGCCGACGGGATTGCGAGATATAGACCTCCGCTCCATAGTACCGCCAGTAATGTCACCGTCACGGCTCCAATGTTTAACCAATTGAAATCCCAAGCTTTGAAGCGCGGAGATTCAGAACGATCCCGAGGCAGGGCCAATTTGATGCGTTCGGCGAGGCGGACGGGAGCCTCGAAGTAGGAGGCATCCCTTTTTAGCCGCATACTCACGGCGCTCTGTACCGCATACTCAAGTTGGCATTCTGAGCAACTGCTAAGGTGGCCCTCAATGGCAATCGCATCGGATATGCCGAGTTCTTGATCCAGATAGGCGGGCAGCAGATCTAATGCTTTTTTATGGTCCATCATGCATCCCGATTCTTTGACGCAAGAATTTCCGCGAGTTGTTTACGACCTCGCCCTAAACGAGACATTACAGTGCCTATCGGGATTCCCACGATAGCAGCAATCTGTTTGTATGAAAGATCTTCCAACTCACGCATCACTACCACCTCGCGAAATTCCACCGGTAATGATTCCAGCGCCAGATGCAGCTGACGCCGACTATCTTTTTGAATCAGCAAAGCTTCAGGGTCATTGTCAGCATACTGTGGAAATGAGGAATTTTCAGATTTTACGCTGTGCAACTCTTCTTCAAATTCGATGCTTTGTGCCTGTGCTTTCTTATGCTGATACCAAGTGTAAAAGGTGTTCCGTACAATACCTAGCATCCACGCGCGTCCATCTTCGCCATGAAAACCATCGAAAAACTTGAACGCACGTAAATAGGCCTCCTGCACAATATCCTCAGCATCTTGTGGGCTGCGGCTCAGCCAGCGTGCCAAATTGAAAGCTGAATCGAGATGTGGCAGCACGATTGCCTGAAAACGCATTTGTTTCGTTGACGCGGTCATTCGACATTTCCATATTTCATTGCGTAATACCAACTATGCAGGACTTTTATTCCCTTATTACAACTGGGACGACAATATATTGCAAATAGCAATGGTATGGGCGATGGTCGATCTTGTGACCTGCGTTCTCCTATATGAAAGGTTCACATCATGCAATGTTAATCACTTTATCCCTGTTAAGGAGAGTCCGTGGGAATAAAGTGAAAGCTTCGCGGGTATTACATTGTGATGGCGCCAATTCTGTCGCCTCTAACCGGAGGTAGTCACATGAGCTCACATACTAACCGCAGAGATTTTCTTAAAATGGTTGGCCTTGGCGGGGTTGTCTTCGCCTCGAGCCTCGGCCCTTGGGGGCGTGCCCTGGCTGCGGCAGGACAGGACTTCTTCTTCGTGCAGATGTCAGACAGCCATTGGGGTTTCGAGGGTCCACCCAACCCCGAAGCAAAGAACACCCTCAAGCGGGCTGTCGCAGCGGTGAATGCGCTAAAGCGCCAGCCCGATTTCATCATGTTCACCGGCGACCTCATCCATGGCACCCCAGACGATAAGGTACGGCGACAACGCATGACGGAATTCAAGGCGATCGTTGCCGATCTTAAGGTCAAGAATGTGCGATTCATCCCAGGCGAGAACGATGCCGGGCTCGATAATGGCGAGATGTACAAGACTATGTTTGGCGTTAGCAACTACAGCTTCGATCACAAGGGCGTGCATTTCGTCGCGCTCGACAATGTGTCGGACCCTAACGGATTGATCGGTGAAAGTCAGCTGCAATGGCTGCATGACGATTTGGCTCGGCACGACAAGGCTCAGCCAATCGTCGTCTTCGCTCATCGCCCCTTATTCGACCTTTATCCTGCATGGGACTGGGCGACCAATGATGGTGCTAAGGCGATCGACATCCTGACGCCCTACGAGAACGTGACCGTGTTCTATGGCCATATCCATCAGGAACATCATCAGATGACCGGGAAAATCGCTCATCATGCGGCGGAATCGTTGATGTGGCCGTTCCCGCCCGCCGGGTCGCAGCCGAAAAGATTGCCCGTCGCCTGGGACTCATCCCATCCGTTTAAAGGCCTTGGCTTCACCTCAGCACAGACTGAAGGCAACGGGTTCAAACCGATCATCAATCCGATCAAATAATCACGCGCCGGATTTCCCAATATCGGACTGAACACGCCGCGTTCGGCTTTTACATCCCCATCGCTTTAGAAGCTGCTGTCATGAAACTTTCGAGATTATTCACTGGACCGATCATTATTATTGGATTGCTAGCGGCATCTGAGGCGTCGGGTGCCGACGCGGACTCAATCACGCGCGGTAAGTATCTTTACGAAGCAGCTGATTGCTACAGCTGCCATGGGGGGCCTAGGGGAGGCCAGAATGGCGGAGCTCCTTCGGGCGGCCCCAAGCTCCCTTCTGGTGGCCTCGGACTCGATACACCTTTTGGCACTTTCCGTTCCCCCAACATCACGCCCGATAAGCAGTACGGCATCGGAGCCTGGAGTCTGGCGGAGTTCAAGGCCGCACTGCGCAACGGAATCGGGCGCAAGGGAGAATATCTCTTCCCGGTCTTTCCATACACCTCGTTTAGCAAGCTTACCGATCGCGACATGGAAGATATGTACGCCTACATCATGACCTTGCCGGCAGTACCATTGCCCAACAAACCGCACGAAGCGAAGCCGCCTTTCAGCTGGCGCGCGCTCCTCATCTTCTGGCGTGAATTGTTCTTTGACGCCGAGCCGATCAGGATCGAACCGGCCCGGGGAGAAGACTGGAATCGCGGCAATTATCTCGTTCATGCTGTGGCGCATTGCGAGGAATGCCATACGCCGCGCAATTTTCTGGGCGGACTGGTGCTGGGTAGATCTTTCTCCGGAAACATTGGCGGTCCCGATAAGCAGAATGCACCAAATATTACTTCGGACGTCAAGACAGGTATCGGCAGTTGGTCGGTCGCGGATATAGAGCGGCTGCTCAAGACCGGCATGACACCCGAATCGGATCTCATAGGCTCGGGCATGAAGGCCGTGGTACAAGGAACTTCAAAGCTTACCGATGCCGACCGCCACGCCATGGCGGTCTATCTGAAAGGCATCCCCCCGATCCGCGTTGATCTCCCGCCGCCGAAGCTGGCCTCCCAGAACAGATGAATCTATTCTCACTAATACCCTCATGACCACTTCTTCCAGGAGAAAATTATGGGTTCGTTAAGCATCTGGCATTGGCTCATCGTATTGTTGGTGGTCATGTGGATCTTCGGCACGAAGAAATTGCGCAACATCGGCAGCGATCTCGGCGGTGCGGTAACAGATTTCAGGGAAGGCATGAGTTCCGAGAATGAAACTGCCAAGCAGACCAAAGAAGGCCCTGCAGCGTGCGTCTTTGCCCGAAATCAGGAATAATGGGTGGTCGTCGCCAAGAATTCCGGGTAAATGGGTTCACAGCAGGCTCATAATCCAGTAAAGTAATAGCCCCTTCCTAACCGATAAGAGCAATAACATGAGTGAAAAAGGACAGCAACTGCAAGACCCGTTTCTCAATACGCTGCGCAAAGAACATGTGCAGGTGGCGATTTATCTGGTGAATGGCATCAAGCTGCAAGGCCACATTGAGTCATTCGACCAATATGTGGTGTTGCTGAAGAACACGATCACACAAATGGTCTATAAGCATGCAATCTCGACCATTGTTCCGGTACGTACTGTCAGTATTCCCCAAGACAACGCAGAGTAATGCAGCCGCAGCCTGCCGACTCTGAGGCCGCAATATTAGTCAGTATTGATTTCGGCGAAAGCGACCACAGCGAAAGCCTCGAGGAGTTGCGCTTGCTGGCAAAAACCGCCGGGGTTCGTAT
This sequence comes from uncultured beta proteobacterium, assembly GCA_963833515.1. Lineage (GTDB taxonomy): Bacteria > Pseudomonadota > Gammaproteobacteria > Burkholderiales > Gallionellaceae > Gallionella. The sequence continues at coordinate 76,223 of CAWHYN010000031.1, read as the reverse complement.
TTTGGCTATAGTCGAAGCCAAGCGACAACGTCCGGATGCCGCGCTGTTTGCCGGCAGCGGAAAGGTTCAGGAAATCGCCGAGCTCGTGGAACGCTTGGAAGCACCAATGGTCATTTTTAATCACGACCTTTCTCCCGCGCAAATGCGCAACCTGACCACCAAGCTAAATGCGCGAGTGATTGACCGGACGATGCTGATCCTGGATATCTTTGCGCAACGCGCACAAAGCCACGAAGGCAAGGTTCAAGTCGAATTGGCCCAACTAAAGTATCTTGCCGCACGTCTGGTTGGGCACGGCGCGGATATGGGGCAGCAGAAATTCGCAGTTGGTGCGCGTGGCCCCGGCGAAACCAAGCTGGAACTGGATAGGCGCAAGTTGGACAAGCGCGTTCATTTGTTGAAGGAGCGCCTGGAAAAGCTCAAGCATCAACGTGCGGTTCAGCGCCGTGCGCGCAATCGGGCCGATGTTCTGTCAGTCTCCATCGTCGGCTATACCAATGCCGGCAAATCCACGCTTTTCAACAGGCTTACCCGCGCCGATGTCTACGTGGCTGACCAGCTGTTCGCCACGCTGGATACTACATCGCGCCGCATGTTTGTCGAAGATCAGGGGGAAATTGTGCTGTCGGACACGGTAGGCTTCATCCGTCATCTGCCGCACTCCCTGATTGCCGCGTTCCGCAGCACACTGGAAGAGACGATTCAGGCTGATCTGCTGCTGCATGTGGTAGATGCCAAGAATCCCAATCACGATGATCAGATTGCCGAGGTGAACAAGGTGCTGGCGGAGATTGATGCGGCAGATATCCCGCAGATATTGGTGTTCAATAAAATAGACCTGCTGGATGTGCCGCCCCGCGTGGAACGCGATGATTATGGTAGAATCTCACGCGTTTTTCTGAGTGCCAAAAATGGCGTCGGTCTGGGTGGGTTGCGGTTGGCTCTCAACGAAGCCAAGACCATGCGCCAAGCCGCTGTTGCAAGTAAAAATCAAACTAAACAAGTGAGTGACGAATATGGGATTGAATGATCCGCAATGGGGCAATAAGAACAATAACAGCGGCCCGCCAGATCTGGAAGAATTGCTGCGCAAGCTGAATGCGAAGGTGTCTTCCCTGCTGGGACGCAAGGGTGGTGCCAGGAAAGGCGGTTCGGGACCAACCGGCGGCGGGGGATCCATGAGCGGATTCGGTCCGGGTATCGGCTTGGTCATGGCGATTGTGGTGTTGATCTGGGTCGGCAGCGGATTTTACATTGTGGATGCGAGCCAGCGGGGCGTCGTATTGCGTTTCGGCAAGAAGGTCGAGATCACCGACCCCGGACCGCGTTGGCATTTGCCGTTCCCCGTTGAAACCGTGGAAATCGTCAATCTGAGCCAGGTTCGCACAGTGGAGGTCGGCTATCGCGATAACGTGAAAAACAAGATATTGAAGGAATCTTTGATGTTGACTGATGACGAGAACATCATCGACATTCAATTCGCAGTGCAATACTTCCTGAGCGACCCTGCAGATTATCTGTTCAACAACCGGATGCCCGATGAGAACGTGCGACAGGCCGCAGAAACGGCGATACGTGAAGTGGTCGGCAAGAACAAAATGGACTACGTTCTGTATGAGGGTCGCGAGCAGGTTGCTGCGGCAGCGACCAAGTTGATGCAGGAAATTTTGAACCGCTACAAGTCAGGGATCATAATCAGCAAACTCACCATGCAGAATGCACAGCCTCCCGAACAGGTGCAGGCCGCTTTCGATGATGCGGTGAAAGCTGGGCAGGATCGCGAGCGGCAGAAAAATGAAGGCCAGGCGTATGCCAATGACGTGATCCCACGGGCAAAAGGAACCGCAGCCCGCTTGATCCAGGAGGCGGAAGGGTACAAGCAAAGCGTGATCGCGAATGCAGAAGGCGATGCCAGCCGCTTCAAGCAGATTTTGGTAGAGTATGAAAAGGCGCCTTCTGTCACGCGGGAACGCATGTATCTGGACATGATGCAGCAGGTGATGGGCAATATCAGCAAGGTGATGGTAGATCAGAGGAACGGCAACAGCCTGCTGTATTTGCCGCTGGATAAATTGATCGAAACCAGCCGTGCGGGCACAGTCGAAGCGCCGTCGGCAGTCAAGCTCGATGCCACGCCGCCGACATCTCAAGGAAATGACAACACCGCCGCACAGCGCGCACGCGATTCGCTGCTGGGTCGCGATCGGGAGGCCAGATAATGAAAGTCAATATCTCCAACATCCTGATCGGTGTGGTGACCATTCTGATCATGGCGAGTCTGAGCCTGTATGTCGTGGATCAGCGCCAGACAGCAATCGTCTTCCAGTTGGGCGAAATGGTTGGCGTAAAGACCGAGCCGGGTCTATATTTCAAGGTGCCCCTGATGCAGAATGTTCGTTTCTTCGATTCGCGCATATTGACACTGGATGCTGGGGAGCCAGAGCGTTTCATCACGGCGGAAAAGAAGAACGTGATGGTGGATTCCTTCGTCAAGTGGCGCATTGTGGACGTGAAGCAATACTACATCAGTGTCGGCGGCGATGAAGTGCGGGCCCGGACGCGTTTGATGCAAACGGTCAATTCCAGCATGCGCGAGGAATTTGGCAAGCGTACCATCCATGAGGTTGTGTCTGGCGAGCGTGAACAGATCATGACCGTATTGCGCGAAAAGACCGATGCCGACGCACGAAAGATTGGCGTCCAAGTGTTGGACGTACGTCTCAAGCGCGTCGATTTTCCCCAGGAAATAAGCGAATCGGTGTATCGGCGCATGGATGCTGAGCGCAAGCGGGTTGCCAATGAACTGCGGGCTTCAGGGGCGGCCGAAGGCGAAAAGATCAAAGCAAATGCAGACAAGCAACGCGAAGTGACACTGGCTGAGGCGTACCGGGAGGCACAGAAGACCAAGGGTGAAGGCGACGCCAAGGCCGCTGCGGTGTATGCCGCCGCGTTTGGCCGTAATCCTGAGTTCTACGCGTTCTATCGCAGTATGGAAGCCTACAAGCAAAGCTTCAAGAACAAGAGTGACGTGATGGTGCTGGACCCTAGTTCGGCATTCTTCAAGTATTTGAAAAATTCCGGGAAGGGCGGCAAGTAGTGTTGCAATACTGGCTGCTCGGTCTGGCGATGATGCTTGTTATTGAAGGGTTGCTGCCGTTTTTGCTGCCCGAATTGTGGCGTGAGACCTTTCGCAAGTTGGTGACGTTGACGGATGGCCAGTTGCGCTTTATCGGTCTCACCTCGATGCTGTGCGGGCTGTTGATGTTGTATTGGATCAAATGATGCAAAAGTGGTTGCTCCCAGAATACATCCAGGACATGTTGCCGGACGAGGCGTGGCGCGTTGAACAAATGCGCGCGCAGTTCCTTGACCTGTTGCGAAAGTACGGCTATCAACTGGTCGTACCACCGCTGCTGGAATACGCCGAATCATTGTTGATTGACGGCAGCGATGACATGGATCTGCGCAGCTTCAAATTGGTCGATCAGTTGAGCGGACGTACCTTGGCGCTGCGCGCCGACATGACCCCGCAGGTGGCACGCATCGACGCACACTTGCTCAACCGCCAGGGCGTAGCGCGCCTATGTTACGCGGGCAGAGTGTTGCACACCCAACCCGCCGGACTGATGCGCACTCGCGAGCTGCTGCAGATCGGGGCAGAGCTATATGGGCACGGCGGATTGGAAAGCGATTTTGAGATCCAGCAGCTGATGCTCCAAGCGTTGGCTTTGTTCGGTGTCAAAGGCGTGCATCTCGACCTGGGCCATGTTGGCGTGTTCCGCGCACTGGTGAGCCACGCCAAGCTTGACAAGGAACTGGAAGGCCAGCTATTTGCCGCGCTGCAAATCAAGGATAGCGCGGCTTTGCAAACATTGGCGCAACCGCTGGATGCGACATTGCGCGATGCCTTGCGGGCACTGCCGACCCTGTATGGTCATTGTGCCGACGTTCTGGCGAAGGCTCGCAAGCAGTTGCCAGGTTATCCGGAGATTTTGGCGGCACTGGATGACCTGCAGAGCATCTCTGGGAGGTTGCGGCCACTGGTGTCAAGCGTCGGCATAGACCTTGCCGATCTGCGCGGCTATCACTATCACAGCGGCATGGTGTTTGCCGCTTATCATGCCTGCAGCCATGATGCGATCGCGCTTGGCGGGCGCTACGACGAGCTCGGCAAGAGCTTCGGGCGCGCGCGCGCAGCGACTGGTTTTAGCATGGATCTTCGCCAGCTGTATCGCCTGTTGCCACAGCAAGCGGCCACGTTAGGCATATGTGCGCCGCATTGTGAGGACGCTGCCTTGCGCGACAAGATCGCCCAACTGCGCGCGGCAGGTGAGGCGGTGGTAGTCGATCTGCTCGGTGATGTGACGTTGCGCAGTGAATTGCAGTGTGATCGCGAACTGGTTTTGCGAGACGGAGTCTGGCAGGTCGTCGCGCTTTGATTTCTAAAATTGGAAAGTTTTGCAATGGCTAAGAACGTAGTCGTAATCGGCACCCAGTGGGGTGATGAAGGGAAGGGCAAGATCGTCGATTGGCTGACCGATCATGCACAGGGCGTAGTGCGCTTCCAAGGAGGGCATAATGCCGGGCATACCCTTGTGATTGCCGGCAAAAAAACCGTGTTGCACCTGATTCCGTCGGGCATCCTGCGTGCTGACGTGATGTGCTACATCGGCAACGGTGTCGTGCTGTCACCGTCGGCGTTGCTCAAGGAAATGGACGAACTGCAACTGGCCGGCATCGATGTCTACAACAGGTTGAAAGTGTCTGAAGCCTGCCCATTGATCCTGCCTTATCACGAGGCACTCGATAAGGCTCGCGAGTTGGCAAAGGGCGCGGCCAAAATCGGGACAACGGGACGCGGCATCGGCCCGGCCTACGAAGACAAGGTGGCACGCCGAGCAATCCGGTTACAGGATATCTTTTATCGTGAGCGCTTTGCCGCCAAACTGGGCGAGGTGTTGGATTATCACAACTTCGTGCTGAAGAACTATTTCAACTCCGCGACCGTTGATTTTCAAAAGACGCTGGATGGGACACTGGCGCTTGCCGAACGTATCAAGCCGCTGGTGATGGACGTGCCGCGCGCATTGTATGAAGCCAACCAGGCCGGCATGAGCCTTCTGTTCGAAGGCGCGCAAGGGGCATTGTTGGATATCGATCACGGCACGTACCCGTTCGTCACGTCGAGCAACTGCATTGCCGGTGCGGCCTGTGCCGGCGCCGGGGTCGGGCCGCAGATGCTGCACTATGTGTTGGGTATAACCAAGGCTTACACGACGCGAGTCGGTTCCGGACCCTTTCCGACCGAACTGTATGATGCTGTGGACAAGCGCGATCCGATTGGCGAGGGCTTGGCAAAACGCGGCCATGAATTCGGCTCCACCACTGGCCGTGCACGCCGCTGCGGCTGGTTTGATGCAGCCGCACTCAAGCGCTCCATCCAGATCAACGGCGTCTCCGGGCTGTGCGTCACCAAGCTGGATGTGATGGACGGTATGGAAACGGTGCGTCTGGGCGTCGGTTATCGCATTGACGGCGTGCAATGCGACATTTTGCCGGTTGGGGCAGATGCATTGTCGAATTGTCAGGCCGTCTATGAAGAAATGCCGGGCTGGAGCGAAAGTACGCTAGGCATACAGCGCTATGAAGAACTGCCGAAAGCCGCGCGGAACTATCTGGAGCGCATTGCCAAGGTTTGTGGGGTGCCGGTCGACATGGTGTCAACCGGGCCAGACCGGGATGAGACTATCGTGTTGCGCCATCCGTTCGAATAGCTTGTCAACTTGTTTTCCGTAATCTCAAGCATCGTCTAAGCCACGTAGGCTCATGTTCAGTTTCTGCCGCAGCGTCGATCTTCTTGAAGAAGAGGATAGGCAGAATATCACCCGCACAGATGATGGCATCATCGATCAAGGCTGTGACTAGCACATTGCAGCGGGCAAACGCGGATCGGAGATATTTTTCACACAGCTGCCGCCGGGATTACTGATCCTTGGGATGATCACATTTCCATAGCGTATCGCGCTGACGGGCCGCCAAATTTCTTTTCCATTACGCGGCCTTTCTTTCCTGCTATCATTGACCTCAAGGCTGTGGTTAACCAGATGACCGCTCTTGCTTTTACGTCAAATGCTTTGGTCTTTCGCATGTGCCGCGTGAAAATAACGTTCACCATGTCCCGTTCCGCGGATTAATGTTTTCATCGAATGCTCTTGTGCTTGGCCTATTAGCAGGGGTTTTGAGCTGCATTGCCGGATGCAGGTATTAGCGTGAAACGGCGTGAGCACTAAAGGAGCCACTCAATGTGCTAGGAGTGGCTTATTCATTTGGGGCGTGTCGCTGTTTTACTGGTGCCCAGAAGAGGACTCGAACCTCCACACCTTGCGGCACACGGACCTGAACCGTGCGCGTCTACCAATTCCGCCATCTGGGCCTAAAGATTTGCGCTGAAGCTTTGCTGAAGGCGCGCAATTTAATTGTTAAAGGATACATTGTCAATGAAAAATAAAAAGAACATTCGCCTGCAGGACCCATTCTTGGAGCGTGAACGCGAGCAATACGAAAATCCGTTGCCCAGTCGCGAATTCATTTTGCAAACCCTTACCGAGCATGGTGCACCCGTGACCGATGAGGAGTTGCTGGAAATGCTCCTTATCAAGAAGGAAGAGGAAGATTTATTCTCTCGTCGCCTGCGCGCGATGGAGCGCGACGGGCAGATCATGCGCAATCGCAAGGGTGCGATCTGCGTGATGGAAAAGCTCGACCTGATCAAGGGCAAGGTGCAGGGGCACCCTGATGGCTTCGGCTTCCTGATTCCGGAGGACGGCAGTCCCGATATGTTCCTCAGCGAGAGGGAAATGCACCAAGTGCTGCACGGGGACGTGGTGATGGTGCGGCAAAGCGGCGTCGACAGGCGCGGCCGTCCTGAAGCCAAGATTGTCGAAGTGCTGGAGCGCGCCAATAATCGCATCGTCGGCCGCTTGTTTGAAGAACACGGTATCTACTTTGTCGTGGCGGAGAATCGCCGAATCACCCAGGACATTCTTGTGGCGCCCGGCGAATCGGGTGGGGCCAAGGCAGGGCAGGTGGTAGTGCTGGAAATATTGCAGCAACCCGACAAGCATGCGCAGCCGATCGGTCGCATCGTCGAGGTGCTCGGGAACTATGCCGATCCCGGCATGGAGATCGAAATCGCCTTGCGCAAGCATGATCTGCCGTACGAGTTTCCCAAGGATGCGGAACGCCAGGCCAAGGCAATCTCCCCAGTCGTTACGGCTGCAGACTGGAGCGGGCGCGAAGACATCCGTAGGTTGCCTCTGGTGACGATCGATGGCGAGACCGCGCGCGATTTCGACGATGCGGTTTATTGTGCACCTGAGAAGGGCGGTTACCGCTTGGTCGTGGCGATCGCCGACGTCAGCCACTATGTGCGAACCGGGGACGCGCTGGATCGTGAGGCGATCCTGCGTGGCAATTCTGTGTATTTCCCGCGCAGAGTGATCCCGATGTTGCCGGAAGAATTGTCCAATGGCTTGTGCTCGTTGAATCCTGACGTCGACCGTCTGTGTATGGTGTGCGACATGCACATCAGTAGCAGCGGCAACATTGAAAAATATCGCTTCTATCCGTCGGTGATGCATTCCCACGCCCGGCTGACTTATACGCAGGTCGCGGCTATGCTCGCTGAGCCGGATGGCGACCTGGCGCAGAGCAATGCAGCCATCGTTCCGCATCTGCAACACCTCCATGATTTGTTCCAAAGGCTGTTAAGGGCGCGTGAGAAGCGCGGCGCGATTGATTTTGAGACCGTTGAGACTCAGATGATCTTCACCGACCAAGGCAAGATCGAGCGCATCGTGCCGGTGGTCCGCAATGACGCCCATAAACTGATTGAAGAGTGCATGCTGGCGGCCAATGTTTGTGCGGCAGGGTATCTGCATGAACATGGGCATACCGTGCTGTATCGCATCCATCAAGGACCGACGCCGGAGAAGCTGGAAGCGCTGCGCGAATTCATGAAGGAGTTCGGTTTGCAATTGACAGGTGGAGACGATCCACAGGCGGCGGATTATTCCAAGCTGCTTAAGCGCATCAAGGGCCGTCCCGACGCCGGATTGCTGCAAATGGTGATGCTGCGTTCCTTGCGACAGGCAAAATATGATCCTGAAAATATCGGGCACTTTGGCTTGGGATACGAGGCCTATACCCATTTCACGTCGCCGATACGCCGCTATCCTGACCTGCTCGTGCACCGTGCCATCATGGCCGTGCTGCAGGGCAAGCAATATAAGCCCGCGCAGAAATGGTCGGAGCTTGGTGCTCATTGCTCGATGACCGAACGTCGCGCCGACGATGCGACGCGCGATGTCGAGGCCTGGTTGAAATGCTTCTACATGCGCGATCATTTGGGCAGCGTGTTCACCGGTTCGGTTTCGTCGGTCACCAGTTTTGGCATGTTCGTGTCGCTGGACGATCTGTACGTCGAAGGACTGGTACACATCTCCGAACTCGGCAAGGATTATTTTCAATTCGATGCCGCCAAGCATCAATTGCTCGGCGAGCGGACTGGACAGCGGTATCGCCTCGGTGACCGTGTGCGAGTGCGCGTCGTCAAGGTGGACATGGAGAGCACGAAGATCGATTTCGTGTTGGACGAATTGATTGATGTCTCTGCACATGGGGCCGCCGATCACGGGAAGGGGGCCGCCAAAAGAGCTGTCGCGACGAAACCCAACAAGGGCAGGAACAGAGAAAAGAAGCGCCATGCCTGATATGCGCCTGATCTATGGTTTTCACGCGGTGACGTCGCGCATCCGCCAGAACCCTGATGGCGTGCTGGAGGTCTACCTGCAAGCGCAACGCCAGGACCCGCGCATGCGTGATCTGATAAGGCTTGCCGAGACCAACGGTGTGCGTGTCATTCCTATAGAAGCTGCGCGCCTGGATGGAATGGCGGGCAATGCGCGCCATCAGGGTGTCGCGGCGCGTGTCGATGTGTCGCGGCGCGTGCAACACCTAGTCGATGTGCTGGATACGCTTGAGGAGCCGCCGCTGTTGTTAGTGCTGGATGGCGTGCAAGATCCGCATAATCTGGGGGCATGCTTGCGCAGTGCCGATGCTTTTGGTGTGCACGCGGTGATTGCGCCGAAGGATCGTGCGGTCGGCATCACCGCGACAGTAGAGAAGGTTGCCTGCGGTGCTGCGGAAACGGTCCCTTACGTCACTGTCACCAATCTGGCGCGCACACTTCGCGAATTGAAGGAGCGCGACATTTGGGTGGTTGGCGCAGCGGGTGACGCGGAACAGGATCTGAACGGATTCAAACATAAGGGGGCTCTGGCTTGGGTGTTGGGCGCAGAAGGAGAGGGGTTGCGCCGCCTGACGCGCGAGACATGCGACGAACTGGTCCGCATTCCGATGCTGGGCAGCGTGGAGAGCTTGAATGTCTCGGTGAGTGCAGGCATCTGTCTTTTCGAGGCGAGACGGCAGCGCAAAGGCGAGGGGCTACAAACCCCTTGATTATGTCAAATGGAAAGTTTATTTCTAATATAATTAAAAAGATAAATTAAGTTCCTCAACAAGAATATCATGTGTATAATAAATTCCGTTCAGATAATTTTTTCGGGGCGAAAACGAACGGGATGATAATCGATCAGGTGTCATATAACTGCTCACAGAAAACTTCCTGTCGCGAATCCAGACAGGTCGACCCGCCGCAGTCCCTCTTCGACACCAGTCCCTTTTCTCATTGCGCCAACGAAACAGATCGTCAAATAAATCGCAAGATTCCCAGAATCACCCTTCTTCAGCTCGACCTTCAAATGCAGACACGAGACCTGGCATCATCGGGTTACACGCTTGGCTGCAGCGTTGGTATTGCGCGATCGCCGCAAGGCAAGACCGCTTTCATGATCTGCAGCCACTCATGACAGACCACCTCAGGCGCAGTCCAACAGAAGACAAACTGCGTATCGCAGCTATCTCGTTCGAGTCGCAGCATGCGATGGTGGTGACCGATGCCAACGGCATCATCTTGCGGGTTAACAACGCGTTCACCCGGCTTACCGGTTACAGTGAAGAAGAGGCGATCGGGCGAACTCCCGCCCTGCTCAGCTCAGGGCGTTATGACAAAGTGTTCTATCTCGGCATATGGGCGACACTGAAGGAAAAACGGTACTGGCAAGGGGAGATGTGGAACAAGCGCAAGAACGGCAAGATCAACGCCGAGTGGTTGACCATATCTGCCGTCGTGTCACCCGATGGTAACGTTACCAATTATGTGGGCAGTTTTTCTGAGATCAGCCGGAGCAAGGAAGTTGAGGCCGAGATGCATCGCCTGGCCTATTTCGACCCCGTCACCCACCTTCCCAATCGCCGTTTGTTGTTTGACTATTTGGAGGAAGCACTTGCGACCAGTAGTCGCAACGGGCGCCATGGCGCTCTCCTGTTTCTCGACTTGGACAATTTCAAAACGCTCAATAACACGCGTGGCCATAATATCGGCGATCTGCTGCTGACCGAAGTTGCAGAGCGCCTGAAAGCCAGCGTGCGCGAATATGATTCCGTGACTCGATTGGGTGGAGACGAGTTTGTGTTGCTGCTGGAGAACCTGAGCAAGGATGAGCAAGAGGCCGCCATTCAGGCCGGGTTGGTGGGGGAACAGGTGCGTGATGCCATCGCAATGCCCTATATGCTCAGGGGCGTCGAGTTCATCTGCACGACTAGTATTGGAATCAGCATGTTTCACCGCCACGATGTGCCGGCTGAAGACTTGCTCAAGCACGCCGACCTTGCCATGTGCCAGGCCAAGAAGGACGGACGCAACAGTTTGCGGTTCTTCGACCCGGAAATGCAGGCCACTCTGGTCGAGCACAGTTCGCTGGAGGGCGATCTTCGCCATGCACTGGAACAACAGCAATTACATCTCTACTATCAGATGCAGGTGGATAGTGCACGTCGCATCATCGGTGCAGAGGCGTTGCTGCGTTGGGATCATCCTGAGCGAGGCATGATTTTGCCCGGAGATTTTATCCACATCGCAGAAGAATCCGGGCTGATCCTGCCCATTGGTTACTGGGTACTCAAATCCGCTTGCGAGCAAATCAAGATTTGGTCAGAGTCTGCGGAAACTCGCGACTTGTGGCTCGCCGTCAATGTTAGCGCACGCCAGTTCCATCAAGCCGAATTCGTCGAGCAAGTTCGGCGCGTCCTCCATGAAAGCGGAGCCGATGCGACCAAGCTGAAACTCGAATTGACCGAGAGCCTGGTACTCGATGATGTGAGTGATACCGTCACCAAGATGCACGCGCTAAAAGAGCTTGGCGTCAGTTTTGCGATGGACGATTTTGGTACTGGCTATTCTTCTCTTACTTATCTGAAACAACTGCCACTGGATCAGCTGAAGATCGATCAATCTTTCATCTGCGATCTCTCATCCGATACCAGCAACGTGGCCATCGTGCAGGCCATTATTACCATGGGGCGAACCTTCGAGTTGAATGTCATTTCCGAAGGTGTTGAAACCGAGGAGCAATTCGAGTTCCTTGACAAATATGGCAGTCATGCCTTTCAGGGCTTCCTGTTCGGCAGGCCGGTGCCGTTGGGGCAGTTCGAGACGTCATTGACGCTTCAATAGGTGGCGAATCGGCCTGGCGCTTCACTTCACGCAGGTTAGGCGCTGCCATCTTGGCGAAATCGCGGGTTCAAAGCACAGCACCGTTGTTTTCAATCCCGCTATAATCTTATAAAAGGGCTCACGCAAGCACGTTTGACCGAAGGTGCAGAAACCGGGGTCAGCATAATGCTAAATGTCGCATTGGATTTGACTGCCGGATAACTCGAGGAGGTAAACATGGTATTTCGTGATCGGGAGGATGCGGCGCGGCGGCTGGCGGAAGCGCTTGATCAATATCGTGGGCAGAACCCGCTGGTGCTGGCGATCCCGCGAGGCGCGGTGCCAATGGCCAAGATTATTGCAGCTTCGCTGGGAGGCGAAGTCGACGTGGTGCTGGTGCGCAAACTGCGGGCGCCCGGAAATCCGGAATTCGCGATCGGTTCCGTGGACGAGACCGGCTGGACCTATCTTGGCGATTATGCCGAGCGGGTTGGAGGAAGTTCAGAATATATCGAAGCCGAGAAGCAAGCGCAGCTCAAAGTGATGCGGGAACGGCGTGCCAGCTATACCCCGATACGCCCGCCGCATGACCCGGCCGGGCGCATCGTCATTGTGGTGGATGATGGCTTGGCCACCGGCTCGACGATGATTGCCGCACTGCATGCGCTACGTGCCAAGTCCCCGAAAAAACTGATCTGTGCCGTGCCGGTCTCACCTCCCGATACGCTTGCCAAGGTTGAGCCGTACGCCGATGAAGTCGTGTGCCTAAGCGCGCCAGCGATGTTCTATGCGGTGGGGCAGTTCTATTCGTCCTTCCCGCAGGTGAGCGACGAGGAAGTGATCAAGCTGCTGGGGGGAGATTAGATCGAGTTTTCAGCCTGGCTTGGGCAGGACGTTTTCTCATGACCATGGGTGAATAATTGGTGCTCGGCGGCGATATTGATTCGTTAATGAAGGGACGGTCGTCATGAGTGTCTTGACCAAGTTTGCACTCGGTATGATGGGGCGTTTGCGCCCTGAACCTGCCAAGGGGGATTCGGCAACTTCGATTTCCCTTCTGCCGCCCACAAAGCACGGCGGTCTGCCATTGATGGAAGCGCTGGCGAAACGTCGCTCGTCTCGTGACTTCGCAAGCACCGGCTTGCCTTTGCCGCTGCTTTCAGATTTGCTCTGGGCAGCCTACGGAATGAACCGCGCGGACGGCGGACGCACAGCCCCCTCGGCGTTGAATGCACAGGAGATTGACGTGTTCGTCGCATTGTCTTCGGGAGCGTACCTCTACGACGCCAAGGCGCATCAGTTAAATCTGGTGGCGGCATGCGACCTGAGAAGAATTACGGGTTACCAAGACTTTGTGGATGAAGCCCCGCTGGATCTGGTGTATGTTGCTGACCACACGCGGATGCGGATGGTGCCTGTTGCGCAACGCGAGTCCTATGCCTCAACAGCAGTGGGTGCCATAGCGCAGAACGTATACCTTTTCGCAGCCAGCAATGACCTTTGCACGGTGATCCGTGCCTGGATCGACCGTGCGGCCCTTGCCGATGCGCTCGGATTGACCCATGACCAGCAGTTGTTGCTCTCGCAGACAGTCGGGTACGGCAAAATTGCCCCATGATGCGACACGGGCTCACCTCAAATGGACATTAGTTGAGTTGCTTCCGCGATGCCAGATTTCGTAAGGCTCATGCATTGGCGTATCAATAAACGAAGCCTGTTTCGCCGCATGCCGCATTGCAAGGCCAAACATCTTGTCGAATCGTTGGAGCTAGCAGTGCTCGCCGGAAAATGCCTGGTTTCCAATTTGAATCCCCAAAGGTATCGTCTCAAGGTAACCTCCGTGCCCAAGCCTTGCTATCGTGAATACGGATGGCTTTCCGTAAGCGGCTTTACCCGTCATAGTAGTGACCATGGTGCGGCAAAATAACGCCGGGGCTCGCCAGTTTGCAACTTATGTGCTGTTTGAAAAAAAACAGCCAGGCCGTTGAAACGGCTTGGCTGCGCTGGTTCCCTGTGTCGTGACTTAATAGTTGTCGCGAAAACGAACCATAACTTGACGCAAAGTGTACCTATATCATCATATTTTCAACAATTAACTTGGTTTTTTTGAACCATAAGTTGTCGCTTCGTGCAATTTAGGAACCATAAGATGTCGCATCGTGTTTGCTCTTCTTAAGTGCCTGTATATAAATGTGGATTTACCAAGGTGCGTCTATTCAACACTACTTAAATCCCTAACCGTTTACTTAAAGTGTTGGGAGTTGAGTAGGTAAGAAATAGAACCTCTTTGTGTCTGAAGACGCAAGGGGATTCAGTCTATGCCATAAAAGAGAAGCATATTCACTTCCACAAAGCGGAACCTCGCGAAGGGCAGCTAAAGTGTTGGGAGTTGAGTAGGTAAGAAATAGAACCCCTTTGTGTCTGAAGACGCAAGGGGATTCAGTCTATGCCATAAAAGAGAAGCATATTCACTTCCACAAAGCGGAACCTCGCGAAGGCAGCTCCCGTTAAGGGTTGTCCGATAGCTGCCCTCAAACGGAGGCCGATAGGATATCGCAGAACTTACCGGGCAGGTGTCGGATAAGCCTCGAGGGACGAAACCGCGTGATGTTGTTGATGTGCGTTAGAGTCGGCCACGGTCTATGGGGATTTGAGTTTTTGCTCTGCCGATTGATATGACGACCAAGCCGATCTGTCTGACGATGACATGGCTCAGATGCATCATATCGAAGTGGATACCCATGACTTTCCATTGAAGTGGCGAGCAACCAATAGGGATTTTTAACCGCAAGACAACGGTTTCCCTTACCGGCTCTGGCCGATGTCTGTTCGTGTATCGAGAAGATATCGTACTCATGGCTCGCCTCGAAGTCGGGGTGGTGCGCGAATTTTCTGTTCGCGTGCCAGAGTTTCGATGATGATCATCGCCGTACCACAATCCGGGCAGACGAAGGTCGGCTGAACGGGTTCATCCGATGCATCCTCCCCCTTGGGTGGTGCCGGTGCGGCGAGCAGCAGTTCGCGTGCCCGTGCCAGATTCTCCCTGCGCCCGCTATTGGCGATCAGCCCATAGTGACGGATGCGGTGAAAACCCCCAGGCAGAACGTGCAACAGGAAGCGCCGCATGAACTCGCCCGCACTGAGCGTCATGGTCTTGTGGCGAGTACTCCCCTCGACCCGGTAATCCTTGTAGCGGAAGGTCACTCCGCGCTCGTCCAGTGCAACGAGGCGCGAGTTGGAAATCGCCACCCGGCGGGTGTAGCGCGACAGATAAGCCAGCACTGCCGAAGGACCGGCAAACGGACGTTTGGCATACACCACCCATTCGCACTTTCGTAGCGGTGCGAGCCAGTCGGCGAAGGCCGTCGCATCTCGCAAAGGCACGTACTCCCCGAAGAACTGCAACTGGCCAGTGCGATGGGCACGGTCGAGTTCTTCGAGAAAGCGCCGCCGGAACAGCCTTGAGAGAACGCGCACCGGCAGAAAGAAACCCGGCCTGCAGGCGACCCAACGCTCGCCATCGAATGACAGACCTCCACCGGGGACGATGCCATGCACATGAGGATGATGCGTCAGCGCCAATCCCCAAGTGTGCAGTACCAGCGTCGCCCCGATCCGTGCGCCCAGATGTTTTGGATCGGCGGCGCTGGCCTGGCATTTCGGGCAATGCCGGTTGCGGCAGGAATTGTAGGCGATCTCGTCGTGCTCGCAGGCCGGACAGTGCAGCACATGTCCGCCGAGCGCCGCACTGCGGCACTGTTCAATGGCCGACATGACCTTGAGCTGACCCAGGCTCAGGTGAGTGCGCTGAACCTCACGCCAGGCCGGACCAAAGGCGCGGAAGATATCCGCGACCTCAAGTGCGGGACGCACCATGATCGTGACCTGCGATCGAGGTCTACACAGGATGCAGGATATCCAGTGGACTGACCACCTCACGCAGGATCTCGGTGGCCACTTGCGCATACAGCGCGGTGGTCTCGAGCTTCTTGTGCCCGAGCAAAACCTGGATCACGCGGATATCGACCTTCTGCTCCAGCAGATGAGTCGCAAAACTATGGCGCAGCGTATGCGGCGAGACACGCTTGTTGATCTGTGCCGCCTCTGCGGCGGCATGCACGATCCTGCCGAGTTGGCGGGTGCTGAGCGGGTTGACCGGATTCATGCCGGGAAACAATCGGCCACCTGCGATCATCTTGCCTTCGGCACGACCCGACCGCCACCAGGTGCGCAGGCACTCCAGCAGGACGGGCGAGAGCATCGCGTAGCGATCCTTGCTGCCCTTGCCCTGCTCAATACGCAGCGTCATGCGCTGACTATCAATATTACTGACCTTCAGCGATACCACCTCGCTGGCACGCAGTCCTGCGCCGTAGGCGACCGACAGTGCCGTCTGGTTCTTCAGGTTCCCGGCAGCACCGATCAGGCGTGCCACTTCGTCACGGCTCAACACCACCGGGATCTTGTGCGGAACATGCACCGTGTGCGTGTTGACCATCAAATCGGCACGGACGAGCGTGGTCTCGAAAAAAAACTTCAGCCCGGTGATGGTGACATTGAGGGAGATCGGCGAGATGCCATGATCAACCAGGTACAACTGGTTGCGCCGCAGATCCTCAGCGGTGGCGGTGTCGGGAGAACGTCCCAGCCAGCCATAAAACCGGCTTACGGTGCGGATATAACCGCTCTGGGTCTTGGGGGAAAATTTGCGCATCCGCATATCGTCGAGCAAGCGCTGACGCAACGGACTGATGGTTTGAATCGTTGGGTTCATGATTGTGCTCCTGTCGGAAAATGAGGCGAATTGCCTCACTTCCCAACTTAAGGAACAGCACATTTCTGTCAATCGCCCGCACGCTTGAATCTACCGCAGACGCAGGATCGGAGCGCCCCTACCGCGAAGCGGTTTAGTCCTACGACACGTTGCTGTCCTTGGCGAATAACCGCAATCCGGCAAGCAATTCAGAGGGGCAAATTCACCCTATCGACCCGAACAGGCCAGTCGGCTATAGTTCGTCGCTGCCAGATACAGGTCATTCGTGAACTCCTGGTTTCGACACATTTCAGCGGGTCGAATTTCTCAAGAGCGGAGGTTTTCGATCGCACAGCACCTTGATCTAATCAAAGATATCTAATTTTGCTTCCTCCCTGGTTGGATAAATCCTTCGCCTGATTCTCTCTTACTTCATGTTCGAGAATAAAGTTTCCGCCACTGCATTGCATAGCAGTTGCCACGAAGGCTCGTGCTAGGAATTATTTTTTTTGCACCAACGCACAAAGTTATCGATAGCAAATGGGCTGCCTTGGTCTGAGCGAACGATGGCACGCAGCCAATCCTTGCGTTGCCGTATTGCCATCAGCAATGCATCCAGCACGATCTCAATGCAGTGTTCTGTTTCATCGACCAGCTCGCACCCGCCGTTCAGAAGAGATCAATGCCAAGCGCCACCTTACCCAGGGGTGGCGCAATAGGTACCCATACTAATATCATGGATATAAAAAATATGAAAAAATTTTCAATAATTGATTGGAAATCAAAATCGGTAGTTATTTGCATATATAAGTAATTTGCATAATTAGAAATAGTAGCTCACTCTGTCGATATATTGGATTTGGAGGAGTGTTGGTTATAAGCAAATTAGATGTTTATCGCTTGGCATTCGGCGACCATCAAGTGTCAGGGTTAAGTGGCCGATTAACTTGCTATGTGCACTTTGAGATACGTCCCACCTACTACAGAGTTGTGCCAGCGGATTTTAAGCTATTGCTAACAATGATTCTCTTTTTTAGTCATGAATACTATTAATAAAAGTGCCGGAAAATGAAGACCAATTATGCATAGCTTCTGCCATATCTGAAGTTATTTTTTTACGCTGCTTCTGGTTGCTTGTGGCGGGCGGCGTGGACTTGGTGCAGCGGGA
This sequence comes from uncultured beta proteobacterium, assembly GCA_963833515.1. Taxonomy (GTDB): domain Bacteria; phylum Pseudomonadota; class Gammaproteobacteria; order Burkholderiales; family Gallionellaceae; genus Gallionella. Next base: position 58,688 of record CAWHYN010000031.1, on the reverse strand, counting down.
TGGGCCAACTTGGCCACGGCGTACCACGCACGCATGACCTCCTGCTCCGACTATCGTATTAGCTAGGTAACGGCAAAACGACATGAGCTAGGGCACGGAGGGGAAAATTATGTCTGATCACACTCAGTTCCGCCTGAACCGGCTCGCGGCCAGCATTGCATTGGCGTTTTCGCTTACGCATGTGTCTATTGTCCAGGCCGATTGCAACGTGCTAGGCGAGGTCGAAACCTGCCAGGGCGATCAATCATCGGGCGTCCAGACCACGTCCTCCTCTTTCACCCCTCCCATCCAGGAACTGGATGTGCTCAACCTGTCTGCTCCGATCTCTCCCGCATCGACAACACCTGGGATATCGCTATATAGCAGCGGGGGTTTGGACCTCACTATCAACAGTGGTACTGTGCAGGCCAATGTGAGCATCGTTACCGACCAGGCGCCGGGGATTACCACGTCCAGCCAGGGAACACCGCCCACTCCGACAAATGATCCGTTTCTAGACATCCCCATCCCGGGCGCCCCCGGCGTTTCCGGCGGCGTGGTGCATGTCAACAGTTACAGCAACATCACCTCCAGCGGTACGAACGCAGATGGAATCGCCGCGCAAAGTGCCAATACTGGCTATCCCGGCCAAGTCATCACTGCTTTAGAGAACTTCAATGCCAGCAACATCAGCTTCACGGTGGCCTCGGTCCAGAACCCCGACGGCTCGGCAGGAACGGTTGGCGGTCCGGTAGTAGGCCGGGTCATGGAGCAGGACGCCAATGGCAATCTGATACTGGATGCAAATGGCAATCCCATCCCCACGGGTACCACGGCCGGCAGTATCACGATCAACTCAGACGGATCGTTCAGCGTCGGTACCAGCGCCGGGTTCAGCAATCTCTCGGTCGGCCAGTCGGAAATCATCGCCGTAAATTACAACCTGGAGGGAACCAACGGCAGCAACACGAAAAACGAGGCTGGCCAACTGTTCGCCGAGGTAACAATGACAGATAGCGGTCCGGTTATCGAGCAAGAGGGCGCCATCTTTGCCGATTACGGTGAGGTCGATCTATCAACGGGCCAGCAGGCCTTGCCCGATCTGCAAAGTTATGTGGAAAACCTGCTCGCAGTCGCAGAGACAGGTGGTGCCGGAAACAGCGTGACGGTCAACCATCTAGGTGGGTTGATCACCACCACGGGCGTCGCCTCCGATGGCATTTCTGCCCAAAGCACTGGCGGGCAGGGAAGTTCCGGCAGGAATGGCGGAGGCTTCTTCACTTTCGGCCTCAAAAAGCCGACTGCGGGGAGCAACGGAAACGCCGGCGGCACCGTTAACGTGACCGTTGATGGCGCCGTCAGTACCGAAGGTCAGGGGAGCATCGGCGTCTTTGCCCAAAGCTCGGGTGGGAATGGCGGCAATGGGGGCAATGGTGGGACCTGGTATTCCGGTCGGCCAGGTGGTGACGGCGGTGACGGTGGCCTTGTCCAGGTTTTTGGCAGCGGCAGCATCAGTACCTTGGGCGATGACGCGACCGGCATCCTCGCATTGAGCAAAGCTGGCAACGGCGGCGATGGCGGCAGCGGCCAAATTGTGAATAGTGCGGGTGATGGTGGCGCGGGCGGCGCGGGCGGCGAAGTTGATGTGAATGGCAGCTGGAATATCAGCACCCAGGGAAATTTAGCACTTGACATATCAGCAGCAAGCACCGGAGGGAATGGCGGCTCCGGTGGAACGGTAAACGGAATTGGTGCTACAGGTAATGCTGGCAAGGGTGGCGCGGGCGGCGCGGGCGGCGAAGTTGATGTGAATGGCAGCTGGAATATCAGCACCCAGGGAAATTCAGCATTTGGCATATCAGCAGCAAGCACCGGAGGGAATGGCGGCTCCGGTGGTGGACTGAACGGAATTGGTGGTGCCGGCAATGGTGGCGATGGCGGTACTGGCGGCACCGTTGCTGTCACCAACAACGGGATCATTACCGCCAACGGAATTGGCATATCAGCAGCAAGCACCGGAGGGAATGGCGGCAGCGGTGGCCATGCATACGGCATCGGCTCAGCAGGTGATGCTGGCGCGGGCGGGGCAGGCGGTGGCGTCACGGTCACCAATGCCAGTGCCATCAGCACCAGGGGAGACTCAGCCGACGCGATCTGGGCGGGAAGTTCTGGCGGTGGTGGTGGCGCTGGCGGAGACACGGACGGTGTCGGCGCTGCGGGGAATGGAAGCTCCGGCGGTGCGGGCGGCACCGTAAGCGTCTCGAGCAGCGGTGCGCTCAACACGGGCTTGGTCGACTCGTCTGGGCTTCTTGTATCAGGGACCGGATCCGACGGGATTCTTGCGCAAAGCACGGGAGGAAATGGCGGCAGCGGTGGCCATGCATACGGAGCCGGTGGCGCAGGTGATGCTGGCGCGGGCGGGGCGGGCGGTGGCGTCACGGTCACCAATACCAGTGCCATCACCACCAGGGGAGACTCAGCCGACGCGATCTGGGCGGGAAGTTCTGGCGGTGGTGGTGGCGCTGGCGGAGACACGGACGGTGTCGGCGCTGCGGGGAATGGAAGCTCCGGCGGTGCGGGCGGCACCGTAAGCGTCTCGAGCAGCGGTGCGATCAACACGGGCTTGGTCGACTCGTCTGGGCTTCTTGTATCAGGGACCGGATCCGACGGGATTCTTGCGCAAAGCACGGGAGGAAATGGCGGCGGCGGTGGCCATGCATACGGAGCCGGTGGCGCAGGTGATGCTGGCGCGGGCGGGGCGGGCGGTGGCGTCACGGTCACCAATACCAGTGCCATCAGCACCAGGGGAGACTCAGCCGACGCGATCTGGGCGGGAAGTTCTGGCGGTGGTGGTGGCGCTGGCGGAGACACGGACGGTGCCGGCGCTGCGGGGAATGGAAGCTCCGGCGGTGCGGGCGGCACCGTAAGCGTCTCGAGCAGCGGTGCGATCAACACGGGCTTGGTCGACTCGTCTGGGCTTCTTGTATCAGGGACCGGATCCGACGGGATTCTTGCGCAAAGCGCGGGAGGAAATGGCGGCAGCGGTGGCCATGCATACGGCATCGGCTCAGCAGGTGATGCTGGCGCGGGCGGGGCAGGCGGTGGCGTCACGGTCACCAATACCAGTGCCATCAGCACCAGGGGAGACTCAGCCGACGCGATCTGGGCGGGAAGTTCTGGCGGTGGTGGTGGCGCTGGCGGAGACACGGACGGTGTCGGCGCTGCGGGGAATGGAAGCTCCGGCGGTGCGGGCGGCACCGTAAGCGTCTCGAGCAGCGGTGTGATCAACACGGGCTTGGTCAACTCGTCTGGGCTTCTTGTATCAGGGACCGGATCCGACGGGATTCTTGCGCAAAGCACGGGAGGAAATGGCGGCGATGGCGGCAACGCTTACGGGGTTGCCGCTGCCGCCAGAGGCGCCGAAGGCGGTAAGGGTGGCGAAGTTGACGTCACCATCGAAAGCGGCGGATCAATCACCACCAACGGACGCCAATCAAATGGAATTAGCGCGGCGAGCACAGGGGGAAATGGCGGCGACGGCGGCGACGTTTACGGAGTCACTCTCGCCGGCTACGGTGTCGGCGGCGGCATTGGCGGTGACGTTAGCGTCACCATCAACAGCAGCGCATCAATCACCACCAACGGAGACGCATCAGGCGGAATCCTGGCAAAAAGCACTGGAGGCAATGGTGGAGATGGCGGCCGGGCGTATGGTTTGGGCGCTTTTGCCGGCTATGGCGGCGATGGCGGCGTTGGTGGCGAAGTCGGAGTCGAAAACTGGGGATCAATCACCACTAATGGGACATCCTTGGATTCATATGGCATATCGGCGACGAGCACGGGTGGTGACGGCGGAGGGGGCGGAAGTAATTATGGATTTATCGGGCGTGGCGACGATGGCGGCAACGGAGGCAACGGCGGCAATGTTACCGTCACCAATAATGGGCCAATTACTACCAGCGGAATTGGCATACAGGCGGCAAGCACCGGAGGGAATGGCGGCAATGGCGGCTCCATGATGCAGGCAGGTGAAGGCTTTGACCTCGCCACTGCAGGAGCGATTGACGCGTTCGTTGAGGGCTCGAGTGAATATGTCGGCGTCATCCTCGGCATAATCAGTACTCTGGTATCGCGGCCTGGTGACGGCGGCAACGGTGGCAACGGCGGCAACGTTACCGTCACCAACAATGGGTCAATCTTAACCAGTGGACTTGGCATGCAGGCGGCGAGCGCCGGAGGGAATGGTGGCAACGGCGGCGCGGTTGGCAGCATTGATATCGTTGATCTGGTCGCTCAGCTAGCTAACGACATAAGTACGGATTTCTTTGGCTATTCGATCTTGGAGGCAAATGGAGATGGTGGCAAAGGGGGAAGCGGTGGCAACGTTACCGTTACCAACAATGCCACCATCACCACCAACGGAGTCGAATCAGAGGGAATTCAGGCGAAAAGCACCGGAGGAATTGGCGGCAATGGCGGGAACGGCTACGTAATCGGAGATGGCGGCAAAGGTGGCGAAGGTGGCGAAGGCGGCAACGTCACCGCTACCAATAATGCCACCATCACCACCAACGGAGACGCATCAGACGGCATTCAGACGCAAAGCTCTGGAGGGACTGGCGGCACCGGCGGCACTGTTTATGGGTCTGGTGCCACTGGTGGTGGTGGCGAAGGTGGCGAAGGCGGCAACGTCACCGTTACCAATAATGCCACCATCACCACCAACGGAGACGCATCAGACGGAATTCGCGCAGCGAGCAGCGGGGGGGGCGGTGGAAATGGGGGCACAAGCTATGGCTTATCGGCCAATGCCAGCGAAGGCGCCGGCGGCGAAGGCGGCGATGGCGGCAACGTTACCGTCTCCAGTAGCGGTGCAATCAACATCGGCTCGATCGGCAAATCTGGTTCTCAATTAGGCGCGGGATCCGACGGGATCTTCGCGCAAAGCTCTGGAGGGAAGGGCGGCGATGGCGGGGACACTTACGGTGTTAGCCTCGCCGGAGATGGTGGGAGCGGCGGGAACGGCGGCAGCCTTACTGTTACTAATGCCAGTTCCATTACAACAGAGGGTCCGGGGGCGTCCGGCATCGCCGTAATAAGCTCCGGCGGAGCGGGTGGCGCTGGAGGAGACACTTACGGAGTGGGTCGCGCCGGCGTTGGCGGCGATGGCAGCAATGGCGGCAATGCTACCGTCACCAACAACGCCGCCATTACCACAAACGGACCCGAGTCACAGGGAATTAGCGTGGCGAGCACTGGCGGGAATGGCGGGAACGGTGGCAATGCTCACGGAGTTGGTCGCGCCGTCGACGGCGGCAATGGCGGCAATGGCGGCAACGTCACCGTTACCAACAATGCCACCATTACCGCCAACGGAGACCAATCAGACGGAATTCTGGCGCAAAGTACGGGAGGGAGTGGCGGCACCGGCGGCAATGGCGGCCTGTTCAGCAGTAGCCCTGGCACAGGCGGGCCTGGTGGCACTGTCAATGTGACCTCGACCGCCAACATCGTCGCGGAAGGGCAGGACTCGGTTGGAATATTCGCTCAGTCCAGCGGTGGAACAGGGGCGGGCAATATCACTATCAACATTGACGGCGGTAGCGTATGGGGCGGCTCAGGAACTGGCGCAGGCGTGGAATTTGTCGATGGGGTGCAGAACTTGCTGACCAACTATGGCGCGATCGGGGCGTTGAGCGGGATGGCCATCGTAGGAGGTAAGGGTGACGAAACCGTGGACAATTTCGGCACGGTCACCGGCTCGGTCGACCTGGGCGCAGGGAGTAACGCGTTCCACAATGAGCAGCCTGCGATGTTCAACCCCGGCACCATCGTCAATTTGGGAGCGGGCAATCTGCTGACCAACGATGGCAAGCTGTCGCCGGGCGGTTCTGCGCTGGCCCTCACGACCAATCTCACCGGCAATTTGGTGCAGACGGGTTCGGGGGTCTATGTGGTCAACCTCGATCATGCAACGGGTATCGCGGATCTTATTAATGTGAGCGGTACTGCCAATGTCGCCGGGCTGGCCCAAGTGGTTAATCTCGATGCCGGCTATGCCACCCCTGGTGATCACCAGGTCACCATCCTGTCCAGTGCCGGCGGCGTGAGCAACTCTGGTCTCAGTCTTGATACCCCGCCTTCGGCCGTAATCAACTACCAGTTGCTGTTCCCCGATGCAAACGACGTGGCGCTGGGCTATCACATCAACTTCGCGCCCGCCGGGATGAACGCGAACGAGAGCGCCATCGGGCGCTACGTCAACAATGCCCAGACCGCAGGCGGCTCGGCCAGCCTGGCGCCGGTTGCCGCCGCGCTGTTTGGCCTGCCTAATGTTCATAGTCTTGCCGTCGCCTACGATCACTTGAGCCCGGAGCCCTATCTTGCCATCCGCAATGGGACCGTGTTCTCCAATCTCGAGTTCAGTGATGAGATGCACAGCTGCGGCGGGGGCGACGGATCAAACCGATTTGGCGAGTGCGACTGGCTGCAAGTCACCAATGGTAAGCTCAGGCAGGAGGCGACATCCGATTACATGGGCTTCACGCGACAGTCAACCGGCTTGTCCGGCGGAGCGCAGCGGGCAGTCGGGGACGGCAGCTGGCATGCGGGCTTGGGCTTTTCCTATGACCAAAGTACGCTGGACGTTGAGGGCTTGGCCAGCACCACGGGTGACCAGGGACAGGTCGGGGTGATCCTCAAGAAGGAGGTTGAGGCAACGTTGCTCGCCGCAGACCTCAGTGTGGCTCACGGGAGTTACGGCACCGACCGGTACGTGGGCATTCCCAGTCCCGACGTGACGGCCACGAGCAGTCAGCAGGTCACGTTTGTCGCCGGACACGTCCGCCTTTCGCATGCCTACGAACAGGAGACCAACTGGTATGTCAAACCCATGCTTGATCTGGGCGTGGCCCATGGCTGGTTCCCCGGATTCCAGGAGAATGGAGCGGGAGGCGCGAACCTCAATGTCCTGAGTCACGATGAAACCTACGTCGACCTGACGCCAGCGGTTGAAATCGGTGACGAGATAAAGCCCGGGAATGGCACGCTGTTGCGGCCCTACGCGAGACTGGGCATTACCCAATTTGTATCGGGAACCTCACCCGGGATTACGGCCTCCTTCCAGGGGGCCCCGGCGGGGGTTGTCCCCTTCACGGTTCAGGGTCAGATGGACAGCACATATGCAGATGTCGATGTCGGCCTGAACATGCTGTATGCGAACGGTGCGGTTCTGCGGGCAGGGTATGTTGGCAAGTTCTCCGATCATCTGAGTTCCAACCAAGGCACGCTGAAACTTTTTGTGCCGTTCTGAGGGTTCGGTCATTGCTGCGTGTGCTCCATGTCAACCAGGACAATTCTAAAAATGTCTGCTCCGCACGCTGAAGCGGACGGATCAAAGTCAGTAGTTCATAGGTCCGCTTGGGGTCGATAGGGTGAGTAGCAATTGTTCGACAAGCAGCCGCTCAATCCTCTTACGACAGGTTTTTTCGTTGGGAGTGTTCGAACGGCTACAATCCGAAGGATTGCGTTGAAAAACTCGCTTTGATTTTCGCCGATTCCTGCCGGAGAAGTTCATGCTTCCGTTAGATTTCACATGTAACTCGGTTTTTTTCTGCGGTCGATGTGCCTCCAGCTTCATTTACGCAGGTATCAGGTTTGCTTCCTGTGCTACAGGGGTAAGCCATTTCGCCATTCGTCTCAGATTTTGTGCGGTCGCCGCCAGCAGAAATTCATCTTGTGCCCCGCTGAATCCTCTTAAGCGGAGCTTGTCCAGTTTCAGTATCCTCTTGAGATGAGCGAAGAGTACCTCGATCTTCTTGCGTTCACATTGTGATCGCTGATAATCAGGTGTCATACAAATACGACGGGCAACGTTCCGTGCATCCTCATGGATACTGCGGGCGATCTTGCGATACGGTGTGTTCGGGCAACAATGATCCTTCCTGGGACAGGCCGCACATTCATGCGGCCTTGACTTATAAATAATGGTGTTGGCTTTTGTGATTCGCTTGCGTGGGTTCTTGAAAGGACGCCAATCGCTTCTGATGGCATGACCTTCCGGGCAGCGGTACTCATTGGCCTGCTCATCCCGCCGGAAGTCGCCGATTGAGAAAGTGCCGTCATTCCTTTCTGATTTGTCCCATACCGGAACGTGCGGTGCAATCTGCTTCTCATCCACCAGCCAGCCGAGTATGCCGGCCGAACCGTAATTGGTATCACCCACAAGCCGATCCGGCTTGATATCGAACTTCTCCTCGACTCGCTCCATCATCTTCTTGGTTGCTTCCACTTCGGCGGTCTTGTTTACCGCAGAGGCTTCGACATCGACGATGATGCCAGCCTCAAGATCGATCAGGTGGTTGGTGGAATAGGCGAAGAAGGCAGGCCCATTTGCCGCTGTCCAGGTTGACGATGGATCTGTCAGGGAAACAACCTTCTGCGGGGTGGCGGGTCCGTTGGCCTCTTCGAGTGCTGCCAGGTACTCGCGCATCGGACGAGATGCCGCTTCGCTGTTGCGCCAGTCAACAGTCTCTTTGCCCGGTACGCCACGCTGGCGTTGTGCATCCGCCTTGATGATGCTGGCATCGGTGGCGAATCCTTCGCCCTTTACCAAACCTTCCTTCATGCAACGTTGCAATACGGTTTTAAACAAGTGTCTAAAAACACCGCTCTCGCGGAACCGGCCGTGCCGGTTCTTGGAGAATGTGGAATGGTCTGACACGGCATCTTCCAATCCAAGCCGGCAGAACCATCGGTAGGCCAGATTCAAATGGACTTCTTCACACAAGCGCCGCTCTGAGCGGATACCGAAGCTGTAACCGATGATCAGCATCCTGATCATCAATTCCGGATCAATGGATGGCCTGCCAGTGTGGCTGTAGTGTTCAGCTAGGTGTTGGTGGAGATCGCTTAGATCGAGATACTGATTGATGCCGCGAAGGAGGTGATTCTAGGGGACGTGGTCTTCAAGATTGAAGGAGTAGAAAAGGAGCTTTTGGTCATCTCTCTGAAACCCAATCATATCAAGGATCCCAGCTAATTCGACGTGTGAAATTATAACATTCGCAACATCAAAATATGAAGGGGTTTTTCAACACAATCCGAAGAGGTGCGCTCGCCCAAGCAGCAACCCGTCAACGGCCTGTCAGGCCGACAACCGGAAGGTTGCAACGTCCCTGCCATCTGCTTCGTTAGTGGCAATTGAACAGCCTGAACTGCATATCCATCCCGCTGTTCAGGTGGGACTAGGGGACTTATTCATCAATGGAGTTCAAACACACGGCATTAGCTTCTTGATAGAAACACATAGCGAACACCTGATTCTTAGATTATTGCGGCGTATACGCGAAACTGCGGAAGGCGAGTTGCCGCCAGGAGTTTCTGGGCTTAAAACAGACGATGTCAGCGTAGTGTATGTCCAGTCAGGCGAAGGTGGAGTCGAACTGGTTCCTCTTCCAATTGATGAAACTGGCGAATTCACTACACGGTGGCCCAAAGGTTTCTTTGGCGAGCGTGCCGAGGAACTGTTCTGATGATCAAGGAGTTTGCGCTTGAGCCGGATGTACTGGCGACATCGTTTCGGGATTTCAGCTACTTCATCGAAAAGTTTGGGGTGGCGAAAGGCCGGGTTATTTCGCGTTTCCCGAAGGATTGAAAACGATTAGTATACGAAGCAGCCCAGGCTAGTCTGGGAGGAACAAAGGAATTGAGCCATATCGAAATCAGGCTCAAGGCCATCTCCGATGATGTGCTGATTTCATCGAGACGACCTAGTGGTGATGGCGCACAACCCTGGCTGACTAGAGCAATAAATGAACATGTCCGTCAGCCTTTCTCTGCAATCATAGCGTGTGATAATCCAATCGCTCATGCAGACGTGCTCGTAGCGGCCGGGTTGGATGATACCTGCTTCAGCATAGGCCGGTTCATTCGCGTGTGCGTTCTGGAATACGATAAGGTCGTCGGCATCCCCAATTGATCCTGATGGTGTGACGAATACATCTCCATACCAACCGAGTCTTTCTACGCATCGTGCCCTAGTTTCCACCGGCCACACTTTGATGTATGCCAAGAGTAAGTTGCGTTCTGCTAGGTTATCATAGCCATCCCCTTACAGCGCTTTGGCAGCGGTTTTGCGCGCTACTTCAAGCTTGATTACCAGCGTGCGGATTTCATTGTCTGTTAAACCAGCGATGCGGGCGGTATTGATGGCGGCAACTTCACTGGCAGGCCAACCTACAGCGCGAGGGCCAAGCTTTACCGGCTTGGGCCAAAGCCCTTGTTGGATGCGAAGATAGATTGTTGAGCGCGAAGCGCCAGACTGGGTTGAAACAGCTGGAAGTCTTAGGATTGAATAACTCATTTTGGTACCCCTTCAGATGTTGTTGAACGAGGTACGGATTTAATACACCAAAGAGACGCGAAAATAGATGCAGAAGGTGACAAGTACTAGGTGCGTATAGGCTGAAACTAGCGCCTGCATTGGTGAAGATGGGAGACGGGTATTATTTTCGAGGGCCGGGTCGTAGGTTATCAGAACGAAGAATAGTCGCCATAACACGGGCATTACGTTCAGCAACTCCTTGCTTCATTAGCCAGTCAGTTACATCCTCGCTGGTGGGTGCAGTCGTCGGGTCGGATGGGTCGTAAAGCTTCCAAAATCGATTGGCAGCAGCAGCCAATTTTCGGAGTAATTCGGTTTCGTAACTTCCCCATGGCCACTCATGATTCATGGTTCGAAACTCTTCTTCATGCCAAGGAAATTCAGAGGGTATTTTGTATCCTACGGATTTTGCCCATGCTCCAAAACTTGAGAGGTTAATTTCACTTTCATCTAAACCTTGTTCGCTAATGGAACTTAGTTTCAGTGGTCCAGATCCAACAGCACTTTTGGCTAATATCAACAGTTCTTCGAAATTATGTGGAGGCGGATCAAAGAATGGCCTGCTTAAATAAGGGAGGTCAAATTGAGTGTATTGGTTCGGATCGAGATTGCAAATTAGTGCAACAGCTTGCCAGAGTCTCACTTTTTCAATGGATTTCCAGTCATCCCAAACGGGGGGCCTCAGTCTCTGGTAACTGGGATTTTCAGGGGTGGGCGTACTTTCGTTATTCATGGATTGCCTTAATCAGCGTTATCTAGGAATTAAATGCATTATCGCTTATTGGTAAGCTGCAACCCATCATGCAGATTTTGTTCTTAGCGGGATAACCGTAGCCCCACGCTGGGCGGCGGCAAGTTGCTTGCCCCACCATTGGAACAGTTTGACCCGTTCATCAAACCGCTCACCACGGTCATAGGCTCGCGCGACTTCGTTGTCGTGGGCATGGTCAAGGGCAAGCTCCACCACATCGCGGGCGGTACCGTTGTCACGTGCTAAAGTGGAAAATGCGCTACGCCAGCCGTGAGGGGAATGTTTGCCATCCAACCCAAGGGTGACACGGTATACCTTCTCTATTGATTCGCGCCCTATGTGTTTGCCACCAGCGGGGGAGGGAAACACATAACCTTTGCCGCCAAAAATATTTTTCCATTGTCGCAGTTCAGCGGCAATTTCCGGGTTCAGGGGAATGCGTTGATCAATGAGTCGTGATTTGACTTTCATTTTTGCTCGCGGAATGCTCCAGACGGGCTGGTTACTTTCAAGATCGAATTCTTTCCATTCCGCATTAATGACGTTACCAATGCGCGCCGCCGTGAATGCGCACAGCCGATGTGCCATGCGTACAGAGGGGGAAATTCTGGCCATATCAGCACGGCGCAGAATGTCACCTAACGAGGACCAGTCCAGCAGGGCATTCATCCGTCCGGAATCCTTCTTTCTGGGCAGTATTTCGCGTGCGGCAAGGGCTGGGTTGTCACGGCATAGCCCCTTGGCTTGGGCATAGCGGAAAACACCATTTAGATGCTGTAGGATTCGAGTAGCCGTTTCGAGTACGTCGCGCTTGTTGATGTCTTCAACTACTTTGGCCACGATGGCCGGCGTGATACTGGCAACGGGCAGCTTACCAAGGGTGGGGTAAATGTCTCTTTCGAAAGCGCGAGCCGATTTGGTGAAATGACCCTCGCTCCATTCTTTTTGTTTCATGACCAGCCATTCGCCTGCTACATATATAAAGGTGTTGTCTCCAGCCGCGCTGGTTTCCGCCCGATTGATGCGACGCTGAGAGACTGGGTCTTTATTTTCCCTGAGCAGCGCTTTGACCTCAGCAAGCTCAACACGGGCTGCCGCCAAAGAAATGTCAGGGTAGGGGCCGATGGAATAAATTTTCTCCTTGCCGTCGATTCGGTACTTGATGCGCCAAGTAGCTCCACCGGCAGGCGTGATAAAGAGATGCAGGCCCCCGCCGTCTGGAAGCTTCTTTCCATGCGCCTTTTGAGCCACAAAGGCCTTGCAAGCCTTATCTGACAACCTTCCGTTGATACCCCCAGACATACAAAATCTCCCGGTTCAATTTGACCTGATACCCCCATCGATACCCCCATTATGCTCGGATGTTGTCGGATTGTACAAGTCTTTAATGGACGCTGAATAGCCCGCCACACAAAGAAAAACGCCGTCACTAGGACGGCGTTGGATGTTGCTGTACTACTTAATGGTGGAGACGGCGGGAATTGAACCCGCGTCCGCAAGCCCTCTACAGGCAGTTCTACATACTTAGCCAGGCTGTTTGATTTGATCCCGTACACGCCAACCGGCGGGCTGGTAAAGGACGAGTCACCTTGATTCTAGCTTCGAGCAAAGTGACCCTGCTCGACACGATTCTGTGTAATTTACCTCACTCATCTCAGCCTTGCGGCTTCGAGCCCCTCCACAGAAAGCAGGGTGTGAGGTCTAGCTGACTAAGCAGCTAAAGCGTACTTTTCGTCGTTTGCGACTAGTTTTTTCCAGCTGATTTACGAGGTGGCGGGTCCTCGGTATGCCCTACGCTGCTTTGTAACCCACGTCGAAGCCAAGTCGTCCCCGGTTCGAAATCGATACTAGCGATGCAGATTGTAGCAGGTTTCAGAGTGCGATTAAGTCCAGAAGTTCCGTTGGCTTGTTTACGCTGCCGCGCGCCTTCCAGCTGGCGACAGAGGCATCGTCGCTGACGTAGCCGTAGTTGGCGATGATGCCGCGCATGCCACTGGCATTGGCGGCTTGCATGTCGCGCAGGTCATCCCCAAGATAGAGGCATTGTGCCGGAGTGACGCCCAGGATCTGGCAGGCTTTGAGCATCGGGTCGGGATGGGGTTTCGCACGAGCGCAGGTGTCACCGCTGATCAGGCACGCAGCGCGTTCGGCATAGCCCAGCGCCTGCATCAGCGGCAGGGTAAAGCGGTGTGGTTTGTTGGTGACGATGCCCCACTGGATGCCGCGCTGTTCCAGTTCCGCGACCAACTTAGCGGTGTCGCCGAACAGATGGGTATGCACGCAGATGTTATTTGCGTAGTAGTCGAGGAAGATATTGCGCAGCGCATCGTAGTCCGGGTGCCCCGGTTCGATGCCGAAACCTAGCTTCAGCAGGCCGGGCGAGCCGTGCGAGGCTTCACGGCGGACGATTTCGAGAGGCAGCGGCGGAAGGTGGCGGGTAGCGCGCGCGTGATTGAGCGCTGCGGCGAGGTCGGGCGCGGTGTCGGCGAAAGTGCCATCCAGGTCGAAGAGGACGGCGCTGACACACGAAAGGATAAGATCCCTCTCCTCCTTGAAGAGAGAGGGATTTTTTGATGGATTGTCAATCACGGCGACAAGCGATCATGTAATTCACGTCGATATTCCTGCCCAATGAATACACCTTGCTGACCGCGTTGTAACTCATTCCGGTCAGGTCGATCAGGTTCAGCCCTGCGTTGCGGCAGAACTGGGCGAGTTCGGATGGCTTGATGAATTTGGAGTACTCGTGGGTGCCGCGCGGCAGCAGGTTCAGGATGTATTCTGCGCCAATCACGGCGAATAGGTAAGACTTGGGATTGCGGTTCAGGGTGGACAAGAATACCCCCCCGCCTGGTTTGACAAGATTGGCGCAAGCCGCAATCACGCTTTGCGGGTCAGGCACGTGTTCGATCATTTCCATGCAGGTGACCACGTCGTAATGGCCGGGCTGCTCGGCTGCGAGCTCCTCCACAGGGATCATGCGGTAATCGACCCTTTTGCCGCTTTCCAGAAGGTGCAGCCTTGCGACTTGCAGGGCCTTCTCCGACAGGTCGATGCCGGTGACGTTCGCGCCCAATGCCGCCATGCTTTCCGACAGGATGCCGCCACCGCAGCCGACATCCAGCACTATCTTCCCTGCCAGCGCGGCGTGGCGGTCGATGTAATCAAGGCGTAGCGGGTTGATGTCGTGTAGCGGCTTGAATTCGCTGTTCGGATCCCACCACTTGTGGGCCAGCTGCGAGAATTTTTCCAGTTCTATCGGGTCGGCGTTCGTCATGGCAGCTTTATTTTGTAAGGGGGTCACTTTAACAAAAATCCATGTGTTAGCCAAATATGTCGGGGCATCAAGCGGGTGGCTTAGGGTGAAGTCAATGTGCTAAAATGTCACATTTTCTTACGCCTCAATCGCCTTAGGTCAGACCAAATTCATGGAACAACAATTCGCCAAAGAAACACACCCAGTCAGCCTCGAAGAGGAGATGCGCAAGTCATATCTGGACTACGCGATGAGCGTCATCGTCGGGCGGGCGCTGCCGGATGTACGGGACGGCCTGAAGCCGGTGCATCGCCGCGTTCTGTTCGCGATGCACGAACTGTCCAACGACTGGAACAAGGCCTATAAGAAATCGGCGCGTATCGTCGGCGACGTTATCGGTAAATACCATCCGCACGGCGACACGGCGGTGTACGATACCATCGTTCGCATGGCGCAAGATTTCTCGCTGCGCTATCCGCTAGTGGACGGGCAGGGTAACTTCGGTTCGGTGGACGGGGATAATGCAGCGGCGATGCGTTACACCGAGATCCGCATGGCGAAGATCGCCCACGAACTGCTCGCCGACCTGGACAAGGAAACCGTGGATTTCGGACCGAACTATGATGGCTCCGAGAACGAGCCACTGGTTTTCCCGTCGCGCTTTCCAAACCTGCTAGTGAACGGTTCGTCGGGCATCGCGGTGGGCATGGCAACCAACATTCCGCCACACAACTTGAGCGAGGTGGTAGATGCCTGTGTTGCGTTGCTGAAGAATCCCGACCTGGACGTCGAAAAGCTGATCGAATACGTTCCCGCGCCCGACTTTCCGACGGCTGGCTTCATCTACGGCTTGGCCGGGGTTCAGGACGGTTATCGCACTGGACGCGGTCGCGTAGTGATGCGCGCACGGACCCACTTCGAGGATATTGGCAAGGGAGAACGCCAGGCGATTATCATCGATGAGCTGCCTTACCAGGTCAACAAGGCCAACCTGCTGACCAAGATCGGCGAGTTGGTACGGGAGAAGCGCCTGGAAGGCATTTCCGAAATTCGGGACGAATCGGACAAGTCCGGGATGCGTGCAGTGATTGAACTGAAGCGCGGCGAGAATGCCGACGTGATTCTCAATAAGCTATACAAGGAAACCCAGTTGCAGGATAGCTTCGGGATCAACATGGTCGCGATCATCGATGGCCAGCCCAAGCTGCTCAACCTGAAACAGGTGATCGATGCGTTCCTGCGGCATCGCCGCGAGGTCGTCACGCGCCGTACCATATTTGAATTGCGCAAGGCGCGCGAACGCGGCCATATCCTGGAAGGGCTGGCTGTGGCGCTGTCCAACGTCGACGAGATCATCGCGCTGATCAAGGCTGCGCCGACGCCTGCCGACGCCAAGCGTGAACTGATGGCGCGTCCGTGGCGGTCATCGTTGGTGGAAGATATGCTCAGTCGCGTCAGCGACGCCTCGCGCCCGGAAGGACTGTTGCCAGAGTATGGCCTGGTCGGAACGGGCAAGGCACGCGGCTACTTCCTTTCCGACATACAGGCACAAGCAATTCTCGAATTGAGGCTGCAGCGCTTGACAGGGTTGGAGCAGGACAAGATCGTTAGCGAATATCGCGAAGTGATGGACAAGATCACGGATCTGCTCGACATCCTTGCCAAGCCGGAGCGCGTGACGCAAATCATCCATGATGAGCTGATCGCAGTGAAAGCACAGTTTGGCGACAAGCGGCGCAGCGAGATCATCACCCACACCCAGGACATGAGCATGGAAGACCTCATTGCACCGGAAGAGGTGGTCGTCACGCTGTCACATGGCGGTTACATGAAGGCGCAAAAGCTGGATGAGTACCGCGCGCAGAAACGCGGTGGTCGCGGCAAGCAGGCGACCGCCACCAAGGAAGACGATTTCATCGACAACCTGTTCATTGCCAATACCCACGACTATATCCTGTGCTTCTCCAACCGTGGCCGCGTGTATTGGCTCAAGGTCTATGAAGTGCCACAGGGGAGCCGTATCTCGCGCGGCAAACCGATCGTCAACCTGCTGCCGCTGGAGGCGAATGAAAAGATCAACGCGATCCTGCCGGTCAAGGAATTCCGCGAAGACAAGTTCATTTTCTTCGCTACCTCGGACGGCACTGTCAAGAAGACCGCCTTGTCGCAGTTCGCCAACCCGCGCAAGGCGGGCATAATCGCGATCGCACTGGATGAGGGCGATTTCCTGATCGGCGTGGCGCTGACCGATGGCAAGCACGACGTGATGCTGTTCTCCGACGAAGGGAAGGCGGTGCGCTTTGACGAGAACGACGTTCGCCCCTTGGGACGAGACACACGCGGCGTGCGCGGCATGAATCTCGCCAAGGGCGGCAAAGTGATCTCGCTGCTGGTGGCGGAGAACGAGCAGCAAAGCGTGCTGACTGCGACCGAGAACGGTTATGGCAAGCGCACCTCGATCGTTGAGTATACCCGCCATGGGCGGGGCACGCAGGGCATGATCGCGGTCCAGACTTCAGCGCGCAATGGCAAGGTGGTCGCCGCGACGCTGGTGAATGTGGAAGACGAGATCATGCTGATCGGTACCAGCGGCGTGTTGATCCGCACACGCGTGAAGGAGATTCGCGAGATGGGTCGCTCGACACAGGGTGTCCGGCTGATGAACGTTGAGAAGGGCGAGAAGCTGGCCGGTCTGAGCCGTATTGCCGAGCCGGAAGAAGATGTGGCTGAGTAAAACTCGCTGGTGGGGATTTTTTAAACTTGGAGTGACGCACAATGACGATTTATAACTTTAGTGCAGGTCCGGCAGTATTGCCAAAAGAAGTGTTGCAACAAGCACAGGCGGAATTGATCGACTGGCACGGCAGCGGCATGTCGGTGATGGAGATGTCGCATCGTGGCAAGGAATACATGGGCATCCAGGCACAGGCCGAGGCTGATCTGCGCGAACTTCTGGGTATTTCCGCCAACTACAAGGTGTTGTTTCTGCAGGGCGGCGCGCATCTGCAATTCTCGATGGTTCCATTGAACCTGCTGCGCGGCAAGCTTTCTGCGGATTACGTCAATACCGGAGAGTGGTCGAAGAAGGCCATCGGCGAGGCCAAGAAATTCAGTTATGTGAACGTCGCGGCAAATAACACGGACAGAAATTGCACCTACGTGCCCCCATTTGATACTTGGAAGCTGGACAAGGATGCAGCCTATGTGCATTACACGCCGAACGAGACGATAGGCGGCGTCGAGTTCAACTGGGTGCCGCAAACTGGCAGTATTCCGCTTGTGGCTGACATGTCGTCGAATATCATGTCGCGCGTCATTGATGTTTCCAGGTTCGGTCTGATCTATGCCGGCGCGCAAAAGAATATCGGCCCGGCAGGTGTTACGGTGGTGATTGTGCGGGAGGATCTCGTGGGACATGCTCCGTCCGGTTTGCCGACCATGCTGGACTACAAGACCCATGCCGACAATGGATCCATGTACAACACTCCGCCGACTTATGGGATCTACATGGCCGGATTGGTGTTCCAATGGCTGAAGAAGAACGGCGGTATCGCCGCGATGGAAAGAGGCAATATCGCCAAGGCCAATTTGTTGTACGAGGCGATCGACGCCAGCGACGGTTTCTATAATTGTCCGGTGAACAAGGCGGACCGTTCGCGAATGAACGTTCCGTTCACACTGAGGGATCCAAATCTGGATGGCGATTTTCTGAAACAGGCGGATGCACGCGGCTTGCTGCAATTGAAGGGGCATCGCTCGGTGGGCGGGATGAGAGCTTCCATTTATAATGCGATGCCGCTGGCAGGCGTGCAGGCTCTCGTCGATTTCATGAGGGAATTTTCAAGCGGTCATGGCTAAGACATTCCAGATATTGACGCTGAACAAGATTGCCTCCATCGGGCTGAGCCACTTTCCCGCTGCGAATTACGTCATTGGCAGTGATATTCCCGAGCCAGACGCGATCCTGGTGCGCTCTCACAACATGCTGGAGATGCACATACCCAAGACGGTGATGGCCATTGCGCGCGCTGGAGCCGGCACCAACAACGTCCCGGTGAAAAAGATGAGCGCGCGCGGCGTACCGGTTTTCAATGCGCCGGGCGCAAATGCCAATGCGGTGAAGGAACTGGTCATTGCCGGCATGTTGCTTGCGTCCCGCAACATCGTGCCGGCGCTCCGCTTTGCGGCGAGTTTGCACGGCGACGATGCGACGCTGCACAAGCTGGTCGAGGACGGCAAGAAGCATTATGCGGGCACCGAGCTGCGCGGTCGCACCCTCGGCATTATAGGGCTCGGGGCGATAGGCCGTTTGGTGGCCGATGCCGCAATCGGCCTGGGCATGAACGTGATCGGTTTCGACCCTGAGATCACTGTGGATGCTGCCTGGAGCCTGCCTTCGCAGGTGAAGAAGGCGGATAGTGTGGAAGACCTGCTCAGGCACAGCGATTTTATTTCCCTGCATGTACCGCTGCTGGATGCCACGCGCAACCTGATTGACGACGCGCGTGTTGCGACAATGAAGGCGGGCAGCGTGTTGTTGAATTTTTCGCGCGATGCCATCGTCAATGAGGATGCGGTACTGGCCGGCCTCGAGCGCAAGCATGTCCGCTGCTACGTATGTGATTTCCCTACCCACAAGACCCAGAACAATCCGGGAGTGATAGCGCTGCCACATCTGGGCGCCTCCACACAGGAAGCGGAGGACAATTGTGCCGTGATGGTCGTGGAGCAGCTGCGCGATTATCTCGAGCACGGCAATGTGGCCAACACGGTGAATTTTCCCAACGTCACGATGTTGCGCGAATCCGCATTCCGGCTGGCAATCGCGAATAGCAATGTGCCAAACATGCTAGGTCAGATCTCGACGACACTGGCCACCGCCGGCATCAATATCCATAACATGATGAACAAGTCTCGCGGCGAGATGGCTTATACGCTGGTGGATACCGACACTGCGATCCCGGCCAAACTGATTGCGCAGATCGCGGCCATTCCCGGCGTGCTGATGGTGCGTGATTTACCATTACCCAAGACGGCATGAGCGAGACACTAAAACAGCTCCGCGACCAGATCGACAGGCTGGATGATGAATTGTTGAAACTCGCCAATCAGCGGGCTGCATTGGCGCAGAAGATCGGGCGTCTGAAAGAGGATGGCATCGTGCTGCGCCCAGAGCGAGAAGCTCAGGTACTGCGCCGATTGCAGGAAAAGAACGATGGCCCACTGAGCAATGCCGCTGTCGCCCAGTTATTCACGGAAGTAATGTCTCAGTGCCGCGCACTGGAAGCGCCATTGACCGTGGCCTATCTGGGGCCGCAAGGCACGTTCACCGAAGCGGCCGTACTCAAACGTTTTGGTCATGCCATACAAGAGCAGCCGTGCGCGACCATAGACGAGGTGTTTCGTGCCGTAGTCTGCGGTGCAGCCCATTACGGCATGGTGCCGGTGGAAAATTCAACCGAGGGCGCGGTCGGACGCACGCTGGATCTGTTGATGGAAAGCACACTGCAGATATGCGGCGAGGTGATGTTGCCGATACATCAATGCCTGCTCGGACGCCAGGATGAACTGGGCGTGATCAAGACGGTGTATTCGCACCCTCAGTCGTTGGGCCAATGCCAGGGCTGGCTGAACATCAATCTGTCCCATGCGGCGCGCATCCCCGTTGCCAGCAATGCCGAGGCTGCGCGGCTGGCTGCCGAAAGCCCACACAGCGCGGCGATTGCCGGCAGCCAGGCGGCGGCACTTTTCGGTTTGAAATTACTGGTGGAAAACATCGAGGACGATGCCAGGAACACAACTCGCTTCCTGGTACTTGGCAATCAGCAGGTCGCGCCATCCGGCAACGACAAAACATCACTGGTGATGTCTACCGCGAACCGACCGGGGGCCGTGCATGATTTATTGGTGCCACTGGCAAAAAATGGTGTCAGCATGACCAAGTTGGAGTCGCGACCGGCACGTTCGGGTCTCTGGGAATACGTGTTCTATATGGACATCGAAGGCCATGAAGTTGATACCAACGTTGCGGCAGCATTGGCCGAACTCAAGAAGATTGCGGCTTTCGTCAAGGTGCTGGGCTCGTACCCGGTTGCCACATAGGCGATTGTTCCTCCAACGCCGTGTTCGAATTCCCCGGATTTGTCGAATATGAATTATTCTGAATCTGGCCCCGGCCTATATCCGCGCAATCGCGCCTTACCAACCCGGCAAGCCGATTTCCGAGCTGGAGCGCGAACTGGGTATAACCGGGATCGTGAAACTGGCATCGAACGAGAATCCCTTGGGCGCAAGTTCGAAGGCCGTCGCAGCCGCACGCGCGGCACTCGACGAGATCGGCCTGTATCCGGACGGCAACGGCTTTGCGCTGAAGGATGCGTTGGCCAAGCGCTACGGCGTGGCTCACGAACAGATCGTCCTGGGGAACGGCTCCAATGATCTGCTGGAACTTTCCGCCCGGGCCTTCCTCACGGTGGGCGACAAGGCCGTTTACGCGAGGCATTCCTTTGCCGTATATGCGTTGGCGACCCAAGCGGTCGGTGCCAGCGGCATCAGCGTCGCAGCGAAGGGCTTTGGCCACGACCTGGATGCGATGCGCGCAGCGGCAGTGGGGCAGGGCGCAAAGATGGTGTTCATCGCCAACCCGAACAATCCGACAGGCACGTTCCTTTCTGGGGAGGAGCTGCGTGAATTCCTATGCGCATTACCCGCGAACATCCTGACGGTGCTGGATGAGGCTTACAACGAATACCTGCCCGAGGACAAGCGCTACGATTCGGTAGCGTGGCTGCAGGAGCATCCCAATCTGGTCATCTCGCGCACTTTTTCCAAGGCCTATGGCCTGGCGTCGTTGCGCGTCGGTTACGCTTTGGGCAATGCGCAGGTAATCGACATGCTCAACCGGGTGCGCCAACCATTCAACGTCAGTAGCGTGGCGCAGGCCGCAGCCGTGGCGGCATTGCAGGATACGGATTTCGTGCAGAAGACGTTTGAGTTGAACCGGTGCGGCATGAGGCAGATCGCGGAAGGGCTAGCTCGGCTGGATTTGGAACTCATCCCGTCTTTCGGCAACTTTGTCAGCTTCAAGATCGTGAACGCGGCGCGTGTTTATCGCCGCCTGTTGGAGCTGGGCGTGATCGTGCGACCGATCGCCAATTACGCGATGCCGGATTATCTGCGCGTGAGCATCGGCCTGGAATCTGAGAATGAAAAATTTCTGTCTGCATTGCAGCAGATACTTGGAGAAAAACTATGATCATCGTAATGGGAAAAGATGTCACTGACGAGCAGATCGGTGCAGTGGTTAATAGACTTGAGGCAGCCGGCTTGAAAGCCAACATCTCGCGAGGCATCGAGCGCACCGTCATCGGGGCGATCGGTGACGAAAGCCCGCTGACAGAGCAAATGTTTACGCCGCTGCCCGGTGTGGAATCGGCGATGCACATCGCCAAGCAATACAAGATCGTATCGCGCGAATCGCATCCCAACGATAGTGTGATCGATATCGCCGGCATCAAGTTGGGCGGCAATCAAATCCAGGTCATCTCGGGACCATGCTCTGTGGAAACTCAGGCGCAGATGGACTTGTCGGCCAGGTTCGTGCATGAGGCAGGTTGCCGATTGATGCGCGGCGGGGCGTTCAAGCCGCGCACCAGCCCATATACCTTCCAGGGCAAGGGCAAGGAAGGGCTCGACATGTTTCGCAAGGCCGCAAGCAAATACCGATTGCCAATCGTCACTGAGTTGATGGACATCCGCATGCTGGATACCTTTCTTGAATACGACGTGGATGTTATCCAGATCGGCACGCGCAACATGCAGAACTTTGACCTGCTCAAGGAAGTGGGGCGCATCAAGAAGCCGGTCATCCTGAAACGCGGAATGTCCGCGACGATCTCTGAATGGCTCATGGCGGCGGAATACATCGCGGCAGGCGGCAATCACAACATCATTTTTTGCGAGCGCGGCATCCGCACCTTCGAGACCTACTACCGCAACGTGCTGGACGTGACCGCCATTCCGGTGCTGAAAAGGGAAACCCATTTGCCGGTGATCGTCGATCCATCGCACGCCGGAGGCAAGGCATGGATGGTGCCCGCGTTGTCGCAAGCAGCCATTGCGGCTGGCGCGGACGGCTTGCTGGTCGAAATGCATCCGAATCCCTGTGAGGCGTGGTGCGATGCAGACCAGGCACTGACCCCGCAGGAGTTGAAGGATTTGATGGGAACACTCGACGGTATCGCCAGGGCAATCGGTAGAACGCTGTAGTTTGGAGCGCGCCGGCCGCACCGCGCCTTAATTGGCAAGGCGTGGCGCGGAATGCGAAGATAAATCAAAGCAAGGTGGCAACGCATGACTGCACCAAAATTCAACAAAATCGTAATCTTCGGCGTCGGGCTGATTGGCGGTTCTTTTGCGCTGGCTTTGCGAAAAGCGGGAGCCGTGCGCGAGGTGGTTGGGTTCGGACGTAGTTCAGGCAATCTGCAGCAGGCCAGACAACTCGGCATCATCGACCGCGTCGGCCAGGACGTGGCCGCCGAAGTCGGCGATGCTGATCTGGTGTTGCTGGCCACCCCAGTTGGGCAGATGAATGAGCTGATGGCGCGCATCGCCCCGCACCTGGGAACTCACACGCTTATCACCGACGGCGGGAGCACCAAGAGCGACGTCGTGCGCGACGCTTACTCGCAACTGGGCGGCAAGGTAGCTCAGTTCGTTCCCGCACATCCGATCGCCGGAGCCGAGCATAGCGGGGCGGCGGCGGCAGGAGCCGACTTGTATGTGGGTAAAAAAGTCATATTGACCCCGTTGCCGGAAAATTCGGCGCAGGCAATCGCGCGCGTGCAAGCTGCTTGGCAAGCCTGTGGCGCGAATATTTACAAGCTTTCTCATGCCGAACATGATGCGGTTTTTGCGGCGGTAAGCCATCTTCCCCACTTGCTCTCGTTTGCGTTAGTCCATGATTTGGCGAAGCGCGACAACTGCGACCTGTTACTCTCCTTCG
The DNA here is from genome assembly GCA_963833515.1 of uncultured beta proteobacterium. Lineage (GTDB taxonomy): Bacteria > Pseudomonadota > Gammaproteobacteria > Burkholderiales > Gallionellaceae > Gallionella. The sequence goes on along the minus strand of CAWHYN010000031.1, from coordinate 35,314 downwards.
CGGCCAGTGGATTTCGCGACTTTACACGCATTGCCGCCAGTTCTCCGGAAATGTGGCGCGACATCTGCCTGGCTAATCGGGAGGCCTTGTTAAAGGAATTGCAGATCTACATCGCGGAATTGAATCAGCTGGGCCTGGCACTTGCGGCGGGGGATGCGGCACAGCTCAAACAGACCTTCCATACTGCACGCGAGGTTCGTACCGGCTGGACAGAGAAATAATGACGACCTTCATCAATTCATTTTCCCGGCCAATTGCGACGTTGCGTGTTCGCCGATTCCTCGCCCCCCAAGGTGATAATTCGCTTCCTTCGGCGCGCGTCTCCGTGCGCTGCATTTGGGAAGCGGATTCCTAGGACTCCGGGATGCCTGTGATGGAGAACATTTCCAACAGACGGCTTTGGTGGCTGTTGCTTGCGCTCGCACTTATCTGGTTCTCCAATCTCGAATATCGCAAGTTGATCAAGCCGGATGAAGGGCGCTATGCCGAAATTCCGCGAGAAATGGTGGTAAGCGGCGACTGGGTCACGCCGCGCCTGAACGACCTCAAATATTTTGAAAAGCCGCCGCTTCAATATTGGACGACGGCGATTGCTTACACCGTGTGCGGTGAACACCAATGGACGTCGCGGCTGTGGACAGGTCTGACCGGATTTGCCGGGGTCCTGTTGGTGTGGTTTGCCGGGTCGAGATTGTTCGGCCGAGATGCGGGGAATTATGCTGCGATATTGCTTGGCGGCACCTTGTGGTATGCCCTGATGGGGCATCTCAATACGTTGGATATGGGCGTAACGTTTTTTCTCACACTGGGTATCGTTGGCTTATTGCTCGGCCAAACTGAATCGGACGCGAAGAAGCGACGCAATTGGCTATTGCTCGCATGGGCTGCACTGGGCCTGGCCGTGTTGAGCAAGGGCTTGATGGGCTTGGTTTTGCCAGGTTCTGCGCTATTCATCTATGCAGCGGTGCAACGCGATTTTTCCGTGTTCAAGCGCATGCATTGGCTGTCTGGCCTGATGGTTTTCCTGCTGATCACGGCCCCGTGGTTTTACCTGGTGATGAAAGCCAATCCGGAATTCTTTCAGCGATTCTTCATTTACGAGCATTACCTGCGCTTTACCACCAAAGTGCATGATCGCTATCAGCCATGGTATTTCTTCATCCCGATCCTATTGGTCGGCATGTTGCCGTGGACGTTGGTGATGTTTGACACCCTGTTGCATGCATGGAAGGGCGGCGCGAAAGCGCCCCATGTGTTCAGCCCTGTGCGCTTCCTGCTGATCTGGGCCGCGTTCATCTTTGTGTTCTTTTCGATGTCAGACTCCAAGCTGCCGTCCTATATCCTGCCGATGTTCCCGGCTTTGGCACTGCTGATGGGCCGGCAATTAATCGAAACGAACTCGCGCAGATTGTTTTGGCTGGTCGCTCCGATATTGCCTTTCACGCTGTTGGCATTGGGACTTTCGCCTTTTGCGGCCCGGTTGGCAGATACGCCGCTCCAGGTACAGGTATACGGCGAGTACGCAGCGTGGTTGGTTGCGGCATCTCTGGTACTGTCGTTGGGCGTGATAATTGCGCTGGTTGTGCTGAAGCGGGGCAGCAAGCCGACTGCAGTAATGGCACTGGCATTTGGCTTTTTGATTGCGGCACAGCTCGGCACGTCCGGCTACAACACCATTGCGAAGGAACGTTCAGGCTACCTTGTTGCCGATGCGATACGTCCCTACGCGAAGGCGGATGTACCAATCTATTCGGTCGCAAACTACGAACAGACGTTGCCGTTTTATCTGAAACGCACCTTCATCCTGGTTGCCTATCAGGATGAGATGGCATTCGGTATCATGCAGGAACCGCAGCGGTGGATACCGGATATCCCCAGTTTTGCCAAGGTCTGGCAGGCACAACCGGCGGCGCTGGCGATCATGCCGGTCAGTATTTATCCGCAACTCAAGCAACTGGATATTGCGATGAAAATCATCTATGAAGACAGCCAACTCATTGTGGTGAGCAAACCATGAAGCGTCTGGATAATTTGTCGTGCTGTCGATTTGCTGCATTGCATCGGCGCGCGGCCCGCATCTATCTGCCAGAAGTGCCTCGGCGATCACCCGCTGTTTCGCATCTTGATCTTTCCGCGACCGTTATCAGAGGTTTCACATGAATCTCATCAGCTTCGGCCTGATCTTCACCGGCGTGATGCTTAACGCCGCCGCGCAGATACTGATGAAAGCAGGCACCAACAGTATCGGCCATTTCGAGTTCAGCATGGAGAACATCCTGCCAATAGGCTGGAAGCTCGCCACCGAGTGGCATATCATTGTGGCGCTGTGTTGTTATGCGTTGAGCGTGGTGATCTGGATACTCGCGCTGTCGCGTGTGCCCGTCAGCATCGCTTTTCCGATGTTGTCTATGGCTTATGTGGTGAATGCGGTCGCCGCCTGGTATCTGCTTGGCGAAGCCTTCAATCCGACCAAACTGGTCGGCATGGGTGTGATCATTGTGGGTGTCATTATTATTTCGCGTGCCTGAGGGCGATAGTGTCCGCCAATCGTTCGCTATAAGATACCCGGACCGGCCCCAAGTCTGTCGACGGGGGTTGTATGATATCGGTCCTTACCTCGCAACGAACGGCGTTGAAATTTCTAACGGATATATCCATGAATACTTTTTTGCCATTCTCCAAACCCACCATAGACGAAGCGACCATTGCAGCGGTGGCGGATACGCTCCGATCCGGTTGGATCACCAGCGGCCCAAAGGTGCAGGAGTTCGAAAGACAACTCTCCATATTCTTCGGCGGTCGTCCGGTACGTGCCTTTAATTCTGGCACTTGCACCATGGAGATTGCCTTGCGCATCGCTGGGATCGGTGCCGGCGACGAAGTCATCACCACGCCGATCTCTTGGGTGGCCACGGCGAACGTGATCCTCGAGGTCGGAGCCACACCAGTGTTCGCCGACATCGACCCGGCCACGCGCAATATAGATCTGGACAAGGTCGAGGCCGCCATAACTCCACGCACCAAGGGTATCATCCCGGTCTATCTGGCGGGAAAACCGGTGGACATGGATAAGCTCTATGGGATCGCGACCAGACACAAGCTGCGTGTGGTGGAAGACGCGGCGCAGGCCATCGGATCGACATGGAAAGGCAAGGTTATCGGCTCGTTTGGTGATTTTGTTTCATTCAGCTTTCAAGCGAACAAGAACATCACCACCTCCGAAGGCGGCTGTCTAGTGCTGAACAACGCAGAAGAGGCTGCACTTGCGGAAAAGTATCGGCTGCAAGGCGTGACTCGCGGCGCTTGGGACGAAATCGAAGTCGATGTGCTGGGTGGCAAATTCAATATGACCGACGTCGCCGCCGCGATCGGCCTCGGCCAGTTCGCGCGGCTGAATGCCATCACCGAGCAGCGGCGTAAACTGGCTCGGCATTATTTCAAGGTACTGGGTAAGGATTTTGAGGCACGGACCGGCGCGCAATTACCCCCTAGCGATTTTGAGAGCACAAACTGGCATCTGTTCCAGATCGTGCTGCCTGAACGTATTCCCCGTTCCATTTTCATGGCACGGATGAAGGACAGGAATATTGGCATCGGCTTTCACTACGCACCTATTCATCTGTTCAAGCTGTATCGTGCCTTGGGTTTCAAGGAGGGCATGTTCCCGGTCGCCGAGCGCATCGGGCGGCAAATCGTTTCATTGCCGCTGTTTTACGCAATGAATGAAGGCGATGTCGAGCGCACCTGTATTGCGATGCGCGAAGTGCTGGCAGGATAGCGTGTGGCCGTGTATCGCTATTTCGCTTTAGTTGGCCAATTTCGCCAAGCGCGTTCTCATACTGTAAAATGCCACCCTTATGAGTACACCACAACTTTCCGTTGTCATTCCCGTTTATAACGAAGAGCAAGGGTTGCCGGCCTTGTTTAGCCGTTTGTATCCGGCGCTGGATCAACTCGGCATCTCATATGAGATACTATTTGTTAATGACGGCAGCCGCGACCGTTCAGCCGCAATCCTGCGCGAACAATTTCAGGCGCGCCCCGATGTCACTAGGGTGGTTCTGCTTAACGGCAATTTCGGCCAGCACATGGCGATCATGGCCGCTTTCGAACAGAGCCGCGGACAACAAATCGTGACGCTGGATGCGGACCTTCAGAATCCACCGGAAGACATCGGTTTGTTGCTGGCGAGGATGGACGAAGGCCACGATTACGTCGGCACGATCCGCCGCCAGCGTAACGACAGTTTGTGGCGTCATGTGGCGTCGCGCATCATGAACCGGCTGCGCGAGCGCATCACTCACATCAAGATGACTGATCAGGGCTGCATGTTTCGTGCCTATGATCGCCGCATCGTCGATGCGATCAACTCTTGCCATGAGGTGAGTACATTCATCCCGGCACTGGCATACAGTTTTGCGCGCAACCCCACCGAAGTGGTGGTCGGACATGAGGAGCGCGCAGTTGGGGAGTCAAAATATTCGCTTTACGGCCTGATCCGCTTGAATTTCGATCTCATGACCGGCTTTTCGCTGGTACCGCTGCAACTGTTTTCGATGCTGGGCATTGCGATTTCCCTGCTGTCAGGCTTCTTTGTGGTGTTCCTGGTCTTGCGCCGGATCATCATGGGACCAGAAGCGGAAGGGTTGTTCACGCTGTTCGCCATAGCATTCTTCCTTATTGGCATCACGCTGTTTGGCATCGGTCTGGTGGGTGAATACATCGGCCGCATCTATCAGCAGGTGCGCCACAGGCCACGATACCTGGTCGAAGCGGTTCTGGAAAGGCGCAACGATTGATGCGGTGGAATCTTGACGCCATGAGCTTGAACCAGCCTCCGTGCGAATCCGGTTCATCGGATGCTGATGTCCTTCCTGTTCGAAGCGAGCGGTGAGCAGCGCCGTTGTCTATGCGTATCACAATGTTGGCGTTCGCTGTTTGAACGTCCTGCTTGCGCACGGCGTGGATGTGGCGTTGGTCGTGACGCACCGCGACAACCCGAAGGAGACCATCTGGTTTGACAGCGTCGCCGAACTGGCTGAGCTGCACGTTATCCCGACGATCACACCGGACAACCCGAATACTCCGGAAGTCGTTGCGCAGATTCGGGCGCTGCGACCGGATTTCTTCTTTTCGTTCTATTACCGCGAGATGCTCAGGCACGAGTTGCTGGAGATACCAAAACAGGGCGCGCTGAACATGCATGGTTCGCTGCTGCCGAAATACCGTGGCCGCGTTCCAGTGAATTGGGCGATAATTCACGGCGAAACGGAAACCGGCAGCACGCTGCATTACATGACCGAGAAACCGGACAACGGCGACATTGTGGCGCAACAGGCTGTGCCGATCCTCCCCAACGATACGGCACTGCAAGTTTTTCAGAAAGTGACCGTGGCGGCTGAGATGGCCTTAAATGCCTGCCTGCCGGATTTGCTGGCCGGGCGCGCCAAAGCGGTGAAGCAGGATTTGAGCAAGGGCGCGTATTTCGGGGGACGCAAGCCTGAAGACGGGGCGATCGATTGGACGCAGTCCGCCCAGGCGATACACAACCTGGTACGGGCCGTGGCGCCGCCGTATCCCGGCGCAACGACGCTGTTGATGGGGCGACCCATGCGGGTTTTGCAAACGTTGATGACCCGATGCATAGCGGCTGGAGTGGAACGGCCAGCTTTCTATGTGAAGGAAGGCAAGGCCTACGCGATTTGCGGCGAGGGAGTGTTGCGTGTGGTGCGGTTTGAGCTGGATGGTGTGGCCATGAGCGCGGCGGAATTCGCGACTCGCTTTGGCGCAAGACGATTTGAATTTGACTGTTAAGGAAGATAAGAAAATGAAAAAAGTACTGATACTAGGCGTTAACGGATTCATAGGCCACCATCTTTCCAATCGGATACTCGCCATGACGGATTGGGAGGTGTATGGCATGGACATGAGCACGGACCGTATCAACGATCTGATTGGGCATGAACGGTTTCATTTCTTTGAGGGTGACATCACGATCAACAGGGAATGGGTCGAGTACCACGTCAAGAAATGCGACGTGATCCTTCCGCTGGTCGCAATTGCGACGCCTTCCACATATGTAAAGCAGCCGTTGCGGGTATTCGAGCTGGACTTCGAGGCCAATCTGCCCATCGTTCGCGCGTCGGTAAAATATGGGAAGCACCTGGTGTTCCCTTCAACGTCTGAAGTGTACGGCATGTGCAAAGACGAGGAATTCGATCCGGAAGAATCTGAATTGATCTGCGGCCCAATCAACAAGCCGCGCTGGATTTATTCCTGCTCTAAGCAGCTTATGGATCGCGTGATATGGGGCTATGGCATGGAAGGGCTGAACTTCACGCTGTTTCGGCCATTCAACTGGATCGGTGCTGGACTGGATTCGATCCATACACCCAAGGAAGGCAGCTCGCGAGTAGTTACTCAATTTCTCGGCCACATCGTGCGCGGCGAAAACATCAGCCTCGTGGACGGCGGACACCAGAAACGCGCTTTTACTTATATTGACGATGGCATCAATGCGCTGATGAAGATTATCGAAAACAAGAGCGGTGTCGCAACCGGCAAGATCTACAACATCGGCAATCCGGTCAATAATTTTGCGATTCGCGACCTGGCCGAAATGATGCTCAAGCTGGCGAAGGAATACGTCGAATATCGCGAGTCGGCGCAAAAGGTGAAGATTGTCGAGACCACTGCGGCATCTTACTACGGCAAGGGCTATCAGGACGTGCAGAACCGCGTGCCGAAGATCATCAATACCTGCGAGGAACTTGGCTGGAAACCGGCCGTCAACATGGCTGACACGCTGCGCAAGATCTTTGACGCGTATCGCGGCCAGGTCGCGGAAGCGCGCAAGTTGATGGACTAGCATGGCGCGACGACTTGCCCTCAAGATCGATGTGGACACTTACCGTGGTACGCGCGAAGGCGTGCCACGTCTCGTCGAAGTGCTGCAGCGTCACAATGCACAGGCCACGTTCTTCTTTTCTCTTGGCCCGGACCATACCGGACGTGCCATAACTCGCGTATTCCGCCCCGGCTTTCTCGGCAAGGTGTCGCGTACGTCCGTCGTAGAGCACTACGGCATCCGGACCCTGTTGTATGGCACGCTGTTGCCCGCGCCCGATATCGGAAAGAAGTGCTCCGATATCATGCGCATGGCACGTGTGGCCGGTTTTGAAGTCGGGATTCATTGCTATGACCATGTCCGTTGGCAGGATCATGTGGCGAACAAGGATGCCGAGTGGACGCGGCAGGAGCTGCAGCATGCCGTGGACAGTTACAAGGAGATATTTGGAGAGGCTCCGCATGCACATGCGGCCGCCGGCTGGCAAATGAACCGCCACGCGTTTCGCCTCATGCAGCGCTTAGGCTTTAGATACAGCAGTGATACGCGCGGCACTCATCCTTTCATCCCGACCTGGCAAGCAGAAATCATCGCCTGTCCCCAACTTCCAACGACCTTGCCGACGCTGGACGAGATTATGAACCGCGACGGTATCGTGTTGGAAAATGTTGTTCAGCATTTGTTGAAGCTCACTGAAAGTCCACCCGCGACAGGTCATGTATACACTTTGCATGCTGAACTGGAGGGCGGCAAATGGCTGCCGGTCTTCGAGGAGCTGTTGCATGGCTGGCAGGCACAAGGCTATGAACTTGTTTCGTTGCAGCAATATCTGCAGGGGCTCGATGTGGCTGCACTGCCGCGCCATGAGGTGGAGATGCGCGAAGTGGAGGGGCGTATCGGCACATTGGCGACGCAGGGGAGAATCAGCTAGATGTGTTGATGACTTTCCCAACAAAATAAGTAATTCAATGCAAGGCAAGGGGGCGGTTATGCAGAATATCGAAAGTTTAAATCGTTGGGTCAGCCGGTTGACCCAGAGTGAGCTGCCCGTATTGAAGCAGACCGCACGTGACTTGGCGGCGCTGCGTGCCGATGACAGATTGTTGACGGCGCGTTCCGTTGCAGAGGTGATCGCGCGCGATCCGATCATGACCGTCAAACTGCTGCGCTATTTGCAATTGCATAAGCATAAGGCGCAGACTGCTGAGGTTATCCAGGTCGAACAAGTATTGTTGATGGTGGGTCTCGATTCGTTTTTCAACAAAGTGGCCCTCCAACCGTTGATCGAGGACTTGCTCAAAACCAGTGTTGTGGCTCTGGCCCCTGCGCTGCGCGTTATATATCGCTCGCACCGTGCGTCGGAGTATGCGAAAGAATGGGCCGTGCAGCTACACGATTTGCATTACGAAGAAGTCCGCATCGCAGCATTGTTGCATGATATCGCCGAAATCCTGATGTGGTGCTTTGCGCCGCAGGCCATGCTGGAGATCCGCGACATCCAACAAAAGGATAAGACACTGCGCAGCCAGAGTGTGCAACAAGCGGTGCTGGGGTTTTCACTGATTGATCTGCAACGGCAATTGGCAATGCAATGGAAAATGCCGGCGCTGCTGCTGACATTGATGAACGATTCCAATGCGCAACTGCCGCGTGTTCGCAATGTGGTGCTGGCGGTCAATTTGGCGCGCCACTCCGCTAACGGTTGGGATGATGCCGCTTTGCCGGACGACTACAAGGACATCGGTGAATTGCTCCGGATCACGCCTGAGCAGGTCATGGCCATGGTCGCCTCGGATGAGGACACTTCCGCGTCTGTCCGCAACAGGCCGCCTTGAGGCCGAGGCCGAGCGGGACATTTCTCTTTTATTTTGTCAGTCGCTCGGTGGTGCCGCGACGAGGTGGCGTAACTACAACGCGTGCAGGCGTTTGATCAGGTCAACTCGCCGGAGAAGAATGCAACAGGAGTCATGTGCACCGCTGCCCGCACGCCGGCGCATCGCATCAGGGCCTCAGGCTGCTCAATCTGCAAACTGACTGTTCCGCCCGATGCCATGATACTCGATGCCATACGCCGCAATGCTGGCGGGCTCGAATAGATTGCGCCCATCAAAAATCACCGGGTGCCTCAATCGCGCTTTAATGGTATTGAAGTCCGGGCTTTTGAAGGCCTTCCATTCGGTCACGATGACCAGGGCATCGGCGTCTTGCAGCGCATCCTTGGAGTTGGCCGCATAGCTCAAATCGGATCGATTGCCGTAAATATGCTTGGCTTCTTGCATCGCGACAGGATCGAAGGCGGTTACCGTGGCGCCTCTTGCCCATAGTCCTTCCATTACCACGCGGCTCGATGCTTCACGCATGTCGTCGGTACCAGGTTTGAATGACAATCCCCACAGTGCGAAGTGCTTGCCCTTGAGGTCGCTGCCAAAGCGCTTTGTGATTTTTTGTAGAAGCACGGATTTCTGCGCATCGTTTACCTGCTCGACAGCGCCCAGCACTCTTAGCGTCAAGCCGCATTCTTCGCCGGTACGTTGCAATGCACGGATGTCTTTGGGAAAGCAGGAGCCGCCGTAGCCACAACCCGCATACAGGAAGTGGTAGCCGATGCGCTGATCCGAACCGATCCCCTTGCGCACATGCTCGATGTCGGCGCCGACGCGCTCGGCGAGATTCGCCAGCTCGTTCATGAACGAGATGCGCGTGGCAAGCATCGCGTTCGCGGCATATTTGGTGAGTTCGGCGGACTTGATGTCCATCACGATCAACCGGTCGTGATTGCGCTGGAACGGTGCATACATGTCGCGCATCACCGTGACCGCACGTTCATCTTCGGCGCCGATAACAATGCGGTCGGGGCGGTTGAAATCTTCTATCGCCGCGCCTTCCTTGAGGAACTCGGGATTGGAAACAACGCTGAACGCGGTCTTCACGCCACGTCTGTCCAGCTCTTCCTGGACCGCAAGCTTGACTTTATCGGCAGTACCGACCGGAACGGTGGACTTGTCTACGATCACTTTGTACTCAGTCATCTCGCGGCCAATGGCGCGCGCTGCCGAGAGCACGTATTGCAGGTCGGCGGAGCCATCTTCGCCAGAAGGCGTACCGACAGCAATCATTTGCACCATTCCATGCGTCACGCTTTCTCGCACATCCGTAGTGAAGCGCAGCCGCCCCGCCGCGACATTGGTTTTAATTACATCCTCAAGGCCGGGTTCGTAGATCGGGATTCCCCCGGAATTGAGGATCGAGATCTTGCGCGGATCGATGTCCAAGCACACCACATCATTGCCCAATTCCGCCAGGCATGCTCCGGAGACCAAGCCGACATAACCAGAACCTATTACAGTAATTTTCATTGCGCCAGACTTTCACGTGATCAAGGGGACATTATGCCGCAAACGACCGGGTTAGTCAGTTGACGGCTGCGAGGACTTGCTGGGCGATGTCCCGGGTGAGGCAATCTAACTGGATGTTGCCGGGCATCGAGCGCAGCCAGGTAAGTTGGCGTTTTGCCAACTGTCGTGTTGCGGCAATGCCCGTTTCCAGCAATTGTTGTTCATTGATCTCGCCCTCGATGAATTGCCACGCTTGGCGATAGCCCACACAGCGCATCGAAGTCATGTTCGCGTGCAAAGAATATTTTTTTCGCAATGAGCGCAATTCAGCCACCAGCCCCAGTTCAAGCATGGCCTTGAAGCGCCTGGCGATGCGCTGGTGCAATGCACCACGTTCGCCCGGAACGAGCGCGAAGGGCAGGATGTGGTAGGGCAGAGGGCCATTGGACTTTTGACCGAGCAGCGCGGACATCGGCTGCCCCGTGAGACGGTATATTTCCATGGCGCGCTGGATGCGCTGCGTGTCGGTCGGTTTTAGCCGTGCGGCCGTTTCCGCGTCCACCAGCGTGAGTTGGTGGTAGAGTCGCTGGATGCCGTGTTGCACGATTTCGGCATCGAGTGCGGCGCGCACTTCCGGGTCGGACGGCGGCAGATCGCTCAGCCCTTCGCGCAACGCCTTGAAGTACAGCATGGTCCCGCCGACGAGCAAGGGGATGCGCCCGCGTTTCGTGATGTCATGCATCAAGTTCAGCGCGTCGTGGCGGAAGGCTGCAGCGGAGTAAGCAGAAGTGGGGTCCAGGATGTCGATCAAGTGGTGGGGCGCGCGGGCTAGGGTGGCGGCGTCCGGCTTTGCGGTGCCGATATTCATGTCGCGATACACCTGCGCCGAATCCACGCTGATCAGTTCCACCGGCAAGCGCTGAGCGAGTTCCACCGCGACGCTGGTCTTGCCGCTGGCGGTGGGGCCCATCAGGAAGATTGCTGTAGGCAAACGTGTCATTCCAGTTCCTTGCCGCGTGTTTCTTGCATCGCCAGAACGGCCAGCACGCTGATCGCCGCTGCGACGGAAACATAGCCACCTACCCAGGCAAGGCCGCCGTGCCTAACCAGTTGTTGCGCTAGGTAAGGTGCGAGCGATGCGCCGAGTATTCCGCCCAGGTTGTAGGCCGCGCCTGCACCGGTGTAGCGTACGCTTGTCGGAAAGAGTTCCGGCAACAATGCCCCCATCGGCGCAAAGGTTGCACCCATCAGGAAAAGCTCGATGGAGAGGAAAGCGGTGATCTGCCACGGAGAACCGCTGCCCAGCATCGGCGCGAGCAAAAAGCCGGACAGGAATGCCGCAGTGCCTGCAACAAGTAACACCGGGCGGCGGCCGTAACGGTCTCCTGCCCATGCAGAAAGCGGGGTGGCAGCGGCCATGAAGATCACGGCGACACAAAGCATGCCAAGGAATCGCGGGCGCGGAATGACCAGCGTGGTAGTGCCGTAACTAAGCGAAAACACCGTGGAAATATAGAACAGCGCGTAACACACGACCATAGCCAGCGAGCCGAGTAGCAGGGGCGCGGCATGCTGGGTTATCAATTTGGCCGATGGCAGCTTTATGGGCTGCCGGGAACGCATGGCTTGGGCGAATACCGGCGTCTCCGCGAGCTTGAGGCGGACGTAGAGGCCGACGATGACTAGCGCAGCACTAGTCAGAAACGGGATACGCCAACCCCATGCGTGGAACTGCGCCTCGTCCAGCAGCCGCGACAGCAGCAAAAAACTGCCGGTAGCCAACAGAAAGCCGATGGATGGTCCAAGCTGCGGAAACATGCCGAACCAGCCGCGCTTGCCCTCGGGGGCATATTCCGCAGCAAGCAGGGCCGCGCCGCCCCATTCCCCTCCCAGCCCGATGCCCTGGCCAAAGCGGAGCAGACACAGCAGGGCGGGCGCGGTCCAGCCGATCGCGTCATACCCCGGAAGCACGCCGATGAGCGTTGTGGAAACTCCCATTACGAGCAGCGAAACAACCAAGGTCGCTTTCCGGCCGACCCGGTCGCCGAAATGGCCAAACAGCAAGGCGCCGAGCGGGCGAGCGAGGAAAGCGATACCGAACGTAAGAAATGCATTCAAAGCCTGCGCGGACGGGTCGCTGCCAGGAAAGAACACAGGCCCAATCACCATCGCAACGGCGAGGCCGTAAATGTAGAAATCGTAGAACTCGATGGCCGTGCCAATGAAACTGGCGAATGCGATGCGCGCAGTGGAGCCAGTCATGCTGAGCCCATCTTGCTATTGTCCGCGCAGGAACATCGCGTCGAGTTCAGCAAGTGTGATCTGGAACCAGGTCGGGCGCCCGTGGTTGCACTGGCCAGAGCGGTCCGTCTGTTCCATGTCCCGCAACAGTGCGTTCATCTCGGTGACGCTCAGGATGCGATTGGCGCGCACCGCGCCGTGGCAGGCCAGGGTGGAAAGGAGCTCGTCGCGCCGTTCGGTCATTGCGCGGCTCGCGCCAAACTGGCGCAGTTCGTCGATGACGTCCCGTGCCGCCGCTTCGGCTTCGGATTGCTTTAGCATCACCGGCATGGCTCGGACAGCCAGCGTGGTTGGCGAAAGCGGTGCGATGTCGAAGCCGAGCTTCTTGAGCGCTTCCTGCTCTGCTTCTACGGTAGCCACTTCCTGTGCATCGGCGTAAAAGCTCACCGGGATCAGCAGCGGTTGCGTAGCGATTCGTTCGGCATCCAGGGAGGCCTTGAGTTTTTCATATACGATTCGCTCATGTGCGGCGTGCATGTCCACAACGATGAGGCCGTATGCATTCTGCGCGAGGATATAGATGCCGGAAAGCTGAGCCAAGGCGTAACCGAGCGGGGCGGCGCCCGTAGCGGGCTTTCCGGTGCCATCTTGCTGTTCGCTCCGCTCAGTTTGTACTTCCCACAGGCGATAGGAGTCCTGCTGTCGAAGGACGCTTAACGGCATGCTTTGTTGGCGGAAGCCGACTGCGGAGAGAGTGGCGGTGGAGTTTTTCTCCACTGAGCTTGAGAACGTGGGAGTTGCTTGGGTTTCTCCGACCGGTGGACTCAGGGCTTGCTGCAAGGTGTGGAATATGAATTGATGGATTGCCTGGCTTTCTCGAAAGCGCACTTCGCTCTTGGCAGGATGCACGTTCACATCTACTTGCTCTGGCGGCAGTTCGAGAAACAACACGAAGGCGGGATGGCGCTGGTGATGCAGGATGTCCTGATAGGCCTGACGCAGGGCATGGCTGGCGAGCTTGTCGCGGATAAAGCGGCCATTGACGAAAAAATATTGCGCATCGCGGCTCGCACGCGAATATGCGGGCAATGCAGCCAGGCCTTGCAGTGACAAATTGGCCGCGCTGTGAGAGACCGGCACGGCGGCGTGTCCGAACTCGTCGCCCAGCAAGGCGGTGATCCTGTCTAAAGCGGCCTGATCGCCATGGGCCGCAGGTAACTGCCATAGCGTGCGTCCGTTGTGCTGGAGCGTAAAGGCGACATCCGGACGCGACAATGCAATGCGCTTGAAAGCTTCCTCGCAATATGCGAATTCGGTGGGTTCGGATCTTAAAAATTTGCGCCGTGCCGGGGTATTGAAATACATCTCGCGTATCTCCACCGTGGTGCCTTGAGCGTGGCTTGCGGGAGTGAGCTCGCTGATTTGTCCATCGACTGCTTCGACTCTCCATCCGTGAGCGTCGTTACCGGTACGGCTGGTCAGGGTGAGCTGGGCCACCGCTGCCATGCTAGCCAATGCTTCGCCGCGGAAACCCATGCTGGCCACTTGTTGCAGATCTTCCAGCGAGGCAATCTTGCTAGTCGCATGACGTATCAGCGCCAGCTTCAGTTCATCTTTGGCGATGCCATTGCCGTTGTCGCGTACGCGCAGTAATTTGATCCCCCCGCCTTCGAGTTGCACCACGATTTCCGTCGCGTCCGCATCCAGGCTGTTCTCAAGCAGTTCCTTGAGCGCAGCAGCGGGCCGTTCGATCACCTCGCCAGCGGCGATTTGATTGATAAGCAGGTCAGGCAACAGTTGAATGCTAGGCATGGCTCTTTTGGTAGAAATACTCATGCCATTATAACGGACACGAGAAAGCGGCTGGGTGCCGATGTAGGCGACAGGGAATCTCAAAGAGAAAAATAGCCGGGTTTTCCATCTCTATTCTTCACATGATCGGTAGGTGAACCTTGGTAGTTTAGCGACCGTGGCAGCGATGATAAGTGTCCCGCTCGCGGAAGGCTGTTCGAGTCTGTATCGGGGGCATTCATTGCAAGATTCCGGACGGATATGGAGTCGCGTATCCGATGCAGGAACAAGATATTCAGATAGGTAGGAGAACAAGAAAATGGGACAGCTCGAAATTTTAACCAATACGGGAAATCCGCTGGAAATCAAATATACACAATTGGAATCCCGATTTGATCCTGATTACGGAATTTCATGGGTGTTGATGAATCCCGAGGCAGTACCCTGTTTTAATTTGAATATTCTAGCAGAGTTGCAACAATATAATCAGTCCATCGAAGATTGTGGCGGGAAGATTTGGATGCACGGGGAGTTGCACCCGGTCCGCTACATGGTGTTTGCCTCTCAAATTCCGGGCGTATTCAACTTGGGCGGACAACTCGAGCTGTTCAGCCAGTTGATCAGAAACAGGGATCGTCAGACATTGGCGCATTACGCGAAGATGTGCATTGACGCGATGGCTTCCAGAATAAGGCATTACGATTTGCCTGTGGTTACGATTTCGCTGGTTCAGGGCGATGCATTGGGCGGCGGGTTCGAGGCGGCATTGACCAGCGACATCATCATCGCCGAACGCAGCAGCAAGATGGGTTTCCCGGAAATCCTGTTCAATTTGTTCCCTGGTATGGGCGCATACAGTTTCCTGGCCAGAAAAATCGGAACCGTCCAGGCTGAAATGATGATTCTAAGCGGCAAGCTATACAGCGCGGAAGAGCTCTATGACATTGGAATCGTTGACGAGCTCGTAGAAGATGGCGCTGGAGAAGAAGCTATTTACGACTTTGTTGCGAAACAGTCTCGCCGCTCCAATGGATATATTGCGGTACAAAAGGCTCGGCAGAGGTTCAATCCGGTCACGTATCAGGAGCTCATGGATATCGCAGGCATTTGGGTCGATACTGCTTTGCAACTGAGCGAAAAGGATCTTAAGGTAATGGATCGCTTTGTGCGTTCTCAGCAAAAACATTTGCTGCATTCCACCGCGACACGCCACGAATTCCGCCGCGACACGGCGCGATCAAAATAACGAACGTACTCATTATGGCCCGGTAGCTTGTTGAGGCGCTTCCAGATAGTGGATCATTGATTTTCTGGTGGCGTCAAAGCTATCTTGTGCTCTACCTAGCAGCTTGTCTGCCGAAGCCTGCAAATCCGCGTGCTTGAGCTGCGAGATTTCACGGCATATCTGGAATAGCGCTTCTGCCCCCAGGTTGCCAGAGCTTCCTTTGAGGGCGTGGGCCAATTCCTTGAAGGTCGCATATTCCCGCTGAAGCAGCGCCGTCTTCATGGCCTTAAGTGTTTGCTCCCCCTCCAGGAAAAACCCCTGAATAATGCCTTCCAGGAAATTGTCGTTTCCCCCGCCTAGCAATTTCAGATGATGCAAGGTGTTTTCGTTGATCAACAGCGAATCCTTTGCGACAACGCGCCGAGGGGTGACGGATACTGGTCCGGAGCTGTCGCCTTGGCTATGAAAAGCGCAGAGTCGCGTGATGGTGTCGAGCAAGGCGGGGGCGTCAATGGGTTTTGTCAGAAATGCATCCCCCCCAGCCTCTTCGCATTCACGCTTTGCTTCGATGGTAGCGTTTGCGGTTAAGATGATTACAGGCATGCGGGGTCTTCTCCCTGCAGTCATCCGGTAGATCTTCAGTGCTTCGAGGCCTGTCATAATGGGCATGTTCATGTCCATGATCGCCAGGTCATACTGTTTATTTTCCAGTATGTCCAGCGCTTGCTCCCCATTTTCCACCAAGTCGACGCCGTGCCCGGCATATTCCAGTATCTTCGAGATGATCTTTCGGTTTGTCTCGTTGTCCTCGGCAAGCAGAATATTTAGTCTGTGCTTGGTCAGGCTATTTCGTTCATAGTGCTTCATGAATGAAACAACATCATCTGTATCTATCTGCGTTGACAGCACGCTATGAAGCGCATTGAACAAAAGTGGTTTGTCGATCGGCGTTCTCAGCAAACAGGCGTATCCGAGCTTGAGCAACTCTGCCTCACTGTTCCCGTCGGCGTCGCCACCAAGAATGATCAGTGATACCCTGCTTGGGACAAACTCAGCCCATATTTGTGCGGCAAAATCTCTAGCCTTCATGCCAAGGCCTTGTGGCCTGCACAAGACAACGTGGTTGCGTTGTCCGCCAGACGGTATTTGTCGAAGCAGCAAGAGGAGTTTTGCGAGCGATCCCGCATGATCGAACTGTCCACCCCAGTCGGCGAGATTTGCGACAACATTGGCCCTTTCGTCGTCCGGCATTCCGGCGCCAAATACACGCATATGGCTCAGGGCTTGACGGCCATCTGACCTGCGTCTTTCCTGAGGCTTTTCGAACGGGAGTTCGAACCAGAAGGTACTTCCTTTACCTTCTTCGCTGTGCACGCCAATCTTGCCGCCCATGAACTGAACCAGCTGTTTCGAAATCGTGGTTCCAAGTCCGGTACCGCCATAGGTCTTCGAGATGTCTGCGTGTGCCTGGGTAAAGCTTTCGAAAATGGCCTGCTGCGATTGCTGCCTGATTCCGATGCCAGTATCGATCACTTCAAACCTCAGGAGCGCTGTTGATTGGTCCTGGGTTAGAGTGCTTACTCGCAATTCCACGCTTCCTGCCTTGGTGAACTTGATGGCGTTTCCGACCAGGTTGATAATGACCTGCCGAAGATGTTGAGCATTTCCGCGCAGGAGAAAGGCGGTTTCCGGGGAGGAATGCATATGCAATCTCAACCCCTTCTTTTCTGCCTGGAATGCAAACATATCCATGGTGCTGTTGATCATGTTGTGAAGGTCGAAATCCACTATTTCTGCAAGGAGCTTTCCGCTTTCTATCTTGGATAGATCCAGGACGTTTTCGATGAGCTTGAGCAGGATGCGCCCGGAGTTTCTTAACGTATTGACCAAGTCTTTCTGTTCCACATTCAGGGGTGTTTGCAAAATAAGATCGCTTGCACCGATCACGCCATTCAACGGAGTGCGCATTTCGTGGCTCATATTGGCCAGGAAATGGCTTTTTGCCTTGCTGGCTTCTTCGGCGTGGGTGACAGCCTGATTCAGGCGTTCCAATAGCCTGTAGATGTACAGGGGAATCAAGACCAGAGTAAGCAGCAATCCTGCGGCAAGAGTGCTGTGTATTTGCCAGTAATCGTTGACCAGGATCACAGTAGTAAATCCGAGGACACCCAAAATGTGTGATCTGACGAGCGACTTCGTGCCATATCGAAGACCGTTGCCTACAATGATCCAGAGATAGATGCCGAAGAAAAGCGTGCCAATTTCCTCCGTCATCAACATTCCAAAGGTGACAGCGCCCAGGTCGGCAAAGATCGCCAGCAGTTGCCTTTTCTCGGATGGGTTGGGCCTGACAAAAACGATCGTCAGGAACGCGATGGAAAAGATCAAGAAGCTGCCGGAAAAGAAAAGAACAATATCCCGAACGCCGGAGGCATTCCCTGTATTAACGTGCGACAGCAGAAAGGCAAAAATGAGAGCTGCAAAAAAAACTCTCAGCAGAGCCTGTTCTTGTTCGCCGCCGTTTTTTCGGAGTCGCTGAAAAAAATTGCCCAGCATCGGGATCATAGGGACAATTGTTCAGGCAAAGGTTCTACAGGATCCTGGATCTGCTTTTGAATGAGAGTTGCTTTGCTGAATTGCGCCACGAAAGCATCCAAGCAGTCCGGATCGAAATGCTTGCCGCTATTGCTGGTCATGTATGCCAATGCCGATTCATTCGACCAGGGGGTCTTGTACGGGCGGTGCGAAGTTAGCGCATCGAAGACGTCAGCAACGGCGACAATGCGGGCTGCCAACGGAATTTCATCCTTTTGGGCGCCATGCGGGTAACCACTGCCGTCATATTTTTCGTGGTGCGATAACGCGATTTCCGCTCCCAAGCTCAGATATTTCGACGGGCTGTTCTGCAGGATCTGGAACCCGATCAACGGGTGGGTCTTCATGATGATCAATTCATTTGGCGCCAATCTGCCCGGTTTCTGCAGTATGTGATCGGGGATGCCGATCTTCCCGATATCATGCATAGGGGCCGCGACCTCGATCAAATCACAACGGTCATCATCCAGCCCCAGTTGTTCCGCTATCAGCCGTGAATACTTGGCCATCCGAACGATATGGTTCCCGGTTTCCTCATCGCGATATTCGCCGGCTTTTGCCAGCCTTAACAATGTTTCCTGTTCCCGTTCACGAATCTGCTTGGTTGCTTCCGCGACCCGCTGTTCCAGGGATTGCGATCGATGCAGAATGATCTTCTGCTGCAGGCGCATCTGGAGCATGTTGCGGCACCGGACCCTGCATTCGTACGGATCGATGGGCTTGATGATGAAATCGGTTGCGCCCGATTCCAGCACTTGATACTTGATGTCCCGCTCTTCCAGCGATGTGACCACCACGATGGGCACGCCTTCAAGCAAATAATTCCTGCGCATCTGCCGCACCGCTTCAAGTCCCGTCATGCCGGTCATCATATAATCAACAATGATCAAGTCCGGTTGATTGTCTTTGATCCACGCTAGCGCGGTTATCGGGTCTGCAAACGATTGTACGATGATGTTGTTTTGGACGCTTTGTAATACCTTGCCAAGTATTAGCCGGCTAGTGAATTCGTCGTCGATGACGACGACAAGTGGGGCTTCGGAAAAATCATAACTATGTTCGATCAATTCAAATGACATCGCGCCCCCTTAGGTAATGGCCGCCCCATTTGTTCATGCGAATTCTCAATTTCATCATATTCGAGGTTGATTGTAACAAGCTTTTTATAATTTACAACCACTTCCCTGTTGTGGCTGTACGGTGTCCGTTGATGACAGGGATATATTCCGTCTGCAGCAGACGGCGAGTAAACAGGATGATGAATTGACCGGCGGTCGCTCAAATTCGGTTCGATCTCGCGCGAAGTATGTGTTGCATGCCGCCGCCGCCCTCCGTCGCGCTGCCGTTGGCGAGTTGATCATTATATGGGGCTCGGATGCAGTGCGGTTGGCAAGAGACAGCAGTACATTAGCGGCGTCTAGACTGCCAGCGAAACCATATTCAAGGAGCGACCGCAATCAGGTTGCGCCATGGGAATGGAAGGGCTCCCCCGGGCTTTTGCCTGCTTGACTTTTTTACAAATAAGGTGCTGAATTCGCCCCTGTAGTTGACTGTATTACTCGTGTTTAATCCGATCAATCATTCCTAAGGAGGGTGTCATGAAGCAGTTCAAAAGTTTTTTCTTTGGTATTGCCTTGGCCGCTTTAACAAGCACGGTTTGGGCCGCCGATTCTGCAGGTTCAATCACCATAACCTCGCCCAAAAACGATGCAGTCCTGCAAAGTGGCGGAAACAAGCTGGAATTCAACATTCACTTGAGCCCGAATGGCAACCACGTTCACATTTATGTCGATGATCAGGCTCCCATCGTCTATCGTGATGTGGCTCATTGCCCATGCACAGTCGACTTGCCAAAACTGTCGCCCGGCAAGCACACCATTGTGGTGAAAGAGGCAACCGTGGGCCATGCAATGACAGGCGTGGAGGGGACTGTGACAGCGACGGTCAAGTAATTCGTTCACGGCCAGATAATTTTTGAACAAGTGCAGAATCTAATTTATGCACTAATCCAGGTCATCCATAACCTCGGTGCTGCAACTGTAGTCGGTACTGCCGTATCGGCTCTTTGGCTGGTGCGTGGTAACGCTGCAGTTCAGCATCGCCTTGCATTAGTTCTTGCATTGGCTTGGGCAATTCAGGCGGCGAGCGGGGTGCTATTTGGCGTCACGACCCTTTTCTATGAAGGGAATCTGCCGGATATTCATGGCATCGCTGTGGGTGCCCTGCTGATAAAGATATTCTGTGCCCTTGTTGGGTTTGTCGTGGCTTTGGCCTATATAAAGTTAAATTCGGGGTGGGCTGCAAACAAACTCCTTCTCGCCTGGCGCCTTTCATTCGTACTTGCGGTTGCGGCCCTTAGCTCGGCGGCTTTCTTGCGCTGGTTTTCCTGATTGCTGAGTCGTCGGGCGTAAATAACCGAAGACCCGGTATGTGCAAGGGTCTAAATAAGTTGCTTGGTGTCTATCAGCGCACCGCACAGTACGGTTATAATTGGCTCCGCTAGAAATCTGTTTCGAACGATATTCCGATCCTGTCATCGAAAGAAATTCCACGAAAAATTAGGAGAAGTACATGCGTATAGGCATTCCTGCGGAAACGCGCGCAGGCGAAACTCGTGTTGCTGCGACACCTGAAACAGTGAAAAAGATGTTGCAATCCGGCCACTCGGTGATGGTGCAAGCCGGAGCGGGTAGCGGTGCGCACATTCCTGACACGGAATTTCAAGCGGTGGGCGCCACTCTTGTCGAAGTGAGCAGTTTGTATGCGCAGTCGCAGATCATTCTGAAGGTCAAGGCGCCCACTGAGGACGAACTCGCGAAACTGCCGCGCGACACGGTTTTGATCGGCCTGCTCTCTCCGCATCAGGCGGACTTGGTCGCCGCTTATACCCGACAGGGGATCACCGCATTTGCGATGGAAAAGTTGCCGCGCACCTCGCGCGCGCAGGCGATGGACGTGCTTTCATCGCAGGCCAACATTGCGGGTTACAAGGCCGTGATCGTGGGCGCAAACCTTTATCAACGTTTCATGCCGATGTTAATGACTGCTGCCGGTACCGTGAAAGCCGCCCGCGTTCTGGTCTTGGGCGTCGGTGTGGCGGGATTGCAGGCCATCGCCACCGCCAAACGCCTCGGGGCGGTAGTGGAAGCCTCTGACGTACGACCCGCAGCGAAGGAACAGGTGGAATCGTTGGGTGCGAAATTCATCGATGTTCCTTTCGAAACCGACGAAGAGCGCGAGATCGCCAAGGGCGTGGGCGGCTACGCTCGTCCGATGCCTGCTTCCTGGATGCAGCGCCAGGCCTTATTGGTAGCAGAGCGCGCCCGGCAAGCGGATATCATTATCACGACTGCTTTGATCCCGGGTCGCCCGGCCCCAGTGCTTTTGCATGAGGATACGGTCAAGCAGATGAAACCTGGTTCGGTCGTGGTGGATATGGCAGTGGAAGCAGGCGGAAACTGCCCATTGTCCGAGCTTGGCAGGACCGTCGTCAAGCATGGCGTCACGATCGTCGGGGAAGCCAACTTGCCTGGGCTGGTGGCGACCGATGCGAGTGCATTTTATGCGCGCAACCTTCTCAATTTCCTAAATCTTCTGTGCGACAAGAGCGGGGCGATGAACATCAATATGGAAGACGATATCATCGCCGGCACCCTGTTATGCAGGGGTGGCGCAGCCACTGCAAAATAATCAACGGAGAAAAACATGACTGGCGTAGTTGATCCATTTGTCCTGAATCTTACCGTATTCGTCCTGGCGATATTCATCGGCTATCACGTTGTGTGGAACGTCACACCTGCGTTGCATACCCCGTTGATGGCGGTTACCAATGCCATATCCGGCATCATCATCGTCGGGGCGATGCTCGCAGCAGGACCCGAGAAGCTCGATATCGGCACGGTTCTTGGGCTGGTTGCAGTGACGCTTGCGGCTGTAAATGTGTTCGGCGGCTTTCTCGTCACACAGCGCATGCTGGATATGTTCAAGAAAAAAAATAAGTAAGGGAAAATTATGTCCGCCAATTCTGTTGCACTCGCGTATCTGACTGCTGCGGTCCTGTTCATTCTTGCCCTGAAGGGCTTGAGCTCACCGATTTCAGCGCGACGCGGAAACCTGTTCGGCATGATAGGCATGGCGATCGCTGTGCTTACCACTCTCACCGTCACCCATAATGTGACGTATATTCTTGTTGCGATTGCCGCGGGGGGGGCGGTCGGCGCAGTGGTCGCCAGGCGCATCCAAATGACTGCGATGCCGGAGCTGGTTGCGGCGATGCACTCGCTGGTCGGCCTGGCTGCAGTGCTTATTGCGATGGCCGCTTTCAATAATCCGCTCGCGTATGGCATCGGTGAGACACTGCACGCGAGCAATCGCATCGAATTGTTCGTCGGCACCTTCGTCGGCGCGATCACTTTCACTGGATCGATCATTGCGTTCGGCAAGCTGTCCGGCAAGCTGGCAAGCAAGCCGCTGCGTTTTTCCGGGCAGCATTGGTTCAACCTCCTGCTTGGCGTGCTGATGATCGCTTTTGGCATCGTTTTCTTTGTCACGCAAAGCTGGACACCGTTCCTGATCATGACCGCTATCGCCATGCTGCTTGGAGTTTTGCTGATCATGCCGATCGGCGGCGCTGACATGCCGGTGGTAATATCGATGCTGAACTCCTATTCGGGGTGGGCGGCAGCAGGAATCGGTTTCACGCTCAACAACAACATGTTGATCATTGCGGGTTCTCTCGTCGGCAGCTCTGGCGCGATCCTGTCCTACATCATGTGCAAAGCGATGAACCGTTCCTTCTTCAACGTGATCCTCGGCGGTTTCGGTGGGGAGGCTGCGGCCGGGGGGCAAGATGAGGGATTGCAAAAGACCTATCGCAGCGGCAGTGCCGACGATGCGGCGTTCTTGATGGGCAATGCCGACAGTGTCATCATTGTTCCTGGTTACGGCCTCGCGGTGGCGCGAGCGCAGCATGCTATCAACGAAATGTCCAAGATGCTTGCTGAAAAAGGCGTAAAGGTGCGCTATGCGATCCATCCGGTGGCCGGACGCATGCCGGGACACATGAATGTGTTGCTGGCTGAGGCGGAGGTGCCGTACGAACAGGTTGTGGAAATGGACGAGATCAACAATGAATTTGCCGATACGGATGTGGTGTTGGTTATCGGCGCGAACGACGTGGTCAACCCCGCCGCCAAGAACGACAAGACCAGTCCCATCTACGGCATGCCGATACTTGAAGTGCACAAGGCGCGCACGGTGCTGGTCGTGAAGCGCAGCATGGCCACTGGCTATGCCGGCCTGGACAACGACCTGTTCTACATGGACAAGACCATGATGGTATTCGGCGATGCGAAGAAGGTGGTCGAGGACATTATCAAGGCCTTGGCTTAGGGTCCGCGCCGGAAGAAAGAGAGTCGCTGCCCCGGCCTTTTCATGCTGCACTTATTTGTGGGGATCATGCGCGGCGGATTTTGACGACGAGGAATACCCCGAGCAAGCTTTGCAGCAGATAGATGATGCTGGATATGCCATGCAGCATTTTGAAGCGATCCGCATTCGCGCTGTGCATCACGTCAAGGGGCAACGCCTGCAGCTTGAGATCGGCCATGATCGCCTGGATGCCAAACTGCAACACCAGCGAGATCAGTAACATCGCCGCCACGACCCAGAACAAGGCGTGTTGAAACGACGCGCGGCCGGACAACCTGATATGATAAACGAGCAGATATATTCCGCATGCCATGCCGAGATAGGCGACCAAAGCGAACATGTGCCCCGCTAACATCCCGGCCAGCTGCTTGTCCGGTTGAGCAAAAAAAAGTACCGGCACCGCGAGATAGCCGACCGCCCATAAGCCACCGACCCAGGCGGTGGCCAAAATCAAAGCAAGTTGTTGCGACAAGTTCTTCATGGAATGAGGACTCCTACAGCCATGTCCGATGGTAAGCTGGACAATATCGGACAACGGCCCAACGGGCGAACATTGCTGCCGCGAATCCTCGATGGACCCGGGCATTTATTAATTTCACGTATCCAGATTCCGGGATTGATAACGTCTTGCAACACGCCGTTCTTGGCAATGTGAATCAGTGTTGAAGTACCCGCCCCAAAGCTTCTTGCGGTGTTCCCAGTTTCGTTGGCATGGGAGGTTTCGGTCCGGACGGGCGCGGTTGTTCTTATTGGCAGTCTCGCGCGTTTGTCAGAACGCGGATGCAGTAGTGTTTGCATTCAAAACCTTATCGAATCCTGCGGCGACATATCCGAAACCACTGCTAACCATGGCGTTAGGCTGGCTCATGCCTATGCTGGTGCTGGATGGGCCAAGCCAAGTCAGGCCGTTCACGCTGGTGTAGGTATTGCCGCTGCTATCGAGAGCCACAAACTGGGCATACGGGATGGCACTGTTCGGCAGCAGCGGATCACCAACTGCGTCGGCTACAATCAGCGATTCGCCTGCGACACTCACGAGGTTCGGCGGGGAGAGCTGGGTCGGCGGGGGGGGAAGCGTCTGCGCGGACCATGTGTTTCCTCCATCAACACTTGTTGCAATTGTGCCAGCGTCCCCCACTGCCACGTAAATGCTGCCGACGGAAGCGACTTGCCGCAGAGTGGTAAGGCTGTTAAGTCCAGATGAATGAACTTGACCCCAAGAAGAGCCATTGGAACTAGTGAGGATCGTGCCGCTGTCGCCTACGGCAACATATATCGCACCATGGGTCACGCCCCGCAGATTACTGGAAGAGGTCGAGACCTCAGGTGTCCAGTTGATTCCATCGGCAGTTGAGACGATGGTCCCGCCGTCCCCTACTGCTAAAAACGTCCCCCCGGCATGGGTCAGTGAACGCAACGCCGGATTCCCCAAGGCAGCTCGCCCGAGCTGCCAATTGATGCCGTCAGGGCTGAAGACCGAGACACCCCCATCACCGACAGCGACCCAGAGCAATGCCGGATCGGTCGGATCATTGAGGTTGGCGGCGTTGCCGGTCACCGCATAGAGGTCTGGTAATCCCGGCGGTACGGACTCAGCCAGATTCCAGCTTTTCCCATCGTTGCTGATGAAGATGGTGCCGCTCGCACCGACCGCTGCAAAGGCTCCGGCAGCACTGGATGTGTTGTTCGAGCAGGTCGTCAGGCTGGCATATCCCACCCCGTAAATATTCTGGGATGATAAAGCCGTGTTGCTGGCTTGCCATTTTGCACTCGCATCGTAAGGAGTCAACGCAGGGGTCGTCGGGCTGCTTGATCCACCGGGTCCGCCGCTGATACGGCCATTCATCGCAAAATAATAGGGCGTCCAATTAGCAGTTCCAACGGTGCTGGTTATTAAGCCGCACATATAGAACGGCGGAACCACAGAGACGTACCCGTGCCCGTTTGCCAAACCGGCCCAATTGAAGGCCGTCAGAGCGGGGTCAGTTGCCGTGAAAAGCCAGTATTCGACACCCGGACTGGGTGTCCACGTGATGATCGCTCTGCTGTCTCCGGCAACGGCGATCACATTCGACGGAGGACTGGCTGTCGAACCATTGTCCAGGCACCCGCTGAGCAAGGTTGTCGCCATTGCAAGGATTAACGCGTAATACGAATTTTTCACTGTTGAATTCCTTGAGGGAACATATTTATTAAGGCATTCTCAGTGCCGGCTGGTAACGATGAAACAGGTCTCAAACCATCTGGCTGCGTTCAGATCGGCACCAGGAGACATTGCTTCGAAACCCACTGATGCATCACGATAAGCTGGGGGTTTTGAACGGCATGCACGATACATGACCGGGGAGAAAAATGAAAGCAACATTAGTTAATGGATCCCACCTCAATCTTCATGCGTAGCTTCCGTTGGAATGAGGGTTTGTACATGTTTTAAAGAGGGCGTATGGCACCGTATTCCAATATGCATGCCTGAGGAACGCTTCCTGCGGTTGTGCGGATGTTCGGATGTGCGGCAGGACATCTATCTGGTCTTGACATCGGCGTTTTCATTATCGCCTTGATCCTGCGGCCCGACCGTCGGCTTTGTCACCGGTGCCGGTGCAATGGGTGCCATCATGGACGTGGACGTCGCGCCAATCACGGTCACGGTCGCTGAGGCTGTGGTTTGGTTTCCGGACGCGTCGGTTGCCGAATAGGTGACCGTATAGATCCGCCCCGACGGGCTCTTGCTTGTGGCGCGAAGTTTAAGATAGCGATCATCAAGTCCGATGCTCGCATCACTGACGTCATCGGCTTCCAACGGTTCGTTGGCAGTGATGGACTCGAGTCTTATTTCTGGCAGATGGTCGTAATCGTCCTTTACTGCAAAGGACGCATTGATGGCAACAAGCTTGTTGCCCTGGGACGGGACCATATTGGGACTTAGCGTCACCGAGAGGCTGGGTGGGGTGTTGTCGAGCCGTTCAAGGGGAACGGTAAGATTCTTAGGGGTGCCATCTGAAAAAGTGACCACGGCATGGCCAGTCATGTAGTTATTATCGGCCGCCTCCAAGGCTACACTCATCTTATTCAAGGTCTGGCCCGCGAAAATCTTGGGTGAGCGGTCATTCAAGGTTTCCCATGCAATGGCGTGGCTTTGGTTCTCCTCCGGCGCGATGACGCTGACGCGCCAGCCCGTCGGCGAAGTGGTGCTTGTCGAGGGGATACCCAATTTGGCGTTCCATCCCGAAGGGAGCTCAAGGAGTTCATTGACGCCGTCATTGGGATCTCCATCATTTTTGTTGTTGCGCCCGATTTCAACAGCATTAATGCTTTGCTGGCTATTATTGACGATGCGATAGTGGTATACGACCTTTCCGCCCGAATGCTGTGCATACACGCCCACCGCGACAATTGGTTGGGTATCATCGTCCATGGCTATGCAGCCCGACGAGAATGTCAGGGATGCGAACAAAAGGCCGGACAGACAGACGAGCCTGAAGATCGGAACCGCCACACTTTGTTTCATATTACTTGTCCTTGAGAAAGGTCTTTGTTCGTTTTCATTGCGCCACCAAAATGGTCAATGTTGAGATTGACTGACCGCCTTCAGGAGCTGGGATAAATCGATCGACGGTTGCGCAGCCGCCTGGGGACCTTCGATTCTAACTTGGGTCCACTCCACCATTTCCGCCGCGCCCCATGAAACGATGGAGGCGATGACGAACACCAGCAGGCCGCGCGCCATGCTCTTGGCGAGTTCCAGCTCATCCAGATAACGATTGGCAAGCCAAGCGGCAACGAAAAATGCAACAGTGGAGATGATGAAGTTCAGCATGAATTGTTTTCTCTGTTGGTCATGATAACTGGTGTATTACCCGGACGCCAAACGGAGCATCCTCTCACTGGGCCGAAAAAGGCGCTTAAGACCCCCAAAGCTCTTCGACCTGCGCTGCGGCGATGCGTTCCGAATTTGCGTAACGCGGCCTTCACCTGCCGGCGCAAATGGTCGGGTAGGGACGGTGTCAACATCCGGAACGGACATATTTTTGCTCAATAAATGCGGGATGGAACGGCACCCGTTATAAGTAGACAATATCAATTGTTTCCAGTAGCCAAGGCTGCATGTGATGAAATGGTTAGCTTTCGTCCCGGTCGACGCTGCGCTTGGTCATCATTTTGTCGGCCCGTCGCTGAGCCTTGACGGATTTGCCATGTGCGCCGGATTTTTTGAACAGCACGACCGGGACCAGAGGATTGCGCGGCATGCGCCGTTGCCGTTTAGCGCGTTTCATCTTGCAGCACTCCATCCACCAGACGCAGGGTGCGTTGCATGCGTCGGGCAAATTCCTGGTCATGGGTCACCACGATGATGCTGGTATTGAGCTTCTCGTTGAGTTGCTGTATCAGATCGAAGAGGGCTTGCGCACTGTTGCGGTCCAGGTTGCCGGTCGGTTCGTCCGCCAGTACGCACGCGGGTTGTGTCACCAGGGCGCGTGCAACTGCGGTACGCTGGCGCTCGCCGCCGGACAGTTCGGAGGGATGGTGGTGAAGGCGCTGCGCAAGTCCCACTTGTTCCAGCATTGCGGCGGCGACCGGAGCGGCCTCGGCGCGTCTCATCCCGCGTATCAACAGCGGCATCGCCACGTTTTCCAGCGCGGTGAATTCGGGCAGCAGGTGATGGAACTGGTACACGAAGCCGAGCGAGCGATTACGCATTTCGCCGCGATGCGGCTCGTCCATTTTCTGCATGTCCTGTCCGAGTATTTGCACGGTTCCGCCGGTTGCGTTGTCCAGTCCGCCTAGCAGGTGCAACAAGGTACTCTTCCCAGAACCCGATGCGCCGACGATGGCGATGCGCTCGCCGCGCCGGACATCGAGGTTGATGCCTTTGAGCACCCGCACATCTTGCTTGCCGATGGTGAAGGTCTTTGTCAGATCGCGGCAGGAAAGGATCGTCTCATTCATAGCGCAGCGCCTCGGCAGGCTGGGTGAGGGACGCGCGGTAGCTGGGGTAGAGCGTTGCCAGCAAGCTGATCAGAAAGGAAATGCCCGCGACCAGCATCACTTCGTGATAACGCAAGTCGGATGGCAATTCGCTGATGTAATAAACATCCTTGGCGAGAAACTGTACGCCGAACAGGTGCTCGATGAAGGGCACGACCACATCCAGATTGAGTGCTAACGCGATGCCGCTGATCGCACCCAGCAATGTGCCGATCAGGCCTATCACGACGCCCTGCACGATGAAGATTTTCATGATGCTGCGCGGCGATGCACCCAGCGTGCGCAGGATCGCGATGTCAGCCTGCTTGTCGGTGACCGCCATCACCAGCGTGGAGACGATGTTGAAGGCGGCTACTGCGACGATCAGCGACAGGATGATGAACATCATCTTCTTTTCCATCTGTACAGCCCGGAAATAATTGCTGTTCTGGTGAGTCCAGTCATTGGCGTACAGGTCGTCGGCAAGTTGGCGTTGTATGTCGCGCGATACCTGGGGGGCGCTATCGACATCGCGGAGTTTCGCGCTGATGCCTGTCACCGCGTCGCCGAGCTGGAACAATTTTTGGGCATCGCCGATGTTGATCAACGCAAGGTTGTTGTCGTAAGGTGCCATGCCGATCTCGAAGATGCCCACCGTGCGGAATTGTTTGAGGCGCGGCATCATCCCGGCGGGTGTGATCTGCCCTTGCGGAGTTATCAGCATGACCTTTTCGCCAAGCCGGACACCAAGTGCTCGAGCGAGGTCGACGCCGAGCACGATGCCGAATTCGCCGCTGCGCAATTCCTCCAATGCACCCGCCTTGATTTTGTTGGAAAGGTCGGTGATTGCGGTTTCGCGGACTGGATCGATGCCGCGCACCATGACCCCCTGCACGTTCGGCCCATACGAGAGCATTCCTTGCCCGCCCACATAAGGGGCTGCGGCGGAAACTTGCGGGTGCTGCGCGACCTTGTCCAGAATGGCCTGCCAGTTATCCAGACGTCCGCCATCCGCGACTATTTCCAGATGCGGAGACGCGCCCAACATGCGCGCGCGGATCTCCTTCTGGAAGCCGTTCATCACCGACAGCACGACGATCAGGGCCATCACGCCCAGCGCCATACCCAGCATGGAGATCAGGGAGATGAAGGAGATGAAATGGTTGCGCCGCTTGGCACGGGTATAGCGCAGGCCGATAAACAGTTCGTATGGTTGCAAGACAGGCAGTGGGTAATGGTTGAAGGTGCACTAGTGTGCCATAAACCCGGAGATTCATGGCGGACATTGGCTTTCCCTTCCGTCACGAACCTCGAGGGGGCAAAGGTAAAATACGATTGTTAAGATATTCGCGGAAGATCAAGGCGGGCTTTGCCAGGACTTGTGGGGACCGTAGATTATTGCTTTGCGCCGAACGAACCATTGATAATCAACGAGCCACTTGCCAATTGGTACAAACCCGACACTTCTGTACCTGCCGGGCCATAGAACATGCCGCTGAGAGTTCCTGAAGTACTGCCAGGCAATGCCGGATCGAGCGGAGCGGGAGTCGCATCGCTGTTTGTGGTCACCTGTCCGGAAAATGTATTGCCGCTAATCGTTCCGCTCAGAAGGAGTGAGTTAAATGCACCGGACAAAACGCCAGTCCACCTATCATGCGTGCCTGCTACCAAACTGACGGTGCCGGTGAATGTGTTTGCCACAAAGTCAAAATTCAACAGGACGGCGGCGCCGCCCGCGGTGATAACATATTCGATTACGGGGGAGGGGGGAGGGCTGAAGTATTGTTAAAACCTATCGCTGCCGCCGTGCCGTAATAATTGACGGGATTCGTGGCCGGTGTGATGGGAGCGGGTGCGGGTTGCACGCCGCCCGCGTATTCCTGTGTATAGTAGGTGCCGCTGGTCAGCGGAACCGGAAGCCACTCCCATTCACCGAAGTTGGCATATCTCAGGCCCGGCAATGTGTCTGCCAATGTCTTAGGCACTGTCGATCCGTACAGATCTCCCATGAAATTTGAGGTGGCTACGGTATTGCCGGAATAGGCGATTGTGCCTGGGTATAGGCTGACTGCCCCCGTCGTCACTGTGCAGCCAGCAGGTGGACACGTTGCTGGCAGATTGAAGGTAACGGTTGCAGTGAGCGGCAGGCCCGATGGATTCAGTCCAATACTTACTGTGGATGATGTTGTGGAAACGGTGCTGGCGGGCCCCGTAAATGCAAATGAACCCAAAGCGGAAGCCGGAGCTGAAACAGTTGCCGTGTCCGCTGCCGCGAAAGTGGCAACGACAGTATTGGCGTTCGAGCTCGATGACTTGCTGCAGCCAGATAGCAAAGCGATTCCGAGCGTCAGTGCTATGAGAGCAAATTGATTGGGGCGCATAAATTTCCGTTGATTTTATCGAGCATGGATTTCTTGAAGGGCGCAATGGTATTTCCTCTCGCCCCCGCGGTCAAATTATAAAATTTGGTCTCGCTTGCGTTGAGATCGTGACGCGGGGCGAGTCAGCCGGTTACGCATCAGGCAGTCGCGGAGAGCTTGCCTGCATTCAAGTCGCCCCTTTGGTTCTCACCGATCCATTGCTTCCGAAGGGCTTTGCCGTTCCGACTGGTGACGGTTTGTCAGTTCCCACTCGAAAGAGAATCGTGTGCGAAGGGCGATAAGGCCTTTCGACATGATCGCAAGCGAAGCCCTCAGGTCGCAGACAATTTTCGAATGTCGCTGAATATTCTGGTGTCCGCGTCGCGTTGATCGGTACGTGGATGGCTGTATTCGAGCACTGTTAGCGTGCGAAAAATGCACCGTTCGTCTTGACCTGGTCGAAACGTGGACTATTTTAATGCCTTGGCGAGCGTCGGTTGAACGGGTGGGGAACCAAGCGCGTGTAGAAGAAATAGGCCGACTTTTTCCAGGACGGCTTTGCATACGCCAATTTTTAACAGGTATACTTCGATTAACTGGTGTGGCAATTCGTGCTCACATGCTGGCATCGAAACGGCAGCCTTCTCCAGCATCGATCATCCACCGTCTTGCGGCGTCAATTTGGCTGTCCATCTTAAGGGGGAATTGAATATGAATACAATTGATCAGAACAGGCGTCGTCTCATTCAGGCGACTGCGGTGGCCGTTCCGATGGCACTGTTTGGCGGCAGAGCGTTTGCCGATGCAGGAAAATCCCTGAAGATTTCTCACCAGTTTCCTGCCGGTACGCTCGCCGAGGGCGACTTCCGCGACCGCTTGTGCCGGAAATTTGCTGCCGAGGTGGAAAAGCGCACTCAAGGCGCGCTCAAGTTCGAAATATATGCGGGCTCATCGCTGATGAAGACCAAAGCTCAATTCTCATCAATGCGCAAAGGCGCGCTGGATCTGAGCCTGGTTCCGCTTTCCTATGCAGGGGGTGAAGTTCCCGAAACCAACATCGGCCTGATGCCAGGGCTGGTCCCTTCTTACAGCCAGGGGACGGCCTGGAAAAGTGCCGAGGTGGGAAAACTGCTCAGTCAGGTGCTGAACGAAAAAGGCGTCATCGTGGTGAGCTGGATATGGCAGGCGGGCGGTATTGCCAGCCGAACTACACCGCTGGTTGCGCCCGACGATGCAAAAGGAATGAAGGTGCGCGGCGGGAGCCGTGAGATGGACATGGTGCTCAAGGAGGCAGGAGCATCGGTGCTCGATATACCATCAAACGAGATTTATACCGCGATGCAGACGGGTGCCATAGATGCGGCAATAACGTCCTCCACCAGCCTTATCTCATTTCGTCTCGAAGAAGTCTCCAAGCACCTTACCACCGGGCGAGGAAAGTCTTACTGGTTCATGCTCGAGCCGCTGATGATGTCCAAGGCGATCTTCGATCAACTTCCCAAGGCGCAGCAGGATGCGATCATGGCCGTGGGCGAGGAGATGGAAAAATTTGCGGTTGAAGCCGCAATGGCGGACGACAAGGCTGTGGCGGACATCTACGTCAAGGCAGGCGCCAAGGTTTACGATCTTGACGATGCGATGGTGAAAAGGTGGCAGGCGATTGCGCGCGTCACGGCCTGGAAGGACTTCGCCGACAAGAGTGAAACCTGCGCAAAACTGCTGAAGGCTGCCGAGAAATTCGCATGAATCCTGGCTTCGACCGCGATCAGTCAACCCGGGAGGAATACCAGACCGTTGATGCATTAGAGTGGGTGGCGCGCCTGGTCGCCATGCTTAATGAGTGGATCATGCGCCTCGGGATGCTGGCGTTGCTGGCAGCGTCAGGGATTCTCACCTATAGCGTGTTCTCGCGATATTTCTTCAAAGCTTCGACCAATTGGCAGGATGAGGCTACTGTATTCTGCTTGGTGGGGGCCACATTCCTGTGCGGTGGCTATGTTCAGTCCTTCCGTGGCCATATCAGCATCGATGCAGTGGCCGGTATTCTTCCGGGGTGGGCCAACAAGGTCCGGCTGTTGTTAATTGACATCCTGTCGGCACTGTTTTGTGCTTTCTTTGCCTGGAAGTCCTGGACGCTGTGGTATGAAGCGTGGGCCGAAGATCAGACCACATCCTCGTCATGGGCGCCACCATTATGGGTTCCCTACTGCCTTATGGCGACGGGTGTCACTCTGCTTTCGCTGCAGATTGTTTTGCAAGTCGCCGCGCGGATCAGGCGCGCGAGGCCAGCCCGATGACCCTGCTGTCGATTGGCCTGTTGTTTGGTGCGACGACGCTGACCGTCCTCTTTTCGGGCATGCCGATTGCATTTGCTCTGGGCGGTGTCGCGGTGACTTTCATGTATTTTTTCATGCCTGCGGCGTCCCTCGATACCGTTACGCAGAACGTCTATGAAGAGTTGGCCAGTATCACGCTGCTATCGATCCCATTATTTATTCTCAAGGGAGCTGCGATCGGGAAATCGCCAGCTGGCAGAGATCTCTATGCAGCAATGCACGCGTGGATGAGCCGTGTTCCGGGCGGCCTTGGCATTGCAAACGTATTTGCCTGCGCGCTATTTGCGGCCATGGCCGGATCCAGCCCCGCGACCTGTTCGGCGATCGGAAGTGCGGGAATTCCCGAGATGCGCAAGCGCGGCTATTCTCCCGGATTTGCGGCCGGCATCATTGCAGCAGGAGGCACGTTGGGCATCTTGTTGCCGCCCTCGGTCACGATGATTTTGTACGCGGTTGCCGCAGAACAATCACTGGGCCGCCTATTCCTCGCGGGTATCGGGCCGGGCATGCTTCTCGTCTTCCTGTTTTCCGGCTACGCGATGTGGCGCTTCCGCCGTGAATACCGCGATGCCAAGGAAAATTTCGCGCATGACGGTACGCGTTCCGCTTATCTTGAACAGGAGCAGCTCACGCTAAGCCAGAAAATGGAGATGTTGCCACGCGTGATTCCTTTCGTGACGTTGCTGATTGGCGTAATGGTAGCGCTCTACGGGGGTTTCGCGACGCCGTCGGAAACCGCCGGGCTGGGCGCCGTACTCGCATTGGTGCTGATCGCCGTGGTGTATAAGGTTTGGCGTCCCCGTGATGTGGCGCCCATCCTTAGTTCCACGCTTAAGGAGTCGACCATGCTGATGTTCATTATCGGCATGTCGCTGCTGTATTCCTACGTCATGAGCTATCTGCACATCAGCCAGGGAGCAGCGGAGTGGATCGTTGCCCTGTCCCTGTCAAAATGGATGCTGCTCGCGACAATCATCGTGATGGTGATCGTGCTGGGATTTTTCCTGCCGCCGGTAAGCATCATCCTGATGACCGCACCGATCATTCTGACTCCGCTCAAGGCGGCGGGATTCGATCTGATCTGGTTCGGGGTGCTGATGACGATCGTCATGGAGATGGGCCTCATCCATCCCCCGGTCGGCCTCAACATTTTCGTGATCAGGAACATCGCGCCAGATATCGCACTCAAAGATGTGATTTGGGGAGTCATGCCATTCCTGCTGCTGATGTTCCTTGCCGTGTTCATGATTTGCCTGGTTCCGGGCATTTCCACCTGGCTGCCAGACCTGATCATGGGAAAGGGCAGGTGACTCAAGCGCCCTTAAAAAGACGGGAAGTATTGATTGCGGGTGGTTGTGCGGGTCGTGATGCCGTATATCGGAATGGATGGGGATTGGCGCTCAATTCACTCAGGTTCCTGCCAATCAATGCGCCAGAATCAGACCGGACTGTTGGTCAATCTCGCATGGACGCCTGAATCGTAATCTCGCTCAATATTGGGCCGCTTTTCGGACAATTTCGATATGTAGACATGTGTTTCACGATGCATAATTAGCGCTCCTGCAAGACGCATTAACGTACCAATTATCTTTAGGAGGAGAATTATCATGTGGTCTAAATCAAGTATGGTCGCTGCTATTTTCTGTGCTGCTTTGGCTGTTGCCGGCGAGAGCAGTGCTGAAGAGGCGCAGAAGACTAATCCCCTCGACACGGTTCCAGACAAAATGCCATTCGATGTTCCCTATGGGGTCCCGATCTTGCTCGAGCGCGCCGAAATTGCGATCAGTGCAGCCGTGGCTGAAGCAAAAAAGCATGATTGGAAGTTGAATGTTGCAGTTGTTGATTCGGGCGGCAACCTCGTTGCATTCCAGCGCATGGACTGCGCTCAGCTTGCCTCTATCCAGATATCCGAACACAAGGCCCGCGCTGCAGTATCTTACCGCCGTGAAACGAAGGTTTATGAGAATGCGATTCAGGTCAATAACATGCCCTATGTTGCCACACTTGACGGCGTCATTACTTCCCGTGGCGGCATTCCTCTCATCGAGGGCGGGAAGATTATGGCGCCGTCGGCTGCTCTGGGGGCACTGGCTGGCAGGACGGAGGTTGTGTGTAAGGCGGGTGCCGCGACCGTCAAATAGAGCTGTTGCCCGCTGGGCTCCGTTCGCTGGCTCGCCTCATTGCCTCAA
>CAWHYN010000030.1:0-103388 GCA_963833515.1 uncultured beta proteobacterium | reverse complement strand
ATGCCGCAGCCGGTGTCGGTGACGCTGAAGCGGACGAACCGTCCGGCTTTGCGGTCGGACTTGGCGGGAATGTCCGCCGCGGCAAAAGTGGCATCGGCCCGGCGCGGATGGTGAATTGGCCGCCGCGGCTCATGGCGTCGCGCGCATTGACCGCCAGGTTGATGAGAATTTGCAGGAACATCTCCGGGTCGGCCATGATCGGAGGCAATGCCGGGGCGATATCCAGGTTCAAAACAACCTGTTCGCCCAGCAACCGGCCCAACACGTCGGCGTTGTGTTCGAGAGTGTCGCGGACGTCCAGGGGCTTGAGTTGCATGACCTGTTTGCGGCTGAAGGCGGGCATTTCCGGATGAGCCTGGTCATGCGTTCGACGCTGTCGGTGATGTCGAGCCAGGGACGCGGACGATTCCCGGTTGAGGTTGGGATTGTCCATCAAGAGGCAGGCGTGGCCCTGGAGAATGGTCATAATGTTGTTGAATTCGTGGGCCAGGCCGTCAATTGGCCGACAGCGGCCAGGCGCTCCTGGCGCATGATGATTTCCTGGCTTTCCTGCAAGGCCTGCTGGGCTTGTTTGTGTTGTCCACTTCCTGCTGCAGGCTTTTGGTCGATTCGTCAACCAGTTGGAAAATTTCGTCGTCCTTCTGCTGCAAAGCGCGGTGGTGCCAGCGTCGCGCCCACGGACGGCAGCCCCGCCGATGCCCGGCCAATGACGCACAACAGGTAGATGACGGCCGGCAGATAAATGAACGCGAACGAGGCGCCTGGCGCTTTGCAAAGGACATCGTGATTGGAAGCCGGCGCGGCGGGAGAGCACAGGAATAGAGCCGCGGCGGGCGCTTGAACAAGGCGGCCGCATTTCGTTCGTCCAGGACGGTTTTCATGTCCTGTAACATTTCAGGATGTTCGCTCTTTAACAATATATCAGCAGCAATTGGGAAATGGGGTTGATGCGGTTGTAATTGAGCAGCTTGTCAATGTAGGTGGCCGTCAACCGCTGGCCGTCGGGGATGAGCAACATGCCGTTTTCGCTGTAGATGCCCTCCGCCAGGACCATGCCGGGCTGCAATTCCGCCAGGGGGACGACCCGCTGCTTGCCCGGCACGACCGCCTTGGGGGCCGTGCGCAGAAAAATCGCACCGCTTCGGGATTGAAAACCGTGCCGCTTGCGCTGGCTGACCATCTCGGTGGCGAGCTTGGGGTCCAGGTTGCTTTTGGCGTAGGCGACGGCAACGGCAACAAGCGGGCCAGCCAGGGAATGTTCTCACCGGCCAGACGGTCTGGATAGCCGTTGCCGTCAAAACGTTCGTGATGGCTGCGAATGGTGGGGCCGACGGCCGTAAGGTGATGGACGAAAGTGGCCAGTTCCTGGCCCAGGACGGCTTGGCCAACACCTGGCCGCGCTCGACTTCTTCACGCTTGGTGCCGCGCAGCAATACGCCGACATTGTCGCCTGCCTGACCCTGATCAAGCAGCTTGCGGAACATTTCGACACCCGTGCAGGTGGTCTTCAGCGTGGGCTTGATACCGACGATCTCGAGTTCTTCGCCAACCTTGACGATACCGCGTTCGATACGGCCAGTTACCACTGTGCCGCGACCGGAAATGGAGAATACGTCTTCTACCGGCATCAGGAAGGCGCCATCCAAGGCGCGCTTGGGCTCAGGAATGTAGCTGTCCAGTGCATCGGCCAGACGGAAAATGGATGGTTCGCCCAGATCACCCTGGTCACCCTGCAGCGCTTTCAGAGCCGAGCCTTTGATGATCGGGATGTCGTCGCCGGGAAATTCGTACTTGGAGAGCAGTTCGCGCACTTCCATTTCGACCAGCTCCAGCAATTCTTCGTCATCGACCATGTCGCACTTGTTCAAAAACACGACAATGTAGGGCACGCCAACTTGGCGCGCCAGCAGGATGTGCTCGCGCGTTTGCGGCATCGGGCCGTCAGCGGCAGATACCACCAGGATCGCGCCGTCCATTTGCGCCGCGCCGGTAATCATGTTCTTGATGTAGTCGGCGTGGCCCGGGCAGTCTACGTGGGCATAGTGGCGCTTGGCAGTTTCATATTCGACGTGCGCAGTGTTGATCGTGATGCCGCGTGCCTTTTCTTCCGGTGCAGCATCAATCTGGTCATAGGCCTTGGCTTCGCCGCCAAATTTCTTGGCCAATACCGTCGTGATCGCCGCCGTCAGCGTGGTCTTGCCGTGATCCACGTGCCCTATCGTGCCCACGTTGACGTGCGGCTTCGTGCGTTCAAATTTACTCTTTGCCATGATTTTCCCTTATCAATGTCAAGCGTTAATGATAAAAACAAAACTCAAACCTTTGGTGCCCATGGCGAGAATCGGACTCGCGACCTCTCCCTTACCAAGGGAGTGCTCTACCACTGAGCCACATGGGCAGACACACAAACTGGAGCGGGTGAAGGGAATCGAACCCTCGTCGTAAGTTTGGAAAACTTCTGCTCTACCATTGAGCTACACCCGCAGGCTTTCCCTCCAACGCAACGCATTAACCAACGGTTGCCACAACGCCAGCCCAGCCAGCTACCCACAAACTTAAAAACCAAATCACATTTGGTGGAGGGGGAAGGATTCGAACCTTCGAAGGCAGAACCGTCAGATTTACAGTCTGATCCCTTTGACCGCTCGGGAACCCCTCCAAACAGAACCCGCAATTATGCCAAGTAGCGAGTTTGATGTCAAACTGAATTAGATTCAAGCGTACCGTCGGAGCAAAAAATGCTTAAGGATTCGCTGATTTCCACATTGGGAATCGCTGCTTCGCTAGCCCCGTCGAACATGGCGGTCCCGAATCGGGAAATATCACGGCAGGCAGTCACCCACAAACGAAAGGCGTTTTGGCGGCAAGCAGCTAGCTACGTTTACGACTTTACTTGGTCAAGGAAATGAATAGCTGCGGCAACCGCTCCGGCAGCGATTCCACGCGATCAACAATGGTGTACTGCTTACCAAAGATATCCGCAACATATTCATCCGCCTTGGGATCAAGATTGATGCAGTAGGCGTAAATCCCCTGCTGGTCAAGCTCCTTCACCGCCTGACGCGCGTCCTCAATCAAGATACGACCATCCTTGCTGTCTATGTCAGCCGGTTCGCCATCGGTAAGTATTAGCATCAGCTTTTTGTCAGCCGGCTGCCTTTCCAGATAGTGGGAAGCATGGCGCATCGCTGCACCCATCCGCGTGGAATAACTTGCTTTCATAGCCGCCAATCTGCCTTTCACTTCATCACCCCATTGCTCACTGTAGCCCTTGATGTGCAGA
Source organism: uncultured beta proteobacterium (assembly GCA_963833515.1). GTDB lineage: Bacteria > Pseudomonadota > Gammaproteobacteria > Burkholderiales > Gallionellaceae > Gallionella. The sequence goes on along the minus strand of CAWHYN010000030.1, from coordinate 100,105 downwards.
AAGCGCACGTCATGACGCGTATTGGAATGAAAGCCTGCAATGGCGAACGGGTCGCCCAGCTTTTCAATCGCCCACGCGAGCAGCGACACCGCCTCTTGGCTCAATTCGAGAACCGTCTGGTCGCAACCGGCCGCTTTTTCATTGAGTGATTCCGACAAATCCAGCAATATCATCACCGCGATGTTACGCCCGTCATTGCGATGGCTCATGTTGATGCGCGGGTCGGGCATTGCGCCGCTCTTGTAGTCGATTAGCGAGCGTAGCGCGACATCCAGGTCCAGTTCGCTGCCATCCTCCTGATAGCGGATACGCACCTTATTCTGCGGCTTGAGCAGGTCGAGCATCTTCTTCAAGCGCTTAGCCAGGGCCGCGTGCTTCGTCAACAGCTTGTCGATGTCCGCCGCGTCACCACTTGGATGCAAGGCCTCGTAGACGCTCGCCCAGTCGGGGCGATAGTTATGGGTGTTGTAATCCCACTCATGGTAATGACGCGGCGGCAGACCTTTGAGTTCCTCGCCCGGCTCGATTTTGCGTCCTTCGTCGAAAGCTTCTTCCTCGTCGCCCTCCTCGATGAATTTCCACATCTGGCGGTTGTCGTCGCGGTAATCCACCACGGTGTCCTTGAAGTGGGTCTTCGCCAGCTGATCGCTTTGACGGCGCGTCTTGGTAACGAATGAAACCGCCAAATCGGCCATTTCCGACGTACTCATGTCACTTTGCTGCATCATCGCGCGGAAGCGTTGCGCAAACTCAATGACATGCGGATTCCGGTAGGAATGCGCCGGGTCGAGGATTGCGCGCGACAACATGGCTAGACGGTGGCGCACACCCGATTCCTTTTCGGGGTCGCAGGCGTCTTCCGCGGGCACCGGATGCAATGCCATAAAGATACGACGCAGGCCGGGATACTCGCGCATCGCCAGATATTCCACACGACTGTCCTCCAAAAACTCCGCTGCCATACGCTGAAACGGGCTGAAGTTGTCGGCAAAAATCGCCGTGGTCCAGCGGCGATGCCCGGCAATGTGTGCCAGCACGGCACGGTAGCGGTCTATGCCGGTAATGCCATGCGCATCGTTGTAAACGTCCGGGAGACGTATGCCGAGCTTGTCATAGTAAGGAATTGGCTGTCGCAATTCGTCAAATGCGCTGGAATAAGGTATCAAGACATCTTGGTCTTGCCACAAGCCGCGCAAATACATATCCAGCTTGCGTTCGTTATCCACCAGAAGCGTGCCGTGCCGCTCGCGCTGCAAGACAGCGCGGCTATCTGCCGACTGCAGGCTGAAGTAATCGATCTGCCGTTCCGGATAATCGTCGTAATAGCGCACACCGTAATCGACCCAATTCTTGATCCCTACCAGTGAAAGTTGGGCGAGCAATGCGGGTATATGCTTGAACATCTCCGGGAGACCAGGGCTGCCGAAAGTCTGATGGATACCATGCACCGAACCGGTAGTGCGTTCCATGAAATCTACTGCTATGGCAAGGTAGTCGCGCAGCAGTTCGCATGACTGCAAGCGTCGCGCCGTCACAGGTAAGGATTGCAGGAATGGAGTAATCGCTTTGCCGTTGGGCGACTTCCACATCTTGCGTATGAATTCGATGACGTCGGGCAACGCCTCTTCGCCCACGACTCTCGCGACGTCCGGCCACTCTTCCAAAAAAATCAGTATGGGTTCCGCACCCCGGCCCATCTTGCCGAGAAAACGCGCGTGCTCGATATAAGCCGCAACGCCCTCGTGGGAGAGCGTTGCCAACGCCGCCCGCATGCAATCCGGAAACACCTCGGCTACGCGCGGAAAGCCGCACTCCAGTGACTTCCAATAGGATTGCAAGTCTTCCGGCATTTCAGCCGTTTGCATGGCCATAGGACTATACGAAGGTCGCATCGATAGCGTGATCCAGCGTATCGCGAATATCCACGTCGTCCGTGATCGGACGCACCAACGCCATGCGACAGGCGGCGCGCGGCTCGACCCCGCCTTTAATCAAGGTTGCTGCATACACGAGCAGCCTCGTGGAAATCCCTTCATCCAGGCCATGTCCCTTCAGGTGGCGGGCTGTCTGGCCGATCTTCACCAGCTTGGCGGACATATCCATATCCATCCCTGTTTCCTTGCTGAGAATTTCGCACTCGACACTGGCAACCGGATAATCGAAATCAAAGGCAGTGAAGCGTTGCTTGGTGGATTGCTTCAATTCCTTCATCAGGCTTTGGTAACCGGGGTTGTAGGAGATCACCAGCTGAAAGTCTGGATGCGCCGAAATCAGCTCACCCTTCTTGTCCAGCGGTAAAGTGCGTCGATGATCGGTGAGCGGATGAATCACCACCGTGGTGTCCTGGCGTGCTTCGACGATTTCATCAAGATAGCAAATCGCGCCGATACGCGCCGCGGTAGTCAACGGGCCGTCGAGCCAGCGCGTGCCATTTGCATCGAGAAGATACCGTCCGACCAGATCGCTGGCCGTCATGTCTTCGTTGCACGCAACGGTAATCAGCGGCTTGTTCAGCTTCCATGCCATATACTCGATGAAACGTGATTTGCCGCAGCCGGTCGGGCCTTTCACCATCACCGGTAAACGTGCAGCGTAAGCCGCCTCATACAATCTCACCTCGTCGCCTTGCGCGTGATAGAACGGCTCCCGGTGAATCCTATATTGGTCTACATCCGTCTTGATGTTCGTCATGGTTTACTCCAATGCCCCAGTGCGTAACCGCATACCCGGAACGATTTTTGATTCTGGAAAAAAACGCCCCCAGTATTGTGGGGGCGTGTACGATTACTTCGATAAAACCATGCTTACTTGTGCACGCCCAACTTTTCGCGCCAACCTGGATACAAAGTATCAGCATCTTTCGGGAACGACTCAAATGCGCGGGCAAATTCCTTGTGCTGCTTCGCGTATTGAATCGGATCAGCACCCGATTTCCAGCACTCATAAGCTTGACGTAGCGATTTTGCACCAGCAGCAGGAGAATCAATGTGGCCATAGGAACCGCCACCTGCGGTGTTGATAACGTTGCCGTGGCCGAGGTTCTCGAAGAAGCCTGGCAGGCGCAACGCGTTCATGCCGCCGGAAATGATCGGGGTCGTCGGTTTCATGCCATACCATTTCTGGAAGTACACTGGACCTTGGCACTCGTCGCGCTCGATCATATAAGCGATGTTGCGGTCGTCGCCCTCGCCTTCCATCTTGCCGAAGCCCATGGTACCGACGTGGATGCCGGAAGCACCTTGCAGACGGCTCATCTTGGCCAGCACGAACGCAGTGTAGCCGCGTTTGGCAGAGGGTGAAGTCACCATGCCGTGACCGGCGCGGTGGTAGTGCAGATACTGGCCGGGATATTGGCGACGTGCAGTGGTTACCATGCCGGGGCCGCCGACAAAACCGTCGACCAGAAACGCCAACTTGTCGGCATCCGGACCAAATGTTTCCAAACCGAAATCTGCGCGAGCACACATTTCGTAGTGATCATCAGCCGTGATGTTCAGCGAGAACAGCTTGGCTTCGCCGGTTTCGTCTTGGGCGCGCTTCATTGAGTCGTATACCAGCGGCAGCACTTTCTTCAGCGGGCAGAATACCTGGTTGCCTTGTGGTTCGTCGTTCTTGATAAAGTCGCCACCCATCCAGAACTGGTAGGCAGCCTTGGCGAACGGCTCGGGACGCAAACCCAGCTTCGGCTTAATGATGGTGCCTGAGATGTAGCCGCCGTCCTTGACGGGACGGCCCAGAATGCGCCACAGGTTGGAGATGTCGGTGGCAGGGCCGTCGAACATCTGGATCGCGCGCTCAGGCACGTAGAAGTCGATCATCTTGGCGTGCTCGATGTCGCCCATGCCCTGGTTGTTGCCGATCGCCAGCGTCAGGAACGATACCAGCATGAAGCGGCCATCGGTCACGTTGCGGTCGAACAGTTCCAGCGGATATGCGATGCGCATATCTTCGGTGGCTTCGTCGATGTGATACACAAGCGCGTCCACGCCTTTTGTAAAGTCGTCAGTGGTGCTCACTTCCACGTTGGTGCCAGTAGAAGATTCGGCTGCAAAATGCGCCGCAGCTTCCAGATAGCCTAGGTCGCCTTTCGGCTTCATCTTGTAGGCGACCAGAATGTGCTTGCCACCCTTGATCAGGTCTGCTTCTTTCAGGCTGAGATCTGCATAACGATTTGATTGGTCCATTGTTTCTTCCTCCTCTTTCTTATAACGATTAAAATGAAATCCGATGCCTTCTTTGGAGTGAACTATAGGGATTTGGCTGCATAAATAACAGTCAATTGTTTTTATAAAGACCATAAGCAATACTTATAGTTTGATACACTGCGCATAATCCAACTTTTGCATTGTCATCATGCTGCATTTCACTTTACGCCAGCTTCAGGTTTTTGAACAGGTGGCCACCCACTTGAATTATTCGCGTGCCGCGCAGGAATTGTACCTCTCGCAACCAGCAGTATCCATGCAGATCAAGCAGCTGGAAGGGCATCTCGGACTGCCTTTATTCGAGCAGATGGGCAAAAAGATCTTTCTCACCGAAGCTGGACGGGAGCTCTTCCACTACGCCAGAAGCATCGCGCAACAGCTTGCCGAAATGGAGGCCGTGTTCAACGAAATGAAAGGTCTGGAGCAAGGCAAACTCACGCTTTCGGTAGTGAACACCGCGAACTATTTCACCCCCCAATTGCTCGCCAAATTCTGCCGCCGTCATCCCAACATCGATGTCATCCTGCAAGTCGCCAACCGGGATGCTGTTCTCAAACAGCTCGGGGACAATAGCACCGACCTCGCCATCATGGGGCAACCTCCAGATGGCCTGGATATCACTGCGGAGTCATTTCTGGACAACCCGCTGGTGGTGATTGCCGCGCCCGGCCATCCGCTCGCCAAACTCAAGCGCATCGATTTCGACCGCCTCGCGGAGGAAACGTTTCTGTCGCGGGAGAAGGGCTCCGGTACCCGCAGTGCAATGGAACGTGTGTTCGCCCAACACAAGATACAGCCGCGGATCAGCATGGAAATGGAAACCAACGAAGCAATCAAGCAAGCCGTTCAAGCCGGAATGGGATTGGGCATCCTGTCGCTGCACAGCATCGAATTGGAACTTGAAACCAAACGGCTCGCCATGCTCAATGTCGAACACTTCCCGCTGCTGCGACACTGGTTCGTCGCGCATCGCAGCAACAAACGCCTGTCCAGCGCAGCGTTGGCATTCAAGGATTTTTTGCTGACTGAGGCAGAGGAAGCAATGTCGGGGCGTTAAATCACCAACGATCCACGACAGCAGGCCATCCCCTTCATTTGCGATGGCAGGTAAGGCACAATCTACTGCCATCATTATCGCTCCGCAAATAGTAACGGTTGGTCATTTTCTCGGAGCTTGGGGAATTGCCATGCTCCTTATGGCACGAAGCGCATTCAACCGTGACCGCGTTGCCTGCGCCGAATAGCCGAACCTCATCACTATTGAGTTCACCGTTGCCATTATTGTCAAAAAATATGGTCCCGTTGCTGTAGCCATTCGGCTGATTGAAGTCCGGTTTGCTTGACGATCCAAGAGGATACTCCACGCCAACCGGATGGTGGGAGTTGGGGTTTTCGTAGATTGGCGTGAAGTCCCTGGCACCGCTGATTCCGCCTGTTGCATGACAGAAAAGGCAATCATCACCCTTCGTGAATCCCTTTTGTTGCGAAGAAAAGACGTTCTGCGTGCATCCAGAAATAGCTGCGCTCAAGAGTGTGATTGTGAACACTTCGAGCAAGAATCCTCTTGGCCTAGGCTTCGATTTGGTCATCATAAGTTCTCCATAATGGAAAGCTCGAAACATCGACGGTCTCGGTACTATACGCCTATAAGATCTGAGCCGCTTCCGCGAACGGCACGCGCGGATTGCGCGGATACAGTTTCGCGCTGTCGCCATAGCCGAGATTCACAAGAAAGTTGGATTTGACCTTTCCGTTTGGGAAAAACTCTTTGTCCACCTTTGCGTTGTCAAACCCCGACATCGGTCCGGCATCCAGTCCAAGCGCGCGCGCCGCCAAGATAAGATATGCGCCTTGCAGCGTACCATTGCGAAAGGCGGTGGCATCAATCAATCCCTGCTTGCCGGCGAACCACGACCGCGCATCGGCTTGCGGGAAAAGTGTCGGCAGCTTTTCATAGAATTCCAGATCGTGAGCGATGATGGCGGTAACCGGGGCCGCGCGGGTCTTTTCCACATTGCCGGTCGCCATGGCCGGCAACAGGCGCTCCTTTCCTGCCGCGCTGCGCACGAATACGATGCGCGCTGGATTTGAATTGGCGCTGGTCGGTGCCCACTTCATCAAATCGTAGACCTGATGAATTAGTGTATCGCTGACCGGTTTGTCCAACCACGCGCCGTGAGTACGTGCCTCACGAAAAATGATGTTCAAGCTACGATCGTCGAGCTGCATGCTTTTTCTCCCTTCTTTACAATTAGACTAGTTTACATCACTGATGCACCGGTGCCCTGCAGGAGAAAACAGCAAAAGCAAGAGTGGAGGCGGATGCATTGTTGGTTTCGGGCGACTATCGATTCATGAAACTGCCCGATTCTCCGGCATTGCGCGACCATTGCAGACCCGATGCGATACGCTGGCCACAGGCGAGACTCTGCTGCTCATGGCAGGGCCATCAACGGCACAATCGCCAGCACTCGTCCGGATATAAGATATTGGCGCATTTGCTCAGCAACCCGCGTTCGGCAGTCTGGGGCAGGAACAGTTTAGCGCGGACATGGCACCGACCCACCGGACGAAGATAAAGCAAAAAGAGGCCATGGCCCAAGGTGGTCCGGCCATCGATCAACCCGGACTCGTCAATCAGAACGTCGGGCCGGAAGGCTGAAATGCGCTGATTAACGATCCGACATATCGCTGCGAACCGCGCCAAACAATTACGACGTGAGTGTGGCACGTTGGCATGGCTGATCCGCGCATCAAGAACTTCAGCGGATTTTCCGATTGCATCATAAGCATCCTCGATCCAAATTTTCCGCGACTGCTGCACTGCCGAAAGACAAGTCCTGTGGCCAAACAGCATTGCCAGACGCACATGGGAAGGCGGCGGGCAGAACCCCCAAGATTGATTAAGTCGAGGAAAGCGACAGCGGATACCACGCTCAAACACTCGAAGACAAACGATGTCGGCCGTGTTGGTTCTATGATCATCCGTCGGGCGTTAGCTGCATGAGCATTTGCCGCATGGGAAAGTCCATGGATCCTGGAAATAGCTGTTCAGCGCATACTTGGTCAGAAAACCTGCGACGACTCCGATATCGAGGGGATCGAATTGCGTTTCATGCCCAATTTCATGTCGGGTCTTGCCAGCCCGGATTCATGGGCGTTGGACCTTTCGTCGCAATCTATCAGCGCGGGCCTGATGGAGCAGCTCTACGGTAAGCTTGAACGGAACCTGCGTACATGCAGACTGCCCGCCAGTACCAAGCGCGGAAGAACCACCATTCAATAGGAAGTGGGCAAAAATGCGGTCTATGGCAAACCTTAACGCAATTTGGGCGTGGTACCTACCACGTCGGCATTCTGCGCCCGATGACGCAACGCATGATCCATTAGCACCAAAGCCAGCATCGCTTCGGCAATCGGCGTGGCACGAATACCTACGCATGGATCGTGGCGGCCATGAGTCTCAATCGTGGTCGCCTCGCCCTGCAGATTGATGGTGCGGCGCGGAATGCGGATGCTGGACGTGGGTTTGATCGCAATGTGCGCGACAATGTCCTGGCCCGTAGAAATGCCGCCTAATATTCCCCCTGCATGGTTGGACAGAAATCCTTGCGGCGTCATCTCGTCGCCGTGTTCGCTCCCCTTCTGCGTGACGCAGTCAAAGCCCGCACCGATTTCCACGCCCTTCACCGCATTGATGCTCATCAGCGCGTAGGCGATCTCGGCATCAAGGCGGTCGTACACCGGCTCGCCCCAACCCACTGGCACGTTCTCCGCAACCACCGTAAGCTTAGCTCCGATAGAATCGCCGGACTTGCGCAGCGCGTCCATGTAGTCTTCCAACGCCGCTACGACACCGGCATCCGGCGCGAAGAACGGGTTTTCATTTACCACGTCCCAGCTCTTGAACGGAATCGCAATCTCGCCGATCTGCGTCAAGTGGCCGCGCACTACCACGCCGTAGCGTTCCTTCAACCACTTCTTGGCGATCGCGCCGGCTGCGACGCGCACCGCAGTCTCTCGCGCAGAGGCGCGCCCGCCGCCGCGATGGTCACGAAACCCATACTTCTGCGTGTAGGTGTAGTCGGCATGCCCGGGACGGAATGCGCTCGCAATGTTGCTGTAATCCCTGCTGCGCTGGTCTTCGTTGCGAATCAACAGCGCGATCGGCGTGCCAGTGGTCCTTCCCTCGAACACGCCGGAGAGGATTTCCACCGTATCGGATTCCCGGCGCTGCGTGACATGGCGGGAAGTACCGGGCTTGCGCCGGTCCAGATCATGCTGGATATCGGCCTCGCACAAAGCCAGTCCCGGCGGGCACCCATCCACAACACAGCCGATGGCCGCGCCATGCGATTCGCCGAAAGAAGTCACCGTGAATAAAGTGCCAAGTGTGTTTCCAGACATAACCTGCTTCCCCCAAAACCGATAGCTACCTCACAACCCCGAATAGCCCTCGCAAAATCGCAGGGGCCAGTTTAACATAGCGGTTCAGCGCTTGAGCGCGAACAATATACGCGCTTGCGCAAGACCAATTTCATTACAAGGCATTCAACAATAATAATGAAAGCAATTTTAATGACCTCGGCTGGCAGCCCAGATGTGTTGGCAATGTACAATATCGAAAAGCCTGAACTGCCTTCTCCGCATCATCTTCGCGTGAAGCTCTCTGCTGCTGGGGTCAATCCCCTCGACGCCAAGCTTCGTGCGAACCCGATCTATTACCCGAACAAACTGCCAGCGATACTTGGCTGTGATGGCGCAGGCATCGTCGAAAAGATCGGCAGCGCCGTAACGCGCTTCAATGAGGGCGATTCGATATTCTTCTGCAACGGTGGCATCGGCGACGAGCCCGGGTGTTATGCGGAATACACCACGGTCCATGAAGACTTTTGCGCGGCGACCCCCTCTAATCTTGGCTTGCAGGATAGCGCTGCGCTGCCGCTGGTAATGATCACGGCATGGGAAGCGCTGAGCGAGCGCGCCAATTTGCGGGCCGGTCAGACGATTTTGATTCATGGCGGCACGGGCGGCGTGGGTCATATAGCGATGCAACTTGCCAACCATCTGGGCGCGCGAGTTGCTGTCACGGTGAGCGACGACAAAAAGGAAGGACTGGCCCAAGGCCTCGACGCGGAAAAGATCGTCCGCTACAGGGAAATGGATTTCGTAATCGACGTGGAAGAGTGGTCTGGTGGCAAAGGCGTAGACGTAGTACTTGACACCGTCGGCGGAGACACTTTTTTGCGCTCGTTCAATGTCGCGCGCATTGGCGGTAAGATCGTCACCTTGCTCTCTACCCCCCTGTCACTGGCGGACACCCAATTGGCCAGATTGCGCAATCTGTCGATATGTTACGAGATGATGCTTACTCCGCAGGTAATGAAGCAGCACGAGGAACGCATTCGTCAGCGTAAGATACTCGAGCAAGGCGCTCGACTCGTTGAATCCGGCAAGATCGGTGTGCTGGTCTCATATGCCCTGCCGCTTCAGGACGCCGCTGAAGCGCATCGCCTCATCGAAAAAGGCGGCGTCTTAGGAAAGATCATTCTAACGATAGATTGATATACAACTCCAAATGTGCCGCTCGGCTTAGTCCTCCCGGTTTCGCATGTGATCCGCCACCTTGGCGAATGCGGCAGACAGTTCGTGGCGCAGCGCTATATCTTCCACTATGTCTTCCAAGGCGTGGTTCATGCACAGCAACCACTGATCACGCTCTGCATCGCCTATGGAAAACGGCAGATGACGGAACCGAAGTGCGGGATGTCCATAGCTTTCAACATATAGCTGCGGCCCCCCCATCCAGCCGGAAAGGAATTTGTACAGCTTGTCTGTCACAAGCTGCAGATCGTCCGGGTGCAGCTTGCGGATGCCATATGCCTCTGGCAATCCATCCATCACTTGATAAAACCTTAACACCAGCGCGCGCACCTTTTCTGCACCGCCTATGCGATGATAATGGGTGGTCGGAAGCCCCTCTGACTGCATGTCTCTCCTCGATTGCGCAATGTCTCTTGACGACGTGCTATCTTAACAAACCCAGCGATGGAACAGTCATAGCGATAGCGCGAACGCATTCTGGTGGACACCTTTGAAATCGACAATGGTATTCATCAGAACGTGATCCTGCCGCGCAGAAAGGCGATATTCCTCTCCAAAGAGCCTATGGCCCGCATGAAATCGCGCCAAGGTTACCTACCAAATGGCGCCGCCGAAATTCGTTCCGGCATTCGCTGGGTGCATTTTTTGCACAGCGCGCCGGCCGCGTGTTTATCACCCAAGTCTGTATTAAATGTAGCGTCCCCCAGTGCTGGCCCCGACGGAGAGTCTCGCGGCCGCACCAAAACATTGCTCATCGGAATTGCCGATGTCCGTGGGATCGGCTTGCGGCTGGCAGTATCGTCCGCTTGGATGTTGACCAACGATCGGTCATCAAGGGGACATGATATTGACAATCCGTTTCCTCCATTGCACCGTCGATGCCCATCATACGTGGCTATACGCAAAATCATACCCTCGCTGGCATCAAAGGGAAGCGCGCCAATTCCTGATAATTCGCCTGCCCGTTTTGCTGCCCTGATTGCATCAACGCGAAGTCGTATATTTGCCAGCGCACCGGCGGCATCTCGGGCAGTGGTGTGTCAGTCCAGTGGGCGTTGCGCAGCAACGTGACATGCGGCTTGTATTCGCGCTTGTCGAATTTGAAACGATGCATTTCAAGGGATTGCTCCAGCGCACTGACCAACTGGACCAATTGTTGCGGCGCTTCGCTGGGTGTGGCATAAACGATATGGTTATGCCCCCAATAGCGCGCCTCATCAAAGCATATCTCGAAGCACGATTTGCTGACCTCTTGTGCGGCCAGCAGCAACGCTTCAAGCCTGGACTGCTCGACACTGCCAATGAACGCCAGCGTGTTGTGCAGGGTCTCACTACGCATCGCGCGCCCGCCGAAAAGTCGTTTCAGTGGCACCTGCCAGTTCGCCAGAAGGCGGCACTCCACCGGGGTCGGCCACAGTGCAAAAAACACCTTTACACTTGAATGGCTGGATGAATGGTCTGACTGTTTGCTCATAAGTGGCGTTGTATTGCTGTCTTGAGTGCACGGAGGTAAGGCCGATAGTTCACGCTACAACACAGCAATTAAATTGCGCAGCACGGTCGTCGCCCGGATTAAAGGCCACGGGCTGTGCCGCAGGGCGCCAACCGCAGGGCGAAAGCCAAGAATGTAGCTGACCCGACTCACCCGCATCCATCATTTATTAGAAATGGAGGCCCCGCGCAGACGCCTTTAGCAATGCCTCAAACTCTTCAGGAGGAACAGGCTTTGAATACAGGAATCCCTGCCAATAGTCGCAGCCCGCGTTGCGCAAGAGCTTAAGCTGCGATTCGGTTTCAACTCCCTCAGCTATCACCTTTAGCCCAAGTTTGTGGGCCATCACGATGATCGCCTCGCACAAGACCATGTCATTGCTATCGGCCTCAAGGTTGTCCACAAACGACCTATCTATCTTCAGGAAATCAATATCGAATTTCTTGAGATAAGAGAGAGACGAGTAACCGGTTCCAAAATCATCGATTGCCACCTGAATACCGGCATCACGAAATTTGAGCAGCTTGTCAGTGACGCCAGACGCCGCTTTTAGGAGCAGGCCTTCGGTAATTTCAACGACGACATTCTGCCCTGCAAGATCAATATCCCGCAAGAATGCGCTCCATGCATCACAAGAGAGCTCGTCAGACAGAAATTGCATAGGCGATACATTCACACTGACCTGCAAATCTTTATCATATAGTTCGGACCAGCGTTTTGCCCACCGGGCTGCCTCCTTGAAGATCCAATCACCGATCTCATTGATCAGCCCTGTTTCTTCCGCAAGCAGAATGAACCCCTGCGGGCTGATCAAGCCGCGTTCCGGGTGATTCCAACGAATGAGAGCTTCCGCTTTGTGAACGCGACCATTTGCAAAATCAATGACCGGCTGGAAGTAAACCATGAACTCATTGGACCCCAACGCGGAGCGCAAATCGTGAGTCAGCCGCCGTCGCTCTTGGGCTACATCCTGAAGGGCAGCAGTAAAATAGCTGACCTGATTGCGACCCTGATTTTTGGCGACATACATCGCCTGGTCGGCATTCCTGAGCAGATCATCGACATTTTCGGCATCGTCCGGATACAAAGTAATGCCGATGCTGGCCGATATGTAGGAGATTTCATCCCCCAGTTGGAAGGGTTCGGCCAATACCCTGAGGACGTTCTGCGCAAGCCTCTCGACGTTTCTTGTGTCGCTAACCTCTGAGAGGATTACAGTAAACTCGTCCCCGCCCAAGCGGGCCACGGTGTCCGATTCACGCACGCAGCTGCCGATGCGCGTCGCTGTTTCCATTAACAGGATATCGCCCATATCATGCCCCAATGTGTCGTTGACCTCCTTGAAGCGATCAAGGTCAATAAAAAGGAGTGCCGTCCGCAGACCAGCGCGGTGTGCCTTCTTGAGCTCCTGCTCCAGACGGTCATGGAACATGTGGCGGTTAGGTAGGCCTGTTACTTTGTCAAAGTTGGCCTGCTTCCAGATGATTTCTTCGGATTCTTTCTTCTGTGTGATATCCCGGATAAAGGCACTAAACTCATTCTTGCCCTCCACCCTGATTGAGGTAATGGATAATTCGACGGGAAACTCCTCCCCGTCCCGACGCAAACTCGTAACCTCCATGCGAGAATTTAGAATTCGACCCGCGCCGGTGGCCAGATAATGCTGCATGCCCTTAATATGTTCTTCGCGGTACTGGGGCGGAACGATCATTTCGGCCAGCAATCGCCCAAGCGCTTCTTCGCGGGTCCAGCCAAAGATCGTGCAGGCCTGATTGTTCCAGCCTGTGACGATGCCTTCATCGCTCATCTGGACTACCGCATCCAAGGCATTATCAATAGTAGCGCGCAATCGCACCTCCGCATCGCGATGTGCCTTCAAACCCTTGGCCAGCCTTGCAGTCATGAGGTTGAAGTCGGTAGCCAAGATTCCGATTTCGTCATTGGACTCCAATTCCAGTCGCCTGGACAGGTCATGCGTTTCTGCGATTTCAGTGACGAACTGTGTCAACTCGCGTAACGGTGCGGTCAATAGGCCTGCTAACCAACGAATGACAAGGATTAATGGCAATGTGAGGATCAGGCCAAGGATAACCAGTTTTAATGTCACCATGTGAATGGTTGCCATTAGCGAATCCGGTTCGCGCAGCAACACCACTTGCCATCCGGCAAGCAATCCGGCATTCTCCGATGCGCTATTGGCCAAATATTCCTTATTGCCGACATGCACCCATCCCGAGGTATGAGCCAAGCCAGTCAGCAACTCGACCGGCAATGGACTGCCAAGCTTGGATTCCATCACGGCGAACGATTCGGATTGCCTCAAATCAGGGTTGGAACTATCACGCACCGAATTATTCGGCGAAGGCCTTTGCATGGAAGGAAGGTTTTGATGATGCACGAGGAGACTGTCGCTAGGCAGGGCAGCGCTCACTTCACTCCAGTGATAGGCCAGCACCAGAGTGCCCAGTTGAAAATTCTCCGAAAAGGACGCTGTAACGGGAGCGGCTAAGGCCACGATATCGTCGCCATCAAAAGGATTGGAATGCCTATTGATGAAACCTACCTTGCCTTGTGTCTTCCACGCATCCGGGATCATGCCCTCTTTGTATTGCGAGCCACTGGATGCAATCAAATGGCCAGCGGCGTTAAACGCATAAATATTTCCAATAATGCCATAGTCCTTTTTTAAGTTCTCCAGCGTGCGTTCCACCCGCTTATCAACGTCGCCGGAGGCCAGATCGTTCATCACATCCAGTTTCGTCCAGGCTCGCAAGTCAGTGGATAATTGGTCGAATTTTGCATTAAGGCTGCTGAGTTTGAGTTGCGCCAACTGTGACAGTGTGGCCACTTCTGAATCGGTCTCTGCAGTCCTCACAGCGCTTTGTATCACTAGCGCGGTCGCGAGGTAGGTAACAATGAATATTGAAAAAAAAGCAAGCAGCAGCTTACGGCCGATGGTTCTCGAAAACCAATTACGCAGCATGGATAGGATAGACCCGGGACAATGATAACTTCATTGGAGCCGCAACAGGATCTTGACGCCAGTTGGTTGCACACCGGCATTGATGTAACCAATCGCCCCTGGGACACTGCGGACAAAACCCAGCACAGCCTGATCCGAAGTTTGAACCAGTGGCGGCAGCTTCCCTTGAAAGCGTAACTGGTTCCAGTATTCTGCCAGCTCCTGCGGAGAAAGATTGAACACGGCTTCGGAGAATTTTTCGCGCTCATCGCTCAACGCTTCGCGGTTCACCGGCACCACCCGGGTATCATCAGCCCAAAACGACTTTTTCAATGAATAGATATCGGCCAGTTGCTTGACCGATATCGTGGTATCGGGAACTTGAGGGGAGGCAATGACCAAGAGTCCTTCGGCTTCGCAAAGCGATGTCCAAAAGATTCCAACAATTAGTAGCAGGGTGCGCATCAGAATAGAAATGAGAATGCTGCCTTCAAGCCTGTTTGAATTGGTGTAATGGGGGACGACACACCTGCCTGGTGAATGTACTCCAGCTTCCAGACTATGGGCGGCTTAGGTCTATAGGCCGCTGCTATCGTGGTGCTGCGAGATGGCATGTCCATCAGGTGATCCTGATAGTATTCGGCTTCCAGAATGGCGTGCCACTGGGAGGTGACAGAGTAATCTGCAAGTCCAAAAATCCCTGCTTCATTGTCATGAAACCGGGTAGCTCCCGGCAATACAGTGCCCGAAAAACGAGCCGTTAGGGCTTCGCTCTCCACCCTCAGTTTACCAAGCGATTTCTTGGCATTGAGCCCAAAAAGCGTGAACGTTTCTCCCGTTTCTATGAGTTGAGCGTGCTGGAAGGAAGCACCCATCTTGTCCAGCAAACCCAATGGCACGTTGAAGTGTCCGCCGAAGGCCTTTTGGAAACTCCTGGTTGCTTGGGTGGCCGGCCGCGGGAACCACTCGTTACCCGGCTCGGCATAAATCTGCATGTCTGGAGCCACACTGTCCCCAAAGTCATGCAGCAAGCTGATGCCGCTTGTGTACGCGTCGAAACCGAGAGCCGTGGTATAAGGACGGGTAATGATTGGAATCAAGGGCGCCGCATGCACCAGATTCCATTCACCCAGAGGGGTCAGCATCTTCCCAATTCGCAGGGTGTCGTTCTCGGAAAGTATCGTGTCGTTATAGAACCGTTCAACGATAACGTCCCCATGATAGGCGCCGCCGCCCTCCCGAATCAGGGTGTCCTTGGCCAATTCCACTTCCGTAAAAGGATTGGCCCACTGATTGATGTTGCCACCGGCGAACACGCTCAGATCATCCAAATCAAGCCTGGATGGAACGTCGAAGCGGTCCACAATCTCAAGATTTAGATAGCCGGATATAAAGTAATTGTTCCTGTGCCAACCTTGGCCAATTTCATAACCTTCAGCCCGGCTTAGAGGCGAAAATAATGCCCAGAACTGAAATAGCCATAACGGCAGAAGTATTCGTCGGACGGTTACCATCATCGAGATTAAGACCTCACATTACCGCGTGCGTTTCGCGCGCAAGGTTAAAAAATGACCGGAGCCGTAATTTAGCAGCAATGACTTAATTCTGCCACACAAAACAGATAGGCGGGATTGTCCATGCGAGCCGGGGTACGGTGCCCGCGCGCCGTGGTTTGTCAATCCCAATGTTCACCCCCATTTGAGCTAATGGCGTCGCACTGACCAGCTTTCACAACGGATATTCATGCTCCAGAAAAGAAGGCTGTCACAGTCAAATTGTTCTGTTTTGTCCACTGCGCAAGCGGCATTTTTTTCAAGTGCGCGCTCAATCAGGGTCGAGTACCTGCTTTCATTGAGGTAAAATGCGCAACTTGTTGAGCCAGAAAAAAGCCATGACATCACGTTTGCGCGAAATCCCATATAACTACACTTCATTCTCCGACCGCGAAATCGTTTTGCGTATCCTCGGGAACGAGGCTTGGGCCATCATCAATACGCTACGCGAGGAACGCCGAACAGGGCGTTCTGCCCAGATGCTTTACGAGGTATTGGGCGATATATGGGTAGTGACGCGCAACCCGTATCTGCAGGATGATTTGCTTGGCAATCGCAAACGGCGCGCAGCCCTGATCGGCGCGCTGCACCATCGACTAAATGCGATCGATGCGCGCCGTCAGAATAATCAAATCGTAAAGCGCTTGCTGGAATTAGCCAGATCAGCGGTCGATCAATTCGCCAGCGAATTCGAGCAGACACTGGATTTGCGTAAACGGGCGCTGCGTATGTTGAGTCGTATCACTAGACGAGACAACATCCAGTTTGACGGGCTGGCGCGCGTTTCACACGTGACCGACGCCACCGACTGGCGTGTGGAATATCCTTTCCTGGTCCTGCATCCCGACACTGAAGAGGAAATCGCCGCGCTGGTCCGTGCCTGCATAGCGCTGAAACTCACCATCATCCCGCGCGGTGGCGGCACCGGCTACACCGGCGGTGCAGTGCCGCTGGATAAATTTTCGGCGGTAATCAACACCGAAAAACTGGAGTCGATTTCCCCCGTTGAGCACCTGATTCTGCCCGGCTTGAGCAAGCCTTGTGCGACGATCCATTGCGGTGCTGGCGTAGTGACGCGGCGCGTGATGGAAGCTGCGGAAAGCAACGAATTGGTATTTGCGGTTGATCCCACTTCGGCGGATGCGTCATGCATAGGTGGCAATATCGCGATGAACGCGGGTGGAAAAAAGGCCGTACTGTGGGGCACAGCGCTGGACAATCTTGCTTCCTGGCGCATGGTCACTCCGGATGGCTTGTGGATGGAGATCGAACGACTCAATCACAATCTCGGCAAAATCCACGATGAGGCGACCGCAACATTCCGGATCTGCCGTTTTCAGGCTGATGGCAGTACGGCCCACGGTATGCCTGAGATGCTCACGATCCCCGGTACAGCATTCCGCAAGTCTGGGCTCGGCAAAGATGTCACCGACAAATTTCTCTCTGGTCTACCAGGTGTCCAGAAGGAAGGCTGCGACGGAATCATTACTTCGGCACGGTTTATCCTGCACAAAGCCCCTCAGTACACTCGGACCGTCTGTCTGGAATTTTTCGCCCAGGTGCGGGACGCTGTTCCTGCTATCGTCGAGATCAAGTCATATTTCGACACGCATTCGACCGCGCTGCTCGCAGGATTGGAGCATCTGGACGAGCGCTACCTCAAGGCTGTGGGTTACGCTACCAAATCAAAGCGTGGGACACGTCCGAAGATGGTCCTAGTCGCGGACGTGGTCAGCGATGATGCAAACGCGGCGGCACAGGCCGCCTCCGAGATTGTTCGCCTTGCCAATCTGCGCAGCGGCGAGGGTTTCATCGCGGTATCCGCCGAGGCGCGTAAGAAGTTTTGGCTGGACCGCGCGCGCACGGCCGCGATAGCCAAGCACACCAATGCGTTCAAGATCAACGAGGACGTGGTAATCCCGCTGCCGCGGATGGGCGATTATTGCGATGGCATAGAGCGTATCAACATTGAGTTGTCGCTGCACAACAAACTCAAATTGCTCGACGCGTTGGATCGATTTTTTGGCGGTGAACTGCCGCTATACTACCAGGATGACAAGCAGCTCGGCGATTCAGAACTGCTTGGAAATCGCGCATATGAAGCCCGGCACTTGCTGGCTGACGTGCGCTCGCGCTGGCAATGGCTGCGGGACAACCTGGATGCGACATTGGAGGATTGCCCTTTCGCACCCGTTGACGGGCACGACACCCGAACAGTTTTCGAATCGGTCCAATGCCACCAATTGCGCGCATCCTGGAAGCGCGAGGTGCGCGAACCTCTGCGCCAGATCTTCAACGGAAGCACTTATCAGCCGATACTCGACCAGTGCAACACCATCCACCAGAGCGTGCTGAAGAACCGCGTTTTCGTTGCGCTGCATATGCACGCGGGAGACGGGAATGTTCACACCAACATTCCGGTAAACTCGGACGACTATGAAATGCTGCAACAAGCCAATGCGGCCGTAGCGCGTATCATGCATTTGGCGAAAGCCCTTGGGGGGGTCATCTCAGGCGAGCATGGTATCGGCATCACGAAATTCGATTTCCTCGAAGCCGACGAAATTGCGGCGTTCACTGATTACAAGCTACGGATCGACCCGGAGGGCCGGTTCAACAAGGGCAAACTGCTCATTGGCGGCAATCTGGAGCGTGCTTACACGCCCAGTTTCAACCTGATGGAATTGGAAAGCCTGATCCTTGAGAAGAGCGAACTGCGCGAGATTTCCGATTCAATCAAAGACTGTTTGCGTTGCGGCAAGTGCAAGCCTGTATGCAGCACCCACGTGCCCCGGGCCAATCTGCTGTATTCGCCGCGCAACAAGATCCTCGCAGCATCACTGCTGATCGAGGCCTTCCTCTATGAGGAGCAGACGCGACGCGGTGTTTCCATAAAACACTTCGATGAATTCAGCGATGTCGCCGACCACTGCACTGTGTGCCACAAGTGTCTAAACCCTTGCCCGGTTAACATCGATTTCGGCGACGTGTCAATTTCGATGCGGAACTTCTTGCGCAAGCAGGGCAAGACGAAATTCAACCTGGTCGCCGCGATCTCCATGTTGTTCCTGAATGCGACAGACCCGACGACCATCAAGCTGGTACGAAAGGCGGTGATAGAGTATGGTTATCGCGCTCAGCGAATTTGCTATCGGCTGACCAGACATTTTGGCGTATTGAAAAGACAGACTACGCGACCGCCTGCTACCGTGCGAGGCACGCCATTGAGAACCCAGGTGATCCACTTTATTAACAAGCCCATGCCTGGCAATCTGCCCAAGAAGACTTCGCGCGCGCTGCTTGACATCGAAGACGACAGCATCGTACCCGTGATTCGCAATCCAAAAACAATGAACGAGGACAGCGAAGCGGTGTTCTACTTCCCCGGCTGCGGCTCGGAAAGATTGTTCGGCCAGGTCGGCCTGGCAACACAGGCAATGTTATACGAGACCGGTGCCATCACGGTACTGCCCCCGGGCTATCTGTGCTGCGGCTATCCACAAAATGCTTCTGGACAGGGTGACAAGGCCAGCCAGATTACCACCGATAATCGCGTGTTGTTCCATCGTGTTGCTAACACATTGAATTATCTCGACATCAAGACCGTGATCGTATCGTGCGGAACCTGCATGGACCAGTTGCAGAAATATCAGTTTGACAAGATATTCCCCGGGTGCCGCTTACTCGACATTCACGAATATTTGCTGGAGAAGAACATCAAGTTGCAAGGCGTGGAAGGCGTGCGCTACATGTATCACGACCCATGCCACTCGCCGATGAAGACCTATCAGCCACTTAAGGTGGTGAACGAGATAATGGGTCAGGACGTACGGCTCAATGGACGTTGCTGCGGTGAATCCGGCACCTTTGGCGTGACATTGCCTCACATCGCCACGCAAGTGCGCTTCCGCAAGGAGGAGGAGATGCGCGAGGGTTCCCGCGCGTTGCGCGCTGACGGGTTTGCCGGTGAAATCAAGATCCTGACTGCCTGCCCGTCATGCCAGCAGGGCCTGTCGCGATACAACGAGGATAGCGGCACGACCGCTGAATACATCGTCGTGGAAATGGCCAAACACCTGCTTGGGGAGAATTGGCTGGCGGATTATGTGAATAAGGCAAACAACGGCGGGATAGAACGTGTATTGCTTTGAGCAAAGCCACAAGCGTCAAAATAGGCGCAGGCTATTGAGCATTGTCGCGACGGCGCACGGATCCGCATTGCCGGATGGAAGATAGCCTATGAAGAATGACCCGATCTGCCATTTATGTGCCGAGGTTGGCGGCACGTTGCTATGGCAGGATGCCAGCTGCCGGGTTGTGCTGGTCGATGATGCCGACTACCCAGGCTTCTGCCGCGTGATCTGGACGCAGCATGTTAAGGAAATGACAGATCTTGCCGCTTCCGAAAGAGCGCATCTGATGGCAACCGTATTCGGGGTCGAAGCGGCCCTGCGCGACATAATGCGGCCTGATAAAATCAATCTCGCCAGCTTCGGCAACCTCACCCCGCACCTCCATTGGCATGTCATCCCGCGATATGCGCAAGACAAGCATTTCCCGCAACCGGTTTGGGGCACTCCACAGCGGATGGGAACAGTAGCGCTGGCGCCGGATTGGCAGGTACTTATGACCTGTGTGCGCTCCAAGCTGAACGCTCCAACATGCTGACTCTTCCACTCGAACCGACTGACGATCTCGCCAATCCCTTGTTCAAGGATGCTGCCAGTTGCGCAGAATGGCTGAAGCAGTTGCAACTGACCAATCTTCAGCTGGCACACGGCCTGTTGCTTACGCAAATCAACGAACTCACACGCTTCCCGATGCGCGGGCTGGAGCGGCTGAACACCCTCGAATTGCTGCGCGATACGGTCCACCATGTGCAAAATGACTACGCCAAGAAGTTGGTCTCCAAACCGCTGCCGCTAAATGATCATGAGTTGATCATCTTCTTTGCTATCGTGCAGCTTTGGCAGGCAATGACCCTCGGTTATCAACGGTGCTTGCAAAGCTGCTTGGCCGGCGACAAGCAGCTCGGCGATCGTGGCGCATTCCTGTGTCAACGTTGCCTGTTGTATAGCGGGTTGGCAATATCACAGTACACGCGCACTTGTTATGAATTTGATCCGAAATTGTGGCATCACCTTCACCAGTTATATGCTTTTGCCGAAGAGCGAGGATTCCAGCTCACGGAAATCCCGGACCCTCTGAACGTCAATCAGCGGCGTAGCAGTTGCCATGACATTTACGTTAAAACACTGCTTACTTGTCATGCGCATCCTGCGGAACTTACCCCCTCGCAATTGTTGCTGCTGGATGCTTGGCTGACAGAGTGGAGTAACACCGTTCCAGTAGAGCACAGTTGTATCATCAGCAAGGGGGATGCCCAACCCCTCGCGCTCGATCTAGCCTCTTCACAAGGATTGCAGCCGGTCAGATTGGTCAGGCACGATGAAAACATGCGCTATCTGACAATGGTGCCGCTAAGCAAATTGCTGCGGGTAAAGACGATTTTTCTGCAACAGGGAAAATCCCCTGAACAATTGGCGCTACACAGCCACGGCAGCGCCAGAGAATGTATTGATTTACTCACCTTTTTGCATCAATGCTGGTGCGAGGATAACAACGCGCGTTTTGCTGCGCGGAGCGCTGCCTCCCATGACGCGCAGCTCTGTTACGAGGCGGAAATTATCTATGCCCATATATCCGGAAAGGCATTCAAGCAGGCTGTGCAATCGCCTGCCGCCAACAACATGGCAAACAAACAAATCGAAGCCTTTGGCCGAGTATTGCGCGATACTCCCAACAGGACACGGATAGGGGAGGAATTTCCGCTGGAGTCATGGCAATTCGACAATGAAAGCCTCCTTGGTGCGAAACTCACGCGCGTCGACACGTCGGGACAAAGACTAAGCCACAGTCAATTGGTTGCATTACGCATGGGCGATGCGGAACACTTCATACTGGCAACGATCACTTGGGTGAGCGTCAGGCGTACTGGCCAGTTATGCATCGGTCTGCGTTACATGCCTGGAACGGTTCATGCGATCGGCCTGCGCGCAGCCGATGCGAACATGGGCGCAGGAGATAAAGCCGCACCTGGATTACTATTAGAGGCGGTTCCCGCACTGAAGACCCCTCCAAGCCTGATCGTTCCGCGCGATTGGTTCAAACCAGAGCGCTTGGTGGACATTCAGCACCAGAATGGTGAAACAAGCCACGTGAGAATGGGATTCAGGGTTGAGCGGGGAATCGATTACGAGCGGGTCAGCTTTAGGCTAGTGTAGTGCCCGTTTGACAGGGAACACCAGCGAAAAGATGCTGCCCTTTCCTTCTTCGCTTGAGACCTCCAGCTTGGCCTGATGCCGCATCGCGATGTGCTTAACTATTGCAAGACCCAAGCCGGTCCCTCCGGTCTCGCGCGAACGACTTCGATCTACACGGTAGAAGCGTTCGGTCAGTCGAGGTATATGCTGTGCGGCGATACCGATGCCGCTGTCCTGAACCGAGAACACCGGCTGACCGTCACGTTGGAACCAACGCAATAAGATCTCGCCGCCCTGCGGGGTATAACGGATGGCGTTGCTGAAAAGGTTGCTGAATGCGCTGCGCAACTCATCGCGGTTACCAAGCAGGTTGACTGTGCTTGCAATCTCCATACGCAGCGTGTGCTTCGCTACGCTTAATAATTCCCCTTCCCGATAGACGTCATTGAGTAACTCCGTCATATTCACCGGTTCATCATGCAATGGAGTTTGCGAGTTTTCCAAGCGCGACAGGGTCAACAAATCCGCCACCAGACTGTCCATCCGACGCGTTTGCTCGGCCATCAGTTGCAGAGCATGCCGTGCGCTCTCCTGCCGGAGGTCAGGCATGTCTTGCAGGTTCTCGACAAAACCGCTTACTACCGTTAACGGCGTACGTAATTCGTGGGAAACATTGGCGACAAAATCGCGCCGCATAGCCTCGACGCGCTCGAACTGAGTAATGTCTCGGCTGATAAGCAAGCGCTTGTTCACGCCATAAGGAATGAGTTTGATGGACAGGACCAAGTCGTCATGTCTCGCTGGACGCATTATTAGCGGATTGTTGAAATTGGAATCCTGAATGTATTCGACGAATTCCGGCTGGCGCACAAGATAGGTAATATCCTGCATGATGTCATATTCGGCATCGAGGTCGAAGTGTTGCTGGGCAAGCGGGTTGAACCATTCGATGCGATTCACTTCATTAAGGATTGCCACCCCCTCAGGCAGCGCGGCAGTGGCTTGCTCGATATGCTGCAATTCGGCGGCCAATTCCTCTTTAGTCTGGTTATGCTGCTTGACCATCTTGTAAAGTTGCGAAAACACTTCATCCCAGATTCCGCCCGCTTCAGGAATCGTCTCGATGCGCGCATCACCCAACCATTGTCCTAGCTTCAATAATTGGCGTGCCCGATATGCCATGACAGCGAGTAACACGACCAACATGAACAAAAGGGCGATGGTGGCAGAAAATATGCCCCACAATAGCAACGCCGCGAGCGCGCTGAACACCACGGGTAAACTTACTCTGAACCAGAAATCCTGCAAGGTGATTTCCTAACTGATTGAAAAACGATAACCACTGCCACGCACGGTTTGAATCAGGCGATCCATGTGAACTGGTTCTAACGCGGCGCGTAATCGGCGGATATGCACATCCACGGTACGTTCCTCAACGAACACTTGCGTACCCCATACCTGGTCGAGCAATTGCGCGCGACTATACACGCGTTCGGCATGAGTCATAAAGAAGTGCAACAGGCGAAACTCCGTCGGCCCCAGCTCGATATCCGTGCCATTAGCCTTCACTCGATGAGACGTCGGCGACAATTCCAATCCATCTGCAGCCACCGATTCCTCCGGCATGGTCGGAATATGACGGCGCAATACTGCACGAATGCGCGCCATCAACTCGCGCGGCGAAAATGGCTTCGTGATGTAGTCATCCGCACCGGATTCCAGCCCCAAGATCTTATCGCGCTCGTCGCCGCGCGCGGTCAGCATGATAATCGGGATGCCTTTAGTTCGTGCGTCAGCTCGTATCTGTTTCGCCAGAACCACGCCACTGGTATTGGGCAACATCCAATCGAGCAAAATCAAATCCGGCAAGTTACCTCTTATCTGGTGCCACGCGCTGTCGGCATCTTCGGCACGGAGTGCGTGAAAGCCCGCCTGCATTACATTGAACGCAAGCAATTCCTGTATCGCTGGCTCATCTTCTACTATTAGAATCTTCGCTTTCATCATTTATCCCTCATCTCAATGTTCCCTTCATTTGTCCGGGATTCCGAGAATATGAATAAATTGTGACAGGAAGATGACACTCGTTAAAATTGCGTATGGGATGGGTGATGATGCGGCTGCTCAGCGACATGCCCGCTATGGCTCGCTGCAAGATGGTGCAGTTTGGCGTGTTCGGGCTCCTCGGGCAGTGGTCTGGCCACCATGCTCGGCAGCAGCGAACCGATTAGCATTCCGAACATGCTCGCGAACATCCCGGCAAAATGTGCCGGGATGAATGGGTCTTCCGGCCCGAAGATCAGGATGGAGAGCCATACCGACAGGCCGAAGAAGATGGCCGCGAGCGCACCTTGGGTATTCGAGCGCTTCCAATAGACGCCTGCAACCAGCGGCACGAAGGCCATGACCAGCGTGACCTGATAGGCGTTCTCCACCATCTTGAATATGCTGGCCTTTGAGTTCATGGCATATAGTGTGACCAGTATGGTGAAGGCCACCGTCACGGTGCGCATCAAGTGCAACATCCTGCGGTCCGACAGCCTGTGCCCCAGCATCGGCTTGAGTATGTTTTCACTAAATGTCACTGAAGGCGCCAGCAAGGTCGCCGAGGCGCAACTTTTAATCGCGGAGAGCAAGGCACCGAAGAACATGACCTGCGCGAATAGTGGTGCATGTTGCATCACCAGACTCGGCAGAATCAGTTGGGGGTCGGTATCTATCAAACCTTCCACCATCTTGGGATC
This sequence comes from uncultured beta proteobacterium, assembly GCA_963833515.1. Taxonomy (GTDB): domain Bacteria; phylum Pseudomonadota; class Gammaproteobacteria; order Burkholderiales; family Gallionellaceae; genus Gallionella. The sequence continues at coordinate 75,282 of CAWHYN010000030.1, read as the reverse complement.
AATCATCGTAGCCGAGAAAGCGAGAAACATCGGCACGAAGGCGAACCCGAAATACAGGACACCACCGAATACCGACCCCCAGATGGCGATCCTCTCGGTCTTCGATGACTGCACGCGCTGGAACACATCCTGCTGCGGAATCGAGCCAAACATCATGGTGACCCACGCGGCAGCAAAGGCGATGATTTCCTTAAGATCAAGCGTTGGCCAGAAGTCGAACTTCCCTGCATCCATCGCATGGCTCAACACCACCCCTACGCCACCCACCATGTTGCTTACCGAACCGCCAATATATAGCATACCGATGACAATGATGATCATCTGCAAGAAGTCGGTGACGGCTACGGCCCACATACCTCCAAAAAAAGTATAGATGAGAATGGTACCCGATCCTATCCACATGCCGGCAAGCTTGCTGATCTCCCCGCCCGATACAACATTGAAGACGAGACCCAGCGCGGTAATCTGCGCGCCGACCCATCCGAGGTAGGAAACCACAATCGCGATGGTGGTCAGTACCTCTACGCTGCGGCCGAATTTCTTCTTATAGAAATCGCCGATGGTCAGCAGGTTCATGCGATACAATGGCGCTGCAAAGAATAAGCCGACCAGAATCAGGCACATCGAAGCGCCGAACGGATCGGCGACCACGCCGTGTAGCCCCTCCTTGAGAAACGTAGCGGGGATTCCGAGTACGGTTTCTGAGCCAAACCATGTGGCAAAAACGGTCGCCGTGACCATGTAGAATGGCAAGTGCCGCCCAGCGATAGCGAAGTCCTTGGTGTTGTGTACGCGGGTTGCGGCATACAAGCCGATCCCGACAGAAATAACCCAATAAGCGATGACGAACCAGAGCAGCATGCGATACCCCTTGTGAGTCAAAGACAGAATGGCTGAAATTGTATCAGCCCTTACCGTCGCGAATACAAAAAAGCCACCTCTAAAGGTGGCTTGGTTGGCCAGGCGCAAACGAATTAGAGTTCTTTGGCGTATGTAGCCAAATACTTTGCCACTCCTGCCGTCGAAGCATCCATACCAGCCTTGCCTTTGCTCCAGCCAGCCGGGCAAACTTCACCGTGTTCTTCTGTGAATTGCAGGGCGTCCACCATGCGCAGCATTTCGTCGATATTGCGGCCCAGCGGCAAATCGTTAACGACTTGATGGCGCACTATGCCGGCGCGGTCGACCAGAAACGAGCCACGGTAGGCGACGCCGCCCTCCGCCTCCACGTCGTAGGCCTTGCAGATCTCGTGCCTGATGTCGGCGACCAGAGGATAACGTACTTGGCCAATCCCTCCGTTGTTGATTGACGTGTTCTTCCAGGCAAAATGTGAGAACTGTGAATCAATGGACACACCGATAATTTCTACATTGCGCTTCTTGAACTCGTCCAGCCTGTGATCGAAAGCAATCAGCTCCGACGGGCAAACAAACGTAAAATCAAGTGGATAGAAGAATATGACGGCATACTTTCCGGAGATGTACTTCCTGAGATTGAATGTTTCATTGAAATCATTGTTGCCCATCACGGCAACGGCGTTGAAATCGGGTGCGGCTTTGCCGACGAGTACAGCCATGTTCGTCTCCTTATTCTTGGTAATGTTGAGTAACGCAATTTAGACTTTTACGCAGGTTGCGTCAACCTTCAATGTTGTTATGGCTTTTCAATATTGATCGGTTTACGATCCCTTAGTAACCCTGATCGATCCCCAAATCGCATCCTCTGGTCAAAAAAAAAAGCCCAATAAATGGGGCGACGCATATGGTTAGCCAATAGACCTCGCGGCTATGCCGTCCTTATTTATAAGGTCAAACCCATCGTCTTGAGCCAATGTGGTAAGGTTGTATTTTCAACCCAACCATTGAGGGAACACGTTGATGTTCATCAGAAACCTATTGATTACCGTGGTGGTCATGGCACCAGCTCTTATTTTGTTTGGCATGATCCTTATCACAGCCAAACGTGATGACGACACTCGAGGAGACTAATACCTCAACAAAGGCGATGCCGGCAAGAAGCTACGACACCCGCAGCCCAGCGCCAGTTCCGTCTTCATCCCGCCACACCGTGGTCAGGAACAGCGTCGGCGCGGCGCCGCATAAACCAACAAGCCGAAGCCCGCTCCACCAATCGGTGGACAGCGCGTTTGTCGTGACTGCCTGTCAGTCAGTGCGACGGGACCCTTTGCTTGCCGACGATATCGACTGTCATATGCACCGCGACCACACACGCGACATACAGCAGCGCGACGGAAACATACGAAGTATAGTACCCGGTAACACGCGACGCATAATCAGCCGCACTCATTTCTGTATAGCGGGCGGAGAACAAGAAGAATGTGACATTGGAGAATATGAATGCAAAACTAGTGGCAGCCCATGCAGACAAGAGCAAGCCAATCAACCCCTTACCATGCATGGAGTGTCGAAGCGCAAACCAGCGGCCGACCAGCCACAGGCTGCCATAAGTCGGGATGAGAAACCAGTAGGCTGGAGTCATGCACCAGTCGCTGACACCTTGTATGGATGTCGCGGAGTAATCGATCAAGCCCGCTTCCATGATCAGCACACTAAAGGCCACCATAGCCATACGAGCAAATCTAGATAGATATAAACCTCCCAGGAAAAACACAGCATAGGAAGCATCAGGCAAGTAAACAGCCGACCCAAAATGATTGAAGCGCGTAGCCGCCATCAGCGCGGCCATCAATACGACGGTTACGGTTGCTCTGGTTTGAACGTTAGTCATGATATCTCCTGAATTGGCCTCGTATTAATGGTTACAACATTACACGAAGCCGGACAAATTGCAAAGCCAGGGAAATGCAAAGGCGGACAAAACGCCATTGCAATGAGCACAAAGTTTACTGTTGATAGTTCAATCCGACAAACAGCGTCCGTCCCAAGGGGTTGTAGCCATACGCGTCGGAATAATCGCGATCGAACAGATTGTCCAAACGAGCCGACACCTCGAAATTCTTATCTATCCTGTAGCGCGCAGTCAGATTGAGCAGCTGGTAACTTGGCAAGGTGACCGGGTTGCCGTCGAGATCATAATCCTCGCGAACACCACTGTAACGCGCCTCAGCACTCATTTGCCATGCGCCCCAGTCATGCGACACCATCACGTTCGCATATTCCTTTGCACGCCGCATCAGCACCTGACCGCTAAGGGAATCACGCGGGTTCTGGAAAGTCGCGTTGGCTTTCAGGTGGGTACTGCCGAACTCACCCGCATAGCTCAATTCCTGTCCATCAATTTGCGCACGATCAATATTCTGGGCGATATAGAGGGGGCCGGGGTAAATGACCAGATCATGAATGCGGTTATCAAAGTAGACCAGATCAACATGCTGGCCTTTTGATGCATAACGCAAACCAATTTCACGGTTATTGGCCTGTTCCGGTTTCAGGTTCGGATTGCTTCCCCAAATTGGCGGCCCGTACATATCGTTGAAGGTGGGTGCTTTGAATGCATTACTGACAGTCGCCGTGGCGCGCCAGCTATCCGCCAATGATAGTCCATAACCCAGCAAACCCGTATTGGCCGTTCCAAAATCCGAGTAGCGATCCTGGCGAAGATTGACTTGAACCCGCTGTACGCCGAATGCACCCACATAGCCTCCCAACAGGCTGTTAACGCTGCGTGAGGTTTGCGCATAAAGAATGGTGGAGGTAACGGCCTGACCCAAATGTTCCGCAGCCAGATTCAAATGTTGATTATCCGCAATCTTGAGATTGTTTTGCCAAGTCAGCTGATTGTTTTCCGTTTGAATGCGCGATTGCTGCACGCCGTTAAGATAAGTATGGCTATCGTCGACGCCTTTTGCCAAACGGACGGTGCTGTGCCACATTCCGCCCAGCTGGTCATCCGAGGCCAACGACAATTTCTCGATGTTTTCAATCATGTTATTCAGGTCTGTCGGCAAGCCAAATGCATTGTCAAATGAGATGTCGCCGCGCGTGCTGAATACTGAGGCTGATAGTGAATGATCCGCGTTTAGGGCATGTTTGACCTGTGCATCGACGGTGTCGTTGTCATAGCCGTTGTTGTTGGGATTGGCGTTGGGCGCAAGTTGCGGATTGAGCGCCGACACGCCGTCGGTTCTGACTTTGCCCGCATTCACACTGAACGAGGTATCGTTGATTTCCCCCGAGTATCCCGCTGTCAATCGTTGCGTGCCATGGCTTCCGATTCCCGCACTGGCGTTGACGGCCGGCGCACCCTGTCCGCGCTTGGTGAATATCTGGATCACGCCGCCGATGGCCTCGGAACCATACAGGCTGCTGACGTTGCCGCGCACCACCTCGATGCGCTCGACGTTGTCCAACATGATATGTTCGAGCGCGGTCGTGCCGGCCGTTGCGGAATTGATGCGCACACCATCCAGCAACACCAGCACCTGGTCAGAATTGGTGCCGCGCATAAAGGTGCTGCTGACGCTTCCGAGTCCGCCGGACTGTACTACTTCGACACCCGGCAACGAGCGCAGCAAGCTCGGCACGTCCGGTGCGCCTGAGTTGCGAATGTCCTGCTCATCCAGCACGGTCGTATCAGCGATGGTTTGATCCAGTGGTTGCGACATCCGCGTGGGCGTGAAGATCAGCAACTCCATCGGCGAATCGGCATACGCTGCAACGGGAAGTGAGATTGCGCCAAACAGCAAGAGCAAAGTCCATATTTGTTTCATTTTTATTTCCTGAGTAAGTCCCAGGCGTCCCCGCCGGGAGTTTAATAATCAGGAAATACAGCGAGTGTCGTGATTTCTGAAAGATCGCTGCACAAGGTGGAGAATGAAAATGTTGTGCGGCAGGCTTTCCGATGCGCCACCCGCAACATCTCCTGTCCATAGTCCTAGGCCGGTATCCGGGCTCGCAAGTCTTGATTAGCCGCCTTCCCATGATTGCTCACAGTGGCACACAGGCAAATCCACACTCGCTTACCGTTGCGGGGGCAGCTCAGGCTTTGGGAACCGAATGTTCCCGCACCTGCTTCCCGTTTAACTCACCTGCACGCAGGCGAGCACCTCGAAGCGGGGCGAACTTTATCACAAAGATTGGATATTTCACTGAAACAATAATCCCCAAGAGCCTACAAAATGCTTGCAAAAATCCGCCTTACCGTTTGACTTATCAGCACTTTTCAATTTATAGTCAACGCATGGAAAATGAATTGAACGCTCTGGAAAGTAAACTCGCCCAATTGATACAAGTTAACGGCAAGTTGCGAGCCGAAAATCATCAGTTGCGCCAAGAGTTAGCGCACGCTCTCAGCAGCAATCGTCAATACAGCGACAAGATTGTCAGCGCTAAAGCGCGTCTGGAAAAACTGCTCGTTACGCTGCCCGAAGATCAAATATGAACAACGCCATACAAACCCTGGAAATCAAGATTCTTGACCGCGAGTTGCGCATCGCCTGCCCCGAGGAAGAGCGCGATGAACTGCTGGATGCGGTGGCCTATGTCGACAAGAAAATGCGCGAAATTCGTGATGCTGGCAAGATTGTCAGCGTCGAACGCATCGCGCTGATGGCGGCGCTGAATATTACCCATGAACTGCTCACGATAAAAGTTGGACGGGGCGTTGACCTTGCCGACTTTAAGCGTAGAATGAATTCTATGCAGGCAGCAATTGATGGGGCATTGGCCGAACAAGATTCGCTGTTTTAGTTTGTCCCCTGCGGTGTTCGACAGACTCATAATTCTTTGAACCCATAAGCTATGGCTTAGGCTGCGACCCTTGATGTTACTGTTGTGCGCATCCCCTCTGGCGGATGTACCTGATGTAACTGGTAAGCGGCCCTCTTGAACTCAGGTTCAAGATATTGGGTCAACGGCACAGGCGGGGGGCTTTATTCCAGTGCGACCTTGACTAGTTCGGGTCGCACTTTTTATTGGTAGGTTGAGATCATGCGATATTGGCTGATGAAATCCGAACCCTCTGACTGCAGCATCGATGACCTTGCCGCGTTGCCAAAACAGACTGTGGCATGGTACGGTGTTCGCAACTATCAAGCGCGCAACTTCATGCGCGACCAGATGAAGGTCGGTGATGGTGTCCTCTTCTATCACTCCAACTGCAAGCAACCGGGCATCGCCGGGATCGCGAAGGTCAACAGCAGCGCTTATCCCGATACGACGCAATTCAAGCGTAACGGCAAGTACTTCGACGCTCAAGCAACGCAAGAACAGCCGCGCTGGTTCAATGTGGACGTGCAACTCGTAAGGAAGATCGCGCTGATATCCATAGATGAATTACGCCGACATCCCGAACTGCAACGGATGCGTACTTTGCAGCGGGGCAACCGCCTGTCAATCACGCCAGTCGATCCTGACGAGTGGAAATTCATCACGACTAGACTCGCTCACGATTGATGGAGTGGTACGCGGCGTATCTCGTGCTCGGCGCCACCGCCGGATTCCTGGCCGGGATGTTCGGTGTCGGAGGCGGGCTGGTGTTGGTGCCCGTGATGCTTTTGATCTTCGACGCACAACGATTTCCGACTGAACACGTGATGCACCTCGCCCTCGGCACTTCAATGGCAACCATCCTGTTTACCTCCCTGGCCAGCCTTCGCGAACATCACCGTCATCGCGCGGTGGACTGGCGCCTCGTGCTCAACATCACCCCTGGCATTTTGCTTGGCACCGGGATAGGTGCCGCGTTCGCCACTAGCATGTCGCCGCACTTTATGGGGATATTTTTCGCGCTGTTCGTATATTTCGCGGCAGCTCAAATCCTGTTTGATGTGAGGCCGCACGCCTCGCGCCAATTGCCGGGTGCAGTCGGCATAACGCTAACCGGACTCCTGACCGGGTGCCTGAGCAGCCTCGTATCCATCGGCGGCGGCACCATCATTGTTCCGTTCCTCATCTGGTGCAATGTTTCAATCAGAAATGCGATCGGCACATCAGCCGCTATCGGGTTCCCTGTCGCGGTCGGCGGCACCATCGGCTATGTGGTCACCGGCATAGGCATTCATCCACGGCCGCCCGATTGCTTGGGCTTTATATATCTGCCGGCTCTATTTTGGATTGCGCTCGCCACCATAATCACGGCGCCACTTGGCGCAAAGGCCACGCATCATTTGAATACCGGCCTGTTGCGCAAACTCTTCGCATTACTGCTCCTGGTGCTGGCAACCAAACTGTTCCTTAAAGTGCTCGCGTGACCCAAAGCACTTGACCATGCTCGTCTAACCAAGCATGGTCAAGTATCGATCTGAGCACGGCGCCGTTAAAGATCAATATGCAGCGCGAACATTTTAGGGCATTCCAGGATTGTGCGGACAATGACGGCAAGAATATAATTGCTTCCGTGAATGTCTCGTTATAATAGAAACCCGGATGATCGCAGTGTTCTTTCTATTGCGGTAGACGCCAGGAATCGACCCAAATCTTTAACGTCGTTTATGCAGTCCATTTAACCGAGGAGAAATCATATGACGCAGCAGTATTCCCGTTTCATGCGCTGGACCAGCCGTGTGGTGATTTTAAGTATGCTATCGATGTGCTTGCCGCTGCAATCTGCTGTTGCCGGGTTAGTGGAAGCCGACCAGGTTGTTTCCCAAGACTTGGCGAAACAGGATCGCGCCAGGATAAGCGCATTCATCGACCGTGAAGACGTCCTCGCCCAACTGCAAGAGCACGGCGTGACGGCAACGCAGGCGAAGGTGCGTGTCAACGCCCTGACCGACGAAGAAGCGCATACGATTGCTGGAAAATTGGACCAGTTGCCTGCAGGCGGCGATGTCCTCGGGTTGTTATTCACCGTTTTCATTATCTTGCTGGTAACCGACATCCTTGGATTCACCAAAGTCTTCCCCTTTACCCGTCCGATTAAACGATAACCGTGTTACGCCGCGACGCCCGCTTTTTAGTGGGCGTTTTTCTTTTGTGCCTTAGTGCTTGCGCAACTCCGCCGCAGACGCGCTTTGTGCTCGATTCGCCACCGGACGCTTTACCTAGGCATAGCGAACTCACTGGCGTGCCATTCTTCGCACAGGACGCCTTTCAGTGCGGACCGGCTTCACTTGCGATGTCTTTGCATGCTGCAGGTATCGCGGTAACTCCCGAGGCACTCAAGCCTGAAATCTATTTACCTGACCGGCGCGGCAGTTTGCAGGTAGAAATGCTGGCGGCCTCGCGCCGCCATGGGGCAACTGCCTATCAATTGGCACCCGAATTAGGGGATATGCTGCGCGAAATCGCGGCTGGAACGCCGGTTGTCGTCTTGCAAAATCTAGCTTTTGGCTGGTATCCGGTTTGGCATTATGCTGTCGCGATCGGCTACGATCTTGACCGAGCGGAAATCATCCTGCGCTCCGGCCCGGAACAACGACAAATCTTGCCGATGACGACATTCGAATATACTTGGGCACGCAGCGGCTACTGGGCGATGGTAGCTTTGCCGCCTGGCAGAATTCCGGAAACCGCCGAAGAAAACGCTTTCATCGCCGCGATCAGTGCCCTGGAAAAGGCCAGTGACCCTGAACGCGCGCAAAAAACATACATTGCTGCCTTGCATCGGTGGCCCGAAAATCTGTCCGCGCAAATAGGGGTCGGCAATACCGCTTACCGATTGCATGACCTGAACCAAGCCGAACGCGCCTTTCGCCAGGCCGCGCATGATCACCCCGATTCAGTTGCAGCCTTTAACAACTTGGCGCAAACGTTGGCCGACGAGGGGCGCTATGACGAGGCGCTAGAGGCTGCCCATCGGGCAGTCAGTCTGGGCGGGGCACTTGGACCAACTGCACAAGAAACGCTGTCCGCTATTGTACGCAGGATTAGGGGTGCACCATCCTATCCCGCGCATTAGTGCGGTTGGCGTTCACCTGTTTCTTGTGCACGAGCGAACTGATGCTGCGAAGCTTGTTGCTTTCCCTTGTCGGTCCGGATAACTTTATGTTGCGCCTGCATCAATGCAATAATATCCCATGGTTTCCGTCCAAACCCAATCATCTGCACCATCTGAAAGCGTCTGCACCTCGCTTGATGCTTTTGCGTCAACTTTTCCCCCTGATGAAGTCGCGTTGATCCGCCGCGCATGCGAGCTTGCTGAACGACTATACGTGGGACATGTAGAACTCACCGGCAACCCGCTGTTCCAGCACGCACTGGGCACAGCCGAGATTCTGCGTGCCATGAACATGGATCACGAAACGATAGTGGCCGCCATCCTGCATGCGGTACCAGAATATTTGGATGATTGGCCGGAAAGAATCGAGCAGGTTTTTGGCATCAATATAAGGATTCTGGTTGACGGCATTTCCCGGATGGAGCGCATCCAGCAGTTCAGCGAAGTGCCCTCACTGCCCAAGAGCAAGAAGGATGGCGAAGCTCAACAGATTGAAGGCCTGCGCAAGATGTTTCTGGCGATGGTGGAGGACGTCCGAGTAGTATTGATCAAGTTGGCCGAGCGAACTCAGACCCTGCGCTGCCTCCCTGGTACCAGTGCGGAGCTCCAAAGATCGATCGCTCAGCAGACTCACAGCATCTTTGCTCCGCTTGCAAACCGTCTCGGCGTAGGGCAACTCAAATGGGAACTGGAAGACCTCTCTGTGCGCTATCTGGAGCCGGAGTCATACAAGATGATTGCCCGCCTGCTGGATGAACGCAGAATCGACCGCGAGCAATACATCATCGACGTAGTATCCGAATTGAAACGGGTGTTGAATCAGGCCGGCATACCTGCCGAAGTGACTGGCCGCCCCAAGCACATCTACAGCATCATCAACAAGATGAAACGTAAGCAGGTGGATTTCAGCAATCTCTATGATGTGCGCGCAGTACGGATACTGGTCGATGACAGCAGGGTCGATGGCATCAGGGCCTGTTACACTGCGCTCGGATTGGTGCATGATCTGTGGCCGCCGATTGATGGCGAATTTGATGATTATATTGCGCACCCTAAGAGCAACAACTACCGTTCGCTACATACTGCCGTCATCGGCCCGCGTGGCCTGCCACTCGAGGTACAGATACGCACCCGTGAAATGCACCGAAATTCCGAACTCGGTGTAGCCGCCCACTGGCGCTACAAGGAAGGGGGCAAATCCGATGCAGGCTTCGACGAAAAGATCTCATGGCTACGCCAGATCCTGGAATGGAAAGAAGAGCTAGTTCACAAGAGTGACCTTCAGGAACAGTTCAAGAACGTATTATTCAATGATCAGGTTTATGTACTCACGCCCCAGGGCAAAGTGGTCGACCTGCCCAAAGGCGCAACTCCGGTGGACTTCGCCTACACGCTGCACACTGATCTGGGGCATCGTACCCGTGGCGCCAAGGTCGACGGCAGCATCGTACCGCTTAACTATAAATTGCAGAATGGCCAACGTGTGGAAATCCTGACCATCAAACAGGGTGCGCCGAGCCGCGATTGGATCAACCCGTCACTCGGCTTTCTGCAAAGCGCGCGAGCCCGCGCCAAGGTGCGCGCCTGGTTCAAAAGCCAGAACTTCGACGAGAGTGTCGTTCAGGGCAGAACACAGCTGGATCGTGAGTTGCATCGCCTCGGCCTCACTTCAATCAATCAGGAGAAGCTTGCCCAACGCTTGCACTTCAACAAACTTGAAGATTTCCTCGCCGCTATTGGCCGCAACGAAATCACGCAGCGACGCGTCGCAGTCGCAATCCAGGAGGGTCTGCCCACCAAACTGACAGAATCGACCAAACCCAGCGTTTTCAGGCCCGCTGCAGAACGCACCGAAAAGGCAGACATCAGCGTCGGTGGCGTAAACAACCTGATGACCCGTATCGCAAAATGCTGCAATCCGGTAACAGGCGATCCCATCGTGGCTTACGTCACGCGTGACAGGGGGATCACGATACATCGCTCAGATTGTGCATTTATGTTGCGCATGTCAGAAATGCGGCGCGACCGCACGCTGACTGCGCAGTGGGCGAGCTAACATAGATAACCAAACAGCTGTCTTTCAATGCCACACAAGAACCTGCTGATGGCTCGCGTGTTAGAGGCTTGGCCGATATCCGGCTGTTGTTCATGAGCTTTTTTGTCCAAAGCATCCTGATTCTGAAGCCCCCAAGCAGCACGTTGATACACCCGGAGATACAAACCCGGCATCATTGCAAGCCATGAGGGATAGCATAGTCCGGCAGGTCACATCATCGCGGCGATTTTCGCTGACACCCTTTCGGACAAAGTCGCTCCAGCAGGGCAATAGCTGATTCGTCCACCTTGCGAAAATAGACAAGGGAAGATCATTTGATTCGATCCTTTATTGGCAGGGCGCCTCAGGCCTTGCGTTTGAGTTCCTCGTAGCGGTCGCGGATTTCCCTGAGGCTGCGGTGCTGGATATTGCGAACCTGGGGTGTGACGAAGGACTGCAGGCGGGTTTGCAGACGGATCGTATTGTACTCCTGCGCGATCAGCACGACCCCTTCCGTGATGAGTTTATGAATGAGCAATTCCTCCTGTGTCCGGGCATGTATGTTTTCGGCGATGGGAATGAACAGGAAGTAGGCCAGTAGAATGCCATACAGCGTTGAAGTGAGCGCAACAGGAATAGTCCTCAGGATGACGCCGGTATCACCGATCCCTGCCAGCATGCCTACCAACCCGATGACGCCGCCGGCGACACCGAACGCAGGGGCAAGTAAGGCCATATGGCGAAAAACCCGCTCGTGTAACGCGCGCCGGTGCTGGAAAAAATGAATCTCGGTGTAAAGCGCATCGCGTAACTCATCCACCTTGAATCCGTCCACAAGCATCGACAGAGCGCGCTCAAGGAACAGGACACTGGCGCGCTCCCCACCTTTTTCCAGTGCAAGCAGGCCATCCAGTCTTGAACGAAGAGACAGATCCAACAGCGAATCAACGATTTCCTGTCCAGAAGGTACGGTGGAGCGATAACTGTTTAAAGCCACCTTGGCGGCAATGACTATTGCTTCTTTCGGATAGCTGATGAAGGTGGCGCCGAGCGTACCAGCCACCACCACTACCAGTCCCACCAGATTGAACATCAGCGAACGCCCTTCTGGAATCAGTGCGGCGCCGAGTAACAGCAGGGCGCATAGGGCTATACCGGTAATGGAATGGGTTTGTGATTTCATGGCTTGTACTCATTTCGTGTAATGATGATTTCCACTCTCCTGTTCTTTGCCTTGTTCTCAAGAGTGGTATTAGGTACCGTCGGCCGATAGAACGCATGGCCTATGACGGTAAAGCGCCCCGGCTCCAAGTTACCGGCCTGGATCAGATAACGCGCGACGCGCGCTGCTCTGGCCGAAGAAAGCTCCCAATTGGTCGGATATGCCGGGTTGCTGATCGGAAAATTATCGGTATGGCCAACGATCTCGATCTGGTAATTATTGGCAGCAATGATCTGGGAAAGCTTGTCGAGAAACGAAATGGCCTCGGGCTTGAGATCCGCCTTTCCTAGATCGAACAGCAAATTTCCGCGTACACTGACTTTGACCGCCTGACTCTCGGTCAGCACTACATCGATGTCCTCAAGATTGGCTTGCTTAACCAGTTTTTCGCTGAGACGGAGAATATCCTCCGCGGGGATCTGGCCCTCGTCCGCTTTTTCTATTTTGGGCGGCGCTGGCTGAGGACGAGGTTCAGGCCGGGCGGTGGCTTCCTTCCTGAACAATTCCCCAACATCCCTCTCCGCCAATTTGGTGACAAATAGCACAGCGAACATCACCATCATCACCATCATCAGGTCTGACCATGGCACTGCCCAGTGCGGTGGAATGTCGATATTGCCGGTTCCCCCGGAATCAAAGCGGCTGTGAAAGTCATAAATGCGGGAATACTGCTGGGCACCGGGCGGTGGGACCGGGGAGTCGCCATCCTGCGTGTCACGGGGCCAGCCCAGCACAGAGTCGAGCTCTGAATCAGGAGTGTTTGTTGGCTCAATAAGCATCCTGCTCTGCTTCCCTTTAGGTGATCGATTTGCCCGCTGTCCCGTCCCCAGTCTATAGAGTCTTCACATAATTACCGGACATCCGCTACTTTGGCCTCATTGATTAAAAGCCTGACGTGCCTAATTTTAAACAGGATTCTAATCCCACCGACCACCTTTGCAATCCAACGAATAAAGAAACGAATGTTTACCAATTCGATCCTTTGAGTTCTGCCCGGTCCACATTTGCCGGATAGCCGGAAGCTCACAAGAGTTCATTACCTGCTGAATGGTTGCACAGCACATCGAAGACACTCCGCCTCATTGACCCGGTCATGCCGCGATGCCTCGGTGAGCAGCAATGAAACATGGCATGTCCGGACCGCTATCCGGGCTGACTTCCCAGATACGCACGCTGCACGGCGTCGTTATCCAACAGGTCCTTCGCCATACCTGATAAAGTGATCGAGCCGCTTTCGAGCACGTAACCACGCTGCGCGACTTGCAGGGCGAGGTTGGCATTCTGTTCCACCAGCAGGATGCTCATGCCAAGCGCCGCGATGTCTCGTATGGTCTCGAATATCCTTTGTACCATCAGCGGCGCAAGTCCCATGCTAGGTTCATCGAGCATCAACAAGCGCGGTCGACTCATCAGCGCGCGCGCCATCGCGACCATTTGCTGCTCCCCACCCGAAAGCGTACCGGCCAACTGTTTCTTGCGTTCGGCCAGACGCGGGAATAGCTCATACATGCGCGCAAGGTCGGAGGCTATTTCGTTGCTGTCGCTGCGGCTGTATGCGCCCATTTGCAAATTTTCTTCCACGCTAAGGAGCGTAAAGACACCGCGCCCCTCCGGCACCATGGCAATGCCCATGCCGACGCGCTGATGTGCCGGAATGTTCCGCAAACTCTTGCCGTCGTAATGGATTTGTCCGCTAACGGGATGAAGCAGCCCCGCCAGCGATTTCAGCGTAGTGGTCTTGCCGGCACCATTGCTACCGATCAGCGCGACCATCTCCCCGGAAGCGATATGCAGGTCGATTCCTTTCACCGCCTGAATGCCGCCGTATGCGATTTGCAGGGAGCGCACTTCGAGTAACAGGCTAGGCAACACTGCCTCCGAGATAAGCCGCGATGACAGCCGGATCAGTGCGCACTTCTTCAGGCATGCCTTCGGCGATCTTCTTGCCGTAGTCCAGTACCGCGACGCGGTCACATAACCCCATGATAAGATTGACATTATGCTCGATCAACAGCACAGTGACGCCACTGCTGCGAATCGTTTGCAGCAACGCCTTCAGGCTCGCGGTCTCGGTGGCGTTCATGCCCGCAGCCGGTTCATCGAGCGCCAGCAACAGCGGGTCGGTGGCCAGTGCGCGGGCGATCTCCAATCGACGTTGCTCGCCGTATGACAGGTGCTTGGCAAGGGTCTGCGCCGGTTTAGTTATGCCCGTGTAATGCAAAAGCTCCCGTGCGCGCGCGGCGATAGTCCGCTCTTCATCGCGCGTCGTCCGGCTGCGCAGCAGTGCGCCGAACACACCCGCGCGGGTGCGCACGTGGCGGCCGATCATTACGTTTTCCAGGGAGGTGAGGTTGGCGAAAAGGCGGATATTCTGGAAAGTGCGCGCGATACCAGCTTGCGCCAACACATGTGGCTTGACTGCCCGATAGCAAATCCCATCGAAATGAAATTCGCCCGTACTCGGTTGGTACAGCCCAGTTATTATATTGAACAGCGTGGTCTTGCCGGCACCATTGGGGCCGATCAAGCCGTAGATCTCACCGCGCCGGATATGCAGCGACACGTCGCTCAATGCGCTCAACCCGCCGAACTGTTTGCCGATCCGCGAAAGCTGCAGCAAACAGTGCGCAGTTTCAATACCGGAATCTGTCATATTGATTCCGGCGCCTCATCCGCATCCAGCTCGCGGCGGCGCACCCGCGAAGGCAGCAGGCCAGCAGGACGATACAGCATCATTACGATCAACGCCGCGCCGAAGAGCAACATTCTCAAGCTTTCCGGGTCCACGATTGCCTTGCCGAACAGCGCCTGTTGCAGCGGCACGACGCTATGGCGCAATACTTCCGGCAACACCGCGAGCAACACACCGCCGACAACTACGCCAGCGATGTTACCCATGCCGCCCAGCACGACCATGCACAGCACCATGATCGATTCCATCAGGCTGAAACTTTCCGGGCTGACAAAGCCCTGGAAGCCGGCAAAGAGCGCACCGGACGCACCGCCGAACATCGCCCCCATGGCGAACGCCAGCAACTTGAGGTTACGCGTATTGATGCCCATCGCCGAGGCCGCAATCTCGTCTTCGCGTATCGCCATCCAGGCCCTGCCGATGCGCGATCTTTCCAACCTCTGCGAGATGGCCATCACCAAGACCGTAAATATAAGGAACAGATAAAAATACAGGTGCACCGAGGGGACCGCGATGCCAAAAATATGCCGCGCCGTGCTTAACGGCACCTGCGCCAAATTGATCGGGTCAATGCGGCTGATCCCCTGTGGACCGTTGGACAGGTTAACCGGCGCATTCAGGTTGTTTAAGAATATGCGGATAATCTCCCCGAAACCCAGCGTCACGATCGCCAGATAATCGCCCCGCAACCGCAATGTCGGCGCGCCGAGCAATACACCGAAACCGCCAGCCAGTAGCGCAGCCACCGGGAATACGATCC
This sequence comes from uncultured beta proteobacterium, assembly GCA_963833515.1. Classification (GTDB taxonomy): domain Bacteria; phylum Pseudomonadota; class Gammaproteobacteria; order Burkholderiales; family Gallionellaceae; genus Gallionella. The sequence continues at coordinate 59,713 of CAWHYN010000030.1, read as the reverse complement.
AGAACGACAAGTGCAGGCCCTCTGGAAATGCGGTCGGGAAAGCGAGCGCCAGATGAGGTGAACCCGCCAGCGCGTAGCAATAGGCGCCTACCGCGAAAAATGCTATGTAACCCAGATCGAGCAAGCCCGCGTACCCGACCACGATGTTCAAGCCAAGTGCCAGCATGATATAGAGCAACGCGAAGTCGGCGATGCGCACCCAGCCGCGCCCAAGCAGCGCGTCGATGATGAATGGGAGAAGCAACAGCGCGGCCACAAGCGCGATGAGCAGTGTCTTGGATTTCTGATCGAATATCACGCGCGCTCCGCCAAGCGTTCGCCGAGCAGGCCAGACGGCCTGAACACAAGGACCGTGATCAGCACAAAGAAGGCAAAAATGTCCTGATAGTTGCTGCCCAGGAATCCTCCTGTAATGTCGCCGATATAGCCCGCGCCCAAACTTTCAATCAACCCTAGCAGCAAGCCGCCCAACATAGCGCCACGTAAGTTGCCGATTCCCCCCAACACTGCAGCGGTAAAGGCTTTAAGACCTAGCAGGAAGCCCATGTAATAGTGCGCCAATCCGTAGTTGGCACTGACCATCACCCCGGCTATTGCAGCTAGCGCCGAGCCTAGCATGAAGGTGGACGAAATCACGCGATTAATGTCTACACCCATCAGTTGCGCGGCATGCTGGTTCTCGGCCACCGCGCGCATCGCACGTCCCAGTCGTGTTCGATGCACGACCAACATCAACCCTACCATGATCAGCAATGCCAGAATGAAAATGATGATCTGGATTTCGCTGATGATCGCGCCACCGAACATGTGCGTATTATTGGCGATCAACTGAGGGAATGAATGGTATTCGCGTCCCCAGACCATCATCGCCAGATTCTGCAACACGATGGAGACGCCAATCGCAGTAATCAACGGAGCAAGACGCGGCGCATGGCGCAACGGACGATAGGCAATGCGTTCGATGCCGTAGCCCAACAACATGCAGCCTAGCATTGTCAACCCTATGCTCATCGGCAACGCCACTAGGGGTGGCATGCCCCAGCTCAAGAACGCGGTCAATGTGGAGAGTCCAAGCATCGCGCCTATCATTACCACTTCGCCATGCGCGAAATTGATCAAGCCAAGAATGCCATACACCATCGTGTATCCCAGTGCGACCAGCGCGTAGACGCTTCCCTGCACTAGACCATTTATAATTTGCTGAAGCAGGATTTCCATAGTCGTAAACGAAAAGCGACACGCAAACGTGTCGTTAGGGTTGTGCCGATATCACATTAGTGCGCCGCTGCGCTATTTGCGCCCAGGGTCTCCAGCGGCTCCCACTTGCCGTTCTTCACTTGGTACACGGTAATGGCGCCACCCTTCAGATCACCCTTTTCGTCGAACTGTATCTTGGCCGTCACTCCGTCGTATGCAATGGCCGCGAGCATTGGCAGGTATTTTGCCGGATCCGCCGAGCCTGCTTTCTGCATCGCGGCAATCATCACATTCACGGCGTCATAACAATAGGGTGCATACAACTGTATCGGCTGGTACTTGGCAACAAAGCGCGCCTCGAACGCTTTGCCGCCCGGCATCTTGTCCAACGGCACGCCGGGCAAGGAGGCATAGACCCCTTCGGCCGCATTACCTGCCAGCTTGATCAATTCCGGCGTATATCCGCCGTCGCCCGTCATGAATTTTAGGTTTAGTGCGAGCGCCTTGAGCTGTCTCGCCATCGGCCCTCCCTGTGCATCCATCCCACCGTAGAAAAGCAGATCCGGCTTCTTGGCTTTCACTGCAGTCAAAACCGCAGTAAAGTCCATCGCCTTGTCATTGGTGTATTCGTGCGCGACAATCTGCGCCCCACTGGCTTCGGCGGCCTTGATGAATTCATCCGCCAGACCCTGACCGTAAGCGGTCCGGTCATCGATCACCGCAATGTGCTTCGCCTCCAGATTCCTTGCGGCGTACTCGCCAAGTACGCGACCCTGCTGTGCATCATTCGCCATCACGCGAAATGTTGTCTTGAACCCCTGCGCGGTATAGTTCACTGCGGTGGCAGAAGGTGACATCTGCACGATACCGTTGTCATTGTAAATCTTCGAAGCGGGGATGCTGGTTCCAGAATTCAGATGCCCAATCACACCGCTGACATTGTTATCCACCAGCTTTTGCGCAACGATGGTCGCAGTCTTCGGATCGGCCTGGTCGTCCTCGCTGATCAACTCGAAATGTACCTTGCGGCCACCAATCACAATGCCCTTGTCGTTGGCATCATCTATCGCCATGCGCGTACCGTTCTCGTTGTCCTTACCCAAGTGTGCCTGCGGTCCGGTCAAAGGTGCCGACGCGCCAATGCGCACGATCAACTCGCCCGACGAACCCTGATCGGTCGTGGACGACTTTCCGCATCCGATCAGCATCACCGCGACTGCGCCAAACAATATCGAACGAGCAGAACGCCTTGACATCGGTAACTCCCTTCGTAGATATGCGCGGATTATGCGGAGCCGGTGCTCTGCTTGTCAATTTAACGGCAATAAAAAGCCGGCGCAAGCCGGCCAAGTGTTCTTGATGGTTCAATATTATTTGGTCGATTATTTGGTCGCAAGACCTTGCTCGAACTTAATCAACTCGGTAATTTCGGCCTGTTTGGTACCGGCCGGATCGTTAGCCGGCATAGGCATAGTTCCCCAGTTGCCGTAACCACCCTTGGATACCTTCATCACCAAACCTTCAATCAGAGGATATTCCTTTCCACCGTAGGTAAATTTTGTGACGCCGCTGCCCGTGTATTTTTTGGCTACATCTCTCCAAGATGGGCCGACTACTTTTCTATCAATGTCATGACAAACATTGCAGTTCAGCTTCTTCGCCAGTGCCGGCATTTCCTCCGCTACCACTGTACCGCATACGATCAAACTCACCACTGCAAGCATGCTTCTGATAATAGATTTCATTCTTCTCTCCGTTTCATGATCAAAATACCCCAACCCTTGCGAAGGTCTGGAATCCGCGCGTCGCACTAAAATCCTATGTCCCTTGCCTAGCCGTTCGACTAGTCAAGCTATTGATGCGTCTAGTACTCGTCTGACTACTACACAATTTCACGGTATCCCCGTAGATGGTCAATAGGCACCCTTTTGGGGCCGCTGGCAAGTATAACCGCAAGCGAAGCATCGCGGGCCGATGGGCCACCGTCCTGAAAGCATCTGCAGACGAATTTCCAATGCCCATCAATATCCCAGTTTGATGCCAATTTTTTATTAACGCTCCCCCAAAAGGACAGGTTGACATTCCCTTCGTTGTCGCAGCGGGTATCAGGTTATTTCGGGCAGGCCACGGCAAAAGAAAAAGCCGGCTTACGCCGGCCCTTTCGAGGATTGCTCCTAATTACTTTTACTTACTTTGCCAGTCCCAAAACGAACTCAACCAGTGTCTTGATGTCAGCATCAGAGACTTTTGGTGAATTAGGGATCATAGCTGCAGTGCCCCAGTTACCCGTGCCGCCCTTAGCCACTTTTTGCAGCAGCCAATCTTCTGGTTTAGCGGCATTGTGTTCTTTCAGGATGTCAGCAACTTTCTTGCCGGTGTATGTTGCGCCGTTGCTGTTGTAGGCTTTGGAAACGTCCATCCATGCAGGACCAACCACCTTCTTGTCAATAGCGTGGCAAGCCGTGCAACCGCTCTTCTTTGCCAGTTCCGGCATATCAGTCGCCATTGCGCTACCTGCAACCATCAAACCTGCTGCTGCAATCATGCTTACGATTATAGACTTCATGTTCTCTCCGTTTTTTTGATTAAAATGTCTGAAACGATGCGAAGGATTCACCTCCGCCGCCAATTCTAAACAACTCCACCTGTTTTGCCAACAAACTTTTCAGGCAGCCTAATAACGCTACTGGCACAAGTAACGTTGACATCCCTAAACGTAGGGGGCAATCCAGCTGCTGCTGGTGGCAGTATGCTTCATGTTGCCAGCATGTCTCGTAATACCCGGAAGGTTCTCGAAAGAACATCTCCCAGGACAGTTGACTCGGCGAGTTCAAGAACGGCGCAGTTAAACCGGTTCGACTCGATACTCGACTATCATCGTGTGCCTTGTTCCCGCCGCAACGTTCACCACATCTTCCATCGCATTGGCCGACTCGACACATAGCATCTGGCGCCAGCCGTCTGGCTGTCCCATGTCGCCCATTTTGGCGGCCTTTTCCGTCCACGGCGTCCACACCACCGTGGAAAGACTGCCGGACTTGACGATATGGATGCGGCGCTTGAGTCTATCGTCTTCGATTACACATTCGCCACCGGTATTGATGTAGACGCGATCCGTCTCGCCTGAGAAGCCGATGGCGCCTACTTGCTTTCTCAGCGTGGAACCTCCGACCTTGTCCCAATACTCGCAGCCGTCTAATCCTTTCACACGAACCGCGCCGATGTCTCCGATTTGAAAATAAGTATGCAAGGCCTCGCCAATAACAAAATCTGACATCCCCGCATTTTCTGTGGACAGTTCCATGCGCAGCGTCTCGCCGATGACCACGGTCAAATCCAGCGTGCAGGCATGAGGCCACTGCGCCCGTGTTTTGTCGCTGGTCATCAACCGCAGAGTCAAACGTGTTGCACCGTTCGGCTCGGTGCCCGACTCTATCAGTCGCCAGGGCACGGTACGCGCATAGCCGTGTCCGGGAAACCCAGATTCACTCACATGCGCCCCGAACCATGGCCAGCATACCGGCGAACCACCGCGTATGGACTTGCCTACAGCCAGCTTGGCGTCGCGCGATAGCCATATCACGGGCACCGTCTGGCTTTTCGGCATCCAGGTCATCAGATGCGCGCCCTGCAAACACAGTGATGCGCTTGCTTGTCCGCTGCTGATTTCCGCGACGACCAGACCGCCGGCATCTTCGCGAAAATCCAGATGTCCGCCGATGCCGAATTCCGCGCTTAATTGCTGTGCTGTGGTCATGATTATGCTCTTTCTATTTTTGAAATATCATGTAGGTGAACTGCTCTTTCCGCAATCGTTGCTTGCGCCTTTGAGGTTGCTCGCCACGGACGTTAGAGATATCCGTATAATCCGGTTATGAATTTTACCCGATAGCCCATGTTTGTTCATCCGCAATTCGATCCCATCGCCCTGCAAGTCGGCCCGCTTGCGATTCATTGGTACGGCCTGATGTACCTCGCCGGATTTATCACGTTTCTGTGGCTTGGGCGCAAGCGTATCGCCATTATCAATAATCCGCAAATCAATGCCAAACTGCTTGACGATCTGCTGTTCTATGGCGTGATCGGAGTGATTCTAGGCGGACGCTTCGGTTACGTACTCTTCTATAAGCCGGCATACTACTATGCGCATCCGCTGGAGATTTTTTCAGTTTGGCAAGGTGGGATGTCGTTTCACGGAGGCTTTCTCGGCGTACTGACGGCGATGGCATGGTTTGCGCACAAACACAGGTTGCGCTGGCTGCAACTGACGGACTTCATCGCGCCGCTGGTGCCGCCCGGTTTGGCCTTCGGGCGCATCGGCAACTTCATCAATGGCGAGTTGTGGGGACGGCCCACTGGTGTACCATGGGCGATGACCTTCCCCCAAGTGGATTCCCTGCCGCGCCACCCCTCCCAGCTCTACGAATTCGCGCTGGAAGGTGTGCTCCTGTTCGCCCTACTTTGGTTGTATGCACGCAAGCCACGCCCTGTCGGCGCGGTGTCAGGTTTATTCCTGATCGGGTATGGCAGTGCCCGCTTCCTCGTCGAATTCACTCGCGAACCGGATAATTTTCTTGGTCTGCTGTCCTTGGGCATGAGCATGGGGCAATGGCTGAGTCTGCCGATGGTAATAGCCGGTGCGCTGTTGATGGCTTTGAGTAACCGATGGGCCGCTTGACACCTGCTCACCTCTCGCCCACTATTCCCATCGTCGAAATGACCCGCCATCACAATTACTAGGGCATCACTTTGGACGAGATCTCTTTGGTCACGCTATTTGGCATCTTGGTGTTGCTGTTGGTTTGCAGCGCGTTTTTTTCCGGCTCCGAAACTAGCATGATGGCAATCAACCGCTATCGACTGAACAGCTTGGTACGCAGAGGAAACCGTGGCGCCAAGCTGGTCAACCGCCTGCTGGGCAAAGTGGATAAATTGCTCAGCTCGATCTTGCTCGGTAACACGCTGCTCAACGTCGCTGCCGCGGCAGTTACCAATATCATCATCCTGCGCCTGTTCGGACGAAACGATCTGGCGATACTGCTGGGCACGCTGGCAATCACTTTCGTGCTTCTGGTATTCAGCGAAATCATGCCCAAGATCATCGCAGCGAGTTACCCGGAACGCATCGCACTGCCAGCCAGCTACTTGCTCACACCCCTAATTACATTATTTTATCCCGTTGTTTCGGTGGCGGGTGGCTTGGTGAAAGGGGTTCTGTGGCTTCTGCGTATCAAGATAGAAACCGACCAAAGCAAACAAAAGATGACGATCGAGGAGCTGCGTGGCCTAGTATTGGATGCCGAGCATTTCCTGCCACGGAAGCATCAAAAGATGCTGCTCAATCTGGTTGACCTGGAGCGCATTACTGTGAACGACGTGATGATACCGCGTAACCAGATAGAAGCGCTGGATATCAGCGCTGACGCAAATGATTTGCGCCATCAAATCATTACCTGCCATCACACGCTGCTGCCCGTTTATGCGGAAACTCCGAGCAACATTATCGGGATATTGCACATCAAACGGGTACCTGCCCTGTTGCAGGAAACAAGTCTGGATCTGACACAATTGCGCGAAATACTTAACGAGCCCTATTTTATCCCTTCAGATACTCCATTGCTGAAGCAGCTGCAGCAATTTCAGGAGCGCCACGCACGCCTTGGATTGGTGGTGGATGAGTATGGGGAACTGCTGGGACTGGTCACCTTGGAAAACATCCTTGAGGAAATAGTTGGGGAATTTACCACGCAGTCACCTTCGCAAACTGGGAAATTCCTGCGTCAGGATGACGGGAGTGTCTTGCTTGAAGGCAGCAGCAGCTTGCGCGACTTGAACCGCAAACTGGGATTGCACCTCCCGTTAGATGGCGCGAAAACACTGAATGGCCTGATTCTTGAGCATCTCGAACACATTCCTGAAACTGGCACCAGCCTGAAAATCGCTGGTTATCCGATAGAGGTCATTCAGACACAGGATCGGATTGTGAAAGTGGCGCGTATTTTTCCGGCACAACCGGATAACCGGCAATAGGAAAGCAAGCCTTTACAAGAAGCGTAAAGCTCGGCATGATGCCCGCCAACATTAGCACGCAAACAATTGGTAAGTGACCCGAGGGAGACACTATGGCTGTCGCAGCAAAAGATCAAAGAGCGAAGGAATTCACTTACGCTTGGGAAGGAAAGGACAAGTCCGGAAAGCCGGTCAAAGGCGAGATGCGCGCGCCCGGTGAGGCTAGCGTGTCCGCCAATCTGCGCCGCCAAGGCGTCAATGCAACCAAGATAAAGAGGCAAAAACAAGGCGGCAAGTCCATTACCGCAAAAGACATTACGCTGTTTACTCGCCAGCTGGCAGTCATGATGAAGTCGGGCGTGCCCCTTTTGCAAGCCTTCGACATCGTGGGCAAAGGACACAGCAATCCGTCCGTGGGACGATTGTTGCTGGATATAAAAACGGATGTGGAAACAGGCAGCAGCTTGCAACAGGCCTTCCTGAAACACCCGCTATATTTCGACGCGTTGTATTGCAATCTGATCGGCGCAGGTGAGGCGGCGGGTATTCTGGATGCCTTGCTGGAACGCTTGGCAACATACATGGAAAAAACCCAAGCCCTCAAAAGTAAAATCAAATCGGCGTTGGTCTATCCGCTTTCTATCATAGTAGTGGCATTCATCATCACCGCGGTGATCATGATTTTTGTGATTCCCGCTTTCAAGGAGCTGTTCGAAGGCTTTGGCGCGAAGCTGCCTACGCCAACGGTGGTGCTAATGAACATCTCCGATGCCTTCGTTAAATATTGGTACGTCATCTTTGGCGGCATCGGTGGGGGCCTTTACACCTTCTTCTATTTCTGGAAGCGCAGCAAGAAAATGCAAGACACCATGGACAGGTTAATGCTTAAGCTGCCGATATTCGGCGACCTTATACGCAAAGCGACGATCGCCCGCTGGACCCGCACGCTGGCCACGATGTTCGCTGCGGGGGTGCCTTTGGTCGAAGCTCTTGATTCGGTCGCCGGGGCGGCCGGTAATGTGGTCTATTTTGATGCCACCAAGGCAATTCAACGCGAAGTCAGTACCGGCAGCGGTCTCACCGTCGCCATGCAAAACACCCAGTTATTCCCCACCATGGTGCTGCAAATGTGCGCCATTGGTGAAGAGGCCGGCTCGCTGGATGCCATGCTCGGCAAGGTGGCAGACTTCTTCGAGGCCGAAGTGGATGATGCGGTGGCAGCCATATCCAGCCTAATGGAGCCGGTCATCATGGTGGTTCTTGGCACGCTGATTGGCAGCATGGTAATCGCAATGTATCTACCGATATTCAAGATGGGTGAAGTTATTTGATGATAGATCAGGAAAAAGATGAAGGTTCAAGGTGCGCGCTCCTCCCCAAATTCATCAAGCAGCGCTAACCGCTGCGACCCGATGCGTTTTCCCGATCCACTAAAAGGCGGTTCTTCCCGTATTCGTTGGTGTGTGCGTGATTCTCGCTGCGAAGGCCAAGGGTCTTCATCGCCGCGATGACTTGTATGCGATTTAATCCTTGCTGAAACAGCCAACATGACGGAATTAATCCACGTTTTCCAATCCTCACTGCTGATTTTCACCGTCATGTGTGGAGTGTTGGGCTTGATGGTAGGCAGTTTTCTCAATGTCGTGATTCATCGGTTGCCGAAAATGATGGAGCTCGCATGGCAGCAGCAGTGCGCCGAGCTGCGCGGAGAAAATCTTCACCCTGAAGGTCAGCCTGTCCCGCAAAAGCCATACAATCTCATCGTTCCGCGTTCGGCCTGCCCTCATTGCAATCACGCAATCAGCGCGTGGGAAAACATCCCCATAGTCAGTTATCTGCTATTGCGCGGCAGATGCAAGGGGTGCGGCGCAGCCATCTCGCCGCGCTATCCTATCATTGAGGCGATCTGCGGCGCTCTGAGTGCCTATGCGGCTTGGCACTTTGGTTTCGAGCCGGCAGCCGCGGGCGCATTACTGCTCACATGGGCCTTGCTGGCACTTACGGCAATCGACTTCGACACGCAGCTGTTGCCTGATGACATCACCCTCCCCTTGCTCTGGACAGGCTTGACTTTCAACTTGTCTGCGGTCTTTACCAATTTGCCAAATGCGGTACTGGGTGCAGTAATCGGTTATCTCGCGCTATGGGGCGTATATTGGCTATTTAAGCTTACTACAGGCAAAGAAGGGATGGGTTATGGCGACTTCAAGCTGCTTGCGGCACTTGGTGCCTGGCTTGGCTGGCAGATGCTGCCCTTGATCATCTTGCTTTCCTCACTCGTTGGCGCCGCGGTCGGCATCGCCTTGATTGTGGCACTCAAGCATGGCCGCCATGTACCCATCCCTTTTGGCCCTTACCTCGCGGCTGGCGGACTGGTTGCGTTGTTCTGGGGCCCGGTACTCACGCAAAATTATCTGAAGCTAATTTCCGCTCCATGAGTTTCGTTGTTGCGCTCACCGGGGGGATTGGGTGCGGCAAGAGCACGGTAGCTGACCTGTTTGCAAAACACGGTGCGGGTATTATAGACACGGATGTGATCGCTCACCTACTGACGCAGAGCGACGGCGATGGCATCGCTGGGATTTCTGCGGCCTTTGGCCAAGACTACATTATGGAAAACGGGGCTTTGGATCGCGCAAAGATGCGCAAGTTGATCTTTTCGGATGTAGCTGCCAAGCACCGGCTGCAATTGCTCCTGCATCCCCTGATATTGGAGAAGACCAAGGCAGAACTACTGCGAGCGCAATGCAAACCGTATATCATCCTCGTCGTGCCGCTGTTGCCGGAGAGTCCCGCGTTCCGAAGACTGGCTCAGCGCGTTCTGGTGGTCGATTGCGACGAAGAGTCCCAAATTGCGCGCGTCATTGGACGTAGCCGAATGGACGAGGCAGAAGTTCGTAACATCATCGCACAGCAAACGCCAAGGGCTGAAAGGCTGCAACTGGCTGATGACGTCATCCATAATGATTCCGGCCTGGACAACTTGGCAGAACAGGTCAGGGTTCTGCATGAACAATACTTGAGGAAGAAAAACAGTAATTGACGATACAAGGATATTCAATATATCGTTCAATATTGATTTTTTCAATAACACAGCACATCGGACCATGACAGCGTGATCAGCTACGAGTTCCCCCTTAATGAAAAGGTTCGCACCCTATTGCGCCTTGAGGATTTGTTTGCGCGTATGGCGTATTTCACCGAACGTGGTCACAGCATAGACCACCATGCGGCACTCATAACCTTGTTTGAAATTCTTGAGGTCATCAGCCGCGCCGACCTGAAGTCGGATTTGCTTCAAGAACTGGAACGCCAGAAACGCGTTTTATCGAGTTTGCATAACAACCCGGCGATTTCAGAAACGGCACTGGACGCAATTCTGGCTGAAATCGAGCAGGCTTGCGTCTTATTGCTCGCGATGAGTGGAAAGATCGGCCAGCACCTCCGCGAAAATGAGTGGCTTATGGGCATCAAACAGCGGGCTGTCATGCCGGGCGGCACGTGTGAATTCGACCTGCCGTCCTATCACTATTGGCAAGAACAGGCCGTGAACTTGCGCCGTGAAAACTTGCGCTCGTGGCTGGCTCCGCTTTTGCCCTTGTATTCAGGCTTAAAAATCATATTGAAACTATTGCGCGAAAATGGCAAGGTTTTTCACTTCGTTGCACAGCAGGGTACGTTCCAGCAAATGCAGGGCGGGCGTATTGCACAAATGCTGCGTGTACGTGTCAGCAGGGCACTGGCGTGCATACCTGAAGTCGGCGCCAATAAGTACGCGATCAACATTCGCTTCATCGCGGCCAATTTTGCTGCGAAATCCATCCTGTTCGAACAGGACGTTCCGTTTGAATTGACCTTTTGCAGCATTTCAACATGAGGCTAGACGCCCATGACAAACACCCCCATGATCCAAGACAAGACACTCCCGATCGTTCTTTGCCCGCATTGCGGCAAGGAACATCGATGGAATACCCGGAATCAGTTTCGGCCATTTTGCAGCGAACGCTGCAAAATGGTCGACCTCGGTAAATGGGCGAACGAGGAATATCGCATCGAAAAACGCGAACATGAGCCATCCGAAGACCTGCCCAACCCGGCGCCACTTCCAAGCTAGGAAAAGGCAGCATTAGCAATTGAATCGTCGCGAATTCACCAGGCTTGGCCCAATAATGCTATGCCATGCGCGCCATGCTGCCATGCTTTGTCCATGTCCCCATGGACCAAACCGCCCAGTGCATAGACCGGAACGGTTGACCCGGATGCGATGTTGGCAAAACCTTCCCAGCCCAGATGCGGAGCGCCCGGATGCGACCGCGTCGGCAGCACTGGACTCAACAGCACAAAATCGCACCCTAGCTCTTCGGCGCGACGTAATTGCCGGGCATCGTGACAAGAGGCTGCGCACCATTCCAAAGCAGGACGCTCGCGCAGCTCGCTCAACTGCCCCCCAGTAAGCTGCACTCCATCCGCACCGACTTCCCGCGCCAACTCGATGTCGGCATTAATCAGTAGACGCGCTCCATAAGGCCTCATCAGCGACAACATCTTCAGCGCCAGCTCCCGTAATACTGCGCGCGAATAATGCTTCTCGCGCAACTGCACCAGACGCAATCCGTTGTTTAGGCAGGACTCCAGTCGCCGCATGAATTCCTTCTCCCCGAGCTCCTGTACCCTGCTGATGGCATAAAGCACAGGCAACTCCAGCGCGCGCAGGACGGGGGCATTGGCGGGCAGAACAGGTTCAACGGAAACAGCAGGCACGTGCTGCCAAGCCAATTTCTGCTCCTCGCGCGGATGCAACTCACCGGTCCACGCCGTGACCCGAAAAAACCTCAGCCTTACCGTCGCATGGGGATAGGTGAACACGCGCGTCACCCACGGATACGCGGTCTTAACCGTGACCCCAAGTTCTTCCTGAAGCTCGCGTACCAGTGCGCGGTACGGCGTTTCGCCGGGCTCGACTTTGCCGCCGGGGAATTCCCAATAGCCCGCCCAGATTTTGGCTGCCGGACGCTGGGCGAGAAGAAAGGAACCGTCTGCGCATTGAAGTACGGCAGCTGCGACTTCGACGAATTCGGCTTTTTTACTGGAAATTTTCAACGCGACCTTTTGATTTTCAACGTTTCCCAACCCGTTACGCGCGCCAAGTCGAATCGGGCAGCATCACCGCTGATTTAACAGCCCCCGCGCGGGCGGCGAACAGGCGTGGCCCATCCTTCGATTCCTGCCGTAAGGAACGTTCGTGCCAGGCACCCCCTGCACCCCGCTTGGAACGCATCCACCGCACCCGGTGCGTCGCCAAACACGCTGCCATTCTGCGCGTCATAACAAGAACAAGAGAAAGGCAGTCGGATAGGAGGTCTTCATGCCGCCATTCTTCCTCACGTCACGTTCAACGATCCCGTCCCGCCCAATCTCTCGCAAACTGCCACCCCACCCTCCCGCTCCGCGAACCTCGCTGAATGCTCCATTGCAACGCTGCCTGGCGTGCAGCCTCGTCCATCTCGCCGGATAGTCCAAAACGCATCAACCAGTGCGCAACAATGGCCAGATACGCGTCCTGCGTAAATGGATAGAATGACGCCCACAGGCCAAATCTTTCGGATAGCGAGATTTTCTCCTCGACACTTTCCGCCGGATGAATCTCATCACCAATATATCTCGTCGCGAGATTATCCTGCATTGATTCAGGCATCAGGTGGCGGCGGTTCGAAGTGGCGTAAATTAGCAGGTTGTCAGAAAAAGCCACCAGCGAGCCGTCTAGCGCCGCCTTGAGCGCCTGATAACCTGGCTCCTCTGCGTTGAATGACAGGTCGTCGCAATACAGGATGAAACGCTCTGACCTACCCGCAACCAGCGCGATGATATGAGGCAAATCTGCCAAGGCAGGTTTGCCGACTTCGATCAGGCGCAGTCCCTCCGCTGCGTAGTCGTTGAGCAGCGCCTTGACTAGCGAGGATTTGCCAGTGCCACGCGATCCTGTTAGCAACACGTTGTTGGCGGGCCGCCCATTTAAGAACTGGCGGGTGTTCTGCTGGACCAATCGCTTCTGGTCTTCAATGCCAAGGAGGTCGGCAAGGCGAATGCGGTGTGGATGAGGCACGGGCACCAGTCGACCCTGCTCCCATCGAAAAGCGGCTGCCGCGCTCCAGTCCGGCATGCTGCCGGCAACGTGCTTGGGCAGGGTGCGCTCCAGTCGATCCATCAGACGTTCGGCGCGATCAAGGAATCGATCAAGTTTGTCCATAAGCCCTTTATTTTTCCTCTTTATGGGACCCCATTATCTACGCAAGGAAGTTCAATCTCCAACGACAGTGCATTGGCAAACTCGGCGAGGATGATCCGTCCGAGGCACCCATCAAGCAGCGATTAAAGCGTATCCGATGAGGCAGCGGGAACCCCGGGGCCGCGCCAGACGACAGTTGATTGCCGCTTGATCAAAGATCTGGCTGTCGTCCCTTTGGTGGCCAGCTAGGACGGCTAACCGCTTCATCAGCGGTCTTGAGACCCCGGTTAACTGCGGTAGCTGGCATTGATTTTTACGTAGTCATAAGAAAAGTCGCAAGTCCACAGCGTGACATCCGCAGCACCGCGACCCAGCACAACGCGTATCGTGATGTCACTTTTCCGCATCACGCGCTGACCTTCCTCTTCACGGTAGCTGCCGGCGCGACCGCCGTTCTCTGCCACCAGGACCTCATCGAGATATAGCTTGACTGCAGCGACATCCAGGTCGACAACGCCTGCATAGCCGATTGCTGCGAGGATGCGCCCCAAGTTGGGATCGGATGCGAAGAATGCCGTCTTCACCAGCGGCGAATGCGCGATGGCATAGCCGATCTGCTTGCACTCGGTTTCATTCTTACCGCCCTCGATACGCACAGTAATGAACTTTGTCGCGCCTTCCCCGTCACGTACGATGGCTTGCGCCAAATATACTGCGACTTCACAGATTGCTGCCTGCAATACCTTGCAGGCGCTGTTGTCTGCGGACTTTACTTCGGGCAAGGAGGATTTTCCTGTGGCAATCAACATCAGCGCATCGTTGGTAGAAGTGTCGCCGTCCACTGTGATGCAGTTGAAGGAACAGTCAGCGGCCCGTTTGACCATTGCCTGCAGAACCGGCTGCGCAATCGCCGCATCGGTGGCGATATAACCAAGCATGGTCGCCATATCGGGATGGATCATGCCCGAACCCTTTGCGATGCCCGTGATGGTGATTGTTGTACCTTCGATGTTTACCTGTTTCGAGATCGCTTTTGCGACAATGTCGGTAGTCATGATCGCCTGCGCAGCATCGAACCAGTTATCCACGCGCATATTGGCTACTGCAGTAGGCAAGCCTGCCGCGATCTTCGCCACCGGCAGCGGTTCCATGATGACACCGGTAGAGAATGGCAAGATCTGTTCAGCCTTGCAGCCCAGCAGTCCCGCCAACGCGATGCATGTGGCACGCGCGTCCAAAATTCCCCGTTCGCCGGTGCCGGCATTGGCATTGCCGGTGTTCACCAGCAGCGCGCGGATACCTTCCGTGCATGCGAGATGTTCGCGCGCAACGGTTACCGGCGCCGCACAGAAGCGGTTCTTGGTAAACACACCGACCACCCGCGCGCCATCAGTTAGCTGCATCACGAGCAAGTCCTTTCGGTTAGGACGCTTGATATTCGCTTCGGCGATACCCAAGGAGAGTCCGGCGACAGGCAACAGCTGTGCGGCGATGGGCGGTGTCAGACTGACGGGCATGAATCGGTCCTAATAGCGGCCATGGGTGCGGTAGATGTAATTGCTCAACTCGGCGGATTGGGTGTTCACGCGCCGCACGATCCCATGCACGTTGCGCACCACGCCCCGCATAACTTTGTAGACAATCATCGGATGGGAATTGATCAGACTTTCAAACTCTGCTCTTGCCATGTACAGCACTTTGGTTTTGCCGACTGCGCAAAGTGTCGCACTGATATCCGAGGCAGCACCACCGACGAAGGTGATGATGCCTGCCAGATCGCCCGGCTTAAGCACATGGATTGTCGATTTCTCACCACCGCTCTCAATTTTCACCTCGATATCGCCGTGCGCAAGTATGTAAAGGTTATCTGGCTGCTCGTCACCTGGCTGAACGATGACGTCACCGGATTTATAGTCATGAACCTTGAACAGGCCGGCAAGAATTTCCACTTCCGCATCACTCAGTTCCTCGGTAATCGTTGAGGTACGCAGCGTATCCATCACTAATGACATCTGATTCTCCTTCCTGTATCAATTCAACCTGCCATGGCACAGCTTGTATTTCTTGCCAGACCCGCAGGGGCATGGATCATTGCGTCCCACCTTCTGCTCATCGCGGACAAACGGTTTACGCTCGTCATCAGTTGACCGATTCTCGTTGGGCTGGCCCAATGCCTCATCGTAATCGGCGTGATGATACTGAACATTCTCCGGCGCGGGCGCCGCCTCCACCACCTCGACATCAGATTCACTGCGTACTTGGACAGTCATCAATACTTGCGTCACCTCAAGTTTAATCGCGTCCAACATCGCGGCGAACAACTCGAATGCCTCTCGCTTATATTCCTGTTTCGGATTCTTCTGCGCATAACCGCGCAAATGTATGCCCTGTCGTAAATGATCCAATGCGGACAGGTGTTCGCGCCAATGAACGTCCAGACTTTGCAGCATCATCACGCGTTCGTAATGGTGCATGACCTCCGCGCCCACTGCGTCGACCTTCGCCTGATATTGCTGTTGTGCGCGTTCCTTGATGCGCATGCGCAATGCTGCCTCATTAAACTGCTTGTCGTCCTCCAGCCATTGCACCAACGGTAAGTCCAGGCGAAACTCTGCGGCCATGGCCTTTTCGAGCGCGGGCACATCCCATTGTTCCTCCATGGAGTGCGGAGGGATGTAAAGGCTGATTGTATTCTCCAGCACGTCATCGCGCATCGCCTGGATGGTTTCAGTTATATCGGCGCTTTCCAGCAATTCGCTGCGCTGCAGATAGATCACTTTGCGCTGGTCGTTGGCGACATCATCATATTCAAGAATCTGTTTTCGCATGTCGAAATTGCGAGCCTCCACCTTGCGCTGCGCATTCTCAATCGCGCGCGTCACCCAGCTGTGTTCGATCGCCTCACCTTCCGGCAACTTGAACTTGTTCATGATCGCTGTTATTCGGTCGGATGCGAAAATGCGCAACAGCGGGTCTTCAAGCGACAAGTAGAAGCGGCTCGAGCCCGGGTCGCCCTGACGACCCGAACGTCCACGCAGCTGATTATCTACACGTCGTGACTCATGGCGTTCGGTGCCGATGATATGCAGTCCGCCACTATCCAATACCTGCTGGTGCAGTTGTTGCCATTCAGCTTTCAACTGGGCAATCCGTGTCGCCTTGGTTGCCTCATCCATGCGGCCATCTTCACGGACGAGTTCAATTGGCTTCTCGACATTGCCGCCCAGCACGATGTCGGTACCGCGCCCCGCCATATTGGTAGCGATGGTGACCATCTTTGGTCGTCCTGCCTGCGCGACGATGTCCGCTTCGCGCGCATGCTGCTTGGCATTCAACACTTGGTGCGGTAGCTTGTACCCTTCCAGCAATTTCGACAGCAACTCGGAATTTTCGATCGAAGTCGTGCCGACTAGTACCGGTTGACCACGATCGTAACAGTCCTTGATGTCCGCAATTACAGCATTGTATTTTTCCTTGGCAGTGAGATATACCTTATCCATCATGTCCTTTCGTATGGTCGGGCGATGTGGCGGAATGATCACCGTTTCCAGATTGTAAATCTGCTGGAACTCGTACGCCTCGGTATCAGCGGTACCGGTCATCCCGGCCAGCTTGCTATACATGCGGAAGTAATTCTGGAAGGTAATCGAGGCCAACGTCTGGTTCTCCTTCTGGATGGTCACGCCCTCTTTCGCCTCGACCGCCTGATGCAGACCGTCCGACCAGCGCCGTCCAGCCATCAGGCGGCCAGTGAACTCATCCACGATTACCACTTCGCCATCCTGCACGACGTAGTGCTGATCCTGATGAAACAGGTTATGCGCGCGCAAGGCTGCATACAGATGGTGGATCAATGTGATATTCGCAGGGTCATACAGGCTTCCGTTGACCGGCAGCAGACCGGCTTGGGTAAGAATGTTTTCCGCATGTTCGTGACCGGATTCGGTCAGCAGAATCTGATTGTTCTTCTCGTCCACGCTGAAGTCGCCAGGACCTTCTTCATCGACTTCTCCCACCTTCTTCACGAGTTGCGGCACCAATTTGTTGATGCGCACATAGATATCCACGTTATCTTCGGCCTGCCCTGAAATGATCAGCGGGGTACGCGCCTCATCGATTAGAATCGAGTCCACCTCATCCACGATGGCATAGTGGAGCGGACGCTGGTAACGCTCACTGACGTGCGTCGCCATGTTGTCGCGGAGATAATCGAAACCGAATTCGTTGTTGGTACCATAAGTGACGTCGGCAGCGTAGGCGGCTTGTTTGTTAGCTGACTCCATCTGCGACAGGATCACGCCCACTGACAAACCGAGAAAGCGATACACCCTGCCCATCCACTCTGCATCGCGACCGGCGAGATAATCGTTCACGGTAACGACATGCACACCCTTGCCTGAAATAGCATTCAGATAAACCGGCAACGTGGCCATCAGCGTCTTGCCTTCGCCGGTGCGCATTTCAGCGATCTTGCCATAATGCAATACCATCCCGCCAATCAGCTGTTCATCATAATGTCGCAACCCCAAAACGCGGGTACTTGCCTCGCGCACCACAGCAAACGCTTCCGGCAGGAGCACATCGAGTGATTCGCCCTGCGCAAAACGTTGCTTGAAACTAGCGGTTTTCTGGCCCAATGCTTCGTCGCTTAACTTGGCGATATCGGCTTCCAACTGATTGATTGTTATGGCGGTGGCGCGATATTGCTTGAGCAAGCGATCGTTGCGGCTACCGAAGATACTTTTTAGCACACTGGAAATCATATTTTCAATTTTCTCGACTGCAAATAATAAAGGGTGAGGCAATCCATCACCCCACCCTCACCAATATCCATTGCTGTTAACTGGCGGCTTTTTCTAAAAAGCGCACGGGATTTTGAGCAACACCTTTATAGCGGACTTCAAAGTGCAGATGATTACCGGTAGACCGTCCGGTGCTTCCCACCTCAGCGATCTTCTCTCCGCGCCTCACCACCTGACCGACCTTGACAAACAATTTGGAAGCATGTCCATAGCGCGTTACAATGTCATTGCCATGATCAATTTCTACCATATTACCATACTGGGGATGCATGCTCGCATATGCTACCACTCCGCCCGCTGAAGCATAAATCGGCGTTCCTGCATCCGCCACAAAGTCCACTCCTTCGTGCATGGCGTTGGCGCCGGTGAACGGATCGATGCGCCATCCAAAATTCGAGGAATAAAAGCCCTTATTGACCGGTGGAATAGAGGGCAACAGCTTGCGGCTCAATTGATTTTGCAACAACATAGTTTCAAGGGCGAGCAGTTTGTCGCTACGATCATTGACCACATGGCTCAATCTGTCCAATTGTTGATCTAGGCTATTCTCCGACATTTTCTGTTCGGGGAAAATTACCAGCGGTCCGCCTTGCGCGGGAGGCTGTGAAAACTGAAATTCTTCAGGTTTCATGCCCGTCAGCTTTGCCAATCGCGCACCAAGTGCATCCAAGCGCTGCACCTGTGCCTGCATCTGCCCGACCCTGACGGCCATGGCATCCAGACTGCTATGTAGGTAGAACTGCTCCTTTTGCTGTTCATCGTTCTGCACCTCGGACAACAAGGCGCGTATTTCATCGGTCAGCCCCTCTGGAGCAAACCGCACCAGCGCGTATTGCAGCGTTAACGCCGCCCCGAGCATCAACCCAGACAACAATGACAGAAAAAGCGCCAATTGCCATCCACTCAGCGAAATGCTGCGAGTTTTTGCCAAGCGATTGGAAACTAGAATAATATTCATGCTTCCCCCTTCTCAAATAATCCAAAATTTGTGGCACAGCATCTGAAAACATTGCTGAACGGCAATCAAGAACTCCGTCCGCTACTGGCCAAGGTCCAGGCTTTGTCGGCATTGCACCACCATTTAACAAGTGTTGCGCCGGCCCATCTTGTGCAATTCAGCCAAATACAGGTATTGAGCCTGCAACTTGGTATTCTCAGCATCGCCGTCGCCAATGCGACAGTCGCTGCAAAATTACGCCAGCTTGCGCCTGAATTGACCGTCATGATGCAAGACAGGGGCTGTGAGGTTAGCGGAATCCGCGTCAAGGTGCAAGTCTCCTTCGATCGCAGTCAGCCCAAACCGCCCCCCCATAAACTTGGAAAAACGGCCCGCAACGCGCTGAATGAACTTAGCCTGAGCCTGAAAGACTCGCCGTTGAAACTTGCGCTGGCGAAATTGACAAGAAAAATCTAAAGCAGTGTTAGCCATCCTGCTAATACATAGCGTTCCAGCACGAATAGCACGGCGAAGGCCGATAGGAGCAGCGCGACAAAGCGCAAAGCTTTCCACGCGAAATCCAGATAGCGTCGGTTGCGCGTAAAGATGTACATTCCTCCGCTCATCACCAACAGCAACGCCACCAACACAATGAATATCCGCAGGATTAACATAAACCCGCCGTGTCTATGTCCTGATCAAGCGGCCTGTAATTGCAGGCGGAGAAATGCCGGCGCTTCTTCCACCGTATTAAACGTTACGAATTCCCACGCCTGCTCATCGGCAAGCAGTTCCCGTAACAGTAAGTTATTCAAGGCGTGACCGGACTTGTAACCGGAAAACGCGCCGATTAGCGGATGGCCCAGCAAATAAAGATCGCCGATCGCATCAAGAACCTTATGTTTGACGAATTCGTCCTCGAAGCGCAATCCGTCCGCATTCAGCACGCGGTAGTCATCCATCACGATTGCGTTGTCCAGACTGCCCCCCAACGCCAAACCTTGCGCGCGCATGCTTTCGACATCGTGCATAAAACCAAAGGTGCGCGCCCGACTGATGTCACGCACATACGATTCCTCGCCGAGATCGACCGTGACGTGTTGTTTAGCATTGGCGAACACCGGGTGAGCGAAATTGATGGTAAAGGATAATTTGTAACCGGCATGCGGCTCAAAGCGGACCCATTTATCACCCTGCCTCACTTCAATGGTCTTTTTGATGCGTATAAATTTCTTGGCCGCGGACTGTTCGACGATACCAGCGGATTGAAGCAGGAAGACAAAGGTACCTGCACTACCGTCCATGATCGGCACTTCGGCACTGTCCAGATCGACATAGACATTGTCCACGCCCATCCCGGCCAATGCCGACATCAGATGTTCGATGGTTGCGACACGCACACCGTTCTGTTCCATACAGGTTGACAACCTTGTGTCATGCACCAGTTCAGCTTGCGCGCGGATCTCCCTGATCGGCCTTACGTCCACACGACGGAACACGATGCCTGTGTTAACTGGGGCCGGACGCAAGCCGAGCGTGACTTTTTCGCCGCTATGCAAGCCGACACCGGTCACGCTGACAGAAGTTTTTAAGGTGCGCTGCTTGACCATCGCTGCCCTATTCGTTGAAATCCAAATCATATTTTAACACAATCCTAAAGCATGGTCAGACTTCGGTCCTGATTTAATCAGCCTGTTTGCGCAAAAATGATGGGATGTCATAAGTATCCACGCCGGATTTTTCCATCGCATCCACCGCCGCCCGACGTCCTGTTCTCATGATGGTTGGCGTTTCCAGCTCGCCATAATTCACGCCCCCCATCATCGGCTCGTCATTCGTACCGGTGCGCTGGTAATCCTGGTTCTGATAGACAATCTCCGGTTTGGATTGCTTGCGCGCTACAGGTGCGCCAAGGCCGGTGGCTACGACCGTTACACGCATTTCGTCACCCATGGATTCATCAAACACCGAACCGACGATCACCGTTGCCTCTTCTGCAGCAAACTGGACGCATTCCATTACATCATCGATTTCCTTTAGCTTCAGTTGGTCTGATGAAGTGATGTTCACCAACACGCCACGAGCGCCGGACATATCGACATCTTCCAGCAGTGGACTGGCAATCGCTCGTTCAGCCGCGATCCGCGCGCGATCCTGACCCGATGCAACTGCCGAGCCCATCATTGCCATCCCATTTTCCGACATCACGGTACGCACGTCAGCAAAATCGACATTGATCAGGCCAGGGACGTTGATCACTTCCGCGATACCAGCCACCGCACCCTGCAACACGCCGTTGGCCGCCTTGAAAGCCTCCGGTACGGTGACATCTTTACCAAGCACTTCCATCAGCTTGGAATTCGGTACGATGATCAGCGAATCGACATATTCGGTCAACGCCTCGATACCAGCTTTGGCGTAACGCATTCGGTTTCCTTCATAAGCGAAGGGCTTGGTGACCACAGCCACCGTCAGGATGTCAAGTTCCTTTGCAATTTGCGCCACGACCGGTGCAGCGCCGGTTCCAGTGCCCCCCCCCATGCCGGCGGTGATGAATACCATGTGCGCGCCAACCAGCATTTCCTTAATGCGCTCACGATCCTCTTCCGCCGCCGCCTGCCCAACCGATGGCTTGGCCCCTGCACCCAAGCCCTTAGTGATGTTTAAACCGATTTGCAATTGGCTGCGCGCCTTGCTGCGCTTCAGTGCTTGCGCATCCGTGTTGATCACGATGAACTCGACTCCCTGCACGCATTGTTCAATCATATGGTCGACAGCGTTACTGCCGCAACCGCCGACACCAACCACTTTGATCACAGCATCTTGACTTTGTGCTTCCATGATTTCAAACATCCTCATCTCCTTAAAAATGATAACCAAAAAACAACCCTGAACAAACCCGAACCACTAACCCCAAAAATTCGCTAGAAATTGCCCTGCAACCATGTTTTCATTCTTGCCAATACGTCACCTACTGAATTCGATTGCATACGCGTCTCCATATTGCGCTGATGATGCTCCATGCCATACAGCAGCAAGCCCACACCGGTCGCAAGGCGCGGCGTCTTCACGACATCGGATAATCCGCCGATATATTTGGGAATGCCCAAGCGTACCGGCAGATGAAATATCTCCTCACCCAGCTCGACCATGCCGTGCATGGCACTACTTCCGCCGGTAATCACAATGCCCGACGACAGTAACTCCTCAAAGCCGCTGCGGCGCAGCTCCTGCTGCACGAGCGAATACAATTCCTCGACGCGCGGCTCGATCACTTCTGCCAAAGTCTGGCTGGACAGCATGCGTGGACCCCGCTCGCCCACGCCTGGCACTTCAATCACGCCGCCGTCGGCCAGTTGGCGCAACGCACACCCATGTTTGATCTTGATGTCTTCCGCGTCCTGCGTCGGTGTGCGCAATGCCATCGCTATGTCATTGGTGATCTGGTCTCCAGCAATAGGTATCACAGCGGTATGGCGGATCGCACCACCCGTGAACACGGCGATGTCAGTGGTGCCGCCGCCGACGTCGACGAGGCACACACCCAGCTCTTTCTCGTCATCGGCTAACACGGCCTTGCTGGATGCTAGGGGCTGCAGGATCAGCTCGTTGACTTCCAAACCGCAGCGATGGATGCATTTCATGATGTTCTGAACGGCAGATACCGCACCGCTGATGATGTGTACCTCGACATCGAGACGCATCCCGCTCATGCCCATCGGCTTTTTTATGCCATCCTGCCCGTCGATACTGAATTCCTGCTCAAGAATGTGCAATATCTGCTGATCCCCGGGCAGACTGATCGAGCTGGCCGTCTCAATCACACGCTCGATGTCAGCGGCAGTGACTTCCTTTTCCTTGATCTTTACCATGCCGCGCGAATTGATACTGCGGATATGGCTGCCTGCGATGCCTGTATAAACCTCGTGTATCTTGCAATCTGCCATCAGTTCGGCCTCTTCCAGTGCGCGCTGGATCGCGCCTACCGTGGCTTCAATATTTACAACCATGCCTTTCTTCATCCCGGATGATTGGTGCATACCCATGCCGATGACTTCAAGTATGCCGTCTGCCTTGACTTCACCGACGATGACCACGATCTTGGACGTTCCAATGTCCAATCCGACTATCAGGTTCTTTGTTTCCTTGCTTCTACTCATCACTTATTCTCCACCGCAGCCTGTTAACCTTGCCTAGTCAATCCGCTTACCGCAAATCCATTGCGATAACGCAAGTCCACATATCTCACTTGGGTCTGTATTGCAGCGATACTATAAGGATAAACCTCCACAAATCTCATTAAGCGTTGTTGCATATCTTCGCGCCCCAGCTCGAGCACCATGCCGTTGTTCAAGTGCAACTGCCAGGCATGACGAGGCGACAAGGCAACGTTGGTCACCTCCAAATCCAAGGCGGCGAGCTGCTGGCTGAATTGGATGTAGTACTGCGCCATTTCAGCCGCAGCTCCGTCTTGACCGGTAAACTTTGGCAATGTCTGCTCGCTATCTGCAACAAAGACCTCCCCCTGTTGATTCACCAGCGCGGAACTGTTCCAGCGTGCCAACGCCTGATGTTCTTCAAGCAGCACTTCCAGATTGCGTGGAAATTCACGACGTATGTTCACTTTGCGTACCCATGGAAGCTTCTCCAATGATTTCCTCAAGCGTTCGATGTCCACAGTAAAGAAATTGCCCCGCACATCGTTACGCACCACCTGTAACACCTTTTCGACATCGACGCGCTGCGGGGCAGCACTCAAGCGCACGCTCTGTAAAGGAAATAATCCCGGCAGATGCGTAACGTAATGGATTGCGCCAAACAGCACTGCGCACGCGCTGACTACCAACAGGGCGTTGGCAAAGTTGCGCAGCAGAGGAGCGTTATCCCACATGTATTAGTCAGCGCCTTTACTAGTGTTGTCACTTTGCCCAATCGATTGGCCATCTACGGCCAATTCAAGTATCCGTAACACTAATTGTTCGAAAGTGAGGCCTGCCTGGCGTGCTGCCATCGGCACAAGGCTGTGGTCGGTCATGCCGGGCGATGTGTTCACTTCCAGCAAAAATGGTTTACCAGCTTCATCCTTCAGAAAATCCACACGACCCCAACCCTTCCCGCCGATCAGTGCAAAAGCTTGCCTTGCTAGTTCTTGCATCTCTAGTTCCTGCGTGTCATTCAGATCACTCGGACACAGATAGCGGGTGTCGTTGCGCAGGTATTTGGCTTCGTAGTCGTAGAATTCATTGGCCGGCTCGATCTTGATCACCGGCAAAGCCGTTTCGCCAAGAATCGCCACCGTATACTCACCTCCGCCGATGAAGCGTTCCGCGAGCACGAGCTTGTCAAACCGGACGGCTTCGCGAAATGCCGCCGGCAATTCGCCGACTGTCTTTACCTTGCTGATGCCAACGCTGGAACCTTCGTTAGCCGGCTTTACAAACAGCGGCAGCGAGAGTCGTTGTGCGACCGCTTTCCAATCACTGCGTTCATCAAGTAACTCATAGGCGGGTATCGGCAATCCAGCCGCGTGCCATACCAGCTTGCTGCGCCACTTGTCCATGCCCAGCGCGGAAGCAAGCACGCCGCTGCCCGTATAAGGTATCTCAAGCAATTCCAGCACACCTTGCACGGTTCCATCCTCACCAAAACGTCCGTGCAGCGCGATAAAAGCAGAATCAAAACCGTCGTCTCCCAATGCCAGTAAGTTCTGCAGCGCAGGGTCGAATGGATAGGCATCCACGCCACTACGCAGCAGCGCTTCCAGGACCGCCGCGCCGCTTTTTAGCGAAACCTCCCGCTCAGCCGACCGTCCGCCGAACAGCACCGCGACTTTGCCAAAGCGCTTCATTTTGCTTCTCCGATAATGCGCACTTCACACTGAAGCCTTACGCCCGTTTTCCGCTCGACCTCGGCCTGCACTTCTTTAATCAGATTTTCTATATCCTCGGCAGCCGCAGAACCCAAATTTACGATGAAGTTGGCATGCTTTTCTGAGACCTGCGCGCCGCCGAGCCGCTTACCTTTCAAGCCGCACTGCTCGATGAGCCGCGCCGCATAATCACCCTTGGGGTTGCGAAATACCGAGCCGGCATTCGGCAGGTTCAATGGCTGTGTGGCGATGCGCTTCCTCAACAACGTCCTGATCGTCTGCCGCGCCGCTTCGCCATCCCCGCCCGCGAATTGCAGCCACGCTGCAACAAACCATTCTTCACCCACCTCCCGCAGGACGACGTGCCGATAGCCGACTTCGTACTCGGCCGCGGTTCGCACATGCACTTCACCACGCCTGTTCACAGTCTGCACGCGAAGGACCTTTTCCCAAGTTTCACAACCATAACAACCGGCATTCATTGCCAGCATCCCGCCCAGCGTGCCGGGAATACCCGCAAAAAATTCCGCGCCACACAAATTTTGCGAAGCGGCAAAACGTGCCAATTTCGCGCCAGGCACACCGGCTTCCGCATAGACGCTACCGTCCATCTCGAGATGCAATGAACTCAAGGTTCCATGGAACATCAACACCGTCCCGCGCCAACCGCCATCACGCACTAGCAAATTGCTACCCAGACCCACTGCATACAACGGTTCATCAGTCGGCAAGCTGCGCAGGAACAACAGCAAATCATCCAGGTCAGCGGGTTGATACATGCGCTCAGCCATACCTCCGATGCGCCAGCTTGTGTATTTGCCCATCCCAACATTCTGGCGCCATGTTCCACGCAGTGCCGAGTTAGCGAGAAGTTGCAGCTCGTTCATGTTCATGGCTCACCCAAACGCTTCGCGGGCAACTTCCCCGTGGCATCACCGTCGTTTCTTCCGAGCAATCTGTTCGGCGTATTGCCGATCGAACCGGCACCCATCGTGATGACCACATCGCCATCGCGCGCCATTTGCATGATAGCCTGCGGCATTACCTCGATATCCTCGACAAACACCGCCTCGCTCTGTCCCGCCACACGCAAGGCATGCATCAGCGCTCGACCGTCTGCCGCAACGAGGGGTGGTTCACCTGCCGGATATACTTCTGCCAACACCAGCGCATCCACGCTACAAAGCACTTTCACAAAATCCTCGAATAAATCACGCGTCCGCGTAAAGCGATGCGGCTGGAACGCCAACACCAAACGCCGACCCGGAAACGCGCCGCGCGCGGCGCCCAAAGTAGCTAGCATTTCCACCGGATGGTGCCCGTAGTCATCAATCAGCGTAAAGCGGCCGCCGCCCGGCAAGGCTACGTCACCGTAACGCTGGAATCGTCTGCCGACACCCTGAAATTCAGCAAGTGCCGCTATGATCGCGCCGTCCGTCACCCCGACTTCGAGTGCGATTGCGATTGCGGCTAGCGCATTCAAGACGTTATGCATGCCAGCAAGATTGAGTGTGATCTCCAGATCCTTTGGGGTTCCATTCTGGCGGCATTGCGCGGTGAAGAGCATCTGGCCGCCTTGATGGCGTACGTTCACGGCACGTATCTGTGCGCTTTCGCTAAAGCCATAAGTTGTCACCGGCTTGCTGATGCGTGGCAGTATTTCTCGCACATTTGCATCATCCACACACAGCATTGCCCTGCCATAGAATGGCAAGTGCTCGACGAAATCCACGAATGCTTGCCTGAGTTTTTCGAAATCGTGGCCGTAGGTTTCCATATGATCGGCATCGATATTGGTGATAACCGCGAGAATCGGTTGCAAATACAGGAACGATGCATCTGATTCGTCTGCTTCGACCACAATGAATTCCCCCGTACCCAGTTTGGCATTGCTGCCGGCACTATTAAGCTTGCCGCCAATCACAAAGGTCGGATCGAAGCCACCCTTGGCTAGCACGCTCGAGGTCAACGATGTTGTGGTGGTCTTGCCATGCGTGCCGGCTACGGCAATGCCCTGCCGCAAGCGCATCAACTCGGCCAGCATCATGGCGCGAGGGACGATAGGAATGCGGCGCGCGCGGGCCGCCAGTACTTCGGGGTTATCCTTGCTTACAGCGGTCGAGACGACCATCGCATCGGCATCGGTCAGGTGCTGCTCGGCATGGCCGAGATACACCATTGCACCAAGCTTTTTAAGGCGCTTCGTGGCCGCGCTTTCCGCCAGATCGGAGCCGCTCACCTGAAAGCCCAGATTGAGCAGCACTTCAGCGATACCGCTCATGCCGGAGCCGCCAATGCCAACAAAATGCAGGTGTTTGACTTTGTGTCTCATGCTTCCGCCAACGTCCTACATACGCAAGCAACGTTAAATGCAGCATCTGCCTTGGCAACTTCACGCGCCTTCCGCGCCATTTGCAGCAATTTTTCTCGGCCCTGCTCGCCATCAACGAGATCACTCAGCAACTGGGCCAGCCTTTCTGCGCTTAGATCACTTTGTGGCAACAATACCGCCGCACCGCGCCTGCTCAAAAACTCGGCGTTGCGTGTCTGGTGATCATCGACTGCAAACGGAAATGGAATCAATATGCTCGCTACACCCGCCGCGGCCAGTTCCGCAACGGTCAACGCGCCCGCACGACAGATCACCAGATCGGCATTGCCGTAATGTCTGGCCATTTCGTCCATGAACGGTTTGATGTCGGCCTGTACGCCAGCTCGTTGATATGACAACTTTACCGCTTCGAAATGTTGCTTTCCGGTTTGATGCAGCACGTTGGGGCGCGCGTCTTGTTGCAGCAATGCGAGTGCTTTGGGCATAGCTTCGTTGAGCGCCTTGGCCCCTAGGCTTCCACCCACTACCAATATATTTAGCTTGCCTTTGCGCGAGCCATACCGCTGCTGCGGTTCCGGTAACGCGGCAATGTCGCTGCGCACCGGATTGCCGCACCATATGGCGTGCGGCAGCACCTCCGGGAATCCGCTCAACACTCTTTGTGCGATTCGCGCCAGCACTTTGTTGCTCAATCCGGCAATTGAGTTCTGCTCATGGATCACCAAAGGGCGGCGCAGCAATGCCGCCGCCACCCCTCCCGGGAAAGTAATATAACCACCCATGCCCAATACCACGTCTGGCCGATGGCGCAGTATCGCGACCGTACTCTGCCACAAGGCTACCAGCAGATCTGACGGCAACAGCAACAGACGCAGCAGGCCTTTCCCGCGCACTCCGGAAAAGCGTACCCACGCCATTTCATATCCATGCCGTGGCACCAGGTCGGCTTCCATACTGCCAGGCGCACCCAGCCAGGTCACACGCCAACCCTGCGCACGCAACAGGTCAGCCACCGCAAGTGCCGGGAAAATATGACCGCCCGTGCCGCCCGCCATAATTAGAATGGAATTACTCACGCGGCGCCCCCAAAACTTGCCACACTTCCGGTGGATGCAAAACATCGCCAAGGGAGCGCTATGCCGAAGGCGCAGCTGTGGCTTCCTTTGCTGCAAACCACGATGCGTATCGGGTGGTTCATACCGGAAGCCCCCGGGCAATCCGCCTGTTTTCATAATCCACTCTCAGCAACAACGCAGCAGCAACGCAATTAACTACGATACCGCTGCCTCCGAAACTCAGGAATGGCAGGGTCAACCCCTTGGTCGGGAGCACACCCATATTCACACCAATATTGATTGTCGCCTGTACACCTATCCACACACCGATTCCTTGGGCTACCAGCGCAGAGAAATTGCGCTCAAGAAACGCGGCATGGCGGCCGATTTGGAATGCGCGCACGACTAGCATTGCAAACAGCAAGATCACCACAGCCACGCCCGCCAGACCCAATTCCTCCGCAATTACCGCCATCAAAAAATCAGTATGCGCTTCCGGCAGATAGAATAACTTTTCCACGCTGCCTCCTAGCCCAACACCCAGCCATTCACCGCGCCCGAAAGCGATTAGCGCGTGGCTCAATTGATAGCCTTTGCCATACGGGTCAGACCAGGGGTCCATGAAGCCAATGACTCGCTGCATCCGATAGGGTGAGGAAAGTATCAGTGCTGCAAACGCCACCGGGAGCGCCACCAGCAGTGAGGCAAAGACTTTCAGATTGAATCCGCCCAGCCATAGCGTGGAAACGGCGATAGATAGAATCACGACGAACGCGCCCATGTCAGGCTCCTGCAGCAATAGGCCACCGACTAACACCATTACGATCAGCATCGGCACGAATGCTTTGGTGAAAAGGTGCCCGACTTTGCCTTTGCGCACCGTGTAATCCGCGGCATAGAGCACGGCAAACAGCTTCATTAGTTCGGAAGGTTGCAAGTTGATAATAAACAAGGACAGCCAGCGACGGCTACCATTGACTTCTTTCCCTATGCCAGGGATCAGCACTAGAGCCAAAAGGGCGGCGCCGAGCAGAAACAAATATGGCGCGTAGTTCTGCCATAATTGCACCGGCACCTGAAAGGCGAACAGTCCGACCACCAATCCCGCAGCAATGTATGTCCCATGGCGCAGCAAATAATAGGTTGGCTGATATCCGGTGAATTTATTGGCCTCGGCCGTGGCGATGGAGGCGGAATAGACCATCACCAACCCTAGCGCGAGCAGCCCTATCACGACCCAAATCAACAATTCGTCAAATCTAGCCTGGGGGGTGCGAGTGCGCGTTTTTACTAGTGATGCCATGCACCCTCCAACCGTAACTCACCGACGGCTTCAACAAAGACCTCGGCGCGATGTTCATAGTTGCGAAACATGTCAAAGCTGGCGCAGGCCGGTGACAGCAACACGGCGTCGCCGCTATCTGCCAGCCGCGATGCCTGCTGCACCGCATCGTTCATATTTTCGGCATGAACCACGTTCACGCCGCTACCATTCAGGGCCTGCGCGATAAGCGGCGCATCACGCCCTATCAAGACCACCGCACGCGCGTGCTTTGCCACGGCTCGGTTGAGCGGCGAGAAATCTTGTCCCTTGCCCTCGCCGCCAGCAATCAACACGGCTTTGCATCCCAAGCCCTGCAGCGCGGCCACCGTTGCCCCGACATTAGTGCCCTTGGAATCATCGTAGTAAATGACGCCCCCGATTTCTGCCACCCGCTCGACGCGATGCGGCAATCCTTTGAAGCTGCGCAGCGCATCCAGCAAGACCGGCATCGGAAAATCAATCGCGCGACTCAATGCCAACGCAGCTAATGCATTCGCCACGTTGTGCAAGCCTGTCACTTGCAACTCGCTGGCTTTGAGCAAACGCTGAGTGCCATGCATCAACCAGACTTCCCCATCGGCTCGCGTTATCCCGAAATCATTTGCCGAGTCGGGTTCATTCAGGCCGAACGTGATAGTTTTGCACTCCGCGCGAGCCATGCTCATACATCTCGCATCGTCGCGATTCAGTACTTGTATGCCGCACCCCTCCAAAATGCGGGCCTTGGCAGCGCTGTATTCAGCGATATCCGCGTAACGATCGAGATGATCCTCGCTGATATTCAGCACAGTGGCCGCATCGGCATTCAGACTGGACGTTGTTTCCAGCTGGAAGCTGGACAGCTCTAACACCCACACTTCCGGTTGATTCACACCGCGCTCAAGGACGACATCTAGCACCGCAGGAGAAATATTCCCCGCCGCGACGACATCCTTCCCCACAACCTTGCATAGATGTTCCACCATGCTCGTGACCGTAGTTTTTCCATTTGACCCAGTGATTGCAAGGATCTGGGGGCGATTGTCCTTCGGCAGCGATTGCGCAAACAATTCGATGTCGCCGACTACCTCGATTCCCCTTGCAACAGCCCGGGCGACGACCGGGTCACGCAAAGGCACACCAGGACTTATGGCGATTAGCTCAATACCGTCGAATAGTGCGTCGTTGAAATTTCCGCAAAAAATCTGCTCCGCAGCGACATACTGCGCGGCTTGAGCCAAGCCAGGCGGCGCGTGGCGACTATCCGCCACGCGCAGACGAGCGCTTTGTGCGCTAAGCCAGCGCACCATCGATAACCCTGTTTCTCCTAGACCCAGGACCAGCACCGATTTGTCTTTGTGTTTTGTCATCTCAACTTCAAGGTTGCCAGGCCCAGAAGCACCAGTAACATCGTGATAATCCAAAATCTTACGACGACCTGGGTTTCCTTCCATCCCTTCAATTCATAGTGGTGATGTAATGGAGCCATGCGGAATACACGCTTTCCGGTGATCTTGAACGACGCCACCTGGATCATCACCGATACGGCCTCCACCACGAAAACCCCGCCCATGATGGCCAAGACCAGCTCTTGGCGCACAATCACCGCCACCGTACCAAGCGCGGCCCCGAGTGCAAGCGCACCCACATCGCCCATGAACACTTCGGCGGGATAAGCGTTGAACCACAGGAAAGCCAGCCCGGCTCCAGTGATGCCGCCACAGAACACTGCCAACTCACCCGCACCCGCGATATAGGGAACACCAAGATATTTTGAAAACACTGCGTGGCCTGCAACGTAAGCAAATATCGCCAATGCACCGCTCACCATAGCTGTCGGCATAATGGCCAAGCCATCCAGTCCGTCGGTCAGGTTTACCGCGTTGCTGGTGCCCACGATAACCAAATAGGTCAGCGCGACAAAAAGGAATGCGCCTAGCGGAAATACAAAGAATTTCAGGAAGGGCACGATGAGTTCAGTGTTGGCGGGCAAGGTGGCGGTCTTCCACAAGTAGATGCCCACCAACAATGCGATAATCGACTGGCAACTCATCTTTGCCTTGGCCGACAGGCCCTTTGGGTTACGATGCACTACCTTTCGATAATCATCCACCCAACCGATCACGCCGAAGCTCATGGTAGTGAGCAGCACCACCCACACGTAATGGTTGCGCAGGTCGCCCCACAGCAAGGTGGTGATCGCGATCGACGTCAGGATCAACGCCCCGCCCATGGTCGGGGTCCCCGCCTTTACAAGATGTGTCTGCGGTCCGTCACTACGGACCGATTGACCAATCTTGTATGCAGCTAATTTGCGTATCATCATTGGGCCGACCAGAAACGAGATAAACAGTGCGGTCATGGCGGCCAGCACAGTACGCAAGGTAATATAGTTAAAAACAGTGAAGAACCTGACATCCTGGGCCAACCATTGAGCGAGAGCTAACAGCATTCCGTTCTCCTGTAGGGGCGATTCACGCAGCGCCCCTGATGTTGGACCATCCATGCGCCGCCTCTGCTTCCAAACGATTCACCACACGTTCCATCTTCATGAAACGCGAACCCTTCACCAGCAAAGTGGTGTCCGCATCCAATTCTTTTTCCAGCATATCCTGCAGATCCTCGACCTTGTCAAAGTGTCGTGCTCCGCTTCCGAACTCCTTCACTGCGTACTGACTTAGGGCTCCCAATGCATAAAGTTTGTCGATGCCGGCTCGGCGTGCTTCAATGCCTAGCTGGGCATGGAATGCGGCCGCATCGTCGCCCAGTTCGCCCATGTCCCCCAGCACCAGCACCCGCTTTCCACCCGCCTGAGCAAGCACGCTGATCGCCGCGAGCATCGAAGCCGGGTTCGCGTTGTAGGTATCGTCGATCAGAGTGGCGCCATGCGGCGCAGCCTTAAGCTGCAAGCGTCCGGCCACACCACTGAACTTTTCCAGGCCGGCGGCAATCTTTTCCAGCGGGATGTTCAGTGCACTCGCCGCCGCTGTGGCGGCCAATGCATTGCGTGCGTTATGCACGCCCGGAACTTGCAAATTAACCACAAACATTCCCTGTGGCGCAGTTACTTCAAGCCGCATGCCATAGCCGTGCGGCTGCCATATTCCAGTTACATCAGATTCTGGGTTCAGGCCGAACTCAAGCAGCTGCGTTACGCCCGCAAGCGACCGCCAGAGTGGGGCATAGGCGTCATCAGCATTGATTACAGCCGTTCCGTGATGCTTCAAACCAGCGAATATCTCACCCTTGGCCTTCGCGACCGCCCCCACAGAACCCAGTCCTTCCAAATGCGCACCGGCGGCGTTGTTTATCAGCGCAATATCTGGTCTGGCTATCCGCGTCAGGTACTCAATCTCACCCGGATGATTCATCCCCATTTCGATTACGGCATACCGGTGGGTTGCATTCAGCTGAAGCAGCGTGAGAGGCATGCCGATATCGTTATTCAAATTGCCCTTGGTTGCGAGCACTGCGTCATCGCTTCCCGCCGCCTCGCGCAAAACGCTTGCTAGCATTTCCTTCACCGTAGTCTTGCCATTGCTGCCGGTAATCGCGACCAGCGGAATGGCGAACTGCCTACGCCACCACCCAGCCAACCGTCCAAGCGCCAAACGCGTATCATCTACCAGCAGGAGCGAAATTCCATTTACAAGCCCTGCGCCTTGCCCCTCACCCTTCTCTCGTGGCCTCTCGTAACTATCAGCGTTTACAAGCGCGGCAACTGCCCCTGCTTGCGCAGCAGCTGCAACGAAGTTGTAGCCGTCGAATTGTTCACCACGCAAGGCGACAAACAAATCGCCCTTTGCTATTTTTCGGCTGTCGCTGGACACGGCAATGAAACGAATGTCATCTCCGACAACATGCCCATTTAGCACCTCCGCAGCCTGCGACAACAGCATCATGTGCGCACCTTGGCATAAGTGACTTTCAGCGCCTGCTGCGCCACCAACACATCGCTGAAAGGATATCTCACCCCATCGATTTCCTGATAATCCTCATGCCCCTTGCCAGCTATCAACACGGTATCTCCACGCCGGGCATGGCTGATCGCACATTGAATCGCAGTTGCGCGCTCCAATATGATTTCATGATTATCTCTGCGCATGTCGCCAACAATTTCAGCGATGATGTCGCCAGGATTTTCGCTGCGGGGGTTATCGGAAGTAACGATGCAATGATCTGAAAATCTTTCAGCGACCACGCCCATCATGGCGCGCTTGCCGCGATCACGATCGCCGCCGCAGCCGAATACGCAGATCAATCTTCCGCCAGTAGAATTGTTGAGCTCGCGCAAGGCCTGGAGCACTTTTTCGAGCGCGTCCGGGGTATGGGCGTAATCAACTATCACCGTCGGTTGCTGGGGGTCCCCTAATCGCTGCATGCGTCCAGGAACTGGTCGCACCTTGCTCAATGACAGCACGGCGTCACTCAGCGTCAAACCACTCACCAGGAGTACTGCCAAAGAGCCCAGAAGATTCGCGGCGTTGAATCGTCCGACCACTAGACTGCTCAACTCGGCCGCGCCCCAGCTTGAATGCACTGCCAACCGCAATCCCTGTGCTGTCATTTCCACCAAGTTGCCATAGACCATTCGTAAACCCAACCGTTCTGCCAACTGCAGCGCGGCATCACTCAGGCCATAGCCAACTATTTCCGCATCCGAATCTTGTAATTGTTCAGTCAAGTCGAGCCCAAATGCATCATCCAGATTCAGTACCACAAACCGAAGCTGATGCCAATCGAACAACTTGCGCTTGGTGTTCGCGTAGCTCTGCATGTCACCGTGATAATCGAGATGATCGCGGCTCAGGTTGGTGAGCATCGCGACGTCAAAGCGCACAGCATTCACGCGTCCCTGAGACAGGGCGTGGGAAGACACTTCCATCGCCACAGCTTGCGCGCCATCATGCAAATAGTCGGCCAAGAGGCTGTGCAAACGGATGGCGTCCGGCGTGGTGTTCGCGCTGGGTTCCAACTTATTTGCAAAGCCGTTGCCCAAGGTCCCAATTAGTGCACATCGTCGTCCTGCCTCATTCAAGGCCTGAGCAAGCCAGTGACTAGTAGAGGTCTTTCCATTCGTACCGGTAATGCCCACCATCCACAGCTTTTCCGATGGCGTGCCATACACCGCATCGGCCAACCATCCAGCTTTGTGGCGCAAGTCGGTCACCGGGAGATTGGGTACTTGCCATGCGTCGTTCCAAACAAAGTTTTGCGACTCCCATATCACTGCGTTTGCACCTTTTGCAATCGCAGCCGATATGAACTGCCGGCCATCCTTCCTTTCGCCGGGATAGGCGACAAAGGTATCGCCGCGCTGAATGCAACGGCTATCCGTCACTAGGTGCGTGATCCGGACTTTCGCTTCGGCCAATTGCTCCAGAGCCCACTGATGCTTGGATGGGCTCATACCTCCTCCTTTACAATATCTGTAGGCGGCGCAACCACGTTATCCAGCGGCGCATCGTTCGGCACATCCAGTGCATGCAACGCCGCGCCCGTTACCTTGCTGAACACGGGCGCCGCCACCTCTCCTCCGTAATAATCGGAACCACTCGGTTCATCTATCATCACAGCCACCACCAGACGCGGGTTCGATGCCGGCGCGAATCCGACAAAAGATGCGACGTAACGATCCACGTAATGGCCATCCTCCAGCTTATGCGCGGTGCCTGTCTTTCCAGCCACCCGATAACCGGCGACTTGTGCTTGCGGTGCAGTCCCTCCTGGTAGCACGACCATTTCCATCATGTCGCGCAGTTCACGCGTGGTGCGCTCCGAAAACACTTTCTTACCTGCTGGCGGCATATCCAGCTTAAGCAGCGAAATCGGTTTCAATTCGCCATCGTTGGCGAAAATGGTATAGGCCCTCGCAAGCTGCAGCAGATTCACGGATATCCCATGCCCATAGGCCATGGTGGCTTGCTCAATGGGGCGCCAGGTTTTCGGGTCACGCAATTTTCCCGTTGCCTCGCCCGGGAAGTTGCTGCCTGTCGGCATGCCGAATCCACTATCCGCCAAGCCTTTCCACATCGTTTCAGATTTCAGCAACAGGGCAATTTTTGCTGCGCCGACGTTGCTGGATTTTTGGATGACCTGCGCCACGGTTAGCACTGAATCTGGATGGGCATCGTGAATCTTCCTGTTGCTCAGCGTGTATACTCCGTGTTCGGTATTGATGAGGGTGTTCGGCCGCACTTTGCCTGTTTCAATCGCTGTTGCCACCGTGAACGGTTTCAATGTCGAGCCCGGCTCGAACAGATCCGTAATGGCGCGGTTGCGCATCGCTTTGTTGCTAGTGTTATTGCGATTGTTCGGGTTGTAGGCAGGATAATTAGCAAGAGCCAGCACTTCGCCAGTATGCGCATCGAGGACTACTACTGCTCCAGCCTTGGCCCGATGCTGCCTGACCGCGTTCTCCAGTTCGCGATACGCGATATGTTGCAATTTGCTATCCAGACTTAGCACGATGTCGCTTCCGGGTTTGGAAGCGTGCAGGCTACCGGCATCTTCAACAATGTATCCGTGATTATCCTTTATGACGCGCTGGCTGCCGGGCTTTCCCGCGAGCTTTTCCTGAAATGCCAGCTCCATCCCTTCTTGCCCGTTATCGTCCTGTCCCGTGAATCCAAGCGTCTGGGCAGATTCCTCACCCGCGGGATAATAGCGACGGTATTCGCGCTGCAAGGAAACTCCTGGAAGATTCAGACTGACGACTTTCTCGACCCGATCGGGAGGCAGCAGTCGTTTGAGATAGACAAAATCACGGGAAACATCGAACAGACGATTCTTCACTTCATCTAGATCCATGTCGAGTATTTGTGCAAGTTTCTTGACCTGCCTCCGATCAGCCTCCACGTCAGGCGGGCTCGCCCATACCGATTCAACCGGGGTGCTGACCGCGAGAGGTTCTCCGTTGCGGTCGGATATCATGCCGCGGTGTGCGCTAACCTCGATCACGCGGCTGTATCGCGCGTTGCCTTTTGCCTGCAGAAAGGCATTGTGTATCCCTTGCAAATATACGCCGCGTCCTAGCAAGCCTACGAGCCCGGCAAGCAATATTACGAATAGCGCGGTAGCGCGCCAACCAGGCAATTTCGCCGTGATGTCTGGATGCGCGTTAGCCGCGTAGTTCATTCCTGTGGCCTTGTTCCGCTGTTAGGTTTGACCCGCACCAATTGAACTTGTCCATTTTTGGGCAACTGCATTTGCAATTTCTTCACGGCGACCTCTTCGACACGCGCCGGTGTGGCCCATGTGCTTTGCTCCAATTGCAACTGTCCCCACTCCACATCCATCTGCTGCGCTTCTTCTTTCTCTTTTTGCAATTCGATGAAAAGCTTCCGCGCCTTGTGCTGCGAGGTGACGACACCCAGTGCGCACATCACGACAGCCACAAGCAGCAACCCCTGATAGGCTGGGCTGAGTGTGTCTACCGTGGCCATAATTTGCTTCCGAATGCCGGCAATATCTCTCTTCATGCGCGTCCAGCCCAATCCACGCCGTTATGCCGCATCGCTACGCTCTGCGATACGCATGACCGCACTGCGTGCGCGCGGATTCGTATTCAATTCGGCCCGACTGGCGCGTATTGCTCTGCCAATCAAATGCAATTTTCCTTTCGGAACTTCGCTGGCACGTACCGGAACATTGCGCGGCAACCTATCGCCTTCAGCCATATCACGCATGAAGTGTTTCACGATGCGGTCTTCCAGCGAATGAAAGCTGATCACAACCAATCGTCCGCCTGTTTTTAGATGCGTCACACACTCTGGCAACACCCGCGCAAGCTCTTCGAGCTCGTGGTTGAGATAAATCCGTATAGCCTGAAAGGTGCGTGTTGCCGGGTTCTGCCCAGCCTCCCGCGTACGAACCGCTTTGCCAACCAACTCGACGAGTTGCCGCGTGGTATGGATGGGTTCGATTGCGCGCGCCGCAACAACCGCCCTTGCAATCTGCTTAGCAAACCGTTCTTCGCCGTAATCACGTATCACCTCCGTTAACAAACTTTCATCCACCGTCGCCAGCCATTCCGCTGCGGTCAATCCGCTGCTGACATCCATGCGCATATCCAAAGGCGCATCAAAACGAAAACTGAAACCGCGCGCCGCATCATCCAACTGCGGCGAAGACACCCCCAAGTCGAGCAGAATGCCGTCAACCTCTCGCACGTTCAGTTCCCGCAATACTTCTGCAATTTCCCCGAAACCGCGGTGCACAATCCTAAATCGCCTGTCACGCCAATCTTTACCTACCGCCACCGCTTCCGGATCCTTGTCCATTGCGATTAACTGTCCGCTGGCGCCGAGCCGACCCAGGATTTGCGCACTGTGCCCGCCGCGTCCAAAGGTGCCATCCACATATATGCCATCCGGCTTTATGGCCAGTGCTTCAATTGCTTCATGCAACAAAACAGTGGTGTGGGACAAGCCCACACTCACAAAGAAAAGCCCTCGAGTTCAGGAGGCAGTTCACCGTTCATAAGTGACAGCGATGCATCTTGCTGGGCTTGCCATTTCATCTCGTCCCACAATTCGAATTTATGGCCTTGGCCGACCAACATCACGCGTTTGTCCAGTGCGGCATAGCCTCTCAGGGTTGGGGAAATCAAAACGCGCCCGGCACTGTCCATCACGACATCTTCGGCATAGCCAATGAGGCGGCGCTGCAGGGCACGGATTTTGGGATTGAGCGCTGAAAACTTCAGTAGCTTTTCGCGGATCGGTTGCCAATCTGGTTGGGGATACATCAGCAGACAACCGTCCGGGTCGGCGGTCAGCACCAAGTTGCCGGCGCAACTATTGAGCAGCATGTCGCGATGGCGAGCCGGTATTGCCAGCCTGCCCTTGCTATCCAGATTGAGTTGCGCTGCCCCCTGAAACATCCCCGTGCCTCCACTTTTACCCACTTTTTACCACTGGACCCCACTATAATTGAAAAAATACCGGACGGTCAAGCGAAAGAGCAGGATTTGTCTTTATGTGACAATGAGTTAGCTCAAGAAGTTAATTTAAAACAAATATACTTAAAAAATAATAGATTACGCAAACAAGCTAAAGTTGTTTGTGATGAAGCGCCGGGTATTTTAGGGGGGGAAGGAAGGTGGCAGAGAAAATAAAGTCTGTAACAGGTTAATGGTATTGCAGCATCTCGCCCGCCTCGATTTCACGACTATTTATTGCGCGGTAATTCTAATTATTGTTTTGAGCGCAAAGCTCGAGTATCGCTTTTTGCTGCCGGCGAAGATGCACCAAGCGCAGACTCTCCACGCGGCGACTTTGCACGATCAGAACAAAGCGATCCCTGCTTCTTCAGGCTGAACCCGGGGCATAAGCAATCGGCTCAAACTCCATACGCGGCGGCACCAGGCGGTTGCAGGGCGGCAACTTTTGCATTCCCGACACGCATGACTTCTGGAAGCTGAATCCCGTTTTTGCTGGCAGTCATTTCTGCCAGGATCGAGATCGCGATTTCCACAGGTGTCTTGCTGCCGATGTAAATTCCGATAGGAGCATGTAACTTTGCCAATTCCGCATCGGTCACATCGAATTGCTTCAAGCGCTCACGACGCTTCATGTTGTTGACGCGCGAGCCGATCACACCAACGTAGAAAGCGTCGGATTTCAACGCTTCCATCAGCGCCAAATCATCCAGCTTTGGGTCGTGGGTGAGTGCCACGACCGCACTCCGTCCGTCAAGTTTCATTTCCTCGACCAGATCGTCAGGCATCGCATGCACGAGCTCGACCCCAGCTACTTTCCAGCCATCGCGATATTCCTCACGCGGGTCACAAACTGTGACATGGTAGTCCATGCCGACCGCGATCTGCGCCAGGAAGCTCGATAATTGCCCGGCACCGATGATCAACAGCCGCCAGCGCGGGCCATGGATCGTCGTCAGTTCCGTGTCGGATACTTGCATGGACATGCCGGCGCTGGCCGGCGCCAGAGTGACTGCACCAGTCAGCATGTTTAGCCGGCGTGCTACCAGCTCATGCCGTGATAAGCGCTGTAATAACTCGTTGATATGGCTTTGGTCTGATAGCGGTTCGATCGCCAACTGGATCGTGCCGCCGCAGGGCAGGCCGAAACGATGCGCCTCATCCGCCGTGATGCCGTATGTGACCACCTCGGGCAGAGCATGGGTGATGCCTTCTTTACGGACGTGGTAGATCAAATCGTCCTCGATGCAACCGCCCGATACCGAGCCGACCACGCGCCCGTCATCACGGATTCCAAGCGTTGCACCTTGCGGCCTTGGACTGGATCCCCAGGTCTTTATGACGGTTACCAACTCACATTTGCGACCTTGGCGTATCCACTGGTCGCAGGTTTTGAGGACTTCGAGATCAATGCTATCCATGATTCGCCCCTTCTGAAATTGTTCTTCCTAATCGCGCCGGTTCACCTGACCGGCCCCGTTTCTTGGTGCCACTCATACTTGGAGAATGGCCTGGGTTTTAGCGGTCTCACCGTCCATTGATCTGAATGCCATCGGCGCCAGATTTCCTAAACTCGAACGCGGGCGGATTTCATTGTAGTGATCCCGCCAGCTTTCGATTACTATTTTGGCTTCCGCTCTTGATCTGAACCATTCCATCGATAAGCATTCGTCGCGGAATTTGCCGTTGAAACTTTCCGATACACCATTCTGCCATGGCTTGCCCGGTTCGATCAGTGCCCAGCTAAACAATTATTCTCCTTGGCAATGACTCATGATGGCCTTAGGAATGGACAGGTGCATATGAAGGCGTTACCCGCTTGAAGAAATAGATCCCCCAAGGGGGCAAGCCGAGCTTGCAGATAAAGGTCG
The DNA here is from genome assembly GCA_963833515.1 of uncultured beta proteobacterium. Classification (GTDB taxonomy): domain Bacteria; phylum Pseudomonadota; class Gammaproteobacteria; order Burkholderiales; family Gallionellaceae; genus Gallionella. Next base: position 19,171 of record CAWHYN010000030.1, on the reverse strand, counting down.
TGGCAATTTATATCCACATTTTGGGCATTCTGAGTAAGTGCCGGGCACTGATTTAGAATGTCATCATGATCATCCTGCAAAGCAGGACATGAATACGAACGAGCGAATCGATTCTGCAGCAAAAGGGTGAAGCTGGCCGATAAGCCGGGTTCTGTCGTGGACAGTCATTCCTCTAGGCGTTTCGTTACCTGACGCTCAAGCAACCTACCCGCAGGCGACGCGAGCAACGTCATAGCCTGCTTATTTGGTCTTGCTCCAAATGGAGTTTACCGTGCCGTCCGTGTTACCACGGCCGCGGTGGGCTCTTACCCCGCCGTTTCACCCTCACCGTTACCTTGCGGTACTTGGGCAGTTTATTTTCTGTGGCACTGTTCATCACCTCGCGGTGTCCGGCAATTAACCGGCATTCTGCTCTGCGGAGCCCGGACTTTCCTCCGCGCGCTTACGTACGCGGCGACTGTCTAGCCAGCTTCAGCATTAAGTTTAGCACGCTGGCACTTTCACGATTAGCTATAAATCAGCCATGAATTCTGAAAATAGCTCAAAAAACGCCCGCTGTGGCTTTCCTTAAGCATATGGGAAAAACATTGATTTTGATTAAAAATATGATACTAGTTCTTGAAGCAATTTATATAAGCTAATAAGAATCATTTATAATTTACACTAGCTATTGATAATAGTTATTTTGTATGTTATTGTAAGTTATGCCAGTTAGGAAGATTCCCAAGAATTACCTCTCGGTAACGGGTGCGTTTTCTGGTGCCAAGAACGGTAGGTCGCTCGGATACGAGTCGTTACTCGAACGAGACCTGATGATTTTGCTTGAATACGACGATACGGTCGAAAGTTTTGAAGAGCAGCCTGTCAAAATTCCCTTCGCAGTCAACGGCAAGAAGCGCAAGCCATACGTCCCGGACATCCTGATTCATTACTTTCCGACAGGATCCGGCGAAGCCGTGCGGCCAGTGCTTGGTGAAGTCAAAAAATCCGACGATCTAAGAAAAAAGAAAAAAGAATATGCTTCGAAGTTCGAAGCCGCCACCCGTTACGCGGAAGCACGCGGCTGGGAGTTCAAAAAATTTACCGAAAAGGAAATCAGAACGCCCTATCTGGAAAACCTCAAATTCCTGCGCGAGTATCACAATACGGTGCCTGACCCTGCATTGCTGCAGGAAGTTATCAGTCATTTGCAAAATGCACGAGGTTCGGTAACGGTCGAATCATTGTTGCAAAAACTCTGCCCAACCGAGGATAGTACATTGCAGATGGTTCCTGCCATCTGGCATCTGCTCGCCACCAAACGCATTTCAGCTAACCTGCGAAAGCCCTTGGGCATGAAAACCAAGCTATCGTTATCCAAAGAGGTACAGCCATGACGCAAACATTGCCCACACAGTTGAGAATCGCCAAGGGTGAGCTGGTGAATTACAACAATCAGGAATACGTTGTCATGAAAGTCATCGACCTCACAAAGGTGCTTGCAAGGAACCCCAATACCAAAGAGACCGAGGTACTGGAGATACGCCATCTTTCCCCGTGGGTTGTAAAACAGGAAGAAAGTACGGACAGTAAAGACATCGAATTGCTGGATGTTTCCGACGAAGACTGGGACGAGGCGCGTTCCAGACTGGAGGCAATCCGTCCGATGCTGACTCGACAGGAAAGAAACTCTGGGTTGGTGGAGCGAATATCTAAAGAAACAAGCTACAGCCCGGCAACACTGTACCGGTGGCGTAAGTTCTACATTAACAGCGGTTTGCTGTCATCGCTCCTGCCGACCAAGCGAAGCGGCGGTCAAGGCAAGGGCAGAATCAGCGAGGAAGTGGAAGCGATCATTGAAAACACCCTGCAAAATTTCTATCTGACCGATCAAAAGCAAACTATCCAGGCGACGGTCGATGAGGTGCGAAGGCTTTGTGAATCTGCCAATCTGCCAAAGCCACATTGGAATACCGTCAAAAATCGGATCGACTGGAAATCTGCAAGGGAACGATTCGAACGCCGATTCAGCAAGCGAGCCGCAAGCCAGATTTTTGATCCGATTGAAGGAACGGTGCCGAATGCGGAATGGCCACTGGCACTGGTGCAGATCGATCACACTACGCTGCCCGTGATGATCGTGCACGACGTCACCAGGCGATCCATAAAACGACCTTGGGTGACGTTCAGTATCGATGTCTACAGCCGCATGATCACCGGCATGGAGCTGTCTCTTGAGGCCCCCTCGGCAATGTCGGCGGGCCTGTGCCTATCGCATTCCATTCTTCCAAAGGAAAAATGGCTTTCCGAAGAAATGGGACTGCCTAATGTGGAGTGGCCATGCTGGGGTGTGATGGGCATATTGCACATGGATAATGCCCGCGAGTTCCATGGAAACATGCTTAAGGAAGCCTGTCTGGAATACAACATCGACATCCAGTTCCGGCCAGTCAGAAAGCCTCATTATGGCGGGCATATCGAGCGACTCATGGGTACCGCTTCCCAGAAATTGAAGACGCTCGAAGGCGCTACGTTCTCCAATACGAAAGAGAAGGGAGAATACGATTCCGAAGAACGGGCCACGATGACATTTGATGAGTTGAAAAAATGGCTGGTACTTTTCATCGCCAAATACCATCGTACAGGACATGAAGGTATTAATGACGAGACGCCGATCGATCGGTACCGCAGGGGGTTGTTGGGCGGGGACGGCAAGCTGCCGCGCGGGCTGCCTGCGCGTCGTTTGGACGAAGAAAAAGTCAGGATCGACTTCATGCCGTTCATCGAGCGCACCGTGCAGAACTATGGCGTACTCATCGAGGATGCCTACTATTTCGCCGATGTGTTGCGCCCGTGGATTATGGCACCGGATCCGGATCATCCTAAATCATCAAGGTTGTTCAAATTCAAGCGGGATCCGCACAACATCAACCGGCTGTATTTCTTCGATCCCAACGCCAAGCGCTATTACGTTATCCCTTTTAGGGATTCAAGTTTGCCGCCAATCAGCCTGTGGGATTACAACGATGCACGCAATGCAGCCAAAAAGGCAGGCTTGAAGGATTTGAACGAACGCATCATCTTCGAATACGCAAACATGCAACAGGAAATTCAGGATCAAGCTGCCCTGAAAACCAAGACTGCACGCCGCGAAGATCAGCGCAAGCGACAGCATGAAAAGGAACGCAAAAAGCGCGAAAAGGATTTACCCAAGACCATGAAAACCGAGTCACCGGCCACACCGCCGGTAATCCCCGGATACGACCAGAACAGAAAGTCGCATTTCGACGACGAGGATTGATATGAACGATCCACTCTATCCGCATCTGGGCAAGACCGCGATCCGGCAGCTCGAATTGCCCGATAAGGAGCGAATCCTTGCGCTCCAGCAGGATACCTGGATCTCGTACACTCAAGCAAAAAATATACTGGCTCGAATGGAGGAGTTGTTCGAGCGTCCGCGTGTCACCCGCATGCCGAATATGCTAATCACTGGTCCTAGCAACAATGGCAAGACGCAAATCCTGCGTCGCTTCGAGAAGTTGCATAAACCCGACCCGAATCCGGACGGCGAATATTCCATTGTCCCGGTATTGTTCGTTGAGGCTCCGGCCAAGCCGGATATTGGCGCTTTTTACGACAACATACTGGAAGCTGTCTGGCAGCCGTACTCGATTCGCGCAAAAGATCCGGAAAAAGAGCACGAGGTCAGGAACGTACTGCGCAATATCCAGCTGAAGGTGCTCCTGATCGATGAGATCCAGCACGTCATTGCGGGCGGTCAGGCCAAACAACGCGAATTCCGCAACAGCCTGAAAAGTCTTGGGAACCAGCTAAAGATATCCATCGTGGCCGCCGGCGTAACCGAAGCATTCAACGCAATCAATACCGATGAACAATTATCCAATCGTTTTGAGCCGGAATTCCTGCCGAAATGGAATCTGGATAACAACTACGGTGATCTGCTTGAAAGTTTCGAGCGGCGCATACCTTTAAAAAAACCGTCGAATCTACGCAATGCGACTATTGCTCAAAAGGTGCTGTGGATGAGCGAAGGCATATTGGGAGAGATCCATGAAGTGCTCAAGCGGGCGGCCATCCTCGCAATCAAGGATAAGACCGAACAGATCACCTTGAAGAGTATAGAAAAAATACGCTGGACGATGCCATCCAAGCGTAAGGTAGCACCACCGCCAGCCTGATATGGACAATGTATCAAAGCTATGGATGTATCACCCCCATCTGCTGCCGGATGAGTTGCTGTCCAGCTGGCTAGTGCGCATTGCCCATGGCCATGACATGAAATTGCAAACGTTTTGCCGGGCCGCTTTGGGGAAAGGGCAGGAAGTCTGGTTCAGGGATATCGACCGACAGGCACCCGACTGGTTGGTGCGAGAACTGTCGGAACATACAGGTTTAGGCGTGCGTGCGATAAGGCGCACCAGCCTGCTGGATTACAAAGGAGTCCTGTACCGCAGCTACCGCTGGAGTGGGCACCAGTATTGGTTGCTCCCGCTCAATATGGTGGATACCAGCTACCGGCACCACGGCCTGCAATACTGCCCGCAATGTTTGGCGGAAGACGCGATTCCCTACTTCAGAAAGCGTTGGCGGGTGGCGTTCTATACGATATGCACCAAGCATCAATGCATGGTGCATGACCGATGTCCTTCGTGTGGTGCCCCTGTGGCATTTCATCGAGGTGAGATGGGCAAGTTCAGCCAAATCGAGTCAGGGCCAATCACGCTGTGTCATGCATGCGATTTTGATTTGCGCAAATCGAAAGTTGTAGCGCCAGCAATCTACGACGAATCGGCCTACCAGACATGGTTGCCTGCTTTACGCATGGTTGAGGGCGCAGGTGGTGCTGATGTCGATGCACGGTATAACTTGGGGTTCTTTTCGGTGTTGCACCAGTTGTGCAAACTCATGCTGACGCATTATTCTCATGAACATCTACGGCAGTACGTGGCGGAGAAAATCGGTGCGCCTGAAATCTTGTTGCACCCCAAACATAAGTCGTTCGAATACTATTCTCTGGAAGAACGTCATGTGATCATTCAGCTTGCCATGTGGCTGCTAGCGGATCCTGACGTAAGGATTGTCGATGCATGGAAGAATAAGGCGGTTAGGTATAACGTGCTGAAGAAGGATTTCAACCCAAGACCGCAGTGGTATCGGAAGATTGTGGAGATGTGTGCTGATTGGAGACGATTATCCACCCTTTCCTAGAGGAAGATACTATTCAATTGTGATGGTTGCTCAACATTTTGAAAACGGTTTGTGTTGACCGAGCTGTTAGGCTGGGGTTTGTCCATTTCCTCCAAGCCGCTGCACGACTTCATTCATAGTGTAATGGACGAACTGTTTTCCGAGTTCAGTTAGGACATATGACTTTGAATCCTCGAATGCCGAGTCCACTGTTCCAGAGGTGACCTTGCGATTCCGAACCGGCTGTTTTCGCAGGAAACGACCATCGGGGTTGTTTCACGCTCCTGCCTGATTACCCCTCCGGTGCTCAAATCGCGAATGAGCAGTCTATATGGATCGGCTTCTGCCGAGTCTTCGCGGACCGGAGGACCGTATAAGGCTTCCCATGTTTCATAGCGCGTGACACCAAGGCTCTGATATTTCTCGCGCATGCGATTCACAACTCGCTCTGTGATGATGCTCTCGACCTTCAACCAGATAATCGGCTGGTAAGATTGAGTACTGATACCCAAAAAGTGAAACAAATAGGAGTTATAATGAAACAAGATGGCAAAAAATCGAAACAAATGTGGTATTATTGCGCACCTACCCGGAGATACGATGAACCATCTTTCTGAAGTACTGAAAATTCTCGAAGGTGCTCTGCAGCACAATGTTCGCAAGGCGGCAGACTACGCCGGCCTGCTGGCCGACAAGCTGGAAAGTGATGGTGATGCCAGGCAAGCGACTATGATCCGGCAGAAGCTGGCCCGAGTACCCCAGCAGACTTTTTCCCCAACGACCATGGAGCACAGCCTGCCGGTAGACTCGGAAAGCCAGCTCCAGACCTTGGATGAAGAACTACCAACGTCCGGCGATATTGAGCTTGCACTGCCAGATAATGTTTCAGCCCGACTTACTGAGTTCATCAGCTCGATCCGCGCAACCGATAAGCTTGCGGCTGCGGGTATTCGGCACCCAGCCAGAATTCTCCTGTACGGGCCACCAGGCTGTGGCAAGACACAAGTTGCCCGGCTTATCGCTGCCGAACTTAGGTTGACTTTGCTCACTGTCCGCTGTGACACCCTCGTGTCGTCACTGCTCGGCCAAACTAGCCGTAACCTTAGGCGCGTGTTCGAGCATGCCGAGAACCGCCCTTGTGTCCTTCTTCTTGATGAGTTCGATGCTTTGGCCAAGTCGCGAAGCGATGAGCGGGAAGTAGGCGAATTGCAGCGAGTAGTGATCGCCTTACTTCAAAACATTGACGCTCTTTCGCCCGAGACCGTGCTGATTGCAGCAACTAACCACGAAGAACTGCTCGACCGTGCGGTATGGCGACGCTTCGCATGGCATGTACCGCTTGCTCTCCCGGACACTGCGCTGCGTGCCAGGATATGGGCGCAAAAACTGTCTGACCGGGCTCCAGACGAAGTGCGTCTCGATGTTCTGGCCGAACTTTCGGAAGGACTGTCCGGCGCAGTTATCGAGCACGTTGCCCATGATGCAATTCGCTCAGCCATTCTGAAAGGAGAAACTCTGGCTAATAGTGTCGACCTTTTGCGCCGCCTAGGACTACTGGTTGCAATGACGCGTAGCATCAACCTTGACTCACGCGACAGAGAGATTGAATTCTTGCGGCAATGGGCTCCGCGACACCTTGCTCTGCGCAAGCTGGCCGATTACTATGGAATATCTGTAAGACAAACTGATAAAGCGGCGAAAGGGAAAGCGCATGGCGGCAAGTCTGAAAAACCCGATTCTCCTGGTAAAACCACGAAAACAGGATCATCAGCAGCGCGTCATCGGCGGCTTTAGTGAACCGAAGGAAATCGTCGACGTCACCCCGGAATTTCGCAAGAAGCTGACTAAACGCATCGAAAAAATTGCCGACGATCTACAGTCCAAATTTACAGAACATCCAAACATCCCAGCAGTAATTGCGCTCCGCCTACATCCCGACGCGATGGCCAAGACGCACCGCCCGATGATGCTCCTTGATCGGGTCGGCATGCTGCCGATCGGCACACGTCGCATGGGAGAACTTCTTCTTCCAGCGACATCGAACAGCCTGCGGCACCTATCCGAAGTGATTGAACAGAACAAGGCCAAGGTCATCCGCGCAAACATTTCAACAATTAACGAACTTCTCCTCTATGGGCCAGATGACGTTTTGCGACTCAGCGTCGATGGCACATCCACCGAAAAAGCTCGCAAGTCTCTCTCCAGATGGATTCGCGCCGGAAAGCCCCTTATCCTTGAACGCTTCACCAGCAGCAACGGGCAAACAGACAACACCATTCGATCAGAATTAGATTTGCAACTGAAATTACACAAAGTTGAGATCAACGATGCGACACTTCTGTCATCCGGCGGCGCTACGCGCATCGTGCGTATTCGCTCACTGGAGATCGCCGAGCAGCTTGCCAGCTTCCCTGGTGTCCGATCGCTAGTTCCGGCCGATGAATTCTCACCGATTGAGGCTAGACCGCAAATGTTCGCCATGATTGGGAAAGCACCTGCCGGAATATTGCCAAATCCTGACACCGATCTTCCAATTGTTGGCGTCATAGACACCGGCATAAAACCCAACGACAAGGCACTCAAAGCTTGGGTGACACACCATAGCACTTATGTATTACCGCCTGAAACGGACAATCTCCACGGCACCTTCGTTGCCGGATTGATTGCCGGATCGAGACCTCTAAACATGAACAATCCGCTCTTTCCATCAGTGCAGGCGAAGGTACTGGATCTAGCTGCACTCACGTCAATTCCCGGCACAACGTTCGATGAAATATTCGAACGAATCAATGAGACCGTGCGCCAACATCCTGAAGTCAAGGTTTGGAACTGCTCATTCGGTGCCAGCGGGCCTGGACATCCAGACAGATTTGGTCAACTTGCAAACGAGCTTGATGCGCTTTCTGATGAGCTTGATATTCTGTTCGTGATCGCAGCCGGAAACTACCAAATACCCCCTTTGCGTGCATGGCCTCCCACCAATGATCTTGGCGGACAGGATCGCATCTCTCAGCCTGCCGAATCCGTGCGTGCTCTGACCGTCGGTTCGGTCGCGCACATCGCGGCGCTTGTCAATCCTGGTGAACCCTCACCATTTTCCAGACGAGGCCCCGGCCCGTCAAAAATACCGAAGCCGGATATCATCCATCGCGGCGGCAACTGCAGTGAACACGGACATTTCAATGACGCTGGCATTCGTTCGCTGCTGCCAGGCGGTAATATCGGGGAATCGGTAGGCACGAGCTTTTCCACTCCGATTGTATCAGCCATTGCTGCAAACGTATGGCAGGCGCTAGAAAAAAAAGGCCTCTCGCCAAGACAAGAGACTGTCAAGGCCCTGGTGATCCACTCAGCTGCGCTTTCTTCCCCCAAGCGCAGTCCAGAAGAGCGGGACTACTATGGCTTTGGAGTGCCAGAATCAGTTATAGATACGCTCTTTTGTTCCCAAGAAAGCTTTACGATGATGTTCGATGTCGAATTGTTCGATGGCATCATCTGGGAAAAGACACCCTTCCCTATACCAGCTTGCCTTCACCCCAACGGAAGTCGTATATGCGCGGATATTGTGATGACTCTAGTGTATTCCCCTCCGCTGGATGGGCGCCACGAAGCAGAATACATCCGAGCGAACGTGGATGCATCATTCGGTACCTATGATCACGACGATGACGGCGAACTGCACCACCATGGCCTAGTGCCGCTGGATGCCCCGCACAAGGAAGATTTGTATGAAAAGGCGATGATCGACCATGGATTTAAGTGGTCGCCAGTCAAGGTATACCGAGGACTCTTCCGTAGAGGGAAGACCGGAAAAAACTTCCGCCTACGCCTGGAGTTGCTACGTCGCTCCGGCGAACCCGCGCAGCCCGACCCACAGCTCGCTATCGTCCTGCTGACATTTCGCGGCATCACGCCCGGACAGCCGGTCTACATTGATGGCCTGCGAGCAATGCGGGCGGCCAACTGGGTTACCGAAACGATCTCTACGCGCACACATGTCCGCATTTGAATCCTGCCAAAATTCACCAAGTCATCGCCATGCCACATTCAATAGCACCAACTTGATAATCAAGGCGTAACAATGGTTCAGAAAAGCAATGCGCAACGAGAAGAAAGACCAGTCGGAAATTTCTATGTCCGGGCCTTTCTAACGCGCGGTCAGGCTCCCGTAAGTAACGATATTAAATTTGTGTCGATAAATCTTACACGTTCATTGATGGCTTGGGCTTCCGTTTATATAGGTGATTGCATTAACTGATAAATTATTTAGGGGCATCAATATTGCTTGCTGAGCATGACTGATGAAGAACTTGCCTTCTTTGATTTTGATTCCACATCGTCAGATCAGCCAATGAAGCTATGCCTTGTAGTATCAAGGCAACTTTGCGCAAATTTTTCCGTTAAAGTGGAATATCCATCTCTTTTTACTTAACAACGAAAGAGGATCACAATGTTATTAAAAAATCCTTCGGTAGGAACAGAAGTTAGGCATTCAAGCCTTGTAGCAGGATTAGCGCTCATGTGCCTTGGATTTAATGCAACTGCCACTCCCGCACCTTCAGCACCTTCGGTAGCCCCGGTAGCTCCGGTAACTCCGAAAGCTCCCGCAGCTTCGGCATCAAATACCTTTGCTATCCAGGATACCAGCAGCTGGAAAGATGCTAATGTATGGCTTCGCTCAGATGTTCAAGATATTGCCGACACCAGCGGCATCACTGGAGCTGTTAAATATTATGCACCTAGACAATCGAAATTCACCGTAGTCAGCGATACTCCCGTTGTTGATCCTACCGGCGCTAATAGTAATAGAAGTACACTGACCATCCAATTCACATACGTTTCCAATAACGCTCCTACTACCAATGTTCAGGGTGAAGTAGTGAAGATTGGCCCCCAGTATAAAGTTGACAAGGGCGCGATAGAGAACACCAATCATGTGCTTAGTGAATGGACAACAGGTATCTTGTTTGTTCCGTACAAGTACGGATTAGCGAATCACAGTCTGACCCAAGGCTCTATAACAATTGGCCCCTATTTTGGCAGGTCGGCGTATTTTTCGTCTCTAGATATAACAATTACAATTCCTATTGCTGCTGGAATTTCTAATGTTTCAGTGCCGAGTTTGCAAAACGGCACGGCAGTTACTACACAAAAGACAGGGCTATCTATAGCAACGGGGTTTGTAGCTAATATTAGTGGCAAACTCAACACCGGTCTTCTGCTCGGGGTTGACCAGCTCGGCCCTAACTCCGGTTATCAGGACAACGGAAAACTCTGGCTTGGGCTTTACATAGGTGCAGGGTTCTAAACCGTACGATCTGAAATAGTTTGTATAATGTTCAGGATTTTAACCACCAACAAGGAGTTACACTTATCGGGTCAGCAACAGTCTAGTCAATCCCTCCAAGCGAATACCAAAACCCCACCACGCTTTAATGGATCAGATTCATGAGGTATGCCGCCGCAGACATTTAGGCAAACGAACCGAGGTAGCCTAGCCCTGTGAGCATCGCGCCAATTACACTATCCCACTTCTATACATGCCTGCCTAAATCTGTAAAATTTGCACTTCCATCGCTTGTAGCGTTACGCGTGCGGAATGGAGCGGACCATAACCGGTCGTGCCATCGACTTCCATGACCGTCACCTGGTCGAGTCTTGTGACCGGAGCGGGTGCCGCAGGATTCGGTTTGTTGCTATAAAGGATGCGTAACTGGTCGCCCGGTGAGCTGAGAACCATTTCCAAAATCACATCGAAGGCCTCGCTTTGTGAGGTATTCGTGTTTGCGACAATAACCGCTTCCCGATCGTTAAGAATTCGCGACCAAGCCAATATCCCGTTCGGAAAGGGGGCTACGCCAAAGTTGCTGCCATCGCCGGAAATGGGACGGAAGTAAAAGCGACCATAGCGCAACGCCGGAACGGCAGCACGTACCATCGCCAGTTTCTGAAGCTGGGCATAAAAGAAACTGTTTTGCGGGAATGTCGGAGCGATGCCCCACAAGGCTTCCCGAACGGCCGGATCGGTGCCGGCACCGTGCAATCCTTGCTCAGTGCCGTAGTAGACGCAAGGGATACCTGGTAGTGAATAGAGACACGCCATTCCCATTGTGACCTGATCGTTATATTGATCTGGGTTCCCGGGTTGAACAAATCGCAGGCGTTGCTTCATGTCGTGGTTGTCGAGGAACGTGACAAAGTAACGGGTGGCATCACCATGAGAACTCAATATGAACTGTTCTGTCTGCTTGCGGAGCATATACATGCCCACAACCGACGAAGGCGGGTTGAAACCCTTAATAACAGGTTTGAGGTAATTGAATAATGGATAATCCAATGCTGCATCCACGCCAACCAAGCTGTCTGCATCTTCCCCTGTGGTCGTATTGCGGCCAATGAAGCGGGCAATGTCTTCCTCGGCGCTGCCATCGAGCACTTCGCCAAAGGTAAAAAAGTTCTTCTTGCCGATGCTCAATGCAAATTCGCGTATTGCGTTACCAAAAGTCTGTGGCAGGTTCCCTTGCAGGTAACGCAACGTATCAATTCTGAAACCGTCGATGTCATACCTGGCGATGACATATTGATACGCTCGAATCAAGAAGCTCTGCAGCTCCGGATCTCCCGTCATCATTTGCTTGAGCGAAGCGAAGTCCCCAATCGTATCGGGTCCATTCGGATCGGAACCGCCTTGGCGCCGGAAGTATTGATTCTGCTGAAGCTCAGATGGCCAAACCACAGCGTCGGTTGAGGGATTCGCAATAGCAGCGACATCGGTAAACGAAGGCTGGGCAACTCCCTTAGCGTCCCGCCACTGGATAGGCAATGGAGTACTCGAATATGCGGCGGTGGAATTGCCATTATAGGCGAATACGTCGCCTGTATGATTCAGGACGATGTCGAAGATGACATAGAGGCCGATGTGATGTGCGGCGTCCACCAATGCACGCAATTCGTTATCGGTGTTCTCTGGATCGACCGCAAACCGGGGCTCTGCTCGCAGAAAATCGTGGATCCCGTATCCGTGGTAGCTACCTTGATCAAATGGAAGATTCTTCAGCACCGGACTTAGCCATATTGCTCCGATGCCGAGGCTCTTAATGTAACCGAGACGTTGCTGGATCCCTGCAAAGTTACCGCCTTGATATGCGTAGTAATTCGGATCGTCGTACGGTGAATGAATGGGAGGTGCAGCCACATTGTTAAAACGGTCCACCATCAAGAAATAGATGATTTCGTCACGCCAATCCGCCGGTGAAGGAAATGAACCGTTGACTTGTCCTGAGGTGTCGGCTGCCGTATCTAATACTAATTTGACCTCTGGTGAGAAGAGCGATGCATACATTTTTGTACCCTCGTTCCCGATTAATGTCAGTGGTTCGCGCTCCTAGAGATACGCTTATTAAAACTATATACTGATTACACAGGGCCTGCACCTATCAGGATTAATAGGTTACCACTCAATCAGCTCAAGATTGACCAGTCATTCGTGCACGATATTGCTACCGATAGCCGCGATAAAGCGATTGTGCGCACCATCATTGCCATGACACAAAGCCCGGGCCTTGAGGTCATTGCCGAAGGGGTTGAGACGGAAGGTCAACGACAACTCCTCTTAGGAAAAGGCTGCACTCACTTCCAAGGGTAGCCCTTCACCCAATATTTGCCCGTCAGAACCGCCTTCAAATTCTAATATGATAAGCTGGACTAGGCCTAATCGGAGAAAGAAGGTAGCCTATATTTTGTTGACCGGTAGCGAAGTCTTGTCTACAACCCGTCGCAGGATAAAGCTCGAATGCACACCCGTAACGCCCTTTATCCGGGTTATACGGTTAAGCAGAAGCTCCTGGTATGCATCCATATCCTTGACGACAACCTTGAGCTGGTAGTCAGCGGCTTGGCCGGTAATTAGCAGGCACTCCATTACTTCAGGAATCTCACTGATCTGAGACTCAAAATGCTTGAAGCGTTCCGGGGTATGTTGATCCATGGAAATGTGAATCAAGGCCATCAATGACAGTCCAAGAGCCTTGGCATCCAGAAGTGCGCGATATCCGACGATGATGCCAGATGCTTCAAGCGCACGAACCCGACGCAAGCAGGGTGCGGGCGAAAGGCCGATGCGATCCGCCAAGTCCTGATTGCTGGTGCGCCCGTCCTCCTGTAGTAGGCTAAGAATCTGCCGGTCGTATCGGTCAAGTCCCATTGTATTGCCTATATATTTAATATTAAGCAATAATATTACATAAAACGATTAATATAAGCAATTATCTATTAATAATATAATGTATTGAACTATATTGCGCAATTATATTTCGGTTCCTTTTCGATAGAATGTCGTTCGACAACACTTACATTCTACCCAACAGGAGCCGCCATTATGTTGCAGCAGCCCGCCACGAAGTACCGGCCGTTTCCGCCGGTGAATCTCGCCGACCGTCAGTGGCCGAACCGGACCATTACGACTCCGCCCGTCTGGATGAGCACAGACCTGCGGGATGGCAATCAGGCGCTGATCGAGCCGATGAACGGAGAGCGCAAGATGCGCATGTTCCGCACACTCTGCGAGATAGGATTCAAGGAAATCGAGGTCGCCTTCCCTTCCGCCTCCCAGACCGAATTCGATTTTGTGCGCCAACTCATCGAGGGTGATCACATTCCATCTGATGTCACCATCGAAGTGCTCACCCAGTCCCGTGAGCATCTCATCCGTCGTACCATGGAGTCCCTGAGGGGGGCACGCCGAGCTATAGTCCATGTCTATAACGCCACATCGAAGCCCTTCCGCGAAATAGTCTTCGGGATGAGCAAGCCGGAGGTCATCGACATGGCCGTCTCTGCTGTGCTTCTGGTTAAGCAGTTGGCGGCCGAACAGCCGGAAACCGAATGGGTGCTCGAATACAGTCCAGAAACCTTTTCTGCCACTGAACTCGATTTTTCCCTTGAGATATGTGATGCCGTAACTGCCGCATGGGGTGCAACTCCGGAGAATAAGGTCATCATTAATTTGCCCTCTTCGGTAGAGGTGGCAACACCGAACATCTACGCCGACCAGATCGAATGGATGCATTGCGGCCTTGCACGACGCGATAGCGTCATTCTCAGCCTTCATACCCACAATGATCGGGGAACAGCGGTGGCCGCGGCCGAGTTAGGCTTGATGGCCGGGGCCGACCGCGTCGAGGGCTGCCTTTTCGGTAACGGGGAGCGCACCGGGAATGTGGACATCGTCACTCTCGCCCTTAATCTCTATACTCAGGGCATCTCTCCGGGACTCGATTTTTCGGACATCAACGCAGTGGCCCGCACGGTAGAACACTGCAACCAGTTGCCAATACACCCCCGGCATCCTTACGTGGGTGACCTCGTCTTCACAGCCTTTTCAGGTTCCCACCAGGATGCCATCAAGAAGGGTTTCGCCGCGCAAAAACCGGACACCATCTGGAATGTACCTTATCTTCCCATCGACCCCGCCGATGTGGGGCGCAGCTACGACTCGGTGATTCGCGTCAACAGCCAGTCCGGCAAAGGCGGCATCGCCTACTTGCTGGAAAGTGAATACGGCGTGGTATTGCCCCGCCGCCTGCAAGTCGAATTCTCCGGGGAGGTGCAACGTCATACAGACAGCCACGGCGGGGAAATGAGTGCCGCCGATATCTGGCAACTGTTCTCTCAAACCTATCTCGCCACCAGCAAGCCACTGCGCTATGTCGAACACCATCTTTTCGAGCACGGCACTGCCCAGGGAATCCGCCTGACGGTTGAGATGAACGGTATGGCTTACTTGCTTGCGGGGGACGGCAACGGTCCAATAGATGCTGCTGTACATGCGCTGCGCGGACTCGGCACCGAACTCCAAGTGCGCAGCTATGAAGAGCGCTCCATGGGCAGAAGCCGCGAAGGTGGCGATGCACAAGCCTGTGCCTTTATGGAGATAGCTCGGCCAGGCAGCGGGGCCGAATGCTATGGGGTGGGTATGGATACCAATATCGTGACTGCTTCGATCAAGGCACTGGTGAGTGGGGTCAACCGGCTTGGCGCAGACTGCTTCATTGAAAGCAAAATGCAGCTAGCCGCTTTGGAGCAAACCATGGTTCGTCAAGGTGTAGATTGCTGATATGCACAAATTGCTACAAGGTTCGCTGAATGATTAACGCGATCACAATCCGCCAATGACTTTACGACGGTTAATATGGCATCATGAAGTGCGGGTCAGTGCAATTGCAGATATTGGCGAACGAAAGATACTTTTTGAAAACGTAGTATGATGACATTATCAACGAAGTGCGAATATAGTCATTCCGTCCTGTTAGGCATATGCGGACCGACAAGTGAGCTTGCCCCGAAAAATAGTCTTCCGGTATTTGCTTGACCACCCGTTGATTACCGCTTTCCTCTCGCTCATCGTTAACATCGCCTTGTGCCTCCCATCCAGTCTAAGACACTGCTCAATAGAACCGCTTCGGCCATTTCTTTCTTAGACTTAAGACATTAAAAATGCAGGGAACGGCAGTTTGCTTTCATAATCCCCGAATACCATCTACAACGACACCGGTCGCCAGGCAATCGTCTTCGTTATAATCCAGGATGCGTTGTTTTATCGCCGGGTCACCCGACTCAATCCAACGATGGTACCACTCGATCGATGCGGCACCGGATGGGTGGGTATCACGCCAACGGAAGCCCAGATACTGGGCCAGCGTCTTGATCGATTGATCGTAAGTAGGCCATTCTGTCGATTTCTTCACAACATCAAAATAGAGATCGATCATAGCCGGCAAGGCAAATAGATCCTCTACGTCGGCAACTGAACAAACATCTGGGTATTTTTCGGCAAGTTTCTTGTAAGCAGTCCGCTCGTACTTCGAGTAGTAGTAGATAGTCGAATCCGGCACCCTGGATTGCAGATAGCCCCAAGCTTGGCCGAAGGCGGCTTCCTCCTGCGCCGGGTCGATGCCGTCAGCAAAGAAGGGAATGAATCTGGCTGTGACTGGCTGACAGTGAAGGCGTTCAACAAAGCCATGTAAATAAACTACGTCGCGCATTGGATCTGTCTCGATATCGAAGTAGACCTCATTTCTCGCGATGGGCAGGTGCACCGGCTCTTTCAAATAAGCGGCAGCCCCAGGGGTGGATAGCAATTCTGCCCGAGCATGAAATTTGAGCAGGGCATCTGCGCCTATGCCTGTAAAAACTGTTTTCTTGCCTTGAATGAAACTGGCGGGATCGCAGCCGGCAAAGGCGTGGACGGACGATATCGTGTGGAACATCGCATCTCGCTTGGTTCGTCCCAGCTCGGCAATCAGCGTGAGATCGTCTTGTGCCACGAGTTCTTGCTTGCAATACGAATACCAGTGGCACAGTTTGCACATAGCGCTTAACGCGCCCATCGACGACTGGGTCTGTTGAACGATGGCGCGAACTTCAGATAAGGATTGCTGGTAGTATTCCCACCACGTCTGGGTGTTGCGGATGCCCTGCGGTTCCATCAGGCAATACGGAACGCGAATGCCTTGGCGATCAATCACGAAAGCTTCCCTGCTTCCGTCCCCCATCCCGATCCGATCCAGAATCAGGACGTAATGTGCGAGCTGAACCGCATAGTGCTTCTTAAGCTTTCCGTCGCTTTCGTCCCCCTCGAACCCCGACCCAGACTTGATGTCTCCGGGAATGTACCCACCCCCACGAAGTTCGAGCAAATCCGGCTCTCCTACCAGGTCGCCGGAAGTAAGACGCCCACTGTAAATTAGGGGTTCGCGCCTTTGCATCGCAGCTAGCGTTTCGCGCTCTCTGTCTGCCTTCGCCACTCGACTCATGTCCGCAGTGATGGCAAGGGACGCTACGATGTTTCCCTCGTGTTCTACGCCTTGTTCCCAAAGCAACTCGACGAATGGATTGGGTTCGTCGCGAAGTGTGCGCTCACCAAATACATCCAGGGCTACGCGATGCGGACAATGAACATAATCGTAGATTTGCGTTGCGGAAATCATTGTCTGCATTCCTTGGGAATGTTATGTCATAAGAGGTATATGGTGACGTTTAGCAAATAGTCAACGCATCTGAATCTGAGTGTGTCTACTCAATACCCAGCAAAACTAATATTGGATGAGACGCAAATAAAGAAGAAACACGTCAGGTTCTTACCCATTGAACAACGCATAAGAAATAGTTAAGCAATTTCCAATATGCAAAAACTAGATAAAATCTCCTAGCATAGAAAAAAGATAGCCCGAAGAGTTTATCCAGCTAGTAACATACAATTCGCATTGCTCTGTGATTTAATGTCGCGGCTCCAATGGCGAACCACGAATCACCTTGTGCAAGGTAATGGCAATCGTAATCCTGCCAAGAGAAAAATACATCTGTCCTGGTAATTATTCCATTCCCATCAAGTCCATCTGGTGTAATTACGGTAACGATTGTTATTGAATCCACCCAATGGCTCTGTTCGAAATATCTTTGCTTACAATCTGTCCCTGTTCGTTATAACTATAGAGACTTCGCCTTGTTGAGAAGCGTTGTTGCCTTGTCTGTCGCATTGGTCAGTTTCCCGAGCAGATCGGTAATTGCGGCGGCTTTTATTCTTGCATCGGCAATCGCCTTTTGCGCATCAACAGCATCCTTGTAAGCATTTTCGACGTCCGTACCCGATTTTGAGAGCATCGCCTCAACCGCGCTGTAATAGGCGCTTCTCGCCTGCGCGACGTTGGCTTGGATGGCAGCTACCTGTGCGGGCGTTTTCGCACTCGCCAAGTCTGCCGCTTCATTATCACTTGCATCGTCATAATTTTTCTTGATGATGGCCAGCCGATCAGTTGCGTCGCTCATAATGTTCCTCTCTCATGTATGTTAAATCGGCTACTTGCCGATGGCTTGTGTGATATCCCGAAGGTGTTGAACCTCGGCTAGTATCAGCGAGACATCGATACCTTGTTTGGTTTCCAATTTTTGATGTTCGGTGCTTACCGCCGAAATGGCAGTGACGGCTTGGTCATACGAGGATTCGATGGCTTTTTCGCGAGAAGACATATTCTGTGCGAGTATCAGCTTCGCAGATGCAGTCGCCAAGTCCACATTCGCTGGCGGCGGAGACGATGTAAGCGTAATGTCTGGAGCCACTTTCGAATAGAACTGCCCCAGCACACTCATCGACGAGGCGAGTCCCGCTTCAAGTGTGCTTTTCTCTAGTCTATCTTGCTCATCCTGAAGCTCCACCATAAGGCTTTTCATTGCGGCGGAATCCTCCTCAGACTTCAAGACTTGGATCATCACATCGACTGCCGTGTGGAGGTCCTTGCTCGTGGCCAATATGAGCTCGGCCTGCCGATTATCGGCTGAAATCGCTCCCAAACCACCAAGAATTTTAGTAATAGTGGCCGTAATCGGCGAGATCACCACGCCAACAGGCAGTATAGGACTCAGTGAACTGGTGAGGGTGTTGATCTTGCTAAATGCAGTTTCAACTGCCTTCGCCGTTTCATTTCCTGCATCGTAAGTGGCCAAATCACCGAAGGCCAAGTAAGCATCACTGAGAGCCTTTAATGCCTTCTGTCGTTTTTCTAGGATATCGAGCAATGCCTTGCGCTGGGGTTCAACACTAGAAGCAGATGTTTGCGCGTTCGAAATGCAGGTGGTACGCATGGCCAAATCCAATAGAACTCGGCAATCAAGAATTTCCTTCACGGATATGGTCGTAGGTAGAGTTGATAGCGATGAACTGACTTGCGTGGCTTGTTGCTGCAATGAGTGTATTGCGGCCTGCCCTGCGGTCGATAAGCCCTTCGCTCCAGCCCTATCGAATTGCATTGCAGCACAACCCGAAAGGAACGCAAGAAGTAGCAGCAACGAACCGGTCCGTTGAGGATTTATCATCATATAATGATAAGCAGGGTTTTCTTCCAAATCGGCGAGTTTCTGACCGCATTGTAGACATCGGCGATCAGTTCCTCCCCCATCCCGACATTGTGAGGGGGGTGCTGGTCTG
>CAWHYN010000029.1:0-79843 GCA_963833515.1 uncultured beta proteobacterium | reverse complement strand
GCCTCCAAGTACGACTTTCCCGGCGACGACATCCCGATCATCAAAGGCTGGCTCTTAAAGCGCTGCAGGGTGACCAGGGTGATCTGGGCGAACCATCCATTTTCCGTCTGGCCGATGCACTGGACAGCGACATTCCTGAGCCCAAGCGCGCCTTGGATGGGGCCTTCCTATGCCGGTAGAAGACGTATTCTCCATTTCCGGTCGCGGCACAGTGGTAACTGGCCGTATCGAACGCGGTATCGTCAAGGTTGGCGAAGAACTCGAGATCGTCGGTATCAAGCCCACGCTGAAGACCACCTGCACGGGTGTCGAAATGTTCCGCAAGCTGCTTGATCAGGGTCAGGCAGGCGACAATGTCGGCGTACTGCTGCGCGGCACCAAGCGTGAAGAAGTCGAGCGCGGCCAGGTGTTGGCCAAGCCGGGCTCGATCACCCCGCATACCAAGTTCACCGCCGAGATCTACGTGCTGGGCAAGGACGAAGGTGGCCGTCACACCCCGTTCTTTCAGGGCTATCGTCCGCAGTTCTACTTCCGTACCACGGACGTGACCGGGGCGGTCGAGCTGCCAGCGGGTACCGAGATGGTCATGCCAGGCGACAACGTCAGCATCACGGTCAACCTGATCAACCCGATCGCGATGGAAGAGGGGTTGCGCTTTGCGATTCGTGAAGGTGGTCGTACCGTGGGTGCAGGTGTGGTTGCAAAGATTGTTGAGTAAGGACTAGGAGTTCGGGATTGAGGGGAACTACCGCTTTTCCCCAACCTTGATCCTGTATCCTCGGTTCTGATTTTATTAGGCCAGTAGCTCAATTGGTAGAGTATCGGTCTCCAAAACCGAGGGTTGGGGGTTCGAGACCCTCCTGGCCTGCCAGAAAAGTAAGTTATAAAGTAAATCGGAATAATTGCGCATGCTAGACAAAATCAAGTTGGTCGTTGCCTTTCTGATGGTGGTTGCAGGCATCGCAGGCTTTTATTATCTGCACGAGAGTGCAGCAGTGCTGAAACTGGCTTCGGTACTGGTTGGTTTGCTGCTGGCCGCAGGGGTGGCATGGACCAGTCAACCGGGCAAGCGTTTTTTTGCGTTCGGTCAGGATTCGATTGCCGAGGCAAAGCGCGTAGTTTGGCCGACACGCAAGGAAACCTTGCAGACGACCGCGGTGGTGATTGCATTTGCCGTCACTATGGCGTTGTTTCTGTGGGCGGTAGACGCAAGTCTAATGATCGTAGTGAACAAGATGATGGGGCGGGGTGAGTGATGGCCATGCATTGGTATGTTGTTCATACGTACTCGCAGTTTGAGAAAAGCGTGCAACGTGCATTGGCCGAGCGCATTCAGCGCGATGGAATGCAAGACAAGTTTGGCCAGATCCTGGTCCCGGTCGAAGAAGTGGTGGAATTGAAATCCGGGCAAAAGAGTATTACCGAACGCAAGTTCTTTCCTGGTTACGTGCTTGTCGAGATGGAGATGACCGACGAAACCTGGCACTTGGTGAAAAGTACGCCCAAGGTCACTGGTTTTCTGGGCGGTTCGGCGATGAAGCCCACGCCAATCAGTGAAAAGGAAGTGCGGAACATCATGCAGCAAATGCAGGCGGGGGTTGAAAAGCCGAGGCCTAAGGTGTTGTTTGAGGTGGGTGAGTTGGTGAGGGTTAAAGAAGGCCCCTTCACGGATTTCAATGGATCGGTTGAAGACGTAAATTACGACAAGAACAAGATTCGGGTGGCGGTGACCATTTTTGGTCGTTCTACGCCGGTAGAGCTGGATTTCGGCCAGGTTGAAAAGGCCTGAAAAAAGTGGACTTGGTGGCCGGTAGTCGCAGCTTGAATGGGTCGCTGCGGTTTCCCGGTTGCGATTTCCGTGTTGGGGAGAGACTAATCGTCTCGTTCGCACCCGTTTGATAGGAGAGCATAATGGCAAAAAAAGTCGTCGGCTACATTAAGCTGCAAGTGCCTGCTGGTAAGGCGAATCCAAGTCCGCCGATTGGACCCGCATTGGGCCAGCGCGGGCTGAATATTATGGAGTTCTGCAAGGCGTTCAATGCGCAAACGCAAGGTATTGAACCAGGCTTGCCGATTCCTGTGGTAATCACCGCGTTCGCCGACAAGAGCTTCACATTCATTATGAAGACCCCGCCTGCGAGCATTCTGATCAAAAAGGCAGCGGGTATTCAAAAGGGCAGCAAGACACCCCATACCGACAAGGTGGGTAAGCTAAGCCGCAAGCAAGCTGAACAAATCGCCACAACCAAGATGCCTGATCTGACCGCAGCCGATATGGACGCGGCGGTGCGAACAATCGCCGGTAGCGCCCGCAGCATGGGTATCACTGTGGAGGGCGTATAACATGTCAAAACGATATAAGGCAATCGCGGCCAAGGTAGATCGCAATAGATTGTATCCTTTGAACGATGCATTGAAGCTAGTTAAAGAAAACGCAGTGGCAAAATTCGACGAATCCATCGACGTGGCCGTGAATCTTGGCATCGACGCCAAGAAATCTGACCAGCTGGTGCGTGGTTCCGTAGTGTTGCCCAGAGGGACGGGCAAGGTGGTGCGGGTCGCTGTGTTTGCACAAGGGGCTAAGGGCGAAGAAGCCAAGGCGGCTGGCGCGGACACTGTGGGCTTTGATGATTTGGCTGAGGCTATCAAAGGCGGCAACCTGAATTTTGATGTGCTGATTGCTAGTCCTGACGCGATGCGGCTGGTTGGTCAGTTAGGCCAGATTCTCGGCCCGCGCGGTTTAATGCCCAATCCTAAAGTGGGAACAGTTTCCGCTGACGTGGCAGGGGCGGTGAAAAATGCCAAAGCCGGCCAGGTCCAATATCGCACCGACAAAAACGGCATTGTGCAATGCACAATCGGCCGCGCTTCGTTCGCGCCGGAGGCGCTGCGCGAAAACCTGATGGCCTTGGTTGATGCGCTTAACAAGGCTAAACCAGCCGCTTCCAAGGGGATGTATCTTAAGAAGGTGTCAATTTCCAGCACCATGGGTGCGGGGATACGCATCGAACAGGCGAGTTTGACTGCTTAGCCTGATTGATCTGAATTCGCCGACGGCTTATGCGTCGGCACAAGTTTTGGAGTGCTGGCGTGCTTGCAGCATCCGAGACCGTAGGCGTCGAAGACGTGGTTGGTCTGAGACTTAATCGGCAGAGCGTCGCATTTGGACTTCTGGCAGCCCACGTAGATGGTGTGCCCGCGAGCAGGAAAAGTTGTTCTCCTGGCTCAAGGTCGCTGTTGTAAACCATGGGATGTGCGAGAGCGCATCCCGGAAACTGGAGGAAGACTTGAGTCTCAATCTGCAGGAAAAACAAGCCGTGGTCGCGGAAGTCAGCGCGCAAGTGGCTCAGGCGCAAACGATCGTCTTGGCAGAATACCGTGGCATCCCGGTTGCTGATATCACCAAATTGCGGGCGGCCGCCCGCAAGTCTGGCGTGTATTTCCACGTGTTGAAAAACACATTGGCAAGGCGCGCGGTACAGGGAACACCCTTTGAAGGGCTGGCGGAAAGAATGGTTGGCCCTCTTGTGTATAGCATAAGTGCCGACGCAGTCGCCGCGGCAAAGGTGGTTTTTGATTTTGCCAAAACCAATGAAAAGCTGGTGATCAAGGCAGGTGCAATGAGTGGTTCCGTGATGTCTGCGGAACAAGTCGCTGTGCTGGCCGCAACGCCGAGCCGCGACGAGTTGATTGCGCGCCTGATGGCAACCATGAATGCGACGACTGCAAAGTTCGTGCGCACGCTGGCTGCGATCCGGGACGCGAAAGAAACCGCAACCACTGCTTAATATTTTTGAATTAACTGAACAAGGAGAACAATATGGCTGCAACTAATGCTGAAGTGATGGATGTAATCGCTAAGATGACGGTGCTGGAACTTTCCGACCTGATCAAGCAAATGGAAGAAAAATTCGGCGTGTCCGCTGCGGCGGTCGCCGTAGCTGGACCTGCTGCTGGAGCCGCTGCTGCTGGGGCTGCTGCCGCTGAGCAAACCGAGTTCACCGTGGTACTCAAGGGTGTCGGCGACAACAAGGTTAACGTGATCAAGGCAGTGCGCACTATTACCGGCTTGGGGCTCAAAGAAGCCAAGGATCTGGTAGACGGCGCGCCAAAGAACGTTAAGGAAGGCGTTTCCAAAGCCGATGCTGACGCCGCCCTGAAGCAGTTGGTCGAAGCTGGCGCTTCTGCTGAAATTAAATAAGCTATCTTGGTGGAAAGAGGCTGACGTTAAACCGTCAGCCTTTTGCCGCTTCAAGAAGGCAATGGTCAGAAAGCCTAAAACGGGTCAAGCAGGCAAACCACTAGGTGGCTGCTTGCAGAATGCTTTCTGTCCCCTGTCTTTTTCCTCAATCGTGGAGATTATATGAGCTACTCTTTTACCGAAAAAAAGCGCATCCGTAAAAGTTTTGCAAAGCGAGTCGGTGCGCTGCCGGTTCCTTTTCTGTTATCCACTCAATTGGAATCCTTCGCCGCATTTTTGCAGGCTTATACCCCACCGGAACAGCGCAAGAATATTGGCCTGCAGGCAGCCTTTAACGGCATCTTTCCGATTCATAGCCATTCCAAGAACGCGCGTCTCGACTTTGTCAGTTACCAGCTCGGCATGCCCCCGTTTGATGTGAAAGAATGCCGTCAACGGGGCCTGACTTACGCTTCGCCGCTGCGTGCCCGCGTGCGTCTGACGATCATGGACAAGGAGGCTTCGAAGCCGACGGTCAAGGAAGTAAAAGAACAGGAAGTGTATATGGGTGAAATCCCGTTGATGACGCACACCGGTTCGTTCGTCATTAACGGCACGGAGCGCGTGATTGTGTCCCAGTTGCACCGGTCGCCAGGCGTGTTTTTTGAGCATGATCGCGGCAAGACGCATTCTTCCGGCAAGCTGTTGTTCTCTGCGCGCATCATTCCTTATCGTGGTTCTTGGCTGGACTTTGAATTCGACGCGAAGGACTACGTATATTTTCGTATCGATCGCCGCCGCAAGATGCCGGTCACTATTCTGTTGCGCTCGCTGGGTTACAGCAACGAAGACATGCTCAAGATATTCTTTGAGTTTGACACGTTCCATCTGGGCAAGAAGGGCATACAGTTTGAGGTGGTGCCGGAGCGCCTGCGCGGCGATACGGCGCGCTTTGATATATTGGGTAAATCCGGCAAGGTCATCGTGGCCAAGGACAAGCGTATTACTGTGCGCCATATACGTGAAATGCAAGAGGCTGGAATCGACAAGCTGGACGTGGCCGAAGAATTCATGGTCGGCCGAGTGCTGGCCACCAACATCGTGGACAGGGATAGCGGCGAAATCATCGCCAACGCCAATGACGAGATCACGGAAGAGCTATTGCATAAGCTGCAAGCCGCCGGCATCAAGAAAATTGAAACCTTATACACCAATGACCTAGATCATGGTGGGTACATATCGCAAACGCTGCGTACGGATGAAACCACCGATCAATGGACAGCGCGCGTGGCGATTTACCGCATGATGCGCCCCGGCGAGCCGCCTACCGAAGATGCGGTTGAAAACCTGTTCAACGGCCTGTTTTTCAGCGATGAGCGCTATGACTTGTCTGCCGTAGGCCGCATGAAGTTTAATCGTCGCGTCGGACGCGAAGAGCTGACTGGCTCGCTAATCTTGTCAAATGAAGACATCGTCGCTGTGGTGAAGATTCTGGTCGAACTGCGCAACGGGCATGGTGAAATCGATGACATCGATCACCTTGGAAATCGTCGCGTTCGCGCAGTGGGCGAATTGGCCGAAAACCAATTCCGTGCAGGCTTGGCTCGCGTAGAGCGCGCCGTCAAGGAACGTCTCGGCCAAGCGGAGACGGACAACTTGATGCCGCACGATCTTATAAATGCAAAGCCGATCTCGGCGGCGGTCAAAGAGTTTTTTGGCTCCAGCCAGCTGTCGCAGTTCATGGATCAAACCAACCCATTATCCGAAATCACCCACAAGCGTCGTATCTCCGCTTTGGGACCAGGTGGCTTGACCCGCGAACGCGCAGGTTTCGAGGTGCGCGACGTGCATCCAACCCACTATGGCCGGGTATGCCCGATCGAGACACCGGAGGGCCCGAACATCGGCCTGATCAACTCATTAGCGTTGTATGCGCGCACAAATGAATACGGGTTTATCGAAACACCGTACCGAAAGGTAACCAAGGGTAAGGTGGCTGACGAAGTCGATTACCTGTCTGCGATCGAAGAGGGTAAATTCACCATCGCGCAGGCTAACGCAGAATTGGACAAGAAGGGTCATTTCACCAACGACATCGTGTCCGCGCGCCATCACAACGAATTCGTATTGGCTGCCCCGGACCAGATGGAATATATGGACGTGTCTCCTTCACAGGTGGTATCAGTTGCGGCTTCGTTGATTCCGTTCCTTGAGCACGACGATGCTAACCGTGCCTTGATGGGTGCGAACATGCAACGCCAAGCCGTCCCTTGCTTGCGTGCGGAAAAGCCACTTGTAGGAACCGGTCTTGAGCGTACTGTGGCCGTGGACTCAGGCACAACCGTCCAGGCATGGCGCGGTGGACGCATCGATTACGTGGATGCTGCCCGAATTGTGGTACGTGTCAATGACGACGAGACGACGGCCGGTGAAGTCGGAGTGGACATCTATAATCTAACCAAATATACGCGTTCCAACCAGAACACCAACATCAACCAACGTCCGTTGGTGAAAGTGGGTGATGTAATCGCGCGCGGGGACGTCGTGGCTGACGGTGCATCCACAGACATGGGTGAACTGGCTCTCGGCCAGAACATGCTGGTCGCGTTCATGCCATGGAATGGTTACAACTATGAGGATTCGATTCTGATTTCAGAGCGCGTATCGGCACAAGATCGCTTTACTTCTATCCATATCGAAGAATTGACCGTTGCAGCGCGTGATACCAAGCTTGGCCCCGAAGAAATCACGCGTGATATTCCAAATCTGGCCGAAGCGCAGCTTGCGCGCCTTGACGAATGTGGCATTGTCCATATCGGTGCAGAAGTTGCGGTGGGCGACGTGTTGGTCGGTAAAGTGACACCCAAGGGCGAAACCCAGCTGACGCCAGAGGAGAAGCTGTTACGAGCGATCTTCGGCGAGAAGGCGTCGGACGTGAAGGACACCAGCCTGCGGGTTCCGACCGGTAGTTCAGGAACAGTAATCGATGTGCAGGTGTTTACCCGCGAGGGTTTGCAACGCGACAAGCGTGCCCAGCAGATCATCGATGACGAGCTGAACCGGTACAAGAAGGATTTGGTGGACCAGATGCGGATCGTGGAAGACGACGTCTTCGCGCGCCTGGAAAAGCTATTGCACAATAAGGTGGCCAACGGAGGGCCGAAGAAGCTAGCCAAAGGCACCAAACTTAGCAAGGAATACCTGAGCAGTGTCGAGCATCATCAATGGTTCGATATTCGCGTTGCCAACGATGACGTCGCGGCCCAGATGGAACAAGTCAAGGAGGGATTGGCTCAGAAGCGTGCCGAATTCGATGCCGCGTTCGAACTCAAGAAAAAGAAGCTGACGCAAGGCGATGAATTGCAGGCGGGTGTGCAAAAGATGGTCAAGGTGTATGTTGCAGTCAAGCGACGTTTGCAGCCCGGCGACAAGATGGCGGGACGTCACGGCAATAAGGGCGTGGTATCGCGCATCGTGCCAGTCGAAGACATGCCGTACATGGAGGATGGCACGCCGGTCGATGTCGTGCTGAATCCTCTTGGGGTGCCTTCGCGTATGAACATCGGCCAGATTCTTGAAACGCATCTGGGTTGGGCTGCCAAAGGGCTGGGCAAGAAGATCGACGAGATGCTGCAAACCAACGCCAAGATCACCGAGGTGCGTAAGTTCCTTGGCAAGATCTACAACCATCACAATGGCCTAGCGGTTGATCTGGAAGCATTCAGCGACGATGAAATCATTGAACT
Source organism: uncultured beta proteobacterium (assembly GCA_963833515.1). Lineage (GTDB taxonomy): Bacteria > Pseudomonadota > Gammaproteobacteria > Burkholderiales > Gallionellaceae > Gallionella. Next base: position 71,917 of record CAWHYN010000029.1, on the reverse strand, counting down.
GTGCCGCAACCTGAAGCATGGCGTTCCATTTGCGACGCCGGTATTTGATGGTGCCAGTGAAGAGGAAATCAAGTATATGCTGGAACTGGCAGATCTGCCGCTGTCCGGTCAAACTACCCTGTACGACGGACGTACCGGTGAGGCTTTCGATCGCAAAGTGACGGTCGGCTACAAGCACATACTGAAGCTGCACCACTTGGTGGATGACAAGATGCACGCGCGCTCCACTGGCCCATACAGTCTGGTGACACAACAGCCGCTGGGGGGCAAGGCGCAGTTCGGGGGGCAGCGCTTCGGTGAAATGGAGGTGTGGGCGCTGGAAGCTTACGGCGCCGCGTACACCCTGCAGGAAATGCTTACGGTCAAGTCTGACGACGTGGCTGGACGTACCAAGGTCTATGAAAGCATCGTCAAGGGCGAGCACAAGATCGATGCCGGAATGCCGGAATCTTTCAATGTGGTCATCAAGGAAATCCGTTCCCTGGCGATCGATATGGATTTGGTGCGTCACTGATGATTCCCGAAGCGCTTAAGCGCTTCGGGAATCGCATAATTTTGTTGCTAATATGTTGTGCTGGCATAAGGCGAATAGGAGTCTCAAATGAAATCATTATTGGATTTGTTCAAACAGGTCACACAAAAGGAAGAGTTTGATGCGATCAAGATTGGTCTTGCATCGCCGGAAAAGATTCGCTCGTGGTCTTATGGTGAAGTTAAGAAACCGGAAACCATCAACTATCGAACCTTCAAGCCGGAACGCGACGGGCTGTTTTGTGCCAAGATCTTTGGTCCCGTAAAGGACTATGAATGCTTGTGCGGCAAATACAAGCGGCTGAAGCATCGTGGCGTGATCTGCGAGAAATGCGGCGTGGAAGTGACCTTGTCCAAAGTGCGTCGTGAACGCATGGGACATATCGAATTGGCCAGTCCGGTCGCGCATATCTGGTTCCTGAAATCCCTGCCTTCCCGCTTGGGTATGGTGTTGGATATGACATTGCGCGACATCGAGCGAGTGCTGTATTTTGAAGCCTATGTCGTGACCGAGCCCGGCATGACGCCTTTGAACCGCGGCCAGTTGCTGTCAGAGGATGACTATCTGGCCAAGACGGAAGAATACGGCGACGAATTCACCGCGATGATGGGCGCAGAAGGCATCCGCGCTTTGTTGGCCAATCTCGATGTGGCTGGGGAAATTGAGACTATCCGCTCTGAATTGGCGGCGACCGGTTCCGAGACCAAGATCAAGAAATACGCCAAACGCCTGAAGATACTCGAGGCGTTCAATGTATCCGGTATAAAGCCGCAATGGATGGTGATGACGGTATTGCCGGTATTGCCACCGGAATTGCGTCCGCTGGTGCCGTTGGATGGCGGTCGCTTTGCGACCTCCGACCTGAATGACCTGTATCGTCGTGTGATCAATCGCAACAATCGTCTCCGCCGCCTGCTGGAACTGAAGGCGCCGGACATCATCGTGCGCAATGAGAAGCGCATGTTGCAAGAGGCCGTGGATTCCCTGCTGGACAATGGTCGTCGCGGCAAGGCCATGACGGGTGCGAACAAGCGCCAGTTGAAATCCCTTGCTGACATGATCAAGGGCAAGAGCGGTCGTTTCCGTCAAAACCTATTGGGTAAGCGCGTAGACTACTCGGGTCGCTCCGTGATCGTGGTAGGTCCGCAGCTCAAGCTGCATCAGTGTGGTTTACCCAAGAAGATGGCCTTGGAATTGTTCAAGCCGTTCATATTCAGTCGCCTAGAGGCAATGGGGTTGGCGACCACGATAAAGGCCAGCAAGCGCATGGTCGACGCCGAAGAGCCAATCGTCTGGGACATCCTCGAGGATGTCATACGGGAACATCCCGTGTTATTGAATCGTGCGCCGACCCTGCACCGCCTAGGCATCCAGGCGTTCGAGCCTATTCTGATCGAAGGCAAGGCGATTCAGTTGCATCCGCTGGTATGCTCGGCATTTAACGCCGACTTTGACGGCGATCAAATGGCGGTGCATGTGCCGCTGTCCCTGGAAGCGCAGATGGAAGCCCGGACGTTGATGCTCGCATCAAACAATGTGCTGTCGCCAGCAAATGGAGAGCCCATCATCGTTCCTTCACAAGATATCGTGTTGGGTTTGTATTACATGACCCGCGAAAAGGTTGGCGCATTGGGCGAAGGTTCGATGTTTGCCAATATTGCCGAAGTGTCACGCGCTTACGAAACCCGCGAAGTCGAGCTGCAGGCCAAGGTGACCGTGCGCCTCAAGGAAGTGCACAAGGACGAGTCCGGCCAGCCGTTAGAAAAACTGGTGCGCTATGAGACGACGGTGGGGCGCGCCCTGTTGTCCGAAGTGTTGCCAATTGGATTGCCGTTCGCGCTGATAAACAAGGCACTCAAGAAGAAGGAGATTTCGCGCTTGATTAATGCCAGTTTCCGTCAGTGTGGTCTGCGCGATACCGTAATCATGGCGGACAAGTTGATGTATACCGGCTTCACATACGCGACTCGTGCCGGCATTTCGATCGCCGTGGACGACATGCTGATGCCGTTGCAGAAGAACGAGCTGATCGGTGCGGCCGAAAAGGAGGTCAAGGAAATCTACACCCAGTACACCTCCGGTCTGGTCACCGATGGTGAGCGCTACAACAAGGTGGTTGACATCTGGGGGCGGACTGGCGACGTCGTGGCCAAGGCCATGATGGAGCAGCTAGGAAGCGAGCCGGTGATCGATCGTGACACTGGTCAGCCGCGTATCATCAAGGGCAAGCCGGTGATGCAAGAGTCCTTCAACTCCATTTATATGATGGCGGACTCCGGTGCGCGCGGCTCGGCTGCGCAGATACGTCAGTTGGCCGGGATGCGCGGCCTGATGGCCAAACCTGATGGCTCAATCATCGAGACCCCGATCACTGCGAACTTTCGCGAGGGGTTGAACATGTTGCAGTACTTTATCTCCACGCATGGGGCGCGTAAGGGCTTGGCCGATACCGCCTTGAAGACGGCGAATTCTGGATATCTGACACGCCGTCTGGTGGATGTAACTCAGGATTTGGTAGTGATTGAAGAAGATTGCGGGACGGCCAATGGCACATCAATGAAGGCCATGGTGGAAGGTGGCGAAGTCATCGAGGCATTGAGCGAGCGTATTCTCGGTCGCGTGGTCAGTGCAGACGTGGTCAATCCGGAAAGTGGCGAAACGTTATACGAAGCCGGTGTGCTATTGGACGAAACTGCAGTAGAACGCATCGAGACACTTGGTGTTGATGAAGTGCGCGTGAGGACCCCGCTGAGTTGTGAAACACGCTTTGGTCTGTGCGCCAAGTGCTATGGCCGGGATCTGGGGCGCGGCGGTATGGTAAATGTGGGTGAGGCTGTGGGCGTGATCGCAGCGCAGTCCATTGGAGAACCGGGTACCCAACTGACCATGCGTACCTTCCACATCGGCGGTGCAGCTTCGCGTACCGTAGTGGCCAGCCAGGTGGAAAGCAAATCGAATGGTGTGCTGAAATACAGTACCAACATGCGTGTGGTGACCACCGTCCGCGGGGAGGTGATTGTGGTGGCACGCAGTGCAGAGGTCATTATTGCAGACGATCATGGTCGTGAGCGTGAGCGTCACAAGGTTCCTTATGGGGCGACACTGGCCGTCAAGGAGGGAGATGCAGTGCGCGCAGGCGCCGTTTTGGCGACCTGGGACCCGCATACCCGCCCAATCATCACCGAATATGCCGGTACGGTAAGCTTCCAGAATGTGGAGGAAGGTACAACCGTCGCAAAACAGATCGACGAGGTGACCGGTTTGTCTACGCTGGTGGTGATCGACCCGAAGCGTTCTACCGCACAAAGCAAAGGGGTGCGTCCGATGGTGCGTTTGTACGACAAATCGGGTAAGGAGGTTAAATTGGCCGGCACCGAGACTGCAGTGAGCGTGACTTTCCAGACGGGCTCTATCATTACCGTCGAAGACGGCCAGCAGGTTGGTGTGGGTGAAGTGTTGGCGCGCATTCCTCAGGAAAGCAGCAAGACGCGTGACATTACGGGCGGTCTGCCCCGCGTTGCCGAATTGTTCGAGGCGCGCGTTCCAAAGGATGCGGGCATGCTGGCAGAAGTGACTGGCACAGTATCTTTCGGCAAGGACACCAAGGGCAAGCAGCGTCTAGTGATCACCGATGTGGACGGCGTGCCACACGAGTTTCTGATACCCAAGGAGAAGCATGTGCTGGCCCACGACGGGCAAGTGGTAAACCAGGGTGAGATGATCGTGGATGGACCGGCTGATCCGCACGATATCCTGCGCTTGTTGGGCGTGGCGGCACTGGCACGTTACATCACGGATGAAGTGCAAGAGGTCTATCGTCTACAAGGTGTGAAGATCAGCGATAAGCACATTGAAGTGATTGTGCGCCAGATGTTGCGCCGCGTACAGATTAACGAGGTTGGCGATACGCGCTTCATTACCGGTGAGCAGGTCGAGCGTGCCGACGTGTTGGTGGAAAACGAACGCGTGATTGCCGAAGGCAAGAGCCCTGCAACATTCGAATATGTGCTGCTCGGTATTACCAAGGCTTCGCTGTCCACCGATTCGTTCATCTCGGCAGCGTCCTTCCAGGAAACCACCCGCGTATTGACCGAGGCGGCAATAATGGGTAAGCGGGACGATTTGCGTGGACTGAAGGAGAATGTCATTGTTGGCCGTTTGATCCCTGCTGGAACCGGTTTGACCTATCACACCACACGGCGCAAACAGCGTTTAGGAATCGATATTGCCGAAGGGCGCGAGTTGCAAGAAGGAGATGCGGTCGGGTTGGGCGAATTGCTTGACACCTCCGGAGTTTCTCTCTAGAATTCGCAACCTTTTTTCCCGTCGCAGCGGATGCATTTAATGGTCTGGCTGCGACGATGTTTTTTATTTGATGATTTTTAATGAATTTCTAATTAGGTGTGTAGAGAATGCCAACTGTTAACCAGCTAATCCGCAAGCCGCGTGCTGCGATCGTAGAAAAGAGCAAGGTGCCGGCTCTCGGTGGATCCCCGCAAAAGCGTGGTGTGTGTACGCGCGTCTATACCACGACCCCCAAAAAACCCAACTCGGCATTGCGTAAAGTGGCCAAGGTGCGTTTGACCAACGGCTTCGAGGTAATCAGTTACATCGGTGGTGAAGGCCATAATTTGCAGGAACACTCGGTGGTGTTGCTGCGCGGCGGCCGTGTAAAGGATTTGCCGGGCGTGCGCTATCACATGGTGCGCGGCAGTCTGGATACTGCTGGTGTAAAGGACCGGAAGCAAGGTCGTTCCAAATACGGTGCCAAGCGCGCCAAGAAAGCCTAACTTTTGTATCAGTAATTATTCGAGGTTGACATGCCAAGACGTAGAGAAGTCCCCAAACGCGAGATTCTTCCTGATCCGAAATTCGGCAATCAGGATTTGTCCAAGTTCGTAAATGTATTGATGACTTCCGGCAAGAAGTCGGTTGCGGAGCGTATTTTGTATGGCGCGCTCGAGCAAGTTGGCAAGAAGACCGGTAAGGACGCGATCGAAATATTCAATCTTGCTTTGAATAATGCCAAGCCGCAGGTGGAAGTTAAGAGCCGTCGTGTTGGTGGTGCCAACTATCAGGTGCCGGTCGAAGTTCGCCCTTCCCGTCGAATCGCGTTGTCGATGCGCTGGTTGCGCGAAGCGGCACGCAAGCGTGGTGAAAAATCCATGGGCATGCGTCTGGCGGGCGAGTTGATTGATGCCGCCGAAGGTCGCGGCGGCGCGGTGAAGAAGCGTGAAGAGGTGCATCGCATGGCTGAGGCGAACAAGGCATTCTCGCATTTCCGTTTCTAGCCGGCGCATTCTGATCGGTCTCGAAGGTCTCTTATTTTCATCGTTTTGATCAAATATAACTATAGTTAGGCATCTACCGTGGCACGTAAAACTCCTATTGAGCGTTATCGCAATATCGGCATCAGTGCGCATATTGACGCCGGCAAGACCACGACCACAGAACGTGTTCTGTTTTATACCGGTGTGAGTCATAAAATCGGTGAAGTGCATGATGGCGCAGCCATCATGGACTGGATGGAGCAGGAGCAGGAGCGCGGCATCACCATTACTTCAGCTGCGACCACTTGCTTCTGGAAGGGAATGGACAAAACTCTCCCTGAGCATCGAATCAACATCATCGATACCCCGGGTCATGTGGACTTCACCATTGAGGTGGAGCGTTCCATGCGTGTGCTGGACGGCGCCTGCATGGTGTATTGCGCCGTGGGCGGCGTGCAGCCGCAGTCTGAAACTGTGTGGCGCCAAGCTAACAAATACCATGTGCCGCGTTTGGCGTTCGTCAACAAGATGGATCGTCAAGGAGCGAACTTCTTCAAGGTATACGAGCAAATGCGTACTCGTTTGCGCGCCAACCCCGTTCCTATTCAAGTGCCGATAGGGGCAGAAGAAAAATTCGAAGGCGTGATTGATCTGATTCGCATGAAGGCGATTTACTGGGATGAGGCCTCGCAGGGCATGAAATTCGAGCTGCGTGACATTCCTGCAGATTTGCTGGCGACAGCCAAGGAATGGCGCGAAAAGATGGTGGAAAGCGCTGCCGAAGCGTCTGAAGAAATGATGAACAAGTACCTTGAAGAAGGTGATTTGTCCGAAGCGGATATCAAGCAAGGTCTGCGTATTCGCACCATTGCCGGTGAGATCGTGCCTATGCTGTGTGGATCGGCGTTCAAGAACAAAGGCGTGCAGGCCATGCTCGATGGTGTGATCGACTACTTGCCGGCACCAACTGATATTCGTGCGGTGAAGGGTGAGTTGCCAGATGGTTCCATCGGTGAGCGTAAGGCGTCAGACGATGAGCCTTTCTCCGGCTTGGCATTCAAAATCATGACCGATCCTTTTGTAGGCCAGCTCATTTTCTTCCGCGTCTATTCGGGCATGCTCAAATCCGGCGACACCGTTTACAACCCGATCAAGGGACGTAAGGAACGTGTTGGCCGTATTTTGTTGATGCACGCCAATGAGCGCGAAGAAATCAAGGAAGTGTTCGCGGGTGACATCGCCGCGGCGGTTGGTTTGAAAGAAGCCACCACCGGAGATACCTTATGCGATCCCGCCAAGGAAATCATCTTGGAGCGCATGGTGTTCCCGGAACCGGTGATACACGTGGCGGTTGAACCCAAGACCAAGGCCGACCAGGAGAAGATGGGACTCGCGCTGAATCGTTTGGCGCAGGAAGATCCATCGTTCCGCGTGCGTACCGATGAAGAGTCCGGCCAGACAATCATTTCCGGTATGGGCGAATTGCACTTGGAAATTCTGGTTGATCGCATGAAACGTGAATTCGGCGTTGAAGCAAACGTGGGTGCGCCGCAAGTGGCGTACCGCGAAGCGATCAGGAAGCCGGTCGAAATCGAAGGCAAGTTCGTCAAGCAGTCCGGCGGTCGTGGCCAGTATGGTCACGTCTGGATCAAGATGGAGCCAAATGAGGCGGGCAAGGGTTTCGAGTTCGTCGATGCGATCAAGGGTGGTACCGTTCCGCGTGAATACATCCCGGCGGTCGAGAAGGGCTTGCGCGAAACATTGCCGAATGGAGTGCTGGCTGGCTTCCCGGTAGTTGATGTGAAATGCACGCTATTCGATGGTTCATATCACGATGTGGACTCCAATGAAAATGCCTTCAAGATGGCGGCTTCGATGGCGTTCAAGGACGGGATGCGCAAAGCTAGCCCCGTTTTGCTCGAGCCGATGATGTCGGTCGAGGTTGAAACTCCGGAAGATTACACCGGCACGGTGATGGGCGATCTGTCCTCGCGCCGCGGCATGGTGCAAGGCATGGATGATATGGCGGGTGGCGGTAAGACGGTTAAAGCAGAAGTGCCATTGGCGGAAATGTTTGGCTATTCCACTGCCCTGCGATCCGCAACACAAGGTCGCGCGACCTATACCATGGAATTCAAGCACTATTCCGAAGCCCCTAAGAATGTCGCTGAAGCGATTATGAACAAGAAATAATTTTTAGATTTGAGCGAGAGGCAATAATCATGGCAAAGAGTAAATTTGAACGCACGAAGCCGCACGTCAACGTGGGCACGATAGGGCACGTGGATCACGGCAAGACCACGCTGACGGCGGCGATCACGACGGTATTGGCCAAGAAATTTGGCGGCGAAGCCAAGGCCTATGACCAGATTGATGCTGCACCGGAAGAAAAGGCACGCGGCATCACGATCAACACTGCGCACGTCGAATATGAAACTGCCAAGCGCCACTATGCCCACGTAGACTGCCCGGGCCACGCCGACTACATCAAGAACATGATTACCGGCGCGGCGCAAATGGACGGCGCGATCCTGGTGGTATCTGCCGCTGACGGCCCGATGCCGCAAACGCGCGAGCACATCCTGCTGGCGCGCCAAGTTGGCGTACCCTACATTGTCGTGTTTTTGAACAAGTGCGACATGGTCGATGACGAAGAATTGCTGGAGCTGGTCGAAATGGAAGTGCGCGAACTGCTTTCCAAGTACGACTTTCCCGGCGACGACATCCCGATCATCAAAGGCTCGGCTCTTAAAGCGCTGCAGGGTGACCAGGGTGATCTGGGCGAACCATCCATTTTCCGTCTGGCCGATGCACTGGACAGCTACATTCCTGAGCCCAAGCGCGCCTTGGATGGGGCCTTCCTGATGCCGGTAGAAGACGTATTCTCCATTTCCGGTCGCGGCACAGTGGTAACTGGCCGTATCGAACGCGGTATCGTCAAGGTTGGCGAAGAACTCGAGATCGTCGGTATCAAGCCCACGCTGAAGACCACCTGCACGGGTGTCGAAATGTTCCGCAAGCTGCTTGATCAGGGTCAGGCAGGCGACAATGTCGGCGTACTGCTGCGCGGCACCAAGCGTGAAGAAGTCGAGCGCGGCCAGGTGTTGGCCAAGCCGGGCTCGATCACCCCGCATACCAAGTTCACCGCCGAGATCTACGTGCTGGGCAAGGACGAAGGTGGCCGTCACACCCCGTTCTTTCAGGGCTATCGTCCGCAGTTCTACTTCCGTACCACGGACGTGACCGGGGCGGTCGAGCTGCCAGCGGGTACCGAGATGGTCATGCCAGGCGACAACGTCAGCATCACGGTCAACCTGATCAACCCGATCGCGATGGAAGAGGGGTTGCGCTTTGCGATTCGTGAAGGTGGTCGTACCGTGGGTGCAGGTGTGGTTGCAAAGATTGTTGAGTAAGGCTATAATGCGCGCCCTCGCGTGGGCTGGGTCTCAGACTTGGGCCACGCGTTTCGTTCTTTAATTTGCGGCATTGCCGCATAAATGGCAAGAGAAGATTATGCAAAATCAAAAAATCCGCATTCGCCTCAAGGCGTTCGATTATCGCTTGATCGACCAATCGGCTGCGCGAATCGTCGAGACGGCAAAACGTACCGGCGCAGTGGTGAATGGCCCGGTGCCACTTCCAACCAAGATTGAGCGTTTCGATGTCTTGCGTTCTCCGCATGTCAACAAGACGTCGCGCGACCAATTTGAGATTCGTACGCATTTGCGTTTGATGGACATTGTGGATCCAACCGACAAGACGGTGGATGCACTGATGAAACTGGATTTACCTGCCGGTGTGGATGTGGAAATCAAACTGCAGTAGTGGTTGTTCCGTAAGGCAGCAGGAAGTAAAGGCAGCAAAATCGGTTGACCAATTGTAGTCAACCCCTTAACAAGAGGAAATTATAATGAGCTTAGGACTTGTCGGTCGCAAGATTGGCATGACTCGCGTATTTGCCGATGACGGTTCTTCGTTACCGGTAACTGTGCTGGAAGTGTCCAACAATCGTGTTACTCAGGTTAAATCCACAGCCACGGATGGCTATTCCGCCGTGCAATTGGCGCATGGCGTTCGTCGTCCCGGACGCGTGAGCAAGGCTGCCGCCGGGCATTACGCCAAGGCAGGGGTGGAAGCCGGGAGCGCACTGAAGGAATTCACCGTATCCCCCGAACAACTGGCGGACCTGAAAGCAGGTTCCGTCGTCAGTGTCCAGATGTTTCAGGTGGGCCAGCTCGTGGACGTGACAGGGGTAACCAAGGGCAAGGGTTACGCTGGCACTATCAAGCGGCACCACTTTAAATCGGGTCGTGCATCTCACGGCAACTCCAAGTCTCACAATGTTCCTGGCTCCATCGGGATGGCTCAGGATCCGGGTCGCGTGTTCCCTGGTAAGCGCATGACCGGTCATCTAGGTGACGTGCAAAGGACCGTGCAAAATCTACAGGTCATTCGTGTTGATGCCGAGCGGCAATTATTGCTGGTCAAGGGAGCTGTGCCGGGCGCGATTAACGGCAAAATTATCGTGCGTCCAGCAGTGAAGGCAGGTGCGTAATGGAACTTAAAGTCATTAATGATAAAGGGCAGCCGACCAAGAACTTGAAGGCTTCCGACGAACTGTTTGGCCGCGAATATAACGAGGATTTGGTTCACCAGTTGGTGACGGCCTACCAGGCGAATGCGCGTGCAGCCAATAGCAAGCAAAAGGGCCGAAGTGAAATTGCCAAGAGCACCCGTAAGCCTTATGCGCAAAAGGGCACTGGCCGCGCGCGCGCAGGTATGGCTTCGAGTCCGTTGTGGCGAGGGGGCGGCAAGATATTTCCGAATACTGGGGTAGAGAATTACACCCAAAAAGTGAATCGCAAGATGTATCGCGCCGGCTTTGCTGCCATTTTGTCGAAGCTGGTCAGCGAGAACCGCCTGATGGTTGTTGACAGCTTGACTGTAGATTCTCCTAAAACAAAATTGCTGGCGGATAAGATCAAGGGGTTGGGCGTAGATACGAACCGTTTTCGTCTGCTGATCATCACCGACAGTATCGATGAGAACCTGTATCTCTCGTCGCGCAATCTGGCGAACGTATTGGTCTTGGAGGCAGACCAGGCGGATCCGATCAGCTTGGTCCGTTTTCCCAATGTATTGGTAACCCGCAATGCGGTGGCTAAAATCGAGGAGATGTTCGCATGAGTACCCAACAGCCTAGCCAGGAACGTTTGATGAAGATTTTGCTTGCTCCGCAAATTTCAGAAAAGGCGACTTATGTTGCTGAGAAAAGCCACCAAGTGATCTTCCGAGTTGCACCTGATGCGTCCAAGCCCGAGATCAAGGCCGCTGTGGAAATGTTGTTCAAGGTGAACGTGAATAGCGTGCAGGTGGCATGTGTCAAGGGAAAGATTAAGCGCACGGGTCGCATCACGGGGCGTCGTAATGATTGGAAAAAGGCCTACGTTTGCCTGTCACCTGGCCAGGAAATCAATTTTGCAGCAAGTGAGCAAGGGTAATCATCATGGCATTGATTAAACTAAAACCAACAACTCCCGGACAGCGCGCGGTCGTGCGTGTCGTCAATCGCGATCTGCACAAGGGCAAACCAGTCGCAGCCCTGCTGGAAAAGCAAACCAAGACAGCAGGTCGCAACAATAATGGGCACATTACCACGCGTCATAAGGGTGGCGGGCATAAGCAGCACTACCGGCTGGTGGACTTCAAGCGTGACAAGGATGGTATTCCTGCGAACGTTGAGCGCTTGGAATACGATCCGAATCGCAGCGCAAACCTGGCGTTGTTGTGCTATGCCGACGGCGAACGCCGTTACATTATTGCGCCTAAAGGTGTTGCTGCGGGTGCGACTTTGGTAAGCGGTTCCGAGGCGCCGATCAAACCGGGTAATGCTTTGCCGTTGCGCAACGTGCCGGTCGGTTCGACCATCCATTGCATTGAGATGTTGCCGGGCAAAGGTGCCCAGTTGGCACGTTCTGCCGGTACCTCGGTGCAACTGTTGGCTCGCGAGGGCAGCTATGCGCAGTTGCGCTTGCGCTCTGGCGAAATTCGCAAAGTACATATCGATTGCAAAGCGACTTTGGGCGAAGTGGGTAATTCGGAACATAGTCTGCGTTCCATCGGCAAGGCCGGTGCGATGCGGTGGCGTGGGGTCCGCCCGACGGTTCGGGGCGTGGTAATGAACCCGATCGATCACCCGCACGGAGGTGGTGAAGGCAAGACTGCGGCAGGTCGTCATCCGGTCAGTCCATGGGGTGTCCCGGCCAAAGGTTTCCGCACACGTCGTAACAAACGCACTAGCGGCATGATCGTGCGTCGTCGCTTTCAGGTTTAAGGAGTAGATAGATATGGCACGTTCGATTAAAAAAGGTCCGTTTGTCGACGCTCACTTGCTCAAGAAGGTTGAGGCTGTGCGCGCGACCAATGATAAGCGCCCGGTTAAAACCTGGTCGCGCCGTTCAACGGTATTGCCCGAGTTTGTTGGCCTGACGATTGCGGTACACAACGGCAAGCAGCATATTCCGGTGTATGTATCCGAAAACATGGTTGGCCACAAACTGGGTGAATTTTCCCTGACGCGCACGTTTAAGGGTCATTCTGCTGATAAAAAAGCAGTGGTCAAGAAATAAAGGAGATATGATGACAACCACTACTGCAGTTGCAAAAAAGATACATCTCTCCGCGCAAAAGGGCCGTTTGGTGGCTGATCAGATTCGCGGATTGCCGGTTGCGCAGGCACTCAACATCTTGAACTTTAGCCCGAAAAAAGGCGCAGTTATCATCAAGAAGGCTCTCGAGTCGGCTATTGCGAACGCCGAGCATAACGATGGCGCTGACATTGACGACCTGAAAGTTAAGACCATTTTGGTTGACAAAGCCGCATCCGGGAGAGGCTTTATCGCCAAAGCCAAGGGTCAGGGCAATCGCCTGGAAAAACAGACTTGTCACATTACGATCAGCGTCGGGAGCTAAGGTAGATTATGGGACAGAAAATTCATCCAACGGGTTTCAGGTTGTGCGTCCGCAAGAACTGGGATTCCAAGTGGTATTCCAACAGCAAGAATTTTGCTGATTTGTTGCTTAAGGATATCGACGTGCGGGCCTACCTGAAAAAGAAACTGGCGGCTGCCGGCGTCTCTAAGGTGATCATCGAGCGCCCGGCCAAGAACGCCAAGGTGACCATTTACACGGCGCGACCGGGCATGGTGATTGGCAAGAAAGGCGAGGACATCGAGACATTGCGTGCCGAATTGCGCAAGCGGATGGGTTTGCAATCAGTTGATGTGGCGATTGAGGAAGTTCGCAAGCCGGAAATCGATGCACAATTGATTGCGGAGAGCATTACTGCGCAGTTGGAAAAGCGCATCATGTTCCGTCGCGCGATGAAGCGCGCGATGCAAAATGCGATGCGCCTTGGGGCGCAAGGCATAAAGATCATGAGCGCGGGTCGTCTCAACGGCATAGAGATTGCTCGCACCGAGTGGTATCGCGAAGGTCGCGTGCCATTGCATACCCTGCGTGCCGATATTGATTACGGCACTGCCGAAGCAAAGACCACGTACGGAGTCATTGGTGTGAAGGTTTGGGTCTTCAAGGGTGAAACTTCGGATCAGGAGGCTGCTGCACCTGTCGTCGCTGAACCGGAAAAGAAAGTCAGAAAAGCGGGGGTAAAGCATGCTACAGCCAGCTAGAAGGAAATTTCGCAAGGAGCAAAAGGGCCGCAACAAGGGCATTGCCACGCGGGGCAACAACGTGAGCTTTGGTGAGTTCGGTCTGAAGGCTGTTGTGCGAGGTCGTTTGACGGCACGTCAAATCGAAGCTGCACGTCGTGCCATGACCCGACATATCAAGCGCGGCGGGCGTATCTGGATCCGCATTTTCCCGGACAAGCCTATCTCCAAGAAGCCGGCAGAAGTCCGCATGGGTAATGGTAAAGGAAATCCCGAGTACTACGTCGCCGAGATTCAACCCGGCAAGATGTTGTACGAGATGGACGGGGTCGATGAAACGTTGGCACGCGAAGCGTTCCGTTTGGCTTCGGCAAAGCTGCCGCTGGCCACCACTTTTGTAGTTAGACAGGTAGGAACTTAACATGAAGGCCAGTGAACTCAAAACCAAGTCCGCAGCTGATCTGCACAATGAACTGTTGTCTTTGGCAAAGGCTCAGTTCGGTTTGCGCATGCAGGCTGCGACACAACAAATGACTAATACCAGTGAAATTCGCAAAGTGCGTCGTGATGTTGCCCGCGTGAAGACTGTATTGACAGAAAAGGGTGCCCAGAAATGAGCGATTCAAAAACATCGAGCGAAGGCAAGGCAGCGATTGATTCTAGGCTGAAACGTACACTGACAGGAACTGTGACAAGCGACAAGATGGACAAGACAGTAACGGTTCTGGTTGAACGTAAAGTGAAGCATCCATTACTGGGCAAGATCATTCGCGTTTCAAAGAAATACCATGCGCATGACGAAACTAACGAGTTTCAAACTGGCGACGTGGTAACGATTGAAGAATGCCGTCCGATCTCCAAGACCAAGACATGGCGTGTCGCAAAGCTGCTTGAGAAGGCCGCGGCAAATTAATCGCAATTTCTGCTTGCGTCTTTTCAAATTTCGCATATAATGCGCGGCTTCGTTTCTTCGCCGCTTGCGGCGACCTAACCCGAACGGGTTCCAAAACTGGCCGCTGCAAGCGGAAAAAGTTGGAGATTAAATAATGATACAAATGCAGTCTGTTTTAGATGTGGCCGATAATACCGGTGCTCGCTCTGTTATGTGCATCAAGGTCTTGGGCGGCTCCAAGCGCCGTTATGCTTCCGTTGGTGACGTCATCAAGGTCAGCATTAGGGATGCGGCTCCGCGCGGACGCGTAAAGAAGGGCGAAGTATACAACGCGGTGGTGGTTCGTACTGCCAAGGGCGTGCGTCGCTCCGACGGCTCTTTGGTCCGGTTCGATGGTAATGCGGCTGTGTTGTTGAATGCCAAATTGGAACCTATCGGCACGCGTATTTTCGGGCCGGTGACACGCGAGTTGCGTACCGAGAAATTCATGAAAATCGTATCACTGGCACCAGAAGTGCTCTGAGCGGTAACGGATCGAGTCGAGGAAAATCATGCGCAAGATCAAGAAGAATGATGACGTCATCGTAATCACGGGCAAAGACAAAGGCAATCGTGGCAGCGTCCAGCGCGTCTTGGGCGAATACCTGGTCGTTGGCGGCATCAATAAGGTCAAGAAGCACCAGAAACCCAATCCGGTAAAGGGCTTGACCGGGGGTATCGTGGAAAAGGAATTGCCCATTCATATCTCGAATGTGGCGATATACAACGCGGCTGCCAAGAAGGGTGATCGGGTAGGTATTAAAAGGCTGGAAGATGGACGCAAAGTACGCGTATTCAAGTCCAACGGCGAAATGATTGACGCTTGAGGGGTATAGAACATGGCTCGTTTATATGGGTTCTACAAAGACAAGGTCGCTAAAGACCTGATGAAGCAATTCGGCTACAAGTCGATCATGGAAGTGCCGCGCATTGAAAAGATCACCTTGAATATGGGTGTCGGTGAAGCGGTGGCTGACAAGAAGGTGATGGAGTTCGCTGTTGGGGATATGCAGAAGATTGCCGGCCAGAAGCCAGTGGTGACGATGTCCAAGAAGTCAATTGCAGGTTTCAAGATTCGTGAAGGTTATCCGGTTGGTTGCAAGGTGACCTTGCGCAAGGAGCGCATGTATGAATTTTTGGACCGTCTGATTTCCGTGGCGATTCCGCGTATCCGAGATTTCCGTGGTATCTCCGGCAAGTCGTTTGACGGCCGTGGCAACTACAACATGGGGGTGAAGGAACAAATCATATTTCCGGAAATTGAATATGAGAAAATCGATGCGTTGCGTGGCATGAACATCACCATCACCACCTCCGCGAAGACTGATGAAGAAGCCAAGGCACTTTTGTTGGCGTTCAAACTCCCATTAAAGAAATGAGGGAATATTAATGGCTAAGATAGCAGTTATTAACCGCGAACAAAAGCGCCGTGAAATGGTGGCGAAATTTGCCGCCAAGCGTGCATTGTTGATTGCGACAATCGAAAACACCAAGTTGAGCGACGAAGAACGTGCTGCAGCGCGTCTGAAATTGCAGTCGTTGCCGCGAGACTCAAGCCCTGTGCGGCTGCGTAATCGTTGCGCTTTGACGGGTCGTCCTCGCGGCACATTCAAAAAGTTTGGCTTGGGGCGTATCAAGTTGCGTGAATTCGCGATGCGCGGTGAAATTCCCGGCATCGTCAAGGCCAGCTGGTAGGAGAAATTAATATGAGTATGAGTGATCCAATCTCCGACATGTTGACGCGCATTCGCAATGCGCAGCTAGCGGAAAAAGCCACAGTTGCAATGCCCTCCTCGAAATTGAAGGTGGCGATTGCCGAGGTGTTGAAGGATGAGGGCTATGTAGAAGGCTTCAGTGTTGTCGCCGACGGTGGCAAGGCCACGTTGGAAATCGGGCTGAAGTATTACAGTGGCCGTCCAGTAATCGAAAAAATTCAACGCATAAGTCGTCCGGGGTTGCGAATTTATAAGGGTTCCGATGATATTCCTCAGGTAATGAATGGCCTGGGCATTGCCATCGTGTCGACTTCCAAGGGTTTGATGACCGACCGCAAAGCGCGCGCCAATGGTATTGGCGGTGAAGTGCTGTGCGTAGTCGCATAGTGAGGTAAGCATGTCTAGAGTTGCCAAAAATCCAGTTGTAGTGCCGAGTGGTGTCGAGGTCGCCTTGGCGGCGAATGAGATTTCGGTGAAAGGTCCGTTGGGTACGCTTAAGCATGCGCTGTCTGGCGACGTGAGCGTGGTGCGTGAGGGCAACACCCTGCTGTGCAAGACACAAAATGATTCCACGCAAGCCGATGCGATGTCTGGAACGATCCGTGCGTTGCTGGCCAATATGGTGCTGGGCGTGAGTAAGGGGTTTGAGCGCAAGCTGACGTTGGTTGGTGTGGGTTATCGCGCTCAAGCGGCCGGTGACACCTTGAGTCTGACTTTGGGCTATTCACATCCGGTTTCCTACAAGATGCCTGCTGGCATCAAGGTCGAAACGCCGACCCAAACAGACATTGTGTTAAAAGGCGCCGACAAGCAACAGGTTGGACAAGTGGCTGCTGAAATTCGTGCCTTCCGTGAACCGGAGCCATACAAAGGCAAGGGCGTGCGCTATAGCGATGAAGTGGTGATTTTGAAGGAAACCAAGAAGAAATAATTGAGGCAGACATGTTGATTAAAAAAGAAGCGCGTCAGCGCAGAGCACGCAAGACCCGTGCACGCATTGCTGAAAAGAAATCGATTCGTTTGGCAATCAACCGCACGAATTTTCACATCTATGCCCAGGTGATCTCTGCTTGCGGCGGTAAAGTGTTGGCGAGCGCCTCCAGCGTAGAGGCGGATGTGCGCAAGGAGATTGCGAATGGCGGCAACAAGGCTGCGGCGGTCTTGATTGGCAAGCGTATTGCTGAAAAGGCAAAAAGCGCAGGTATCACGAAGGTGGCGTTCGACCGTTCCGGTAATCAATATCATGGTCGTGTTAAGGCGCTGGCTGAAGCCGCGCGCGAACATGGTCTGCAGTTCTAATTGGAGTTGAGCGATGGCAAAGCCGCAAGGAAAAATGCAACAACAGGAAAAGCGCGACGACGGACTGATTGAAAAGATGATCTCCGTGAACCGCGTCACCAAGGTGGTTAAGGGTGGCCGTATCATGGGCTTCGCAGCTCTCACCGTGGTTGGTGATGGAGATGGCCGCGTGGCAATGGGCAAAGGAAAATCCAAGGAAGTCCCGGTTGCCGTGCAAAAAGCGATGGATGAAGCGCGCCGTAATCTGGCCAAGGTCAGCCTCAAGAACGGTACTTTGCATCATACTGTGATCGGCAAGCATGGTGCTGCAAAGGTCTTGATGCAGCCGGCGTCCGAAGGTACCGGCATTATCGCGGGCGGCGCGATGCGCGCAGTGTTCGAGGCGGTGGGTGTGCGTGACGTCTTGGCCAAATGTATTGGCTCGAGCAATCCATACAATGTGGTGCGCGCGACGCTGAATGGTTTGAAGGCGATGAATTCACCATCCGAAATTGCCGCGAAGCGCGGCAAGAACGTTGAAGAGATTTTGGGGTAAGACATGACAACAGCCAGTGCAAAAGCCAAGACTATAAAGGTGACACAGACCAAAAGCGTGATTGGTACCAAGCAGTCACATCGCGATACCATCCGCGGTCTGGGCCTGCGTCATATCAACCACACCGTGGAATTGCAGGATACTCCTTGCGTGCGCGGCATGATCAACAAAGTGTATTACATGGTTAAGTGCGAGGCATAACAAATGCAACTTAATAAAATTCAACCTGCACAGGGTGCGAAGCACGCCAAACGCCGCGTTGGTCGTGGAATTGGTTCCGGCTTGGGAAAGACGGCCGGTCGGGGTCACAAAGGACAAAAGTCCCGTACTGGCGGTTTTCATAAGGTCGGCTTTGAAGGCGGTCAAATGCCGCTGCAACGTCGTTTGCCGAAGCGAGGGTTTATTTCACTGACGCGCAACGACACGGCGCAGGTGCGCTTGACCGATTTGCAGAAGATGCCGGTCGACACTATTGATTTGTTGGCTCTTAAGCAGGCCGGCGTGGTTCATTCAGGCGCAATGACTGCCAAGGTTATCCTTTGCGGTGAAATATCCCGTGCCGTGAAGTTGCAAGGTTTGCTGGCAAGCAAGGGTGCGCGTGCAGCGATAGAAGCTGTCTGGCGGCAGCCTCGCTGAGTAAGGTCAGTACGTGAGTACAGATGCCAAGGGTGTGAGCAAGGGTAAATACGGCGACTTGAGCAGTCGCCTGTGGTTTCTGCTTGGCGCATTGGTGGTGTTCCGTATCGGTGCGCATATTCCGGTGCCTGGGATCGATCCGACGGTATTGGCGGAATTGTTCAAGTCGCAAAAGAGCGGCATCTTGGGCATGTTCAATATGTTCTCGGGCGGCGCATTGTCCCGCTTTACCATATTTGCCTTGGGTATCATGCCTTATATTTCTGCATCGATCATCATGCAGCTCGCGTGCGATAGCGGTTCCCGCACCTCGAACAATTGAAAAAGGAAGGTGAGGCGGGCCGCCGCAAGATCACCCAATACACCCGCTACGGTACCTTGGGTTTGGCGATGTTTCAGGCGTTTGGCATCTCAGTGGCGCTGCAAACACAGCAAGGATTGGTCCCCAATCCAGGTCCGATGTTCCAGTTGACTACGGTGGTGACTTTGGTGACCGGAACGATGTTCTTGATGTGGCTGGGCGAGCAAATTACCGAGCGCGGTTTGGGCAACGGTATCTCGCTGATAATTTTTGCAGGTATCGCCGCGGGTTTGCCGCGCGCGATTGGTAGCACCTTGGAATTGGCTCGTACCGGCGCGTTTTCTATTCCACTGGTGCTGGCGTTGTTCGTTGGTGCCATCGCTGTAACGGCGTTGGTGGTATTCGTCGAACGTGGGCAACGGAAGATTCTGGTGAACTACGCCAAGCGTCAGGTTGGCAACAAAGTGTATGGTGGGCAGAGTTCGCATTTGCCGCTGAAGCTGAATATGGCGGGCGTGATTCCGCCGATTTTTGCGTCCAGCATCATCTTGTTCCCGGCGACGATTGCCGGATGGTTTGGCAGCGGGCAGGGATTGAGCTGGCTGAAGGACATCAGCGATAAACTATCACCAGGCCAGCCGATTTATGTGTTGTTTTATGCGGGTGCAATCGTGTTTTTCTGTTTCTTCTACACGGCGCTGGTGTTCAGCCCGAAAGAGACTGCGGAAAACCTGAAGAAGAGCGGTGCGTTTTTACCGGGCATCCGTCCTGGCGAGCAGACTGCGCAGTACGTTGAAAAGATCATGCTGCGTCTGACCATGGTTGGTGCCGTATATATCTCTCTGGTTTGCTTGTTGCCGGAGTTCTTGGTGGTAAAGTGGAATGTGCCTTTTTACTTTGGGGGCACGTCGCTGTTGATCATGGTGGTGGTCACGATGGACTTCATGACGCAAGTGCAGTCCTATCTTATGTCGCACCAGTATGAAGGTTTGCTGAAGAAAGCGAACTTCAAAGGCGGATTGACGCGCTAATGTCCAAAGAAGACGTGATTCAGATGGCGGGCGAGGTGGAAGAGGCCCTACCCAATGCAACATTTAGAATCAAGCTGGAGAATGGCCATGTGGTATTGGGCCATATATCGGGCAAGATGCGAATGCACTACATTCGTATCCTGCCCGGCGATAAGGTGACTGTGGAATTGACGCCCTATGATTTGAGCAAGGCGCGCATTGTGTTCCGCGCTAAATAGCAAAGTAGGTAAGGAGAAGATAATGAGAGTTCAAGCATCTGTGAAGAAGATATGCCGTAATTGCAAAATCGTTATTCGTAAACGCGTGGTGCGAGTGATTTGCACTGAGCCACGCCATAAGCAACGCCAAGGCTAATTGAGAATACCAGCTTTAGGTGTTATAATTTTCGACTTTCAAAAGATAGGGTAGCTGCATGGCACGTATAGCAGGGGTCAATATCCCCAACCATCAACACGCTGTGATTGCTTTGACTGCAATCTATGGGATCGGGCGTACACGCTCGCAAGCCATTTGTGCTGCAGCGGGCGTAAATGCTGCCGCCAAGATCAAGGACTTGACCGACGCGGAAGTTGAAAAGTTGCGCGAACAGGTTGCGAAGATCACCGTAGAGGGCGATTTGCGCCGTGAGACGACGATGAGCATCAAGCGACTGATGGACTTGGGTTGCTATCGTGGCGTGCGCCATCGGCGGGGTTTGCCGTGTCGTGGTCAGCGCACGCGCACCAATGCGCGTACCCGCAAAGGCCCGCGCAAGGCGATTGCCGGTGCCAAGAAGTAGAACTGCCTGGCGGCTTGAGGGATTGATTTCGTCAAGATGCACGGGGCGAGAATCTTATCAAAGCGGCGCAGAGAGCGAATGAACAGGCTGGGAAATTTTTGAGCAACAGGGCAGTTAGAATCAAATCTGGATATATAGAAGTGACCGTAACGCTTTAAAGGATTAGAGAATGGTTAAGCCAAGCACGAAAGTGCGCAAGAAGGTTAAGAAGAATGTCGCGGAGGGTATCGCGCATGTTCATGCATCTTTTAACAATACCATCGTGACCATCACTGATCGTCAAGGCAACACTTTGGCATGGTCCACCAGTGGTGCGAATGGTTTCAAAGGGTCACGCAAGAGTACACCGTTTGCTGCTCAGGTTGCAGCCGAAACGGTAGGCAAGTCTGCTGCTGAATGTGGTGTGAAAAATATTGAAGTGCGTATCAAGGGCCCGGGCCCGGGCCGTGAATCCGCCGTACGCGCACTGAATGCCGCAGGTTTTAAGATTACCAGCATTTCCGATATCACACCGGTTCCGCACAACGGTTGCCGTCCGCCTAAGAAGCGTCGTATCTAATTTTTTGGGAGTTGATCTTGGCTAGAAATCTTGATGCAAAATGCCGTCAGTGCCGCCGCGAAGGCGAGAAGCTGTTTCTGAAAGGCGAAAAATGTTTTACCGACAAGTGCGGTGTTGAGCGCAGAGCCTACCCGCCCGGCCAGCACGGGCAAAAGAAAAACACCCGTCTGTCTGAATATGGCGGCCAATTGCGTGAAAAACAGAAGGTTCGTCGTATCTACGGCGTACTGGAAAGGCAATTCCGCCTCACTTACAAGTCAGCTGAGCAGCAACGCGGCATTACCGGTGAAGCTTTATTGCAGAATCTGGAGTCCCGGTTGGACAACGTTTCCTACCGAATGGGTTTTGGCGCGTCACGTGCTGAAGCGCGTCAAGTAGTGCGTCACAACGGCTTGCTGGTCAATGGCAAGCGCGTGAATATTCCCTCCTATCAAGTGCGTCCCGGTGACGTGGTTGAAGTCGTCGAAAAGTCCAAGACACAACTTCGCATCAAGGCGGCGATCGCTGCTGCCGAGCAGCGCGGTTTTCCGGAATGGATCGAAATGGACACAAAGGCGTTCAAAGGAACATTCAAGGCGAAGCCACAACGTGCCGAGTTGCCTGCGACCATCAATGAGCATCTTGTAGTTGAGTTGTATTCCAAGTAATCCACGCGGAGTAGCGTATGCCTAAGAATGATTTTTTGAAACCCCGTATCATCGATGTACAAAAGATTTCTGATACCCAGGCCAAAGTGGTGATGGAGCCGTTTGAACGCGGCTACGGTCACACATTGGGGAATGCCTTACGTCGTATCCTGTTGTCGTCGATGCAGGGCGCAGCCCCGACTGAAGTGAAGATGGCCGGTGTGCTGCATGAATACGCCACCATAGACGGCGTTCAGGAAGATGTTGTGGATATTTTGCTGAACCTCAAAGGTGTGGTGCTGCGCTTGCATAATACGCCGGAAGTCGTGCTGACCCTCAAAAAGGAAGGTCAGGGCGTAGTGACAGCGGCGGATATCAGCGGGAATGCGGACGTCGAAGTGGTCAACCCAGATCATGTGATCGCGCACCTGACGGCCGGGGGCAAGCTGGACATGCAGATCAAAGTGGAACAGGGGCGAGGCTACGTGTCCGCGATTTCGCGCCAGGCTCCGAACGAAAGCCGCGCGGTCGGGCATATTGCTCTGGACGCATCGTTCAGTCCGGTCAACCGGGTGAGCTATGCCGTTGAAAGCGCGCGCGTGGAACAACGCACCGATCTGGACAAGCTTGTGATGCACATTGAGACCAATGGTGCGATTGATCCTGAAGAAGCGATTCGCAATGCGGCGCGTATCCTGGTGGACCAGTTCTCCGTGTTCGCTGCGCTGGAAGGAACTGAGCCTGTCGTCGAGAAGGTGCAAACGCCGAAGGTCGATCCTATCCTGTTGCGCCCCGTAGATGACCTGGAGCTGACTCCACGTTCGTCGAACTGTCTCAAGGCACAGAGCATCCATTATATTGGGGATCTGATCCAGTACACGGAAAATGATCTGTTGCGCACCCCGAATCTGGGGCGAAAATCGCTGAACGAAATCAAACAGGTTCTCGCCGAGCACAATTTGTCGCTGGGTATGAAGTTGGAAAACTGGCCTGCCGCTAGCGGCTAATTTAGAGCTCAACAATACAGAAGTCCGTGCAATCTAGAAGCAAGAAAGGCGAATTATGCGTCACCGCTTAGGGTTAAGGAAACTCAATCGTACCAGCAGCCACCGTCTGGCTATGTTCCGCAACATGACCGTGTCGCTGTTGCGTCACGAGCTTATCAAGACCACTTTGCCTAAGGCGAAGGAACTGCGCCGTGTTGCAGAACCGATACTGACACTGGGCAAGAACCCCACTCTGGCAAATCGCCGCCTCGCATTTGCCCGTTTGCGTGACCGTGAAATGGTTAGCAAGCTGTTCGACGAACTTGGTCCCACGCTATGCAGCCCGGAGCGGCGGCTACTCGCGTATCCTCAAGTTTGGCTTTCGCAAGGGCGACAACGCACCAATGGCACTCGTCGAACTGTTGGATCGTCCAGCAGATACGACAGCAGTCGATGTTGAGTAATCAGGGAAGCTTCAGCACAAATAGATAGGCCGGATTTATCGTCATCGCTTCAGCTAAGGCCTTGGGAATTTGGTTATTAGAATATTGGGGGCCCAGGCTCCCTTTATTTTTGCCAGTGATTGGCTGCACCTATCAATGTCCGCAACGTGAGGCCGATACTGGATGCCGGTCGATTGCTCGGGTTCAATCGCGCCGCTCCAATCACGCAAATCTGACCCAGAGGCAACATTGTTGCGCTCCCGATCGTCCGCCATCCGGAGTTGGGGGAGGCAATCCGAAAGCATGCACATCTAGATCGCGGTCGAGGCACACAGTTGACGTTCTGGTTTCACGGCCCTCATCACGAATGGCATGAGATTCGATCTAGGTAACCAACCGCGCGACGCATTGTCATGTTTGCAACATCAGCGCGATCCGGTAAATTGTCTGTCGACCACTTGCTTCAAATATTGGCCTGTCACGCTGTCCCTGTTTTTCGCGAGGGCTTGGGGCGATCCTTCTGCAATGATTCGGCCGCCACCGTCTCCGCCTTCTGGGCCTAGGTCAATCACCCAATCGGCAGTCTTGATCACGTCGAGGTTATGCTCGATCACGACCACGGTGTTACCTTGGTCGCGCAGCTTGTGGATTACCTTGAGCAGCATGGCGATATCGTGGAAATGCAATCCTGTGGTGGGTTCGTCGAGGATATATAGCGTGCGTCCAGTGTCGCGCTTGGAAAGTTCCAGGGAGAGCTTGACACGCTGTGCTTCGCCGCCGGACAGGGTTGTGGCCGATTGTCCCAGTGTGATGTACCCGAGGCCGACATCCAGCAATGTTTGCAGTTTGCGCGCGATGATTGGCACCGCTTTGAAAAATTCGTGCGCTTGCTCGACCGTCATCTGCAGGATCTGGTGGACGTTTTTGCCCTTGTACTGGATCTCCAGGGTCTCGCGGTTATAGCGTTGGCTATGGCATACGTCACACGGAACATAAACGTCAGGCAGAAAGTGCATCTCGACCTTGATCATGCCGTCGCCTTGACAAGATTCGCAGCGCCCGCCTTTTACGTTGAATGAAAAGCGTCCCGGCCCGTAGCCGCGTTCGCGAGACGATGGCACGCCTGCGAATAACTCGCGGATCGGCGTGAACAGGCCAGTATAGGTCGCGGGGTTAGAGCGTGGCGTGCGGCCAATGGGGCTCTGGTCCACATTGATCACCTTGTCGAAGAATTCCATTCCGCTGATCTCCGCATAAGGTGCGGGTTCGACGTTGCTGCCATACAAATGCTGCGCCACCGCCGGATAAAGCGTGTCGTTAACTAGCGTGGATTTGCCAGAGCCCGATACGCCTGTCACGCATACCATCAGTCCGACCGGCAACTTCAACGTCACCATTTTCAGATTATTGCCGGATGCACCAACTATTTGCAGCATACGTTTAGGGTCAGGCTTGAGAAATTTTGCCGGCATAGGGATGCTCCGGCGGCCAGTCATGTAATCACCGGTGAGCGATTGCTTGCTGTTGCAGATATCTTCAGGCGTGCCTTGCGTCACAACGAGCCCGCCGTGCTCACCAGCGCCCGGCCCCATGTCCACCACATAATCTGCGGAGCGTATGGCCTCTTCATCGTGTTCTACCACGATGACGCTGTTGCCCATGTCGCGAAGTTTCTTCAGCGTGGTTAACAGCCGGTCGTTGTCCCGCTGGTGCAGGCCGATGGAGGGTTCATCCAGTACATACATCACGCCGGTGAGGCCGGACCCTATTTGCGAGGCGAGTCGGATGCGCTGCGCCTCACCGCCGGACAGGGTTTCCGCAGAGCGTTCCAGCGACAAATAGTCCAGCCCGACGTTGTTCAGGAACGTCAAGCGGCTGGCGATCTCCAGCACGATCTTTTCAGCAATCGCCTGCTTGTGGCCTTTCAACTTCAGACCCTGAAAGAAAATTAGCGCCTGCTTCAAAGGCAACGCACTGATCTCATAGATGTTCATGTCCGCGACGCGGACATGGCGGGCTTCGATGCGCAGACGCGTGCCTTTGCATTCCGGGCAGGCGCAGCTGTTCAGGTATTTGGCCAGCTCCTCGCGTACGGTAGGTGAGTCCGTTTCCTTATAGCGTCTCTCCAGATTGTGGACGATCCCTTCGAAGGCATGCTCGCGCAGCGTTGGCTTGCCGCGCTCGTTCAGATATTGAAATGCGATCTCGGTTTTGCCGCTGCCATACAGGATCACCTGCTGAATCTTGTCCGGCAAACTCTCGAATGATTGCTCGATATCGAAGTTGTAGTGCTTAGAGAGTCCGGCGAGTAACTGGTGATAGAACTGGTTGCGCCTGTCCCAACCCTTGATCGCGCCGGAGCTCAGGCTAAGCGTCGGGAAGGCGACGATGCGCTTGGGATCAAAGAAACTGATGTTGCCCAACCCGTCGCATTTCGGGCATGCGCCCATCGGATTGTTGAACGAGAATAAGCGCGGTTCAAGTTCCGGCAGCGAATAGTTGCAGATCGGGCAAGAAAATTTTGCCGAGAATGGATGCTCCTTGTCGGTGTCCATCTCCACTGCGACGGCGCGTCCGTCGGCATGGCGCAACGCCGTCTCGAACGACTCCGCCAGCCGCTGCTTGGATTCCGCGTCGACTTTCAGCCTGTCGACTACGATCTCGACGGTGTGTTTCTTTGTCTTTTGCAAAGCCGGCAATGCATCCATTTCGTATACCTTGCCATTGATGCGCAGGCGCGTAAAACCCTGTGCACGCAACTCGTCGAAGAGATCCAGTTGCTCGCCTTTGCGCTCCACCACCAGCGGTGACAGGATCATGATGCGCATGCCTGCCGGCAGTTGTAGCACGTGATCGACCATCTGTCCTACGCTCTGTGCCTGCAAGACCAGGTCGTGTTGAGGGCAATATGGGTCGCCAGCGCGCGCGAATAGCAAGCGGAGGTAATCATGGATCTCCGTGACCGTGCCAACCGTGGAGCGCGGGTTGTGCGAAGTGGCCTTCTGCTCGATTGCGATCGCGGGAGACAAGCCTTCGATCAAATCCACATCAGGCTTTTCCATTAACTGCAAAAACTGCCGCGCGTAGGCGGACAGGGATTCCACATAACGCCGCTGCCCCTCGGCATATAGAGTGTCGAAGGCGAGTGAGGACTTACCTGAACCCGACAACCCTGTGATCACCACTAACTTGTGGCGTGGCAAATCGAGGCTAATGTTCTTTAAATTGTGGGTGCGAGCACCGCGTATCCGTATCTGTTCCATGCAAACCATCATGATTGAGGCGACCTGTCAATATACGCGATTTTTGATGCTTTCCCAAGCCCGCGGAATATGGCGATGGACTGGCTGATCGTTTCGCTTGCTCGTTGCGCGCACTTTCGTTGAATCCGGCGGGTGTCGGACGGATGACCAGGATAGATAGTTCGCGTGTCCTTTCACGTTAGGAATGACTGATAGACAAGTGCCCATTCAAACACGCTTAATTCCAGCTGGCTTTTGGCAAGCAACTTGGTCCGCGATCGTCCTCGGGTCAATTTTTCAGCAATCAGGCACCCAAGTTCCGGCTATTGGGAACGTTGAACGGTTCCTATTGGCAGGCGACCATTCTTCAGCCACACTCGATGATCTCGTGGGATTGGAGCGGTTCACGGCTGCTTTTGCGGCAGGTGATCAGCATGATCGATTGGCAGGCACTGCCAAATTTCAGATGTTCAGCCTTCGGTCCTAGATTTGCCATTCGCTCGCACACGCCGACCAGGCCTGTCTTCTTCCAGAATCGTCGAGGGTTGTCAGCGATTCCCTATAAAGTTATAGTGGGTCCTCGTGGGCCATGATTCTTTCATGATATAAGATGAAGATTCTCCTTGTTGAAGACACTCGTGCCATTGCTGCCGTAATGGAGTCACGTTTGAGGTCATTTGGCCACGAGGTATGTCTCGCGCAGAACGGTCAGGTGGCCTTCGACACGTTCCGTGAATCGCCGCCCGATCTGGTATTAATGGACATCGAGATGCCGGTGATGAATGGGTTTGAGGCAACTAACCGGATTCGCGCCTTTGAGGCGACGCAGAAATCTGCATGGACCCCGATTATTTTTTTGACGGCTTCAGACACTCCGGAAAACCTGGTCATGGCAATCGAAGCTGGCGGCGATGATTTTCTGTCCAAAGGCCTTTCAGAAGACATCCTCCACGCAAAGATGAAGGCCATGACGCGGATTGCTGCAATGCGGCAGTTGCTGTCGATCGCCAATTTCAAACTCGAACAACAGGCCAATCGCGATGGGCTCACAGGCTTGTTTAACCGTCGCTGGATGGATCTCAACGTGGATCATGCATGGGCAGAGTCTTTGGACCGGGGTGTCCCGTTCGCCCTGTTGATGGTGGACGTGGATAATTTCAAGAATTACAACGACTACTATGGGCACCAGGTTGGTGATGACTGCCTGCGCGCCGTCGCCCATGCCATTGAGGCAGTCGTTGCTCGAACCAACTCAGAAGGAATGACGAAAGATGCTTTTGCTGCGCGATACGGTGGCGAAGAATTCGCGGTCGTAATCCCCGGTTCATCACGGGCAGCCTACGAAACATGCTGTAACGGTATTCTCGAATCTGTGCGTGCGCTGGGCATTCAGCATGAACAGAACGGCGGATGGGGTATTGCGACCGTTTCCATAGGTGGATGTCGTCGTGAAAGATCGTCTGGCTTTGTCACCGCGATATTCCGCGATGCTGACGCGGCACTCTATAAAGCAAAGAAAACCGGCCGCAACCGGGTCGAATTTGCGAACTAGGTATATTGCGGATAGATTCGATTCGTTGCGGCCGGCATAGCAATCACTATAGAGTCAAACCTACAGGCCGGATATTGCGCGGTACCAGCGTATGGCTGTGCGTGGCCGAAATGAATCATCCAAACGCGAAGCCATGATGGCATCCCTTCGCTTTTGGACCGATTCTGCTCTGCGCAGAATCGTGATACACACCCGGCTCGATTTTCATACGCCTGACATATACCTGACGGCAAGCGCGATGACCTGCTAAAATATCCTACTTTAGTAACGCTTCGCAAAGACATCCATGCAACGTATTTCCGAATCCATGACACCGGCGGAACGCCGCGCCAGTATTGGCTTGGCCAGCATCTATGGGCTGCGCATGCTGGGGTTGTTCATCATCCTGCCCGTCTTTGCGCTGTACGCGGAACATCTGCCCGGTGGCCAGAGCCATCTGCTGATGGGCATCGCGCTTGGTGCTTATGGCCTGACCCAGGCGATTCTGCAAATTCCAGCCGGCTGGCTGTCCGACCGCTACGGACGCAAGCCGGTGATCTACGTCAGCCTGTTTCTTTTTGCCATCGGTAGCTTCATCGCCGCCTCAGGGGACAACATCTACTGGGTAATCATCGGCCGCGTGGTGCAGGGTGCGGGTGCGCTGAATGCGGCGGTGATGGCGCTCACTGCCGACCTGACCCGAGAAGAACATCGGACCAAGGCGATGGCCATGATTGGTATCACGATTGGCATCACGTTCTCAATTTCGATGGTGTTATCGCCGCCCCTTAATAGCGTGATCGGCGTGCCCGGCATCTTCGTGCTGACTGGCGTGCTGGCTCTGCTGGCAATGGCGGTAGTGAAATTCGTGATTCCTGATCCGGCAATCACGAGGTTTCATAGCGATACCGAGGCAAAGCGGGGGCAATTTGCTGAAGTGCTGCGCAACAAGGAATTGTTGCGTCTCGACTATGGCATTTTCTCGCTGCACGCGATCCTGATGTCGGTGTTCATGCAGGTGCCGTTCGTGCTTCAGCGGGATGGGCTGGAAGTGGGGCGGCATTGGTATGTTTATCTGCCGGTGATGCTGATCGCGTTTGGGCTGATGGTGCCACCCATCATCCTCGCAGAAAAAAAGGCCAAGATGAAACAAGTATTCATGATGGCGATTCTATTGGCGATGTGCGCGCAAGTACTCCTGATGTTTGGGCAAGGCAACGTGTGGGGTGTGGCTATAGCGCTGCTGATCTTCTTCACGGCGTTCAATGTGTTGGAAGCCACGCTGCCTTCGATGATCAGCAAGATCGCGCCGCTATCCGCGAAAGGCACAGCGATGGGCGTATACAGCAGCGTACAGTTCCTGGGCGCTTTTTCCGGCGCAGCAGTGGGCGGTGCGTTGATGCAATATGTAGGCGGGAACGCGGTGTTCATAATGGCAATCGTGATGCTGATGGCATGGTTGGTGGTCGCATTCGGCATGCAGCCTCCCGCAACGGTGAGTACGAAGCTGTATCATTTGCCCGAACTGGATGAGGCTGCTGCGATAGAATTACAAAGGGAGCTCGCACAACTGCAGGGCGTGCGCGAAGCGATGGTCATAGCTGAGGAAAACATTGCGTGCCTTAAAGTAGACATGCAGGGATTCGATAAGGATGCAGTGGAACAACTTGTGATGAAAGTGCAGATAGACAATTGAAATTGTCACCGGACAATTAATGAAATCAATAAGTTAATAATTAAATATAGCCAATTATACTTGTCACTTTGAAGGGTAAGATGTGGTTAGGTGTCAGTGACAGGGACAATTATATGTGTCACTGATGTCTATAGTGCATATCGAACCTGTTTCCTATCTGGGTTTCATTCCCCTGATAGTAAGTAATAAAGCCTGTCGCAAGCGGCATCATAACTTCCATAAATACAATTTTAAGCGTTCAAAGTTGCGCTTCGCAAGTTCGCAACGTGGTAATACGCGCGTCGTCGGTTACTGCTTTATAGCTGGCAATTGCAATATGTGTATAGCCCTATGTGCCACAAGCTGATCCTACGCTGATACTGGCTATTTGCTGGAATACACCAAGAAATGACAGTCTATGATTGCTTCAGCACCCTTGCTACGACAGATTATCTTGCTTTTATGTGACCCTCCAACCCCATGTTTGTTAATGATATCTTTTTGTTCACTTAAAAATTAATATAAATTTAGTTTGCTTTTAACAAATGACAAGGGTATTGTGAAACTCGGTAGATGTGAGAATTTGTACTGTAAATAGAAAACAGCCGTAGTGACCGGCGTGAAAAAACTGATCCAACCTGAGTGAGAGAAAATACCCATTTTCAACTCTAAGGAAGGATCAAAACATGAGCAAACGAGTACGTTTAAAACCCGAACAGATTGTGGCCAAGCTACGGGAAATCGAAGTCAAGCTATCACAAGGCAAGGATGTCATGACGGCCTGCCGGGAAGCCGGTACGACAGACAAGAGCTACTACCGCTGGCGGCGTGAATTTGGAGGAATGAAGGTAGACCAGGCCAAGAGACTCAAGCAACTGGAACAGGAGAATGCTCGCCTCAAGCGCCTAGTTGGTGAGTTGCATCTGGAAAAAGCTGTCTTGACGGACGTGGCCAAGGGAAACTTCTAAGCCCACAGCGCCAGCGAGCAGCTGTCAAGGCGGCTGTGGGCAAATATCCCAAGCTTTCCGAACGACGCGCCTGTCTGATTCTGGGCGTGCCGCGCAGCACCATGCGTTATCAAGACGTACCACAAGCCGATGAAACGCCGTTACGGCATGGCGTGTAATGGAAGTGGCCAATCTGTATGGGCGCTATGGCTACCGAACCGTGTTCGACCTGTTGGCGGCCGCGGGCTGGGAAACCACGGAATCTGTGGTGCGCCGTATCTGGAAAGAAGAAGGCTTGAAGGTTCCCAGAAAGCAATCCCCGCGCGGACATCTGTGGCTGCATGATGGATCCTGCATTCGCCTGCGGCCGGAAGCAGCGAACCACGTGTGGAGCTATGACTTCGTTCAGGGGCATACCTACTGCCCCTGGCGACGCCGCTGGAGCAAGTTTCGCATTCTGGTCGTCATTGACGAATACACACGGGAATGTCTGGCACTTTATGTGGCCAGGCATATCAAGGCACTGGATGTCATTGATGTGCTTTCAGACCTGATGCTGGAGCATGGTATTCCACAATACATCCGCAGCGATAACGGGCCGGAGTTCGTGGCAACCATATTGCGCAACTGGCTAAAGAGCATAGGTACCCAGACGGCTTACATCGAACCTGGAAGCCCTTGGCAGAACGGTTACTGTGAGAGCTTCAATGGCAAGTTTCGCGACCAGTTCCTGGATGGCGAATTGTTCTATAGCCTCAATGAAGCTCGCATCCTGATTGAACAGTGGCGCATCCACTACAACACGGTTCGACCGCATCGATCCATTGGGAGAAGGCCGCCAGCACCAGCCACCTGGACAATAGGCGCTACAACGAATCATGTTCTACAACAGAGCCTGTTTCCACCCATTCCAACACCACAGGAGATGAACCAACGATTGAACCTGCAATAGCTTTAGACTAGACTGAAAACTCTCACAGGAACTGGATCAGAATTTAACTCAGGTCAACACTGCTAAAGAATTGGGGGCAGTCCTCGATGGGCGATCATTCTTTAATTGATACATAATTGTGCGATTCGTGAAGGAGTATAAACTTCACGACGGAAAGCATTGTGGTTGGGATAATTGTATATCCGGCAAAATATGTGATGTGTAAATAAGACAGAAACAGTGATTAATCGAAAGTATAATAATGCCTATGCTTTTTGATTCGATAAATTAGAGGCAAAGCGAGTGGCAGGAGACATGTCTTTACTATTGGCCTAACAGATACGTTTTTCCAATTGATGGCACTTTTAAACGAAGGAATTTTTTAACTAGTTGAATTATATACGTGCGTAGTGACAAGAATAATTGTTCAGTGACAAGCTTAATTGTCCAGTGACTAATTCAATTGTCCATTCGCAAAAGGAGCATGACATGTCGGTGAACAAAGTAATCCTTATAGGGCGCCTCGGCAAAGACCCAGAAACCCGCTATATGACCAATGGCGAAGCAGTAACCAACGCCACGCTGGCAACTTCAGAAAACTGGAAGGACAAGAGCGGTGAGAAGCAGGAAAAAACTGAATGGCATAACCTGGTCTTCTATCGTCGTCTTGCCGAGATTGCGGGAGAGTATTTGAAGAAGGGCTCGCAGATCTACGTTGAAGGAAAACTGCAGACCCGCAAGTGGCAGACCAAGGAAGGGCAGGATCGCTATACGACCGAAATTGTCGTCAACGAAATGACAATGTTGGGCGGAAAATCTACTAGCGGAAGTTTTGAAGTGATGGAAAGCAAACCCGCATCAGTATCGTCAGGCACCAGCACGGCGCCAGTAAAATCCCCACCAGCAGGCAAGGGCAGCTTCGATAATTTTGACGACGATATTCCATTCTGAAGGACACCTTAGACTAGTAATGTAAACGTTTACATGAAAGCCCCTGATTCTAAGGAGTTTTTCTATTCTTTAGAAAGATAATTAACGTAAAGATATTTCAGATGAAATTGAGTTACATGATAGGGATACTTGTTCTAGATAAGGCTTTCACTGTCCATTTCGGGCGATTTTGAGCGTTATATTCTAGCCTCTGGTGCGGGTGGTTTGCATCCGAAAGAAATTCAAGGCCTAGTCGCGGGACGTATCCGAAATTCTGTGTGTGAGGTTGGTTTAGTCACGGCATCAATTTAAAGCATCCGTGAATCGTTCGCCGAACATGATGGCGAATTGATTGGCCGCCTCCTTCCATGTCCGTGGTGGCATCTTCCAGTCTTTCACGATATTGCGCAAGGCCAGATACAGCAGCTTGGTGGCGGCCTCGTCGCTGGGGAAGTGCCCACGGTTCTTTACGATCTTGCGCAATTGCATATGCAGACTCTCGATGGCATTGGTGGTGTAGATGATCTTGCGCACCTCCGGCGGATAGGCGAAGAACGGAATCACCTGCGTCCACTGCCGTCGCCAGGCCGCCGCGATGGGTGGGAACTTCTTGCCCCATGCTCCTTGCTCGAATTCGGTTAAGGCCGCTTCCGCAGCTTCGGCATTGACCGCTTGGTAGATGGCCTTTAACTCGGCAGCCAGTGCCTTCCGATCCTTCCAGCCCACGTAATTGAGCGAGGTGCGAATCAGATGCACGATGCAGGTCTGTATCTGGGTTTGCGGGAACACTGCCTCGATGGCTTCCGGAAAGCCGCGCAACCCATCCACCACGGCAATCAGGATGTCCGCCACACCGCGCTGCTTGATGTCGTTGAACACCTTGAGCCAGAACTTGGCGCCTTCAGTCTGCTCAATCCACAGTCCCAGCACATCCTTGCGCCCAGTGGCGTCGATGCCTAGCGCCAGATAGACCGCCTTGTTTCTGACCGTGCCCTCGTCGCGTATCTTGAGCCGCAAGGCATCGAAATAGACGATGGGATACATGGCCTCTAGCGGACGGGCTTGCCATTCCGCTACCTCGGCCATGACTTCGTCGGTGATGGTGGAGATTAAATCGGGAGAAACTTCCAGGCCGTACAGTTCGATCAGGTGCCCCTGTATCTCGCGCACCGTCATGCCCCGTGCATACATGCCGATCACATGCTCGTCGAATCCGGGCAGGCGGCGCTGGTGCTTGGCCACCAGCTGCGGTTCGAAGGTGGATAAGCGATCACGCGGGATGGACAGATCGAGCGCGCCGTTGGGGGTGAGCACGGTCTTGGGACTGCTGCCGTTGCGATGGTTGCCAGCCCCTTCATCGGGTTCCTCATTCGCCAGATGGTGGGTCAGTTCAGCGGCCAGCATACGCTCGGCAAGTTGCTTCTTGAGCTGCCCGATCAGGCCGGATTCGCCCAACAGGCTCTCGGCATCCTTGCCGGATACCTGGGCTAAAAGTTGATCAAGCAGCTCGTTGGAAAATGGGCCTGTGGCTTTGCGCTTGCGCGGCTTCTTCGTTGCTTCGGTCATTCATCGCTCCTTTAGTTAGCATGATATGACCTCTACACACAAAATTCAGGATAGGCTCTAGTCGCGTTATGGTGCCTTGCCTGCGGACTTCCAAATGCCTAGGCGTCCCTGACAACGTGCAACATCTCACCATCTAGAAGATTATTCCAGGGGTCCTATTTAAACCCACGCACTATAGCGGATGCGACCTCAGAGCGACCAGAAGCTCAGCGCTGGTCGCTCTGAGGTTGTGGTCCTGGCTGCCATTCATGATCATCGCATTGGCCGACCTAGCGATGACTTCAATCGCTCCAATACGCTGTGCGCATTCAACGACGAGCCAAATTTGGTTGTATTCATCGGGCATCGTCAGGATGCGGGTCTTTCGGCCGGAAATGCCCCAAAAAGAGTCTCCGCTCCAGATGCGATTGCGGCGGTTCCAGGTGCAGCAGAAGGATGGCTCCATTGTTCAGCCAAACGAGGGTCACCATTTGTGGGCTCTAGGAGTTCCGCCACATTACTTCCTTTAGCATGTGGCGTCTGCGTTGAAGCTGCCAGATAACTTGTACTTATGGATCTCGCCATGATTACACAAGCAATTTGGTTATATAAGCAATTTGCTCTGTTGATATATTGATTTTATAGGAGTAGGCTGATTTTATTGCATTAGGTGATCGACACCTAAGTCAGACAAATTTGAAAGGAATGCCATTGTTAAATGGTTTTAGGTAGCTCACGATGGATATTGATCCGATAAACCATGGCAATATTGTTAATATTATCGCTCAGCTGTTAAGTGCAATTCTTGCAACTGATTTCACGTGATGGTTTGACTTGGCGTTCACGAATATCAGCACTGCAAAGCAAATGCAGCATCTTGGGGATTTCGGACGAGTGAGCAGCACCTTTCGGCGTTATTATGTGTTTTTTAAGGAGTAAATCATGAGTACAAAATCAACTGGTATCGAAGATGAAGTCAGCAGGGAAAAGCTTATGCAAGATTTGCACGTAGTGATTTCGGATGCTGAAGAGTTGCTAAGGGCAACAGCGGGTCAGGCAGGCGAGAAGATTTCTACGGCGCGTGAGAGGATACAGGATAGCCTGGTTGGCGCTAAGGCACGTCTTATCGCTGCGCAGGAAGCAGTGGTTGTCAAAACCAAACAAGCGGCGAAAGCAACCGATGAGTATGTGCATGAAAATCCGTGGAAGTCTGTTGGCATCGCTGCGGGAGCCGGCTTGATTATTGGCATGTTGATATCGCGCAGCCGTTAACAATGACAGGGATCGGGTCAGGCTTGATGGGGTCGGTTAAGCGACTGGCTACAACGCTAGTCTCGATCGTTTCGACTCGGCTAGAACTGCTGGCGAATGAATTGCAGGAGGAACGCCTGCGTCTGACACAGATGTTCGTGTTGGGGCTGTCCATGCTGTTCTGCGCCGGGATGTTTGTGTTATTGCTTGTGGTATTCATCGTGGTGGCGTTTTGGGATGACCATCGTCTTGCCGTCGTGGGGACGCTGGGTATTCTGTTTTTTGCGCTGACTGTGGTCATTGCGTTCTTGCTTCGCAGCAAGGCAAAAGCCGGTTCGAAGCTATTTTCCGCCAGCCTTGTCGAATTTGCCAAGGATCGGGAACAACTGAGTGCGAGCCATGAACAGGCAGATGGTTGAGATAATGCGCCGCCGCCAGGAACTGCTGGCGAGAATTACCTCACAGCGCATGGAGATCGCTGAAGTGGGAAGACGCTGGCGACCCTTTTTGACCCTTGCAGATCAGGGTTTGGCTGGGATACGCTTGTTGCGCTCTCGTCCTGCGTTGGTCGCGGCCGTGGTTGCGCTACTCGTGATTCGCCGTCGCGGGTTGGTTGGTTTGGCGACGGGATGCTGGCGGGTGTGGAAGAGATACCGAGATCTCAAGGCATTCTCGGCAAAACTGCCGTCACTTTTCTAGCCAGGTTCGAAGGCTGCAAGCAAAAGGCACACGTTGCCGCGTCTGCGGAGGGAGTTGGTACATTCTCAGTTGGGCTTTCGGCTTTGATGCAGTGGATTCAACCCAAAAATCTAGCTTGAGCAAGTGAATTAAGGTCTTGAGTGCGGCAATTCCGTGCTCGCTTGATCGTCCAAGCAAATGAAATGCTGCGCAGCGGCTTTGCTCGGATCGATTCAATAAGAAAAATGTGCTGAAGGGTCAATGGAGGACATGAACATGATTAGGCACCGACACATCTGCATTGCCATTCTCACGGCGGTGTTCATCCTGAGCGGATGCGTCAGCACCGGCACATTCGAAAAGATGGAATCCGGGAAGAATGAGGAGATCTCGACGCTGCAGCAGCAGAAGACAGCGCTGGAACAGCAGAAAATCGCACTGGAACAGCAAAAGGCCTCATTGGAGCAGGAGAACTCCACATTGAAGCAGCAGATTGCGTCTCATGAGGAGCAGAACACGGCCATGCAGCAGCAGGTCGGTTCCCTGGAGCAGCAAAAGGCAGCCTTGCTGGCAGCCAGCCAGCAACGGCAGAAGCAGTATGATGCGCTGGTGCAGGGCTTGTCGAAGGAGGTCGAAAATGGCCAACTTCAGGTGCGCCAGTACCAAAACATGTTGGCGGTCGATCTGGCAGAGAAGATATTCTTTGATTCCGGTCGGGCAAAGCTCAAGCCGGGCGGCAAAGAAGTGTTGAAAAAGGTCGGCGAGGCGCTAAAAACGTACGAGAACAAAGTCATCCGGGTCGTAGGCCATACCGATAATGTGCCTGTGTCCAAGTCCCTGCAGGGCACGTTCCCGACAAACTGGGAGCTTTCGGTCGCGCGGGCAACCAACGTGGTCCGTTTTCTGCAGGAAGTCGGCATACCTCCAGAGCGCATGGTGCCATCAGGGCGGAGCGAATATGATCCCTTGGCCCCGAACGACACGCCGGAAGGACGCCAGAAGAACCGCCGGATCGAGATCCTGCTGATCGACAAGAACTTGCTGAGCGAAATGACCAAGTCACTCAATTGATGCCAGCTTCTGCCGCGGGAACAAGATCGGGCATTGCTGCAACGTGCCGGGCCGCCTGCTGCTGCGGGATCGGGCATTTGTATTGTGCATAAGTTGCCGTTCGACCACAAGTTGACGGTGTCGGTTGGCGGCTTCCCAGCACTCCGCGTACCCTGCAACAACGGGCACAGTAATCGCCGTGTCGGTCGCGAACGGCATAAAAGAAGAGCGGCCTGCCGCCCCTAAGTCCATTTGACCTCTCATCATGAGAAAAAAATTTCAATGAAATTTAGGGTGCTTCCGGTGACCGCCCATAATTGGTCTGGGTCAACGGGTGATTGGTGATGTCCTATGATCTAAGGTGATCAGTGAAGAAAAGTTGGGCGTGACCGTTTACAATGTGGGGAAGGATTTTACGATAAGCATTCATTGTGAAATTGATGAGTCGCCCAGCTATAAGCATGTTTATGATAATTCTCGTCCGCTTTCCTTCTCTGCAGAGAACAGCAAGATGTTCTATTATGAATGCCAAGCGATGATTGGCTCCGCGTTCGAGACATGTTGACACGTAAGTCCACCATTCATTTGTTCAGGCCTGTCGAACCTAAAATAAATTTCGGACATGATGCAAGTCACTGTCATGGCGGCTAACTTTACTTGCTAAGCCGTGATTCTTAAGTGATAAACATTAAAAGCGATAATACGGCGATACAATCGGCCCAGTTGCGGCAATTGCTTTCCGTCAGCAATGTGTCGCTTATTACAAGCGTGCTTCTCGCTGCGGTTCTCGCCTATATGCAGTGGAACGTGATTGCTTCCGCCGTGCTTTTCGTCTGGTGTTC
This sequence comes from uncultured beta proteobacterium, assembly GCA_963833515.1. Classification (GTDB taxonomy): domain Bacteria; phylum Pseudomonadota; class Gammaproteobacteria; order Burkholderiales; family Gallionellaceae; genus Gallionella. Next base: position 33,983 of record CAWHYN010000029.1, on the reverse strand, counting down.
CATGATGGTCTTGGCCTCGCTTTTGCGCGCTGCCCTTGTTGTCACGTACCAGCTTTACTCCCCGGCAGATGACAAAACGGCTACTCCGGTCAGGCTGATGGGGTTTCGCCTGAGCATTCTGGTTTCGTCCTTGGTGTGGGGTTCGGCCGGCGTCCTGCTGTTTCCCGTGAATCATCCGCAGCAGCAGATGTTTCTGGTGTTTACGCTGGCTGGGATGACCGCTGGCGGGGTGGCTTCATTTTCGGCCGACTTGGTCAGTGCGATGGTATTTTCATTGTCCATGATCGTGCCGCTGATGATCCGCCTCCTTGCCGCAGAAGACAGTTTTTCACTGACAATGGGAATGGCGGTGATCTTGTATCTTGGTTTCATGGTCATAAGTTTGCAACGCACCAATCGGAACACTTGTGAGAACATCAGCCTACGCCTCGAAGCAGCTGCGCGCGAGGAAACAGTACGCGCGAGTGAAGAGCGCTACCGTTTGCTGCTAGAACATCTGCCGGTTGGGATTTTTCACTACGATACAAACCTCATAACTACATACTGTAACAAGCACCTTGCGGCAATGCTGCATAACACAATCGACCGCATTACCGGGTTGGATATGAATCTTCTAAAAGATCAGGCCCTTTTGCCCAGTTTGAGGAAGGCATTGGCAGGCGAAAATGGATATTACGAAGGCTTTTATCGCGCTACGTTAAGCGATACCGGGGCATGGGTATCCATGACTTGCGCGCCTTCACGAAACAGCAGCGGACATAAAGCAGGCGGCATTGCCATCGTTCAGAATATCACTGAGCGAAAAAAGGCGGAGGAAGAGATCAATCATCTCGCGTTCTTTGATCATCTCACTCACCTGCCTAACAGGCGTCTTTTGCACGATCGGCTCAGGCAGACACTGGCCTCCAGCAGACGTAGCAGCCGGCATGGCGCACTTCTGCTTATTGACCTGGACAACTTCAAGTCCCTCAACGATACCTTAGGCCACGACATTGGGGACTTGCTGCTGCAACAGGTCACGGAACGTCTTTTATCCTGCGTGCGCGAAAGTGACACGGTTGCGCGTTTGGGCGGCGACGAGTTCGTGTTGATGCTGGAAGACCTAAGCGAACAGGCACTTGAAGCAGCGGCGCAGACAAAAGTCGTCGGCGAAAAGATTCTCCGGATTCTTAACCAGCCCTATTCGCTTGGTACGCATCAATATCACAGCACGTCAAGCGTTGGCTCGACCCTGTTCAATGGTAACCAGGACTCGATAGATGAACTGATGAAGCAGGCGGATATTGCCATGTATCAGGCTAAGAAAACCGGCCGGAACATTTTGCGTTTTTTTGATCCGCAGATGCAGAACACGCTTAACGCGCGAGCAAGCCTCGAGTATGATTTACGCACAGCACTTGAGAAGCAACAATTCCATTTGTATTACCAGATCCAGATGGATAGTTCGCGTCATTCACTGGGAGCAGAGGCGTTGATTCGCTGGATAAGTCCTGAACGCGGACTAATATCTCCTGCTCAATTCATTCCGCTGGCGGAAGAAACTGGACTGATCCTGCCCATCGGGCAATGGGTGATGGAAACGGCCTGCGCCCAGATTAATGCTTGGCAGCAAGATCCGCTGACCCGTGACCTCGTTCTGGCGGTGAACGTAAGCGCCAAGCAATTTCACCAGGTGGATTTCGTGGCTCAAGTTCAGGCGGCCATACGACGCCAAGCCATTAATCCGATGCGACTCAAGCTGGAGCTAACCGAAAGCATGTTGCTGGAAGACATCGAGGCCACCGTTTCAACCATGAACGCATTGAACGAAATCGGTGTCCAGTTTTCACTGGATGATTTCGGTACTGGCTATTCCTCACTACAGTATCTTAAACGGCTCCCACTCGATCAACTCAAGATAGACCGGTCATTTGTACGAGAGATTTCCACCAATAGCAGCGACCTGGCGATCGTGAGCACCATCGTAGCAATGGCACGAAGCCTTAACCTTGACGTTATTGCGGAGGGGGTGGAATCTGAAGAACAGCGGCAGTTCCTTCTTGACTGTGGCTGCGCTCACTTCCAAGGATACCTGTTTGGCAAGCCGCTTCCAATCGAACATTTCCAGGAACTGCTGAAACAAGGCTGAGTGCTTCAGATGATCATTTGAAAGTCGAACGGAACGGTTGCAACAATCCGTTGCACGTCGTGAAGATGGACATGCCTTGCTTCAGGCCTCTTTCTCAAGGAGTCGCGCAGGCAACTGGCAATATGAGAGCGTCATATCGCGCGCCTTTGCGGGGCATGAAGACGCCGGTTATTTCAGCCAAGCGACTTCTTTGATCATTGCAGCGCGGAATGGTAGTGCGATCCTTAAGCGTAATAGCGCAGACGCCTGGAAAACTTTTGCAGCGCTTCGATGCCGCAGGTTTCGGCGCGACGGCACCAATCTTCCAGATCTCTTGCCATCTGCTCTTTGGTAGCTGTGGAGCGTTGCCAGATTGAGATGAGTTCCTGGCGCAGCGTGTAGGCGACGTTCAATTTTTCGCTAGTCTGAATGACCAAACCCAATTTTAATTTTTCCTGCTCGCTTAGAACGGTTGCGTCGACATACAGCCAGTGCTTGACACGCTTAAGATCGACCTTCCCCAAACCGGGCATGCGCAGTTTAAGTTGCGCAATTTCCTCGCGATAGATCTTCTTCAAAGACTGCGCATATCTAGCCATCACTTCATAACGGTTGGCCATCACCGCATGCAGGGTATCGATATCGCAAACGGTTTTGGCAGTATTCAGATGCACTTTCGGCGCGACCTTTTTAACCTTGGCAAGTCCCAGTAGGGACATGCTGCGAATGTAGAGCCAACTGATGTCGATTTCATACCATTTGCTAGATAGCTTGGCGGAGCCTATATGCGCATGGTGATTATTATGTAACTCTTCGCCGCCGATCAGGATACCCCATGGCACGATGTTGGTGGAGGCGTCGGCAGACTGAAAGTTGCGATAGCCCCAATAATGCCCGGCACCATTGATGATGCCGGCGGCGGTCACCGGTATCCAGATCATCTGAACCGCCCAGATGGTAATTCCGATGGGTCCGAACAGCAGTACGTCAATGACCAGCATAAGCATGATGCCCAGCACACTGTGCTTGGAGTATAGGTTGCGCTCAAGCCAGTCATCCGGAGTCCCACGACCATATTTTTCAAGAGTTTCATGGTTCCTCGCTTCCTTGCGATAGAGCTCCGCTCCTTCCAGCAACACCTTCTTGATGCCCAGTATTTGAGGACTATGCGGATCATCCCGCGTTTCGCATCTGGCGTGGTGTTTACGGTGGACGGCTACCCATTGTTTGGTTACCGTGCCGGTGGTCAGCCATAACCAGAAGCGGAATAAATGACTGACAACAGGATGCAAATCAAGTGCGAGATGCGCTTGATGGCGATGTAAAAAGATAGTCACCGAAGCGATGGTGACATGGGTAAGTACTAGTGTGGTGAGCACATAGCCCCACCATGGTAAATCCAATAAACCCGAAAGCATATAAACTCCTGTCAGCAACCTAAGGTTGCAATCTTGAAACAAGCTAATAATACAGCTTTTTTACAAAAAGGCTGGTGACAGTTCGTCACTATATTCGTTCCAGTATCGCCGCAAAGAAACCGTCAGTTTGATGGATGTGGGGACGAAGTTCCAGATAATCAAGAGCTTCCAGCGGAATTTTTTGTTGAAGCAATACTTCGCCGGCCGGACGCAATACGAAATCGGCATGTGCCGCGAGGAATGTTTGCACGATCTGCTGGTTTTCTTCAGGAAGTATGCTGCACGTCGCATATACCAAACGTCCGCCCTTTTTCACCAAACGGCTGGCGGACGCGAGAATGGCGGCTTGCTTCAAGGTGAGTTCCGCGATGCTACGGGGCGATTGACGGAATTTCAGATCCGGATTGCGGCGCAGCGTGCCCAAGCCGCTGCATGGTGCATCGACGAGCACACGGTCGATTTTGCCCGCTAGGCGCTTAACCTTGAGATCGTTCTCGTGTGCGATCAGCATAGGCTGAATGTTGCTTGCGCCGGAGCGCTTCAGTCGGGGCTTGAGATTCGCGAGGCGCTTTTCCGAAACGTCCATTGCATATAAGCGCCCTTGCGAATGCATCAGGGCGGATAGCATCAGCGTTTTACCTCCAGCGCCAGCGCAGAAATCAACCACCATATCGTGGCGCTTTGGCGCCAGCAGGAACCCAAGCAATTGGCTGCCTTCGTCCTGCACTTCGACTTTCCCTTCGGTAAACAGGGCATCCTTGTTCAGCGGGATCTTTTCCCTGAGGCGGATGCCGATAGGCGAGTAAGGCGTGGCCAAGGCATCAATCTGTTTGTCATGCAAGACCTTCAGTACGTCTTCGCGCTTGGCAAGCAGCGTGTTCACTCGGATATCCAGTGGTGCGTCTTGTTGCATGGACTTTCCAATCAAGAGGATGTCTTCATCAGAATACGACGCGCGCATTTTTTGTACCAGCCATTCAGGCAGTTCGGCCTGCACTGGTAACGGCTGATCTTCAACTCTCACCCCCTTCACGGTGGCGAGCCACTGTTTCTCATCACGCTTCAATATCGGTTCGAGTTCGCGCAGGTTATAACCACCGAACCTGAGCAGATAAGCGAGGGTCAAGCGGCGCGGTGTGGCAATTTTGACACGGCGTTGTGAGCTATCTGGTACTGGGAAAACTTCCTCACGTTCTTCCCGGCTAGCAGTGAGTTGCACGGGAAAGGCGTCATGGGATATGGGGCCTTCGGCGCAGGCGTGTTCCAGAAGCAGACGGTGGCGCAATATCCCGAACACGGTCTCGGCAACCAATTCTCGCTCCTTGGAGCCGAGGTGCTCGTTCTTGAAGAAATAGCGCAGAGTGGTGTCGGCAGGATGTGCCAGCGGCAGGATGGCACGCAGCGCCCGGATGAGCAGTTCTAAACGGTATTCTGTGATCAGCATGGGGAAAGTCGGGATGGCAATTTCAAGGGGCAGTTTAGCAGGGTCGAAGGATCATATCCGATGGATCGTTTGGTTGTTTGCATTCCCTTTCATTCTTCGGCGGCCCGAATATCCGAAATCACAAATTCCTCGGTGACCTTTTCAGAACCATCGACCACCCTGAATTTCACGGGCAGCATGCGGTATTCCAATCCCAGCCAAATTTCAAAATAAGGCTCCCGCTGGGAGTGCATTTTGCGCAAATGCAATGTAAGCAATTTGCCCATCGGAGTCATGATGTCTTCTTTTGCGCCGATCTCTATTTGAATTAGCTCTAATTGCCTGCCGTCGGTGACGGGCAACGGGAAGAATTCCGCCTGCATTGGAAGTTGCGAGAGCTGGTACATAAAGCTCAGGACGTCCTGTGCGTCAGAGGCCAGCACGGCTTCGTCGTGGAACAAGCTTAGTTTCTGAGCCGCCCAGTCGAACGTGGCTTGCATGATTTGTTTCTCTCCCGCGGCAATTTCATCTTGCTCGAAGGTGTCCGGCTGCAGTCCATGTTCGCCGATCTTGCCATGACTGATCTGGATAAGCTGGTCGGCATTGCGCAGTCGGGCCAGCCCGGCCTTTTGCCTCACTGCCTTCAGCGTGTACCGGCCTTCGTGGATATCGAGCTGGTGGTGGATCTCGCCTGTCATGAAACCATCCGCGCCCTGGTGAACAGCAAAGGTAAGCTGTACGTGCTTTGGAAACGGTTGAGCCGTTAACGAGGCGTCTGTTCGACTCATCTCGCTCAGCTTTCCGGCCGCGATTTTGTCGGAGGCGCGATTGCCCTGGTTGGTTAAGGGATGTGAAGGTTCAGGCTTGGCCGCAGGATGTTCCGTGGGTGTCATGAAAGGTTCAAGTCTGGCGGTGAGCGGCGGCAATTCGACCTTGACTTGGGGCAATCGGATATACGGTAACCAGAAAATGGCGAAATGCAAAAGCGTCGAGAGGGCGATGGCCAAGGTGATGCGGGTGGTTGGCGTATTCAAGGATGCAATCACGGCACGAAATTGATTTTGGTCAGGACCTGCGAAAGTTGATCTCCGTCCGGGTCGGTGATGACCATCTTGTATGGGAAATTGGCGTGCTCTGGTGCAAGCCAGATTTCCGTTCGGTTAGATTTGGCTTCCGGGACGCTGGCGACGTATAGTGCCTTGAATGTCCCAAGTGGAACCGTTACGCTCTGGCTGGGTGTAATGCGATAGGTGTAAACGTCCAACTTTCCCCCGTTGGTCATGTTGAAACTAAGCATGCTGGCTTTCCCTAGGCGTAGGAACATGAATTCATACATTGCGCTTATTCGGTCTTGTGTGCCGTCTGGAAGTGAAAGCACCGTGCGCTTTGTTTGTTGAATCAAGGTGAGCTGCCGGGTATCCCAATCAAACTCTGCACGCCGATTCATGCTTTCATCGCCTTCGCGTATATCGGTGAAGACAAGAGGTTTTAGCCCGTTGGCGTCCACCAACCCGCGGCTGCTCATGATGATCTTGCCCGGTCTGAATATCGCAAGCAGGCCTGTAGCACGCGTTGTGCTGATGAGAGTGTAGCGGCCATCGCTAAGTGTAAAAGCCTCCTCGATCTGGCCGATCTTGATACCGCTTTTGTATATCTCGTAAGTGGCCATCACGCCGTTTGGCGAAGCTGCGAAGGATGAGCAGGCGACCCACAGTGTCACCCAGGCAAGAGATTGGAACAGATACTTCCTCATTACTCCAAACCCGGTGAAACCAGGGTAAAGCCTGACTGCTTGCGATGCCGCAAAATGGCCTTTCCCTGCTCGTCCAGTGTTACTTTGTCTTTACATAGCCAGCGGATTGCCTGCGTATAGATGCGATGCTCTTCGCGCAATACGCGTGCCGCCAGCGTTTGTTCCGTGTCGTCAGGCAATACCGGCACAGCCGCCTGAATGATGATCGGGCCGTGGTCAAGATCGTGAGTGACGAAATGTACCGTGCAACCGTGGATCTTCACGCCATCTTGCAAGGCGCGGGCATGCGTATAGAGGCCGCCATAGGCCGGCAATAACGAGGGGTGGATATTGATGAGTTTGCCGTAATAACGCGTCACAAAGCCGGTGCTGAGGATGCGCATGAATCCGGCAAGCGCTATCAGATCGGCTTGATAACCATCTATGGTCTTGGCCAGTGCGGCGTCAAAACTGTCTCGATCCGGATAGTCGCGGTGTTCGATCACTTCGGTGTGGATGCCATGCGCTTTGGCGATTCCAAGGCCTTCTGCATCCGCGCGATTACTGATGACCGCAACGATTCGACAGGGAAGCCTTGCTTCAAGCAAAGCTTGCATGTTGCTGCCGCGACCAGAGATCAGAATGACCACATTTTTCATCGCGATAACTTTATCGTGAAGCCTTATTTAACGGGATTCGCGACTTGCGTCTGCGCTTCACTCCCTTGGCGAGCGCGTATCACGCCTATAACAGTCGCCGTCTCACCGGCGGCGATAAGTTGCGCCTGCGCGGCATCTGCATCATTCCTGTCGATAACGACCACCATACCGATGCCGCAGTTGAAGGTGCGATACATTTCCTGCGGAGCAACGTTGCCCATTTCTCGCAGCCAGTCAAATAATGCAGGAGTACGCCATGCCGTTCCGTCCAGTTGTGCAACCACGTTGTCCGGCAGCACGCGGGGCACGTTTTCCAGCAACCCACCACCAGTGATGTGTGCCATGCCTTTCACGGTAATGGATTTCATCAGCGCTAGCAATGGTTTCACATAGATGCGCGTCGGCGCCATAAGCAGATCCGCCAGCGACGTGCCAGCGATCGTTTGGTCGAGGTCGACCTTATGGGTATTGATGATCTTGCGCACGAGAGAATAGCCGTTGGAATGCGCGCCGTTCGAGGCGAGGCCAATTACCACATCGCCTGCTTTGATATCTGCGCCACTGATGATATTGGCTTTTTCCACGACACCTACCGCAAAGCCCGCCAGGTCGTATTCCCCAGCAGGATACATGCCCGGCATTTCGGCAGTTTCGCCGCCAATCAGCGCGCAACCGGCCTGTTCGCAGCCGAATGCGATGCCCTTGATGACCTCTGTAGCGGCATCGACATTCAACTGGCCGCAGGCGAAGTAATCGAGAAAGAACAAAGGCTCTGCACCTTGCACCAGAATGTCGTTGACGCTCATGCCGACCAGGTCGACGCCAACGGTATCATGGCGGTTCAGCTCGAAGGCAAGTTTGAGTTTGGTGCCGACACCGTCGGTGCCAGATACCAGAACGGGTTCGCGGTACTTCTTGGAGATTTCAACCAGCGCGCCGAAGCCGCCGATGCCGGCAAGCACCTCAGGGCGCATAGTACGCTTGGCAAATGGTTTGATGTTTTCTACGAGACGGTCGCCCGCATCTATGTCTACACCGGCATCGCGGTAGGTAAGACTACCGCTGTTGGGTGGGGAGGATTTGCTGGTAGGGTTGTTCAAGTTGAGTTTTCGCTTTCTACAGGATAAAGTGCTGCACGATTCATTGCGAATTTTACCCGAAATGCCCCTGTCCCGCTTTGCTGCCTTGCAATGGCTATCCGTTCTATTGGTGGTCTCTGTTCTGATGTATTTGCTCAGCCCAATACTCACGCCGTTCGTCGCGGCAGGCATCTTGGCCTACATCTGCAATCCGCTGGTGCAAAGGCTCTGTGCCTGGAAGTTGCCTCGTACTGCCGCGGTCGTGGTGGTGATGGGAGGATTGCTGCTGCTCGTTGCGCTGTCGCTATTGATAGTATTGCCGTTGTTGGAGAAGGAAGTCAGCCGGTTTGTGACGCGTTTGCCGGAATGGATTGAAGCTGCAGCTACCCATGTCTTGCCGATGCTGCAACGCTGGTTTGGCACGGACTTGCAATGGGACAGCGGGGCCATAAAAAATGTGCTACTGAGTAACTGGCAGAGTGCGGGCGGCGTTTTGGGAAAATTGCTGCCGTGGCTTGGCAGTAGTGGCGGCACGATCATCAGTGTCTTGGTCAACCTGCTGCTGATCCCTGTTGCGATGTTCTATTTGCTGCGCGACTGGAACAATCTGGTGCTGCGCGTGGAAGATCTCATTCCGCGCCATTGGCACATTAAAGTAAAGGAAATTGTCATCGAGGTGGACCGCATCATGGCGGAATTCTTGCGCGGGCAGATTTCCGTGATGCTGCTGATGAGCCTGTATTACGTTCTGGTGCTTTGGCTGGTCGGTCTGGAATTCGCGCTGCCCATTGGCATTGTGGCAGGCATGCTGGTGTTCGTGCCTTATCTGGGCATGATCATTGGCTTCGCCCTGGCCACTCTGGTGGCAGTGATGCAGTTTACCGAATTTAGCAACCTGATACTGGTTTGGGCGGCGTTCGGCGCAGGACAGTTGATTGAGGGCATGATGATCACTCCTTGGCTGGTCGGAGAGCGCGTCGGCTTGCACCCGCTGGCAGTGATTTTTTCACTGCTCGCCTTCGGTGAATTATTCGGTTTTTTTGGCTTGCTGCTGGCTTTGCCGCTCGCTGCCATCCTGCTGGTCGTGCTGCGCTACGGCAAGGATTGGTACCTGGTAAGCGCGATGTATCGAAAGCCATGAGTCAGCTTCTGCTAAATATCGCTCCCGACAGGCAGCCGACGCTGGATAATTTTGTGGTGGGGCGCAATCTTGAATTGCTTTCGGCACTGCGCCATGCATTGGCAGGGAGTAGCAGCGAGCGCTGCTTCTACGTGTGGGGCGAGTCAGGCAGCGGCAAAAGCCACTTGCTTCAGGCCTGCGTACGTGCCGCACAGGACATGCAGAAAGACGCAATCTACGCGCGTGGCGGCGTTCCGAAAAACGCAGCGGTCGTGGCAGTGGATGACGTCGAGCAACTTGGGGAGCCGGCGCAAATCGGATTGTTCAATCTCTACAACCAGATGCGGGAAAGTGGCGGCATGCTTCTGGTCAGCGGCAAGGAGCCCGTATTGCATCTCAAGTTGCGCGACGACCTGCGTACCAGGTTGGGATGGGGATTGGTGTATCAAGTGCATGCTCTGAGCGACGAAGAAAAGGCAGTCGCCTTGTCGCAGCATGCGCAAGCAAAGGGATTTGCCTTGTCACCAGAGATCACCCAATATCTATTGCGCCATGGCAGGCGCGATCTGCCGAGTTTGCTGATGGCGCTTGACGCGCTGGATGCACATTCATTGAGCTTGCACCGAGTACCTTCCGTGCCGTTGCTGAAAGAAATCCTGCAGCGAGAGTTGAACGGAGCCTGAAGTGAACTTGGCTTTATTTGACCTGGACAATACCTTATTAGACGGCGACAGCGATTTCGAGTGGTCGCAGTTTCTGATCCGAATCGGCGTTCTTGACCGCGAGCTGTTCGAAGCGAGGAACATTGCCTTTTACGAGCATTACAAGGCCGGGACCTTGGATATCGGCGAGTTCCTGGATTTTCAATTGAAACCGCTATCTCGCCACGCGCGCAAAACACTGGATGAATGGCATCAACGATTCATGCGCGAGCGAGTGTTGGCCATGATCACACAACCTGCACGCGACCTGGTCGATCGGCATCGCGCGGCTGGCGATCTGTGCGTAATCATTACCGCGACCAATAGTTTCGTCACTGCACCGATAGCGCGCGAATTCGGGGTTGAGCATTTGATCGCCACCGAGCCAGAACACAGAGATGGAGAATTTACCGGAGCCGTCTCTGATGTGCCCTGCTTTCGCGAGGGGAAAGTCACACGTCTTGAAAACTGGCTGGCGCAACATGGTTGGAACTGGGACAGTTTTGCCGACACGACCTTCTATAGCGATTCACTGAATGATCTACCGCTGTTGGCCAAAGTGAAAAATCCCGTTGCCGTAAATCCCGATGACACTTTGCACCAACACGCAATGCAGCATGGATGGAAAGTGCTGAGTTTGCACTGACCATCATAATATTGCATCAGTATTATTTCGGCCAACGTTATGCCATTATTGGTCGGATCCGGAGATGTTACTAACCCAAAAAACCATTCCCGTTAGGCTGCCTTTGATATATGGCTGCGTTTTCAGTATTATTGCTATATCGATTAAAAGAATAGTTTATAGCTTTGCGGAGGGAAGACCGTGAAACACCTTACATCCGTTTTAATTCCTTTGGCGCTTCTTGCGCTAACTGCCCTTCCTGCTGGTGCCGAAGATTCGCGCATGATTATGCCGATGGACGGCAGGGTTACGGCAGAAATCCATCGGGGGCAAGGAAAAGTCAATAGTGTGGATGTTAAAGCGGGCAGGCTCAATATCACTCACGAACCAATCGCAAGCCTCGGATGGTCTTCGATGACAATGGATTTCGAAGTTCAGGACAAGAACGTGCTGACTAAAATAAGGGCCGGACAAAAAGTCGCATTTACGTTCATTGATGCCGGCAATGGAAAATATGTGATCAGTGAGATCACTGTAATCAAATAGGCAGACCCTTCTCCGCGGGTGCATCATGCGGATTCCATTCGGATGGCATGCCCGTTGCCTTTTTTCGGCAGCTCTTCCTGCCAGCCCGGATAAGCTGTTCGGATGATGAGCAACGAGAGGATCGGGGGCGGTGACCATGCTTCCTATGAGCGGCGCGGCGATGCGTTTAATGACATCGATGCCGATTGCGTTGCTGAACATGACGGGCAGTCCTCCGACAATCACGGAGACGGGCATCATCGTGGAGCACCCTGGCTCATGGCGGCGCCGTGAATGACGGCACGACCGGCCGCGTTAACCAGACGAGCAAGGGATCACGATACGGGTCGCAGGCTTGCAACTTGGAGAAATGGCAGCCGACTGGAACCAGCTAAGCAGGCCGCCTCAACGTTCCAGACTTGTCTCGACTTCCTGACGTTTGGCCTTGCCGACCAGACGTTCTACTAGGAGTAGCGCGAAATCCATTGCAGTCCCCGGGCCACGCGAAGTTATCAGCTTGCCATCTTCAACGATGGCAGCATGCTGTACTCTGACCGCCGGGAAAGGTGTCAGCGCCCCGGGAAAGCTGGTGGCCTGCTTGTTGTCAAGCAGGCCGGCGGTGGCGAGCACTGAAGGAGCGGCGCAGATAGCCGCGATATATTTACCCTGTTGCGCCTTATGTTGCAGCAAAGCGATGATGCGTTTGTCCGCCTTGAGGTTGTTGGTGCCCGGCTGGCCACCCGGCAGAACGATCATGTCAAAATCATCATGCAGCACCGCGTCCAGCGTGGTGTCAGGCAATATTGATACGCCACGACTAGCTTGCACAGGTAGCTTATCCAGACCCGCGCTTACAACCTTGATTCCTGCGCGGCGCAGGATATCGATGACCGTCACAGCTTCAATTTCTTCGCAACCTTGTGCGAGGGGAACAAGTACTGCTTTCATGGGCGTGCGCTCTGAGGTGGAGTAGCGTAATTGTATTCCTTTTTTAGTCACGCTCCCCTAAAAACTCCTGGCGATGCACATAGCGAAACCCAGCGCAATTACGGCCCGCAGTAATGCTTTACGCGAGCGCAGCGATTGACTGCGTGAAACCACATATCCTCCAGAATCTGCGGAGCTAGAGGTGGCTTGCGCGTCGTCCGCGCAGAAAAGATGCTTCAGGATGTGCAAGAATGTGCCCACAATATCAGACACTTGCAAAGCGGGAACACGGCTGCCTGAAAATCAGCAAAGCCGTTGGACCCGATGCAGGCTCTAGTCGCGGAAGTTTTGGTACTGCAAGGGGAAATCAGTGATCGTTTTCCTTACGAAGGCGATTGCGTCCTGAAGATCGTCGCGATTCTTTCCTGTAACCCGTACCGTATCGCCTTGAATGCTGGCCTGCACCTTAAGTTTGCTGTCCTTGAGGTGTTTGACGACCTTCTTCGCCAACTCGATCTCTACGCCAACCTTCACTTCGCAACCTCGCTTGACCTTGTTGCCGCTGACCTTTTCGATCTTGTCGCTGATCTCCAGGCATTTGATGTCCACGCCGCGCTTAGTAAGCTTGGCGTTCAAAATGTCCTGCACTTGATTAAGCTGAAATTCGTTGTCGGCCCACACAGTGAGCTTGAACTCAGTCTGCTCCACACGCGCATCAGAGCCCTTGAAATCGAAGCGGGTACTGACCTCCTTGTTGGTCTGATCGACGGCATTTTTGACTTCGGTCTTGTCTACTTCTGAAACGATGTCGAAACTTGGCATGATTACTCCAATTAATTTGGTCGTTCCCGCTTTCGCGGGAACGACGGCAAACCGAATCATCCGAAACTACAAACGTAGTTGATGACTTCCTTTGCTTCTATCACGAAGCGGCTGTTGGCGGCGACAGAAAACTGGCTGCCCGCGGCGTAGGTCTTGAATTCCGGCTCGTCACCGATCTTTACACGGCAAGTGCCGGAGGTGATCTCCATCAGCTCGGGTGTACTGACGTTGAAGGTCAGCGTGCTGGGCATGATAACTCCGACCGTCTTGCGCGTGCCGTCCGGAAACAGCACCGAGTGCGACACACATTTGCCGTCGAAAAACACATTGCCCATCTTTAGTATACTGACATTATGGAATTGCGACATGTTATTTCCTCTCGGTGGGCTCAATGGCCTTGAGACCCTTTTGGTAGGTGTCATAAATGTAAACAGGAACGCCGAGATCGCCAAGCTGCTTTTCGATCAGTGGCCTTACGTCATTCCAGTCCAGGCCAGTCATGCCGCAAGCCAGGCGCGGCAGGGCAAGGCTACCCACCTTTTCCTTTTGCATAAAATCGCGCAGCGCATGCAAGGAATGATTTACATGGCTGACCGTGGCATGTCCGGGCCTGCTCCCGAGGCCGTAAGCGGCTTCTCTGGTAAACAGATTGACAATGTAGCGGCCATCGGCACTCATCCATGCCCACATGCCACCGGACTTGGGATGTTTGGTCTGGCAGAAGTGGCGGAAATCCTTGTACATCGCTGGCATGCGCTCGCGCAGCTGCAAGGCCAGGCCATTATGAAAGTCATCGTTGGGCGCGACACCCTGCGCGATGGCCTTCGCGCCGCTGTATAAAATGTCACCACACAGTTCATGGATCATAGTTGCACCAATTCTACTTTATTTACGCTTGTGCAGATTTGCCTCGATGCGCAGACGCAGAGCGTTCAATTTGATGAAACCCGACGCGTCTTTTTGATCGTAGGCGCCTTTGTCATCTTCGAAGGTTGCGATGGTTGGATCGAACAGCGAGTCGGTCCTGGAATCACGTCCGACCACGATCACATTGCCCTTGTATAGCTTGACGCGCACCGAACCGTTGACGGTCTGCTGGGTATGGTCGATTAGGGTCTGTAACGCGCGACGTTCCGGCGACCACCAGTAACCGTTGTAGATCATCGATGCGTACCGCGGCATCAGGTCGTCTTTCAGATGCGCCACCTCGCGATCCAGCGTGATCGATTCGATCGCACGGTGCGCCTTGAGCATGATCGTGCCGCCTGGTGTTTCATAACAGCCCCGGGACTTCATGCCAACGTAGCGGTTCTCTACCAGATCGAGGCGTCCGATGCCGTGCTTGCCGCCAAGTTCGTTCAGTCTCGAAAGCGCCTGCGCGGGTGACATCTTCGTGCCGTTTAGCGCCACGATATCGCCACACTTGAAATCGAGGTCGAGGTACTCGGCAGCATCCGGCGCGTTTTCCGGCGACACCGTCCAGCGCCACATGCTCTCTTCGGCTTCGGCAGCAGGGTCCTCCAGATGGCGCCCTTCGAAGGAAATATGAAGCAGATTCGCATCCATCGAGTAGGGCGACCCCCCCTGCTTGTGTTTCATGTCTATCGGTATACCTGCCTTTTCGGCATAAGCCATCAGCTTTTCGCGCGACAGCAGATCCCATTCGCGCCAAGGCGCGATGATCTTGATGTTCGGGTTTAGTGCATACGCTCCTAGTTCGAAACGCACTTGGTCGTTTCCCTTGCCGGTTGCGCCATGCGCAATCGCCTGCGCACCGGTCTTGGCGGCGATTTCGATCAGGCGCTTGGCGATCAGCGGACGAGCGATTGATGTGCCGAGCAGATATTCGCCTTCATACACAGTGTTGGCGCGGAACATTGGGAACACGAACTCGCGCACAAATTCTTCGCGCATATCGTCAACAAAGATATCTTCTGGCTTAATACCCATTTTCAGAGCCTTGGCGCGCGCCGGTTCAAGTTCCTCTCCTTGGCCGATGTCAGCGGTGAAGGTGACGACTTCGCATTGATATGTGTCCTGCAGCCATTTCAGGATGACCGAAGTGTCGAGCCCACCCGAATAGGCGAGGACCACTTTCTTAATCTCGCTCATTGTTTGTTGTTCCATTTTTAGTTGTTGATATTGCCCAGCAGCAGATATTCCATCAGCGCCTTTTGCACATGCAGGCGGTTCTCAGCCTCATCCCACACTACGCTCTGCGGGCCGTCCATAACGCCGGCTGAAACTTCCTCGCCGCGATGTGCGGGCAGGCAGTGCATGAACAGGGCTCCTTTCGCGGCGACGCGCATCATATCTTCATCCACCTGCCAGTCGGCGAAATCCTTCATGCGTTCGTCGTTTTCTGCTTCAAAACCCATGCTCGTCCAGACATCGGTGGTCACTAGGTCCGCGCCGCGTGCGGCTTCCATAGGATCGTCAAATTCCCTGTAGTGGTCCTCGCCGAATAGGCCCGCGCGTTCCGGTTCGACTTCGTACCCGGGTGGGGTTGAGACATGAACGTTGAAATCCAGTATTTCCGCGGCCTGCAACCAGGTGTTACACACGTTGTTGGAGTCACCAATCCACGCTACGGTCTTGCCCTGAATATTTCCGCGCTGTTCGATGAAAGTGTAGATGTC
This sequence comes from uncultured beta proteobacterium, assembly GCA_963833515.1. Taxonomy (GTDB): domain Bacteria; phylum Pseudomonadota; class Gammaproteobacteria; order Burkholderiales; family Gallionellaceae; genus Gallionella. Next base: position 18,206 of record CAWHYN010000029.1, on the reverse strand, counting down.
GGCGAGAATCTGGCAAGGGTGATATTCGTTGGTCAGTCCGTTGATCACCGGAACCCGTGAGTGTGCGGCAAAGCGTTCGATGATGGATTGTTCGAAGGTGCGGATCATTACGATGTCACTCATCCGCGAGATCACTTGCCCGGCATCCTCCACCGGCTCGCCGCGACCTAGTTGGGAATCGCGCGTGTTGAGGTATATTGCCGAGCCGCCCAGCTGCTGCATGCCTGCCTCGAACGACAGACGCGTGCGTGTGCTGGCTTTCTCGAAGATCATCACCAGCGTGCGGTCAGTCAGCGGCCAGTACTGCTGATACGCTTTGAATTTCTGCTTGATAACGCGGGTGCGCAAGAACAAATATTCCAACTCCTCGCGGCTCAGGTCCTTGAACTGCAAAAAGTGTTTCACCGGAACAGGTTTTTTTGCTGGCATGGCGCGTTACCGATCAGGATTGCAAAAATTCTCTTATTAGCGGGCACAGGATATGCAACAGTTGTTGTGCTTCTGCCTCAGTCATTATCAATGGCGGCAGCAGGCGTATTACGCTGTCAGCGGTCACATTGATGAGAAGTCCCCTGGCGAGTGCCAGCTTGACCAGTTCGCCGCAAGGTCTGTCGAGTTCGATGCCTATCATCAATCCTTGGCCGCGAATTTCCTTGATGCCCTTGGCATCGTGTAACGCATGGTTCAAACCCTGGCGAATAAATCCGCCCACACTGTCCGCATGGGTCAATAGCGCATCTTGCTCCAGAATGTTCAGTGTCGTCAGGCCAGCCGTGCAGGCAAGCGGATTGCCGCCGAAGGTCGAGCCATGATTGCCTGGCTGGAAAGTTCCTGCTGCCTTGCCGGCGGCAAGGCATGCGCCGATGGGCACTCCCGAGCCTAACCCCTTGGCGAGACTCATCACGTCCGGCAGGATGTCAGTATGCTGGTAGGCAAACCACTTGCCAGTGCGACCGATGCCGCTCTGCACCTCGTCCAGCATCAGCAGCCAATTTTGCTCGTTACAGATCTGGCGCAGTTGTTGCAGATAAGCAATGTCCAGCATACGTATGCCACCCTCGCCTTGAATCGGTTCGACCAGCACCGCAACGACATTGCGGTTGTGCTGGGCGACTTGGCGGATCGCGTCAAGGTCGTTGTACGGCACGCGCACAAAACCGCTAACCAGCGGCTCAAAACCGGCTTGCACCTTGCGGTTTCCGGTGGCGGAAAGGGTTGCCAAGGTACGTCCGTGGAAGGCCTTTTCCATTACGATGATGGATGGGGTCTCGATTCCCTGTTTATGACCATACATGCGCGCCAGCTTGATCGCTGCTTCGTTCGCCTCGCAGCCGGAATTGCAGAAGAATACTTCCTGCATGTTGGTCAGGTTGCACAGTTTGTCGGCGAGCAGCTCCTGGCCGTTCACCTGATAGATATTGGAACAGTGAATCAGCTTACCGATCTGTTCGCTGAGTGCGGCGGTGAACCGCGGGTGTGCGTGCCCCAGCGTGTTCACGGCAATGCCCGACAAGCCATCCAGATAGCGTTTGCCGTCATTATCCCACAGCCATGCGCCTTCACCGCGCACGAAGGTGACGGAAAGTCGAGCATAAGTGTTCATTACATGTGACATAAATAATGACGGCGGTCCAGCCGCCGTTCAATAAAAGATCAATATGCGTATATTGAGCTAAATAGCCCTGTCTAGGCAAGAAAAACCGTTGCTTCGGGAGACTTTGCCTTGGAATCTGTTCGCTCTGACGTGTCGACGCGTCGTGAATCCCGAAGCGCACTGCATATACTTTGCCGCGTCTGTAAATGCGTCAGCCCAGAGCATTGGCTCGGGAACTTCCCTTGCACGTAACCTATAAAGCAAACAAGCCGACATCGCTGTCGGCTCGTTTGCGGTAAATCAAAAGGCCGCGGCGTTTATGCCATTGCCTTGATCGCCGCAGAAAGGCGGCTCTTGTGGCGAGCTGCCTTGTTCTTGTGAATGATCTTCTTGTCAGCGACACTGTCTACAGTACTCACGGAGGCCTTGTAGACAGCCTGAGCGGCGGTCTTGTCACCGGCTTCGATTGCCTTGATAACCTTCTTGACCGCAGTGCGCAACTCAGAGCGCAAGCTGCTGTTATGAGCATTCTGTTTAATTGCCTGACGAGCACGTTTTCGAGCTTGTGCGCTATTTGCCATGACTACTCCTTACAACGGAAAGGCGCGCATTCTAGTGACTCATGCCCATTTTTGCAAATCTTTTTGCAGCGAAGCCCGCCAATCGGACTCAGACGTCGCCAGTGTTATGATACGTGACGCTCAAATGCCCATGCCCTGATGCAATATGAACCTACTTAAATCACTTGCCACGATTAGCGGATTGACCCTCGTTTCGCGCATTCTCGCATTTATGCGCGATGTGCTGATCGCCAGGATATTCGGGGCGGGCATGGCAACAGATGCATTTTTCGTTGCGTTCAAGCTGCCTAACTTGTTGCGCCGTCTATTTGCCGAAGGGGCGTTCTCGCAGGCATTCGTGCCAATATTCGGTGAGTACAGGAACCGTCGCGGACATGACGCAACCCGATTGCTGGTTGATCACGTCACGACCATGCTTGCGATCATTCTATTCGTCGTTACGATGGTAGGGATCATCGCCGCACCGCTACTGGTATATATCAGCGCGCCCGGCTTTCTCAAAAATGCCGCGAAGTTCGATCTCACGGTACAATTGCTGCGCGTCACATCGCCTTATATTTTTTTCATCTCACTGGTGGCAGTGGCGGCCGGTATCCTCAACACATACAACAAGTTCTGGGTGCCTGCTTTCGCCCCGATATTGCTCAACCTCTGCTTCATCGGATGTGCGCTGTGGCTGGCTCCTTATTGCGACCCGCCGATCATGGCGCTTGCGTGGGCGGTGTTCATTGCGGGCATCGTGCAACTGGCATTTCAGATTCCGTTCCTGAAGAAGATCGGTATGCTCCCGAGCATCCGATTCAGTCTGAAAGACGAAGGGATGTGGCGCATCATCAAACAGATGGGCCCTGCGGTGTTCGGTGTCTCCATCGCGCAGGTCAGTCTGATCATCAACACGATCTTCGCCTCGTTTCTGGTAGCAGGCAGCGTTTCGTGGCTGTATTACGCGGACAGACTGATGGAGTTCCCATCGGGAATTTTGGGCGTAGCGCTAGGTACGATCCTCTTGCCGTCGCTATCCAAATGTTATGCAAATAACAATACCGTGGAATATTCCAAGCTGCTGGACTGGGGCTTGCGCCTGACGATTATGCTGACGCTTCCCGCGGCGGTGGCTTTGGGCATGATCGCCGTTCCGTTGCTGGCGACCTTCTTTCAGCGCGGCGAGTTCGTCGCGCACGACGTGATCATGACCAGTTACGCGCTTATCGGCTACAGCGTGGGTTTGATCGGCATGATCTTGGTAAAGATACTGGCGCCAGGGTTTTACTCGCGCCAGGACATCAAGACCCCGGTGAAGATCGGCATTGTAACGTTGCTGGCGACGCAGGCGATGAACGCGATTTTCATTGGCTGGATACAACATGCAGGATTGGCATTGTCGATAGGTTTGGGTGCGTGCCTCAATTCCGCGATCCTGTTTCATTATCTGCGCAAACATGGCATCTATCAACCAGAACCGGGCTGGGCGAAGTTTTTCATCAAGGTGGGTGTCGCCGTGGCGGCCTTGGCGCTCATCCTCTGGTTCGGCATGGGCACCGAAGAAAGTTGGCTGACGGGCTCTGGATGGTCTCGCATCCTGCGTTTATCCGCGCTTGTCGCTGCAGGTGTTGTCGTTTATTTTGCCGTGTTAGCTGCGTTTGGCTTTCGTCCGAAAGATTTTTCTCGGCGTGCAGTGAGTTGATCATTAGTCACTTCAGCGCAGGGCGGCGCTCGAGGCTAGTTTTTGCGACGAGCAAACCCATGTTCAAGGCGGCGGCCGCGTTTCCGGTCAAAGTAGTTTGCCAAGCTATCTGCAATGGAGTAATGTATAAATATTACTTGCTCGAACTATGCTTCGAACATGGGATTCGCGTTTAGCCAAAATCGAACCTCGCAGGCCCCGGCGATTGACCCCAATACTGGATTTGTTGATCGCGGTGGAGGCTTTGGACTGATAGCACAACTGGCATCCCAAGCTACCGATGAACGCCCGCTGGCTTTGCTTTGGATCGATTTGGATCGCTTTAGACAGGTCAACGAGTCCTTTGGCCATCACGGTGGCGATGCTGTCATTGCCCAGATCGCGTTACGCCTGCGCAATAAGACAGGAGGGCGCGCCGAATGGTGCCGTATGGCCGGTGACGAATTTGTCTGCATTGTTCCGAATAGCAATTTGGATGATGCGCGTCAACTGGCTTTCGGTTTGTTGCGGGCAATCGAAGCTCCTTTGCCTTTTGGTGATATGTTGCTTCGACCATCGGCCAGCGTCGGCATTGCGATTCTCGAAATCAACGAAGATCCTTTTTCCTGCCTTGAACGTGCTGACCGGGCCATGAGCACGGCCAAGCGTGCAGGCGGAGGGCGCGTTGTCGTCTCGGGTGACGAACCTGTACCGGGGCGCTTGGGGATTCTTCTCGCACGTGAAGAGCTGGAGCTTGAGAATAAGCTGCACGTTGCGCTCGAAAGCGGCGGCTTGAAGCTGCATTACCAGCCCATTGTTGGCTTTGACGGCCGCATCGAGACCGTCGAAGCTTTGATGCGCTGCGAAACCGATGGCTGCAATATCTCTCCCGCCAAATTCATACCCATCGCCGAAAAAACGGGATTGATTACGCGCCTTGGGGACTGGAGCCTGCTCGCGGGAGCCCACTTCGCTCATCGTCTGGATACCATGGGGCAGCGAACCAAGGTGGCCATCAACGTTTCTCGCGCTCAACTTGCTTCGCCAAATTTCGCCAAGGCTCTCCATGCTGCACTGCTGTGTGCCAACGTCAAGCCCGACCTGATCGAACTGGAGCTGACCGAATCGCTGTTCATGGATGTTTCCGAGACCGTCCAAAGGAACCTGCGCGCAGCGCGCGATGCCGGTCTCGGACTTGCTATCGATGATTTCGGCACCGGCTATTCATGCCTCGCGAATCTAAAGGACATCCCTGCCACCAAGATAAAGCTCGACCGTGCTTTTGTCATTGTGCTTCCGCACGATCGCCGTGCATTTGCCGTGGTCAAGGCACTCACGCAACTTGGCAGCGAACTCGGCATGACCGTCGTGGCAGAAGGTGTTGAAGAGCAGGCGCAGCTCGATTCCCTGCGCGAAGCCGGTGTTCACGCCATCCAGGGGTACATACACGCCCGCCCCATGCCTGAAGAGGCGCTGCTTGTATGGTTGCGACTTAGAGGGTCGACATGACAGCCGCTGATCATCCTTCTTTCGAAACGCAGCTGGAGAATACGTTGCGTGATATTGGCATCCCGCCTCGGCCAGTCATCCTTGACCACGTTGGGAGTGAGATGCAGAAGGAAGAGCCAGATTTTAACTATCTCGCTCGTATCATCACTGCTGATGTCGGACTTTCTGCAAGTTTGATTAAGATCACCAACTCACCATTTTTCGGCTTCCGCAATCGGGTAAGATCAGTCAAGGAAGCGTTGATGGTACTCGGACTTGACGTCGCCAGCCGCGCGATTGCTGGCATCGTCCTGCGCAGGGCATTCCCGGATTCGCCGAAACTTGAGCGTTTTTGGGATTCTTCGGCTCGAATCGCTCGCTTGGCCGGTTGGCTCGCGCCGCGAGTTACTAAAAACAATCTGCAGCCTGACGAGGCATACACCTTTGGGCTCTTTCGAGACTGTGGCATTCCCATTCTGCTTGCTCGGTTTCCGGGCTACTATGAAGTGTTGACCGAAGCCAATTATGAAACCAACCTCAGCTTCACAACGGTAGAGGATGTGCACCTGCCGACCAATCATTCCGTGGTAGGCTGTCTCTTGGCCCAAAGTTGGTGGCTGCCGGAGGAAACCAGCCTTTCTATCCGCTACCATCACGATGTTACTGTTCTAGATGCCCCCACCATTCCTCCTTCCCTTAGCAGTCGTTATCAGATTGCGACTGCGCAATTCGCCGAGTATCTTCTGCAGCAGAAAACAGGTCTCAGTCGCACGCAGGAATGGCTCAAACTCGGCCCCGCGTGCCTGCGGCTGTTGAACATTAGCGAGGAGGACGTGAAAGTTATTCTGGCTGACGCGACATCCGTCATCGAGGCGGAGGACTGATCTATCAGAATGCGTTGCTTCATTGGTGTCAGGTCAGGTAAGGGCATTGATCAACATTGCGCCAGCGCATAATGATTCTTTAGATGCGATAGGCCGCCGAGAGATGAAGTCATGAAATTTGTGCCCATCCCGCCACCAATGCCCACCGTAGCCAGAGACGAATTGCAAGTGGAAGCGTTGGCCGCTGTTAAGGCAGCCAAACCGGTCCAGCCGCGTTCGCTGCCACCGCTGGTCGTGCAATACCGCACGCGTTCCAAAGGATTGCCCGATAGTGCCGGACAGCAGGACAGAAGCCAAGATGTGCGTCTCCGAGGGGAAAGGCGAACCTACTGTCGCCGCATTGAGCATCTACCTGAATTCATCGAGTTGCGCGTAGGACTTGATCGGCGTCAGCATAACCGGAGAGGGGATGACATGACAGAACACGTTGATGAAAAGGCGTGAACTCAAGAATAGTTCGATTGGGTCGACGCGCTGCCCCTTTGTTTCTGAATGGGGCTTTCAATGAGATGTGTGTTTCTGTTTCATGTGCTGGCCGTACTGACGCTAAACCCCGGTGCGTCTTTGGCTGCCGAAGAAATGCCGGATATCCATACGGTGTTCATGAGGTCCACATTCAAACTGGCTGGAAAAGCCGCGGGGCGCAATGCATCCTACGTGGGAACGGTGTTCATATTGGCCAAACCAAGCGCTCCCGATCCTCAGAAGGCTTATTTCGTCATGGTTACATCAGGCCATGTGCTCAAGAATATGGAAGGAGATGAGGCGGTCCTATTCTTGAGGAAAAAAACTGGCGACACATTTCAGAAGGTTATTTTCCCAATCAAAATAAGGAAAAATGGCCGGCCTATCTGGACGGATCATCCGGAGGCAGATGTTGCGGTGATGTATATAAAACTTCCAACCGACGCTGATGTTATCCCCGTTGCCACTAGCCTGCTGGCAACGGACGAAATGCTCAAGCAATTTGCGGTTCATCCCGGAGACAGGCTATCTTGTCTCGGGTTCCCGCAAGGTATCGAGGCAAACGATGCAGGCTTTCCGATCCTGCGTAGTGGTCAAATCGCGAGCTACCCACTGGTGCCGACAAAGAGCGTGAAGGCCTTTATTTTCGACTTTAACGTGTTTGAAGGGAACAGTGGCGGTCCCGTCTATTTGAGCGATTCCAATCGAATTTACGGAGGCACCACAAATATGGGCACCGTTCAATTCTTGGTCGGCTTGGTTAGCGAACAAGCGTCGTTCAACGAGGAAATAAAGATGGGCGGCAAGAAGCTAACGCTTCCGCATCAACTTGGCCTGGCTATTGTGATTCATGCGTCCCTCATCCGCGAGGCACTCGACCTGTTGCCGTTACCCGAGGACGAGAAGGAGTGAGCGTGCTGCCTGTTTGTTCCTCCGTCAGAGGTGGGACATGCATGGCCCTAGCAACCGCCGCGCGGGTAAGATGCGGTGCGAACAGTTCGATGAAGTCGTAAGTATAACCGCGCAGGTATTCGTTCTTGCGTATCGCGATCCGTGTGGTACTGGGCTTGAACAGGTGACCGGCATCCATCATGCGCAGGTGTTTGTCGCGCTCCGGGATGAAGGCCATTTTTGCGAGTATTCCTATACCCAGTCCCAATTCAACGTAAGTCTTGATCACGTCCGCATCGATCGCGGTCAGCGCGATGTTCGGGCGGATGTTGGCCGCCTCGAAAGCGGCGTTGATCTTGCCGCGTCCGCTGAAGGCGAAGTCGTACGTGATGACCGGGTATTGAGCGATCTTCGCCAGCGTCAGTTTTTTCTCTTCCAGCAAGGGATGATGAAGCGGCGTGATGACGCAATGGTTCCATTCGTAGCAGGGCAGCGTGACGAGTTCGTCATACAGCGCCAGGCTTTCGGTCGCGATCCCGATATCGGCATCGCCGTTCAACACTTGTTCGGCGATCTGCGTCGGGTTGCCCTGATGCAGACCCAGCCTCACGCCGGGATAGCGCTTGATGAATCGTTTGACGGTGGATGGCAAGGCATAGCGCGCCTGAGTGTGCGTGGTGGCAATGGTCAGATGGCCGCTGTCCTGCGCCTGGAATTCTTCGGCGACCTGTTTGAGATTTCCCGCATCATGCAGCATGCGCTGGGCGATTGCGAGGACAGCTTTGCCTGGTTCGGTGATGGCCACGATGCGCTTGCCGTTGCGCACGAAGATCTCGATGCCCAATTCCTCTTCCAGCAGCTTGATCTGTTTGCTGATGCCGGGCTGCGACGTGTACAGCGACCCGGCAGCATCGGAGATCTTCAGACGCTGCCGCACGATTTCGTTAAGGAAACGTAACTGTTGCAAGTTCATGGCAACCTTCTCTTATATTAATCAGTTATAAGATACTAACACAAAAGTATTTTGGGATATAAGGTACGCGGCCTAGAATGCGCCCGGTAAGTACTAACTGGTGGCGGCAGATGGACGGCATGTACACATTATCCGGCTTTTTGGTGGGGCTGATTGTCGGCATCACCGGGGTGGGCGGCGGGTCATTGATGACGCCGCTGCTGGTGCTGTTCTTCGGTGTCTCTCCGGCGACTGCGGTCGGCACCGATTTGTTATATGCATCGCTGACCAAAGCGCTGGGCGGTTGGGTGCATGGAAGGCGCGGCACGGTGGACTGGAAGGTGGTTGGCTTGCTCAGTCTGGGTAGTTTGCCCGCTGCCGTGCTCACGATAGCGCTGCTGAAATATCTGGCGCTGGATGAGAAGGCCATGCGTGGCCTGGTGACCAGCGTGTTGAGCGTGGCCTTGATGCTGACGGCTAGCGCGCTGTTGCTGAAGTCTCAGATCAAGAAAATTGCGCGGAGCGAGGGGGGCACGATAGACGAGTTGCACCATCGCCATGTGGCCGCAGCGACGATTATCACCGGCATGATCGTCGGGACATTGGTGACGATCTCCTCGGTGGGGGCAGGTGTGTTGGGCACGGTCGCGCTGCTATTCCTGTATCCCCGCATGCAGGCCGTGAAGGTGGTGGGTACGGACATCGCACATGCAGTACCCCTGACCGCAGTGGCCGGGATGGGGCATCTGGCATTGGGCACTGTGGATCTGGTGCTACTGGGCAGTTTGTTGCTGGGCTCATTGCCAGGGATTTATATCGGAAGCCATCTTAGTGCCAAAGTGCCAGAAGAGGTATTGCGCCCCGTGCTGGCTTCCCTGTTGCTGATCATTGGGGCTCGGATGGTCCTGTAATAGTCCGGGAATGTTTTGAATTAGTTTGGTAAGGAGAAATGCGTTGAGTCTAAGTACACAGGATTTATCCGATCGGGAAGAGATAGACCGTCTGGAGCAGGCTATCCAGACTTTTATCGATGGCCGTATCGACCCGGATCGTTTTACGGCTCTGCGGCTGCAGCAAGGCGTCTATGGCCAGCGCCAGGATGGCGTGAACATGCTGCGTATCAAGATTCCCGGAGGGCGTTTGAACGCAGACCAACTGGATGCGATCGCCGACGTGACGGAAAGCTTTTCCGAGCGTGGCATAGCGCATGTGACCACGCGTCAGGCGATACAAGTGCACTTTATCCCGCTGGCGAAAACGCCCAGTGCGATGCGCCGCCTGGCGCAAGTTAACATGACGACGCGCGAAGCCTGCGGCAATACCGTGCGCAACATGTCGGCGTGTGCGTTGGCCGGCGTTTGCCCAAAAGAGCACGTAGACGTGGCAGCACACATCGACGGTGCGACGCAGCATTTTTTGCGCAACCCGCTTAATCAGCAGATGCCGCGCAAATTCAAGATTAGTTTCTCCGCGTGTGAGTCGGATTGCGCGCAATCTCTGTTGCACGATGCAGGTGTAGTCGCGGTCAAGAAAGAGGGCAAGCAGGGCTTTATGGTCAAGGCGGGCGGCGGGCTGGGGCATAAGCCACGCGAGTCCATCGTGGTCGAGGAATTCATCCCCGAGCGCGAGTTGCTGTTCTCTTTGGAGGCGCTGGTGACCTTGCACAACAAATATTCCGACCGGACCAAACGCGCTAAGTCACGCATCAAGTTTTTGGTCGAGCGTTTTGGTGTCGATGGCTTTCTGGAAAAATATCGTGAGGAGTTTGAACGCACCAAACAGGCGCTTGCTGACCAGCCTTATCCCAAAGGCGCGTGGCGCGAGCAAACCGGGCAGCAAGTTCCCGGGTCGGGCGCGCCCCGCAAATTGTTTGCGCAGCGTCAGGCTGGGTTGTACGTGTTGCCGATTGCCTTGCCCATCGGAGACGTCAAGCCGGTGCAGCTCCGTGGCATTGCTGCGTTGTTGCGCGCACATGGTCTGGACGAGGTGCATACAACCCAGGATCAGAACCTGATCATACTTAATGTGCCGGAAAAGAGACTCGCCCCGCTGCGCCACGGATTGGCAGAGTTGGACCTACGTGAACCGGTCACAGGCGACAACGTTGTGGCCTGCCCCGGTACGTCTACTTGCCGGCTGGGCATCACTGCCAGCACCGTGGTCGCGCCGCAGTTATCAGGCGGCAAGGCCGATCTGCGTATCCGCGTGTCTGGTTGCCATAACGGATGCGCGCAACCGGAGACCGGCGACATCGGCATCTATGGCGAGGGCAAGCGTATGCACGGCAAGCTGGTGCCTCATTACCAGATGTACTTTGGAGGCAACGGAACTGGTGGCGGAGAGCTCGCCTTGAAAGGCCCATCGGTGCCGGTGGCGCGCGTCAAGCAGGCGATCGATCGCGTTCAAAAGGCACATCTGGATAGCGGCGAAGCGAGTTTCTTTGCTTGGGCGCGCGTGCAACCGCCGGATTATTTCAAGCAATTGCTGTCCGATCTAGGGGATGTGAAGGCCGGGGAATTGCATACGGTAATGCAGGATTTTGGCGAAGCGAGCGACTTCCGCGTGTTGCAGCTGGGCGGCGGCGAATGTGCCGGCGCATCGCAGGTACTGATCGGCGCGAACTTCTTCGAGGCTGCGCACGAGCGTGAATACCGCAACGCACTGGTTTTCCAGCGCAAATATGATGAAGCGGCCCAGTGCAATGAAGCCATCCTGCGGTTGCTTGGTTCAGGCGTGGCGCAATTGTTGGGTGGTGTTCGGCAGGATGATTTGAGCAAGCTGGCGATCCAGCTGCAGCAGTTGTTGCCCGGTGAGATTGCAGATGAACTCGCGCGAACGGTTGATGCGTTGGTGAAGGTGGATGAGATCAGCGGCGAGGAACTCGCGATCATCAGCGCACTGGTGGATGACTGGACGGTGAAGGTGGCCGCATTCGCGATGCAGCAGGATTCGCAACTTGATTTGACGGAAGCAGCAGCTGGTCTGTCGGTTTAGGAGGTGCCAATGCAACAAGAAATTGACCAGGTCGTAGCCCTGCTGCAACAGGCGGTGCGCGAATTTTCTCCAGTATGCTTTGCCAATAGTCTGGGGGCGGAAGACATGGTGCTGACCGATCTGATCGCTAGGAACAGGCTGGACATCGAGATGTTCAGCCTGGATACCGGGCGCCTGCCCCAACAGACTTACGACCTGATGCATGAGATCGCTACGCGTTATGACACGCCGTTAAAAGTGTATTTTCCGGACGGCGTGCTGGTCGAGGAATACGTCGCGCAGCACGGCATCAACGGTTTCTACGATAGCGTGGAAAATCGCAAGGGATGCTGCTTCGTGCGCAAGGTGAGACCCTTGCGCCGCGTATTGGCAGGCAAGGGAGCCTGGGTTACCGGGATGCGCCGCGATCAGGCCGTGACGCGTGGGACGCTGGAAGTATCGTCTTTCGATGCGGATAACGGTTTGCAGAAGTTAAATCCGCTGGTTGACTGGTCGAACAAGGATGTGTGGGCATACATCCGCCAACACGACGTGCCATACAACAAACTGCACGACCAGTTCTACCCCAGTTTGGGCTGCGCGCCTTGCACACGCTCCGTGACGCCAGGCGAAGACATTCGCTCAGGACGTTGGTGGTGGGAAAACCCCGAAAATAGGGAGTGTGGCCTTCACGTAGGCCATAATCCACAAATAGCTCATGGCTTCGGAGTTCATGCAGCCAGCAGCACTTCGCTTCAGGCAAGCCGTGAACGTATCATCGGAATCGCATCTCAGCCCGGCATGAAGCGGGAAGTTTCGGCTTAGGATAAGTTAGGATGAGCGAACTATTAAATGCCGCCAGGTCAGTCATGAGTGTCAATCATGCTCCCAAGGTAACGGCGAAACGAAAAGATTTTGATGACAAAAGAAATTTGATGACAACACATGCCTTTACCCATCTGGACGCGCTGGAAAGTGAATCCATCCACATCATGCGCGAGGTCGCGGCCGAGTGCAAGAATCCAGCATTGCTGTTTTCCGGCGGTAAGGATTCTATCGTGATGCTGCGCCTTGCGGAAAAGGCGTTCCGTCCAGCGAAGTTTCCCTTCCCACTGGTACATATCGACACCGAGCACAACTTTCCAGAAGTGATTGCGTTCCGCGACAAGCGCGCTGCCGAATTGGGCGAGCGCTTGATCGTGCGTTCGCTGGAAGATTCCATCAAGAAGGGCACCATCGTGCTGAAAAGTGCGCTGCAAAGCCGCAACGCCTTTCAGTCGGTCACGTTGCTCGAGACCATCTCCGAATTCGGCTTCGATGCCTGCATGGGGGGGGCGCGCCGTGATGAAGAAAAGGCACGTGCCAAGGAACGTATCTTTTCATTTCGCGATGAATTCGGCCAGTGGGACCCGAAGAACCAACGCCCCGAGTTATGGGACATCTATAACACCCGCGTGCATCCCGGCGAAAACATCCGGGTGTTCCCAATCAGCAACTGGACGGAAATGGACATCTGGCAATACATCGAGCGCGAGAAGCTGGAGATACCCAGCATCTATTTCGCCCATGAACGCGAAGTGATACAACGTGCCAACGGCATTATTCCAGTGTCGCATCTAGTCCAACCTCAACCCGGTGAGAGCGCGGTTAAGAAAATCGTGCGCTTCCGTACGGTAGGCGACATCACATGCACCTGCCCGGTGGAATCTCCTGCCAGGGATGCGAAGGAGATCATCGAAGAGACCGCCATCACCCGTATCACGGAACGTGGTGCGACGCGCATGGATGACCAGACCTCGGATTCATCGATGGAGCTTCGCAAGAAGGAAGGTTATTTCTAACGCAGCCCCTCTCCGGCAATCGCGCGGCTGGAGAGAAACCCAGTCTCACCTTCTCCAGTGAGGGAACGGTTTGGGGACGGGGATCGTGATCTCCAGATTCGCACGCATGTCGTGCTCCTACAGACAACAGAATGAGGTTCATGAATGAGCAACACGACACAACTATTGCGCTTCATCACCGCAGGCAGCGTGGACGACGGCAAGAGCACGTTGATCGGTCGTTTGCTGCATGATTCGAAATCGATCTTCGAGGATCAGCTTTCGGCGATTTCAAAAACCAGCGCCAAGCGCGGCATGGCCGCCGTCGATCTGTCCTTGCTGACCGATGGCCTGCAGGCCGAGCGAGAACAGGGAATCACTATCGACGTGGCCTATCGCTATTTTGCGACGCCCAAGCGTAAATTTATCATCGGGGATACACCCGGTCACGAACAGTACACCCGTAACATGGTGACCGCTGCCAGCACCGCCAACCTCGTGATCATCCTCGTGGATGCACGCAAGGGGGTGCTGGTGCAGACGCGCCGCCACACCTATCTGGCGAGCCTGGTCGGTATCCCGCACGTTGTACTGGCGATCAACAAGATGGACATGGTTGATTACTCCCAAGCCAGGTACATCGAGATCTGCGACGAATATTTGAAATTTGCATCGCAACTGGGGTTGACAGACATCACCTGCATTCCGCTGTCGGCGTTGGTGGGGGACATGCTCGTGGAGCGTGGGGATAACCTGGACTGGTATCAGGGCACGACGCTGATGAATTTGCTGGAAAACATCGTCATCGATCACGATGTGAACACCACCGAGTTTCGCTATCCGGTGCAATGGGTGTGCCGTCCACAGACCTCGGAATACCATGACTTCCGTGGCTTCATGGGACGCATTGAGGCCGGCGAGATCGCGGTCGGCGACCAGGTCACGGTGTTGCCGTCGGGCCGCGCCAGCAAAGTCAAAGAGATCGTGACCTACGATGGCAGGCTGCAACGCGCTTACGCGCCCCAATCCGTCACGCTGACCCTGGAAGACGAAATTGATATTTCACGGGGAGACATGTTTGTGAGTGGGGATGCGAAACCGCAGGTGGCGAAGGAATTCAACGCGATGCTGTGCTGGTTGTCAGAAACTCCGCTCGATAAGAACCGCAAGTACCTCGTGAAACACACCACGCGCACCGCGAAATGCTTATTCTCAAGCATTGATTACCGTGTAGACGTGAACACGCTGGAACATCACGGCACCGTTACGCTCAACATGAACGACATCGCGCGCGTTGCCATGAAAGTGCAGCAGCCCCTGGTATTTGACAGCTATGCCGTGGACCGCGCCACCGGCAGTTTTATCGTGATCGATGAGGCCAGCAACAACACCGTCGCGGCTGGAATGATCATTGGAGTTTGAAAATAGGCTGATAAATAATGATTGACGGCACGACTGACGAAACTACTCGTCATCGCGTTATGCCGCTCAACAGGGCGCATAACCGACTGGTTATAGCCATCTGACTTGATTCGCCGCCAGCCATTCCATGAAGTCGTCCGATGGCGAAAGCACCTTGGATCCTTAATATGCCGGCAACAGTCGCTGGGTAGGTCAGCGGTTATCTGCCATGTGCTTGGATGGCGTGCTTTGTCTTTGTTCCTCCAGATAGATTAGAATATCGCCATTCGGGAAGCAAGGACATAGAACTGCCGGAGTACTTATCGATGAATATGCTCAGTAAACCTCCTGTTGATCTCAAGAAGGCGGTCAGCAGGCTTGACTCGCTGCCGGCGATGCCGATCATCGCGCAGAAACTGCTTGCTCTCCGTCTCGATACGGACCAGGACGAACAGCAGATGCTGTTGCTGATTGCCCAGGATCCGCTCATCTCAGCCAAGATTATTGGCTTGGCCAATTCGCCACTGGTCGGCGCATCAAGAAAAATCAACACCGTAAAGGATGCATCTTTGTTGCTGGGACTGAAAAGGGTGCATTCGGTTGCCACTGGCCTTGCCATCATGTCGAAGATGAGCCAGTCCGTTGGGCGCTTGAACATCCATGCCTTGTGGGAACACAACATGGGAATTGCCTTCTCCATGCTGGCGATCGCCCACGCCATGCCGGCCAGGTTGCGTCCCAATGACGATGTGACGTTCTTGGCTGGGATGCTGCACGATGTCGGTTATTCCGTGCTTGCCCATCTCGATATCGAGCGCAGTGATGAACTGCAAACCCGCATGGTCACGGAGCCCAACCGCCTGGCGCTGGCGATCGAACGAGAGATTGTAGAGCTGACCCACGATGAGCTGGGTGCGGAGCTGGCACGTCACTGGAATCTGCCGGAGGAAATCGTCTCCGCGATCCGCTTCCACCATGAAGTTCAGAACAGCGATCCTGCCGAACCGCTGGCGCGCATCATCAATTTGGCGGAAAAGCTCCTGCCGGCATTCGGCTTTCCCGAACACGTCGATTCCACCATCACACCGGAAGATTGGCTGGCACTGGGCATAGATCCGGAGCGGGCAGAGGAGATCAATGCACAAGTCGCCGAACAAGCCGAACAAGCCAGCCAGTTTGCCAGCTCCTTCAGCTGATTGACGGCATCACGGTGAGCAGATCTAGCAGTGTGTGAAAACCGCGTTGAGGTTGCGTTCACTCCCGGAATTTGCCTCCAGCGCGTTCGCGCTGCAGGTGGTTGGTAACCGTCGCATCGTGCCCCAATGCATCAGCCCCTCGAAATTATTTTGCGCAGGCGCCCGCACCGAAATCCAGATGTTCATTCCATATGGAATGACAATTATGATTTGTGGAATCCATGACATGCTGAAATTTCATCCTGCCAAGATTGTAGCCGGCGTATCAGGCGGCTCTGAAGTTCCGTTTAGGGCGGCAGCGTGAGCCTGCTGGCTTTGGTTGCTGCGTTGTTGCTGGAGCAGGTCCACCCGCTTTCTTCACGCAAATATCTGTACGGCTGGTTGTCCAGTTATGTCAAATTCTTTCAAGTCCACTTTAACGCGGGACAACACGAGCACGGCAAGATTGCTTGGTTGATTGCCGTGTTGCCGTTGTTGGCAATTGTTGTGGTGTCGTATTGGTTGTTATATGAAGTGCATCCGATCTTTGCCTGGGCGTTCAACGTGCTGGCTTTGTATCTAACGATGGGTTTCCGCCAATTCAGTCACTATTTCACCGACATTCATCTGGCATTGCGCGCGGGAAAGCTGGATGAGGCACGCGGCTTTTTGTCGCATTGGCGTGGTTTGCCCTCGCATGAACTGAACGCCGAAGAGGTGGCACGCGTCACGATTGAACAAGCTCTGGTCGCATCGCAACGCAACGTGTTCGGTGTGATCGTATGGTTCGTGTTGTGCAGCGCACTTGGCTTGGGTGGAGCGGCGGGCGCAATCTTGTATCGCCTCGGGCAATTTTTGCGCACGCGCTGGGGCGATCAGGATAAATCGGAACTGGGCGAATTTGGCGGATTTGCGAGACAAGCATTCTATCTCTTGGAATGGTTACCAGTACGCCTGACCGCCATGACCTTTGCGATCGTGGGCGATTTCGAAGATACGATCTATTGCTGGCGCACTCAGGCGGGAAACTGGCCCGACAGCGAAGCAGGCATCTTGTTGGCCAGCGGTGCGGGTGCGTTAGGCGTGCGTCTCGGGATGCCGATACCGCAAGGTGGCATGCTGGAGGATAGGGCAGAATTGGGTATCGGTGATGATGCCGACGCCGACTTCATGCAAAGCACGGTCGGACTGGTATGGCGCTCGGTGGTATTCTGGCTGGTATTGCTGTTGCTGCTGACGCTGGCGAGTTTGCTGGGCTAGTTCGCCGCGATAGCGCAGGAGTCGTGCGTCATCGTGGTTTAACCGCACTGTAGTTGCTGCAGCATGCGAAAACTGTTGGAGAAATACAAAGGGCCGATAAACCGCCGTTTGCTTTGCAGCCTGCTACTGGCTTGCCGATTTTGAGCGACTGCGGCCACGCTGTTTTTGCAACAGGCAGCCGGCGTGCTGCCGTACAATGCTGCCATGAACACTCAACCTTTTTGCGCGCTTACTCCGGATACCGTATTGGACGCACTGGACAGCATCGGTCTTCGCGGCGACGGCCGCCTCCTTGCGCTCAACAGCTACGAAAACCGCGTTTACCAGGCGAGCATGGAAGAGGGACCGCCGCTTATTGCCAAGTTTTACCGCCCCGCACGCTGGTCCGATGCTGAGATCCTGGAAGAACACGGGTTTGTCGCGACACTGGCAGACAGAGAGATTCCGGTAGTGCCTGCACTGGAAATCAACGGCGACACGTTGCACGCGTTCAAGGGCTTTCGCTTTTCCATATTCACCAGACAAGGTGGTCGTGCGCCGGAGCTGGATGATTCCGACACCCTGGAATGGATGGGGCGTTTCATCGGTCGCATCCATGCGGTCGGCGCGATGGAGAATTACAGGCATCGCCCTGCGCTGAGCATCGAAAGCTTCGGTGTAGAGCCGAGTGGCTATTTGCTGCAACATAATTTCATCCCGTCAGAACTGACGGACACATACCGTACGGTAGTCGCGCAAGCGCTGGATGGCGTAAGGCGTTGTTTTGATCGCGCCGATTTTGATGATCTGGCAACGATAATGTTGGCGTGATGAAAAAATTGCGCCTGCATGGCGACTGCCATGTTGGCAATGTGCTGTGGACTGATGCAGGCCCGCACTTTGTGGATTTTGACGACAGTCGCATGGAACCTGCGATTCAGGACCTGTGGATGCTGCTGTCCGGCGAACGCGCCGACATGGCGCGACAATTCTCCGATCTTATGGCGGGTTACGAGGATTTCTACGATCTTGATCCGCGCGAGCTGCATCTGCTTGAAGCGTTGCGCACATTGCGCCTGA